>JADJVW010000068.1 GCA_016710365.1 Candidatus Caldilinea saccharophila | reverse complement strand
CGGGTTTATCTTCCTATGTAGAGTAGTTTCTCCCCGTGCTTGATACGCAAAGCTGACATTTCGTTTACATTCAGAGGGCGTCACCAGTGCGGGACTGGTGACGCCTCTTTGTTTCCCCGCACGGCAAACAATTCAACGGATTTGCAAAACTCACCCAAAAATGCTTGACACCTATACATATACATGGTATCATTAGCTTTACAGGCTAATGGTTAGTTCAAATAAAAACGCCCCACACCGCTCACGACGGCTGGGGCACGTTCACAGTCAAGGAAAGAAACCATGAACACAGATAAGTCTACCACTTCCCGCTACGAACTCAAGCATTTCGGTGACGAACCGCGCATTCTGGTACGGCGTGCGGGTCGAGACGGCGCACACCCGCGAGCGGTGACGCGGCTACCGCGAGCGTACATCGACGCCGCCGAAGAAGTCATCGGCGCGACCCAGTCCGATAACCTGCCGGTCGATGCCTGAGTACCTCAAGCAGGCGTTGATTGCCGAGTGGCAGCAGCGGGGCATGCACCTGTACGCCAAGGGCACGGCCGCGAGTGGTGCGGCAATACCTACATCCGCAACGGCTGGGATTGCGCCCACGCCGCCGACGTCGAGCCGTTCCGGCAGCCGGGCCATGCTGGTCACCGCGTAAATCAATCCCATCCCTTGTAATGCCTGGGCTGCATGGGAACCACGCAGGAAAGACACCGCATGCACCAACAGTTGATCGACCGCTACACAGACACCATGGCTAGCCTCGACAATCTGCCGGGCGAAATCGCCGCCGTGCAGACCGACCTCAACGCCGCTAAGATGCAGCTGGGCACCAGCGAGCCGCACCTTGGTTGACATTGAGGCGCAGACGGCGCTCAATGTGGAGGGCAAGAACGCTGAGGAGCGCAAGGCGCGGCTGGGGCTGACCCTCAAGACCGACGCCGTGTACGTGCGCTGGAGCAAGGCCGCCGACGTGGAACGCGCCGACGTTGCCAAGTTGACCGCCGAATATGACCGCCTGGGCCGCGAGTTTGCCGCCGTGGGTTACGCCGCTCGTCTCACCGCCGCTGCGATGGAGATGCTGGCAGCGATGGGGCCGAACAAGCCGGCGACATCGACTTCCGCATGGACGCCGCCGGCAAGTCGAGGCACAGGTCGCACGGATCACTAACGGGCAGCAAGGAGTTCGGCCACGTGACGGCGCAGGACGCCGCCGACGCAGGGCTGTGGTAGTACAGACGCAGTTTCAATACCATTTTCCGCCTGTATAGGCAAAGGAGCTACACCATGAGCGATCAGCCCAATACCAACGGTCAGGAATACGAGTTCAACCCGGTCGCCGTGGACAGCATTGACCAGTAGCCAGCGTCGAGGGCGGCGGGCCCAGCTACCCATTATCCAGTGGGTGTACGCCGACCCCAAGGCCAAGAAGTTTGGCGGCATGGATTCCATGCGGCGCTTCTTTATCAAGGCTGACAAGGTAGACGGCGCCGTGCTTTTTGAGGCGGTACGGGCCATAAGACCTCGCGCACGTTTGAGAACGGCACCGGAGGAGGAGGGCTGACTGGAAGCGCGAGGCCGCGTGGTCAGCATCATCGCCGAACGCAAGCGCGGGAAAATCGCCCCAACGGCGGGCGCGGCAGACGTTCCCTGACCGGCTTTGAGAAGGCCATGTAGCTAACGGCGGCAAGTCGCCGTCCAGCCGCACGCACTACCTGGTGCTGGTCAAGGGCTTGGAGAATGCCGGCCCTTCGTGCTGACGACGGCGGGCCGCCGGCGCAGCATTCGCCGAGAGCTACCGCGACGCTAACAGCGTCATCAGCCGCTTCGCCAACACCGTGATCGCCGGGCTAACACCGCCAGCGATGCCGCTGCCAAGAAGAACGGCAAGCCTCCGGCAAGCGCTGGAGCCTACCGGGCGTTCTGGCTGCCGGTCGGCGCCAATCCGCAACGAGAAGGGCGATCCCGATTTGAGAGTCGGCAAGGCACCCCAACACGACCAACGTCGTATTGCCCGTCGCCCTGGGCCTGCCCTGAACAAGGCCGCCAACGTCGACCTCAAGCGCTTCTACGTCGGCAACGACCTGCTCGCCTTCGTCAACGCGCTGTTCGACCAGAGCAGCGACTGGCGCACCGCCTGGGAGAACATCAAGCCGGGCACCGTCGAAGGCAATGGCGAAGCCGCCGCTGTCGAGGAGCGCGCCGAGAAGGACGCCGAGGACGCCGTACTCGCAGCGACCGGGCTTTAGTCCGCCGCGGCGGGCGGTGGCATTAGGCCGCCCCACCTTCACTTCTACCCCCTTCAGGCAACTTCTATGAACGACTTCAGAGCACTAATGATAGGTCTTTGGCAGAGCGCTTGCCAGGACACTCCCCAAGCGCCCCAGCGCCCGCCGAGGATGGCCACTTTGTCTTGACCATCAACGGCAAATCGGGCAACTGGGCCGCCATCGCGCAGGCAGCAGGCGGCTTGCTGCGAAGCGCCGCAGACGATCGCCGGCGGCACGCTGACCGTGCGCTGGCCGTCCGTAGCCGACGCCATCTTTGGGCAAGGCGCACATTGCCTAGCTGTTGCCCAACCACGAAGTGCGCCGGCCACAGCTGCATGGCACGGTTGGCAGCGGGCGATCGAGATGCGCGAGCCGGCTGTGGTCGAAGCGGGCACTGGCACTGGCAAAAGAGCGCGGCCTACGCCGCAGGTGTGCCGTGCCCTCAATAAGAAAGTCATCATCAGTACATCGAATAAAGCATTGCAGATGCAGCTGGTCGAGAAAGACCTGCCGTTCCTGCAGCGCATCTGGCCCGGCAAGAAAGTGGCGGTGTCAGCCGGCAAAGGCAACTATGAGTGCCGCTTCTGGGGTGGCGAGCGTGGCGAGGCCATCAGCGGCGATGGAGCTGTTCGACTGGTATCAGCAGCGCCGCCACCGGCAACACCGAAGAAATCGACTTTGCTGTCAACTATAAAGACGTCGCCAAGCTGACGGCAGACGACGAATGCACCGGTAAGCACTCGCCCGCTCTCTATGACGGCTGCTTCTCACCACCGGAGACGGGCGGCGCTGCAAAACGCCGCCGTCGTGGTCACCAACCATGCCCTGCTGTGCATCGACCAGATAGCCAGGGGCACATCCCCGCCGTGTGACGTCGTGGTCGTGGACGAGCCACATAGCTGCCCGACTACATGCGCGGCGCACGCGGCGCTGAGTTCACCGTGTCGCAGGTGCAGCGGCCATCGGCCTGGCAGAAGGCTATGCCGACATGGACGCCATCGGCGGCGATGCCATGGATGCGCTCTGACCCATCGAGCGCAGCATCAGCCGGCAGACAGCGCACCACCGACAGCCAGGTGCAGATCCAGCGCGATGAGACGATCGACGGCGCACAAAACCTAACCGACATTCTGCTGGGTATCGCCGACGACGTATGGCCAGAGGATGAACTGCCTAGCGACCCCGACGAAAAGAAGCTCGCCCGCCGCGCCCAGCGCATCCGCAACATGGCATACAAGTTGAAGATGCTCGCCGGCCCCACGCCCGACGGCTATGTGCGCTGGATCGAGCAAGGGCGCAACGGCGACCCGGCGAAGCTGGTGGCCCAGCCCTTCGACGTATCGCACTGGATTGCCCAGCTCGCCGGCGTTAATGCCGTGCCGGTCGCCCAGCAGCCGGACTACACCCGCTGCGAACGCTGCCATCGCACCCTGAGCGCAGAGAAGGTCGCCATTCTTGACGGCACACCCTACGGCCCCGACTGCATCCATCACGTCGACCTAATGGGCGATGCAGACGGTCAACCTGTCCGACCGGCTGGCCCTGACCGGACAGAGCGCCGCTGTTGACCTGCAGCGCCAAGGCAACGGTGTTTTGCTCCGCCACCTCGCCGCCCCCTTTGACATGGCCCACTTCATGCGCCAGGACGGGGGCCTGCCGGATGCGTTGCAGATGCGGCAGCGCCCCATTCGACTATGCCGCCAATGCGCTGCTCCTACCTGCCCAGCGGCACGGCGGCACCGGCGCCTAACGCACCGGGCTGGCTGGCCTGGGCGATCGACGAAATGCGGCAGCTCGTGCTGGCGGAGCAGAGGCGGCGCTTTCCTGTTCACGTCGTACAACCCCTTCGAACCAGGCCGGTCGCCGAACTGGGCCGCACCTTTGCCGCCCGCGGCCTGACCGTGCTGGTGCAAGGCGAAATGCCGAAGCTCGAAATCGCCCGCCGCTTCCGCAGTGACGGCAATGCCGTGCTCTTTGCGACCAAGAGCTTCTTCGAGGGCGTGAGCATCGACGGTGCGGCGCTGCGCCTGGTAGTCGTCGATAAGATGCCATTCGAGGCGCCCACGCCGCTGACGCAGGCAATGGAGGCCGACCTGCTCGACAAGGGGCGAGCGGCGGGCATGGCGGGCAAGACGCTGGAAATGTACCCGTTCAATGCCTTGAGAGTGCTAGGCATGATCATCGAACTAAAGCAGGCGCTGGGCCGCTTGATTCGCACATCGTCAGACACCGGCGTGATGGCAGTGCTCGACAGCCGGGTACGCAGCGCACAGTACGGGCGCAACATGGTGCTGCCCAGCTTACCGCCGGCCGCCCTGTGCAGCCGCATCGAACTGGTGCAGGCGTTCTACGGCACATTGCCGCCGGTGTCCGCCAAACTGACGGCACCGCCCGCAGAGGTGCGCGAGGAGAAAGCGGCGGTCAAGGCAAAGAAGGCGGCCGCGGTCATGCCTGCTTACACAGTGTTGACGGCAGAGGATCTGCCATTCTAGCCCACTATCGCACCGCTGGCCCGCAACCGGCAGCCACGTGCCGGGGGCGAGGTGCCTTCCACCCGCAAGCCGCAGGGGAGCTGTTACAGCGGAGAGTACGGGCCAGCGGTGCGGGGTGTATCTGAGACGACGAAAGGACAAGGAATCATGAGCATGCGAGAAGATGGCGAGACAGGTGGCAAAGGATGCGCTAGAGCGCGTTAAGCCAGACACTTACACAAACGTGGTTGATGGCGTCGCCTTCGATGCTGGACGGCAACTACCGGGTCGGCGAAGCGCGCTGGGAGGCGGCGAGGATCGCCGGGATCAGCTTTTAACTGCCCGCGAGGCGATGGTCGCCGTGTGGCAGAGCGGGGGGAGAGGCGCCGACAGGCATGGCGCAGATTGCGCAGCTGCTGGTTGACAGCGCCGGCGTGCCACCGATCCGCCGGACGTGGCCGATGGGGCGGCGTTGTCGGGACGGTTAAGCGGGCGCTGGACTGGCTGACGACCGCACGCACCAACAATCGCCATCGGTGAATATCTCCCTGAGCGATTCGTTTGAAAACATCGGCGCCATGCTCGTCAAGTCTCCCGACATCGCTCTTAGCGGATGACTTGCAGACCGTTGAGGCCGTAGAGGGTGGCGTTGGTAGGGCGTTGCGCTACCTTGGCGAGGTGCGACGGGAAGCCGCTGAACTACGAGTGAAGGTGGAGCGGTTGGAGGTTTCGCCAAGAACGGCGCGGATCCGCCGCCAACCGCCTGCAGGAGGCATCGGCAGAGAACGACCGGATTACGCGAGCAGTACCTTGCCGCCCAAGGAAATCAGCGCCCTCACTGTCAAGCTGGAAGCGGCGCAACGCCGAACGTTTCCTACTCTGGTCAACTTGAAGGATGGCAGGGCCGTTACGAAGGGCTGTCTGGGGCGCTGAGCGGCCTGGACAAGCTGGCGGAGGTGAGAAAGTGACCCATCGTTACACCTTCGTGCGGAGCGGGTGTCGCTGCGGCAAGTGCGGCATCTGCCACCGTGAGTACAGGCAAAGTCTGCCCGTACTGCACGCAGACGGTGTTGGGCTTCTGGAGTGGCGCTGCTGTTTGCGCCGGTGCTGCTGGGGGCCAACGAACCACCGCCGATATCAACGGCGCTGGCATAGAGCGGGCGGGCGGCGGATGTCGGCTGCAACGAGAGGCAACAACCACGGCGCAGCAATGAGGGCAGCGCCGCCCGTTCCTGAGGAATGAAAGGGGAGAGCGATGACATACGAAGAATTTATTGAATCTAAGCGCATTGTGATCGGACACGACGGCATTGACATTGATCAATCTGACGTGCACCCGAGACTGTTCGACTACCAAAAAGACATTGTGCGTTGGGCTTGCCGCAAAGGGCGCTGCGCAGTCTTTGCCGACACCGGCCTAGGCAAAACATACATTAGCCTGGAATGGGCACGCATGATGGGTCAGCGCACTCTGTTTGTTGCTCCCCTGTCTGTCGCCCGCCAGACGGTGCGCATGAGCAACGATATTGACGTAGATCTGCGCTACGCCCGCAGTCAGGCGCAGGTGACGAATGATTGTCTGCTGTGGATTACGAACTATGAAATGCTCGAGCACTTCGATGCTGCGTAGTTTGGCGCCGTCGTGCTGGATGAATCGAGCATCCTCAAGGCGATCGACGGCAAGACCAAACAAATGCTGATTGACATGTTTGCCGAGACGCCTTACCGCCTGTGTTGCACAGCAACCCCGGCACCGAACGACCGCACCGAAATCGGCAATCACTCTGAATTTCTTGGCATCACGAAGATGGCCGACATGCTCGCCATGTTCTTCGTGCACGCCAACAAAGAGATGGTGACGGAGGTCAACGGTGTCGTATTGCGGCGCAAGCTTGGCAACGACAACGGGCAAGAGTGGCGCCTCAAGCACCACGATGAACAACCGTTCTACCGCTGGATGGCGTCGTGGGCCATGTCGATCCGCAAGCCTAGCGACCTAGGCTATAGCGACGATGGCTTTATCTTGCCGCCACTGCGGGTCAATCCGGTGTGGATTGATTACGACTATGTTCCTGACAATCAGCTCGTCTTTATCGAACTGGGTGGCTTGTCTGGTGCCCGTGCGGTGCGGCGGGAAACGTTGCAGCTACGCTGCGAGACAGCGGCCGCCATCGTCAACGCATCCGACGAACAATGGATTGTCTGGACGGGGCTAAACGACGAATCGGCGCTGATGGCCAAATCGATCCCCGATTCGGTCGAGGTCGTTGGTTCCGATTCGCCCGAAGAAAAGGCGACGTCAATTGAGGCTTTCCAGGACGGCAAGCATCGGGTGCTGGTCAGCAAGCCATCGATCGCCGGGTTCGGTATGAACTTCCAGAATGCCCACAACCAGATATTTGTTGGGCTGTCCTACTCCTGGGAGGAATGGTATCAGGCGGTGCGGCGCTCCTATCGCTTTGGGCAGACGAAGGAGGTCAACATTTACGTGGTGCTGACTGAAGCCGAGCGGGAGATTTACGACACGATCCTGATGAAGGAAAAGGTTGCATCTAGCATGAGCGAACAGCTTATCGAGCACGTCAGGAGGTATGAGATGGATGAAATCGACGGCATTGACATCGGCACTTTTGAGTACAACGAAAAGACGGTGAGGGGAGACAACTACACCGCTATGCTTGGCGACTCTGCGCAGCGGTTGGCAGAGATCCCTAGCGATAGCGTTGACCTGTCCGTCTACTCGCCCCCGTTTTCACAGCTCTACGTGTACAGCGCCACCGAGCTGGATCTTGGCAACTGCCAGAACAATGAGGAGTTTTTCACGCACTACGGTTTTATCATCCGTGAGCTGTTGCGGGTGACAAAGCCGGGCCGTTTGACCTGCGTCCACACTGCCGACATTCCGGCGATGGCGAGCCGTGATGGCTACATCGGCATGAAAGACTTCCCCGGCGAAGTCATCAAGGCGTACGAGGCTAACGGTTGGATTTACCACGGTTACGCCATCGTCGCCAAGAATCCCCAGGCGCAGGCGATCCGCACGCACAGCAAGGCGCTGCTGTTCGTGCAGGTACGCAAGGACTCGACCGCCAGCCGGCCGGCCATTCTGGATCGTGTGCTGTTCTTTGTCAAGCCGGGCACGAACGCCGTGCCGGTGACACCTGTCCAGAATGGTGAAATGGATAACGAGAAGTGGATCGACTGGGCCGGTGGCATTTGGACAGGCATCTCCGAAAGCGACACGCTGCAGTATCAGGCAGCCCGCGATCCAAACGATGAACTGCACTTGTGCCCGCTGCAACTTGGCACCATCGAACGCTGTATCAAGCTGTACAGCAACCCCGGCGAAACAGTGCTAACCCCGTTTATGGGCATCGGCTCCGAGGCATACACGGCACTGAAGCTCGGGCGCAAGGCCATCGGTATCGAGCTGAAGCCGAGCTACTACTCCCTGGCGATTCGTAACCTGCGGGCAATTGAAGCCGAGAAGAAGATGCCGTCACTATTTGACATGCTGGAATCCGAGTCAATGGCGGCGGACTGACCCTACTGGCACATATTGGCGGAGAAACCAACTATGTCACCACCACCGCCAGCCACCTCCGCAACATCCCTGACGATGCGCCGGCCAGCGCCTTCGCACCGTCCCCCGTCGGCGCCTACCGCAGGGGCTTCGAGGACCGGTACTACGACAACGCATGGTTCTGCCCCTACCGGGCCGGCAGTGCGGAGGCGGTGGAGTATGCAGCGGGACATGTGGCGGCGGCAAAGACGATACAGACGAAAGGACAATGACGATGGGTGAGAACAGCGGGGGGGCGGGGGGGCCGTAAAATCGCAGGGTGGACGCACCGCGACAGTTCAATCCATGATGTGGGGGTGCCTCATGGTTTTCCCCGAGGGTTGCGTCAACCTCCGCTTCGCCGAAGGCTTCCCGGGCGTACAACGGTTTTGCTCTGGGAAGGGGGGGGGGGGGGGGGGGGGGGGGGGGGGGGGGGGGGGGGGGGGGGGGGGGGGGGGGGGGGGCGGGGGGGGGGCCCCGCCCCCCCCCACCGGCCACAGCATCTGGGGCCCGGCCGCCACGACCCAGCGCCGCACGTTCGGCGACAAGCACTGGCAGGAGCCGCTCAAGTGGAACGGCGATGCGGTCAAGGCTGGCGAGCGGCGACGCGTATTCTGCGCCTCAATGGCTGATGTCTTCGAGGCTCACCCGCAGCTGCATACCGAGCGGGCGCTACTGTGGGTGCTAATCGAACAGACGCCGGCGCTTGACTGGTTGCTGCTCACCAAGCGACCTGAGAACATGGCTGATATGGTGCCGAGTTGGTGGGCGGCAGATGGCTATCCTAACAACGTTTGGATCGGCACGTCGGTAGAGAACCAAGCCGCCGCAGACAAGCGTATCCCGGTACTGGCCACCATTCCCGCCGAAGTGCGGTTCCTGTCCTGTGAGCCGCTGCTTGGCCCGGTTGACCTCACGCCTTGGATGGGCGAACGCGAGTGGACGCGGGTTGGGCCCGGTGTCTGCACCCGGCAAGGTCCGCTGGTTGACTGGGTGATCTGCGGCGGCGAGTCTGGCCCACACGCACGCCCGATGCATCCCGACTGGGCCCGTGGTCTGTATCAGCAATGCTCTAATGCTGGCGTTGCCTTTTTTATGAAACAGATGGGCGGCGTCCGAGACAAGCGGCATGACCTTGAAGATATGCCGGAAGATTTGCGCATTCGTGAATTCCCCGAGACGACCTATGTCGTATAAGTCAACCGATGCAGTTCGCCGGTGGAGACAGCGGCAGCGGGAACAAGGCCTATCGGTGCACAGTCCCGAGCGATTAGCCAAGCAATCAGCTTGGCTAAAAGAAACATATCACGAGACACGCAAGGCGCTGTTTGAAATTGTCGGCACTGAGTGTGTTGGTTGTGGTCATGCCGATAGCCGTGTCCTGGAGTTCGATCATATCCACGATGACGGAGCGGAAGATAGGCGGCGCTTCAAAGGCGCACGTTCAATGCTGCAATACTACGTGGCTAATCCAGACGAGGCGAGGCTTAAACTTCAGCCACTTTGCAGGAACTGCAATTGGCTAAAGCGAAAGGGCTGTTTACTGCCAAGGCAGGAAGAACAGCACGATGCCGGCCGCCAGCTCGACGGCCGTGAATGGAACGAATTTCCGCAGGAGGCGACACGATGATCACCGTCCCCATCTGGCAAATACTCCTCGCAATGTTCCTGTCAGGCCTTGTGAGCTTCTTCGTCGGCGTCGCTGCAATGGCGTGCATGGCGATGGCGGGCTACGACGGCGACGAGCAAAGGAGCGAGCCGGAATGAGCAAAGGAGAGAAGCTCGAAATCGATAAACTGGCGGTATGGATCGGTCATGCAGAGTGGGTGACGCGGCAGGTTGACGACATGGCGCAGGGGGATTTGTACGTCGCACTTGACCCGGAATTGCGGGGGCATATCGCCATCGCCACGCAGCACTTGCAGATGGCGCAGGGGATGTTGGCGCTGATGACGGAGGCGCGCTCATGACCACCGCCCAACTCCTCGCCATCCTGCGCACCCAGCTCGCCGGACGCCCAGCGGCCCGGCCTCGCCGGCGTGCGTGCCCTGGAGGGCGCAGCGCAGACGGTCGACGCCCTGGAGGATGCCGTCACGCTCACCGAGCAGCTCGGGGCGACGCGCGAGGCCGCCCGCTATGGCGAGATGCTGCGCCATATGAGCGGCGGCGACCCGGCGAAGGTTTACGCAGCGGAGCGGGCGGCAAGGGCGGAGAAGCCGGAGTTGTGGGCGGGGGTGTACGCAAATGAGCAAGCCTGAATACTGGGACGGATCTTGGAAAACGCGACCATCGTTGGGGCCTGTGCATGAATTTGGCCCAAGCAGTTGGCGGGCGGTACACGCCACCGAGTATGGCTATGTCGATATGCAGGCCGAGCAGTACGCACACGGCGCCTACACCTGGCTGGAATTCATATGGAACGGGCGGCTGTACCGCCGCACCATTTGCGCCTACTACGGACCGCGCTATGCGGCACGGCTTGCAACGCAGTTCGCGCGGGAAGTGGTAGAAGGGGAAGCGCTGGCATGAGAAACCTATCCCTCTTCGAAGCAGACCGGCTCACCCTGGATGATGCCATCGACCTGAGCGTCGCCAGTCTCAACGCCTACGGCGAACGCTATCCCCACTGGGCCATCGGCTACAGCGGCGGCAAGGATTCGACGGCGACCGTCGCCTTCGTGCTGTGGGCACTGGCGGCCGGCAAAGTCAAGGCGCCGCAGTCGCTGCACGTCATGTACGCTGACACCCGGCAAGAGCTGCCGCCGCTGCAACAGGCGGCGATGCGCATCCTCGACACCGTGCGCCAGCAGGGGCACGACGCGCAGGTCGTGTTGCCGGCACTGGATGACAGGTTCTACGTCTACATGTTGGGGCGAGGGGTCCCGGCGCCATCCAACACGTTCCGCTGGTGCACGGCGCAAATCAAGATCGAACCTATGCACGCCGCCCTGCGCGACCTGCGCGACGCCACCGGCCAAAAGCTGCTGATGCTCACCGGCGTGCGCCTCGGCGAATCTGCCGTGCGAGACGCACGCATCGCCATGTCGTGCTCCAAGGACAGCGGCGAATGCGGGCAGGGCTGGTTCCAGGTGGCGACGCCGGAGAGCCTGGCTGACACCCTCGCACCGCTGCTGCACTGGCGGCTGTGCCACGTATGACTGGCTCTACTTCGAGCCTGAGCGCCACGGGCTGGATACCTCCGGCATCGCAGCGGTGTACGGCGAGGACGACGTGCGCACCGGCTGCGTAGGCTGCAATCTGGCCAGCCGCGACAACGCACTCGAGCGCCTCATTCGCCAGCCGGAGTGGGAGCACTTGCGCCCGCTGCTGGAAATCAAGCCGCTGTTTGCCGAGTTGAAAATGGCAAAGCACCGCAAACGCAAATCAGAGCCGGAACTGCGGCAGGACGGGCAGTGGGCGCAGAACGTGCAGCGCCTCGGGCCGCTCACCATGGAGGCGAGGGCGTACGGCCTGGAGCGCATTAAGGACATCCAGAGCCGGGCAGGGGTTGACTTGGTTGACGCCGAAGAGGAAGCCCGGATCCGTGAGCTTTGGGCACTGAACACATGGCCCAACAAATGGACGGGCGAAGAGGTCAACGGGGACGTGGCGTTGGATGCCTACACCGTCGACGCGTTCGGCGAGATTATCAGCCAACCGCTGCTGGTGCAATGACGCCGGCCGGGCGAAATAGTTCGAAGGTGTATGACAGTTATCTACGGGGGATTTATGGTTCTTGGTATGTTGGCAATGGCTTTGGGGTGCGCAGTGCCCACACTAGTACTATGTTTTTTGTCCCACCCGACGCGGGACGAAACAGACGACGAATGGATGGACAGAATTTTTTTCGGTCCTGCGGGACAGGATACGCGACGGCAGCGCGTGCCGCTTTGGTAGATTTCCGCGCGTAAACGGCATTGTCACTAGAGATATGACCATGCACACCCTCACCATCACCCTGGGCGACGCCGCAGACCTGCGCTGGGCGCAGCACACCGTCACCGCTGCGCACTACCTGCACGCACCGGTGTATCCGCGGGCGCGGCCTATGTGCCTGTTTTAATCATCAAGGAAAGGAACCCGAATCATGCTCGAAGTGCTATCCGGAACCGACATCGACACCCCCGCGGCGCGCACCGAAACCGGCGCGGAGCTGCGGCGTACCGTCACCGAAACCCCCGCGCAGTTTGCCAGGGCAGTGCGCCGCGTCGGGGATATGTACATCGAACTGGTACGCAACGGTACGGCGTGGGGGCTGTACCTGTCCGACATGACCCCCGTCCCGCACACGACCCGCGACCAGTGGGCGACGGCCGTCAGCGCACCATCTGTCGACTGGCAGCGCACGCCGGACGGCTGTGTCGTGTGGTGCGAGTGGACGGAGGTCGGGTAAATGGCCATCACGGCGAAGTGCACCCACAAGTGCCCCGGCGGGCGTGAGTGCACATGCAACGGCATGATCCGCCACGAGCACCACATCTGCCGCACGCCCGGCTGTGCCTGCCACACCGCGGAGGCGTATGGCCTGGAGATGGTGACGGACGCGCGGGAGGCGGTGTACGTGCCGCGGCTGGCCAGGCTGGAGGAGGTCGACCGTGACCCCACAGCGTAGAAGCAGCGTGCGCTTTGGCCGCACCGATGCGCCACCCACCAACGTCGTGCTGGGCGTGTGGTATTCGCCTGAGCAGCGCATCATCGATGCGGTGTGGGACGGCACCATCTGGCGGGCGCGCGACGGTGAGCCGCTGGCGGGCGAGATCATATACTGGTATCCAACGCAATAACCAACGTGCCCGCCACGGCTTACACCGGAGGCGGGCGATTTGCTTTCTGGCGGGAGAGGCGGGTATGAGCACCATCACACCTGAAGTACCATCCGAACGCGTCGCCATCATCGTTTTTCTACTCTGCAAGGGGCGCAAATTTACGACAATGGAAGTTGCCGAGCTGTGTGGCGTAACACGGCGCGGCGCCTACGCCATCATGGCGCGCATCAGCCGCGTGCTACCCCTGACGCTCGACAACGGCACCTGGTACGAATATCACCCGAGCGAAGAACCTGACGAAGTGGAGGAACGTGGCGTGCCTCATGTGGTGCTACAGTGACTACAAAGGCACGCAAGCCGCTGCATAGGCGGCGAAAGGCACGGCAGCATGACCAAGGTTACAGTAACCAGCATCGATGGGAAGATCGTCATTGCGGGCGTAGATGCGCCGCTCGAAATTGTCACGGCGACACCCCCGCCAGTGGACCCTCCGGTAGATCCACCGCCTGTTGACCCGCCTCCCCCTCCCCCTCCCGTCGTCACGCCGAGTACCGGCATTTGGATTAGCCTCGCCGAAATCTCCAAGCTGCCCACATCGGGCGCGGGCTGGACTGACGTGCTGGCAGCGGCTAAGAACGCATCGGGCGCAACGAACCTCGCCAACCAGGACAGCAGCGATTCGACAAACGTCGTGGCGGCGGCGCTTGTCATGCCCGCACGGGGAGCGGTTTACTTCGCCAAGGTGAGCAAGGCAATCACCGACATCTGCACCAAGAACCTGGAAAGCGCGCCGCGCTCGCCTTGGGGCGGGAACTGATTGGCTACGTGTTGGCCGCAGACATCGTGCAGCTAAAGACGGTAGACGCCGACCTTGACGCCAAGTGGCGCGTCAAGTTGGCGGCGCTGCTGACGTACAAGACCTCGCAGGCGGGTTCGCTGATTGATTGCAGCCTCGACCGTCCGAACAATTGGGGCGGGCACAGCCGTGCGTCATGGCTGGCGGGTGCCTTGTACCTTGGCGACAAGGCGGGCGCTGACCGTGCCGTGGCGACACTGCGCGGGTGGATGGGCGATTGGGACGCCTACAACGGGTTTGAGTACGGCGACCTCGCCTGGCAGATTGACAAGTCGAAGCCGGTGGGCGTGCTGCCCAAGGGTGCCAAGATTCAGGGGTACGACGTCGACGGTGGCCAGCCGGAAGAGCTGCGCCGGGTGTCGTTCCGCATCCCGCCAAGCAACGTCGTCTACACCTGGGAGGGCTTGCAGGGGCCGATTGCGGCGGCTGAGTTGGCGTACCGTGCTGGCTACAGCGACATTTGGGATTGTTGCGACAAGGCGCTGCTGCGCGCGGTGCAGTTCAACTACCGGCAAGGGTGGGCGGCAGAGGGTGACGACAAGTGGATCATCCCCATCATCAATCGGGCCTATGGCGTATCGTTGCCCGTGACAGGTGGGGGCGCAGGGAAGAACGTAGGGTGGTCCCTCTGGACGCACCAGTAAGGAGGCGCGATGACTGACGACTACGGCAACACGGTAGCGGCGACGGTGCAGCCTGCCAGCATCAATCAGACGGTGCTAGAGGACAAGGCGACACACCCCGCTTACATGAGCCTCATGTTTTGGGCGGCGGTGTTCGTGGCAGTACTCGGCGCATTGGCGCTTGTGGCGGGCTTCCTGCTGGCGTGGAACGACAAGACGCTACCGGAGGGCATGGGCAACGTCACGCAGTGGGCGGTGCTCATTCTGGGCGTGCTGCTCGTTGGTGACGCGCTGCTTGGCAAACTGGCGGTGAAGGCGTGACCCGCCTGCTCGTCGCCATCGTCGGCGTGTTGGTGCTGCCGGTAGTCGTCGTCAACGTGCTCAGGGCGCAGGGGGTGCGGTAGTGGACCACGACCTACGCCACGACCCCGACGCGCACGCCATCGACGCGCGCAATCTGCGCACCGTGCCATTCCGCGACCCCCGCTATGCCGCCGATTGCCGCACGGCTGACGACAAGATGCGCGCTGAGTTCGTGCGGCTTGTGGATGCGTTGCAGGCGTTGCGGCTACAGTTTGACGTGCTGATCGAGGAACAAGCACGCACCATTACGGCGCTTGAGGCGTACATCCACGACCATAGCGAGGCTGAGGAATGACCACCTACACCAACGCGGCCGCGTCGCACTCGGCATTGTTCGACAACGCGCCGACCGTGACGGCGGCGACAGTGGCCAATGCGCAGCCCTCGGTAACGACGGCGGCAGTACCGCAGACATTGACGGTGCACACGACGCCCGCGACGCGCATTAGCCAGGGCCGCAACGGGCAGTGGTACCGCCATGACGTGCTGATGCAGTACGGGCGTCCGGTGCCGTTGGACTTGGCGATCAAGCGCGTGGCAATAGGGCGCACGGTGTTCGTGGCGCGCGAGGATGCAGGCGCGGTGATGGAAACCCTCTTGCGTAACAATTCGACGGGATAACCCTCTTGCATGGCACAGTGCACAGCGAAGTCAAAACGCACGGGGGATAGGTGCAAAGCGAATGCGGTAAATGGGTATACGGTCTGCCGGATGCACGGTGCGGGCTCGCCAAGTAAAGGGCGACCGGGCGGCGGTGACGGGCGCCCTATTGTAACCGGCCGCTACAGCCTCGCCCACCGCAAGAGCCTAGAAGAGAAGGCGGCGGCGTTCGCAAACGACCCGCAGCCGGGTAACCTACTAGGAGAACTTACGTTGATGCGGGCGCTGCTGCAGGACTACCTAGACCGCTTTCCAGACCGTGAACGACTGCCGTTTGACGACATTGCCCGCATATTTGACATGACCGACGCCATCGGGCGATTAGTCGAGCGCATCGCCAAGATCATCGCCGCCACAAGTCTGACGCAGAGCGACATCAAGCACTTGCAGGAGCGTTTCACGCTGGCGCTGCTGACGTACATACCAGATGCAGACACTAGACTTGCAATTCTCCGGTTCATCTTCGAGGATAGCGGCGCTGTTATCCCCGGTGATGGAGCGCGTTTCATCGAAGGATGAAGTCGACCGGGGAGCCTACGCCAAATACCGCACCGACCCCGCCGGCTATGCCCGTGAGGTGCTTGGTGTGCACTGGTGGGCAAAGCAACAGCAGATTGCGGAACTGCTGCTCACCCCACCGTATCGCGTGCTGGTTAAGGCATCGCACAATGTAGGCAAGACGCACCTGGCCGGCGGCTTGGTTAATTGGTGGTACGACGTGCGCGATCCAGGCCTGACGTTGACGACGGCACCGACTGACACGCAGGTGCGTGACCTGCTGTGGAAGGAGGTGCGCAGCCAACGCGCCGGACGGCCGGGCTTCCGTGGTCCGCAGATGCCGCGCTTGGAATCGAGCGAAACACATTGGGCGCACGGCTTCACGGCGAAGGATTCAGACTCGTTCCAGGGCCGGCATGCGCGGCACATGCTCATTATCTTTGACGAGGCTGTGGGTGTGGCGTCTCAGTTTTGGGAAGCCGCAGAATCCATGTATGCGGGTGAGGGGCACGCGTGGTTGTGCATCTTCAACCCTACCGATACATCGTCACAAGCCTACATCGAAGAACAATCGGGCGGGTGGCACGTCGTCAGCGTGTCCATGTTGGAGCACCCTAACGTGCTGGCAGAGCACGAAGGTAAGCCGCCGCCATACCCTGCCGCGATTCGTTACGGGCGCGTGAATGAGTACGTGCAGAAGTGGTGCACGCCGATTAGCGCCGGCGACAAGAAGGCGACAGACATCGAATGGCCGTTCGGCGCGGGCAAGTGGTGGCGACCGGGGCCGATTGCGGAGTCTCGCATGCTGGGACGCTGGCCCAGCCAGGCGACCAACAGCGTTTGGGGCGATGGCACATTCAGCGCGGCGGAAGCGGCTGTGCTTCCCGAAGGCGACAACCCCATCGAGATAGGCTGCGACGTTGCCCGCTTTGGTGACGACTTCACTAGTATGCACGTTCGGCGCGGACCTGTCAGCCTGCACCACGAGACGCACAACGGCTGGAACACCACGCAAACGGCGGGACGGCTCAAAGAGTTGGCGCGCGAGTGGGGGCGGTATACGGGGCAAGTGCCGCAAGCAATCGATGTGAAGATTGACGATGATGGCGTAGGTGGGGGTGTCACGGACCAACGGGGCGACTTCTCGTTTATCCCCGTCAAGGCCGGCAGCACGGCAATGGAGCCGGAAAAGTATCCCAACCGACGCAGCGAACTATGGTTCGGCGTTGCGGAGCGCGCCAACGAAGGGCGCTTGTCATTTGTGAAACTGGACGCAGAGACGCGGCGGGAATTGCGCCGGCAAGCACTCATGCCGACGTGGAAGCAGGACGCACAAGGGCGGCGCGTGGTGGAAAGCAAAGACGATACTAAGAAGCGGCTCAAGCGCAGTCCTGATGACATGGACTCGGTTAACTTGGCATATGCGCCGGGAATACCGCTATTGTTCTGAGCGTAGGTGGGAGATGTGGACATCATGGCGAAACTGACGGCACGCGAACGGGAGATTGTCGGCTTACTGTGCAACGGGCGGCGTGAGCGCGAGATAGCGCAGCAGTTGTGCATACAGCGCGGAACGGTGAAAATGCACTTGTACAATGCGCGCGTGAAAGCGGACGCACGCACGACGGTGGAACTTGTGGCGAAGGTAGCAAGGGAGGGGGAGTGATGGACCTATCATCGGCAATCAGCGTCTTTCTGCTGGGCTGGACCGCGGCCATGACGTTTATGTACGGGCTAAAGAAGTATCTGGATTGGCGCGACGCGGGCGAGGGAGAGTAGATGCTTAATATCCGGTATAAGCGACAGGTGCATAGCGTCGTGATTGACGGCGCAGACCTTGACGCACTCTCCCATGTTTGTCTTGCAGCGCGCATGTGGATGGAGTACACGCATCGCAGTATGGCGTGTATGACGCCGGCAGATGTGACCGCAATGGATAGGCTGCTGGACCGAATTACGCAGGCGTTCAATGTTGGGTACGAGAACGCTACGGAGTATTTGACACCTGACGACACCCAGGACGCCGCCGCGGTGCGCAAGCCGCCCGTTTAGGCCAAACGTATGCCGGTTGTGCCGTTTTCGCCCGCGCAACGTTGTACAGAACATGGACGCGGGGCACTCTGACGGGGCGTAAGTGGGGGAGGGCGTTAAATGGCAGAAGTAACGCTATTACCCCCAATGGAACACGTCTTTAATTTCGTCATGCTGCGAACCCTACAGCGCACGCAAGTTCCCCGCAGTAAGCAAACCCGCGAAAGGATTAACCCCGGTTAATATACACGCCCCACTTAACCCGCTATGCTAACTGTAGCGGGTTTCTCTTTGCACCATCGGGGCGCGGCGTGGCATACAAGCGGCAACTGTTCGACGGCTCCAAATCCATATCACTAGACTCCCTTTCGGCATGGGCTGACCTTGGCGAGTCTTTGCCGTGGCAATCGTCTAACACTGCGCATAGCCCCTTACGTTTATATGCAACAGTCGCATATTTGTATAGGTGCATCGAGGTGCGCTCCAATGCGCTGCTGGCGATGCCCTGGAGCATCTACCGCGGCGATACCGAGTTGGTGCGGCACGACGTTGACGAATGGCCCAAGGAACTCGCGGCGTACCAGGGCTTAGAAGAACTCCTGTGGCAGACGGAAGCCGCGCTTTGCCTCAACGCGCAGGCGTTCTGGTACAAGCGGCGTTCGCGCCTAGGCCCTATCGCGATTCGCTGGCTGGATCCGTCTACCATGTCGCCCGTTTGGGGCGTGGACGCGATTACGGCGTTTAAGCGGCAGGTTGGCAACGCCACAAGCGAGCTGTCACCAGAAGACATCGTCTACACGCGGCTGGCTGGCATTTCCGAGACAACCCCCCGCACGGCGCCGGCTGCTGCCGCCATGTCTGCCGCGGGCGTGCTGTACAACGTCAACGAGTTTGCGGCGGCATTTTTCAAGCGCGGGGCAATCAAGGCGACGTTGCTGACGGTCGAGGGCAACCCCCCGCAGGCAGAGCGCGAACGCTTGAAAGCGTGGTGGCAGCGATTTTTTACCGGCATCAACAAAGCTTTTGCCGCCGAGGTGGTGTCTGCCGCCGTTACGCCCGTTGTCGTTGGCGAGGGGCTGTCTGAACTCACCAACACCGAACTAACCGCGACCGAACGCGAGGAAATCGCGACCGCGCTTGGTGTGCCGCACAGCCTGGTAATGAGCAACGCGGCCAACTTTGCGACCGCGGAAGCCGACCGGCTCACGTTTTACGACATGACCGTCGTCCCCGAAGCGAACAGCATTGCGCGCCAAATCAACGCGCAGTTGTTCGCGCCGGCCGGGATGCGCTTTGAGTGGCACCCGCAAGAGTTGACCATCTACCAGGCAGACGAAAACGAGCGCGCCGCCGCGTTTGCAGCCTACGTCAACGCAGGCATTAAGCCGTCCATTGTGGCGCAAATGTTGGGGCTGAACTTGCCCGAAGGCGTGGAGCCGGAGGACTTGGACCCCGAACCGCAGCCGGTGCAGTTGCAGCAGGCGGCGCAGGACGCAGCAGGCACGCAGGGGGCACAGGACGGGCAAGGCCACGCAACAGGCGCAGCAGGATACAGCACAGGGCGGCGCACAACCGGAAGCATTGCGGGCGAATGAGGCGCGCAAGTTCCTGCGATGGGCCAAGGGCAAGCGCACGCCTGATGTAGCGGCGTTTGCGTCCGACGTGTTGACTGACGCCGACAAGCGCGCATTGCTGATTGAGCACACCGACATTAGCACCCTAGAGGGTTGGCAGGCGTACAAGGCGCTGATGCTGACGCACGACCCCGGCGACGATAACAGCGACGAAGAACGCATGTTGTTGGAGATTGAGGCGCGGGCACAACGCGACATTGCCAAGGCACTCCGGGCGCAGTTCCGCGACCTGCTGCCGCCTAACGCCGAGGACATGGACATTGTCGAGTTGCAGGCGTACTTAGAGCAGCGGCTTTCTAGCCAAGCCGTGCATGACGCCATCAACGCGACGGTGCGGCGGGCGGTCGACGCCGGCGTCAACCTGGCAGCGGACCAACTGACGACGCTTGGCGTGGGCTTTGATTACACCATGATCCACACGGCGGCGCGCGAGTGGGCGCAGCAGTACAGCGCCGAACTTATCATGAATATCGACAGCACCACGCGCACGGCGGTACGGGAATCTGTCGCCAGATGGTACACGAACGGCGAACATCTGGATGCCTTGACGCGCGACTTGAGCAGCATCTTTGACGAACGACGGGCGCGGCTGATTGCCATGACTGAAACGACTAGCGCCGCCGCTAATGGCACGCACCAAGCCTACACCGCTTCCGGCGTGGTTGAAGCGATGACTTGGCAAGTTGCTAATGACGAGAGGGTATGCCCTTACTGCGGCTCTCTTGATGGGCAGATAGTAGCGTTGAATGGGAAGTTTAGCGACAAGCTTCCTGTTGAACTGCAAGCCAAGTTGAAGGGGCGCACCTTTGCGGTACCCCCAGCACATCCGGGGTGTAGGTGCCGCATCGGGGCACAAGTGATAGAGGTGGTTCGTTCTTTTCCCCCCCGCGCCCCTCCCCCTCCCCCCCCCCCCGGGGCGGGGGGCCGGGACCCCCCCCCCCCTCCGGGCCGGCCCGGCGTCCCGCCCCGTCTCGCGCCGGCCCTTTCCCCCCCGGGGCTCCCCCCCCCCCCCCGGTGCGGGGCTCGCCGGCCGGCGCCCGCTCGGGGGCCGGGGCCTTCCTTGGGGCCCCCCCTTGGGGCTTCTCCGCGGGGGGCTGCCTCCACCTCCTGGTGGCGCGGGGGGGGGGGCTGGCCCCCCTGGCTTGCTCGGGGGGTTTCGGCGCAACCCCGGGCCGCCGCCCGCCCTCCTCGGAACGCCCCCCGGGGCGGCGCCCCCCCCCCCCCCCGGGCCCCCCACGGGGCCCCCCCCCCCCCTTCCGCCGCCCGGCCGCCCCCCCCCCCCCCCCCGGGGGGGCCCCGGCCCTGCTTTTTTTGGGGCCCTGCGGCCCTTTCCGTCCACCCCTCCGCCCGCGCGGGGCCCCCGCGGGCGTTCCCCGCGGCCCTTCCCCCCGCTCTTGGCGGGTGCCGGCGCGGGCGCGGTTTTCGCGCCGGCGCCCTTTCCCCCCCGGGTCATGCTGGCGGGTGCGGGCGCCGTCTCCCCACCTTCCCGCCGGGGGGGGCCCCGGGGGGCGGGGCCGGCGCCTCCGGGGTGGCGGGCCGCCCCCCCGCGGGGGCACCCCCCCCCCTCTGTCCGGTCCACCCCCCCCCCCCACCCCCCCCCCCCCCCCCCCCTTCCTTACAGCCGCGCAATGGCTGACCTCTCCATCGAAGTCAAGGGCATCGACGCCACCATGTCATCGCTCAAGCGCATCGCCGCATCCGACGCTATTCGTGGCGCGGTGTCGGCGTCCGTGATTGAGATTGAAACCTACATGAAGAAATACCCACCCAAGCCGGCGGCAATACAGGGGCCGGCAATGTCCCCCGTGCGATTTACGACACGCGGCGGTAAGTCGGCTGACTTTATGGCGCGGTCGCGGGGCTGGACTAAGGGGCGACGGTCGTACTACGAAGGCTACAGGCGCACCGGCAAGTTGGGGCAGGCGTGGACCACAAGCGTGCGGCAGACGGCAACGGAAACCGTGGGCAAGGTGGGCAACGCCATCAACTATGCCAAGTGGGTGCAAGCCGCGGCAACACAGGCATGGATGCACAAGGGACGTTGGCGCACCGATGCGCAGGCAATCGCACAGTTTGAGGCGAAAGTCACCAAGCGCATCAAGGACGCGATAGAGAGGGCGACACGATGACCACAGACACACTACTCGCCATCGGCGGGGCAATCAAGGCGTTAGGCGACGGGCGCGTTGCGGGCTACCTGGTGCGCTACTCCGACGCAGATACACCGGACCTAACCGGCGACTATTTCCCGGCAGGCTGTGACTTCGATGCAGAGGACGGCGACCGCGTGACCGTCTATTACGGTCACGGCTTTGACCCGGTGCTCAAGCATCGCAAACTCGGCAAGGGCACGCTGCGCTTTGACGACGTGGGTGTATGGGTTGAGGCACAGCTACAGATGCGCGACGAATACGAGCGCGCCATCTACGCAATGGCCGAAGCGGGCAAGTTGGGTTGGAGCAGCGGCACCCTCCCGAACCTTGTCGAGCGCGAGGACGAAGGCAAGGCGGCGCGTATCACGCACTGGCCGCTTGGCAAGGACGCCAGCCTGACACCGACACCCGCGGCGGGGCTTGTGGCGACACAGGTGCTACCGCTTAAGGCGTGGTTGGCGCAGCAGGAGCCGGCAGAGCAGCAGGCGGACGAGACAGAAGTCATAACCGACACGGCAGACGCCGACCTAGAGCCGGAGGCGGGCGAGCAACCCGCGGTGCTCATGGAAGCGAAAGCGGTAGAGGTTGGCGATACAGCAGTAATTCAGCAATCAGCACAAGACGACGCGGGCGACGTTCCCGCGGTGGAGAGTACGAAAATGGAATTTACCGAAGAAGAAGTTGCCGCCATCAAGGCTGCACTTGTCAAGCCAGTCAACCCGCCCGTAGCAGTGGCGGCTCCCGTCGTGCTCAAGTCGGGCCGCGGCGATACCGAAGTCAAGGCCCTGGCTGCGTGGTACAAGCGCGGCGACATGGGCGGCGTTAAACACCTGATGGAGACTGACGGCAGCGTTTCCCTTGGTGCAATCAAGGCGAGCAACGATACCGACATGAACATCGGCACGGCGGCAGACGGCGGCGACGCGGTTCCCACCGGCCACTATCAGGGCATCATCGCGCGGCGCAATGAATCCATGCTGGCGAACAAGCTCGGCATTATGAACATCCCCGGCAAAGGCACGACCGTCAACGTCCCGATTGACAACGAAGCCGATGGCGAGTTTGTCAGCACGAATGAAGTCGCCGCCTTCGACCGCGACGCCCCGGCGATTAGCAAGGTGGCGATGACCCTCGTCAAGTACACCAAGAAAGTCGAACTTTCCTTGGAGCTGCTTGAGGACGAGGATAGCAACCTGCTGACCTTCCTCAACGACTTCGTTGGCCGCGGGTTGGCTAAGACTCACAATAGCCTGCTGCTCACCGAAGCCGCGACGGGCACCAAGTTGGCCGACTTTGCCAATACCTCGATTGCCGCCGGCAAGCTTGAGGAAATGGTCGGCAATGACACGCTCGACCCGTACCTGGATGACACGCAGTCTGTCGCATGGATTATGCGCCCGTCTACACAGTGGGCAATTAACTCCATCGTGACGACCGACCGCTTCTACACCGGCATGGAGAACGTACCGCCCCGGCGCGGTGGCGACCTGCTCGGTTATCCGGTGCTCAAGTCCGTCAAGGCCGCGGCAATCGGGACCGGCGTCAAGTCTGTGTTCTTCGGCAACTGGTCGTATATGGGCTTCCGCGAGGCTCCCGGTCTGACCGTGCTGCGCGACCCGTACACCCTCGCCGCGACCGGACAAGTACGGTTTATCTACGCCTTCCGCGCTGTGTACGAAATCTTGCAGGCGGGCGCAATTGGCTACGGGCTACACGCCTAGTCAGGGGGGAATGATGCGCAAAGCAACAATTGCAATCGCAGTATGCGCCCTGCTTGCGCTCGCCCTGTTTGGTGCAATGAACGGTGGGGGCGGTACTCCCGCCCTCGCCGCTGCGCCAACTCCGGTGAGCATTACGCAGCCTGTCGGACTCAATCCGCAACTCTACACCCTGTTCAGCGGCACGGCTATCACGGCAAGCGCGCAGGGTACGTGTTGGGAACTTGGTAAGTGGGCAGTAGCGGACGTGCAGAGCATTATCGACGTGAGCGACACGCAGACCGTCACCGTCAAGATTCAGTACAGCAACAACGGCACAAACCTGGTTGACGGCATGAACTTGGCAACTAGCGCCGCCGATGCAAGCACGTTCGTACAGGCGCCATTGTTCGGGCGCTTTGCCTGCGCATATGCAACACTCGCTACAACTGCCCCTGTGACCGTAAGTGTCACGGCGTGGGCTAAGTAGGTGGCAACATGAAAGCAAGCGCACTACAGACGTTTGTAGCGGTAATCGATGGCGCCTACATCCTGGGCACCGCGGGACAGCCGCTTGACGTGACGGAACGACAGGCGCGGGAACTGCTGCGCGACGGTATGATCGTGCTCGCGGAAGGCGAAACCCTGCCAGAGAACAAGCCGCAGGCTGCACCCAAGGGGAAACAGGCGTAACCATGTCTTACGCGTCGCTGTCCGACCTAACCGCATATCTAGGCATTGACGAAAGCGCCATCGACGATGCGCTGCTGACGCAACTGCTCGCGCGGGCGCAGGCGGCGGTAGATGGCATGTGCCAACGCACGTTCGAGGCAGGCGCCGACAGTACGCGGCACTACGATTGTCGTAGCGTGGACGGGCTGACGCTGCACCTTGACGCGGACCTGTGCGCCGTTACAAGCGTGGTCAACGGCGACGGTATCACGGTTGCGCCCACGTCTTACACGACGGAGCCGCGCAACTTGACGCCGTGGCATGCGCTGCGCCTGCGGGCGGTGGTGGGCCTGGCGTGGGACGGTATCTCGGCTGACATTGCCGTTACGGGCAAGTGGGCGTACAGCACGACGGCGCCCGCAGACGTGGCACACGCGACCGTGCGGTTAGTGGCATGGATGTATCGCCAGAAAGACAACACGGGCAACGATGCGCCTGTCATTGCGGGCGATATCACGATACTGCCAAGCCGCATACCGTCCGACGTTGAGGCAATGCTGGCACCGTACAAGAGGCGGTACGTATGACCTACACCGAGTACACCGCAACGTTGGCGGGGCTTGACGTGACAGGCGTCGTCAAACGCTACACGTCGCCGCCTACGCAACTGAGCACGGCGCAGCTGCCGGCGCAGTGGCCGCGGCTACCGCAGGGCGAAACCACGATTGCCAGCATGGGCGGGCAGATGGGCCTACCGTCGCTGACCTGCGACCTGGTGATTGCGGTTGAGGCAATGGGCCAAAACACGCAGCCGGCCAACTACAGCAAGGCGTTAGCGGTAATCGACGCATTGCAGGCGACGTTAGCCGACGAGGCACTTGGCGGCGTGGTGGACAGTTGGACGCTGCGACTGGACGCCGAGCAGATTGGCGACGCGGCGTATTGGGTAATTGTCGCGACAGTGACGGGGAGTGATTGACATGGCAGGCACTAAGGGACGTTGGTCGCGGCTGTGGGTTGATGATTTCGACATGAGCACCAAGACCGCCAGCGCCGAAATCAGCATGTCGATTGGTACGGAAGAAGTCACCGCCTTCCAAGCGACGGCTAAGGAGTTCATAACCACAGACCCCGAATCGAGCATCAAGATAACGGGCTACGTGTCCAGTTTGACGGCTGATTCTGGCGGGTGGGAGCAGGAATTGTATGACCGCTTTGCCGCGCTGAATACGACGCAGGTCGGCTTGATGCTGGCCGACAGCGCGACCGGTGACGCCGGTATGCCGTGCTACGTGCTCCCGCTGACCAGTGCCGACCAGATGAAGATTAGCGCACCGGCGACGGGCGTACTCGGCATTGATGGCAGCTTTATGGCGGGTGACTACGGCTTGCGGCGCGGGCTGTGCCTGTGGTACGGCGCAATCACCGCGACCGGCAATAAGACATCTTACGACATCGGCGCGGCGGGTTCTGCGGGTGGCGACATCTACGTATGGGTGTTTTCTATCACGGGCACGGCGACCAACGCCAGTGTCAAGGTGCAGAGCAGCGCCACAGAGGGCGGCACTTACTTGGACGAGGGCACAGTCACGTTTAGCGCGGTGGGGCACGCCACTAGCGCCGCGATGACCGGCACGGTCAACAGGTGGCTGCGCGTGAACATTGCAAGCATGGGCGGCGCGACAGGCTTCACAATCGCCGTGGTCGCGACGGTAGATGGGGTAACACAGCCCGCATAGGGCAGGGGGATTAGGTAATGGCACAGAAGGCACGTGGGAATACCACAGTAACGTACAACAGCAACGCAATTACGAACTATGTCACGCAAGCCGACATGGAGCGCACGATTGACCAGTTGGAGACAACCAGTTTGGGCGACACCGCCAAGACGTTCATCGCGGGCGATGCTGACAACAAGCTCACGCTATCGGGCAACTGGACGGTTGCACTCGACGGCTTCCTGGCACCCGACGCCGGCAGCGGCACCAAGCGCACCGTCGTCATTGTCTACACCGAAGGTTCCAGCACCGTCACCTACACATGGACGGCTTCCGGCTCCAACGGCGGCGAAATCGAGAACTACGCGATTCAGTCCCCGGCTAACGGGCTGCGCACGTTCTCCTGTGACCTGAAACTGTCCGGCGCACCGACCCGCGTCGCGGCATAGGGGTAGCACATGGCTGAGGTGAGTGCCCCGGGGCCCGAAAGGGCCAGTGGCAAGATGGTGCAGGCTGGGTCAACCCGCCGGCGCCGCCGCGTGCCCGACGCCCGGGGCCCAGCGCCGCGACCACGCCGCCCCGACCGACCAACATGGCGAGTAAGGCAACGGAGATTGGCGAATAATGGCTGACCCGATTCGGATTTACTGTGACGACCCTGAGTATAGCGAGACGTGGATCGACTTCTCGCCGCGCTGGACGCAGGGCGACGTGACGAAAATGCTTGCTGCGCAGAATGACGATTTTTACTCGTTTCTGCGCAGCAAGGTTGTCGCCTGCCACATCCAGACGGTAGACGGCGGCGCCATCACCGACCCGGCGCAGATTAGCGACGAAGGATTGGTTGACGTTGACGTGCTTGTCTTTGGCTGGCTAGGCGCCACCATGCCGCGGGCGATTGCAAAGCGGCGCGCCTTGGGAAACGCATCCGCGCGGCTGTCATTGCCCAACAACGGGACGGGGATTCAGACAGCACCGACGATGACAGCCGCGCTAACGTCAGTCTAGATGATGACCTGAGCGCCGAGCGCGGCATTGCGGAAGCGGTGTATCTGCACGACAACCGGGAGTACCTCGACTGGTGGCTGATGCAGACGTTTCCCGGCAGGACGCTTGAGGAACTGGACAGAATCGACTGGCTGCGATTGCAACGGGCGTTAGAGGTGGGGCGAATCGTGGACTTGGAAGCAAAGAACACCCTCATTACCGAAGGCAAGTTACCCACCGACAGCCTGACCCCGCGCGAATGGCGGCAGATACAGCGCCATAACGCCATTTTTGACGAATGGGAAGCCGCACATGGCGAGTAATGTAGACATTGCAATTAGGGC
The DNA here is from genome assembly GCA_016710365.1 of Candidatus Caldilinea saccharophila. Lineage (GTDB taxonomy): Bacteria > Chloroflexota > Anaerolineae > Caldilineales > Caldilineaceae > Caldilinea > Caldilinea saccharophila. The sequence continues at coordinate 26,241 of JADJVW010000068.1, read as the reverse complement.
CAAAAATGAGGCGAGCGGCGCCATCCGGCAGGTATCAGCCGACCTTGGCGACCTTGACGACGCCGCGGCGGGTGTCGGCGGCGGCTTTGGCGAACTAGGCAATCTACTGACGGGCGGCTTGATTGCGGGCGGGCTGACCGTGCTGGCTGACCGTGCCATTGCGGGCGCGGCGGCAATCTATGACCTCGCCAAATCCGCACAGGCGTTTGAAACGCTCAAATCCTCGTTCAACGACTTGGCAGCATCGGCGGGCGAATCCGGCGACGTGATGCTTGGCGCGCTGCGTGGCGCATCGCAGGGCATGATCGCAGACCAGGACCTAATACTTGCCGCCAACCGCGCCATGATGCTAGGCGTGGCGCAAAACTCGCAACAGATGGTGGAACTGCTGCAAGTTGCGACCGTGCGCGGTAAAGCTATGGGCATGAGCGCGACGGATGCGTTCAATGACCTGGTAACGGGCCTGGGGCGCATGTCGCCGCTGATTCTCGACAACCTTGGCATTGTCACGGGCGGCGAAAAGGTATTTGACGACTACGCCAAATCGCTAGGGCGCACCGCTGCAAGCCTGTCCGACGCAGAGCGCAAGCAGGCACTATTTAATAAGGTGCTGAGTGAATCGCAGGGCATGATCGGCAAGGGGGTTGAGGTTAACCCGTTTGCCCAACTTGATGCGCAGATGGCGAACCTGCAAATTCAGGCGGGGCAAATTGCTTTGCCAATTGCGGCCGAGTTTGCCAAGGCGGGGGCTGCGGCAGCGGATGAACTCAGCAGTATCTTTACCCGCGTCAATATGTCGGGGGTTGACGGGTTCGGGCAGCAGGCGGGATACGCAATCGGCGCGGCGCTAGTAGATGGCGTCACATCCGCATTAACTGGTTCGTCAAGCGCAATCGGTGACGCGTTTTACAAGATGCTTACCGACTGGAACCCCGCTTTAGCTGGTGCCCGTATCGGCAACGAGGTAGCGCAGGGCACGCTTAAAGCTATCAAGGACAGCGGGATTGACGTTCCTAACCTGATAGGGCAGGCATTAGGGGATTCGAGCGCGCTCAGTAAGCCCGAAGACCAAATGAAGCGCCTGTTCGAGCTTGAGCAGCAAATCGGCACCGAGTTTGAGGCTATGATGGCCGATACGCGGATGCTGACAAAGCTGATGGAGACAGGCAACAGCGACTTAATGCAGCCTGTCTTTGATACGCGGTCGGGGCATCTCGAAGAACTCAAGCGAGTACGCGCCGAGTACGCCGCCCTTGTGGGGAGTATGCAGAACGTCCCCGGTCCTATCATGGCGGTGAATGACAACCTGTGGACGGGCATCACAGGCTGGAAGGACATGACCCGCGCCGCCAAGGATGCGGTAAGTCCCACGGTAGCAGCAGCGCAAGCAATGGCGCAGGCGGGGGCGTCGGGGGCAGAAGGCGCAACGCTGACATTTGATTTTGCATCCTCGCTGCAATACGTCAGCGACACCGCTACCGCTGTTCCTAGCGCGTTGAGTGCGGCTGGCAACGCCATTAGCACCATCCAAGGGCTGATGATTCAGGCAGCGCAGGCAGGCGCTGACAGCGGGCAGGCAATGGCAGGCTTTGCGGACGCGGCGCAATTTAAGCAAGGGCAAGAGGCACTAGCCCGCACGCTGTCTAGCCTTGGCATTGACGACCAAACCATCGCCTATACCATCCAACTCAACACCGCGGACGCCATCGCCAACGCGCGGGCGTTTGCCAGTGAAGCAGAAAAGGCGGGGCAGAGCACAGAGAAAGTTGTCACGGAAGCGGACCGCGCACGGGCGGCGCTAATTCTGGCAGGCTACGCTACGGCGGGCTTTGCGTCGGGGCTGTCGCAGATACAGGCGCAGGCGGGCGCGACCGCTGGCGTTATCTACAATCTAACTGGCGCTGTGCAGCAGTTGAACGCCGCTACAGGCGTCATGCGCTCCAACAGCGATTTGCTTGGCGGGATTACCTCACAGATTAACGGCGTCACGTCGGGCCTGATTGACAACATGGGCATTGACGGCGCACTCGCCAAGGGGCAGGAACTCAAGGTTCAGGCGCGCGACCAGATTGAATCACTGCGGGCGCAGGGCTACACCACCGCTGAAATTGGCGTCATCATGCAAGCCAACGTCCAGAAAACGCAGGAATGGGCGTCGGGGCTGGACAAGGTAGAGCAGGCGACGGGCGGCGTCGGTGCGGCGACACAGGAAGTCAATCAGGAATACGAGGACCTCAAAAGCAAGGTGCAGGGCGTGCTCAGTGGCGCGCTGTCACCCGACATCGGGTTTGACCCGGCAAGCATCCTCCCGCGCGCTGACGACATCAACGAAAACGCCCGCAGGCTTGCCGCCATTGCCAACGAGGGCATTGCGAATCAGCCGTGGCTTGAGGAATTTAAGGCGACGGCACCGCAGGCGTGGTCCGACATCATGGCGCAGGTTGCGGCAGGCGTTGACGCCAAAACCGCGGCGGCAAGCATCTATCGCGACTTCCAATCCGGGCTACGTCCGGACCTGATAGACAAAGACCTCGTTAAGCAGCGCGTGCGCAACATGATTATGGGCGACCAGAACATGGCGGCCCTCGCTACCGAAATCGCGCAAGAACTCGCCACGGAGATGAACATCCCGCTTGAGCAGGCACTAGCAGCGGCCGGCGGCGCAATGGGCGTTGCCACAGGCGCAGCAGGCGAAGCGGCGGCGAACGCCAACGCAGGCGGGACCGACATGACAAGCGGCGGCGCACAGGCGGGGCAGACGTTCGTCGCGGGCTTCCTGGCGACCGCAGACGGCACGCAATTGGTTGCGGGCATCGTGGGCAAGCTACAGACGGAGATGCCAAAATTCCTTGAGGCGGGCAAGGGCGCCGGCACGCAATGGGGCACCGGGTTTATGTCCACGGTGGAAAGCGGCATTGCGAATCCGCTGATTAACCTGCTCGTCACGCTCGTTACACCGGGCATCATGGCGCAAATGGCCGCGAACAAGAGTCAGACGGAGCCGCCACAGTAGGGGTAAATCATGGCAGTTAGCGCACCTGTACTAGCAACCTATACGCTGGCAGTACCGAACAAGTACAAGCAGACGTTTGGCTATCGCGGCGGCACGTCGATCATGGCAGACGGCACGCTGTCAACGGACCTGGTGAGCACTAGCAGCAAAGTGCGCTGGGAGATGGGTTGGGACTGGCTGACGGCGGCGCAGGTTATCACGCTGCAAAACGCGTTCGGCGCGATTAAAAACGCAAGTGGCGCGCTTACCGACGTGGATGGCACATCCTACACCGTGACGCTAGATGAGAACTTTCTTGAGCTTGAGCTTGAGATGAAAAAGATTGCGGGCAATAATCAGCGGTTCGCCACGTCGATTAAGTTGAGGCAGGTATAGCGTGAATCCCCCGCGCCAGCCCCCTCGCCGCGCCGCGGCGCCGGGGCGCCGGGGGGGGGGGGCGCCCGCCCCCCCCCCCCCGCCCCCCCCCTGCCCCGCACAATCGCTTACCGTCTATACATCGCTTGGGGAGGTTCGACATATGTGGACGAATCCTCCCGCCTGCTGCAAGCTTCCGGCGACAACCGACTGACGCCGCCTGACGCAATCGCGGCGGGGCGTGGCATTGTGGACCGTTGCACCCTGGAACTCGACAACCGGGACGGGCGGTATAGCCCCCTGAACAGTAGCGGCGCGCTGTACGCCAACATTCAGGCGGGCGGCGCATACAACCGCCCCATGTATCTTGAGGTAAGCATCGACGGTGGCAGCAACTATTACAAGGTGTTCACGGGCGTAATCAAGATTCCGCAGGAGACTACGCCGACCCCCACGAAGCCCGCCACGGTGACGATTGATTGCCGCAGCAGTGACGAACTGCTGCTAGGCAGGCGCATGTCAACGACGCTTGCCGACATGCTTATGATGCACGATGGCGGGTACACCGAAGGCGACGTAATCAACTACTTCGTGCAGTTGGCGGGCAAGTCTGCGACGGCTGACGATGGCGTGTTTGTGGTGCCGTGGGCATGGATGGACGACGAGAGCGCGCTTGAGGAAATATGGGCGCTTGCGTCGGCTGCTGGCGGGCGGTTTTACTGTGATCCAGATGGCACATTCCGATACGAGGACATGACGCATTGGCTCAAGGCACCGCACACGACAAGCCAAGAGACATTCACCCGCGCCGACTTTAGCGAGTTGCAGCCCGTCTACAGTGATAGCGAACTCTACAACAGTGTCGCAGTAGAGGCATCGGCGCGCGTCATGGGTGCGGCTGACGTGCTGTGGGAGCCCGACGAGCCTGTCACCATCCCGCCGAGCAGCACGAAGGCAATCACATGCCGCTACCGCCAACCCGCCTACAGCGCGAATTTTCCGAGTTGGAAGGCGGCGACAAATGGCGGCATTGACAAGACAAGCGATGTCACCGTCACCGTCACCGGCTCCTATGTGCAGCGCATGGAAATCAGCATCACCAACGCCGCGACGGAAGCCGTCACCCTGCACCCGTTCAACCTTTCGGGGGTTGCGCTGACGGGCGGGCCGACGCAGGAGGAAACGCGCACCAGTGCGGCGAATGGGAGCAATAGCACCTGGTGGACCTCGCGCGGCACGACACGCAGCAAGGCGATACGGGGCAACGCCTACATACAGACGCGCGCACAGGCGGGCACGTTGGCGCATTTCCTGTTGCGGCGCAGCGAAGCCCCCCGGCTAACGTACAAGCTCAAGGGCTGCCCCGGCAAGAGCAGCAGGCGGTGCGGGGACCTGGTGACGATTAACGACACGGCGATTATGAGCAGCGCGAGAAATGCTTTTATCTCTGCCATCAATTGGAGACTAACGCAAAACGGCTTTACCCAGGATATTGAGGCGATTGACGCGGCAAGCCTCTACCCGTATCAGGCGACGGGGTACTTTGTGCTAGACACCAACAAATTAGGCGCAAGCGGCGGTTCGTTGACTGCGCCGATATTCTATTGAGGCACTATGCCATACACGACGATTCCGACCCTGAGTGACGGCACGATCCTTGACCGCCAGCCACCTGAATCTGCTTGCCGACAATGCGAATTATCTCAATTCTCTAGGCGGCATCCCTAACCTTGCGTTTTCGCACGTCGCCACTTCCACGGGGCAATCGCTGTACTGGCACATGCGGCACCGGCACCGATACCTGTATGTCCTGGTGACGTTTGTCAACAATGCCGACTATTTTAACGTCAAGTACAACGGCACGACCGTCTACACCAACGGCGACCCAAGCGGCACGCCAACGATTAAGTGTGACCTCAACTCGCTTTCGGCTGACGGTGGGCAACTGGTACGTAGTCCAAGTTGATTGCGGTTTTGTCGGCGGCAGCAGCATGGACCTCAAGCTAATCTACGAGTACCCGACCTAATGGCGATTAAAGTATGGAGCCACGGAGATTTTCCGCGGGCAGTAGACCTCAACGAATACAAGACCGTGCTAGACGCCGCCAAAACGTCGCTGACTTCCGGCACGCCATCCATGCCGATGCAGGTAGCAGCGGAGCACGCCACGTCTGGCGAGTTTTGGGTGTGGCACTGTTACAGGTACTTGCACTATGGCAGCAATGGCGCACTCGTTGACCAGGACGGCGTATACCCCGACGTGTCACTGAGCGAGGACGAGAACGAGCTAGGTGTACTCGACCTGGATTCACTCGGCTGGCTGGCATACGGGCGCGTGTACAAAGTGACGGGCGTAACGTGGTGCCAAGAGGATTGGGAGCCGTAGAGCCATGCCTAAGAACACGCCTAGCCGAATCATAGACAACAAACAGACGCGCGCTGTGGCGTTCCTCGGCGGCAGCGGCAGCAGCGGCGGCGTGGTTGATCATGGCGTCCTGTCAGGACTTGGTGATAACGACCACCCGCAGTATGTGCTAACCACCGTCGCGATAGGCGCGGGTGACGGCTTGACGGGCGGCGGCGCAATCGGCACGGCGGGCACTTCGCTGGCGGTTGGCGCGGGCAACATGATTACCGTAGCAGCCGACACGGTGTCAGTGGCGAACGGTAGCGCTGCCTATCAGTTTATCGGCACCGGCAGCGGCACGACGTCCGGTTGGCACAATGTCAGCGAAATAGCCGGCGACGGCTTGACGCACACGACGGCGCTAAATGTCGGCGTGGCGGGGTTGGGCTTGAGCGTCGGCACAGATGCCGTCACGCTGACGAGCAGCAGCAATCCCGGCGCGGCGGCGTCCATTCTGGCGAGTGATTCAGCGGGCGCGCTTGCCCTAACGAAAGTACGCACGCCGCTGATTGACACAGCCAGCGGCAATCTAGTAATACAGCCTGCGGGCGACTTGGTACTCGACCCATTAGGTAACGACGTTTTCCCGCAGACGAATTACGACATCAACCTTGGGGCGCTGAATCTCAAATACCTAACGCTACACGCCGCCGAATTGTGGGTGGAAACGTTGGTGGCACAAAACACCATTGCGACGATTGGCGGGCGCATCCTGGTCGGGCCTACCACGTCACTGACACGCGACATGGCAGCCGGTGACACGACTATCTATGTCAAACACAACCAGATGGTGAGCGGCGACCGCACCTACATGGAAGCCAACGGCAAGGTGGAATTTTTCGCCATCACAAGCGCAGCCACGAACACCGGCACGGACTTCTCCTACACCGTGACGCGGAACCTCGACGGCACGGGCGCAAACCAATGGTATGCAGGCGATGCCATGTTCAACACCGGCACCACAGGCAACGGCTTCATTGACCTGTATAGCCTACGCGGTGTCAAGTCTGGTAGTGAGGCGGGGCCGACCATCGTCGGCAATGTGCGGTTATCCTCCACCTACAACGATTGGGCACCACGTTGGGCTATCGGCAATCTAAACGGCACCTATGGTTACGGCGTGACCACTTACGGCTTTGCGGCGGGCGACGCGACGGCGGCCAACGTCACAGTAGACGCGACGAACGGCGTGAGGCTGCGCCAAGGTACGACTGACACGATTGTACTCGCCCCAAATGGTGCGTCGTACTTTGCAGGCGTGATGACCATCGACACCAACGGTGAGATTCGCCAAGGGACAGGCACGCTTGGTAGCAACTACACAGGGCTGCGTATCTGGCGCGATACCGGCATTGGGCGCATCGGCGGCTACAACAACAACACGTTGCAATGGGCGGCGCACGGACGGCAAGTGCTGTTTTGCGGGCAGGGCAAGGGCTGGCCGGACCGATAGCGGCTTGGCGGCAGTGCGAGGCTGCCGCCGCCGCCATGGGGTACGCAAAGCATTTTACACCGCATCCGATAGGGCAACGCAGCACCGGCTTTATCGGCAGCTACACCGACAGTTCCGCGATTCTGCCTTGCTACAATTGCAACGTGGGGCTTTGGTTGCAAGCCGACACGTCAAGCGGCAAGGAACCCGCTAATCCTGCTGAACAATAATACGTCCACTAATCGGTACAAGCATGTCCCTTCACGGGCAACTTGTTTAACCTGCATTCCGGGCGAAGCCAACACACGACAATGGAACTATGGAGCATTGACGCCGCCAGCGGCTCGGCGCTCACAATGGCTAATACATTCGTGTTTCAACTGTCGGACGCCTCGGCATTTAGCGGGCTTGTCATACTCAATAACGCGACGGACGGCGGCGGTGCCGTGTTTATGTGCAGCGGCGGTACGGTTGTCAAAATGGCAGACGGCAATAGCGTCTACAGCACGACGAAAGACACGGCGAGTAAAAATAATCTGTATTACGACGCAGGGAGCAACGAATACCGATTACAGAATAACACGGGCGGTAGTCGCACGTACAACATTTTTAGTATCCGTTTGAGGGCGGCAAGTTAATGCGAGAACATATCGAATCCAAAATTACCGAATGGACGCAGGCAGTTGAAACGCTACAGCAGCGGCGGCAGCAACTAGCGGCGCAGCTTGCCGACACTGACACGACGATTCAGCGGCACCTTGGCGCAATCGCAGGGGCGCGGGAGTTGCTGCAACTGGACGAGCAACCCACGCAGGAGCAGGCGCGGGAATGACACTAGCGGCGCACGTCGGGCAACCAATGCACAGGGCGAATGACGACTTTCAGTATGGCGTCGGCAATAGCGCGATGCCCTTTGCTGTTGGGGTGAAACCCGTCGATGTCGCTCAGGTATTCGTAGTGCCCAACGGTTGCGTCCCAACAGTCTGCGACGATGTAATCAAGCGCGGGCGTCACGGTAGCAATCACGTCGTTAAACTCAAGTGCGCGGGCGTAGGCGTCGGTATCGGTGCCCTGCCCCGTCCACGGCAGAGTACAGGAGATGACGTTGCGGTACTCGCCGCCCTTGAGGATATACAGCAATTGCGTGTACTTGCGTTTGAACGTTTCTTTGTCCATGTTGCCGAGGTTGTTAATGCCTACCTCGACGGTAACAAATTTGGGCTTATGCTCGGCAAGCTCCAACGGCAGTTGTGCGATGGTATTGTCGATACCGTCACCCGTAACGGCGGCGATGTGCAACTGATACCGCGGCAGAGCCGCCATAACCATATGCGGGAACCCGTACCACTCCCCCGGCATACCGCCAACAGCGTACAGCCCCACGGTGAGCGAATCGCCCACGGCAAGGTACACCGGCTTGGGCGGCACGGTCTGCGCGGCGGCGGGCATAGGGGCGAACTGCGCGGCGATGACGATAGCAGCAAACACGACGGCAAGCAGGGCGGTACGGAGCATAGGGGCGTCCTTTCAGTGATGTTGATTTGCTCCATTGTAGCATTGATTTGGGATATTCGCTGACGGATTTGGGATAACGGGCTGACAGATGGCGGCACCAACGTTAGGGGCATACACAGTTGCAAGCAGGACCACCAACGGCACAACGTTGGCGTGCAACGTGCCTACCTACACGACGGGCGACACGATTTACTACGTATTTGCCAGCGATGCCGACGCGGGCGCGGTGTCGATTGACGGCACCAGCTGGACGACGGTAGTCGATAACTACGCACTCCCGGCGTCAGGCGTACCGGACGCGGGACGTTGCTCCATCTGGAAACGCACGGCCAGCGGTGAGCCTGCCAGTTATACCGCAAGCTGGACGGTCAGTGAGCGCGCCGTTATCGTGGCGTTTGTGGTGCAGGGTGACGGCGGCTTTAACGTCACGGTCGTCAGCGCCAACGGCTCCACATCCTCGCCCGCGGTAGGCGACTTGACTACGACGGTAGCAGACTGCCTGCGCATCAGCATCGTAGCCGACAGCACCGACAGGACGCCTATAGGGACGTTTAGCGGGCACACTTTGTTGGTCACGCAGGCGGCGGCGTCGGCGGGCACCATCAGCGTGCAGTACAAGGCGCTGGCCAGCAGCGGCACGGATACGGGTGTCAGCACGACGCAGGCGAGCACCTACTGGACGACGCACACATTCGCCATTGCGCCCACGGCGAGCACGCACGCGCTAACGGCGAGCGCCATCACGACGGGCGCACCTGTACTTGGCACCCCCACGTTTGCACAGGTGCACGCACTAACGGCAGGCGCCATTGCAACGGGCGCGCCCACGGTTGCGGCGGCGACGATAGGGCAAAAACACGCGCTGACCGCGACAGGCATCGCAACGAGCGCGCCCGTACTGGCGACGGCGACGATAGGGCAAAAGCATACCCTGAGCGCGGCGGGCATCGCGACAGTAGCACCCACGCTAGGCACGCCCACAATCGCACAGGTGCAGGCGCTTGCGGCTACAGGCATCACAACCGGCGCGCCAACACTCGCCGCGTCCACGTTGGCTCAAGTGCATGTATTGTCGTCGGCAGGTATCGCGGCGGGCGCGCCCGTACTCGCTACGCCATCACTGACGGGCGTGGCTGCCCTGGTAGCAAGCGGCATCACGACGGGCGCGCCTACACTGAACGCCCCAACGCTAACGCAGACGCACGCCCTAAGCACAGTAGGCGTTACGGCAAGAACCCCCGCGCTAGATATACCCACGCTAGCACAAGCGCACGTTCTAGCGGCTCTGGACGTCACTACGGGTACGCCTGTGCTTGACGCTGCGGCACTGGCGCAAGTGCACGCGCTAGGTGCGGCGGGTGTCACGGTGGGCACACCCGTACTTGGCACGGCGACGATTACGCAGGTTCACGCGCTTGCATCCGTCACCATCGCAACGGACGCTCCCGTCTTGGGTACGCCTAGCATGTCGGGTGAATCGGTACTTGGCGCGGACAACATTACCGCAGGCGTGCCGGTGCTCGATGCCCCAACCATCGCGCAAGTGCACGTTTGGGCGGCTGTGGCTATCACTACAGGCGCGGTGATAGTAGACGTTCCCGCCATCGGGCAGATGCACGCACTGAGCGTAACCGACGTTACAACAGGCGCGGTGGTGCTAGATGCGCCGAGTATGGCCGGTGAAACGGCATTAAGCGCGGATGGCATTACGACGGGCGCGCCTGTATTGGGCACTCCCGTTTTGGCACAGGTGCACGCGCTCGCGGCGGCGGGGGTAACGCTCGGCGCGGTAGAGATGGGCGCGCCGATTATCAGCCAAATCCACATTCTGACGGCTGTGCTGATTGTGGCCGCCGCGCCGCAACTTGGCACACCCACGCTTGGCAGCGATGTTATCCCGCCGCCGGCTGAACGCACGTTCGTTGTCGCATGGGAGGGTAGGACGTATACGGTAGATGTAGACGACCGCACCTATGCCGTGGACGCAGACGACCGCACGACGGTTGTCGCATGGGAGGGCCGCACGTTTGTTGTGAGTGCGGAGAGCAGAATTTACACAGTTACAGGAGACTAGAGCAATGGCAGCGTATTTGAATGACCGGGTATACGACAACGGCTTGACTGTACTCGATACGGAGGCGTCCCACCTCTACATCAACAGCACGCAGGCGACGACCTACACCGAGGCGATTACGACCTATGCGTTGGGCGTCAAGGCGACCCCGACCGTGAGCGCACCGGCAGCGAAGGCGGGCGGCGGGCGCGAGGTGACAGTTAGCGCCATCACGGACGGCACGGTATCGGGGACCGGCACGGCAGGGTTCTTCTCGCTTGTCGATTCGTCCAACACGCGCCTGCTGGCAGCGGGACCACTGAGCGCGACGCAGAGTGTCACCAGTGGTAACACGTTTACGCTCACGTCGTTCAAAATCGGCATCCCGTCACCGGCCTAAACGGAGGCAACCATGCCGCGCAATTTTACCAAAGACCCTGACGCCGTGTTGGACTACGAATTTGATTGGTCCGCGTGGCTAGGGACTGACACCATCGCAACGCACACCGTCACGGCGGCGGCGGGGCTGACGGTGGATTCAACCGAGGCGACAACGACGACGGTAACGGCTTGGTTAAGTGGCGGGACCGACGGCGCGTCCTACGCCGTCACCTGTCACATCGTTACCGCCGCGGGGCGCGAGGATGACCGGACGGCGACAATTACGGTGCAGGAGCGCTAGTCGTGCGCGCCGTCATCGTCGCCACTGGCGACCTGGACAGCCTACCCGGCGAGGTGCAGAGTGTGGCCAACACCCTGAGCGGCGCCGGCTGGACGGTGCGCCTGTGCATTGGCGCGGACGCGTCACGGGCGGGCCTGCTGGCGGCGGCGGGCGAGGGCGACGTGGATCTGGCCTGGTTCGGACTGCACAGCACGGGGGAAGGATTTGTACTCAGCGACGGCGTGTGGCCGCCGGCGCAACTGGGCACATGGCTGCGCAATGTCAACGCGTGTGATTGCGTGCTGAACAGTTGCTACAGTATCGAGCACGTAGACGCCATCCAACGGGCAGCGGATAACGTCGGCGTGGCGTGCACTATCAACCCCGCAGGCGTAGATGATGCGCTGGCATGGCAGGTGGGCGTACACCTGGCCAGGGCCTATGCTGTCACGGAGGAATTGCGGTCCTCCGTGCAGTGGGCATCGGGGGCGGGGAGCCTGGCATATCGTTTTATCCCGCCGGCCGCTGCGTCCGCTGTGGGTGGTATTAGGGGCGGGCGGATGGCGATGGATGACAGCGTAGGGATTCGGGAGGATCTGCGCCTCCTGATGCAGGCAGTGCAGGGTGACGGCAGGACCGGTGCGCCGGGACTGCTGCCACGGGTGGCGGCGCTGCAGGCATCGTTTGATGTGATGGCGACGGAGCAGCGGCAGTGGCGCGATGAGCAGCGGGAGTGGCGCGAACGCACCGAACGCCGGCTTGACGTGCTGGAGCGGCCCAAGCCCATCGTCGTCACCGAACGGGCGGTGTATATCTCCAGCGCCGTGATCATGGCGGTGCTGGGCGCGCTGCTGATTTTGGTGTTGATGCTCAACGGGCGTTTCGGGTGATTCAACCCGCCCACGCGGGACATCGGGGAAACATGGAAACTTTATGGTTGGCGCTGCCATATTACATTTGCTCAGTGGCCGCGCTGGGCACCACTGCCATGACGGTACTTACGGTGCTGCGCGGCGTCTACCCGCGGCGCATTTTGCTGTTGGGCGCGGGGATGCTCTGTTTGGGCACGTCATTCTTTCTGATTGCGGCGACGGCGGCACCCGGCGGGCATGTAGCACGCGCGGCGGTGGCGTGGCCGATTCGGATGCTGGATGCGGCGGGCGGTGTGCTGTGGGTGACGTGGCTGCTGCTGGCGGTGAAGGCGGCGGTGCGGGTGGAAAAGAAACGCCCCGCCGGGGGATAGTGGCGGGGCGTGGGTGCGTTATCGTTGGGTATGTGGGCGATTATCGCGGGCGTGTGACAGTTCCGACGATAGGTAGACTTACACGCGGGCGCTTACCACGCCGTCTCAATCTCAATGCGTCCGGCATCGGCTCACGCCTCTGGTCGATGTCGCCGTCATCTGGTGCGAGCGTCCGATTCCTCAGCACCGCACGCTGGCACCATCGCCGTTCGTCGTCGATGACTTCCTGGACCTCCGCACGCCCAGGTCCCCAGTTATGGCGCCGGGCATCATGGGTTGAGGTCCAATAACGTGTCGGTCATCGCGCAGTTTGACGGCCTTGCTGCGGTCAACCGCAGCCAGGAGCCATGCCTCTGCCGCCTCTGGCGGCAGTGGCGGTGGCGAGCGTGACACGTGGTGACGAATCGCAGCAACTAGCGGTCAATGCCTCATTTTTCGACGCCGTCACATCATCTAGGTTGACGCATCATCATGCGCTCTTACCTGCAACAATGGGATTCGGTGATGGTAATTGTCGGCCACTCTTTGCCCCAGTTCTTGTCAATGGGGCCGTGACAGTTATCTGCGGGCCGCTGCTCGATCGCGTCGCGCCAGCTCTGCCCTACATCGAATTGGCCAGCCTCGCCTCCCGCCCACCCATGCACCAAGAATCGCCGCTGCGCTGCGGTTTGCGCTCGAACCAGGTGGCGTGATTAAGCGTCAACAGCGAACCACTTTGGCCCACGATGGGGCATTACTCCACAGTTCCCATCTCTATATCTCCCTGATAACCTTTGTCGCTCAGATGTCCTCCTGTTCCAAATCGCCCAACACCAGGAACCGGCGTTCCTGCGGTGCCCCCGGCACGTTGATCGTAGGCGGGGTGCGGCGGGTCAATGCGGTTGTCTGCGCCGTCGCCAGTTCGGCACGGCAGGCGTCGATTGTCACCAGCTCATTCTCGTTCGGCAGATACACGCCTGCCGTGCCATCGGCAAGCCGCATGAACCTCGCATCCGGTTCCCTGTCCCTGTACAGTGCGATATACGCCACCGCTATCTCCTTCTGCGTCGTGATGCGCAGCCGCTGCGTCGTGTGGTCCTCCGTCGCTTCGTGGCGACGCGTGCGCTGTTCCTGCCACTGCACTACTGCCCAGGCGACCACCACCAGGCCGCCTACCGCCGCCAGCCCGCCGCCGCCCCACATGCCCCACGTGCGCAGCGTGTCGCCCCATTCTTGCGCCTGCACCTGTCGCGTCTGCTCACGCGCCTGGTAGCGGGCGGTCAGGCCGTTCTGATAGGTAGGATCCGTGATCGTGGCCTCAAGCAGATAGAGCATTGTCACCGTAAAGCTCAGCGCCATCAACCACTCTGTAATCTGTTTCATTTGCGGAAATCCATCCGCACCTTGTGCCGACTACGAACGCAGGCAAAGGCCAAAACTGCCGCCGCAACGCCTGCCGACAGGAGGCGCCCTTGATTTGCCCAGCGTCTCCCCCGCCCCTTACCCGGCATCCCACCCCTGGCAGCTCGACAAGTGGCGGGCTCCACTACCGGTTCGCCGTTGGTGGGGCTCTTCCGATGCCCACCGAAAGCCGACAGCTGCCGGCGCCGCCTGGGTGACCCATGGCTACTGCCAGCCCGTTTCCTCGGCGATTGGCCTAGGCGATGTGGGCCAGGTGCGATGGCGATGACTGGCACAACGCCAGCCCACGGGCGATGCCGGGCCAGTTAAGGCCGGAACCCAGCTGCAGCCACGGCGTGCTGGGGTCGATCCGCCAACTCGGGGGGCGGGGCGGCGGGGCAACCTGCCAGTCTGGTACGGCGCCGTCATCCGGCACGACGATAACAACCACCATCATGCCGTCTTGGTCGGGGTGCGGGCCGTAGCGAGGCGGGTAGCCCTGGGTGGCATAGCTTGCCATTGCCCGCCGCAGCTGCGAGGGGTGCACGGTTTCGGTATGAATCATATATTGACCTCCATTGCTTCGATGTTGCGCACGGTGGCGCTCGCCCAGGTGCCGCGCCCGGTGGGGATGGGCTGCACGGGCCCCGTGCGCGGCGTGGTGCGGATCTTGATGCCGCCCATGTCGGCGCGCTGTGTTTCAGATGCCTTCAGCGGGCCGATGCGCGGCGCACCGCTGAATGCGCCCCACAGGGCCGACACCAACACCGCACACAGCCCGCCGGTCAGCATCAGCCACGCAATCTGTCCCCAGTTGAGCAGCGGCGCGGCGGCAAAGCAGAACGTGGAACAGCCCAGCAGGGCGCCGCTGATCCAAAAGAGCAGCATGGGGCCGCGTCGCCATGTCTCCCGACGCATTTGGTGCACGCCACGAAAGAACAGGCCCCATCCGCCTATCTGGAGTATGATTGCAATGAATGTTGCGTCCATGTGTGCCGCCTCCTTTACCCTCTACTGCCCTGCCCCGAAATGTCGTTTCCTTGTCCTCTACCTCTGGACTTGTCCTCTTGTCCTCCAAGGGACAAGTGTTTTGGCCTCTAATCTGGTTCTACATAACTATTTTGCTGCCGGGGCATGTCGGGCTCTGCCGCGGCCTCGCTGCAATATTTGTTGAGGCTGAACAGGGCAGCATCCAGCGTGCGCAAATTGGGCACGACGAACGATAGGCGCCCGTTTGTGCCGGTGATGTCCGCATCCTCCAGCAGCTCTGTCGCGGCCTCGTGGCGTGTCTTGGTCCAACCCGCCGCCATCGCCTTGGGCCGGCTCCACCACTCGCCGCGCCGGTAGCCGCTGGCATCCGCTTCGCCCAAAGTGCTGAACCAGTGTTCGAGGATCTTGGTCGCATCGTTCACGACTTCAGCGGCGACGTTGCTCTTCGTCGTGAAGTTTGGCGATCGCTGCGCCTCCTTGTAACGGTTGTTCTCCGCACGCAGCACCTTGTTTTCGTTGCGCAGTTCGGTGAGGGCGTGCTGCCACTTCTGCGTCTCTGCGGTGAACTGCGCCTCCAGTTGCTCGATCGCCTTGTACGCCTCGCGCTTGCGAAATTCCGCTTCGAGCACCGTGCGCTGCACACGCCGTATGCGGTCGACCGTCGCCAACTTGTTGTCGGGGATGACACGCAGCGCCATGCCGATGCCAGTCGCCAGCACACCCGCGGTCAACGCCACTTGGGTGACGATGCCCGCCGGTGCCCCCAGCGCCATCGCCGCGCCGCCGAGCAGGAGCGCCGCGCCGAAGCCGGCGACCAGGGCCTGCGCCACCTGCGCGCCGACGCTGCCCAGCGTGACCGGCTGCGGGCGCGCGGCCTGGCGTTCTTCGTGCTGGAGGATGCTTTTGATTTCATCCTGCGAGAGTGACGACGGCATTGTGCTACCTGTAGTTGGTTGGGCTCAGCTTCTTAAATTCCCGGTAGTCGTCCATGCGCTCAAAGGCGTGGTAACGCCCATCCTCGCCGGCCACGATGCGCACTGCCCACGTGAGCGCGCCATCGGATTCCGCAGCATCGCGAGTGGCGTAGGTGCGGTGCTTGCCGTTGCAGCGCAGTTTGATTTCTGACATGGGGGCTGCGGTCATTCCGCTCGCTCCTGCTCCAGTGCCTTTAGCCCGCGCTCTATGACTTCCGCCCATTTGACGCCCAAGGCGCTACGGCGGGCGTCCTGTGCTTTTGTGGCCGTTGGGCGTGTACGATACGCTTCGTGTCGTTTCGTTGCGCCTTGCCCGTTGTAACCGGTGTTACGGGGCATTCCCGCCGTGTAGTCTGCGACGCTCACTGCGCCGTTGACGTGCAGCATGATGGGTTCGGTGCCTGTAACCAGGATTACGCTGTCAGCGGGGCCGTCGCCTACCTGCCATACTGCGGCGTCGGGGCTTGCCGTTGCTGTGGCTTCCGCGACGGTGGGCGGCAGGGGCTTCAACCCGACGCAGCGCCGTAGTTCGTTGCGCATGGCGCGGGTCAACGTCGTTTCGCCGTTGTGGTACTTGCTCCACTGCGCTTTTGAATACTGGCTTAAAACCAGGGTTACGAACTTGTCGAGGCTGACGGCGTAACTGCCGTTACAGTCATCCTTCTCGCGCAGCTCGTCGTAGATATCGCGATAGTCCTGCGTAGACAGGTCGTCTAGCGTCGCGTCGCGAGTGACGAGTGTCACTGAGGTTACAGGCTGTGTCATTCGTTGCGTCTCCTCCCGTTGCTATAACAAAACGCCCCGTCTGCTTGACAGGGCGTGCACCGTTGCCTGTGCTATGATCAACGCAGGCTATTGCGGCACGATCTCTGCCGTGATTGCTCAGGCGTGTCTCTGGCCCGTTACAGCCAGGGGCACGCCGCCTACTATCCTCTGTGCTGCACTGCCTGCAATAGCCGTTCCATATCGTTCGGATCGAGGCTGATTGTGACGCTGACTTTGCCGTCCGGCGCCGCAATCTGCGTCCAGCGTTCGGTCTGCAGTAGTTCCAGCACGCGCCGCATATCGCCCAATTGCGCTTGCATCGTCTCGAGCGCCGCTTCGATGCGGGTCAGCCTGTCGTCTTTGGTGTTATGGTCTACGATGCGGCGCCATTCGTCATCCACCAACCAACCCATCGTGCGTGTAAAATTGTCCGTCCCGCGCCGCTTTTGGATATGCTCAGCGCGCTCCTTCTGCGCGTCGGTCAAATACACGGTATACGGTCTGGCTTTGGGTTCTTTCGCTTCTGGCACGGTGCCTCCTGCTGTTTACGCATAATTTTTCTTACCGTCAAAAAAAATTATCTCACAGGTTAGCGGCAACGTCAAGAGGGTAATAAAAAACCGGCGCACTAGAATCTAGTGCGCCGGTTCAATCCATCCTTATCGAATCATCGTCCTGACATAGCCCTTGTACACCTCATCGGGGCGCACTATCGGCACCGGCTTTTGTACCGACGAGATCGGCAATCCTGCACCGCCCCCGGGGATCCCCTCGTCGCCCCGTTCGTACTTCGACGCTACCGGCGTGCGCTGCGCAGCCCGTGCCGCTTCGTGCGCCTTGCGCCGAACGTGTGCGGCCCGCGTGTACTCGCTGCGTGTGCCGTTGCGCAGCCCTGCCGCCTCTAGCACCGACGCCCAACGCTGCCCGTACATCCCCGCCAAGCCAGCTGCCTTGTACGTGACGTTGGTGGCGTACATTTGATATTCGCTCAACGACGGACCAAATTCGCCTGCGTGCAGCTCTTGCGCCAAGCGGTGCAATTCCGCGACGCTGGCAGCGTCTAGTTTGCTGTTGGCAATGGGGGTAGCAGTGCGCGTTTTCAACCCGTAGCGCGCTGCCAAGTCGCGCCAACTGTCATAGGTGGCACTCAATACCGCCATGCTAACGCGCCTCTCAGGCAACGCCTTGTACGCGGCGCATGTGATAATGCACCCCCGTTGCTCTGGGTCCGGCAGCACTTGCGCCAACCATGCAACGATGGCGGGCGATTCGGGGCAGACGTGCTTGCTCATGTCGAGCCGTTGCACCCCACACGCGGGGCAAATCTGCGGCGTCGGCTTGGGGCGCGGCTTGCGTTCTGCTTTGGGTTTGAACGTGTAAATCTTCTGCGGTGCAGGTTGTAACTTGGGTTTCGGCTCCGCGCTGCGCTGCTGGCACTCCTGCGCATGTGCCGCCATGTTTGCCCCGCCAACGAACTTGCCGCAATGGGGGCACTGGCTATGCTTCTGTTCCTGCGGGGGCGGCTCCAACCCGAACACGGTAAGCACCGCATCCCACGTCACCGCGCCGGCAAGCCTGCGCAACGTAATCACGGTTGGCAGCGTCTTGTCTGCCGTGCTCAGTTCGACGTAGCGCCCGCAGGTGATGCCCGTCTTACTGCCGGGTGCAGACGCCAACACCTCGCAGTAGCGCGCATAGGCGGCGGGGTTCTTGACGCAGATGGGGGCGTGCCGCTTGAGACTACCGGCGCGCATCTCGCTGCCGCAGTGGGGGCAGGGGCGCAGGGGTTCGATACGGTTCATGTTACCGTGCACCTTCCTGCGTGGCGGCCGTGTCATCCAGCATGGGCGGCTGGTAGTGGGCTGCATTGTAGCTCTCGCCGTGGCGCCGGCGCAGCTTGCTGATGTTGGCGGCGGCGATGGTGTCGAGCGACATGCCCAACAGTTGCGCAGCCAATGCAAGGTTCCAGAGTACGTCGCCTAGCTCCTCAACCATCGTTGGTCGCTCATACATCTTGTGGTGATACTCCTCTTTGCAATGCAGTTGCAACGCCTCTGCCGCTTCCACCGTCAACTTGGCAAGGGCATAGTAAACGTCTAGGTCAGGGTTTGCCGTCTGCATTGCCGCCGCCTGGTATTCGTCAAAGGTCACTGTACATCTCCTGTTACTGGTGGGTCAGGTGTCACGGTCGCCACCGGCTGCGCCGGGGTGAACTCTGCGCTCATGGCCGGCATGCTGCGCTGCACGGTGGGCAGGTACAAATGCGGCAACGGTGCCGGCTCTGCGGCCCCACTGGGTTCGCGCGCACAACATTGCGGGCCTGTGCAATCATCGGCGCTGGCAATGGCGGCAAACGCCACACAGAGGACAGCGCCGGCAAGCGCAACAATCACGACGTAGAGCAGGGTACGGCGGGCAGTGTAGGTCATAGGTCACTTGTCCTTTCTTACTTTCTCAGTTCCTGCACACCCTATCGAGCGGATTCTCGTTGAGGATGAATCCCCGCCCGGCCTGCGCCTGCTGGGTGGCGACCGTGGCGACGGCGGCCAGCTGGGCGAGCTGGAGCGCAGCCGTCTCGTTCTCCCGTTGCAGGTTGGCGATGATGCGGCTTTGCGCGTCTGCCCGTTGCGTCTGCGCCAGCAGCTCGGCACGCAGGCGGCGGTTCTCGGCTTCCAGTTGGTTCACGCGGGTGTTGCCTAGTCCTAGCATTAGCGGGCTCCTTTCGCTTGTCTTCTTACGTAGTCGGCAATCTCACCCACATGGGCGTCGTCTACCTGGCCAGTGCCGAGTTGTAGCACTCGGATGCCCAGCATCTGCGCAGCGTTCATCTTTTCCAGATCCTCGAGATAGCCACGGCCACGCGTGTGGCGGCCTTGCGTCCACACGCCGCCGTGGATCTCGATGGCGGTGCGGGTGGCTTCGTGGTAATAATCCATGCGCCAGCGGCTGTTCGAGCGCCAAAAACTTGTTATTCCTTGGTCAGCGCCGCCCTTCCCAGCGCCCGCCACAATTCCTCGAAATGGCGCGACGAGTTTCGCCGCGCCGGCTTTCCCTTGGCTGACGGTTCGCAGTGGTTCTCGGCATCAGTCCGCTGGTGTCGCTCTACCGTCTGCGCTGCGGCCACTTCGGCGGCGGCGACGTGCGGCACCGGCCGGCCACAACCTCCTGCGCCAGCTGCTTCGCGGCCTTGCAGTGCCAGTGCCTTCCGGTGGGCGGTTGGCGACCCATGCAGCGCCGCCGGTTGGCGCACGCTTCCGCTGCCTTCTTCATCGCCATGCTAGGTTCGCCACCCACGGCGCCATCGCCATGCGCCAGTTAGCTTGCACGCCGGCCGCCTTGCACGCCGCGTCATACCCCTTGGCGCTGGCATAGAGCCCCTTCATTGCCGCCCAAAAGCGGTCGCGGTCCTGCTCACTCTTGGTAAAGTCTTCCAGCATCTGGAACAGCGGCGGGCGGGCGCTGGGTTCGGGGGCGAGGAGGGCATAGAGCGCATCGCTGTACTTGCCGCGCGCTTCGTTGTGGTCGTGCCACAGCGCCGCCGTCTTGCAGCCGTCGCACGTGCAGGCGGGCGGGTAGATGGACGCGGGATCGATGCTTTGCCCGGCGGCCGTCGCCAGGGCTGCCCAGGTGGACGCGGCGTCCTCAGCGGCGGATGCGGCGGCAGTGTAGCTGGCTTCCAGTTTGCGGATGGCGGCCTCGATGGCCTTGACGGCCGGGTCATCTTTACTGCCGCGCCGCCGGGCGTCTTCACGCGCCGTCGCCAACTTGTCATAGGCCCTGGCGATGCGCCCGGCCCAGCACAGCAGCAGCGGTGGCGCCCCGCCCGGCTGCTCGACTTCGTGCGGCAGGTAGGCATTGCCTAGCGCCACGACGGCGGCGGCGCGGGCGGCGTCGATGCGCCGGGTGTCTACTTTGCTATCGGTTCGTTCTAGTGTTGCGACTGCTCCCATAATTCCCTCGCTTTCGGTAAATCGTCCACTTGCATCGCCCTGAACCGGCCGCCCCAGGTGCCGCCCAGCAACTGCAGCGCCCGCCATTGCTCCACATCGCCGCCCCACCCCACGTCGACCCATTCCGTGCGGCTGTAGAAGATGCGCTGCCGCTGGGTGGGGGCCGGGGGCGTGAACGGCGGCGACAGCGCCCGCACGAGGGTCGCATCGTTGGTCAGCACGATCACGCTGCCGGCGTCGATGACCTCCGCGGCCGTCAAAGCTTGTACAAGGACTGTCCAAGGTTCGCCGGTGAGGGACAGGGCGTCGGGCAGCGTGTTGCCGGCCCAGTCGCGGATGGCGCCGGTGGCTGCCGCGTGGCCATCGGCGCACCAGATGCCGAGGAGGAGGGCGTCGGGGGAGGCGGGGGAGAGGGGCGATTTGCTACCCATTCCACACCTCCTGGGCCTCGAAACCTGCACGGTAACTGAAGTAACTGACTTTCTCCGCGATAGAGAGAATTTTAGAAAAGTACGAAAATACAAATAAAATATCTATTATTTTGGAGGTTTCGTGACGAACCTCTCTATTCACTACAAAGTCAGTTACTTCAGTTACTCTAAGCATTAGATCCACTATGTTTGGCCGCGCACACTGGACGAACGGCATAAGTGCGGGCAAATGGGCGGCAAAAACGCTGATTTGCGGTAACTGAAAGTCAGTTACTCTGCCGTGATTTTCAGTTACCGGTAACTGACTTTCGGTTACTACAGACCGAGTGTTGTACATGCTTCGTCGCCTTCGTCCAGTGCTGAGTCGTTATTTCCCACTTCTTCTAGCACGTTAGGCAGCCAGTGCAGCACACGCTGCTTTTCGCCGCCGATCGAAATGAGTTTGGTGGTTTGGCTCCCCCCTGTCCCTGCCAGCCAGCCTAGCTGTTCCATCTGCCCGTACAAGGTTTGTGGCGATATGACAATCTGTGCCGGCCCCACCAGGCGCTTGATGGCGTTGAGGGTAATGGCCGGCATCAGGTAGATGCCGCCGTTGTCCACCCAGCCCAGCACCCGATCCCGTTCGTAGTCGTTGGGCTTGCCGATGCTGCGCTCGATGAGTTTGTACTGCCCACTGCCCAGCAGTTCCCGCAGCGCCGCCCGGTACTGGTGCGCCTCGAGCGCCTCGACCGTGCTCTTTGCCATCGTGCGGGCGATGCTCTTCAATCCTTGTGCATGGGCCTGGCTATACGAACGCAGCGCCGGGCCTATCTGCGGGTGCTGGCATACCAGTTCCCATGCCAGTTGATTGACCGCCAGGTTACTCGCCACGCGGGCGATGTTGGCGCTGTCTTTCTCGATCTTCGCCAGCCGCGTCGCCCATTCCGTGCGCAGCTTGGGGAACGCCTTGCCGGCGGCCCTGGCAGCGGCGCGGCCTTCGTCGGAGCGCAGCCATTCAATCCAGGCCCAGCCCACGGCGCAGAGGTGTTCGCTGTTCTCCTGCGCGGCGGTCAGGGCATCGTTGGGCTCGCCGCGCTGCCACTCGAACGTCACGAGCAAAATGCGGGCGATGCTGGCGGCGTCGTCGCGCGGCAGGTCTTCGCCGGTGACGATGGGGATGCAGCGTACGAGCTTGGTGTCACGCAGCTCGCCATCACGGCTGCTGCGCTTGCGGTCGCCGCCCTCGAGGATGTTGTGGATCAGGTTGACGAAATCATTTTTGCCGTTGCCGGTGTTGGGCTTGTAGTTGTCGATGAGCAGCGGCAGGTCGTGGGCATGGGCAGCAAAAGCCATGATGGCGTTGCGGGTGGCGCCCTCGCCCAGCTTGAGCAGATTGTCATTGCTGGCAAAGCCTGGGCCATAGAGACACATGGCCGTCTGTGCCCACGATGTCTTGAGGCTGCCGGTGCGGCTTACGGATGAACACCGCTGCGCTCATTGCCCAGGCTGGCCGGGCGCAGCATCGGCGGCATGAAGAGCCCGCCAATCACAGGCGCCGTCAATGTCGCCGGCATGGCGTCGACCAGGTGGGTCAGCGAAATGAGCCCCAGTTCAATGTCAGCCTGCGGATTGGGCGCCGTGTAGGCAATCTGGCGCGGCACGCTGATGAGCGTGGTATCGTCCATGTTCGGCATCAGGAATGACGTGTAGCTGTCATCCTGCCAGCCGGTGCGGTAGTAGCGGGTGCGCTGGGGGCGGTCCTCGACCGTCGTCAGCTTGCCGATAGCCGGACGCAGATGGGGCGACATGGCGTTGTATACGACGTCCAGCCCGCCAGTGGCGCGTCAGTGTGGCCAACAGCTTAACGTCAGAGCCGAAGTCCTGCCCGCTGATTTCGCAGCGGAACGCCCCGCGTCGCAAGCCGCGCCCTCGATCACAAAATGGACGTTGCCGTATTCGTCGCTGATTTCCTCGGCGATGGTGGCGGTAAAATCGGCGATGGGCTTTGCATCTACGTCGTCTTTGGTTTCAAACAGGTAGACCATGCGCCCCTTGCGGATGGCATAGGGCCATGTCTCGTGTTTGGCGTGAGATGGGCACTTCGTCCGATCCGCTGCGTCCCGGCAGATCCACCGCGGCAGCCGGTAGATCCGCCTCAGCGCCGCGGTTGTAGCCGTGCGTTGAGCGGCACGGCCGCTTATGCCTACCGCTGCGCAAGCCGCTGCGAATAGTGGCGATCGCCCTCGCGGCCGCCGGGGCCCACCCGTCGGTCGCCGTTGCTTTAACGCCTGCTCTTCGCTCTCTCCGGCAGGCGCCTGCGCCCACGAGCTGTCCCAACGAAAAGGCGGCGGCGTTCAGCGCATCATTACGATTGCTGGGTGCGGAGCGAATACCCTGCAGCTCTTCGCTGAGCGCCTGGCGGCGTAACCCTGTCCGGGCGTGTGCGGCGTATTGCCGTTGGCGTGCACACTGGCTGGCGCCGTCTTCGCCTCGGGTTCCTTCGTGACCGCCGCGTAAGCTGTCAGCAGCGCGTCACGGTCGACGGCCGGCGGCGGCGTCAGCGGCTCGTCGTTGCGCCACTGGTACACGCCGTTGGGATGCTGCGATTCCGGCAAGGCGGCATAGTGCCCGGTCCAACGCAGTTCGATGTGATAGCCGCCGTCCAGCCCCAGCGCCGGGCGGTCGAATTTGCCTTTCTCGATTTCCAGCCCGGCGCAGCGCGCCCATACGTAGCCACCGCGGGGCGTATCGACGATCCATAGAGAATCGGTCAGTCCTACGCACTGCAAAAATCGCTCTAATAGTTCAAATGGGAATACCAGGTCGGTGCGGTCCTTGGGCGTATCAAAATCGATGCACACCATGTCGCCGCTCACCGGGCCGCACACGCCGCCCAGCCCTGCGACATCCACCCACCATTCATGCTTTTTTATCTGCGCCCACAGCGGATCCGTCTGCTTTGTCTGCTGCCAGTCATCCCAGCGGAAGCGCATGATGCCGCCGCTGGTCGCTATGCCGGTCATGGCCGGTCGCTTGTCGCTGCCCAGCGGCACCAGGTTGAAGCCGTAGCCTCTGTATTTCGTCGCCAGTTGGCGATACTGCTTGGCTGATTCAACGCTCACATTAATACTCCCCTCGCCGTGCCGCACTCAACGCCGCCCGCGCATCGCCGGCCGTCGTTTTAATGTCCACCGCCGCGTGCCGCTGCGTTGCCGTTGCATTGCGAATGTTGAGCAGCATCTGCTCGGCGGACAAAGGCGTTACCCGAACTGCAGCGCCTCGATTCCTGGTCGGCCCAACGGTCGATGCGGTCGCTCTGCCGGTTGATGCTTTCCGCCTTGCCAAAATCGCAATCAGGCTGGCCACGGCATCGTCAACCAGGCGCGCGGCACCGCTCGACATGGGCCGCTGCCCGCGCGGTGCCCCGCGTTTCGGTGCCGGCTGCGATGTGGACGCCATTATTCGTAGTCCTCGCGCTGTGCCCGCAAATCCTCCTCCTGCCGCAGCCGGTTGTACCTCGTTGCGGTAGGCGACCTCCAGCCACCAGGAGCGCACGATCATGGGCGCCCCGCCGGCCACGAAGAACGCCAGCACATACAGCGCGCTTGTAACGTCGGTTACGGCGTACCACGCCAACACGATCAACACGCCGGCCACCACCGTGACCCAGGTGTGTCGCACCGTAAATTTGCGCCCGGTTCTGGAGCTGAGTAGAGCAGCGTAGGCGGTGCGGGTCCAAGACAACCCAACAATGCAATCGGTGTGTCAATCTGAGGCATCTCATTACCTTACAATTTTGGGTCAAAATAATGCAGAAAAAATACGGAGCCGAAGTACGGTGCTACCAAGGGGTTATGACGCCATCGCCGCGGCCGCAGCCGCTACCGGCGTCAT
Source organism: Candidatus Caldilinea saccharophila (assembly GCA_016710365.1). Lineage (GTDB taxonomy): Bacteria > Chloroflexota > Anaerolineae > Caldilineales > Caldilineaceae > Caldilinea > Caldilinea saccharophila. The sequence goes on along the minus strand of JADJVW010000068.1, from coordinate 1,200 downwards.
TCCGCCTTTACCCGCCAACGCAGGATTACAGAAAAAGCGCCACCGATACGCCACCGGTGGCGCTGTCTATTCCAGAACTAAAACAGGAGAGATATCGTGAGCCAGCGCAGCCGCAGGAACTTCCCCGCCGCCATTCGCCACGCCAGCCCGCGCGCCGCTGTGCGCCAGCAGCGCCGCTTCCGGCAGCACCGCGCACGCGCAACGCCGCGGATCAACCATGCAGGCCACGCACGGGGCGAGCTTGCGTGCACTCGGGTGACCGCGGACGTGGATTGCACCGCTCTGGGGCCAATCGGGCACAGCCTCAGTGTCGGTGGTGCTACTGAGGGGTGTCATGGTTGCGTCAAGCTGGATGTTGACAAAGCTCCTGGCCGCTGGTCATGTCCAGCAAATAGGCGTGCGTCGCCCGACTTGCTGATTTTAGTCACCAGCACACCGTACGCCGCATCGCCAGCCGTTCACGGTGGCCTGCACTCGCGCATCGTTTGGCGGGGGTCTGCCAGGTACGTATTCTTTAATCGTCGTCTGTTCCATCGTTTTCGCTCCTCCGATCGTCGCTAAAATTTAGCCTGCATGGATAATCCTATCATGGGTATATGTAATATGTCACTGGCTTTAGCGGGGGAGGTTAAATGTTGGCTACTACGGAAACTATAGCCAGGCGCGCCCAGATGAGGGTATGGGCACATACAGCAACGATTCAATAGGTTCGAAATAGCCTGGGAGCATAGGCAGAAGTCGGTGCAGGATAGCGAGGGCCGTCGCCGGCAGATGAACGGGCATGACCTCGCGGCAGCGGTGGGCGTGCGCAACGTCTATATATCGCAAATCGAGAATAATCATCGTATCCCATCGCGTGAGGTGCTACAGAAGGTAGCAGAAGCGCTTGAGGTGACGGTCGGATTCTTGCTCATGGAAACCGACAACTCCGCAGCCCGCCGGTGCCGGAAGTGAGCGCTAAGCGCCGGTCTCTTTTTCCGAGGAGGCTGACACCGCGGCAAAGCTGATTGACGACGTGAAAGATCTGACCAAACCTAATGCTGGCCGTCCGCTGTGCGTTATGTCAGCAGGGCATTTCGCTAGTCGATGGCTAATGATTCCAACGGGCAGGAGGGGGTAGAGTCATTTACTTACCCTATCGACCCGACGGGGCAAACCCTGTCCGCGACAGGCTAATTCAGAGCGCCCTGCTGCCCCAGG
>JADJVW010000067.1 GCA_016710365.1 Candidatus Caldilinea saccharophila | reverse complement strand
ACCGGGAGCCATCACTTCGTACATCGGGCCGCCAGCGATATTCTCCAGGTAGACAAAGCGACCGCGTACGCCAGTGTCCGTCTCGAATGTACCTTCGATGGCCACGTCACCAGAAGCGACGACGGGATGTCCCGGAGAATTGCGGCGACATCGTCGACAAAGAACCGAGATAGTTCACGCCCTCCCTGTGGCTCTGTAGATGATCCTTTGCCGGATGCTCGCCATCGATGATGACCTCGATATTGAACTCCAGATCAATACCCTCCAGCGCAATGACTCCGATCTTGAGCAGGCAACGCGAACTTGCCGTGGTAGAGATAAGCGCAACGCTCATTCCAATTCCGCATGCTGCACGGTTCCGGTGAGCGAAAGCGTTCTGATAATGCGCGAGCGTGGCATCGACGCTTGTTACCGCGAAGCCCACCTGGTTTGGCATCGACAATTTGCAGGGAACGCCAGTCATATTGTTCTCTTCTCCAGTAGATGTCCGGTACGGCATCTGGCGCCAGCTAAAGCTGGATATTGAGATGCTCGCTTAGATTGCCCATGAGATCCACGAGGATGCTCTTCTCGTCGAATCGCCAGACGTCGCCATCCAGTACAAACCGATCTTCATACCGTCCCATGACGATCGGCTGAAGGGGGAGCACAGATGTCGCCTGAAACACGGTGAAGCAGCTCGTCGCGACGACCGGCGCTGCCTATCCTGCCTGGGTGAAACAGTGATATTGGTCACGGGTGCTTCATGCCTGCGGTGCCGTCCGGCATCACTGTATTGTTGCGATCTGGCAGCGCGCACAACATCCGCGCCCGCCAGGGCTCGACCCTCACCACGGTTCGACAAGATCGCCCCTTTCGCAGAGCATCTCGCCCGGGCGAACGTGATCACGCTGATCAACACCGTGCGTATGTGTACATCAGGTTCTTGATTTCCTGGATATCCATTGCCGTCAGCATAAGAACCGCCTCCGCCACCATGCAGCCTTGACATTCGTCAGTTATCGCCGACCCATTAGAACTGGTAGATGAAATCCACCCCGGCAAGTACGTGGATCAAAAGGAAGTAACCAGCCACACACCGATCTGAAGTCCGGTTTCCGTCAGATTGTTTGCCCAGCGAATGCTGTCCTCATCCGCCAGATTCTTGCCCCAGACGCTGATGTCGAGGCTGCCCTTGCCAAGGTCGATCCCACCAAACCGCAACCGGGCATCGATCAGCGTGTAATCGTCGATGTAGCCAGGATCAGCTTTTTTCGGATGCACCCACGGCGTCTGGCCGCCGCCAAGCATGTCTGACTGGTAATACCCCACGTCCACACGGGCGGGGAAGGCTTACCTGGACCAATACCGCGAAACACATACTCTGCGCCCACGCTATCAGGAAGTAATCAGGCGTTAGCGATATGACCTTTCGTTGCGTATATTCTGATCCAACACGTGCTCGGCAGTCGGTACGCAGACGAAGAACTCGTCGACATCCATGGGTACGAATAAAGCAAGTCGACGGTGAAGGCTTCGGTAACCGCTGCAAGCGCCTCCATTCTATCCCCGAGATCGCGAGGCCTCTTGCCGATATTCTCGTTGACGGTCCATAAGCCCACGCCGTTGGACGCGGCTTGCGTCTTGGCTACCTGGAGGTTCTCATAGTCACTGAGATACGCCAGCGGCGATTTGAGCTGGAGACGCCGATCGAAGGAAGCTCTTCAGACCGACCTCAGTAGCACTCAACTCTTCATCTTCAAACGGCGTGCGCAATTGCTCGTTGGTACTTCCCCGACCATTGAAACCACCGCTCTTGTAGCCCTTGGACCAGCGCAAGTACGCGTTTATATCACCTCCGACAGATCATAGGCCACCGTGAATGTAGGACTGGTGTTTGTCATATTCTTCCTGACACCTTGTCTACGTGTATGCCAGCACCAAACCGTTACCCGCGCCAAAGGGTTGATCGACGACCGTAGTCGCATCCTTCAACCGCTTCGTCTCCTGGTTGTAGCGCACGCCCGCCGTAAGAGTGAGGCGGTCGTCAGTATCTGCGGTGTCAGTCCATCTGACCGTAGATAGCAAATGCCTCGTTGTCGGTTTTAAAACTGGGGGTATTTCTCACCGTACCGAATCGAACACCCCGGGCAGCACGGCGTCTGCTTTCTCGGTATAGTAAAAGCACCACTGACTGGGATTCACTGCGCTCGTCGGCTGCCGATCCCGTGAACTGGAACTCCTGCTGAAAGGTTTCCAGGGTCTGGTAGATATCGAAGTCCGCCCAGCGTATCGGCGTGCCGTCAAAATCGGTGGGCTCGTTGTCATCGATCTCACGATAGCCCGTGATCGACTTGATTGCAGTATTCTGGAGTGCACCCACCTCCCCGAGTTGCCAATCCAACGTCAGCGTGTGACCCGACGAATCGACATCGGTCTTGCTGCGCCCGATACCAAATGGCGCCGGAGTTTCCGAAGGCAAGGAGTAGCTGAGCGCGAGCTTGTCTTCCCGTTCGTAGGTTACGTAATCACCCAGAAATCCGCTGGCATCCGTGTCAAGCTGAGCAATTGGTGGTGCCTCACGGACATTGCTTGTGTCATAGGCGTAATCAACGGTGATCGACTCGCTCGGCCGCCACCTCAACGCCGCAAGTCCCGCTTGCCGGTCACGAGAATCGAGATCATGCCCCGTGGTCAGGTCCTCCCCGAAGCCGTCCTGGGTGTAGGAATACAGAGAAAATCGGGCTGCGATAGTCCCGGTTCCCATCGACGCATTTCCTGTATCGAGCGAAAGCTTGTATTTCTGTGAACTGTAATTTCCGAACCCTGCTTCGGCTTTGAGGCCAAATTCGTCGGCAGGCTTCTTGCTGACAATATTGACTGCACCCCCCGTTGAATTACGCCCGTAAAGCGTCCCCTGAGGCCCCCGTAACACCTCGATGCGCTCCGGTTCAATGAAGTCGATCAGCGTGCCCGATATCTTCGAGATAACCACACCGTCGATATAGATTCCAACCGGGGAGTCTGCGGTGATGACCGTATCCGCACGGCTAACACCGCATTTGGCCACTGCAAGCGCGGTGTTTGCCGGAATTCTGCGGAATAAGGATCAGGCTCGGGGTGGACTGGGCGAGATCCGTCCACATTGGAAATCCCTTTCGCCTCAAGAAGGTCCGCGGTAAATGAAACCGCCATGGCGGGGGTTTGCAGGGTCTGCTCTCGCTTCTGCGCGGTGACAATTATCTCTTCCAGCTGCGGTTTGGATTCTTGTCCGTGTGCCGAGGCGCAAGCACCACGCCCAGCGGCATGACACAGAACAAAGTACGGACGAATTGGCGATGACGAATGCGTAGACATGGAACTACCCTCTTCTCTTATAGGGAATCTGCTTCGTGCTTCGCCCCCCGCCTGACCATCACGGGACAACGCTGAACATCCATGATTTCATAATAGAGTATTCTTTGTTTTGGTCAATACGTATATATTATATATTCATTTATGGTTGCTGAACCTTGGAACCCGGAATGCTGAATCAGCCGGTACTCGACCATCAGCACCTCAGATCGTCAGGTGGAGGAATGGACTCGGCAATCAAGCGCGGCGTATCCATGTCTTCCCAATTTATCGGCGTCACGCGCGCGCATATGGGGAATGATGAGAATGTCTGCACCGCCTGCATCGTCTGCACCTGGACGGTAATCAAGCGGCAACGTCGATGACGAAAAAATCATCAAATATCGTGTAGTTCTACCCGGTCCACTCGTCGCGCATCCGCCGTGCCACCATCTTGAGAAGACCTGCCACTCATCGCCTTGCTCGCAGCTGAGCGCATCGCGCTGGAGCGACTGTTTCTGTATGCACGAAATGGTCCTTGGCGCGAGTCCGTTATCTACGTTTCTCTACTGTTGGAAATCGACGTGTCTTCCTGCACCGCCAGACAATCCGATTACTCAGCAATCAGTAATATAGGCCAACAGATGTCGTTTTTTTGGAAAACGCGATCTTACCAAGGCAGGGTTACGACCGATTTCTGTGAGCTGCGTGGCATTCGAGCTTCCAGTTTTTCGCCCGTCTTCAGTGGACGTCGAGGCGTTTCCGGTTCGCTTGGCATGACTCCAACCAGTTAATCCGGATTCAGATCAGGCGCATAGCCGGGCAGGTAATGAATGCTGAGCTTGCCTTGCAATTCGCTCGACGTAAGTCTTCAGTGCCTTGATTTTGTGCGCCGGCAATCCGTCAACGATCAAATGCAACGATCGGCGGCGACCACGCATCAGACGGCGCGTCAAGCTGACGAACAGTTCGCCATTCAAACTACCTTTATAAGTGACCAACCAGAAAGCCCCTTTGGAACTCACCGCCGATGCCGCTTTCTTCCCCTCTTCTCCGTCGCACTGATGCTTTGACGTTGACCGGGAACCACACCACGGGCGTCCCCTTGGCGCCCCAGGTCGTGCCGTGAACAGAGTCCGCACGAAAGCCCGATTCGTCCCAGAAATAGATATCCGCCGTTATACGCGCTTGGCGGTGCGTGCAATCGCCGGGTAAGTCTCACGCTGCCAGCGATCAATCGCCTCCTGATCGCCGGTTGGGTCGCTGCAAAGGCTTCTGTGGCGTCAGCCCTTGTCTCGCAAGCAGGGTGCCGATCGAGGCCAGGCCCGGTTTCACCCCAAACCGCTGGTCAATCAGTTCGCGCACGATCTGGCGTCCTGAAATCAAAGTCGAATCCGTACTGCATCGGATTCTTGCCATTGATCCAGCGAAACACCTGCTGCTCTTGTGCCGCCGACAAACTGCGCGGTCGACCGGTCGTTGGACGCGAGGCCAACGCTCTCAGCCCGTTGCCGCGTCCGCGGGCCGCCTTGGCGCCCACCCCCGTATATCGTGCAGCGGTGGAATCCATAGCTCTTAGATTACGTCGCTCAGCCGTTCGCCTTCGCGCACACGTGTTCAACCGCCATCTTTCGAATGGTTTCCAGCGTCACGTGATCAAAGTTCTGCCGTCGCGTTTCATATGAAGCACATTGTCGCAGAAATGAATATGTCGTCTATATTCCTGACCTGTGAGCAATGCCGAGTGTCGGTTGGTAATCGTGCGAACGTACCGCCGCGGTGACGGTGTCTGCCACTCCAGCGACAGGCCGAAGTTCCATGCCGCGCGCGTGAAAGCGAGAACGCGGTTGTGATAGGCGGGTGTGGGGGCTGTCGGTCACAGCATCTGACGACATCCTCGCGGCGCACAGCACAGGCACGCAACGAGCCAATGCGGCGATACCGTGCGCGTGCGCAGCTTCTCGACGTAATCGGCCGATCGCTTGTTATCGCGGCGAAGTGAGGCGATGTATTCAGTGAACAGCGAATCGACAGTGCCAATCTGCGCCTCAATTTCCTGCGCGGCCTCCTGCGTCTGTTCAAACGCGCGCGGACACTGGCCTACGTCGAGCAACTCGCGCGCCGCACGCGCCGGTTTACGCGCTTCTGTGAGCGACACCGCCGGCCAGCGCCCGAGACTGAACATGATCCGCTTGCCGGATGCCGGACTGGTGAAATACAGCACAAACGACTTGCCACCGGCCGGGGTGACGGCGACACCAAAGCCTGGGATGTCGCCTGCAGTCTCCCAATGACGCGCGGCGGTATGCGCCGGCTTGAGATTGCGCAGCCAGATATCGGTAGATCGGATAGCATTCGCGGTAGCTATGACGCCTCCACAACAGGTTCAGTGGTCGGAGATGCCCCGCGTGTTTGCTGCACCAGGACTCTCGTTTTTAGTCAATGCACGCCGCGAAGTCACAATTGAAGTCACAGAACACCATGACTGCGCATGTTTGAGTATGACGGCGCATGACGACATGCATAATGCAGTTTATGCCTATAAAACAGGTGTTTTCAGCGGTTTCACGATGGGAAATGGATGCGTATGAAATAGGCCATTTGCCTCTGTTAATCAATGGGTCGCTGGTTCAGGCCCAGCGAAGTCTTGAGACCATATGGAACAAGGGGTTGGCAAAGCCAGCCTCTTTTTCATTCTGGCATTCAGGAAATGCAGCCGCTTCACCGTGCGTGGAAACGGTGACCGTCATACGCAACCACTTTGTTCAACGCTCGCTGCGACTCGCGTAAATCCGAATTTCCTTGCAGACACCACTCCCCGTACTCGATAGCGTTCGCTCAGTCAGCGCGTAACGCCCGACAGTCTCAAAGGCACCTTCAACCTCACGCCTGTTCTCACCCTGCTCACTGACGCGCACAATGCTCTGGCGTGCCGAATCGGCTAAACTCGAGCCCGGTTTTGCTGCCTCAAACAGCTGCGAAGTGGTGCACAGATCATGACTGACCCAAAGGACACCAAAGACAACACGCGCCGCTATTCGAGCGTCGTCGTGGACGGCGTTTCACAGGCGCCCAGCCGGGCCATGCTGCGAGCCGTCGGATTCACCGAGGCTGACTTCAGGAAGAGCCAGATCGGCATCGCCTCGACCTGGAGCATGGTCACGCCCTGCAACATGCACATCGATCAACTGGCCCGGCTGGCTGGTGAAGGTGTCGATGCGGCGGGTGGCAAGTCGGTGATCTTCAACACCATCACCGTTTCGGACGGGATTTCGATGGTACGCCCGGCCCGCGCTGCTAGCTAATTGTCGCGTGAAGTGATTGCCGATTCGATCGAGACGGTCGTGAGGGCTGAAAACTTCGATGGTTTTGTGGCCATCAGAGCTGTGACAAGAACATGCCGGGGTGCGCGATTGCCATGGTGCGCATGGACCGACCATCGGTGTTTGTCTATGGCGGCACGATCGTGCCCGGTGCCAACCGTTGTGACATCGTCTCGGTATTCGAGGCGGTCGGTGCAGTCGCTGCCGGTCGCATGTCAAAGGCACAGCTACTGGAAGTCGAGCAGACGGCGATTCCGGGTGCGGGTTCCTGCGGCGGGCGTAATACGGCGAACACCATGGCCTCGGCCATCGAGGCGCTGGGTCTCAGCCTGCCGAACAGCTCCGCACAGGACGCGATCTCACCAGACAAGCTGGAAGACTGTCGCCGTGCGGGTGCGGCTGTGGTCGAGCTGGTGCGGCGCGGCATCAAGCCGTCCGACATCCTGAGCCGCGAGGCTTTTGAAAATGCCATCACGGTAGTGATCGCGCTCGGCGGCTCGACCAATGCGGTCCTGCATCTGCTGGCGATCGCGCACGAAGCGCATATTCCGCTCACACTCGATGACTTCACGCGTATCGGCGCCCGGGTGCCGGTGCTTGCTGACCTGCGTCCGAGCGGGCGTTATGCGATGTCCGAGTTGGTGGCCATCGGCGGGATTCAGCCGCTGATGAAGATGCTGCTTGACCACGGTCTGCTGCACGGTAAATGCATGACGGTCAGTGGCCAGACCATTGCCGAGAACCTGGCCGACATAAAGCCTTATCCGCCCGGTCAGGACATCATTCGTAGCTTTATAAACCCGATGAAGAATGAGAGCCATCTCGTTGTTATGAAAGGCAATATATCGCCAGATGGCGCAGTAGCCAAGATTACCGGTAAGGAGGGGCTGCGCTTCGTCGGCAATGCCCGCGTGTTCGGTTCCGAGGAAACTGCGCTGAAAGCCATACTCGGCGGCGTGGTCGTCGCCGGTGATGTGGTGGTGATTCGCTACGAGGGGCCGAAGGGCGGTCCCGGCATGCGCGAGATGCTGGGCCCAACCAGTGCGATCATGGGTCGCGGTCTGGGTGCCGAGGTTGCATTGATCACGGACGGCCGCTTCTCCGGCGGCAGTCATGGCTTTGTGGTTGGCCATATTTCGCCCGAGGCGGCCGTCGGCGGTCCGCTGGCGCTGCTGCAGGATGGAGATCGCATCACCATTGATGCCGAAAAGCGCACCCTTGATGTAGACCTTTCGCCGGCGGAACTCGAAGGGCGCGTCGTGCGCGCTGGACCCTGCCACCGAGCGGTACCGCGCGGCGTACTCAGCAAGTACGTGCAACTGATGAACTCGGCTTCACTCGGCGCGATCACGACCTGAAGCACGGACAGAGCGAGGTGGTACTGTCGATGGGCGGCTGGGGCATAATCACGCCGCCTGACGAGCGGCTGAGCGCGGCGCCGGCCTTCAGCCAGTGTGGCGCGACGAAGGCCACACATAACGCGGTCCATCAACCCTGCATGAACTTGCGGACTGGCCTCGCCAATGTTTTCCAGCATCGTCGGGCAAACCGTCCTTCATCTGCAGGGAACACCTCCGGCTGGGCCAGGGTTGGGCATGTCCAGGAAGGCGAGCACGCCGCGAAGTTGCTGTTGCGCCGCACCGCGGTACCGTACGACGCCAATCGATACGCCGACGATACCCGCAGGCTTGCCGGCCCAGGCGTTGGTGCCGTGTGGCCGCGATGCGTTGTCGATGGCATTCTTCAGCACGCCCGGTATACCGCGGTTGTATTCCGGGGTGACGAAGATCACCCG
>JADJVW010000066.1 GCA_016710365.1 Candidatus Caldilinea saccharophila | reverse complement strand
ACACGAAAATCCACTCGAGCAGCGCGCGCAGATCCAAGATCGGCATATTCGGACACCAGCACCGGGATCCATGCTCCGGGGTCGGCTGCGCGAAACATCAGCTCCGCCACCCGCTCGAAACTGCCAAGACCTCCATCACGCAGCAGATTCAGTGCGGCCAACGGACATCCGCAAGCCAGCTCGAACGCACTGCCCGGGTCCTCGGTATCCGCGATCGATACCAGCCACTTCAGCCCCTGCTCCGGAGCAGGTGGTCGCAGGCGCAGCTGCTCGCAACGCGAACGCACGGTTGCGAGCAGCCGTGCAGGAGCGTCGCTAACGAGCAACAGATGGGTATCCGCGGCCGGTTCTTCCAGGCTCTTCAGCAGGCAGTTCGCGGTACTGTGGTTCATCGCATCGGCCGGATCAATCACTACCACCTTTGCCCGCGCGACACTGGAAGTACGCATCACGAATTCGCCGAGCTCAGCCCTTATCTGATTGATCCTGATCTGTTTTCCTGGCTCCTCGGGTACGATTCGCAGCAGGTCCGGATGCGTGCCTGCCCGTATCAACAAACAGCTTTTGCATCGACCGCACGGCTCGCCTTCGATGAGATGACCGCACAATATCGCGGCAGCAAGCCGTTCGCACAGCAGGCGTTTGCCAATGCCCGCCGGACCTCCGAGCAGCACGCCGTGATGCAGGCGACGGTTGCGGATGCTGCCTGAAAGGCGTTCCCATTCATCGAGCTGCCAAGGCAACGGCGCGACCAGCGACGCGCGTGCATCTTCAGTCATTCTGAAGATCCAGGAAATCCTGCATCACGGCCTGTACCGAACGTTCCACATCGACAAGCGGCCTACCGCGTCGATGACCCGGAACCGTTGCGGATTGTCGCGTGCCAGTCCCAGGTAGCATGCCCTGATTCGCTCGAAAAACGCGTCGTTCTCGACCTCGAATCGGTCCGGGTCACCACGCGCGTGCATTCTCCGCATGCCGGCGTCTACGGGAAGGTCGAGCAACAGGGTGAGATCCGGCGCAAATCCGCCCAACATCAACGGTGCAGTGCGACAATCAGGGATGCATCCATCCCCTGCCAGCTCCCTGATAGGCCAGAGTAGCGTCACTGAACCGATCACTAACCACCCAATCTCCGCGTTCCAGCGCCGGCTCGATGACCATGCGTACGTGTTGGACACGTGCCGCATAAACCAGCAATAGTTCAGTAGAATCGCACATGCGCTCCTCGCGGCGCGCCAGCAACAATGCGCGGATATCCTCCGCAAGCGGCGTACCCCCCGGCTCACGCGTAACCGCGACATTCAAACCGGAGCGGGCGAGAGTCTCACGCACTATCGCGATATTCGTGCTCTTTCCCGCACCCTCGCCGCCTTCCACGCTGATGAACTTTCCGCGTTTCATGATTCTCCCGGCCAGGCCCGTCGCAGCAAGCTCATCCTGTGGGCCTCGAACGGTAGTTTGTGGCCCGCTTGCGGAGCTGAAATTTGCGCACCGCCGCATTGTGCTTTTCGAGAGTTGCGCTGAACTCGTGAGAGCCATCACCGCGAGCCACGAAGTACAGTGCGTCTCCGTCGCGCCGGATGCAGTGCCGCGGCAATTGCTGCCCGTCCGGTAACGCAATGGGCGAAGGCAGCAGACCGGATTCAGATAGGTGTTGTAGGGCCCCGGCGTTTGCAGATGGGCGCGAGGTCAGGTTACCGCTGAACTGGCTGACACCACCAAATTACTGCCGGGTCCGTCTGCGCAGCAGCATGCCACGCTGCAGCCTCCCTTACGAACACACCCGCAATATCGGGACGCTCCGAAGCCAGACCGGTTTCTTTTTCCACCAGCGACGCCATCACCAGTGCCTCATAGGCGTTTGCGTACGACAGGTTGCCGGTCCCTCAACCGATTTCAGTGTGCTGTCGGCGTCAAGCATTCGTAGAAGAGCATCAGGTTCCCCGGGGTCGACCAGTGCTTTCAGGTTACGCTGTGCATGCAACTGGTTCAGCATCTGCCTGACGGTCGTGCCCTCGATAACGGTCACTGAATACAGCACAACCTCGCCTTTGACCAGCTTGTCGAGAATGCCCCGGGGCGTGATACCGGGTTCCAGCAGATACTCACCGGCGCGCACCGAATCCGCGACGCCAACGAGTCGGGCGTAATAGCGCAGCCAGTCCGGGTGGGGCAGGATTCCGCGTGCGGCGAGATCGTCCAGAAAAACCGTGAGATTGGTTCCCGCGCTCAACTCCACCAGTTCTGGCGCGTCGAAGCGCCTGGGTTTGTCAAGCCAGTAGAGCAGCGCCTGGCAGGCAAGAAACAACGACAGCAAGCCGACCGCGAGCGCCGCCGGAACATAGCGACCAATGCCGCTAGGCCACGAACTGCTGCGCCACGTGGTCGCGTATCCTGCGCGTCACCGACCCGACGGCATGGCTTTTGTTCCCGCTTGCGCACGGGCGGAACACCGATAACCGCGTTGCAGATGAACAGTTCCTGCGCTCCGCGGCGCGGCGCCCGCTCGCAATTCGTGGTGGCAACAGCAATACCCAGCGACCGCGAAACCTCCTCGATGATGTATCCGCGCATCACGCCGGCGACACCACAGCTGTCTATGGTCGGCGTGATCAGCCGACCACCGCTCACCAGAAATATATTGGTCGAAATTCCTTCCACGATGCGACCGCGCGGGTCGGACATCAAGCCCTCGACTATATCCTCGTCCGTCCATTCCATACGCGCAAGCACTTGCTCCAACCGATTGAGATGCTTGATGCCAGCGAGCGTCACATTCATTCCGAGTCGTGCATCGCAAAGCGCCCCGCTACGCCCTCGGAGGCTCCAGTGATGCCGGATAATCCGGCAACGCATGCCATATCAGAATCCGCGTCGGGCTGGCGCGCGCATCGTGCGATACCCCAGACCGGCCGTGCCGCGCGTCACGATCAGCAGTGATACCGCGCGCTGCGTCGCCGGGCAGCGCCAACAAAGCCGTCAATTTCGTCACGAAGTTGATCCACGCTCACCGGTATCGCGAGACGCCGACGGAGATATCCATCCGCTCCATCGCTCTGTCGAGCAATGGGATTCGCGCTTCGCTGTAACGCATGGTTTCGAATACCCCGTCACCGTATGCCAACCTGCGATCACCGGCCTCCGGAAAGCGCCTTCCCGTGCATTGATCCGCACCAACGCTTCCCGCGATTCCTGACTCATCGAACTGCCCGTCAGAAGCGCCGGAAAATCAGCGACCCGTTGGTTCCACCAAAGCCGAAGGAATTCGGCAGGGACCACGTCGATTTTGCGTTCCTGCGCCACATGCGGCACACAATTCAGCACACAATCCGTATCCACGTTGTCGAGATTTATGGTCGGTGGCGCAATCCCATCGCGGATGGCGAGAATGCTGAATACCGCCTCGACGGCACCCGCCGCACCCAGCAGATGGCCAATCATGGATTTCGTGGAACTCATTGCGACACCACCCGCCGCATCGCCGAGAATGCGTTGCACAGCACGGAATTCCTCCGCATCTCCGGCCAGGGTAGGGTTCCGTGCGCATTCATCTAGTCGATATCCGGCGTGCATACTCAGGCATCGCGGATCGCAATCAACGTCGAAGCGCTGGCGCCGCGTCCGTCCTCCGGAAACTATGTCATGTGATATGCATCCTCATGCTAAAACCGTTCACTTCGCCGTAGATCTGAGCACCGCGTCTTCGCGAAACTCGGGCACAGTTCTTCCAGCACCAGCCTTTGGCACCCCGCTCCAGCACGAATCCGTCACGATCCCTGTCCCAGGGGTCAGCTCGCAACCGCCGGATCTTCATTTCTAGTGGATAATTCCTGGCCGCCTCAAAGCCTCCGAGACCTGCCGGTGTGGTGGCCATTTCCGATCCGCCTACCACCATCGCATCGACTTCGCCCCATACAGTGAGTCGCGCGCAAGCCTATATTGTGCGTGCCTGGTACCAGCGGAGCGGTGGTCACCGCAAGGTTGGGACCACTGAAGCCATGGCAAAGTCGACAGGTAGCCGGCGTTCTGTTGGTAATCGATCCCGGGTACGAAAAACGGAGAAATACGTCGCGGCCCTGACTCGATCACAATCTGGTGGCTCTTTTCGATCGATGCGATGCCGCCTATGCCGGATCCGATTGCCGATCCGATTCGCGCCGCATTCGACTCGTCGATGAACGGCCCCGAATCTTCCGTGGCGCAAGACGCCGGCGCCAAGGCCGTAGAGTATGAAGTCGTCGAACTTGCGCACCTCCTTGGGCGGGAGAAACGAGGTATCGAACCCACGGATCGACCCGCCGAAGCGCGTCGTGTAAGCGGATACGTCGAAATGCTCGATCGGTCGAATACCACTGCGACCGTTGACGATGCCATCCCAGGTCTCGGAGACCGAGTTTCCCAGGGGAGTGACTACACCCATCCCGGTTACGACTACGCGTCGTTTCATTGCGGCGAACTCCGTTTGCGGGACACTCTTTTAAACGCGGAATGCAACAGATGCAGCCAGGACAAAGACGTCAGAAACTCATCACGAATGTACTTATCACGCATCGGACCACCGCATCATCAGAATTGCCGCCGGACGGCGAGTCTGGGAAAACCACCTGCCACACGATTCGATGCGCCGCAGGGACCTCCGCCGGGCATTGATCAGGAATGGCGGTTCGATATAATCGATGGCGTGCTGGACCGTGGTGATGTTCTCCGCATCCTCATCCGGGATTTCAGTCTCAAACTCCTCTTCAAGAGCCATCACTAGCTCAACGGTGTCGAGAGAGTCGGCTCCGAGATCTTCCTAAAGGAAACGGAGTTCTGAATGTCCTCTTCTTTTACACCTAGCTGCTCCGCGACGATCTTCTTGACGCGTTCTTCGATACTGCTCATTTTCGTATTGCTCCTGTTAAGGGTTGACTACGTCGTTGCAACCCGGTTTCACGAATTCCCGCGCTGCGCTTCAACGCGGAACCGGGGATTCTACCTGAATTCCCGCAAGATTTAACATATTGACAAAACACGCTCAGCGCATGTACATGCCGCCATTTACATGGATTGTCTCGCCGGTCACGTATCCTGCACCCTCGGACGCAAGGAAGGCTACCACCGCCGCCACTTCTGCGGCATCTCCAAGCCGCCCGGCCGGAATCTGTCCCAGCAGTCCCTGACGTTGCTGCTCGGGAAGTTCACGCGTCATATCAGTGTCGATAAAGCCCGGTGCCACACAATTAACCGTGATCCCGCGCGAGCCGATTTCCCGCGCCAGCGAGCGGGAGAATCCTTCCATGCCTGCCTTGCTCGCGGCGTAATTCGTCTGCCCGGCGTTGCCCATCGAGCCTACCACCGAACTGATGCTGACGATGCGTCCCCAGCGCGCCTTGGTCATGCCACGCAGCACCGCTTTGCTGAGGCGGAAAACGGAGCTGAGGTTGGTGTCGATCACACCCTGCCACTCCTCCTCTTTCATGCGCATCAGAATGTTGTCGCGCGTGACCCCGGCATTGTTGACCAGGATCAACGGTGCGCCATAAGCATCCACGATCCGGGCGAGGACATCTTCGATCGCTCCGGGCATGGCGACATCGAGCGCCATGCCGGTACCGGCAATACCTGTCGCCGCAAAGCGCTCGGAAATACGCGGCACCGGAATCTGTGGTGGCAGTGCCGATCACGACATGACCGGAGGCCCCCAGCGGATCCGCAATTGCCGCTCCTGTGCCCCGACTCGCGCCGGTAACCGGACACACGCGCTGCATATCACCCTCCTCCCCAAAAGGTTGCTCAGGCGGCGGCCGCCGCAAGTGATATCTGCATTTCTTCAGGATCTTCGCAGGCATGGCATTCGATTCCGCCATCGATCCTTTTACATAGTCCGCCCAGCACCTTGCCTGGACCGACTTCGAGAACCATGGTTATTTTTTGCTCTATGACAAATCGTACCGACTGTGTCCATTTGACCGGGCTATGAATCTGTTGCACCAGCAGTTCACGAATCCGCTCCGGATCTTGCTCGGTACCCGCGTGAACATTATGTACCACCGGTACTTGCGGTGCGGGCGATGTCGAATAGTGGCAAGATCGCTGGCGCAAGTTGCTCGCCGGCAGGCTTCATCAGACTGGTATGAAACGGTGCGCTGACCGGCAGCGGCAGCGCACGCTTGGCGCCCTTGTCCTTGCATGCAGCAATCGCGCGCTGCACTGCTGCCGTATGTCCGGCAATAACCACCTGGCCCGGGGAATTGAAATTCACCGGTGCCACGACCTCGGAACCTGCCGCTTCGCTACAGGCCAGTTCGACGAGAGCGTCATCGAGCCCGAGCACCGCCGCCATGGCACCTTCGCCGACCGGCACCGCCGACTGCATATAGGCACCTCGATTGCGCACCAAGCGGACCGCATCAGCAAACTCCAAGGCACCGGCGCACACCAGCGCGCTGAATTCGCCAAGACTATGGCCTGCCATATAAGCGGGATGCTCACCCCCGCGCGCGCCCATACTCGCCAGAGCGCCACACTCGCGGTGAGGATCAGCGGCTGGGTCCGCTCGGTCAGGTTCAGCTCTTCCTGCGGGCCTGACTGGGCAAGCTGCCAAAGATCATATCCCAGCACGCTGGATGCTTCGTCAAAGGTCTTCCCGACCAGCGGTTCTGCCGCCGCCATCGCTGACAGCATCCCCACACGCTGAGAGCCCTGTCCCGGGAACACACAAGCCAGACGTGGTGCCATCTCAGCCTCCGTTGCGCAGCAGCAGACACAAAAGCGGCGAGCTCTTCACAGGCTCGCCGCCGAGTTTCTCATGGACGCGGACGCACAAGGACCGGATGCTCAGTCCTTTTTTGTATCCACGACTTTCTTGCCACGGTAGAAGCCATCCGCAGTCACGTGATGGCGACGATGCGTCTCGCCGCTGGTCGCGTCGCTCGAGAGCGCGGATGCAGTCAATGCATCGTGGGACCGACGCATTCCGCGGCGGGATCTGGTCATTCTGGCTTGTCAACGGCCATGATTTGGCTCCTCAAATATCTATCAGCTATAAGCCCAGCGGATGCTGGCATTTCTCATCAACATTCCGAACCTGGGCCTAAGAGTACTCAGGATGGGTCCAACTTGTAACGCTCGAGCGCCTCCACGAACGGATTTACTCGCTCAGTCCCACTGGCGTCCACGGCAATCGTCGCGACACGATCCACTGCCACACTGCATTGGCCGTCGGCATGGCGCGGCGCAAACGGCAACGCAAGCAGCAGTTCGTCTTCCACGATCCCATGGAATCCGCAGGCTCCTCGCCTACTACAAACCATCGATAGCGCGCCGGGAGCGCCGCGAGCTGGGCGTCATCCCGACCATTGCCAGGTTGACCTCGGCTTGCACCGCCAGGCTCATTTCACCAAGGCATCTCTGACGGGTGAACTCAACGATGCCCCGGCAACCGGGCCCCGATGACCCGCAAGCCCTCATCATCTACCCCAAGTGCAATTCAACCGCCACATCGCCGGCCGAAGAGCAATTCCGCGCACAACCGTTCCCGATGTGCGATCGGGATCGACCGGCCAGATACGCGCCGGCCGCAGCCAGCTTGCGTAAATCAGCGTGCCTCGGCAGCCGGGTGGTAGACATAGGCGCGCCATGATAGTGACGAGGCCATGAGGTGTCAAAAAATAAATGATTGAAAATACGCAAATTTTTTGCATAGTCAGCATCTCAACTCACCTCTGGGACCGTTTCGCAAATGCCTCGGATCGTTCTCGCCTCCGCCTCGTCTTATCGCAGCCAGTTACTCAAGCGTCTTGGCCTGCCATTCGAAGCGATCGCCGCCGACGTTGACGAATCACGCCTGGATGGAGAATCGGTCGAGACAATGGTCGCCGGCTCAGCGTCCTGAAAGCTGGACCTGCTTGGGACGCACCCGACGCGGTGATCATCGCCTCAGACCAGGCCGGCGTCGAGGGGATCGCGTGCTTAGCAAACCCGGCTCCATCGAGACGGCTATCGCTCAACTGCGCAGCGTATCAGGTCGGGAAGTACGCTTTCTGACCGGACTTGCGTGCTGGACCCGCTTCCGGGAAGCAACAGGTGGCGGTAAAGCCTGCGCCGTGCGGTTTCCCGGGGCCTGAGCGAGGCATCGATACGTGACTACGTCGAACGCGAGCGGCCATTTGATTGCGCTGGCAGCTTCAAGGTGGAAGGCCTGGGAATCGCTCTGTTCGAACACTTGATGCTCGATGATCCCACCGCCCTCGAGGGACTACCGCTGATCCGCCTCACCAGCTTTCTCATGCAGATGGGCGTCGAGGTATTCCGAGGAGCCGGGAACCCATACCAGTAATTCGCTTAGACAACCCACTATCAACGACGGGTGATGGCGAGCGAGTCGCTCCGGCGAATGCACTCCATAGCTCACGCCGATTCCAAGCGCACCGGCCCGGCGTGCCATTTCCATGTCGTACTCGGTATCTCCCACCATGACCGCCTGGTCGACCGCTGCCCCCAGTTCCTCGATGATCTCCAGGACCATGCGCGGGTCTGGCTTCGAGGCCGTTTCATCGGCACATCGTGTCGCATGGAAAAAGCTTTCCATTCCCATCGCGGCCAATACGCGGTCCAGGCCACGCCGGCTCTTTCCGGTAGCGACCGCAAGATAGTGTCCGCGCTCCCTCAACTCCTCGAGCACCTCCTGTGCCTTGGGAAACAGACTCGATGGGGCAACATCCTCAGCAATGTAATGGGTCGCGTAGCCGACGCGAAAACGTTCGACCCCAGCCGCATCAAGACCGGGATAGAGCTGCTCGATCGCCTGGGAGC
>JADJVW010000065.1 GCA_016710365.1 Candidatus Caldilinea saccharophila | reverse complement strand
CTCTAATAGTTCAAATGGAAACACCAGGTCGGTGCGGTCCTTGGGCGTATCAAATCGATGCACACCATATCGCCGCTCACCGGGCCGACACGCCGCCCAGCCCGGCGACGTCCACCACCATTCATGCTTTTTATCTGCGCCCACAGCGGATCCGTCTGCTTTGTCTGCTGCCAGTCATCCCAGCGGAAGCGCATGATGCCGCCGCTGGTCGATATGCCGGTCATGGCCGGTCGCTTGTCGCTGCCCAACGGCACCAGGTTGAAGCCGTAGCCTCTGTATTTCGTCGCCAGTTGGCGATACTGCTTGGCTGATTCAACGCTCACATTAATACTCCCTCGCCGTGCCTGCCAGCGCCGCCCGCCGCATCGTAAGCCGTCGTTTTAATGTCCACCGCCGCGTGCCGCTGTGTTGCCGTTGCATTGCGAATGTTGAGCAGCATCTGCTCGGCGACAAAGGCGTTACCCAACTGCAGCGCCTCGATTCCCTGGTCGGCCCAACGGTCGATGCGGTCGCTCTGCCGGTCGATGCTTTCCGCCTTGCCAAAAATCGCAATCAGGCTGGCCACGGCATCGTCAACCAGGCGCGCGGCACCGCTCGACATGGGCCGCTGCCCGCGCCCTGGCGTTTTTCCTCCTCGCTGCGATGTGGACGCCATTATTCGTAGTCCTCGCGCTGTGCCCGCAAATCCTCCTCCTGCCGCAGCCGGGTGTACTCGTTGCGGTAGGCGACCTCCAGCCACCAGGAGCGCACGATCATGGGCGCCCCGCCGGCCACGAAGAACGCCAGCACATACAGCGCGCTTGTAACGTCGGTTACGGCGTACCACGCCAACACGATCAACACGCCGGCCACCCGTTACCCAGGTATGCCGCACCGTAAATTTGCGCCCGGTTCTGGAGCTGAGTAGAGCAGCGTAGGCGGTGCAAGTGCCAAGACAACCCAACAATGCAATCGGTATGTCAATCTGAGGCATCTCATTACCTTACAATTTTGGGTCAAAATAATGCAGAAAAAATACGGAGCCGAAGTACGGTCCTACTATGGGGTTATGACGCCATCGCCGCAGCCGCAGCCGCTACCGGCGTCATTCCGCCTTTACCCGCCAACGCAGGACACAGAAAAGCGCCACCGATACGCCACCGGTGGCGCTGTCTATTCCAGAACTAAAACAGGAGAGATATCGTGAGCCAGCGCAGCCGCAGGAACTTCCCCGCCGCCATTCGCTTTCACCGCCAGCCCGGCGCCGCTGTGCGCCAGCAGCGCCGCCGCTTCCGGCAGCACCGCGCACGCGAACGCCGCGGGATCAACCATGTAGGCCACGCGCACGGGGCGAGCCTGCGTGTGCATCGGGTAGACCGCGACGTGGACCGGCACCCGCTCGGGGCCGTCGGGTACAGCCTCAGTGTCGGTGGTTGCTACTGAGGGTGTCATGGTTGCGCCGGCTGGATGTTGAGCAGCTCGGCCGCTTCGGTCATGTCCAGCAAATAGGCGAGCACGTCGCCCGACTTGCTGATTTTAGTCACCGGCACACCACGCCGCATCGCCAGCCGTTCACGGATGGCCTGCACTCGCTCATCGTTCTGGCGGGGGGTCTGCCAGGGTACGTATTCTTTAATCGTCGTCTGTTCCATGTTTTCGCGCCTCCGATCGTCGCTAAAATTTAGCCTGCATGGATAATCCTATCATAGGTATATGTATATGTCAATGGCTTTATGCCGGGGAGGTTAAATGTTGGCTACTACGGAAACTATGCGCCGGGCGCGCTTAAAATAGAGGGTATGGGCACATACAGCAACGATTCAATAGGTTCTAGAATAGCCTGGGCGCGCAAACAGAAGTCGGTGCAGGATAGCGAGGGCCGTCGCCGGCAGATGAACGGGCATGACCTCGCGGCAGCGGTGGGCGTGCGCAACGTCTATATATCGCAAATCGAGAATAATCATCGTATCCCATCGCGTGAGGTGCTACAGAAGGTAGCAGAAGCGCTTGAGGTGACGGTCGGATTCTTGCTCATGGAAACCGACAACCCGCAGCCCGCCGGTGCCGAAGTGGAGCCGGCGCCGGTCTATTTCTCCGAGGAAGCCGACACTGCGGCAAAGCTGATTGACGACGTGCGCGACCCGGTAAAGCGGCGCGAAATGCTGGCCGTCCTTCGCGTCATGGCAGAGCATTCGCTAGTCGATGCGGCTAACGATTCCAACGGGCAGGAGGGGGGTAGAGTCATTTACTTACCCTATCGACCCGACGGGGCAAACCCTGTCCGCGACAAGCTAATTCAGAGCGCCCTGCTGCCCCAGTCTGGCGAGGTCATCCGCAGTTAGCCGGCGGTCACGGTCGTCGCGTCGCTTCTGTGCATCTTCGATGCGATCTTGCATGATAGCGACGGCTAAGTCATCAGCCGCGGCGGCTAAATCCTGAGCGCTGCGCTGTGGAGACTGGTCTGAGTTTTGCTGCTTCATGTGGCGGTACTTTCGGGAAGTTTGACGGTGTACTAACGGGTTTATCTATGTAGAGTAGTTTCTCCCCGCGTTTGATACGCAAAGCTGACATTTCGCTTACATCTGTAGAGAGGGCGTCACCAGTGCGGGACTGGTGACGCCCTCTTTGTTTCCCCGCACGGCAAACAATTCAACGGATTTGCAAAACTCACCTCAAAAATGCTTGACACCTATACATATACATGGTATCATTAGCTTTACAGGCTAATGGTTAGCCCGCCAAACAAAAAACGCCCCACACCGCTCACGACGGCTGGGGCACGGTTCACAGTCAAGGAAAGAAACCATGAACGACTCAAGTCTACCACTTCCCCGCTACGAACTCAAGCATTTTGCCGGCGAGCCGCGTACTCCCTGGTACGGCGTGCGGGTCGAGACGGCGCACACCTGCGAGCGGGTGACGTGGGGCTACCGCGAGCCCATCGACGCGGCCGAAGAAGTCATCGGCGCAGCCCAGTCCGAGAATCTGCCGGTCGTGATGCCTGAGTACCTCAAGCAGGCGTTGATTGCCGAGTGGCAGCAGCGGGGCATGCACCTGTACGCCAAGGGCATCGGCCGCGAGTGGTGCGGCAATAGCTACATCGGCAACGGCTGGGATTGCGCCCACGCCGCCGACGTCGAGCCGTTCCGCAGCCGGGCCATGCTGGTCACCGCGTAAATCAATCCCATCCCTTGTAATCCTGGGCTGCGCATAGGAACCACGCAGGAAAGACACCGCATGCACCAACAGTTGATCGACCGCTACATAGACACCATGGCCAGCCTCGACAATCTGCCGGGCGAAATCGCCGCCGTGCAGACGGACCTCAACGCCGCCAAGATGCAGCTGGCCACCAGCGAGCGCACGCTGGCCGACATCGAGGCGCAGACGGCGCTCAACGTCGAGGGCAAGAACGCCGAGGAGCGCAAGGCACGGCTGGGGCTGACCCTCAAGAGCGACGCCGTGTACGTGCGCTGGGACAAAGCCGCCGCCGTAGAGCGCGCCGACGTTGCCAAGCTGACCGCCGAATACGACCGCCTGAGCCGCGAGTTTGCCGCCGTGGGTTACGCCGCTCGCCTCACCGCCGCCGCCATGGAGATGCTGGCCGCGATGGGGCCGAACAAGGCCGGCGACATCGACTTCCGCATGGACGCCGCCGGCAAGAGTCGGCGCAGGTCGCACGGGTCAAACGGTACCAACCGGCCACATGACGGCGCAGGACGCCGCCGACGCAGGGCTGTAGGTAGTACAGACGCAGTTTCAACACCATTTTCCGCCTGTATAGGCAAAGGAACAGCACCATGAGCGATCAGCTCAATACCAACGGTCAGGAATACGAGTTCAACCCGGACGCCGTGGACAGCATTGACCAGTCCAGCGTCGAGGGCGGCGGCCCCAGCTACCCCATTATCCAGTGGGTGTACGCCGACCTCAAGGCTAAGAAGTTCGGCGGCATGGATTACATGGGCGGCTTGTTCATCAAGGCCGACAAGGTAGACGGCGCCGTACTCGAGGCGGCCGGCTGGGCCAAGACCTCGCGCACGTTCGAGAACGGCACCGAGGAGGAGGGCTACTGGAAGCGCGAGGCCGCGGTCAGCATCATCGCCGAACGCAAGCGCTGGGAAATCGCCCCCAACGGCGGGCAGCGGCAGACGTTCCCCTGGACCGGCTTCGAGAAGGCCAAGGAAGCCAACGGTGGCAAGTCGCCGTCCAGCCGCACGCACTACCTGGTGCTGGTCAAGGGGTTGGAGGCTGCCGGCCCCTTTGTGCTGACGATGAAGGGTGCAGCCGGTGCAGCGTTCGAGAGCTACCGCGACGCCAACAGCGTCATCAGCCGCTTTGCCAACACCGTGATCGCCGCCGCCAACACCGCCAGCGATGCCGCTGCCAAGAAGAACGGCAAGCCCTCGGGCAAGCGCTGGGCATACCGGGCGTTCTGGCTGCCGGTCGGCGCCGCTCGCAACGAGAAGGGCGAGCCGATTTACAAGGAAGTCGGCAAGGCGCCCAACACGACCAACGTCGTATTGCCCGTCGCCCTGGGCCTGCCCGACAAGGCCGCCAACGTCGACCTCAAGCGCTTCTACGTCGGCAACGACCTGCTCGCCTTCGTCAACGCGCTGTTCGACCAGAGCAGCGACTGGCGCACCGCCTGGGAGAACATCAAGCCGGGCACCGTCGAAGGCAATGGCGATGCCGCCGCTGTCGAGGAGCGCGCCGAGAAGGACGCCGAGGACGCCGTACTCGCAGCGACCGGGCTTTAGTTCAAACGGGGCGGCGCTGGCATAGGCCGCCCCCACCTTCACTTCTACACCCTTCAGGTAACTTCTATGAACGACTTCAGAGCACTGATGATAGGTCTTTGGCAGAGCGCCTGCCAGGACACCCCCAAGCGCCCCAGCGCCCGCGTCGAGGATGGCCACTTTGTCTTGACCATCAACGGCAACCGGGGCAACTGGGCCGCCATCGTGCAGGCAGCAGGCGTGCCGGCGGAAGCGCCGCAGACGATCGACGGCGACACGCTGACCGTGCGCTGGCCGTCCGTAGCCGACGCCATCTTTGGGCAGGGCGGGGCCATCGCCCAGCTGCTGCCCAACTACGAAGTGCGCCGGCCGCAGCTGCACATGGCACGGCTGGTGCAGCGGGCGATTGAGATGCGCGAGCCGGCTGTGGTCGAAGCGGCGACGGGAACAGGCAAGAGCCTGGCCTACGCCGCGGTGTGCATGGCCCTCAATAAGAAAGTCATTATCAGTACATCGAATAAAGCATTGCAAATGCAGCTGGTCGAGAAAGACCTGCCGTTCCTGCAGCGCATCTGGCCCGGCAAGAAAGTGGCGGTGTCAGTCGGCAAAGGCAACTATGCGTGCCGCTTCAAGTGTGGCGAGCACGGCGAGGCCATCAGCGGCAATGAGCTGTTCGACTGGTATCAGCGCACCGCCACCGGCAACACCGAAGAAATCGACTTTGCCGTCAACTATAAAGACGTCGCCAAGCTGACGGTAGACGACGAATGCACCGGTAAGCACTGCCCGCTCTATGACGGCTGCTTCTACTACCGGGCGCGGGCGGCGCTGCAAAACGCCGACGTCGTGGTCACCAACCATGCCCTGCTGTGCATCGACCAGATAGCCGAAGGGCACATCCTGCCGCCGTGTGACGTCGTGGTCGTGGACGAAGCACACAAGCTGCCCGACTACATGCGCGGCGCACGTGGCGCTGAGTTCACCGTGTCGCAGGTGCAGCGGGCCATCGGCCTGGCAGAAGGCTATGCCGACATGGACGCCATCGGCGATGCCATGGATGCGCTGCTGACCATCGAGCGCAGCATCAGCCGGCAGACAGCGCGCACCACCGACAGCCAGGTGCAGATCCAGCGCGATGAGACGATCGACGGCGCACAAAACCTAAGCGAAATTCTGCTGAGTATCGCCGACGACGTATGGCCAGAGGATGAATTGCCCAGCGACCCCGACGAAAAGAAGCTCGCCCGCCGCGCCCAGCGCATCCGCAACATGGCGGGCAAGCTGGCGATGCTGGCCGGCCCCACGATCGACGGCTACGTGCGCTGGATTGAGCAGAGCCGCAACGGCGACCCCGCCAAGCTCTGCGCCCAGCCCTTCGACGTATCGCACTGGATTGCCCAGCTCGCCGGCGTTAATGCCGTGCCGGTCGCCCAGCAGCCGGACTACACCCGCTGCGAACGCTGCCATCGCACCCTGAGCGCAGAGAAGGTCGCCATTCTTGACGGCAAACCCTACGGCCCCGACTGCATCCATCACGTCGACCTAATGGGCGATGCAGAGACGGTCAACCTGTCCGACTGGCTGGCCCTGGACCGGACAGAGCAGCCGCTGTTGACCTACAGCGCCAAGGCAACGGTGTTTTGCTCCGCCACCCTCGCCGCCCCCGACATGGCCCACTTCATGCGCCAGGCGGGGCTGCCCGATGCGCTGCAGATGCAGGCAGCGAGCCCATTCGACTATGCCGCCAATGCGCTGCTCTACCTGCCCAGCGGCACGGCACCGGCGCCCAACGCACCGGGCTGGCTGGCCTGGGCGATCGACGAAATGCGGCAGCTCGTGCTGGCGAGCAGAGGCGGCGCGTTTCTGCTGTTCACGTCGTACAACGCCATGAACCAGGCCGTCGCCGAACTGGGCCGCACCTTTGCCGCCCGCGGCCTGACCGTGCTGGTGCAGGGCGAGATGCCGAAGCTCGAATTAGCCCGCCGCTTTCGCAGTGATGGCAATGCCGTGCTCTTTGCGACCAAGAGCTTCTTCGAGGGTGTGAGCATCGACGGGGCGGCGCTGCGCCTGGTCGTGGTCGATAAGATGCCCTTTGAGGCACCCACGCCGTTGACGCAGGCGATGGAGGCCGACCTGCTGGACAAAGGGCGGGCGGCGGGCATGGCGGGCAAGACGCTGGAGATGTATCCGTTCAACGCCCTGCGGGTGCCGCGCATGATCATCGAACTCAAGCAGGCGCTGGGCCGGCTTGATTCGCACATCGTCAGACACCGGCGTGATGGCCGTGCTCGATAGCCGGGTACGCAGCGCACAGTACGGGCGCAACATGGTGCTGCCCAGCTTGCCGCCCGCCGCCCTGTGTAGCCGCATCGAATTGGTGCAGGCCTTCTACGGCACATTGCCGCCCGTATCAGCCAAATTGACGGCACCGCCCGCAGAGGTGCGCGAGGAGAAAGCGGCGGTCAAGGCAAAGAAGGCGGCCGCGGTCATGCCTGCTTACACAGTGTTGACGGCAGAGGATCTGCCATTCTAGCCCACTATCGCACCGCTGGCCCGCAACCGGCAGCCACGTGCCGGGGCGAGGTGCCTTCCACCCGCACGCCGCAGGGGAGCTGTTACAGCGGAGAGTACGGGCCAGCGGTGCGGGGTGTATCTGAGACGACGAAAGGACAAGGAATCATGAGCATGCTTGAGAAGATGGCGAGACGGCTGGCACAGGATGCGCTCGAACGCGTCAAGCCGGGCACTTACACGAGTGTGGTTGATGGCGTCGGCCTGTATCAGATGCTGGACGGCAACTACCAGGTCGGCGAGCGCCTCGGGGCCGGCGACGAGGATACGCCGGGGATCAGCTTTGAAACTGCCCGCGAGGCGATGGTGGCCATGATGGCAGAGCGGGCCGGCGCGCTGGTAGTGGTGCCGGAGGAGGCGCCGACGGGCACGCACTTGGCGCAGATTGCGCAGCTGCTGGTGGACAGCGGCGACGTGCCCACCGACGCGTCGGACGTGGCCGATGGGGCGGCGATTGTCGGGACGGTTAAGCGGGCGCTGGACTGGCTGACGACCGCACGCACCAACAATCGCCGGCTTGAATCGGTGAATATCTCCCTGAGCGATTCGTTTGAAAACATCAGCGCCATGCTCGTCAAGTCTCCCGACATCGCTCTTGGCAAGGATGACTTGCAGACCGTTGAGGCCGTAGAGGGTGGCGTTGGTAGGGCGTTGCGCTACCTTGGCGAGGTGCGACGGGAAGCCGCTGAACTACGAGTGAAGGTGGAGCGGTTGGAGGTTTTCGCCAAGAACGACGCGGATCTCGCCGCCAACCGCCTGCAGGAGGCATCGGCAGAGAACGACCGGATTCGCGAGCAGTACCTTGCCGCCCAACAGGAAATCGGCGCCCTCACTGTCAAGCTGGAAGCGGCGCAACGCACGAACGTTTCCTACTCTGGTCAACTTGAAGGATGGCAGGGCCGTTACGAAGGGCTGTCTGAGGCGCTGAGCATGGCCCTGGACAAGCTGGCAGAGGTGAGAAAGTGACCCATCGCTACACGTTCGTGCGGAGCCGTGGCTTTGTCGCCGGCGGCAAGTGCGGCATCTGCCATCGTGAGTACAGCGGCAAAGTCTGCCCGTACTGCACGCAGACGGTGCTGGGCTTCCTGGCAGTGGCGCTGCTGTTTGCGCCGGTGCTGCTGGGGGCCAACTAAGCAACCACCGCCGATATCAACGGCGCTGGCATAGAGCGGGGCGGGCGGCGGATGTCGGCTGCAACGAGAGGCAACAACCACGGCGCAGCAATGAGGGCAGCGCCGCCCGTTCCTGAGGAATGAAAGGGGAGAGCGATGACATACGAAGAATTTATTGAATCCAAGCGCATTGTGATCGGACACGACAGCGTGGACATTGATCAATCTGCGTACACGAGACTGTTCGACTACCACAAAGACATTGTGCGTTGGGCTTGCCGCAAAGGGCGCTGCGCAGTCTTTGCCGACACCGGCCTAGGCAAAACATACATTAGCCTGGAATGGGCACGCATGATGGGTCAGCGCACTCTGTTTGTTGCTCCCCTGTCTGTCGCCCGCCAGACGGTGCGCATGAGCAACGATATTGACGTAGATCTGCGCTACGCCCGCAGTCAGGCGCAGGTGACGAATGATTGTCTGCTGTGGATTACGAACTGAAATGCTCGAGCACTTTGATGCTGCGTAGTTTGGCGCCGTCGTTTTGGATGAATCGAGCATCCTCAAAGCCATCGACGGCAAGACAAAACAAATGCTAATTGACATGTTTGCCGGGACGCCTTACCGCCTGTGTTGCTGGCGCCGGCACCGAACGACCGCACGGAAATCGGCAATCACAGCGAGTTCCTGGGCATCACCAAGATGTCCGACATGCTGGCGATGTTTTTTGTCCACGCCAACAAAGAGATGGTGACGGAAGTCAACGGTGTCAAGCGGCGCAAGCTTGGCAACGACAGCGGGCAAGAGTGGCGCCTAAAGCATCACGCAGAACAGCCGTTCTACCGATGGATGGCGTCGTGGGCCATGTCGATCCGCCAGCCTAGCCGACCTCGGATATCGCGACGATGGCTTTATCTTGCCGCCGTACGGGTCAATCCGGTGTGGATTGATTACGACATATGTTCCGACGATCAACTTAATCTTTACCGAGCTGGGTGGATTATCCGTCGCTCGTGCGGTGCCGCGAAACGTTGCAGCAACGCTGCCGAGATCGCCGCCGAACTGGTCAACGCATCGGACGAGCAATGGATTGTCTGGACTGGCCTAAACGACGAATCTTCGCTTATGGCCGAACTAATCCCCGATTCGATTGAGGTTGTTGGTGCTGACTCACCAGAGGACAAAGCGACGGCAATTGGGGGCTTTCAGGACGGAAATACAGGTGCTCGTCAGCAAGCCATCGATTGCGGATTCGGGATGAATTTCCAGAACGCACACAACCAGATATTTGTTGGCCTATCCTATTCCTGGGACTGATTGAGCACGTCAAGGGCTATGAAATGGCAGAGATCGACAATGCATGACATCGGCGCATTTTGAGTACAGAAAGAAAACGGTAGGGTAAAACTTACTGCTATGGTGGGCGACTCTGCGCAGCGTGGCAGATCCCGGATAATGGCGTTGACCTGTCCGTATACTCACCTCCATTTGCCCAACTCTACGTATACAGCGCCCCCGAATAGGGCCTTGGCAACTCAAAAGACCATGAGGATTTTTCACCGCTACGGATTTATCATCCGTGAGCTGTTCCCAGAGTGACCAAGCCGGGCCGTTTCACTTGCGTCCACACTGCCGACATTCCCGCGATGGCGAGCCGTGATGGCTACATCGGCAAAAGACTTCCCAGCGAAGTCATCCAGGCGTACAGGGGCTAACGGGTGGATTTACCACGGTTACGCCATCGTCGCCAAGAATCCCAGGCGCGCAGGCCATTCGGACCCACAGCAAAGCCCTGCTCTTTGTCCAGGTACGCAAGACTCCACCGCCAAGCGCCGCCATTCCTGGATCGAGTCCTGTTCTTTGTCAAAGCCGGGCACGAACGCCGTTCCGGTGACGCCTGTCGCAATGGTGAAATGGACAATGAGACATGGATCGACTGGGCCGGCGGCATTTGGACGGGCATCTCCGAAAGCGACACGCTGCAATATCAGGCGGCTCACGATCCAACGACGAATTGCACTTATGCCCGCTACAACTTGGCACTATCGGACGCTGTATCAAGCTGTACAGCAACCCCGGCGCAAAACCGTCTTGCCCCGTTTGCAGGGCATCGGCACCGAGGCATACACCGCGCTGAAGCTCAAACGCAAGGCCATCGGTATCGAGCTGAAGCCGGGCTACTCCCCTGCCGATTCGCAACCTGCGGGCGATTAAACCGAAGCAGATGCCCGTCACTGTTTGACATGCGGAATCGGATTCAGTGGCGGCGGACCGAAGCCCTGCTGGCTTCAATGTCGGAGAAACCAACTATGTCCCACCACCGCCAGCCACCTCCACGACATCCTGTTGATGCGTGGCCCGGCGCCTTCGACCCCCGTCGACGCCTACCGCAGAGCCGGACCGTACTACGACAACGCAGGTTCTGCCCCTACCGGGTAAGCGGTGCGGAGCAGGTGGGCTACAGCGGGACGTAACTGGCGGCGGCAAAAGACGATGCAGACGAAAGGACAATGACGATGGGGTGAGGAACAAGTATCTCACGCCAGCGCATGCTCCAGTTTGTGGCACACGCCTCGCAGAACGACGTGGACGCCGAATCTCAATTCAGGGTGGTCCGCCAAAGGCTCGACATGTGGGCGTGGAGATTCCTGCGCGCCTCCCGCACCGCCGGCCGGCGCAGTTATGCGCGGCTAGAACACGTCGAGCGCCGCGCTTGTGCTCATCAAAAAGCGTTGGTCTGCGGCGCCCGCGCTTGCCGTCATGAACGAGTGACGTTCTCCTGCCCGGCGTTCGCTCACGGGTTGTGGCGCTTCTCTTCTTGCGTGTTTCGACAGTGTGCTTCATACCGCGGCGGTGATTGTCGGTGCGCTGCGAGCAGATTCGCTCATCTTCTTTCGGGATTCTTGTCATCTGTTTCCCCTTCCTCAGGGGGCACGAACGTTTCAGCACTTTGCCCACGCTTCCGCATTTTCAGCCAGCTCATCACTGTGTGCCCACTCAAGGCTTTACCAAAACGGGTACTCTGGGGGGGTTGGTAGATGTGTGGTGTCTCCTCTGGATCCCCGGTGGGGCTGCGTCCGGGTTTCCCGGCTGCGCCCGCACCTGCGCTGTGGCTTTGCCCAACGCCCGCCAAGCATCTGAGGCCCGCCGCCGGGACCCGGCGCCCCACGTTCGCTGACAAGCACTGCCAGGGCCGTTGAAGTGGAACGAAGATGCGGTCAAGGCGCGCCGGACGGCGGCGCGTATTCTGCGCCTCAATGGCTACAGTGTCTTCGAGAGCTCACCCGGCAGCTGCGTACCGAGGCGGGCGCTACTGCGGGTGCTAATCGAACGAACAGCAAGCGCTTGACTGGTTGCTGCTCGCGACACGGCAGAACATGGCTGATGTGGTTTCGAGTTGGTGGGCGGCAGATGGCTATCCTGACAACGTTTGGATCGGCACGTCGGTAGAGAACCAAGCCGCGGTGACAAGCGTATCCGTTACTGGCCACCATTCCCGCCGAAGTGCGGTTCCTGTCCTGTGAGCCGCTGCTTGGCCCGGTTGACCTCCGCCTTGGATGGGCGAGCGCGAGTGGGCGCAGGTTGGGCCCGGTGTCTGCACCCGGCAAGGTCCGCTAGTTGACTGGGTGATGCTTGCGGCGGCGGAGTCTGGCCCACACGCGGTACGTCTGACTGGGCCCGTGGTCTGCTATCAGCAAAGCTCTAATGCTGGCGTTGCCGCGCAAACAGATGGGCGGCGTCGAGACAGGCGCATGACCGAAGATATGCCGGAAGATTTGCGCATTCGTGAATTCCCGGAGACGACCTATGTCGTATAAGTCAGCCGATGCAGTTCGCCGGTGGAGACAGCGGCAGCGGGAACAAAACCTATCGGTGCACAGTCGAGCGATTAGCCAAGCAATCAGCTTGGCTAAAAAAACATATCACGGGAACACGCAAAGGCGCTGTTCGAGAATTGTCGGCATTCAGTGTGTTGGTTGTGGTCATGCCGATGGCCGTGTCTGGGTTCGATCCTATCACGATGACGGAGCGGAAGATAGGCGGCGCTTCAAAGGCGCACGTTCAATGCTACTTTCAATACTACGTGGCTAATCCCGAACGAGGCGAGGCTTAAACTTCAGCCGCTTTGCAGGAACTGCAGTGGCTAAAGCGAAAGGAGCTGTTTACTGCCAAGGCGGGAAGAACAGCACGATCGCAACCCGCCAGCTCGACGGCCGTGAATGGAACAGATTTCCGCAGGAGGCGGCGATGATCCACCGACCCCATCGCCAAATACTCCTCCGCAATGTTCCTGTCAGGCCTAGCGAGCTTCTTCGTCGGCGTCGCTGCAATGGCGTGCATGGCGATGGCGGGCTAAGCGGCAGGCAAAGGGCAAAGCCGGAATGAGCAGGAGAGAAGCTCGAAATCGATGAAGCTGGCGGTATGGATCGGTCATGCAAGAAGTGGTGGCGCGGCAGGTTGACGACGCATGGCGCAGAGGGATTGTACGTCGCACTTGACCCGGAATTGCGGGGCATATCGCCATCGCCACGCAGCACTTGCAGATGGCGCAGGGATGTTGGCGCTGATGACGGAGGCGCGCTCATGACACCGCCCAACTCCTCGCCATCCTGCGCAGCTGCAGGACGCCCAGCAACCCGGCTTCCTCGTAACGTGCTGCGTGCCCTGGAGGGCGCAGCGCAGACGGTCGACGCCCTGGAGGATGCCGTCACGCTCACCGAGCAGCTCGGGAACGCGCGAGGCACAGCGCTATGGCGGCAGATGCTGCGTCGGCATGTGAGCAGGCGGCGACCCGGCAAAGGTGTGCGCGGCGGAGCGGGGCGGCAAGGGCAGAGAAGCCGGAGTTGTGGGTGGGGGGTGTACGCAAATGAGCAAGCATGAATGGGACCGGATATCATGGGCTTTTTGACCATCGTTGGGGCCTGTGCATGAATTTGGCCCAAGCAGTTGGCGGCTGATGCACGCCACCGGTATGGCTGTAATGGCGATATGCAGGCCGAGCAGTACGCACACAGCGCCTACACCTGGCTGGAATTCCATATGGAACGGGCGGCTGCCGCCGCACCATTTACGCGCCTCACTACGGACACCCGCTATACGGCGACGCAACGGAGTTCGCGGGAAGTGGTAGAAGGAAGCGGTGGCGTGAAACCTATCCCTCTTCCAGAAGCAGACCGGCTCACTGGATGATGCCATGAACCGCGAGCGTCGCCAGTCTCCGCGCCTACGGCGAACGCTATCCCCAGGTGATCGGCTACAGCGGCGGCAAAGGTTCGACGGCGACCGTCGCCTTCGTGCTGTGGGCACTGGCGGTAGAAAACAAAGTCAAAGGCGCCGCAGTCGCTGCGCGTCATGTACGCTGACGCCCGGCAAGAGCTGCCGCCGCTGCAACAGGCGGCGATGCGCATCCTCGACACCGTGCGCCAGCAGGGCACGGCACGCGGGTCATTGCTTAAAGCACTGGATGACAGGTTCCCCGTCTACATGTTGGGGCGGAATCCCGGCGCCCATCAGCACGTTCCGCTGGTGCCCCGCGCAAATCAAGATCGAACCTATGCACGCCGCCCTGCGCGACC
This sequence comes from Candidatus Caldilinea saccharophila, assembly GCA_016710365.1. Taxonomy (GTDB): domain Bacteria; phylum Chloroflexota; class Anaerolineae; order Caldilineales; family Caldilineaceae; genus Caldilinea; species Caldilinea saccharophila. The sequence goes on along the minus strand of JADJVW010000065.1, from coordinate 233 downwards.
TGCGACGCCACCGGCCAAAAGCTGTAAATGCTCACCGGCGTGCGCCTCGAAAGCGATGATCTGCCGTGCGAGACGCCCGCATCGCCATGTCGTGCTCAAGGACAGCAGCGAATGCGGGCTGAGGCCCTGGTTCAGGTGGCGACGCCGAAGAGCCTGGCTGGCACCCTCCGCACCGCTGCTGCACTGGCGGCTGTGCCACGTGTATGACTGGCTCTACTTCGAGCCTGAGCGCC
>JADJVW010000064.1 GCA_016710365.1 Candidatus Caldilinea saccharophila | reverse complement strand
TCATCTGGCGCCTCCATGCCGCTGACGCGGCATCCAGTTTCCCGATGCTGTAAGTCTTAACGTCTGCTTTGTGCCAAATGCTGACGCTCAGAATTGAGTTTCTTGGGTACTTTAAAAGCGAGGCTAGAGCTCGACAGGTCCAGCGTGACAACTAGGTGGGCGGGTTTCATCCCAGGGCATTGCATCATCAGTGCAGAAGTCTCCTGCACATTCCATTTTCAAGACGTTCGTCAATTAAACCAACAGGAACCCAGACATAAGGTACGTCTCGCAGACTGTTAGGCACAGTTGAGCCACATACATTGCAAAAATCTGTACGGTACCCCGTTGGCTTAGACCATGAAGCAATGCAGTTTTCCCCTTTAATCCAGCGAAACTCACTGTCTTTGACTAGTGTGGCGAGAGATTGTAACCCACGCCGCTCTGCTTTCTGCAAAGCGAGGCAATGGCAACGATAAAACACTGCTGGTTTATGAGTAAGTTCAAATTTTGTTCCACACAAACAAGATCCATTCATTTCAAAACCATTCCTGCAAGGCCTAAGAGATTTTATGAAACATTACCATCTTTTTTGTACTGAATAGGAGCGCTCTTTTGGCAACTCAAAATCAGCTATCAGTCGGTCTGAATATCCGCTCTTCGCTCATAACGGACTGCGCTCACTTATTGCAGTGAGCGTTACCTTGTGTTTAATGCCAGCCTGGTATAGTCAGGTTGACAGTGCCGGTTTCAGGTCTTCGTCATTAAAAACGGTTCCGGTCTTCAGGACGCCATAACACCAGTGCACCAGTTTCCGCATCAGCGCGCCAATGGCCACCATTTTAGGTTTACTTCCGCAGGCACATCTCATCGTAAATATTACGCATTCGCTTATTGTAGATTTTCCGCACAGGGCGGACATGTAAAGCTTCGCTCTCAACTGAGGGGGCCGATTTTCGACATCCGCGGCCGGCGCCGGACCGATGTGCCTGAGCGTTTCTCGATCGGCACCACGCCCAGAAAGGCGGCAGCCTGCTCAGCCGATACAAAGTTATGGCTGCGAAGCACGACCAGCATATGCATCCCCAGCTGGGGACCAACCGATTTAATTGAGGTCAGCAGTGTATAATCACGCCTCAGTGCAGGGCTGGCTTTGATATGTGCTTTTATCTGCCGCTCGATATTACTTACCTCCTCGCGCAGAAGCTGCGCCATACGCCTGCAGGAACTGATAATATCTGCAGGTGTGTCTGTCGACAGGTATTTTTCCAGCCTGTTCTCCTCACGCAGGGCATCACCCAGCAGAACATCCCGCCGTCGCAGGAGTGCACCGAGATATCTGATTTCGGGTGCCGGCGGCTCCCAGCGGTGTGGCTTCTTAAGGAATGCGTAACAGGCCAGCATATATCGCATCCACCTTATCCGTTTTTGTCATGATTCCCATGCCACGCGCAAACTCCCGACTACGGTGAGGGTTGGCCAGAGAAACCCGGAAACCGGCATCATGTAATTCAGTGGCCAGCCGTTCGTGATAAACACCGGTAGCTTCCATTACCACATGAACATCTTCCGGACTGCAATGTTGAAGCCTGAGCCAGCGAAGAATATTTTCAACTGAATGTCTGTTATTCTGGATGTTACGGGTTTTTATGCGTCCTTTGATACCGTCATAAAGCATGCAAAGATCCAGGTGTTTTTACTTACGTCAATGCCGACTGGAAACATGGTCAAACTCCTCTCACATAAACCGTCACGCCTGTTCGCCTTGTACATACGGAGTCGAGCTCCCGATAACCGTTCAACCTGATGTGCTGGCGTGAAAGGTGAAGCGGAGGGCCATGTGCTGCAAATCAAGGTTCAGCGGTGCCGACTTTTCTGACCTTAAGGGAAGGGGGCGGCTCACTCTGCTTCAGTGGTGGTAGCTAATCACCACAAACTGTTAGATACAAGCCACCGTGGCGGATGTCACCCAGGTCGACAAACTGCTGCACGGCGACGAGAACGTCGTCTGCGCCGATGACGGCTACACAGGCGTCGAAAAGCGCTCCGAGCATGCCGACCGAGAAGTGATCTGGCAGGTCGCAGCACGCCGCAGCACCTACAAGATGCTCGATAAACGCAGCGCCCTGTACAAAGCCAAGCGCAAGATCGAGAAGGCCAAGGCGCAAGTGCGAGCGAAGGTAGAGCCCCCGTTTCGCGTGATCAAGCGGCAGTTCGGCTACACCAAGGTACGTTTCCGAGGGCTGGTGAAGAACACTGCACAACTGGTGACGCTGTTTGCCCTGTCGAACCTATGGATGGCCCGCCGACATTTGCTGGCAAGCGCAGGAGAGGTGCGCCTGTAATGCGGAAAATGGCCGTCGCAAGGTGCTCGCGACGGCTGAAAGCACCGAAATGAGCGGGTGATCCGATCGTTTTTGATCGGTTCACCGCTTTCAAAATCAGCAGTGGCTGAAGTCAGCCGGAAATACAGGGCTACTTCAGACCATCCCTAGCTAGGGCTCGTAGTTCGGCGCAAGGCTGAAGTCGCTTGGCTGCTTCGCTGTGCAGATCCATGACCCACTTTCCATCAAACTCCCGGTTGTAGTTCCACAAGCATCTCGCGAGTCTTGCCGGCCCGCTCCACTAACAAGACCACAACATCTCCAACGTTCTTGTCGTCTAGCCGGGCCTGTAATGTGGTGACGTCGTCAACGGCGATACCGTCGATGCTGATAACGCGATCGCCGGGCACGATGCCGCCTGCGGTGACCTCGACGCCGACGAGCCCGGCCCTGTGCGCCGCCGAGCCCGGCGTCACGCGCAATACGAATACGCCCTTACTGCCGGTCAGCGCCTGCAGACGCGCGTTGAGCTGCTCATCCACCTCGATGCCCAGCGCCGGACGGATGTACTTGCCGGTCTTTATGAGTTGCGGCACCACGCGCATGACGGTATCGACCGGCACCGCAAAGCCTATGCCGGCCGAGGCGCCAGACGGACTGTAGATGGCGGTATTGATGCCGATCAGCCGCCCAGCCGAATCGAGCAGCGGGCCACCGGAATTGCCGGGGTTGATGGCGGCGTCGGTCTGGATCAGGTGATCGATGGCCGGGCCGCCCGCTTCTCCCGGCAACGAGCGGTCGAGCGCGGAGACGATACCAGTGGTGAGCGTCCAGTCCAGGCCGAAGGGGTTGCCGATAGCAAACACCTTCTGACCCACCTTGAGGTCGGCACTGGTGCCGACCGGCACGGCCGGCGGGCGCTTGAAACCGACGCCGATCTTGAGCACGGCGATGTCGTGCGCGGGGCTCGTCCCCACCAGCGCGGCCTGGTAGTCGCGGCCGTCGGCCAGTTTGACGGTGGCTTCGGACGCGCCCTGGATGACGTGGAAGTTGGTGACGACGTGGCCGGCGTCGTCCCAGATGAAGCCCGAGCCAGTGCCGCGCGGCACGGAGAACACGTTGCGCGTCCAGACATCGCGTACTAATTGCGCGGTGGTGATGTAGACCACCGAGGCGCGTGATTTTTCGAACAGTTCGATGGTGGTTTTCTCGTCCGCCGCCAGATCGCCACGCGCCATCACGGTGCGTTCTGCTGCCTCGCGCGGACTGAACCAGGCCTCGATGGCGGGCAGAAACTGCCACAGCAGCATGAGCGCGGCAATACAGGCGGTGATGAAGAGCCAGCGCCGGACGAAGCGGTCCGGCGCGGGGCGTTGGTACGGGTCGAGATAGGCCATGAGACGTCTCCTGTTGATGGGCAATCAGCGCCACAGCCCGCTCGGGCGCCAGCGCGGTGGGCGCGTCGCCAAAGCGGATTCCGGCAAAAAATGGGGCGCGCGGAGTGGCAACGCTGATGCTGGCCCAGGCGCCAACGTCAGCAGGCGTGCGATGCGCTCTTGCGTTGCCGGACGCGTGCGCAAGCAGGAGGGCTCGGGATTGCCCCATCCCGGCCATAGCCAGGCACGCCAGGAGCGGCTGACCCGCTCGATTTTCGCCAGCGCGGACGCCAGCCCCTGCGGGTCGCCAGTCAGTTCCGCCGCAAGGCGGTCAGCGTCGAACTCACGCACGCGAGACAAGCCGAGCTGTGCGAGCAGGGCCAGTTGGGGCGATGCGGCCAATAACAATAGACCAGGCCAATAGACCTCCGCCGCGCCAACCAGCAGCGCGGGCAGGCTGAGCAGGATCGCGATCTGTCCCATAAGGGCCAGTAGGCACGTGAGGCGACTGACGGAATCCGCCAGCCCCATGACACGCAGATCCTCATTAGCGATGTGCGCGACCTCGTGCGCGAACACACCCGCCAGCTCGCGTGGGCTCAGGCTGCGCAGCAGGCCATCGGTGAGGGCGATCGATGCCTCCTGCTTCGATCCGGTGGCGAAGGCGTTGACGACGGCACTGGGCACATAGTGCGGCACCGGCGTGGCGGGCAAACCGGCACGGGCGGGCAGCTCGCGCAACAGGGCCCACATCTCGTGGGCTTGTTGCGGGTGCAAGGTCCGTACGCGGTACAGGCGCAAGCTCAGCGCCGACGCGGCTACCGGGTCCAGCAGCAACGCACCTGCAACGGCAAACAGCGCGAGCCACAGGCAGCCTTCCCCAAATGGCAGTCTCCCTGCTGCGGCTGCGATCCCGACCAGGGTCAGGACCAACAGCCCGGTCTGCAGGCGGTTGAGCCAGCGGTGTTGCAAGAGCGCAGTGCGCGGATCACTCGGATGATGACGGGTCATGCTCAGAGGTCTCGGCGGCGCGGTCGCCGCGCTTGCGCAGCAGCCAGTAGGTCGCACCCAGAGCCAGCGTGGCGCCTGCCAGCGCGGCTATCTTTGCGGGCTCGCGTCGGAGTCGAGGATCACGAACTTGCGGGAGAGTGCGATCACCGCGATCAGGACCACCGTCTTGACCTGGATGATGCTGTCCCGACGCAGCGCCACGCGCACGATGGAATGCTTGAACTCCATCGCGATCAAGAGCGTCATGATCATGCCGAACACGCTCTGGAATACCTTGTGGTCCAGGGGATTGAAGGCATCGAGAACCAGCAGCGTGAAGACGATGGAGATGAGCTGGAACAGCGACACCATGATGATGACGGCGATCACCGCCGACAGCACGAGCGCGACGACCTGCTCGAAGCGCTCGTAAAAACTCATGATGGCCAATTGGTCACGCAAGACCTGAAATGGGTTAAGGCGTTTTGATTTCATGACGATGAACTCCCTGGAAAACGGCTGCTGTCGAGACGGCGGCGCATTGCGCTGATGTGTCCTTCAATCAGCTCGGTCGACATGCCAAGCGTCGACATCACCTGTTCCGCCAGCCCAATAGCTGCGGCAAAGGATTGCTGATACACGCGCACGTTAGGCATGGCGCGAAATGCATCGGCCGCGGTCGTACTTCTGCATGACACCCACAAGGTTAGCGCCGGACGGCGCTCGGCAATCGCCGGGCGATGCGCAACGCTTGCTGGGCATGGGCGAACGTTAGCACCACCAAGTGCGCATGCGTCAAGCCGGCAGCCAGCAAGGTATCGGGCCGACTGGCATCGCCATGGAACACCGGCGCGCCGGCGGCACGCGCGGCCTCTACCTTCTGCGCGTCCGCCTCCAGCAGCAGATGCGCCACGCCGATTCTTCAGCCTGGGGTGGCTGAATGACGCCGCCGGTGCGGCTCAAGAACCGGGCAAGTACATCGTGATGGCGGATCAGTAGCGGTGCCAGGGCCATGCTGAGCACCAGCGCGACCAGCATGGGTTGGACGACGGTCGCGGGGGATCAGATGCTGCTGCAAGACCGTGCCCAACAACAGCAGGGCGAACTCGCCGCCGTGCCCCAACGCTATGCCCGTGCGCCAGGCATCGAGGGGCGGACAGGCGCGTCGCCCGCAAGGCCAGCGTATTGAAGCAGGATCTTGACCGGTACCAGCACCACCAGCCACGCCAGCACCGCCAGCGGTGCCGAAAGAATCTGTGCTGCGTCCAGTTGCAGGCCGATGGTCACGAAGAACACGCCCGACAACACATCGCGAAACGGCCTGAGGTGGCTTTCCATGTGGTGCCGGAAGTCGCTCTCGCCCAGCACCATCCCGGCGAGGAAGGCCCCCAGGGCGGCGGATACGCCGACCGCGTGCGCAGCGGCGGCGGCAGCCACCACCACGCACAAGGAGACGAGCACGAACGATTCCTCGTGGCCCCGCCGCGCCACCCAGCCCAGCAGGCCATGCAACAGACGGCGCGAGACGAGGGGCCGCTGCCGCGAACAGCAGCAGCACACCGAATACTTCGAGCAGCACATGCTCGATCTTCGGCGACTCGCCGCGCGCCCAGATCGCTAGCAAGGCCAGCAGGGGCACGCTGGCCAGGTCCTGAAAGACCAGCACGGCGATGGCACTGCGTCCGTGGCGGGTGGTGAGCTCGCCTTGGTCGGCCAGTTGTCGGCTGACCAGCGCCGTGGACGACATGGCCGCCGCAGTGCCGAGCAGCGCGGCGCTCTGGGCCGGGCTGCCCCAGCCACATCAATAGCAGGATCAGCGGCGGGGCCACGGCGATCATCTGCAGAGCGCCCGCCATCAGCACCGTCCTGCGGGCGAGCCAGAAGTCTCCGAGGGAGAATTCCAGTCCGACCATGAACAACAGCAGCGCCACGCCCAGCTCGGACAGAAAGCTCAGCGTCTCCCCCGGCGCGATCACGCCGATGACTGAGGGGCCCAGTACAACGCCGACAGAGAGATACCCCAGCAAGGCGGGCACTGAACGCCGCCGTCGCCATCGCCGCCGGCTGCAAGCCGCCAGCAGGATTAGCGTAGTGCCGAGCAAGCCCTGCATCGGTCAGCGCCCACTTGCGTCGACGTCCAGCGCACGATGTCCTGCGCGCCCATCACGCCGGCCTGACGGGCGATCTCCCGCCCACCCCTGGAACAGGGCGAGCGTCGGGATGCTGCGGATACCGAACTGCGCGGTGGGGCTCAGCCTCGGTATTCACCTTCGCCAGCCGGATCCTGGGTTCGAGCTGGTGCGCCGCTTGCTGGAACTGCGGGGCCATCATCTTGCACGGCCCGCACCATGGCGCCCAGAAATCGACCAGCAGTGGCAGATCGCTGCGCCCACGTGGCGCGAGAACGTCGCCGTGGTCAACTCGATGGGCTCGCCCGTGAACAAGGGCTGCTGGCAGCGGCCACAGTTGGGATGTTCCGATAGCTTCGCAGTCGGTACGCGGTTGATGGACTGGCAATGCGGGCAGACGAGGTGAAGATCATTCTTCATGGTTCGCCTCCTTGGACCACAGTGAGGCTGCCTCGCTTCGGGTCACAGACAATGCCGACCAATCAACGCCTTGGAGCCAATCGTTCCCGTCTTTGCTTACTCCGGCCTCTTCCAAATGAGCAGCGATGAACGCTTCGGCCTGCATGAGCCACCTTTGGACAGTATCTTCCTTACTAGGAATCAGCAGGATTTCAGAGACGCTGCTGGCATCCAGCCCGTCCACACGGATAAGCAGAAAATGCGCCGCCACAAACGCGGCATGTCCTTCAGCAGGTCAAATGCAAAAGCGAACTCGCTCGACCGATCAATCAGCTCCTCCTGTTCCGCGATCGTTGCGACATCGGGATGCTGACTGCCAGCGAAAATATCGGCCAGCTTGAGTGTGTCATCATGCTGATAAAATTCGAAGATTTCCTCTTCCACCATGGCTCGGCCACGTCTTGGGCATCGGGTTCGACCGGCGCGTCCAGAGAAACGAATTCGCCAAATTGCCGGCTGCTTGCCACTTTCGTTATCCGGACGGCGAACAGATGCTTCAAAAGACCGGTGTAAGCTTCTCTTTCCCCCGGCACGGATTGCCATTCCACCTTAGCTCGGACAATCGCTTCATCACCACGTCGCGCAGCGTCGGATAATCGCGCGGTAAATCGCCGACGGCCCGCAGATAAGCCAGCTCACGCCTTGCGACAGCCTCCAGTTTCGACAGTAGAGGCATTCGGGTCACCGGCCTCATGGGCGGCTGACGCGGGTTTTGCGGCAATCCGCACCTTGAGCTCGCGCAAGCGCTCGCGTCGTGCTTTGCGCTTGATTTGATCCTGAGCATGCAGCCGGTCAAAATGCTTCTTGACCTGACGGAACAACGACTGTGCGAGCTTCCGCGCGAGGGGCGTCAGCTCGTCATGTGATGCAGTAACGCTGACAATCTTTTTGCCGGGCAGGTGCATATAGCCACTGGCCAAATTGCCGCTTAGATCTTGTCGCGATCGGCGACGATTTGAAGTCGCGCTGAATCTTTAGTGTGTTTGTCGAGCAATGGCTTGAGGGCGCGCTCGATCACATTTCCCAAAGCTCTCTGCCATGGTTCATGAAACTCTTTGTCGATAGCTCGATAGCTATATTGAATCTGCATGCATGACTCCTTTGATGTTATTTCTATGGAGGCACGAACCGAAAATGCTCATATCCATAGAATTTAGTTTGACCCGTTCTTATCCCTGGCGCGTTTTGCGAAGACGCCAACTCAAGAACAAAAGCGTGACACCATAGACTGCCGCATAGAAGCCCAACAGCCAGCCTGCGGCCAGAATGACAACTCGACCGGACGGGTAAAAAAATACCCACAAGACGATAGCACCAAGGATAATCGAGAAACAGTCCACTGAGGGCAAGCCAGATTTCACCCTTGATTTCTCGAGCGCAGCCGAACGGCGGCGGATATCTCCAGCACACCGGTGAAAAATCGCCCAGAGCCCACGCTAGCCCATAAAAAGAAGCCAAGACTATCGCGGCGACCCGCGAGCAACCCGGGACGACGACGCCCGTGGGTATGCCGACACCGCTGAACAGCAGCCAGCCCCAGCGCTCTTTTTTTCGATATGGCGCACCGCCGTGAACAAGTTGAACGCGCCGTTGACCAAGGAAAATGCGCCGAACAGGATGGTCATGGCCACTAGAGTCGATTGTGGCATCCAGAACGCGAGGGCCAAAAATCAATGCCGAGACACCGCGCAGGGCAAAGCCACCAATTTTGGCTCAGCGAACACAGTGCTTGGTGGGGTCATCCGTATTGAATTGGCGATGGTGTTCGTTTTCAGTAATATCTCCTAAAGATCTATACAAAAATAAAAATCAAACACTGGATAAGAGAGGGGGCGCTATGCGCCCCTCCAGCGGTTTCAGAACAACCTCCGGACAGTTTTGCCTTGATTCATCGAGCCAGCTCTTTCCGCAGCCTCCCTCCTGCTCTTTTTGTTTTTCTTGAGTCCGTGCGTAGGGGCTCAAAAGTCCTTCCTTTTTCCATAGCCCAGCAGTTCGCCATTCCCCGCCGTGCCGGGCTTCGCCCAACAACGTCTGCTGAGAGGCCTCATTGATGCTTTCTCTGCGCTGACCATCTTCTACCAGGCCCGGCGCGCTTCAGGAGCAGCTTTCGGCACGCAGGACGGTAGCAGCGGAAGCACGCCGCGCCCTAGACTAGCGCTGAGCGCCGCTGACTTGCAGCGCGGCTTTGGCTTTTCGATCTTGCCTTGATCGATCAAGCGGCACGACTGCCTCTTCCACCGCTGTGATAGGACGCCAAAGGGATGCTGTTGACCGTGGATCACGATTTCACTGGCCAGCAAAGCTAGCACGTAGCGAGCCTGTTGCACCTCGCCGTGTTTGAGGGCATCCAGCGCCTCGTCGGTCATCGCCAATGGTTTCCGTATGAACAAGTCGTGCAATGATGGTGCGCAACAGCATCAACGCCGGCCAGGGCGATGTGGGTTCGCGCGCGACGATCACACCCAGCTTTCTGTCACTTCGGCCAGCGTTACCGCGCGCAGAAACCGCAGCTGTCGTCATGCGGCCAGCGCTGCCTCTGGTCAGCGACAAGGCCGGAGACTGCCTCATCGAGGACTTGTTTACGTTTGTCTTGCCGCCCGCGAGTCCGTTTTTCTGAACCTCAGCTGTACCTCCGTGGACGACTTCAGGGGCTCTGGACTCTGGACTGACAGGAAGGCTGCTTTACCGCGGCCTGTTCGTTTTTCCTTCGTTCAACGTGGCATTGACCGGTGTTTCATATCTCTTCATGGTGATATGCCTCGTATGAGATAGTGAAAATAGCGAATCTATTGGGGCCGAATGCGAACATCGCGACTGACCGATGGAGCAGTCGCCAGCCCCTTCACATCACCTCAAATAGTGCTTTTGGATGCGCGTCTTCGTTAACCTGTCGAACCATCCCTTGCCAGCTTTTGCCACCAGCCGATTTTTTTTTGCTCAATGGACTTCACCTGATCGCGGAAGGTTTGAAGTCCGCCTTCTGTTACAACCTGGTGATCCGGGTTATCCTCGATCTCCGTGCGCGGGGACGACAGCGTTGGTGCTGAGCCCTCGTTCTGCTTGGCATCAAGCCTGCGTTTCAGCCCCGGCCAGCTTTTCAGCTTTTGCCATCGTGGCTTCGCCCGTAGCACGCAGCAGAGTGAAAGGCGACCGAGGTCACCACCAGCGTGTGTGCGTTCAGTGCGTGCTCGGGCGAGTTCGGCTTTGGCGGTTGTCGATCTTGCCGCCGTCGATGAGCCGTGCGGCTGACTTCATCGCTGCTGGGCAAAGCTGCCATCGGAAGGTTGTCGGTTTGGATTACGATTTCGCTGGCTGTGATTGGCAACGATGGGC
>JADJVW010000063.1 GCA_016710365.1 Candidatus Caldilinea saccharophila | reverse complement strand
GAGATGCTGCGCGTGGAGAATGGGGCGATCGGGGTTGTTCTGTGTGCGTAATCTGGTATTGGCTGACCGGCTGACAGTCGTCCAGTACAGTAGTGTTTTGGTTGATCTCTATCGTCTGTTATGGTGAGCGGGCACGACACAACAATGACCTCAGGCGTCGCGATGCGATAGCTGTTGGCTTAACATTGTCTTCGGCGCTGTCGCGGTTTAAGCGCTATCCACGAGATAGGCGAGATGTCGATACTGGTCCAGCGAGGCAATGCTTCGGCTCGTTTCGTCGCCATCGTCCGGGACGAATATGCGCCAATAAAGCGAAAAAACTCTGGAGAAATACTGGTGCATTCTCGAGGTAGCGCTGCCCTCTGGCCTCCATCCTGTTGGGAACTGACATGGAACTGTGCCTGCTCTGGCTGGGCGCTTATCGTCTTTCCAAACTTCCATTGACGCTGGAGCGGCTACCTCCGTCAACAAAATTAGGATGGTCGCCAAACACACACACCGCCGGTGTGGATACCGGATGATATTATCTTGAGGGATAACAACTTACTCTTTACCGCAATCGAGCTATCTCCGGCGACCATTTTACGCCTGGCTTTACCTGAGTTGCATGCTGATATTTGGCCGTTTGTTGACTACGCGCAAGCATAAAAGCCAATCACAAGGCTCCTCGTGCATACCTAAAGGATTAGTGACACCTCATCGACTTTATGCCAGCTTAGGCATCCTGCGGCGATTCGATCGAAAGAACCGGACGCCGATCTTCGGAACCTCAAAGCCGACGGTTTCACCGATTTCCGCCAGACAGATTTGGGTTTGTGTGTCGATTTGCCGAATTTCTGAACTTGCCACGACAAGGACATGGAAATCAGATTTGAAAGCTCGTTGCATCTCCCAGAGCCCACGTTATCTCAGAATAATATCGCTCCAAAGCCTTTGCTTGAGTCCGCGTAAATAAGCGGCGTGAATTACGCAGTTCGTTGTCTCAAATGTAAACGATGCGGTCAGTTCGCCGCCATCGTGAATTTCGGGTCTGTGATTGTTCCAGTCCATAGCCTGGCCAGACGAAGCGCGAAAACTTGTCGCTCGCATATAATCGATTGCATTGACTGCGTAAGGTGGAGAGGTGACAATCAGACGATGGTTGGGGGTTTCCACCGGCAACCGTTGCGCATCGGCAAGTTGTAAGCTGACAGGATAAGCGGACACTGTTAATTCACTGATGCTTTGGATATTTTGGAGCGCGCGCTTGCGGAACTCGACAATGGCCGATCTCAGATTTTTAGTGAGAAACTTGATCCGCTCCGATTCGGCGCCTTTGTGATAATGCAAGGAAAAGGCAAGGGTGGAGAATGCTTCAGATCGATGTGTCCTCAATTTTCTCTATCTCCAAGAGGAGGGCGTCCAGTTCATTTCTGGTTTCTGCCGCAACCAATAGTCTACAAACTCTGGTTTTCTTGTCCCATCTTGCGCTTATAATTTCTTCCCTCATTCGTGTTCTTCTAAGCATCGATTTGCGTCGTCGATGATCCGGTATAAATGCTCCCGCAATGAGTCGACGTCAAGCGGCGTCGTCTTTACCGTCGTGATCAACAGTGCGAGAGGGTCGATGTCCGTTCCAATGCACATGCGTCCGCCAAGAAACGCTTCCACAATGGCGGTGCCCGACCCCATCATCGGATCGAGCACCGTGTCGCCCGGCGCAGTCAAGCCACGAATGAAGGTTTCGGGCAGCGGCGGCGGAAATTTCGCCGGAAATGCATGGAAGTCATGTGATGCGTAGCTTGTGTCGTATTCGTGATAATCCAGGTTACCAGAAAGCAAGCGAATCAATTGATTACGATATGTGTCGGGCGCTGCTTGTATGTCAAATTCCTGCTCAAGCAGTTCAAGCTGATAGACAGAAGGTTCCCACCGGATCAAAACGTTACTTGTTGATTCATTCATGGGGAGGATCATAGCACCTATGTTCTTTATGCAATCCAGTGCCAGCTAATCCAAGCCAGCTGGCACTGGTTGGTGAGAAGTTCAACACTGCTATAGCCGCACACCGCGCACTTCGCGGCAGCCTTCCACGTTCCAGGAAGCTGGCCTCGCCGCACTCTGACAGATGTCACCGATCGGCTTGGCCGCGATGGGCAGCGCCAACTGCTCTCCCGCCAGCGCTTCCTCGGCCGCCGGCAGTTCGCTGAGATGCTCGGCTAGCACCTGCGCGATGCCGTCGGGCAGCGAGCGCACGCGATTGGCGCCAAAGCCCAGCGGCCGCCCGCCGCCGATGCCCGCCATCTCGTCCATCACCCAGCGCAGGCGCTCCGACGGCGGCAGCGCACCCGGCATCCGTAAGATCAGCGCTGATCAGCTCCCCATCGCCTCGCCGACCGCGGTCACCTCGGTGCCGGCTTTCTTTGCCAACATCTGCGAAGACCTTCGAACGGCCTGTTGCGCTCGTCGCTGTTGACGGTGATGGAGCCGTGCCCAACGGCGTCTCCTTTTGCGATAGGTGGCGCCAGCAGTTTGGTCGGCCGCTGGCGTTGACCATGGCGTGTGAAGTCGATGACGCCTTCTGCAACTTCTACGACGGACTGGCGACCATTGGCGTACTGGCCGTTGCTCCCCGTCTCTGCCAGCGGGCTCGTGAGCTCCTCTTTTTCTGCCGCGCCGCCTTGGTCTCCAGCACCACCTGCTCTACGGCTGCCGGTGACGGGCCGGTCAGCCCCTTGCAGCCAGCTCCCACGCCAACATATGGTCTTGGCGACATCCTCTTCGGTCGCGCCTTCAGGAAAATTGGAGGTCTTGCTGATGGAATTGTCTGTGAAAGCCTGAATCGCTGCCTGCATCAGGACATGCTCTTCTGCAGAAATGTCGGCGCTCACTACAAAGGCGTGGCGTAGCGCAGCGGGCAGCTCATCCAGCGTCTGGCAGGAGCCGTAGGTCGCTACGTGCTGCTTGATGCGCGCTTTGGTAGACTCGCTCAGGTCGGTGGCGTCGAGCGCCTGCTCGAAGAGCGGGCTGGGTAGGCCAGCTGACGTTCTTATCGCCATCCTTGAAGTGGCGTGCCGAGCGCAAAGACCGGCTCGCAGCCGTAGCCCTCACAGCCAACGACGGTGGCAATCATGCCGGTCGGCTACCACGGTCGTCTGCTCCGCGCCAGGATGCCGTGCTCTTCGATCCTGCCTACGATCGCGTTTAATCCAGCGGGGGCGCTGCCAATCGCAAAGGGGCCCGGTGGGGCGGCTGCCAGGCCATGCCGTTGGTGCGATTCGTCGTAAATGCTGCCGGCAAAGGCCAGGAACGCGCCGCGGTCCGCGGCCAGTTCGACGCTGCGCTGCATGGCGTGATAGCGCACGCACTCCATGATCTGCGCCGCCAACTCCTGCCCCTCCTCGCTGCAGTAACGGATGCCGAGCCGGTACATCATGTCGCCCAGCCCCATGATGCCCAGACCAATGCGCCGGGCGCGGCGGCCGGCTCCCCGCCACCTCTGGCACCGCTTGGCACACAGGCATTGGCCTGACCACATTGTCGAGGAAGCCCGTGCGCTTGCGGATCGTCCGTTCGAGCAGCGCCCAGTCCACCACCGCCACGCCGCCAACGCCCGCTGTGATGTGTCCCGCCAGATTGATTGATCCTAAACAGCAATTTTCATAGGCCAAGCCACCGCTCACCACAATTATGCGATCAAGCTGCTGGCGATCAGGCTTTGGGTGTCGGGCTGAGGTCAGGTCGTAGACATCGGCTGACGCCGGCAGCTTCAACCGCGACGACGGTGTCTTCGTAAAACTCACGATTGGTGGCGCGACGCTTGTTGCTGATAAAGGTCACCAGCGCCGCCTGTTTTTCGTGCTGGAGGAAGCCGATTTTCTCGGCAAAGCGATCCCGATTGGCTTTGCCGATGATCAACTCATATTGCGCCTGATGCGGGTACAGGCCAGCACCGCCTTTACCGTCCGGCATTGACCGCACACCAGCCTGGCGCCGCTGCTGAAGGCGCGCCACGATGCCAAAGTTGCTCAGGAGCAGTTGGACTTCCTCGAGCAGGCGCTGGGAACTGCTGGCCAGGCGCACGCTGCAATCCTGCTTTTCGTCACTGACCTGCACCGTGCCATCGGCGCTGAAGAGACCTTGTAGAAAGCCAACGACCGCCGTACGCGGGGCGCGCCACAAGCTGGACGGAACGCACTTATGTGGCGACCGCGCCGGAGACACCCCCAGCGACAAGAAAAAGTTGAGGGGGAGCCGCCCATAGGTCAGTTGTCTGACCTTGTTGCGCACGTGGATGTGCCCAGGCCAAACCATGCCTGGAGCGCGCGCCATGCACTTGGTCAAGAGACTCCGCCTCGGAAAATGCGAAACCAACCGGGCTGTTGCTCTCTTCGGAAAGCCAGCCATCTCCCACCAGGCAACCCAACACCATGCCCAGGGAATGGCTCCACTGGGGGCAGGTTGGCGTATCGGCTTTGAAAGTCGCTGCGCTGCGTGGTGTGGCCGGTGGCATGGCTGCCGCCGTGCGCCATGAGCTTCATCTGTTCCTGTAGGCGCTCGACCTGCGGCAGTTGATCGTTGCGGCTCCAAGCGCCTTCGCCACTCTGCAGAAGCACAACGCCCGGCGTCAGATCACACAAAGCCACGTAGCCCTGCGGCGTCAGGAAACGATGGTCGGGCGTGGCCGTCACCGTGTAACCCTGGCGCGTCACCAGCCGCATGACCGGCGTCTGTTGGCGCGTCATCCAGGCCGGGGATGCCATGCGCAAGGCCACGCCATGCCCGGCGCCGACCTGTCCGCCGGGCATGGCGCGATTGTCGGTGACGATAAAGCCGCCCTGCTCCAGGTCGGCCAATTCGGCGATGGTCAGCAAGCCAAACTCGGTCGGGATCCGGGTCTCGCCGACAAAGCAGGGGTTCGTCGCCTCCAGATCGTAGAGATGGGGCACCGGGTTGGAGCGGTTGGCCGCGTCGATAAAGAGCGCGCCGGGCTCGCCGTTGTGGTGCGCGTACTTGATGATTTTGGCGAAAAGGTCGCGTGCCTGGATCGTTTTCCACACCTTGCCATCGCGCGGGTTGCGCAGGGCAAAATCCGTGTCATCGCGCACCGCGACCATGAACTCATCGGTGATCGCCACGGAAATGTTGAAGTTGACGATCTTGCCCTCGTCCGCCTTGCAGGAAATAAATTCCTCGATGTCGGGATGGTCGACGCGCAGCACGCCCATGTTGGCCCCGCGCCGGCTGCCGCCCTGGGCGATCTCGCCAAATGCCTGGTCGTAGACGCGTAGAAAGCCGACCGGGCCAGTAGCGCGACCTGACGAAGTGTGCACGATGTCGTTCTTCGGGCGCAGGCGGCTGAAGGAGAAGCCGTTGCCGCCGCCCGTCTGCTGGATCAGCGCGGCGACGCGCAGCGTGCTGAAAATGCCGTCGCTCTCTTTGCCCATGTCGTCCTCAATGGGCAGCACAAAGCAGGCGGCAAGCTGGCCCAGCGGCGTGCCCGCGCCCGTGAAGGTGGGGCTGTTGGGAAAGAAGCGCCGCTCGGAGAGCAGGTCATAGAATACCTTGGTGGTCGCTTCAACATCGCCGCCGTGTTCGCGTTCGACCTGGGCGACATGATAGGCGACGCGGTAGAACATGCCGGCAGGCGTCTCCAGATAGGCGCCGTCGAAATCGCGACGCAGATAGCGCTTCTCCAGCACTTTGATGCTGTTCTCGCTGAGGTTGATCGCGGCGTCGCTGACATACGCCGGACAAGTGATTGGTTGTCGCTCACCCTTGACTGTCTCCATAACAGTGTGGGCTTGCTCATTCTGTGCGCTTGCTTGAACAGCCGTTGGGCTGGAGGCGTGGTTGGACATGCACTATCTCCTCTGGTTGAAACCCTTCAATCGAACGTCGAGGCCCGAAGGCAATAGAGTACCAAGGCGGCGCCTGTGAAATTTCCTAATACGGGAAATTCCCCAGACGGCCACCCCGTGAGCACACGCGTCGCCTGCAACGATGCAAACGTTGTGTGCGTCCGTTATTTCATACAGCTATTTTATACAGCTAAAGTTACGTAGAACTATCACTTGTGCACGCTAGGCAGATTCGGGGGTGTTGTTCGACCGGCCCATCAGCCGGTCGATCTCAGTGCGCACTTCAACCAGGTCGCTCATGTCGAGGTAGACGCTGGCAAACCGGATATAGGCAACCTGGTCGATCTGGGCAAGCTGGTCGAGCACCATGCCACCGATCAACTTGCTGGGCGCCTCGGTGCGCCCGATCGCCTGCAACGACTCCATGATCTGGTTGACCATCGCCTCCATGGCTTCCCGGCTGATCGGCCGCTTGGTGGCCGCAGTCTGAATGCCGGATAAAATCTTTTGGCGGTCAAACGGTTCACGACGGCCATCACTTTTGATGACCAGCAGGTTGGCCGCTACATGCTCGTAGGTGGTGAATCGCTGCCCACATTGCTCGCATTGCCGCCGTCTGCGGATGGCATCCCCAGTGTCGCGAGTGTCGATCACACGATGAGCAGAATGGCCGCAGTGTGGGCAGTGCATACGAATGTCCCTACGATATATTGTACATAAGATGAAACAGACCACAACATATTGGGTCTGAGGATGGAGAGTATAGCATACCTTCCCGCGCGCTGCAAATAGCGTACACGTGTTCTACCAGAGAGAACGTGTATCTTTTTCGAACGGCGAAATTTTAAGCCTGTAGGAAATGATTCAAAGAGGGGCGAAGCGGGGCATCGACATAAATCACTTTGCTGCAAACAAGGCGTCAGCGCAGCAGGAGCGCGAGCCGCTATGCTAGGGTGGATTGGCTGGGCCGGGCCATTGGACGAAAGAGGGGGGCAGCAACGGGAAGGGGTGGGAACAGAGGCTTCCCGGCGCAAGCCGGATGGTTGCCTCCGTTCCCACATCCCTACTGAACATCATTAGCGACCGTTATTTGTTGTGCGTTGGCGGCGCAAAAAGGCAGGAATATCGAGATCATCGCGCTGGAACGTGCGCACCTGGTAGTCAGCCGCTGGCTCTTTCGCCGGCTCGCGAACGTTGCGCTGCGAAGTTTGGCTGGTGTTCGTGTTGCCGTTGAACGTGCTGCCAACAAAGTCGAACTGATCCTTGGGCTTTGGGCGGTCGAAGCCGGTGGCGATCACGGTCAACTGGATGTCATCCGTGGCGTTCGGATCGATCACTGCGCCAAAGATGATGTTGCATTCAGGATGCGCGTTGGCGCGGATTACTTCGGCGGCTTCATTGACCTCGAAGAGGCTCATGTCCTCGCCGCCTTTGATGTTGAAGATGATCGAACGGGCGCCCTCGATGGAAACATCCAGCAAGGCGCTGTGGATGGCGCGCTCCGCGGCCTCGCGGGCGCGATTCTCGCCGGAGGCGCGTCCGATCGCCATCAACGCCGCGCCGCCGTCCTGCATGATCGTCTTGACGTCAGCGAAGTCCAGGTTGATCAACCCTGGGATCGTGATCAATTCGCTGATGCCCTGGATGCCTTGCCGCAGCACGTCGTCCGCCATGCTGAAGGCCTGCTTCACGCTGGCCGTTTTGCCCGCAATCTGCAGCAGGCGGTCGTTGGGGATCGTGATCAACGTATCGACGCTGCTTTGCAATGCTTCGATGGCTTGTTCAGCGTTGCGCCGGCGCTGCGACCCCTCAAACGTGAAGGGGCGCGTGACAACGCCGATGGTCAATGCGCCTTCTTCACGCGCCACCTGCGCCACGACAGAGGATGCCCCGGAGCCGGTGCCACCGCCCATGCCGGCCGTGACGAAGACCATGTCGGCGCCGGAGATCATCTGGCGCAGCTCTTCGCGGCTTTCATCGGCCGCGCGCAGGCCGATCTCCGGGTTGCCGCCGGAGCCAAGCCCCTTGGTAATTTTCTCGCCGATGCGCAGCCGCTGCGGCGCGCTGGAGAGCATCAGCGCCTGGGCATCCGTGTTGACCGAAATAAATTCGACGCCCTGGATGCCTTCATCGATCATGCGGTTGACGGCGTTTTGACCGCCGCCTCCCACACCGACAACCTTGATCTGCGCAAAGTTGTCGACATAGGACGGTTGTGCCTTGGTGCTTCGGGTCATGATTTCGACTCCTTCGATGGTGAATACAATTGATGCTGACGGTACGGTGCAATGAACTACAACTGTGAACTAAAACTGTGATGCTTGGCGTCCCCCCATTTCTGGATGGACGCTTATCTCAATCCCTGTCCGGCAACAGGGTTTTGAGCCATTTTGCAGCGGCGCCCATCCATTTCTGGCTGGACGAACCGCCATGATCGGCCTCGAAACGGCGATGCACCGCGCGTCATCTTCGTGCAGCCCCCAGAGCAACAGGCCAACCGACGTTGCATAGCCGGGGGTCATCAAGGCGCGCGTCAGCCCAGAGATTGGCAGCGCGCTCTGCGCTGCGCCGACGCGCACCGGCATGCTCAACTCACTACGACCCAGTTCGGCAAAGCCGGGAAGCTGGCTGCACCCACCCGTCAGCACAATGCCGGCGGGCAGGCGGTCGATAAAGCCACTTTCCGTCAGTTTGCCTGCGATGATCTCCATCATCTCCTGGGCGCGCGCCTCCAGCACGTCGCAGATAAAACGTCGGCTGAAGCTGCGTTCGGACTTTTCGCCAAAGACGTTGGCCCACACGGTTTCGTCGGGCGCCACGCGTTCGGGCAGCAACGTTCCATAGCGCAGCTTGATCTCCTCCGCAGTCTCGAACGGACAGCGCAGCGCCACGGCCACGTCGTTGGTGAGATGATTGCCGCCCATGTCGAGGATGATCGTGTTGCAGAGCGAATTGTCGATAAAGACGGCCAGGTCGGAAGTGCCACCGCCCATGTCCACGACGGCCACGCCCATGCGCCGCTCTTCCGGGCGCAGCACCGCCTCATTGGCGGCCAGGGGTTCCAGCACCAGTTCGTCGATGTCGATGCCGTGCGCGGCCACGCACTGCACCAGGTTGTTGATGGCCGTGCTGCTGCCGGTGACGATGTGAGCATCGACCTCCAGGCGATAGGCGCTCATGCCGACCGGCTGCTGCACCTCGGTGGCGCCGTCCACTGTCCACGACCGCGCGATGGTGTGGATGACTTCCTGGTTCTCGGGCAGAGCCACGGCGCGCGCGCCTTCCAGCGCACGCTGCATGTCGGCGCCGGTGACGCCGCTGCGCTTGTCGACCGGGCTGACCCCGCGGCTGTTGCGCGTGCCGATGTGGCTGCCGGCAATGCCTACGTAGGCGCTGAGGATCTGCCGGCCAGCTTCCTGCTCGCACTTTTCGATCGCCTCGCCCACCGCAGCGGTGGCTTCCGGCACGTCCACCACAACGCCGCGGCGAATGCCCCGGCTGGGCGCCACACCTGCACCAAGCAAGCGCAACGAAAGCTTGCCCAGTCCATCGTGGCCCACCTGTGCGGTCAGCACGCAAATTTTCGTCGTTCCAATATCGATGGCTGAGACAAATTCCTGCATAAAACTACTCCTAATCAGTTGCGAGGGGCGAAGAGCGAGGCGCATCCGCCGATCAGCTCAATTCTGACGGACGCCTTCGTTACACCTGCGTCCGCCGCCCTCCATCTCACATGAGAGACCGTGCACGGCCTCTCGTTTAATCCTCTTTTTAGTACACCTTATTTGATGTACGGTCGCTCGAAGCGCACGTCGATCACGGATCCCTCTGCGCGGCCATCGTTGAGCAGCGTCTCGGCTGCCGCCATGTTGTCGAGCTTGCGCTCGATCTCATCACCATCTCCCCAATAGACCCAATACGGGGTGTCAGGAAGCCGAAAATTCAAGCCGACCAGCGCGTTATAACGCAACGGCGTCACGCCGGGCAGCCGGCTGGCCAATGCCTGGGCGCTTGCCAGCACCGCCGGGTCGATCGCCGCACCGTTGGGCGCGCCGGCCAATGTGGCGTCGGCAGGCGGATCGTGGATGAGCAGCAGGCCGGGCGGCGTCTGTCCCCGCGGCTCCAGCGCAATGCCATCGTCGCGCAGCCAGCGCAGCCCGGCGTCAGTTTCCCACAGAGCGACCGGGCGCACTTCGGTGACATCCACGGTCATTTTGGTCAAGAGCGTCGTGATATGCACCTGGGCATCGGCGACATAACGATTCTGCAGCAGGCGCTCGCGCACCGCGTCGCCGTCGATCCAGAAGATCTGCCACCCATCAACGGCGCTGGTTTCCCATAGATCCTCCGCGTTGAGGTAATTCAGCCCGTTGAAATGCACATCTTCCCGGTAGACATACCAACGCTCATCCAGAGAAGTCCATGCTGCTAGAGCACTCACCGCAGCCACGACGACGATTACAATCCACAGCAGGCGGCTACGCAGCGCGCCCCAGAGCGGACGCAACGCCACGTGCGGCAGTGGATTGTGCAGTTCGATGCGCCGGGCGCCGGGCAGTCTGGGCAGCAACGACTCGAAGTGGTGCATGCGCCGCCTCATCTGCTGGCGCCGGCGCTGATTGATGCGGCTGCGTGCGGCCGCAGTGTGCGACTTGACGCTCACCGCGGCCGCACGCGCCGCCGGCGTGTGCTTTGTATTCTGCTGCTTTGGCGCTGATGAACTTTCCATAATCACTCTGCTGCTGTTACGCCCAACTCAAGAGACTCGTCTATCCCTCGCAACTCGCCCCTCGCAACTCGCCCCTCGCAACTCATCGCACCGTACTGTTTTCCTGACGCTCGACGTAGCGTTCAATCGCCAGTTCAAGCAGCCGATGGACCAGGTCGGGATAGGCAAGCCCGCTCGCCTCCCATAGCTTGGGATACATGCTGATGCGGGTAAAGCCTGGCATGGTGTTGACCTCATTCAAGTAAATCCCGCCGTTGTCGCCAGCGACCAAAAAATCGACTCGCGCCAGCCCTGCACAGTCCAGCGCTTGAAACGCCTGTACGGCCAGAGACTGCACCCGCTGCATGGTAGCCTCGTCAAGCCGGGCGGGGATCAGCAACTGGCTGCCCGCGCTCTCGTACTTGGCGTTGTAGTCGTAGAATTCATTGGCCGGGATGATTTCACCCGCGACGCTGGCTTCCGGTTCGTCGTTGCCCAGCACGCTCACCTCGATCTCGCGGGCATGAGGCACGGCCGCCTCGACCAGGAGCTTGCTGTCGTAGCGCGTTGCCAGTTCGATGGCCGCCTGCAACTGACGGCGGTCGCGCGCTTTGCTGACCCCGACGCTGCTGCCCAGGTTGGCGGGCTTGACAAAGAGCGGATAAGGCAGCGTCGCCTCAATGCGGTCGATCTCCGCCTCCGGCGCCTGGCGCCAGGTGTGCCGCCGCACGGTCAGATAGCGCACCTGCGGCAACCCGTGACAGGCAAATAATTTGCGTGCAACGTCTTTGTCCATTGCCACTGCGCTGCCCAACACGCCCGACCCGACGTAGGGCAGATTCGCCATCTCCAACAGACCTTGCACTGTGCCGTCCTCACCGTAAGGCCCGTGCAACACCGGGAAGATGACATCGACCGGCGGCAAGTGTTGTTCGTCCAGCAATTCGCGCAGGACGGGCGACGGATAACGCGCAGCAAGCGACTCCTGCTCGGGGTTGCGCGGCTCGCCCTGGGATTGCGCGGTCAAGCGCAGCCATGCGTCCGGCTGGGACAGCCAGCGCCCCTCGGCTGAGATGCCGATCGATGTGATCTCGTTTCCCGCCTGGCGCAGCGCCTCCATGACGTTTTTGGCGCTGGCAAGCGAAACTTCATGTTCGCTGCTGCGCCCGCCAAAAAGCACGCCCACCCGATACCGCCTCCGTTGTTGCACCATTCCACCTAGTTCCTCACCAGCGCGCGGACGTCCCCGTCCGCCTGCATCTCAGGCCAAAGCGCCACTATGAGCGCTCCCAATCGCCGACAAACTGCACTTCTGGCGTGAGCCATACGCCAAAGCGTTCCTCGACCACGCGCTGCACATGTGCGATCAACTTCATGACATCGCTGGCGGTGGCAGCGCCGACGCCGCCTGGGTTGATCAGAAAGTTCGCGTGCCGCCGGCTCACCTGCACGCCGCCGATGCTGATGCCCTTCAGTCCTGCCGCTTCGATCAGCCGGCCGGCATAATCGCCGGGCGGGTTGACAAAGCTGCTGCCCAGGCTCGGCTCGACCGGTTGGGTGCGGCGGCGATGGTGCAGGTTTTGTTCCGCCTGCGTCTTGATCGCCTCGCCATCGCCCGGCGTCAACCGAAAATTGGCGCTCAGCACCACGGGGCCAAAGCCGGCGTGCACGGCCGCCGGCGCATCGGCGACCGTCTCGACAGGAATCTGCTTCAACCGGCTCGCTCGATACGCGTAGGCCAGTTGTTCGGCCAAGACTTCCTCAATGTCGCCATCCGCACCCAGGATCATGGCGTCATACAAATTATCTTGCACTGCGCCTCCGTAGGCGCCAGCGTTGTTGACGACCGCGCCGCCCACTGTGCCAGGCAGACTCACCGCCCACTCCAGCCCGCTGAGACCGGCGCTCACCATGCGCCGCGCCAGCCCGGCCATGCTGCCGCCACTTTCGGCAAAGACAAACGGACGGTCATCGCGTGGAAAGGCGCAACAGGGCGCCGCATCGACCCGCACCTGGCGGCAGCGGTTGTAAATCACCAACCCGCGCACGCCCGCGTCGCTGATCAAAATGTTGCTGCCGCCGCCAAGCAGGAAATAGGGCAGCGCCCCCGCACGCGCCCAGCGCACCAGGCGGATCAACTGATCCACCGTGCTGACTGTGGCAAAGTATTCCGCGGCGCCGCCCACCTTCATCGTCGTGTACGGCGCCAGGCTGACCTTTTGCGCGACAGTGACGCCGAAACGCAGCGGCGCTTGCCAGTCGATGGCGTGCTCCGTCCGCGCCGTCCGCACAGGCGTCCGCATCTTATCCTCACGCGGTGCTGACAGCGGTTGGGCCTGGCTCACGCGCGTGCCTCCAACAGTTCCAGCAGCCACTCGCCGATCTGATAGCTATCGCCGGCGCCGAGCGTGATCACCACGTCGCCGGGCGCGGTGTGTTCGCCGAGATAGGCGGCCACCTCCTGCCGCGCGCCGATATAGCGGATGGCGTGATGGGTGCTGGCGGCGACCAACTCGCGTGCGTGCACGTTGCCGTCGTCCATCTCGCGCGCCGCGTAAATGTCAGTGACGATCACCAGGTCGGCGGCGTCGAAGCTTTCCCCCATACGGTAGAGCATGTGTTTGGTGCGGCTGTAGGTGTGCGGCTGAAAGATCGCCCAGATGCGTCGCTCCGGGTAACGTCGCCGCGCGGCCGCCAAAGTCGCCTCGATCTCGGTCGGATGATGCGCGTAGTCATCGATGACGATGACGCCACCTATTTCTCCTTTCCACTCGAAGCGCCGCGCCGACCCGCGATAATCGCGCAAGGCGGCCAGCGCGGCATCAGCGCGACGCCGCAGGAAACGCCCACCACCAGCGCCGCCAATGCGTTGCGCACATTGTGCACGCCGGGCGCCGCGATCTCTAGCTGGCCCTGCGGCGCGTTCCACCAGACAAGTTCGGCCTGGACGCCCAGGCCGGGCAGCGAACGCACCTCCAGGGCGCGCAGGTCCGCGCCTTCATTCGTGCCGTAGTTGATGGCGCGCGGCCCGCGCGTCGGTACATAGGCCAACACCTGACGCACCTTCGTCGTCCGTGCAGGCGACGATCAATCCATCGCGTTCGACCGTTTCGGTGAATTGCATAAAGGCTCGCCGAAAACTGGCCGGGGTTGGGTAGCAGTCCGGGTGATCCCATTCGACATTGGTAAGCACAGCGATCTCAGGTTTCAAGCCCAGGAACATGCGGTCATACTCATCCGCTTCCAGCACGAATTCGGGCGCGCTGCCCGCCGCGCCACTGCCAAAGTTCGGCACATCGGAGCCGATGATATAGCCACAGTCGATGCCACCCGTGCGCAGCGTCTGGACGATCATGGCGGTGGTCGTCGTCTTGCCATGCGTGCCGGCGACAGCGATCAAACGCCGGTGGGCCAGCAGCGCCGGCAGGAAGACATCGCGCTTCACCACAGGCAGCCCTAACGCTTCAGCCGCGCGGCGCTCCGCATTGTGTACGTCGACCGCGCTGCTGATCAACACGACGTCGGGACGCTGCGTGGGCGCCAATTCCGTAAGATTTTCGGCGCGCTGGCCGAGCATTACCTGCGCCCCGCGCGTTGCCAGCCGTTCGGTGACTGCGCTCGGCTGGCGGTCGCTGCCGCTGACCTGGACGCCCAGCTCCAACAACACGGCCGCGATCGCGCTCAACCCGGCGCCGCCCATGCCGATCAAATGGACGCGCAAGGTTGCATCTTGATTTGCCAGCCGCGCCTCCCATGATTCCAACATTTCCGTATCCCTCTACTCGGTATTTCTCTAAGTGATTTTCAGCGGATTACCCGCACGATCATCAAAATCGTCGCCGGGATCGCCCAGTAGAATGCATTGGGGAAAATCGTCGCCGGCAAAAAAGCGACCATTGCCTGACCTGTCGCGGTCAGCGCCCCGCTGAGCAGATTGAACGGATATTGGTATTTATCGGCGTAATACCACAACGTGCCGGCGATCAGATAGCCGTTCAGAATGCCAATCGCAAACCCGCTGGCAAGCCCCAGACATCCGTCGGCTTTGCTGTTGCTGAAATCAAATGTCTTTCCCTGATACGTGACGACGATGATCACGATAAAGATGATCGCCAGCAAGATGAAGGCGGCTTCGTTGATACGCGCCACGTCGGCGCCAAAAATCAACGAAATTTGCTGCGCACTCCGCTCGCTCCAGCCTCGCTCGTCTGCTATTCCCAGGATCGCCACCACGTACATGAGAATAATCGAATTGCCCAGCTCCCGATTGGAGCCGCGCACCATGCCGATAAAACCGAAAATCAGCACGACCGTATAGAAAAGAACTTCGATTGACCCCCGCATAATCGTTTATTTCTTCTTGCTTGAGGCGCCGCGCATCGGCCAGGCGATCAGCACTAACAATAAGGTGATAATGAGCAACCAGACGCTCGGTGGCACAGGCTGCACCCATGTCCAGAGACTTTGAAAAGTGCGATAGATCAAATCCCACAAGCCACTGACAAGCAGAAAGAGAGCGTTCAGCGGCGCATCCTCAACCGCGACCGCAGGCGTCGTTTCCAGGATTCTGCCCAGCACCGGCAGCAGCAGCGCGGCAAAGACAATGCCGTTGATCACCCCCAACACGATCGCCAGCCCCGTGTTTTTGTTGTATTTTGACCACCGCTTGTCGCTGCCGACGATAAAGGTGATCAGCACGATCACCGCCCACACCAGAAAGAGAAAACCGGCCTCATTGTCATTGGTGATCACATTCGGCGCGGCTTGCACTGCCTGTAATGCATCTTCAGCGCTGCCGCTCAAGCCGCCGGAGCCTACCAGCACAAAAAATTTGCCGGCAAAGTTGGTGAGCCGCACGATAATCGTGCCGCGCTCCTGAAGCAAGACCCAGAAGCCCACCGTCACCAACAAAAGCACCGCCTCGGACCAGACGCCGCGCCGCGCACCGACCCAGCCAAAAAAGATCAGATAGAGGATAAAGGCGATCAGAACTTGCGTTTCGGTCGTCATGTTGTGCTGCCGATCCTGCCATCTATTTCCGTTAAATTTGCGCCAACTGCACAATTTCTGCTGCGATGCGGAGCGCCGCGTCCGGCTGCGCCATCTGCGCCAGCGCCGCCTCCATCGCCTGACGCTGCGCCGCATTGCCAAGCAGGCTGGCTACGGTCGGCGCTAAGTGCGTCGGCAGGTCGCTGTCTTCGACGACCACCGCGGCGCCGCGGCTTTGCCAGCGCCTGCGCGTTGTCCGCCTGGTTGACGCTGTGCAGCGGCGCCAGCACCGACGGCAGCCTGCTCACCGGGAATTCGCCCAGCGTGCTGGCGCCCGCCCGCGCCACCGTCAGATCGGCGGCGGCCAGCGCCAGCGGCATTGCTTCGTGCAGATAGGCCGCGGCATGATAACGATGATGCAGCGCGTCTGGCAGCGGATGCGCGGCCGCCCACGCCTCGTACAACGGCCAGTCGCGCACACCGACGACGTGCACGATCTGCGCCAGCGGCAGCAGCGCCGGCAGCGCGTCCCAGGTTGCCTGGTTGATCACGCGCGCGCCGCTCGACCCGCCCCAGACCAGCAGCAGCGGCATTTGCGCTCCGTCCGTTTCGTCGAAGGAGGCGCCCATCTCTGCGGCCAGTTGTCGTCGCGCTGCCTGCCGATCCGCCGCCGCTGTCACCACTTCCGCCCGCACCGGATAGCCAGTCACGACGGCTTTGCCGGCGGGCGCTTCTCCACCGAACCAGTGCGCCACCTCCGGGAAGCTCACCGCCACGCGCGTGGCCAGCTTACTCAGCATCCGAATGGCATAGCCTGGCGACATGTCCGGCAAATAAATGAGCACCGGAAGTTTACGCAGCGCACAGGCCGTGACCACCGGCCCACACACATAGCCACCCGTTACAAAACAGACGTCAGGGCGAAAATCGTCCACAATCGCCAGGCTCTGACGCACACCGGCCGCCATGCGGCCCAGGTTGCGCACCACTTTGACCGGATTCGCCACCCGCAATTGGCCTGTGCTGATCCCCGTAAACGGGATACCGGCGCGTTCGACCAATGCCTTTTCCATACCGCCGCGGCTGCCGACCCACAGCGTGCGCACCTCTGTTTGCACCGGCTCAGCCGCGCTTGCCGCCGCGCCGGACGCGGCCATCGCCGACGCTGGGCGGGCGGGGCGTGGTCGCCTGGTAGTTGCCGGCGCGAGCTGCGCTACGACGGCCAGGGCGGGATACACGTGACCGCCCGTTCCCCCGCCCGAGATCAACACGTTCATACGAATACCTTCCTGGCTGCGCCGCGCGGCGCCGTTTCGATGCCATAGCGGCTGATGCTGAGCAGCACGCCGATCCCGATCAGCGATGCCACCAGCGAACTGCCGCCATAGCTGACGAAGGGCAGCGTCACCCCGGTCGGCGGCGATACCGCCACGATCACCGCCATATTGAGCAGCGTTTGCAAGACCAGGATCGTGGTGATGCCGGTTGCCAACAACATGCCGAAATTGTCGGGCGCGCGCAGCGCGATCCGCAGCCCGCGGTAGGCCAGCAAGGCAAACAGCAGAATCACAAACAGCGTGCCCAGCAGACCAAGCTCCTCGCCGATGACGCCGTAGATGTTATCGCTCCAACTGACGGGCAGATAGCCGGTCTGTTGCGCCAGTCCGTTGCCCAGGCCGCGCCCGAAAAGACCGCCGCGCATCAATGCCTGGACGCCCTGGCTGACCTGCCATTCGTCGCTGGCAACGGGGTTCCCCACCGAGTCCAGGTAACGTTGGATGCGGTCTGCGGCGTAGCTGCTGTAGCTGATGACGAGAAAGAAGGTGGCAGTCGCCACTACGCCCACCGCGCGCGACAAAGAGCATGACCGCGGCGGTCGCCACAATCAGAATTGCCGTGCTGATTTCCGGCTGCAGGACGATCAACACCGCCACGACCCCCATCAGCACGCCAAAGGGCAGCAGTCCGGCGCGCGCATCGCGAATGCGGCGGCCTTTGCTCGTGAGCCAGGCGCTGACGTAGATGATGATGACGATTTAGCCGGCTCGCTCGGCTGGATGCTGCCGTTGATAGTAGGAACGTGCGTGGCGCCAAAGCGCTCGGCGCCAAACAGGACGACCGCCAGCAACGCCAGCAGCGCCAGGCCCATGAGTGGAATGCTCCACCGGTTCCAGAAGGGATAGGGGATGCGTGCGGCACGATCAGCCCGCTGATGCCGATCGCCAGCCAGATCAACTGGCGGATCACAAAATAATACGGATTGTCGAACCCTTCCATGCCGCGCGGGTAGCTGGCGCTAAAGACCATGACCACGCCCAGCATAAGAAGAATGGTGACCACCGAAAGCAAGGCCCAGTCGTAGCTTCCCTTGGGTTTTGAGGCTCGCGCTGTCTTCGTCATGTCGCCCTCCCGGCGCTTTGCTGCACCAGGCGGCGGAAATGTTCGCCACGCTGCTCGAAGTCGCGATAGGCGTCGTAGCTGGCGCCGCCTGGCGAAAGCAGCACGACCGCCTTCCCTGGCGCTGCCGCGCGCGCCGCTAACTCGACCGCTTCATCCAGCCGGTGTACGATCGCAGTGCTCGGCGCAGGCTGTTGGCGAAACGCGGCCCGCTCCTGCACTTTGCGCACGATCATCCCGCCCGCGTCGCCAAAGCCGATCAGAAAATCGACGCGCGCCAACACCTCGTCGGCGAAGGTTTCCCAGGGCAGATGTTTGTCTTTGCCACCGGCCAGCAAGATCAACGTCTGGTCGAGGGCGCTGAAGCTGCGTAGACCGGCAACGGCGCGTTCGGGCGAGGTCGCGATGCTGTCATTGACCCACACGACGCCATTGGCCTCCGCCACAATTTCCAGGCGGTGCGGCACGCCGGCAAAGGTGCGCGCCACCGTTGCCATGCCCTCTACCGTGGCGCCGACCGCGCCGCTGATCGCCGCCGCGGCCAGAACATTGCTGATATTATGCTCGCCGCGCAGGCGCAGTTCGTCGTCGCGGCAGATCGGCTGTCCCTGGTAGTAGAGCCATGCTGCCGCACCCCAGGCGCCGTTGCTGACCGGTGTGCGAGCGATGAAAGAGGGCGAGCGGCGCAGCTGCCGTCCGGCTACAAGCGCGTCTCCACCTCTGCCAACAGGGGCGTCCAGTGAGGCAGGCCCCCACGTCGCTGGCTGGCTGGTCGCTGCTTCAGGCCACGGCGTGCCTCGGCACGCGCGGGGGTCACTGCGTCTTCGGCGCTCAAAACGATGGCGGCGGCGTCGGGCAGACAGCGCAGCAGGTTGAATTTCGCCGCCGCATACGCGGTCATGTCGGCATGCCGATCCAGGTGGTTGGGCGTGATGTTCAAAATCGCGGCCACGTCCGGGGCCGATGCCTCCAAGTCGGCCCCAGGCCCAGGGCCGGGTCGAACAGTTCTAAGTGGAAGCTGCTCAGTTCCAGCACGATGCGGTCGCCCGGCGCGATGGCGTCCAGGCTGTCGATCAGCGGCGCCGATGTTGCCGCCGACGTGGACGCGCTTGCCGCTTGCCCTAGCATCAGCCCTACGAGCGTCGTCGTGGTGGTTTTGCCGCTGCTGCCGGTGATGGCCACGATCGGGCCAAGCTCACGCTGGCGTGCTAGTTGCAGGGTCAGCAGGCTATCGTTGCTCAGCGGGATGCCGCGACGGATGGCTTCTTGCACGATGCCAAGCTGAGCCGGCACGCCGCCGCTCAGGCAGAGCAGATCGCACGCGTCGAGCAGTTCCGGCGGGTGGCCGCCCAACACCAGCTTGACCGGCAGATCGCCCAGCCGTGCGATGTCCGCCGCCAGTTTTTCCTCCGAGGCCGCGTCGCTGATCGTCACCTGGGCGCCGGCGCGGGTAAAAGCGCGCCAGGGCAGGCCCTGCCGGGCCAATCCTAGAATTACGATGCGCTGTCCGCGAAAGTCCGTCATCCTGTTATCCAATAGCTCGTTATCCAATAGCTCGCATCAGATCAACGCTAACGCGACGCCCAACATGCCGGCCAATACCGATGCGATGAAAAAACGCTCCTTGACTTGCATTTCGCTCCAGCCGAGCAACTCGAAATGGTGGTGGAGCGGCGCCATCTTGAAGACGCGGCGCCCCTGCCCGTACAGACGTTTGGTCAGCTTGAAATAGCTCATCTGGATCATGACGCTCAGTGCCTGGGCGGCGAAGACCAGACCGATCACCGGCAACAGCAGCCATTGTCCGGTCATGATCGAAACCAACCCCAGGGTGGCGCCCAGCGACAGGCTACCGGTGTCTCCATGATCAGTTGCGCCGGGTAGGCGTTGTACCAGAGAAAGCCCATGATGGCGCCCGTCAGTGTAAAACAAAAGGTCGCCAGGTAGACCTGATCCTGCAAATAGGCGATGGTGCCGTAGCAGGCAAACGAGACCAGACTGGCGCTGCCCGCGAGACTGTCCAGTCCATCGGTGAAGTTGACCGCGTTGCTGGTCAAATACAAGATAATAATCGTCGCCGGGATGATCAGCGGCCCAACCTGAAAAAAATTGACAAAGCCGGGCACGCCTACGTAATCCCAGTGCGGCGGCCCATAATAGAGCACCACCCCGATAAAGGTGGCAAAGGCAATCTGGAACGCGCTCTTCATGCGCGGACTCATGCCTTCCCCGCGGCCGTGGATTCCTTTGATGCCCTGCCAGTCATCGACGGCGCCGAGAATGGCGTGCGAGCCTAGACAGAAGAAGAGCAACAGCGTGCTTTGTCCGGTGGCGTCCATGCCCAACAGGTTGACGATGTTCAGCAAGCCAAAGATCACCAGCACCGGCGCTACGAAGAGAAACCCGCCCATCGTCGGCGTGCCGGTCTTGAGCTGATGGCTGCCCGGCAGATCGATGCGAATCTGCTTGCCCACTCCCTTGCGGCGCAGAAAACCGATCAACGGGCGCCCCCAGACTACGGCAAAGAAGAAGCTCACCGCCCCCAACGCCAACGCATAGGCCATTCTCGGTTCTAACGGATTATCCATCGACCGGCTCCCCTGTGGTGCTGGTAAAACCCGTCGTGCTGGTCAACTCTGTGGCGCTGGCAGAACTGGCGCGGCTGGGGCCGGCGCTGGTCGCGCTGGCGGTGATTTCGGCGACGATGACATCCATCCCAACCGCGCGGCTGCCTTTCACCAATACCAGGTCGCCGGCCTGAATGACCTGGCGCAGCAGATCGATGGCGTCGTGATGCGTGGGCAGGATGTGCAAATTTTCCGCGGCGAAGCCTGCCTCGCGTGCTTCTGCGCCGATGCTGGCGCCCAACTGTCCGACCGTGACGAGGACATCGACGATATCGGCGCTGCGTCGTCCCACAATTTGATGCCCCTCGGTCTCGTAGCTGCCCAATTCGAGCATATCGCCCAGGACCGCGACACGGCGACCGGCGCCTACGGGCTGAATATCGGCTATCAAATTCAACGCCGCAATCGTACTGGTCGGGCTGGCGTTGTAGGTGTCGTCGATCAAGGTGCTGTCATTGATGCCGCGCACAGCAACCAGCCGCAACTGTCCGGCCAGCGTCTGTAAACCGGCGATGATCTCGTTCCAGTCCAGGCCATCCACCAGACCGGCGGCCGCGGCGCACAGAGCAGTGTGTACGCTGTGACGGCCTAACAGCGGTGCTTTGATGTGCAACGATTCGACTCGCGCCGTATCTGGGCGCCGATAGTGGAAGCGGAAACGGGTGCCTTCCATCCCCATCCCTTCAATTTCATCCGCCCACAGATCGGCCTCGTCCGTCAAGCCATAGCGAAAGAGGCGCGCCTGGGTCATTTCCGCCATGGCGCGCACCCGTTCATCGTCCCAGTTGAGGATGGCGACGCCGCCGTGCTCCGCGGCGGGCAGCGCGCGCACGAGTTCTGACTTGGCTTGCGCGATGCGCTCAATCGTCCCGAGCCGGCTGAGATGCACTGGCCCCACGTTGGTCACAATGCCGATCTGTGGTCGCGCCAGTTGACAGAGACGTTCGATCTCTCCTACGCCATACATACCCATCTCAAGCACAGCGCGTGTGTGCGTCACATCCAGCCCCATCAGCGCTAGCGGCAGACCCTGCTCGCTGTTGAGATTGCCAGGCGAGGCGTGGGTTGTGTAGCGCTGCCGCAACACGCTCGCCGTGAGTTCTTTGGTGCTGGTCTTGCCCACGCTGCCGGTGACGCCGACCACGCGCAGCGCTGGATTAGTCCTGTGGAGCCGTTGAAACGCGCCAACCTTCTGTATCGCCCGCACACTGTCATCCACCACGTAAGCGATCGGCGCGCCCGGCTGGTAGGATGCGGGCAGCGTCGCGTGGATCGCCCAGCGTCCGCGCGTGCAGTCGACAATTGCCGCGCCTGCGGCGTGTGCGGTTTCACGGCCCCGCTCTTCGATGATCACAGCCTGGGCGTTGTTGTCCAACACCGCGCCTACGTAAGCGTGGCCGTCCGTGTTTTGCCCCACGAGCGCGACAAACAAATCTCCACGGCGGATATCACGGCTGTCCAACGCGGCATGGGCGATCGGGAGTGGCGGCAGCTCGATCGGCGGGATTTCGCCAGTCAGCGCCGTCCACAGCGTGTGCTGCGTGATCGAGGTGGATGGATAAGGTCATGTAGCCAGACACCCCGGCTGCCTGGTTCCCTTCTTCCACTACTTTTACAAGAATATCGGTCATTTCTTTGGCGATCTCTGGGCGCACTGTCACCCCAAGCACAGTTGGCTCTGTCTGCTGCACCTTGCCATCCAACACACGGGCTTTGACGACATACGGGCGCATCAATTTGCCGCCGTTGGCAATCGAAGCAACCGCATTCGCCATCTGAATCGGCGTGACGGCCAACCCTTGCCCGAAGCTATTGGTGCCCAGGTCGGAAAGGCTCCAGTCGAGCGTGCCTGGTTTCTTGGTCAACCCATAGACCTCGCCGGCCAGGTCGATCTCCGTCACTTTGCCAAAACCAAAGCGCTCGATGTACTGATAGAACTGGCGTTGCCCCATCAGCAGCGACCACTGCGCGGTGATGACATTGAGCGAGCGCGCCAGCGCCTCGGTCATATCCACCTCGCCATGCCCGGCGCGGTCACTGTTCAGGATCACGCGCTGACCCACCGCGATCGAACCGGTGTCGGTCAGCTTCTGAGTCGGGGTGACGACGCCGCTGTCCAATGCCGCGGCTGCGGTGATGATCTTGAAAACGGAGCCAGGTTCATACTGAGCACTGACCGCGGGATTCTGGAGCGAAGCCGGATCCGATTCGCCAAATGCATTCGGATCAAAGGTGGGCGCATTCGCCATCGCCAGCACCTCGCCCGTGCTCGGCTCCATCACGATGATGGTGCCGGCTTTTGCCTTGTACAGATCCAGCGCCCGCGCAAGTTCTTCTTCGGCGATCCATTGGACGTTGCGGTCGATCGTCAGGATCAGGTCGCGGCCCGCCACCGAGGGCAGAAAGCGGCGCACATTTGCTGGCAGCGCCGTAAAAGGTTCGGTCGTCTTGCTGGTCAAGCCGACGCCGCTGCGTTCCCGCAAGTAGGACTCGTAAAAGCCTTCCACGCCATACACGCCCCGTAGCCATGTCGCGTTTTCCAACATCGCCATGATGCCCAGCAAGTGGGCGCCCACTTGCTTCTCTGGATAATAGCGCTGCGGCGCCGGCGTCAGTGTGATGTAGAGCAGCGGATGGAGTCCGGGCGCCTTGGTCAACCGGTTTCGTTCATCCAAGATACGATGGCCGGCTTCCAGGCTGATCGCCGGCGCCAGGCGCAGATAGAGCCGATCGGAATAGCTGCGGAGCAGATCGTAGGTATCCGTTGCGGGGATCCCGGCCAACTCTTCGAGCGAGTCAGCGACCTGGCGGCGCTCCTCGTCGTTTTCGAAATAAATTGGCGTGGTCGAGACCTCATAAAAATAACGGTCGGCAGCCAATAGCACGCCATTGCGATCGACGATCGACCCGCGCGGCGACTCAGCCTGATGCGGCAGCCCGGCAGCCCGACTCTCGCCAAACTGAAGCACCTGATGCACAAAAAGCGCCAATGCCACCAGCGCTGTTATAACCCCAAACCCAAAGATAATCATCCAGAAGCGCCACAATTCACGCTTCTGGATGGTTTCAGTGGGCATCGTATGTTGTTCGCTCATCGCCTGCGGCGCTGCAGACCGAGAGGCTTCTGGAACCGCCGCAGTCATGGCATCCAACGCTCCGTAAATCCTGTAGCAAACCCGCCGACTGCCTGCGCTGTCGTTTGCGTGCACCCACGCCCCGGCTGCCCCCAACCCGCGCCCCACCGCGTCGATGAAGCCCTGTTCAGGGCCGGCATCCCTGGCCGGGCGCCCAGGCGGCTGTATGGCAGCGGGCCATGAGGTCGGTGGGGCGTCCGTTATACTCGACGCCATGTCACTCGCCACTGCATCGCGGCGCACATAGACGCGGTCGGTGGCTGGGCGGAACCCTTGCTGAAGCGCAGCTTCCTCGACCCGATCCAAGGTGGAACTGTTTGCAATCGCAAAGATGACTTCGCTGTTCTCGCGCTCAATCTGTTGGCGTTGCGCGGTAAGCTCGCTGACCAGAAGCTGCTCTTGCGCGATCTGAACGTTCAGCCAGACGTGCACCAGCAGCCCTGCGCCAATTGCCAACACGCCGATCAGCAGCAACAAGTATTGCTGATAGGTTTCCGGCAGCCACAGCATTTCTTGC
Source organism: Candidatus Caldilinea saccharophila (assembly GCA_016710365.1). GTDB lineage: Bacteria > Chloroflexota > Anaerolineae > Caldilineales > Caldilineaceae > Caldilinea > Caldilinea saccharophila. Next base: position 298,007 of record JADJVW010000063.1, on the reverse strand, counting down.
ACGATCTCCAGCCGGCGTCGGCTGAAGGTCTGCTGGATGGAGCCAGTAATCTCGGTTGTGACAGACGTTGGCAGACTGCCGCGCTGTAGCATGACTACCCAATGGATCATTTGTAATGTGAACTTACCAGATTGTAGTAGGGGCGACGCATGCGTCGCCCCTACACTACGGAAGACTGCGAAGAGCCTCCGAATTTAGTGATTCGCAATGTATGGTGTGAGGGAGGGCCAGTAGCTCACTTGTCACACATTACGCTTCACACTAGATTTGGTGGCAGCTTCTCGGCAACTCGGAGCTTGGCCGAGCGACTGCGTGGGTTGCGGCTCACCTCGTCCTCGTTAGGGACGATAGGTTTCTTGGTGAGAATCCGCAGGGTTGGCTGCCGGTCGTATCCGCCGTGCAGCCGGGTTGGGTCAGGAATGTAAGTGCGCGCCTCGTTTTGCATCCAATGCTTGACGATGCGATCTTCAAGGCTGTGAAAGCTGATCACAGCCAGTCGCCCACCGGGTTTTAACAAGTTCAACGCCTGGGGCAGAACGCCTTCGATCTGCGCCAGTTCCTGATTGACGACGATGCGCAGCGCCTGAAAGGTGCGAGTCGCCGGGTGCAGACGACTGCCCCGTCGCCCACCAATCGCCTGCTCGATCGCTTCTGCTAACTGCGCAGTCGTAGCAAAGGGGCGTTGCTTCACCAAATAGTGTGCAATGCGCCGGCTTTGCGGCTCTTCGCCGTAGCGAAAGATAATGTCTGCCAGGTCGCGCTCCTCCCAATCATTGACGATATCGGCGGCGCTCAACGGCTGGGCAGGATCGAAGCGCATATCCAGCGGGCCAGGTTGCGAAAATGAAAAGCCACGCTCCGATGTCTGCAACTGGAAACTGCTCACCCGGATCCAACAGAACGCCGTCAACTGGGGCAAATGCGTGGGCTGACGCCGTCTCCTCCAGGTGAGCGAAATCCCCATGATGGAGGACGAGACGCCGGGAAGCGACGGGGTCGGCCAAACGCATTGAGACGCGCCGGATAGCTGCGGGGTCCGCATCTATTCCTAACACACGACCGTCAGGCGCCGATCTGATCAACAGAGCTTCGGTGTGGCCGCCGCCGCCTGTGGTGCAGTCGATCATCCAGGCGCCGGGCCGGACAGCAAGTCCGTTGAGCACCTGGGACAACAGCACTGGTGTGTGGTGTGCGTCGGCCGGGTCTGCGGCAATGGGCAGGCGATCTCCCATTTTATAGGCTTAAGGTGCTAAAGAAATCGCTCGAAAAGTCAGCGCTGGTGATTTCGCCGACTACCTTTTCCTCCCACGAAGCGGGATGCCACAACTCGACGAATTTATTCATGCCTGCCACGACTACGTCACTTCCGATCTTTGCGTAGTCGCGCAGACGTTGGCTCAGCAAAATTCGCCCTTGTCCATCGGGCTGAAGATCCTCAGCCGCGCTAAAGAACACACGGCGAAACGCGGCGGAGCGCGCGTCAGTCAATGGCAATGCGCTCACTTTATCCGCCAGGCGATCCCATTCATCTTGTGGGAAAAGTAGCAAGCAATTATCTACTGGATTGCGAGTCACCACCATGCCAAGCGCGAGTTCATTCCGAAATTTTGCGGGAATGGTCAAACGCCCTTTGGAATCTAGTGAATGTGTATACTCGCCAAGAAACATGTCGATTGCGCCGTTGTATTGAGAACCTGCTGCTCATTGACTTGCTCATCACTGTTCGTCACAGAGAAGCCATTTCGGGCCGTAATGAATGATGCGCAATGCGTAGATTCATACCTGGTGCGGCAGGTATGAACACACTACGCACCACTCATTACATAGTAAACACCCCGAACAACAGGCAACTCGCATATCCCAACTGGCGGTCATGGTGGAATCTCTCCCACTTTTCCGCCATCGATAGGGCGATTGGTGATATTTTCTCCCACATCGACCCATTTCGACCCACATTATAGAGCAAAAACCCAAGCTTGTCTAGTGGCAAATTGAATGAGTTTTGAAATTGATTTTGGAAACTTGGGATAAACCAAGTTGCACTTGCGGGTTTTCTCCACTGTGTTAATGTGCTGTGTGAGTGTGTTGGAGATGGATGGCAATCGGCGCGCTTATGATGGAAAGTCTCCAGAAAATCGTAATACGGGCTACAGTTTCAAGCGCTGGATGCGAGTAGAATCCTCTCTGTTACGCGCGAATAGGATTTGTGTGTTTTTTGAGCGTCTGCAATTTGACAACTTGCGCTCTATCCGGTAATCTTCACGGTTACGACGTTCGACATGATGTCGGTCGGATTGTCGAGATTATTAAATTTTGCAGGCAGGAGTTCAGGTGGATAATGGGCTGGGAAGAAAGTGTTTTTGGTCTCCGCTCCATTTATCACCTGATTTTTTATTTTGTACAACCGATATACGTCTGAAACAGTTGTGTCAAGTTAAAGACACCGAGATGTAGAAAGTCGATAGCTCGCAGCGATGCGGAAGCTGGGCACTTTCTGCTCAGGTGTCTTATTGCCATTTTCAGGCCAATCAAGGAGCTGGATTACATGAGCCAACCCGCAAACGGAACCGGTATGTCCACCCAAGGCGCGCGTATTCGACGTAAAAGCTATGCGCGGACGCCAACCGTCCTCGATTTGCCGCGCCTGACCGAGGTGCAACTCCGCAGTTTTGAATGTTTCAAGACTGAGGGGCTTGAGGAGCTATTTGCCGAAATTTCACCGATTGTCAGCTTTAACAAAAACTTGGAACTTCATCTCGGCGATTTCTACTTTGGTGAACCTAAATACCCTGAAGATGAATGCCGAGAGCGCGACATTACGTTTTCCGCCCCTTTGTGGGTGAAAGTACGCCTGGTCAATAAAGACACGGGCGAGGTCAGCGAACAAGAAGTCTTTATGGGCGATTTCCCGCTGATGACCGAGGCCGCGACCTTTATCATCAACGGCAGCGAGCGCGTGGTTGTGAGTCAGTTGATTCGTTCGCCGGGCGTCTATTTCACCGCCGAACCCGACCGCACCACCGGCCGCAACCTGGCCGGCGCTAAGCTTATTCCTAGCCGGGGCGCCTGGCTCGAGTTTGAGACCAGCAAGCGTGATATCGTCAGCGTCAAGGTTGACCGCAAGCGCAAATTGCCGGTCACACTGTTGCTGCGCGCCATCGGCTTTGGCACGGATGATGAAATTCGGGCGCTCTTCACCGATGTCGACACCAATGTCGATCATCCTTATATTGAGTCGACCGTCGAGCGCGACACCACCAGCAACCCCACCACCGACTCGGAAAAGGGCGTCAACGACGCGTTGCTGGAGTTTTATAAGAAGCTGCGCCCGGGCGATCCGCCCACGCTCGACAACGCACGCAACTTTGTCCAGAATCTCTTCTTCTCGGCGCGGCGCTATGACTTGGGCAAGGTCGGACGCTACAAACTTAACCGGCGCCTGGGGCTGGATATTCGCGAAACAGACGGACGCGCGCGCATTCTCACGACTGACGATCTCATCGCCGTGATCAAGCGCATCATCCAGATCAACAATGGCGAAGGCCGGCCGGACGACATCGACCATCTCGGCAACCGCCGGGTCAAGACTGTCGGCGAGTTGATCCAGAATCAGTTGCGCATCGGTCTGTTGCGCATGGAACGCGTCGTACGCGAACGCATGTCGATTCGCGACCCCGACCAGGTCACGCCGCTCAGCCTCATCAACATCCGGCCGGTGGTGGCCGCCACCCGTGAATTTTTCGGCGGCAGCCAGCTCAGCCAGTTTATGGATCAGACCAACCCACTCGCCGAGCTGACGCACAAGCGCCGCCTCAGCGCGCTGGGGCCAGGCGGTTTGCGCCGCGAACGCGCCGGTTTCGACGTGCGCGATGTTCACTTCTCGCACTATGGCCGCATCTGTCCCATTGAGACGCCCGAAGGCCCGAACATTGGGCTGATGGGCTCGCTCGCTTCTTATGGTCGCGTCAACGATTATGGCTTTATCGAAACCGCGTATCGTCGCGTGCTCAAGGAGGTGCGTCCTGTTGAGGCTGCGGCGCTCGTTGGTCGCACGCTGGACATCGACGTAGTCGATCCTGCCACTGACGAAACCATTGCCAAGCGTGGCGACATCACCGACGAAGCCCTCGCCGCGCGCATCGCCGGTCTCGGCCTGGAAAGCGTGCGCGTCAAACCCTACGTCAGCCGTGATGTCATCTACCTGACCGCGGACGAAGACGAAGATGCGCCCATCGCGCAGGCGTCGTCCGCGGTGAACGCGCTCGGCGAATTCCAGAATGTGCGTCCCTCAACGCGTCAGGCTGAAGAGTTCAAATTCGAGCAGCCATCCGCCATCCGGTACATGGATGTTTCGCCCAAGCAGATCGTCGGCGTTTCCGCTGCGCTGATTCCGTTCCTGGAGCACGACGACGCCAACCGCGCGTTGATGGGCTCGAACATGCAGCGCCAGGCCGTCCCGCTGGTTCGCCCCGATGCTCCGCTCGTCGGCACCGGCATGGAATATCAGGCGGCTATTGATTCGGGGCAGGTTGTCATCGCCAAACATGACGGTGAAGTTGTCAGCGTCATTGGCGACCAGATCGTGGTGCAGGAGACGGACGGCACCCGCCGCATCTACCACTTGCGCAAATACAACCGCTCCAACCAGAGCACCTGCATCGATCAGCGTCCTGTCGTGTTCAAGGGCGATGTCGTCAAGACTGACGATGTGCTCGCCGACTCCTCTAGCACGGAAGGCGGCGAACTTGCGCTCGGCCAGAATGTCGTCGTCGCCTACCTGAGTTGGGAAGGCGGCAACTTTGAGGACGCCATTCTTGTCAGCGAGCGCCTCGTGCAGGATGATAAATACACTTCGATTCACATCGAAAAGCATGAGGTGGACGCACGCGAGACCAAGCTTGGCCCTGAGGAGATCACGCGCGACATTCCCAACGTCGGTGAAGAGGCGCTCAAGGACCTCGACGAGTCGGGCATCATTCGCATCGGCGCCGAAGTGAAGCCTGGCGATATCCTCGTCGGCAAGATCACGCCTAAAGGTGAGACCGAACTTACGCCTGAAGAGAAGCTCCTGCGCGCCATCTTTGGCGAAAAGGCGCGTGAGGTCAAGGACTCCTCGCTCCGTCTACCCCACGGCGAGCGCGGCAAGGTGGTCGATGTCAAGGTCTTTGGCCGCGACGAGCACCGCGACCTGCCGGCCGGCGTCGAGAAGATCGTGCGCGTCAGCGTGGCGCAGCGCCGCCGCCTCACCGAAGGCGACAAGATGGCCGGTCGCCACGGCAACAAGGGCGTCATCTCCAAGGTCGTGCCCGTTGAAGATATGCCCTTCCTCGAAGACGGCACGCCTGTCGATATTATTCTCAACCCGCTGGGCGTGCCTGGGCGTATGAACATCGGCCAGATCCTCGAAGCGCATCTGGGTTGGGCGGCCTAGCGGCTTGGCTTCAAGGCCGAGACGCCCGTCTTCGACGGGGCGAAGGAAAATGAAATCGAGGCGGAATTGGCGCGTGCATGGCTCGTCGATCTTGCCTGGCGCACAATAACCGACCGCGCGTGGGTTTACGTCCGCGAGCAGCATATCCCCGACGCCGAACTCAGGGACGACGACGACGCCCGCCTCATCTACCTGCTCGACTGGCTCGAGCCCCAGGGCTATGACGGCGAACGTCTCTTCCGCGAGCAGACCTATGCCCGCCATTCCGTGCTGCGCGAATGGCTGCGCGAGCGAGGGTATGCCCCGGAAGAAATTCTGCCCGAAAGTTACGATCTGCGCCGCACCAGCACCGAGGCCAACGCTGTCACGCAGCGTATCGCCCTCTGGGAGTGGATGCTTTTCCATCGTGAAGCGGGGAACGGCGCTGCGTCTCTGGATCAGAACGCGGCTTTGGCTACCATCGATGACAGCACGTTGCTTGCCCAGGCTGAAGCCTTGAGCCGCGACATTGGCTGGCCGCTTCCCACTACCGGCAAGCGCCGTCTCTACGACGGCAAGACCGGCGTTCCTTACGACTCGTCCGTCACCATCGGCGTCGTGCAGATGCTCAAGCTTCATCACCTCGTCGAAGACAAGGTGCACGCCCGCAGCACCGGCCCCTACTCGCTCGTCACCCAGCAGCCGTTGGGCGGCAAGGCGCAGTTCGGCGGCCAGCGCTTTGGCGAAATGGAAGTGTGGGCGCTGGAAGCCTATGGCGCCGCCCACATCCTGCAGGAGATGCTCACCGTCAAATCGGACGACATCACCGGCCGCGTCAAGACCTACGAAGCCATCGTCAAGGGCGAGCCGATCCAGTCGCCGGGCGTTCCCGAATCCTTCCGGGTGCTCGTCAAGGAGCTGCAAAGCCTCGGCCTCTGGTGTAAGTCATCAACGAAAGAACGAGAGTGATCCACTTCGGCAAGGAAGAGACAACCGACAACCTGCCCAACTGTGGGCTTCAGCCTCAACTTGCCGGGCGCCATGACGAAGACTGCGGGCGAATAGGAGATAACTTATGGAAGTCAAAAATTTCGACGCCATCAAAATTTCACTGGCCTCGCCGGAGCAGATTCGCGAATGGAGCTACGGCGAAGTCACCAAACCGGAAACGATCAATTACCGCACGCTGCGCCCCGAGCGCGACGGCCTCTTTTGCGAGCGCATTTTTGGCCCCACGCGCGATTGGGAGTGCGCCTGCGGCAAATACAAGCGCGTCCGTTACAAAGGCATCGTTTGCGATAAGTGTGGCGTGGAGGTTGCCCCCAGCCGCGTACGCCGCGAACGCATGGGGCATATCGAACTCGCCTCCCCTGTCAGTCACATCTGGTATGTGAAGGGTGTGCCAAGCCGCCTGGGGTTGCTGCTGAACATCAGCCCGCGCCACCTGGAACGCGTCCTTTACTTCGCCCAATTCATCATCACCAACGTCAACGAGGACGCGCGCTCGCGCGCCATCCAGCGCCACGAGCGTGAACTCCAAATGCGCCTGCAACGCATCGAAGCTGAGGTGCAGGAGCAGGACACACTGGAGGCCCAAGGGATGGTGCGCTGCCAGCCCTGGACGGCGAGGAGGAGTCGCCATCCACCGCCTCAACGACCGCATCAACGAAGAACCTTCCCTGGTCATCGCCGAGGCGCAGAAGCTGCAGACTTGGATCCACAGCAACGCGGGCAAGAAGGCGCCCGAGGACAAGTTCCTTTCCTGGTCGGATCAGGCCGTACTTCGCACCGGTGAGATCGTTTCACTCGACTACGTCAACATCGTCAACGACCTCGTCCAGCAGCAGATCGACACCCTGCAGGCCGAGTCCGATGAGGAGAAGGCGGACATCCGCATGCGCGTCAGCGCCAAGCGCGAGTTCGTCCACCGCGACCTCGGCGGCCAGCTCGACGCCTTGCGTGGCGACATCGACGCCAAGAAAGAGACCATCCGCCGCCAGATGGAGCGGGGCTGGCTGACCTCAAGGCGCTGGAGGAAAAGCAACTGTTGACGGAGAACCGCTATCGCGAACTTTCCGAACGGTGGGGCAATGTCTTCACCGCCGGCATGGGCGCCGAAGCCGTGCGCGACATCGTCGCCAAGCTCGACCTGGAAAAGATGCAGAAGGAACTGCGCCGTGAGATGCGCACGACCAAGAGCAAGCAGCGCCGCAAAAAGGCGGCCAAGCGGCTGCGCGTCGTCGAAAACTTCCGCAAGACCGGCAACCGGCCCGAATGGATGGTGCTCACTGCCCTGCCCGTCATCCCGCCCGAACTGCGCCCCATGGTCCAGCTCGACGGCGGCCGCTTCGCCACCAGCGACCTCAACGACCTCTACCGCCGCGTCATCAACCGCAACAACCGGCTCAAGAAGCTGATGGAGCTCCACGCGCCCGACGTCATCGTGCGCAACGAAAAGCGCATGCTGCAGGAAGCCGTCGACTCGCTCGTGGATAACGGACGCCGCGGCCGCGCCGTCAGCCGCAGCGGCAAGCGTAAACTTAAAAGTCTCAGCGACCTGCTCAAGGGCAAACAGGGACGCTTCCGCCGCAACCTGCTCGGCAAGCGCGTTGATTACTCCGGCCGTTCCGTCATCGTCATCGGCCCCACGCTCAAGCTGCACCAGTGCGGCCTGCCCAAGAAGATGGCGCTCGAGCTCTTCAAGCCCTTCGTCATGCGCCGGCTCGTCGAAAACAACTACGCGCACAACATCAAGAGTGCCAAGCGCATGGTCGACCGCATGTCGCCCGAAGTCTGGGACGTGCTCGAAGAGATCTGCCACGAGCGCCCCGTGCTGCTCAATCGTGCACCGACGCTTCACCGTTTGGGCATCCAGGCTTTCGAGGTCGTGCTCATCGAGGGTAGCGCCATCCAGCTTCACCCGCTCACCTGCTCTGCCTTCAACGCGGACTTCGACGGCGACCAGATGGCCGTTCATGTTCCGCTCAGCGACGAGGCCGTCAAGGAAGCGCGCGAGCTGATGCTGGCAACGCAGAATTTGCTCAAGCCCTCCAGCGGCGATCCGATCGTCGGCCCGTCCAAGGATATGGTGATGGGCGTCTATTACCTCACGGTGGACGAGGACGAAGCCGCCGAGACGAAGAGCCTGCATGCTTTCTCTAGCATGGAAGAGGCTGAATATGCCTACGACATGGGCATCATCAAGCTGCGCCAGCCCATCCGCGTGCTCTTCAAGAGTAAGTTTGACGCGATGCCTGTCGCTACGTTTGAAGTCAGTGACCGCGTGTTGGACGCGCTCAAAGCGCACGGGCTGCACAGCGTCGGTCAAGTCATGGATGCTTACGCTCACGGCGAGCGCAAGATGATCGCCGATATCCCCGCCTTTGGCGCCGCGGCCATGGACGAGACGCGCGAAGCCCTGCGCAAGTTGGGGCTGTTGGGCGCGACCTGGCCGCTGGAACGTCTCATGCGCACCACCGTTGGCCGCATTATTTTCAATCGCTCATTGCCTGAAGAACTCCTGTTCGTCAACGAGCTTCTTGACCGCAAGGGCGTCGATACCGTCGTTGCTCGCTGCTATAAGCACCTGGGGCGCAATATCACCGCCGATACTGTGGACAATATCAAGGATGTCGGCTTTCGTTACGCCACTCGCTCCGGCATCACGATCGCGATTTCGGATATCAACGTGCCCGAACGCAAAGCTGCGATTCTTGACCAGACCACTGGCGAAGTCGAAAAAGCGGAACAGCAATATCGCCGCGGTCTGATCACCGAGGAAGAACTCTACAACAAGACCGTCGAACTCTGGACGCGCGCCACGGATGAGGTGACGGACGCCGTCAAGGACCTGCTCAGCCCCATCGAAGGGCTGGGTGCCATGGCCAAATCCGGCGCTACCAAGGGCGGCATCAACCCGATCCGCCAGCTGGCCGGTATGCGCGGTCTCATGGCCGACCCGAACGGGCGCATCATTCCGCTGCCCATTCGCTCTAACTTCCGTGAGGGGCTGACCGCACTCGAATACTTCTTGAGCACGCACGGCGCGCGCAAGGGTTTGGCCGACACCGCGCTGCGCACGGCCGATGCCGGTTACCTGACCCGGCGCCTGGTCGACGTGGCGCAGGACGTGATTATTACCGAGCACGACTGCGGTACACGTTCCGGCATCTGGATCACCGAGGCCGACGCCAAGGCGATGCGGCGAGACCTTTGTCGAGCGCATCGCCGGCCGCTTCCTGGCGGGCGACGTCAGCGACCCGGAGACGGGCGCCGTGCTGCTGCGTGGAACGCTGCCTCAACGAGGCCGCCTGGCTACGGTTCAAGCGCCACAGCGTCAAAAAGGCGTTCGTGCGCACGCCCTGACCTGCGAGGCCCGCTTCGGCATCTGCGGCATGTGCTATGGCGAAGACCTGGCACGCGGCGGTGTATCCAGCTGGGCGAGGCGGTCGGCATTGTCGCGGCTCAGTCCATCGGTGAACCCGGCACCCAGCTTACCCTGCGCACCTTCCACACCGGCGGTGTGGCCGGCGCCGACGACATCACACAGGGGCTGCCGCGCGTTGAAGAACTCTTCGAGGCGCGTACGCCAAAGGGCGAGGCCGTCATCGCCGAGATGGACGGCACGGTGCAGATCGAGCGCGACGGCGACATCCGCATGCTGGCGATCAGCCGCACCGAGCCTGAAGCGGCGCGAGGTTAGGGTTCCGGCCAGTTTAACGTGAGTGATCAGCGATGGCGACCGTGTGCAGGAAGACACCGTGGTCGCCCGCCGCGGCGAGAGCGACATCATCAACGCAGGCATGGAGGGCGAAATTTTCGTCGAGGCAGAGGGCAACGCCACCGTCACCGTCGGCGAGGGACGGAAATCTGGGAAGTCCCGAGCTGCCGGCCAACGCGCGCTTGCGTCGTCGAAGGCCGGCGCCCAGGCGGGCCGGTGATCAATTGACCGAAGGCGCTAAGAACCCCAGGGAGATCTGCGCATCTCGGGCCGCGAGGCGACGCAGCTCTACTTGCTGGCGGAAGTGCAGAAGGTCTATCGCAGCCAGGGTGTAGGCATCCACGACAAACACATCGAGGTGATTCTGCGCCAGTGTTGCGGCGCGTGATGGTGCGCACGGCCGGCGATACGGACTTGTTGCCGGGCGAATTGCTCGATCGGTTCAAGTTCGAAGATATCAATAATTACGTCATCTCACGCAATGGCAAGCCAGCCAAGGCAGAGCCGATTGTGTTGGGGCTGACCAAGGCGGCCTTGAACACGGAGAGCTTCCTGGCGATGGCCTCCTTCCAGGAGACGACGCGTGTGCTCACCGAAGCGGCCATTCGGGGACAGCGCGACGAGTTGCGCGGTCTGAAGGAGAACGTGATCATCGGCAAGCTGATTCCGGTGGGAACCGGCTTCAGCCAGCGCCGCATCATCACCACCAACATCGCCGATGAGGTCGAACTGCTTATCGATACTGAGATCGATCAGGACGAAGACCTGGGCGACCTGGATGAGAACGACATGGGGCTAGACGACTTCGAGTTGGAAGATATCGAGGGCGTCAGCGAATTGGGCATGGAGCCTCTTGGCGCCACCGTGACCGTGGGGGATGAGGAAGAGGATGGTCTCGACCTGGACTTCGACAATCTTGAAGAGGATGAAGAAGAGGAAGAGACAGAATCCTTCGAGGACATCGACATCGAGTTGGAATAGTCTGAAATAGACGACGCCAGACCGCTCGCCTGATCAAGAGGGCGCAGCGCCGCAATTACAAGCCTTGTAATTGCGGCGCTGCGCCCTCTACGCGTGTCTTATCGCGAGCCTGGTAGAATGGGTATATGCTGCGGCGGCGGCGTCTGCATCTCCGTTGCCAACAACACGACTGTGCGCGAGCCAACCCGGTAGCGTTCGCTGGATACGGGCGGGGCATCGGCAAGTAAACAGAAATCTTCGGGCGACGATAACCCCGTGTCGAGCACCCGCCGCCAACCCGTCGGACTGCGTCGCGGCGGCGGCGGCAGGGCAAAGTCCAGTGGCTCCCAGTAGAAATTCGCCATGACGTGGAACGCCTCGCTTGCCCCGCGGAAGGTAAGCGCCAAACTGCGCGAATCGTTGCTCTTGTCTGGATTAAAGAGTTCAACGCCATGCCACTCGATGCGTGCAAAGTGGAGCAGCTCGGTCAGGCTAAGCCCATGCCCATCGTGGAAGATGCTCAATTCTCTACGAAACTTCACCAATTTTCTCACGAATTTATGCAGATCCGCGTGACGCTCACATAGTGACCAATCAAACCAGGCGATCTCATTGTCCTGGCAGTAGCCGTTATTGTTGCCGCGCTGCGTGCGGCGCACTTCATCGCCCATCAGCAGCATCGGGACGCCAAGCGACAACAAGGTGATGGCGAAAAAGTTCTTGATCTGGCGCTGCCGCAATTGCTCGACCGCGCGATCTTCGGTCGGCCCTTCGACGCCGCAATTCCAGCTAAGATTGTCGTTAGAACCATCACGGTTTTCTTCACCATTCTCCCAGTTGTGTTTCTGATTGTAAGAAACCAGGTCGTTTAGCGTGAAGCCATCGTGACAGGTGACGAAATTGATGCTCTGTTCGGGGCCAAGATTTTCTGTGCCGTAGAGATCGGGGCTGGCAAAAAAGCGCGACGCCACCTCTTCAACCATGCCCGGATCGCTCTTGACAAACGCGCGGATGTCGTCGCGGAAACGGCCATTCCACTCCTTCCAATGGTCGCCGAGAAAGCTGCCGACCTGATACAACCCAGCCGCGTCCCAGGCTTCGGCGATCAGCTTGACGCCCGGCCAACACCGGGTCGGTCTCGATGTCCCACAAGATCGGCGGGTTTGCTAACGGCGCGCCATGCTCGTCGCGCGAGAGAATGGCGGCCAGGTCGAAGCGGAAGCCATCGACGTGCATTTCCTCGACCCAGAAGTGAAGGCTGTCGAGGATCAGCCGGCGCACCATGGCGTGGTTGCTGTTGAGGGTGTTGCCGGTGCCGCTGTAATTGGCGTAGCGCGGTGCGATCCAAAATATAATACGCTTCGTTTTCAAGCCCGCGGAAAGAATAGGTTGGCCCCTTTTTCGTCATCTTCAGCCGTGTGGTTGTAAACGACATCCAGGATCACCTCAATGTCTGCGCGATGCAATGCCTTGACCATGTCGCGGAATTCGTCCACCGCGGCTACAGGGTCGCCGCTCATGCTGTACTGAACGTGCGGCGCAAAAAATGAGACCGGGCAGTAGCCCCAGTAATTGACGTGGCCCTCTGGCGCGTCCTGCGGGTCGAATTGAAAGATGGGCAGCAGCTCGACGGCCGTGATGCCGAGCGATTGAAGATAGGGGATTTTCTCGATCAAGCCGGCGTAGGCGCCACGTTTTTGTGACGTCACGCCCGAATTAGGGTGGCAGGTGAAACCACGCACATGCATCTCGTAGATGATCGTGTCACTAAAGGGCCGGCGAAGAGGTGCATCATCTTCCCAGTCGTAACGGCTGACGTCGACGATCACGCTTTTCATGGCTTGCAATGTGTTGTCGCCCGGCATACAGGCGGCTTTGCGGCTATACTTTGCCGGCACAGCGACGCCGCGTCCATACGGATCCAGCAACACCTTGGCGGGGTCATACCGCATACCGAGCAACGGCTCATAAGGGCCGTGCGCACGCAAGCCGTAAATTTGCCCGGCGCGGATGCCCGGGACAAAAATGTGCCAGTAAGAGAAGGTGCGATTGTGTTGAGGGTCGAACCGGATGATGCGTGCAGGCGCGGCGGCGTCCACATGATCAAAGAGCAGAAGCTCCAGTGCGGTGGCATGGCGTGAATACACCGAGAAATTTACCCCATCGGGCAGGATGGTGGCGCCAATGGGGAAGCTCATGCCGCGTACTGGATCGCTGCTATGTTTGCCGTCTACAATCATGTTGATCCATCCTCAATTGTCATTTCTTTTCCGTCAATGCCAGATTTGTTGGTTAGCGTTCCTACCCGTACGCGTCGCCATGCTCAATGAACGCCGCTTTTCTCTGCGAACCTCTGCCTCTCCGCGTCAAAGCTGCTTCCCAGTCAGCAAGGAAGATCGCTTTTCTCTGCGAGCCTCTGCCTCTCTGCGTCTCCGCGTCAAAGCTGCTTCCCGGTCAGACTATGCAGGCAGTGTGCGCCCCAACATGACGTACGCTCGATAGCACTCGAAGCCGAATTTGCCGTAGAAATCGACGAGGGTGGTCCAGTCGATCACACAGCCGTTGATGCCATTGTTGTGCAGCCGACGCAGACCGGCGTCCAGCAGCGCCGCGCCAAAGCCCTGCCCGCGACAATCGGCGCTGACGCCGATCGAGCCAAGCTGTCCCCACGGCTTGGGCAGTTGGTAAGGATAGAAGCGTTCGATCGGATGGCGCGAGTCGGGAAATGTCAGCAGGCAACAGCCATCGACGCCGCGTGCCGTCCACAGCAGCATGAAGTCGGCGAGACGCCCGTCGCCGGCCAGCAGCATCTCCGCTTCGTAGCGCCAACGACCGGGAAACTCGCGCCGCAGAAAGGCGAGCAGAGCGTCCGCCTGGCGCGCGGTTGCCGGGGCCACGGTGCAGGGCGCCTCGCGCAGCGCCGGCGGCGTGTACCCAGCAAGATTCGCCGCCATATCCCAGGCCACCTCAAACGACGTGTACCCACAATGAACGAAGAAATCGGCTGAACCGCTTGCTTGTGGCGCACCTGGCGCGAATGGACGCAACCCACCGCCGATCTGGACGGAGCGGCAGCCTTGCGCTGCAAGCCAACGCTCAGCCTCACCCAGTAGCCGCCGCCCCAAACCCCGTCGCTGCACAGCCGGTGCGACCACCAGCGCGTCGACCCAGCCCTCGCCGTGCTCCGTGACCAGCGGCTCGCCGTGGAGCGCGGTCGCCAGCGCCGCGCCGACCATGCGTCCGTCCGCTTCCGCCACAAAGAGGCGTCGCACCACACCGGTTGACGATTGCAGATTGTACTGAACAAAAGAAGACGAGATGGGCATTGCCGGTCCCAGGGACTCACTCCACAGGTCGGCAAATCCTGTGAGAACCGGCGCCAACGCGGTTGTGGCCGGATCGAGGGAAACAATAGCAGTTTCAATGGGATCATTCATGGCGCTCTTTCCTTTTCGCCTTCCAGAAAACACAAGATGCCGTCGGCCACGCCTTTGGCCGCGAGTTCGGGCTGATCGACAAGCAGGGCGCGATCACCGCCCAGAAAGCCGAGTTCCACAATGGCGGCCGGCGTCTGCGGATCGATGCGTTTGAAGGCGTGATACTCAGTCATGTTGTGGGTGACGGTGTTGGGATGATGCGGCAGGCCGGTAGCGGCTGGATAGGCCTGGTCGATACAGGCCAACAGCCGGCCGCTGGTGGCCGGAATAAGGGAATAGGCATGGATGGCCGCCTTGTAGCCCGAAGCATCGATGCAGCTATCGGCGTGCAGGCTGACGAGCACCGCCGCGCGCAGCCCCTGCAGCCGCGCGTCGTATTCGTCGAGAATGACGACGTCGGCGCCGGCGTGGCGCAAGCGTGCTGCGACAAGGTCTGCGATGTTGGCGTTGATCGCCGCCTCGGTCACCAGCACCGCGCCGTCGGCGTCCTCGCAGACCGCGCCCGAATCGTTGCCGGCGTGTCCGCTGATCAGGGCGACCTGGCGATCCCATGCGGCGCCGACGAGTCCTTGTGGTTTCAACCCGCTGGCGTCAGGCAGCCCAAAGCCCATCGCCTGGGCGATGATCAGCGCCATCGCCGCCAGCGTCACCACCAAGAGGATGAGAAAGACTCGAGAAACCTGATTGACTGTATTGTGTCGCATAGGGTATGTCGCAGGTAATCCGTAGTGCGTAATCCGTAATGTGCGTGAGCATCGGGTTTTGCGAGTGACGGATCACACACTATGCATCACGCATCACGCATCACAAATTACGCATTACGAATTACGCATCACTTCCCACTTCCGCCTGGGTAGAAAAGGTGGCAAGGTCGATATTGGCGCCACAGACGATGACGCCGACCCGTTTGCCGCACAGCCGTTCGCGCAGCGGGCCGCATAACGCCGCAGTCGCGGCCGCGCCAGCCGGTTCGACCGCGAGCTTCATGCTATTGTACAGCAGCCCCATGGCCTGTTGCATGGCGAGATCGTCGATCAGCACCAGTTCGTCGACAAAAGTGCGGCACATCTCGAAGCTATAGGGCAAAGCATAAGGGGCGCCCAGGCTGTCGGCGATGGTGCGCACCCGGTCGATGCCCTGAGGAGAGCCGGCCTGAAAACTGCGGTGCATCGTGTCGGCGCCGGCCGGCTCGACGCCGAAAACCTGGCACGCGGGCTGCATCTGCTTGAACGCACACGCCATGCCCGCACACAACCCGCCGCCACCGATCGGGATGATCACAGCATCGAGGTCGGGCGCTTGCGTGGCGAACTCCAGCCCCACGGTGGCCGTGCCCAGCGCAGTCAAAGGGCCTTCGAACGGATGCACAAAGATACGCCCTTCCTCCGCTTGAATTTGCTGCACGCGTGAGAAAGCCAGACCCACATCATCGACCAACTCGACCTCGGCGCCAAACGCGCGGCAGCGCGCCACGCGGAAAGGATTGGCCGTCTTCGGCATGACCACCTTTGCCGTCGCGCCCAGCAACCGGGCAGAAAACGCCACCGCAATGGCATGATTGCCGGCGCTGACCGCGGTGACGCCGCGCTGTAACGCCGACGGGTTGAGGTCAAGCATGACGGTGAGCGCACCGCGTGGTTTGAAAGAGCCAGTGTGCTGGAAAAGCTCCAGCTTGAGAAAGACCGCAGTCTCATCGCCCACGATGGCATCCACATCCAACCCTTGCCAGCGCCAGATGGGCGTCTCACGCACCAGATCGCCAAGCCGGCGACGGTTGGCGCCGATCTGTTCGATGTCAGGATAATCCAAACATGACCTCCACTAGATAGTTGCGCAATTAGCTTTGCGCTACATGCGAAAGATGCCAAACTTTGTTGCTTCCAGCGGGGCGTTCAAGCAGGCTGACAGCGCCAATCCCAGCACCTGCCGCGTCTCGGGCCGGGTCGAGGATGCCGTCGTCCCACAGCCGCGAGGTGGCGTAATAAGGATTGCCTTCGCGTTCGTACTTGTCCAAAATGGGTTGCTTGAAGGTTTCCTGCTCTTCCGGCGTCAGCGGCGGCTTGCCCAGGCGCGCGGCTTGCTCCTGCTTGACGGTGAGGAGGACGTTGGCTGCCTGCTCGCCGCCCATCACGCTGATGCGTGCGTTCGGCCACATCCACAGCAAGCGTGGGCTGTAAGCCCGGCCGCACATCCCATAGTTGCCGGCGCCAAAGGAGCCGCCGATGATCACCGTCAACTTGGGCACACGCGCATTGGCGACGGCGTGCACCAGTTTGGCGCCATCCTTGGCAATGCCGCGCGTTTCGTACTCCTTGCCCACCATAAAGCCGGTAATGTTCTGCAAAAAGAGTAGCGGAATTTGGCGAGAAGCGCAAAGTTCGATGAAATGGGCGCCCTTGAGCGCCGACTCGCTAAAGAGGATGCCGTTGTTGGCGACGATGCCGACCGGATAGCCGTAGATGCGTGCAAAGCCACAGACGAGCGTCTCGCCATAGCGCGACTTGAACTCGCGCAGCCGGCTGCCATCAACGAGGCGGGCGATCACCTCGCGCACATCGTACGCCACCTTGAAGGACGCGGGCAGCACGCCGTAGAGCTCCGCCGGGTCGTAGCGCGGCGCTTCGGGCGGCGCAAGGTCCATCTCCACCTGCTTGCGCGTGTTGAGCGTCGCCACGATATCACGCACGATCTGGAGAGCCTGGGCATCGTCGGCGGCGAAGTGATCGGCTACGCCAGAGATGCGTGTGTGCACATCGGCGCCGCCCAGCTCCTCGGCCGTGACGTCTTCGCCGGTCGCGGCCTTGACCAGTGGCGGGCCGCCCAGGAAGATCGTGCCGGTGTCTTTGACGATGATGGCCTCGTCGCTCATGGCCGGCACGTAGGCGCCGCCCGCGGTGCACGAACCCATGACCGCGGCGATCTGGGCGATGCCGGTTGCGCTCATCACGGCCTGGTTGTAGAAGATGCGGCCAAAGTCATCCACATCTGGGAAGACTTCATCTTGCAGCGGCAGAAAAGCGCCGCCCGAATCGACCAGATAGATACAGGGCAAGCAGTTTTCCAGTGCAATTTGCTGGGCGCGCAAATGTTTCTTGACGGTCATGGGAAAGTAGGCGCCGCCCTTGACCGTAGCGTCGTTGGCGACGACCATGCATTCGCGGCCAGCGACGCGACCGATGCCCGCCACGATGCCCGCGCCGGGCGCGTCACCCTCGTACATCTCCCATGCGGCCAGGGCTGACAGTTCCAGAAAGGGCGAACCGGGGTCGAGCAGGCGGTCGATGCGCTCGCGCACGAAAAGCTTGCCCTGCTCGGCATGGCGACGCTGCGCCTTGTCATCGCCACCACGCGCCATCTGCGTCAGGCGTGTACGCAGCTCTTCCGCCAATCCTTGATGATACGCTGCATTGGCGGCAAACTCTGGGCTGTTGGGGTCGATGCGTGATTCCAGGATGTCCATGTCGTGTGTGCTCCCTAATCGACAGCGGATGATGCGTTGTAGTATGGATTCTCTAGGCCGCGGCGTCAAACACAGAGGATGACGCGTGCGCAGTCGCAAGCAGGCTTGGCGACAATCTCCATTTCATGGAAAATGAAGACGCACAACGGCTGTAATGATAAAAGGGAGAAGCCATGCAACTCTATAATGATAAGTCGCTGGATGAAGTGACCGGCCAACTGAGCGGATGGGAAGCGGACGCACTGCGCAAATCGTTGGAGCGCTATCCCGAACGCTATCCGGAATTCACGACACTTTCCGGCATGCCGATCGCACGTCTCTACACGCATGACGACGTCGCCAGCGCCGACTACGCGCGTGATCTCGGTCTGCCGGGCGAATATCCCTACACGCGTGGGGTGCACGCCACCGGGCCGCGCGGTCGGCTGTGGACGATGCTCATGTTCGCCGGATTTGGCGCCGCGGAGGAGACTAACCAGCGTTTTAAGTACCTTCTCCAGCAGGGGCAGACCGGGCTATCGATTGCCTTTGACATGCCCACGCTGTACGGCTATGACACGGACGCGCCCGAAGCCGAGGGCGAGTTTGGTCTGTGCGGCGTCGCCTGCTCGTCGCTGGCCGACATGGAAGTGCTGCTGGACGGGCTGCCGCTGGAGAGCATCACCACGTCGATGACCATCAACAGCCCGGCCGCCATGATCTGGGCGATGTATATTGCCGCGGCGGAAAAGCGAGGCGTCAGCCGGGCAAAACTGGGCGGCACGTTGCAAAATGACATCCTCAAGGAGTACATCGCGCAGAACGAGTACATCTACTCGCCCCGGCCTCGATGCGGCTGGTGACCGACACGGTGGAGTTTGCCGCGCGGCAGATGCCGCTGTGGAACCCAATTTCGGTCTCTGGCTATCATATTCGTGAGGCCGGTTCAACGGCTGTGCAGGAATTGGCTTTTACGCTAGCGGATGGCTTCGAGTATGTGCGCTGGGCAATCGCCCGCGGGCTGGATGTCGATGACTTTGCGCCGCGCATCTCCTTTTTCTTCAACGCCCACAACGATTTCTTCGAGGAGATCGCTAAGTATCGCGCGGCCCGGCGCATCTGGGCGCGTGAGATGAAGGAAACCTTTGGCGCCAAAACGCCGCGTTCGTGGATGTTGCGCTTTCACACGCAGACCGCGGGGGTGAGTCTCACCGCTCAGCAGCCGCTCAACAACGTGGCGCGCGTGGCGCTACAGGCATTGGCCGCGGTGCTGGGCGGCACGCAGAGCCTGCACACCAACTCGCTCGATGAGGCGCTCGCCCTGCCCAGCGAAGAGGCTGTGACCGTCGCCCTGCGCACGCAACAGATCATCGCCCACGAGAGCGGCGTCACCAACACGGTCGATCCGCTGGGCGGCGCCTTTTTTGTCGAGGCGCTGACGGACGAGGTCGAGCGTCAGGCATACGCCTACTTCCGTCAGATCGAGGAGCACGGCGGTGTATTGCCGGCGCTGGAGGAGGGATTTTTCCAGCGCGAGATCACCGAAGCCGCCGTGCGTTTTCAACGCGAGGTGGAGAGCAGACGTCGCGTGATTGTGGGTGTGACCGATTTCATGAGCGATGCGCCGCAACAGTCCGTGCCGTTGCTGCGCATCGACGAGGCGGGCTATCACCGGCAGCTCGAGCGCCTCCGCAGCGTGCGACGCGCGCGCGACAATCGCGCGGTAAGCCAGCGTCTGCTTGACCTTGCGCGCGCAGCCCGCCGCGAGGATGCCAACCTCATGGCGCCGCTCCTCGCGGCCGTCAACGAGTACGCTACCTTGCAAGAAATGATGGATGTCCTGCGCGAGGCATGGGGCGTCTACGAAGAACCGGTTATCCTGTAATGGACGCCTTCCTGAGCTTTCATGTCCCTGGCTTTTGGCTGGTGATCACACTGCTGGCTGGCGTAGTCGTGCTGGGAATCCGTCCCTATCTAGCGCCAGATGTGCGGCTGTGGAGTATGGTGGGGTGCTGGGTGCTGCTGCCTTACCTGGCGTTGATCACCGGCGGCGTCTCGCCGCGCCTGATGGGGATTGTGTATGTGGATTGGATCGTGAGCCTGCGCCTCGGCATCGGGTTGGCCTTTGTGATGATTGGGCTGGCTGGCGTCGCAAGAGTGTCATTGTTGGCCAGTGGAGAAGCGGTGCAGGACAGGGCGGCGCTCATGCCCCTTACCTGGGGGAGTTTGCTCGCAGCGATAGCGATAAGCGGAGCTGAAGAGTGGTTTTGGTGCTTTCTGCGCAGCGCTGTGGCGGAAGTGCTAGGAATTCTACAATTGCCGCTGGATGTGCCAGGCTATTGGTCGATCTGGATTGCGGCGCTGATCGCCTTACCGTTCTCGCTGGCGTATCAGCCCACGGCGCTGCGCCGTTTTGTAAAGGCGGCCATCTTGGTGATGACGTCGATCCTGTTTTTTTACACGCGCAACTTCTGGTTGTGCTGGGCGGTGCACGCCACGACGTGGCTCTTGCTCGCCCAGCCGGCCGCTAAGCGCGCGATTACAGGAAAAAGCCGAGCATGACGATTACCGCAAAAAGCCCTATAGAAACCAGCAACAGGTAGCGCAGATCCTTGAAGACATAGCCGTACTCGGTTCTCCAGTCGACCTCGGCGGAGGTGCGCTGGGTAGTCGTCGGCTGCACGACCGTTGCTGACGCTGGAGCCTTCCCCTGCACGGCATTCTGTTCGCTCTGTTTGTAGAGCTGGCTATAATTGCTCGGATTGGCCGAACTTTTTCCCTTTGCCGGGGGTCTTGATTTATTGACAGTCATGGCGAGATCCTTCTCTGATCAAACTCGACCCAAAATTCAAATAGACGCATCATCTCGAAACCTAATTATCTACGCGATCCCCCACTCCGCGCAAACCTCGCTTCACTTCAGGATGAATTGCCCCTGTTCCGCCGGGTGGAAATAGGACGCAGATGACGCGGATTTTATCTGCGAGTATCAGCCAAATCCGCGTCATCCGCGTCCTATTCTTGTGATTTTTGCCAACGCCTGTGTTTCGGGAAATCGCATAGCAAAAAGAATTGCTGCATAGACGACAATGCCCGCTCCGCCAGCGAGGCTGACCAGGGCCAGCGTTCCCAGCGCACCGGCGGGCAGCGCGCTGGAAAGCGGCGGCGCGACCAGATAAATCACGCCGGCCATGACGCCACCCGCCAATGCGATGGCGGCAAAGCCACGCAGCGTATCCGCCCGCAGCCGCCCGACCACCCGCCAAAGCAGCAGCACCATGATCGCCGCGTGGCCGGCCTGCTTGGCCGTGTCTGCCCACACTAGGCCGAGATAGCCAAGTGGCTGCACCAGCGTCAGCGCCACAACGACATAAACGCCGACGCTGACCACGCCGACCAGAGCCGGCAGCCAGGTGTTGAAGCGCGCATAGAAGGCAAAGTTGAGCGGAAAATCGACGGCTGCAAAGATCATGCCGAGCAGATAGACGTTGAGCGCGCGCGCTACCTGCGTGGTGTCCGCCGCGGTGAACGCGCCGCGCTCAAAGAGCAGTTGCGTGACCGGTGCGCCGAGCAGCCACAGAAAAATACCCGCGGGCAGGATGAGCATCCACAACATGCGCAGCCCGCGCCCCAACGTCTGACGGTACGCGGCGTCGTCGCCGGCCGCGTAAAACTGGCTCAGACGCGGCAGCGCGGCCAGCGAAATCGCCACACTGATCAGACCGAGCGGCATCTGTTGGAGCGTCGTGGCGTTGGCCATCCATGCAATGCTTTGCTCGCCTGTGCCGCTGGCCAACCGGCGATCCAGCCCTACCTGGAAAGGCTGACCACCAGCCCGGCCGCAATCGGCAGGTATAACCATAAGATGCGCCGCAATGCTGGGTGCCGCCAGTCGAAGCCCCAGGTGAAGGCCACGTCAGCTCGCCGTACATCCACGAACATCAGCGTCAACTGCGCCAGGCTGCCGAAGAGCAGACCGACCGCCAGGCTGAAGATGCCGATCACCGGGGCCAGCAGCGGCGCGGCCACGACGATGCCCAGGTTAAAGACCGCGGTCGCCACCGCCGGAAAGGTAAAGCGTTGCAGCGCGTAGAGCACCGCCATCAGCACGCCGGCCAGCGAGAGAAACCAGACCACCGGCGCCAGCCAGCGGATCAACTGCACCGTCAGCGCCAGCAGGGCTGGGTCGGAGGTGCGAAAGCCGCCGGCCAGCAACACAGCCAACGCCGGCGCGGCCACCTCCAGCGCGATCACCAACCCGGTGAGTACGACCACAAAGAGCGAGATCAGCGCCCCGACTATCTGCACGAACTCGCGGCGGCTGCGGCGGGCGTAGTCGCTGAGCACGGGCACGAGCGCCGCGCTCAACATGCCGCCGACGAGAAAATCGTAGAGCAGCGTCGGCACCTGCGCGGCTACGCGGAACGCGCTGACCTGACCGGTGGCGCCAAAGAGCGCCGCAATGACGATCTCGCGCAGCAGGCCGAGCACACGGCTGACTAGATTGCCGATGGCCAGCACGCCGGCGGCGCGCGCCAATCCCTGCGATGGCGTCACGGGCGTCGCAGGGGTCAGTGCAGGATTTTCGTCGGCGGCAATCATGGCGGATGAATCGCCGCCGCTAGACGGCTCCGCCGCGGAACCGCCATGTTCAAACGGCTGCTCAGGCAAGGACGGCGGCGCGCGGCGCGTCAAATTCGCGGGGATCGGCGCGCCAGTCGACAGAGTGACCGGTTTCCAGCTCCTCCAGGAAGCGCGTGACCGACATGGCCGCGGCGCAGCCTTGCCCGACGCTGGTGGCAACTTGTTTGAAAACCTTGTCCTGAATCTCACCCGCAGCGAAGATGCCGGGCACGTTCGTGCGCAACTTGCGGTCGGTGATCAGATGGCCGTCTTCGTCCATCTCCAACTTGCCGGGGAAAAGGTCGTTGTTGGGCAGATGGCCAATAAAGATGAAGACGCCGTCGGTCGCCAGGAAGCCTTCTTCGCCGGTGACGGTGTTCTGCGTCTTGACGCCGGAGACGGCGCCACTCTCGCCCACCACCTCGGCGACGACCGTATTCCACACCATTTCAATCTTCTCGTTGCCAAAGACGCGGTCTTGCAGGATCTTGCTGGCGCGCAGCTTGTCGCGACGATGCAGAATGCGCACCCGGCTGGCGTAGCGCGTCAAGAAAAGCGCCTCCTCGGTGGCGCTGTCGCCGCCGCCAACGACCAGTACATCTTTGCCGCGGAAGAAGAAGCCGTCGCACGTGGCGCAATAGCTGACGCCTTTGCCTGTCAGCAGCTTCTCGCCGGGAACCTCCAGATAGCGCGGCCGGGCGCCGGTGCTGACGATGATCGTGCGGGTCAGATACTCGGCGCCGCTTTCCGTGCGCACCACGAAGGGATGACGATCGACCACGATTTCACTGACAAAATCAAACTCGACGCGCGTCCCAAATTTCTCTGCCTGCGCCTTGAACTTTTCGACCAATTCCGGCCCGCTCAGGCTCTCCGGAAAACCAGGGTAATTCTCAATGTCGTAGGTGATGCTGACCTGGCCACCGTAGTCGTTGCCAGTGATCAACAGCGGCGACAGGTTGGCGCGCGCGGCGTACAGGCCGGCCGTAAATCCTGCCGGGCCGCTGCCGATGATGATCACATTTTCAACCGGCTTTTGTTCGCTGTTGACCTGCCCGTTGGCGCTTTGTCCATTATTTGTCGTCATGCTTGACTCCTTATTGCTACTTGGCTAAATCGTCTATCCAGTACTACATTTTTTATAGTGCATTATAGCTATGAAGTGTGTTATGCGTCAAAAGCGCGTCGCGGTGGGTTGATTACTCACAGCGTTCCATCAGCACGGCAATGCTGGCGAGTGCGGCCGTCTCGGCGCGCAGGATACGCGGCCCCAGCGTCACTACCTGCCAGCCGTGCGCAGCCAGATGGTTGACCTCGTCGTGCGTCAACCCACCTTCCGGGCCGACCAGCAGCGCCAGCGGTGGCGGCGGCTGTGCGCCCGCTGCTGTCATGACGGCGGCTGCGGCGTCGCCCAAGGAGGGAGCATCCTCGGCAGCCTCCCACGCGATAAAGCCGTGGGCGCCTGGCGGCAGGGACAGCTCGCTCCACTCGCTGGCTTCGTCCAGCATGGGTGGGCGCGTCCGGCCGCACTGCTCGGTCGCCTCGCGCAGGATCGCGCGCCAGCGTGCATATTTGGTGCGCAACGCCGCCGCCGGTCGCACGACGCTGCGGCGGCTGACCACGGGCGCAAAGCGCGACACGCCCAGCTCCGTGCCCTTCTGGAGCACCCACTCGAATTTGTCCTGTTTGAGTGTGCATTGGTAGAGCGTCAGGTGAATGCGAGGATCGGTGTGAACCGGGCGCATGGCAGTGATCTGTCCGCTTGCCTGGCGCACTGTGAGGGTCGTCAAGATAGCGCAGTATTCAAAGCCGTCGCCATTGACGAGGACGACCGTGTCTTGCAGCGCAAGGCGCAGCACCGCCACAAGTTGATGCGCCAGCGGATCGAGGCAACATGCATCGCCCACACGCAGGGGCGCATCCAGAAAAAAGCGGTGGCGCGCCGTCCATGCGGCATCCTTCATCGTCTGGCTCTATTCCTTGCGCACGACCAGCGCCACCCAGTCGCCCTCTTGCTTGCGGTCGACCAGCGTGCAGCCGTGACGCTGTGCGGCGTCGATCACCAGATCCGCGCGCTCCGCAATGATCCCGGCCAGGATCAGCAGCCCGCCTGACTTGAGCGGCTCTGCCAGCGGCGGATACTCATACGCGGCGTCGAAGAGTTTGACCAGCACCTCGGCCAAAATGTTGGCGACGACGATGTCAAAGCGGCCATGCATGGCTTCCGGCACGCTGCCAAGCTGCACGGTGATACCCGGCGCCATGGTTATGGCTGGCTGCGCGGCAAGCGGTACGGCGTTGCGCCGCGCGTTTTCTTGCGTCACCTCCACGGCGATGGGGTCGATGTCGGTCGCCAGAATCGAGGCTGCGCCCAGCTTGTAGGCCACGATAGAGAGGACGCCGCTGCCCGCGCCCACATCCAGCACCACATCTCCAGGCTTGACCACATCTTCCAGCGCGGCGATGCAGAGGCGCGTGCTGGGATGCAGCCCGGTGCCAAAGGCCATGCCTGGGTCGAGCTCGACCAGGATGTCGTCGGGCGCAATGGCGACGGTTTCCCAACTGGGTTTGAGCAAAATATGCCGGCCCACGCGCAGCGGCTTGTAGAAGCGCTTCCAGGCGTTGGCCCAATCCTCCTCGCGCAGCCACTGGAGCCGCGGCTCCGGCATGGGATAGATGCGCGAGAGAAACCACAGCCCTTCCTCGATCTGCCGGCGGATCTGCTCGCCGCGGGCGCCTGGTTTGAGATAGGTCTTCACGACGATGCAAAATTCGCTGGCGAGCGGCTCGTTGAAATCGTCGTAACCGCTGGTTTCGATCACCGCGCCGCCGCCGCTTGCCTCGCCGGCTTCGCTGTCAGCGTCATAATCGCCCCCGTTGAAGCGGTTGAACAATTCACTGACCGCTTCGGCGGCTTCGGCGTCGCACTCGACGGAGATTTCCAGGATGGCAGTGTTGGACATAGGAGTTGGTTGAGAGAAGAGAATAGAGATTAAGAGATTAAGAGATTGGAGATTGGAGAGACCGTGTAGTTCAATCTCCTAATCTCCAATCTCCTATTTAATTTTAATCCGCGCCGAAAAGTCGGTCAAAAAAGCCTTTGGACTCTTCCCGCGTCGTGTCGTCGCCAAAACTCTTGGCGAGTTGGCGGAAGAGTTCTTTTTGCTCGGCGGTCAGCTTGGACGGCACATCGACGCGCGTGGTGATGAGCATATCGCCGCGTCCGTTGCGTTGCAGATGCGGCGCGCCCAGCCCGCGCTTGCGAAATTGCGCGCCGGTCTGCGTGCCTGAGGGTACTTCGATCGTCTCGGTCTCGCCTTCGAGCGTTGGGATCTTGATGGTGGCGCCCAACGCTGCCTGCGCAACGTTGATAGGCAGTTCCAGCAAGATGTCGCTGCCGTCGCGCACGAAGAATCGGTGCGGCTCGACCGACACGACGACGTAAAGATTGCCGGGCGGCCCGCCAAATTGACCGGCTTCGCCTTCGCCCGCCAATCGGATGCGCGTGCCTTCGTCGACGCCGGCCGGAATCTTGACGCTGAGTTTGCGCGTCACCCGCATGTATTTGCGTCCGCGACATTTCGTGCAGGGCGAAGGGATTACTTCCCCCACGCCGTTGCAGGTCGAACAAGGCGTGGAAGTTACAATCGTGCCGAACAGCGGGCTTTGCTGACGGCGCTTGACTTCGCCGCTGCCGTTGCACGTGGCGCAGACAACCGGCGCGGTGGGCGGCTCTGCGCCGACGCCGTGGCAGCGGTCGCAGGCTTCCATGCGCGGGATCTCCATATCTCGGTCCGCGCCAAAGATTGCTTCCTCAAAACTCAGGCGAATGTCGGCGCGCAGGTCCGCGCCGCGGCGCGATTGACGACGGTTCGAGGCGCCGGCCGTGCGTCCAAAGCCGCCAAACAACTCCTCGAAGATGCTGCCCAGATCGCCAAAGCCGCTCATGTCGGCGCTATAGCCGCCGCCTGCCGCGCCTTGCAAGCCGGCGTGCCCGTAGCGATCGTAAACCGCGCGCTTCTCGTCATCGGCGAGCACTTGATACGCTTCGTTGATCTCCTTGAAGCGAATGCCGGCGTCATCCGACTTGCTGACATCGGGATGGTGCTGCTGCGCCAATTTGCGAAAAGCTTTTTTGATTTGATCCTTGGTGGCGTCGCGCGGCACCCCCAGGGCTTCGTAATAGTCTTGTTTATCCATATTTATTGATCGGTTGCTAAAATTTTCATTCCCAGTTGATAATCCAGGCGCAGAGACCGGCGAGCGCCACGGTTGCAGCGACTAACGCCGCCCATTGGAGCGGTTCAAACCCCACATGGCGGGCGCTGAAGTAAAGGATCACCACCATGCCAATCGTCAGTACAAGCCAATTGGAGAGCACGGCGTGTTCGTTCCAGAAACGTTTGATCGGTTCCATCATCTACAAACCCAGTTTACATGGTCTGTTTGGCAAGCAGTTCAGACCAGATGACCTCTAATTGTGCGTACAGGGCTGCCTCGGCCCCATTATTTTCGATGACGCGCGTGGCATGTCTGAGCTTTTCGCGCTGCGGCGACTGCGCCGCCATCCGCTGATGCGCCTCTGCTGTGGTCATGCCGCGCTGGTGAAGCAGCCGCTCCATCTGCACCGCGGGATCAGCCGTAACTACCCAGATTTCGTCACAGAGCGTCAGCAATCGCCCTGATTCAAGCAGTTTGATCGCTTCGATGATCACCACCGGCGCTGTGGTGTTGGCCAGTTCGGTCTGCGCCAGTTGAAAGACCACCGGGTGAACCAGCGCTTCCAGCCGGCGCAGGGCTTCCTCGTCGGCAAAAACAATGCGCCCCAGACCGCGCCGGTCGATCTGCCCATCTTCCGCCACGATGCTATCGCCAAACGCCGCCACCACCGCGGCGTATGCTGGGCCGCCCGCGGCCAATGCGACATGCGCCAATTGGTCGGCGTCGAGGATATGGGCGCCCTTGTGACGCAAATAGGCCAGCACCGTGCTCTTGCCAGTGGCAATATTGCCGGTCAGCCCCACAATCATTGGCTGATACACAGTCCAGGAGTCTACCACAGCAATGCAAAGATGAGAAGCAAACTACTCTCAAAATTCAGCACTTTGCTGCACGTGTGCTATAGTTCACGCCGTATTTTATATTTTCACAATCAGCAGTTCACGATTTTCTTTCAGAAATACGTCAAGCTACAAAACCGGAGACCATTCTGGGCGTGCTTGGCGTTTTTGTGCAGACGGCGTGAATTGCTGAGATTGCACACAAAGGAGTTTTGTCCTATGCGTTTTCGTATCTCGTGGATTGTGATGTTTGTCATTGCTGCCTTGATGCTGGCGGCTTGCACCCAGGCCGCCGCGCCTGCCGCGCCTGCGGGTGAAGCAGCCGCCGGTGAGACAGCCGCTGAGCCTGCACCCGCCACCGGCGCCTGCACCGACGCATTGGGCTGCGTCGAAGTGCTGCCCGGCGATTCGATCAAGATCGCCTATGCCATGGTGACTTCCGGTCCGAACGGCTCGTTGGGCATCGACTCCCAGCGCGGCATGGAGATCGCTGTGAGCGACGCGGGCGGCGAATTGCTCGGTCACCCGATCGAGATCATCGGGGAAGACACGGGCTGCACGCCAGAAGGCGGCCAGGCCGCGGCGGCCAAGCTTGCCTCCAACAAGGACGTGTTTGCGGTGGTGGGGACGACTTGTTCGAGTGAAGCGCGCGTCGGTGCGCCGATCCTGAGCGACGCTGGCGCCAGCATCATTTCGCCTTCCAACACTGCGCCCGATCTGACGGATCCGGCCAAGCGCGTCGCCGGCTACTTCCGCACCGCGCACAATGACAAGGTGCAGGGTCGCGTTGCCGCCGAGTTTGTCTTCAACGAGTTGGGTCTGACCAAAGCCGCCACGATCCATGACGGTTCCGTCTACGCGCAGGGTCTGGTCAACGCCTTCGCCGAAAACTACAAGGCGCTGGGTGGCGAACTTGTCTCCGAGCAGGCCGTGAACATCGGCGACACCGATATGCGCCCCGTGCTGACGACGGTTGCCGCGGCCGCGCCTGAGGCTATCTACTACCCGATCTTCATTGCCGAAGGCGGCTTTGTCACCGCCCAGGCCAAGGAAGTGCCGGGGCTGGAAAATGTGGTGCTGATGGGCGCCGACGGTCTTTTCTCGCCGGACTTTGTCAACGCGGCTGGTGGAGCCGCCAAAGGCATGTATCTGAGCAGCCCGGACTTCAGCGCGTTTGGCGACGCCTACCAGGAATTCCTTCAGAAATACCAGGATATTTATGGCGAGCCGCCGATGAGCACCTACCACGCCCACGCCTACGATGCGACGATGCTCTTCATCGATGCCATCAAGCAGGTGGCCGTGCAGGATGGCGACACGCTGTTGATCGGACGCCAGGCGCTGCGCGATGTGCTGGCTGCCACCAAGGATTTCCAGGGGCTGACCGGTAACTTGACCTGTGATCCGAACGGTGACTGCGCCGATCCCAAGATCGCCGTCTATGAAATCGTCGATACGAACGAGTGGAATCCCAACGTCACCTCGCCGCTCAAGGTGTATCCGTAAATCAAGCGGGCGCTGTCAAATAACCGCGCGACGTGCGGTGCGTCATCTCTCGGCACACCTTTCCGTCGGCTGTGAATGAGCATTAGCACGACAAGCGCTGCTGCCCTATCCTGCCTCACCACACTAGATGGGCGGGATAGAGCAGCAGCGCTTTTATATTGAGCTGGCGTGATTTGGTTGCACCTGGCTCGAAAAAACTGCTAACTTTTCGCTGTGTTGACAAAGTAATTGGTGTCGCCTATAATCCCCCCTGTCTACAACCGAGTCAATCACCGGCGATGTCCTTCCCCGTTGTGGACTGTTCCAGAAATTGGCGCATTGCTTAACTTTACCGCATCCATAGTCTGGATATTCACCAAATTAGTGGTCAACAGATAGTCCAACAATCCAGAGATGTTGCAGACCTCTTTGTCTCACCCTTTGGATCGCTGGAGTGCTGTCCCAAGCTAGATCGTTTCACCCTTACTGCGTGTGTTTGCGTATGTCTACTCAAAAAGGAGAAAGCTGCCCCATGAGAACCCGGACGCTATTATTGTCTGTACTGGTGATTGTTGCGCTGGCATTTACCGCCTGCGCACCAGCCCCGCAACCCGCGGCTCCCGCCGAACAGGCCACCACCGCGCCTGCCGCCGAAGAAGCCGCGGCGCCCGCCGCCGATGCCGCCGGTTGCACCGATCCACTCGGCTGCATCGAGATCGCGGCGGGCGATCCGATCAAGATCGCGTACGCTCTTGTCACTGCCGGACCGAATTCGGCGCTTGGGGAAGATTCCGTGCGCGGCATCGAGATCGCAGTGGATGATATGGGCGGCGAACTTTTGGGTCATCCCGTCGAAATCGTCGGCGAAGACACCGGATGCAGCCCCGAGGGCGGTCAGGCCGCCGCGACCAAGCTGGCCTCTGACACCACCATCGTCGCTGTAATCGGCACGAGCTGTTCCAGCGAAGCGCGCGTCGGCGCTCCGATCTTGAGCGAGGCCGGCTTAAGCCTGGTTTCACCGTCCAACACCGCACCGGATCTGACCGACCCGGCCAAACGCGTCGATGGCTACTTCCGCACTGCGCACAACGACCTGGTGCAGGGCGCGGTCGCCGCTGATTTTGTTTTCAATGATCTGGGGTTGACCAAAGCCGCCACCGTGCACGATGGGTCGCTCTATGCCGTTGGGCTGGCGACTGCCTTTGCTGACGCCTTCAAGTCGCTGGGCGGCGAAATCGTTTCCGAGCAGGCGGTCAACGTCGGCGACACCGACATGCGTCCCGTGCTGACCACCATTGCCGCAGCAGGCCCCGAGTTGATTTACTACCCGATTTTCACCGCGGAAGCTGGTTTTATTACGGCGCAGGCCAAGGAAGTGCAAGGGCTGGAAGACACCAAGCTGATGGCGGCTGACGGCTCCTTCTCGCAGGACTTCGTCAACGCTGCCGGTGAGGCCGCCCTGGGCATGTATCTTAGCAGCCCGGACTTCAGCGCATTTGGCGACGCTTATCAAGGCTTCCTGACCAAACATGAGGAGAAGTACGGCGGCGCGCCGATGAGCGCCTTCCATGCTCATGCCTATGACGCCACCAACATGATCGCAGCCGCGATTACGGCCGTGGCCGTCCAGGACGGCGACAATCTGAGCATTGGCCGGCAGGCGCTGCGCGATGCCCTCGGCGCCACGACCGACTTTCAGGGCCTGACCGGCAATATCACCTGTGACCCCAATGGAGACTGTGCCGACCCGAAGATCGCGGTCTATGAGGTGACCGACGTCAGTTCCTGGAACCCGAACGTCACCTCACCGATGAAGATTTTTCCCAAATAGACATGGCGGCAGACATTCATTAGCCCCATGAACAAGCAGAAGGGGCGAGGATATGACTTCCTCGCCCCTTCTGCTAAGTGTTTACCCAGAACTTTCTGCAAAGTCATTGCCTTGCAGAAAGTGTTACGCAACGTTGCAGCCAAATTTTTGGAGCAGATTAAATACAGCCAATCGCATCGACGCCACTCAGGCGAGATGGATGCAAGTCAGGAGATGGCCGATGTTCTCGAACCTGCGCCGTAAATATGATTTTACTGACTATATTCTTTGGTTTATAGGCGCTACACTTTTGGTAGCTATTCTCTATGGCTCCTATGTCACCTTATCCAGCGGCAAATATACAACCGAACAATGGTTGAATTTCATCGTTTTTGGGCTGGCTCAGGGTGGAATCTATGCGTTGATTGCCCTCGGTTATACGATGGTGTATGGCATTCTGGGTATGATCAATTTTGCTCACGGCGAATTTTTTATGTTTGGCACCTTTGGCGCCTTTTTTGTGGCCGAAGCTTTGTCCATCAGCGGATTCCTGGAAAGCAACCCACTGTTGTCGATTATCATCATGCTGATCGCCGCCATGGCCGTGTCGGCCACGGTGGCGATGTTGTCCGAACGCATCGCCTACCGCCCGCTGCGCCGCGCACCGCGGCTGGTGCCGTTGATTACGGCGATCGGCGTCTCCTATTTTCTGCAATATACGGCGCGCGGCTTTTTTGGCTCCGGCGTGGAAGCCTTCCCCAATGTGCCAGCGTTGGCCGGCTCCGTGGTCGTAGGCCCTATCACGATGCAACGCAGCCAGATCGCCGTTTTTGCCGCGACAGGCATCCTCTTGCTGCTGCTCTGGCTGATCGTGTCCAAAACCAAGATCGGGCGCGCTATTCGCGCGGTGGCGGAAGACAAGGATGCGGCTGCACTCATGGGCGTGGACGTAGATCGCACCATTTCGATCACCTTCGCACTGGGCGGCATCATGGCCGGCGCGGCAGGGGTGATGTACGGGCTGGTTTTCCGGCAGGTGGCCTTCTACATGGGCTTTGTCCCTGGCCTGAAAGCCTTCACCGCCGCCGTATTGGGTGGCATTGGCAATCTGGCCGGCGCGGTGTTGGGCGGGCTGATTCTAGGCGTGATCGAATCGGTTGGCCCCAGTCTGTTCCTTGATGGCATCGGCATTCCGTCGCCCCATCA
Source organism: Candidatus Caldilinea saccharophila (assembly GCA_016710365.1). Taxonomy (GTDB): domain Bacteria; phylum Chloroflexota; class Anaerolineae; order Caldilineales; family Caldilineaceae; genus Caldilinea; species Caldilinea saccharophila. The sequence goes on along the minus strand of JADJVW010000063.1, from coordinate 265,857 downwards.
GTTGAAGGATGGCATCGCCTTTACCGTACTCGTGTTGATCCTCATCTTCCGCCCAAGCGGTATCCTGGGCGAGCGGCTTTCAAAACGAGCCTAGCGGCCAGGAGCACAAGCTATGCGTACTGAACGACCCTTTACCCTGGTGGATGCGGCCAAGTTAGGTCTTTATGGCGGCATCGCGGCAGTTCTTATTTCTCTGATCGGCATGGTGGACGCCTTTGCCAAAAAGGACATCATCGCCGGCGTGATCTCGATGTCGCAGGTGCTGCTCGGGGTCTTGGCCTTTACGCCGGCGCTGTTTGCCGCGACCCGTGCGCTGCGCAACGGTGGCAAAGGCGGCGCGCTGGTTGCCGGCGCAGTCGCTGGCGCAGTGGTTGCGTTGCTGGTGGCGTTGCTGGCGCTCAGCATCGCTCCGCTGAACCTGCGGGCCGTCTTTTGTCAACGCCACCCCCAAACTGGTCAACGAACTGTTGCCCGTTGGCAGCGAGGGTGTGATGGGCGCCGCGATTCTCGTCGTCGCCGGCATCGTGGTCGGCCTGCTTGCTGCGCTGCTCACGTGGTTGCCGGCGACGCTGCGCCGCTCCACCTTGATCAGCCTTGGCTCGGTGACGCTGATCGCGCTGCTCAAGGATGTCTTTTCGGTGATTATACCGACCAACGTCGGCAAGTTTATTTATAAATCCAACGGCCTCAGTGTTGAGGGCGCCAGCGTGCTGTTTGTCACCATTTTGGTGATCGCCTATCTCTGGCAGATCCTCCAACCCAGGCTCAACCGCGCCGTCGACCGGATGCCGGAAAGCCGGCGCCGGGTGTTGAGTTTTGTGGCGACCGTCGGCCTGCTGGCGCTGCTCTTTGCCTTGCCCGTTTTGCTCGGCTCCTATCTGAGCGAAGTGGCCGATTTGGTGGGCTTTTATATCGTTATGGCGCTCGGCCTCAATGTGGTGGTGGGCTTTGCCGGCCTGCTCGACCTGGGTTATGTAGCCTTCTTTGCCATCGGCGCTTACACGATGGCGGTGTTGACCACGCCGGAACTGCCGTTGGTGCGCAGCTTCATCCCGCAGTTGAGCTTCTGGGCGGCGCTGCCGATCTCGGTGCTGATGGCGCTGCTGGCCGGCGTCTTGCTGGGCGTGCCGGTGCTCAAGACCCGCGGCGACTACCTGGCGATCATCACGCTTGGCTTTGGTGAAATCATCCGGCTGCTCGTGCTCTCCGATGCGCTCAAGCCGGTGATGGGTGGCGCGCAGGGCGTCACCGGCATTGCCCGGCCCGAAGGTTTTGGTATGCGCGCCGATTCGCCGCAGGAATTCTATTATCTGATCCTGATCTCGATCCTGATCGCCTGGTTCGTCACGTCTCGGCTCAAAAAGTCGAGGCTGGGGCGGGCGTGGATGGCGATCCGCGAGGACGAAGATGTGGCCGCGGCCATGAGCATCAATCTGGTCGGCTATAAGCTGGCGGCCTTTGCCACCGGCGCCACGCTCGCGGGTCTGAGCGGCGCTTTCTTCGGCTCCAAGCTTGGCTCAATGGTGCCGGCCTCCTTCAACGTACTGGTGTCGATCAACGTGCTGGCCGTGTTGATCGTGGGTGGCATGGGCAGCCTGCCCGGCGTCGTCGTCGGCGCCATCGCCCTGATCGGGTTGCCGGAGTTGCTGCGCGAATTTAACGAGTTTCGCTGGTGGGTGTACGGCGCGGTGCTCGTCATGATGATGCTGTATCGACCGGAAGGCTTGTGGCCTGACGCCACCCGCGAGCGTGAATTGCTCGAGGATAAGGAGCCGAATGTTATCGACGAGGATCCCACCGGTCTCGCCGAAGATGCGACCGTCCCAACCTAGGAGTCGAACGATGGAATTACTAGTTGCCAAAGGACTCAATAAACGGTTCGGCGGTCTCCAGGCGCTGACCTCGCTGGATATCAGCGTCGCCGAGAACACGATCCATTCGGTGATCGGCCCGAATGGCGCGGGAAAGACCACTTTTTTTAATTGTATTACCGGCTTCTACACGCCGGAAGAGGGCAGCGTCATCTTCGAGGGTGAGGAGATTCAGGGCATGTCGCCTGACCGCGTAGCCAGCCGCGGCATCTCGCGCACCTATCAGAATATTCGCCTGTTCGCCAATGTGACGGTGTTGGAAAATGTGCTGGTTGGCATGCACCGCCATCTGAATACGGGATGGTTTGGCGCCGTCTTCAAACCGCCCAAGGTGAGGCGCGAGGAAAAGAGCGCCAGCGACGATGCGATGGATATCCTCAAGTTTGTCGAACTGGACAGGAAAGCCGATTTTGTCGCTAAAAACCTGCCCTACGGCGAGCAGCGCCGGCTGGAGATCGCCCGCGCGCTGGCAAGCCGTCCGAGCGTCGTGCTGCTCGACGAGCCGACCGCCGGCATGAACCCCAAGGAGACGGAAGACACCACGAGCCTGATCCGCCGCCTGCGCGACGAACGCAAGTTGACGATTCTGCTGATCGAGCACGACATGCGCGTGGTGATGAATGTTTCCGACCAGATTTCGGTGCTCGATTTTGGTCGCAAGATCGCCGAAGGCGACGCGCTTGCCATTCGCAGCAACCCACAGGTGATCGAGGCCTATCTGGGTCGCGGCGCCGCCACCGGTTCAGGCTATGGACTGCGCGAGAAAGCAGGAGTGAATTAGGATGCCTGCGCTGAATATCAAGAATTTACACGTTTATTACGGTCACATCCATGCGCTCAAGGGCATCGATCTGCAGGTGGAAGAAGGCGAAATCGTCACGCTGATCGGCAGCAACGGCGCCGGCAAGACGACGACGTTGCGCGCCATCAGCGGCCTGCTCAAGACGCCGGAAGAGACTTCCATTCGGTACAACGACGCCGAATTGACGCAGTTGCGCGCCCATGAGACGGTGGAGCGCGGCCTCGTGCACGTGCCCGAAGGCCGCCGCGTCTTTGCCCGCATGAGCGTGCAGGAAAACTTGACCATGGGCGCGTATACGCGCAAAAATCAGCGCATGGTCAAAGACGATCTGGAATATGTGCTGAAGCTCTTTCCCCGGCTGCAAGAGCGTCGTATGCAATTGGCCGGCACCCTCTCCGGCGGCGAACAGCAGATGCTCGCCATCGGCCGCGCGTTGATGAGCAGTCCCAAGGTGCTTCTGCTGGACGAACCTTCGATGGGGTTGGCGCCGGTGCTGGTTGAGACGATCTTCGACTCCATCGAGCAACTCAACCGCACACGCGGCATCACGATCCTGCTGGTGGAGCAGAACGCTCAGATGGCGCTCCAGGTTGCCAACCGCGCCTACGTGCTCGAAACCGGACGCATCACCATGAGCGGCAACGCCCAGGACATGCTTAACGACCCGAAAGTCATCGCCGCTTATCTCGGCCTTTAAGTGAGATTGGAGATTGGAAATTGGAGATTGAAAATAAGCGATCTCCCCTTCTCTCTCCAATCTCTTAATCTCCAATCTCTTAATCTCTAATCTTTTAATTTCCAATTACTATGACCACTTTTCCCTCCACAGCCCAAGTTGTCATCATCGGCGGCGGCGTCATGGGCGCCAGCACTGTCTACCACCTGGCGCGCCGCGGCTGCACCGATGTTGTGTTGCTCGAAAAGCAGGAGTTTTTTGGGATGGGCGCGACCGGCAGATGCGCCGGCGGCATCCGCTATCAATTCTCCACCGAAATCAACATCCGGTTGTCGTTGCTCAGCCTGCCCATGCTCGACCGTTTTGAGGAGGAACTGGGACAACCGATCTCCTTGCGGCGCGACGGCTATCTTTTCCTGCTGACCAACGCCCACGACGTGGCTGTTTTCCGCCACAATGTCGCCTTGCAGCGCAGCCTCGGTGTGCAGACCGCCTGGCTCGACGGCGACGAGGTGCGGCGCCGCGTTCCTGTGCTGGCGGCTGACGATGTGCTGGCCGGCGCGTTTCACGATAAGGATGGCCTGGCCGACCCGAACAGTGTGGTCATGGGCTATGTCAATGCGGCCAAACGGCTGGGCGTGCGCGCGCTGACCGGCGTCACCGTCACCGGCGTCACCACCGATAAGGGGCGGATCACCGGCGTGGTCACCGACCAGGGCGCCATTGCCTGTGAGGCAGTCGTCAACGCGGCCGGGCCGTGGTCCGCACCGGTCAGCGCGCTGGCGGGCGTCCCGCTGCCGGTCACGCCGCTGCGCCGCCAGATGCTGACGACCACAGCTCTCCCTGGGCTGCCGCCAGACTTTCCCTTTGTCATCGACTTTGCACAGAACCTCTACTTTCATCGCGAAGGCGACGGCTTGCTCACCGGCCAATCCAACCCGCACGAGACGCCCGGCTTTGACGAAAGCGTGGATGCGGCGTGGGAGTTGGTGCACATGGAAGCCGCCAGCAAGCGGTTGCCCCTGCTCGAACGCGCCGGCCGCGCCGCGCACTGGGCGGGCCTCTATGAAGTCACACCGGACGCACACCCGATCATCAGCGCCGCACCTGCGGTGGCCGGCTATTACGTCGTTGCCGGTTTCTCCGGGCATGGCTTTATGCACGGACCCGGCGCCGGCCTGCTGATGAGCGAAATCATCCTCGACGGTCGCGCGCATACACTCGACATCACCTCACTCGACTATGCCCGCTTCGCCGAAGGCCGGCTGATCCAGGAATACAATGTGATTTGAGAAATTTTTGACGCGGAGGCGTAGAGCAACAGAGGTGCGCAGAGAAAAAGCAAAGTCAGTACTGCAAAAATCTCACACAGAGCTACAAAGAAAATCTTTCTCTGCGCTTTTTTGTGCTCTCCGTGCCTCTGTGTGAGACGAAATTTGGCTTTGTAAGAGGCGCTTAGGCTAGCGCTTGCCACAGGCGGTCGTGCGCATTTTTCCAGCCGCTTCGTTGCGCGGGCTGTTCGACGAGGTGGAGCAGAATTTCGGTCAATTGCGCGTTGACCGGGGTCGCCACGCCCACCACGGCCCCTCTGTCCGCCACCGCGCCATTGAGCCAGCCCACCTCGCTCTTGCCTTTATTGCTGTGGAGATCGATATGCAGACTCGGCATTTTGCCGCCGCGCGCGCCGCCGATCTGTTTATGGAGCACGGGACGTAGCAGCGCTGCCGGCGCGTAGCGGATCAACGGCGCCAGCTTGCCAAAAGGGTAGCGCTCCAGATCGACCGGCGCGATGTGGGCGGCGCGCATCACCGCCAGCGCCTCGCGCCACGCTTTGATCTCGATATCGAGCATACGGTGGTCGGCAAAGACGCTCTCCGGCGTCTCGTCCAGAATGGCGCAGGTGGCGTTGCCCATCATGTTCATCAGCAGCTTCGTCCACTTCAGCGACGCTGCGCTGCGATAGGGCTTGACCGCAAAGCCCGTCATTGCGAGCAACTCGCCTACGTCGTCAAACAAGGAACTGCTCGCTGCGTCCGCTCCCTGCTCTTCCCACATCGCCAGCCCCAGCCCATAGCGTGGCTTGTCGATGCGGATGACGCCCGGCGCGATGACGCTTACCGGTGTGGTGATGCTGCCCGCCATCACCGGCGCGCGCGGCGAGAGCTGGGCGAGCCGCTCCTCGTTGCCCACACCGTTCTGTAGACTCAACAGCGCCGGCCGCGGCGCACCGGTAGCGACTAGCGCCTGTTGCAACTCGGCGACGGCCGCGTCTGTATCGTAAATTTTCACCGTGAAGATGATGAGATCGAAGGCGCTCTCAGCACGATGGTAGGCTTCGATCATGCTGGCTGCGGCGTGCAGGTTGCGCACCGTGTGGGCGCCGTGCTCGTCGGTCAATTGCAGCCCGCGCTCCGCACCTGCTCCACAAATGCGCTGCGGCCCACCAGCGTCACGCGGATTCGCCTGCGCCAGCTTCCCGCCGACCAGACAGCCGATGGCGCCGGCGCCGACAATCAACACATTCCACATGGAAATCACCCGGTCGTCAGCTCGCGCCGCGCCAGGTCATACAACCCGTAGGCCGCGGCCAGAATCTCGATGGGGTGGCGGCTGGGCAGGTCGACGCCGTGCTCAAGCTGCCAACGGCAGGTCTCGGAGTCGCACGCGGTGTACTTCACATCGCTGCCCTGCGCCTCGACAAAGTCGAACAGCTCCGCGCCCACATCCATGGCAATTTGATATTTCTCGACTTTGTAGCCGTAGGTGCCGGCGATGCCACAGCAGCGCGCGTGCGATTCAGGAAGCTCCAGATCGGGAATCAGCGCCATCAATGCCAGCGCCGGTTTGCCAACGCGATGGGCGCGCTGCTGACAAGGGGCGTGATAGGGCAGCTTCATCGGCATGGGCCGGAAGTCGGTGCGGAACTCACCCGCTTCGTGCAGTTCGTACAGCCACTCGAAGATGTCGTAGGTTGCCATCTTCAGCGTCGTTGCGGCCTCGTCGTGCATGTCGAGCAGTTCGGGCGCCTCTTCTTTGAGCGTTAGCGTGCAGCTCGTGCTGGTGCCGACAATGGGCAACCCCGCGCGCGCAAACCCCGTCAACTTGCCTACGTTGCCCTGATGGTAATTGCGCGCCGCGCCAAACTCACCGTTGGAGAGCAGCGGCAGCCCGCAGCAATTCTGTTCGGGCACGATCACCTCGTAGCCGTTGTGCTCGAAGACGGCAACCGCAGCCTTGCCGATGAACGGTTCGTAGTACATCGTCGCGCAGCCGTGATAGTAGACGACCTTCTTGGCCGACTTGAGCCGTTGCTCGCGCGTGCGTTTCATCCAGTCGCCAAAGGTGCCGGAGGTGCTCCAGGTCGGCAGCGGCGCGCCGCGGGCAATGCCCATGACCTTCTCTGCCATGAAGCGGCTGAAAGGGTTGTGCATGGCGAAGTTGGCCAGCGCCGGCGCAAAGCTGCCCGCCTTACCGAGCAATTCGTTGCGTCCTAACAGCCGATTGCGCAGCGGCAGCCCCTGCTTCGCCACGATGTCGGCGCGTGCGCGGGCATTCATTTCGGCGATCTTGACGCCGGTCGGGCAGACTTCGTTGCAGACGCGACAGCCCGAGCAGTAATCAACCGAGTGATCGGGTGCGATCGCCTGGTCGCCTTCGCGGAAACGTTGCGCCTGTGGGCCTACATATTTCGGGCCAGGGAACAGGTCAGTCACCGCCGAAACCGGACAGTGGCTCGTGCAGATATTGCATTTGATGCACTCGTCGAGCGAAAGGTCGACCGAGTGCCAGGAAATTGGCGCCATGCTTGCTCACTCCCTAACAGACCGCTGAATAAGACGCGGATGATGCGGATGGGACGGATGCTTGCGGATTAGAGCAGCGGAAATCCGCCTGATCCGCGTGCCATTTTTTTTGTCTAGTTTCTAGCCTGCCTGAATCGTTGCCGCATCTCTAGAACAGATTGCCTCTGCTGCCGTTACGCCGCTTGCAATCGCCACGCCTTCCAGACTGCGCTCCAGGATCGGATCGGCGTGCGCCAGCAGAGCGCCCGCTGCCCACAGATTGGCGTAGACCGCGTCACCCGTCGCATTGACCGGCTGCAACGCGGCGTTCACTGCCACGCCGCCATGAAAGGCTGGCTGGCCGCGTGCGTCGAGGAAAAGCGGGCGGAACCACTGCCGCCGATCTTGCGGCACGGTCAGCGGCAGGTCGAAAACAGTTTCCCAAAAGCGCCCGGCAGGGTTGCTGTTGAAGCCGCCGCCCAACACGCCGCCGGTCGCCAGCAGGAAGGCGTGCGCCCGATGCCTGAGCGGCCGCGCGCTCGTCTCCGTCTCCACCCACTGGATGACGCCATCTTCGGCGTGAAAGCCAATCGCTTCCATGCCGATCTCGACGCGCACCCCGCGTTGCTCCAGTGCATGGCGCAGCGCGGTCGCCAAACGAATGCCTGGCGCGCTGGGCGGCAGCGTCGGAATCTCAAACACGTCGGCCTTCAGTCCTTGCTGGAGGTGGGCCAGCGCCTGAGCGTGCGCATCTCTGCCCAGGATGGCCGGCAGCCCCACACGCTCGCCCGGCTTGACAACCAGCTTCAGCGCATCGACCAGCCGCTGCTGTGTATGGATGTCATCCACGCATTCGGCCAGTTGGGCGTTGTTGCGGTCGCGCTGCTCGCTGAGCACGCTCCACGGCAGCAGCGCTGCGCGCACCACCTGTCCCTGTGCGCTCAAGTTCCGGGCGACCAGATGCGGGAAAAAGTCGCGCATTCCCTGGAAACCAACGACCACCATGGGCCGGTCGTCTGTCGCCGCGCCCGCTCGCTGTCCGGCCGGCGTCAGATAGGTGGGACGCCATGCGCCCGCGGGCGAAGGCGTCAGCAGGTTGCGCGTATCGACGCTACGGTAGCCAAGGCCGCTTGGTTCGATGCGTTCCTGAAACCAATCGATGGCGTTGCGCACGCGCGCCTCGCCTAGTATTTGGTAGGGATGTCCTGCGTCGAGTTCGGCCATGCGTTCCCACGGGCTGGCGACCGCGCGTTCTTCCACGCCGAGATAGCCCAATACGTCGATGGCGCCGGTCGCCCAGTACAGCGATCCCATCCCCTTGGCGATGACCTTCACGCGCAAGCCGGCTTCCACCGCACGCAGCGCCGCGGTCAGTCCCGTCAATCCGGCGCCGATGATCAAGAGGTCAAGCATATTCCACAACTCCTCTCACTTTGACGCGGAAGCGCGGAGACGCAAACAAAACACAGAGAAATGCTCGCAAAAGTCTTTCTGATTTTCTCTGCGAACCTCTGCCACTCTGCGTCTCTGCGTCAAGCACTTTCTTCACTCCCTGCCCCTGGCGTCGTGTCGAACTGCCAGAACTCCGTCAGCGGACTGGCGTCGTCGTCGGGCGGCAGGTGGTCGATGTTCATGATGCCGAGGTAAATCAGCTCGTCGAGCCGCTCCTGCTTCAACTGGCGTCCCCACAGCACGGGGGTGACGCCGCGCCAGCGTTCTTGTAGGAAATCGCGCAGCAGCAAATTGGGATTGTCGAGCGTCGAGTGGCCGGCGTCGAGCGTTGCCGCTTTCTGGTGCATAGCATGGCGCGGCGATTGCATGTGTGCAACCGACCAGGCCGGCTCGTCGCGCGGCGCGTCGCCGTTGGATGACGCCGCCTGTTCGGTGCGCATCCGTAATTCCTGCAAAATACCGGCGGCGCGGAAGGTGCAGAAGCCGCCCTGACACGGCCCCATGCCCAGCCGCACATCGCGGCGCAGGTCGTCCAGCGTCACGGTGGGGTTATTGGCCGCGGCCTGTTCGAGCATCGACCGGGTCACCAGTTCGCACTCGCACACCAGGTCGCCTTGCAGCCGCTCGGCTTCAACCTCATGCAGACGGTGCCCCACCCAATAGTAGCCCTGTTCGACGCCGGGCACGGGCGTCTCCGCGGTGCGGCAGGGACGGTCCACCCCCAACTGCGCACACGCCTTGTCCATCGTCTTCTCGGCCATCAGCCGGAAGGTCGTCCACTTACCGCCGGTGATGGTCAGAAAACCGGTGACGCCGTCGCGCTGTTGATGATCGAGCAGCGCCAACGCGCGCGTGGCGTCGCGGCTGTCGCCTGTGTAATCTTCCTGGTAGAGCGGCCGCACGCCGGCCCACGCGCGCAGGATGCGCGACTGGCTCAGACCCGGCACCAGTTTGTCGCCCTCCGCCAGCATCAAGGCCACTTCCCACGGCTCAATGTTCAACATTTCCGGGTCGGCAACGCGTTCGTCGGTGGTGCCGATAACGGCCACAGTGTGCACCGGCACCAGGATGTCGCCGTCCGCGGGCATCTTGCAGCGGTTGATCACCGTGTTGACCAGCCGATGGTTGACCGCCACCATCACGCCCTTCCCCGGAATGACGCGCACTGGAATGTCGGCCAGCGCCGCAATTTTACCTGCCCATGCGCCGCTGGCGTTGATGGTCAGCGCAGCTTCGACCAGCAGCTCCTCGCCGGTAACGACATCGCGCACGCGCGCGCCCGTCACCCGCCGCGCGCCGTCGCTGCCTTCGGTCAGCAGCCCGACCACTTCGTGATAGATGCGGATCTGCGCGCCGGCCTGACGCGCGGCCTGGGCAGTGACATGCGTCGCCAAAAAGCTGTCCGCCGAGCCGTCCGGCACCTCGAAGACGCGGCTGATGCGCGGGTTGAGCAGCGGCTCGCGGCGCAGCGCCTCTTTGAGCGGGACTTCCTCGCATGGAATGCCCGCCGTAGCGCAACCCGCCTTGAAGCGATCCGGGAAATCGCCTTCGTCCTCCGGCGTGACGACGAAAAAGCCGCTCGTATCCTCGATACAGTGCGTGTGCGTGCGGCGCAAGATGCGGTTCTCCTCGATGCACTCGATGGCGCTTTGTGGATCCTTAACCACATAGCGTCCTCCGCTGTGCAGCAGGCCATGATAACGCCCGGTCGTGCCGTGGGTGAGGTCGCGCTTCTCGACCAGCACCACGCGGAAGCCACGCAGCGCCGCATCCCACGCCACGCCTGCGCCCGTCGAGCCGCCGCCGATCACGAGAATATCTGTTGTGAGTCTTTTCATAATGGATGGAATCCTTCGTCTGCTCCGCGCACAAGTTTGCGCACGTCGTTCCCATCGTTCATTTGCAATGCCTTTTGCGCCAGCCGGCGCACAACGGGCATCGTCAGTCGCGAGATAATCTGTTTGGCGGCCGGGATGCTGGAAGGCGCCATGCTGAATTCATCCAGCCCCAGCCCCAGCAAGATCGGGATCGCCAATGGGTCGGCGGCCAGTTCACCGCACAGCCCAACCCAGCGCTCGTGGCTGTGCGCAGCCCGCAGCACAAAATCGATCTGGCGCAACATAGCCGGGTGGAGAGGGTCGACGAGGGCCGCTACACGTTGGTTTGTGCGGTCGGCGGCAAACGTGTATTGCGTGAGATCATTGGTGCCGATGCTGAAGAAATCGACGAGGGACGCCAGGCGGTCGGCCATTTCCACCGCCGCCGGCGTCTCGATCATGATGCCGACCGGCAGATCCGCACGAAACGGAACGCCAGCCGCCGCCAGTTCGTTGGCCGCCGTTGCCATTAACGCCTGCGCGCGCAGGATCTCATCCATCGAGCTGATCATGGGAAACATGATGTGGATGGCGTTGCCGACCGCGGCGCGCATCAACGCACGCAACTGCACTTTGAATAACTCCGGCATCGCCAACGAGATGCGGATCGCACGCCAGCCCAAGAAGGGGTTCGTTTCCTTGGGCAGCGTCAGGTAAGGGGCAGGTTTGTCGCCGCCAATATCAAGCGTGCGAATAACCAGCCGCCGATTGCCCAGAGAATTGGCGACTTGCCGGTAAATCACCATCTGCTCCTCTTCCGTGGGCGGCGTCTGCCGATCCTGGAACAGAAACTCGGTGCGCAGCAGCCCCACCGCCTCGGCGCCTGCTTCCAATGCCAGTGCACCATCGGCGGCCGCGCCCAGGTTTGCCGCCACTTCGGCGCGCACGCCATCATAGGTGCGCGTCAAACGTTGCGCGGCCGCCCAGGCGGTTGTGCGTGCGGCATGGGCGGCTGTTTGGGCCTGCGTGTAAACCAGCGTAGTGGCCGCGTCTGGTTCGATAATGACGGCGCCGTGTTCACCATCCAGCGCCAGAGACACGCCGGTCGTGGTAAGCTCCAAAAGCAGCGCGCCCACGCCCACGACCGCTGGAATCCCCATGCTGCGCGCCAGGATCGCGGTGTGCGCGGTGGAGCCGCCCTCGGCCGTGCAAAAGCCGATCACCTTGGTGCGATCCAGGGTGGCGGTCTGCGAAGGCAGCAGATCCTCGGCGACGATAATGGCGTTGTCGGGGAGATCGAGCGGCTGCAGCGTCGCGTGCAGCAACAGATGCAACAGGCGACGTCCCACATCCTCGACATCGGCGGCGCGTTGTTGGAAGACGCTGCCGCTCATCTGGCGGAAACGCTCGGCCCACCGCAAAACCGCCTGTCGCACCGCCGCAACCGCGGATTGGCCGTGACCGATGGCCGTCCGCACTTCGCTCAGGAAATCACGATCTTGCAGCAGCAGGGCGTGTGCTCGGAAGATCACCGCCTGATCTTCGCCCAGTGTCTTGCGCACCTGGTCTGTGAGATCTTCAAGCTGCGCCAGCGCGGTGTGCTGCGCCTGATTGAAGCGCTCGCGCTCGCGGACTGCATCGTTGTCACTCTCCGAGCTGTCGGCCTGGCTGTCCTGCAATGGATCCTGCCGATTGGTGAGGACAACCGCCACACCGATCGCAATGCCGTGTGAGGCTGGTTGCCCACTGAGGCGCGCCGCGCCTTGCCCTGGCAGCGCAACGGACGCTGCGGCAAGCGATAGGCGCGGCGCTTCGACGCCGCCGATATCGTGCGCCACGTGTTTCACCAGGGTGTTGACCACCTCATCGGCGTCCGGGCCGATAGCTTCGATGCGGATACAGTGATCCTTTTCGATGCCAAGCGCCAGCAGTTGGTTGAAACGGCTGGCCTGCGCGGGGCCAACGCCCGTGGTCAGGTTGGTGACGTGAACTTCGGCGTGAAACTGTGCTGCGGTCTGGATAAAGTGTGCGGCTGGGCCAAAGTGAAGGCCGGCCGCGTTGACGACGATCACGTCGGCGCTGGCGGTGTGGATGGCTGGGTCGGCCACGTCGTGTGCAAACAGCGGCGCGTTCGTCGCATCGCGTTCGACATCCCCGGCGTGCAGGACCGCGCGCTTGGCCTGGTTTGCTTCCTCCGCCTCGCGCGCGACGGCTTCCAGGCTCATGCCGATCGAAGCCTGCACCGCGGCTGCCATCGCCCCCTCCACAAATGGGCCGACGGAGAGACGAACGCGGGCGCGTTCTTCGTCCGGCAGCAAATCCAGCGCCACTTGCCCGCTGATGACGGCGCTGCCGAGGTCCATCAACACCAACACGCCATCGTCTCCCCAGGCCGCGCGGATCGCCTCAGAAATGGCGATAGGGTCGGTGCCAAAAGGTTGATGCGGGTTGTCGCTGCCGCCCACGGCAATGATCTGCGCGCGTCCGTGAATTTGTTGATCCGCCAACGCTTTCACGGCTGCGGACAGTTCACTACTGTGCGAGACGAGTACGATGCTGACCATGATGGATGGTTATACCCAATCGAAGGTGCGTGTGACGGCTTTCTTCCAGGCTGCATAGAGTTTTGTGCGGGCCGTGTCGTCTGCTGCCGGCTGCCATGTTTTATCGATGCCCCAGTTGGCGCGCATCTCGTCGGTGTTTTTCCAGAAACCCACGGCCAACCCGGCGGCATAGGCTGCACCCAGCGCAGTCGTCTCGCTGATGCGCGGGCGGATGACCGGCACGCCCAACACATCAGCCTGGAATTGCATCAGCAGTTCGTTGCGCACCATGCCGCCATCCACTTTGAGCGCCTGGAGTTCGATGCCTGCATCTTGCTGCATGGCGTCGAGCACTTCGCGCGTCTGGAAGGCAGTAGCTTCGAGCGCGGCGCGTGCGATGTGGCCGCGATTGATAAAGCGGGTCAGCCCGACGATGACCCCGCGCGCATCGTTGCGCCAATAAGGGGCGTAGAGACCCGAAAACGCCGGCACAAAGTAAATGCCGCCATTGTCGTCGACCGTGTAGGCGAGGTTCTCGATATCGGCGGCCGCATCGATCATGCGCAAGTTGTCGCGCAGCCACTGCACCAGCGCGCCGCTGATGGCAATCGATCCCTCCAGCGCGTAAACGGTCGGCGCGTCGCCAAATTTATAGCAGGTCGTCGTCAGCAAACCGTGCTGGGAGGGCACAATGTCGGTTCCCGTGTTGAGCAACATAAAGCAGCCCGTGCCATAGGTGTTTTTGGCTTCCCCCGCCGCAAAGCAAGTCTGCCCGACCGTCGCCGCCTGTTGGTCGCCCAGATCGCCGCAGATCGGAATCCGCCCGCCAAAAGGGCCGTCGGTCAACGTATAGCCATAGATCGCCGGGTCGCTGGAGGGGCGGATCGTGGGCAGCATGGCGCGTGGAATCTCCATCGCGGCCAGAATTTCGTCGTCCCAGTGGGCGCCGGCGAGCGCCATCAGCATCGTGCGCGAGGCGTTGGTGACGTCGGTGACATGCACGCCGCCATCGACGCCGCCGGTCAGGTTCCAGAGCAGCCACGCATCGATGTTGCCGAACAGCGCGTCACCGCGCACGGCGTCTTCGCGCAGGCCGGGCACATTGTCGAGCAGCCAGCGCAGCTTTGGCCCGGAAAAATAGGTGGAGAGGGGCAGCCCCACCTGCGCCCGGAAGCGATCTGGCCCGTCGCTCTCGCCCAGTTGTGCGCACAGACGGTCGGTGCGCGTGTCTTGCCACACGATGGCGTTGTAGTAAGGTTTGCCGGTTTTGCGGTTCCAAACTACGGTCGTCTCGCGCTGGTTGGTGATGCCGACGGCGGCAATATCCTGCGCCTGACCGCCCAATTTTTCCAGCGCGCCTTGCACGACGCGCTGCGTCTGCTGCCAGATTTCCAGCGGATCGTGCTCGACCCAACCGGCTTGCGGATAGATTTGCGTGTGTTCGAGTTGATGGGCGCTGACCGTCTCGCCGCGATGGTTGAAAATCATGCAGCGCGTGCTGGTGGTGCCCTGGTCGATCGCTGCGACAAATTTACTCATGCAGACATTCCCTCATGGATCAGCTCAACTGGGAGCAACTCAACTGGTTGCTTGCTCGGCTGGACAGAATGATTCGGCCGCGCTTTTGATCAACAGATAGGCCGATGTCGCCCCTGGATCCTGATGTCCGATGCTGCGCGGACCAAGATAGCTGGCGCGGCCCTTGTAGGCTTGCATCGAGATCGTCGCCTTCATACCCGCTTCACCGGCCGCGGCCGCCGCTTGCAAGGCTTCACAGAGCGTGGCGCCATTATCGAGCGCCTGATGCAAAGCAAGCACCGCCGGCGTCAATGCATCGACCATCGTCTTATCGCCAGGACGTGCGCTGCCCCGCTGGCGGATGCCTTCGACGCCGGCGGCCAATGCCTCGGCAAACTCGGTGGGCGTCAGCGTAGACTTGTCGGCTGACGCCATGCCCATGCGCAAGAAAAGCGTGCCATACAGCGGGCCGCTGGCGCCGCCGACTTTGGAGAGCAGCGTCATGCCGATATTCTTGAAGAATACGCTCATCGGCTCACCCGCAAAGCCGGGCAACCGCTGCTGAACTGCCTCAAAGCCGTGCTGCATATTGATGCCATGATCGGCGTCGCCGATCGCAGCGTCAAGTTCGGTCAGATACGCTTTATTGTCTGAAATCTGGTTTGCGTATCTATTGATCCAGTCAGTTAGAATTGCAATATTGAGCGTTGTATCAGACGTCATAAGCGATCGGTTCCAGAAATCGACTCATTGTTACCAGTGTAAAGCCGCAGTGTGTACGGGCGCGTCCCATAAGTGCAACAATTCATCGTCGGCTTCGAGCAGGGTGATCGAGCAGCCCGCCATTTCCAAAGAAGTTACATAATTGCCAACTAAGTTGCGACTGATCGTGATATTACGGTCGTCACATAGCCTCGCCAGGCGCCGGAAGATAATGTAGAGCTCGATGAGCGGTGTGCCGCCCATGCCATTCACCATGGCGATCACGCGGCTGCCGCGTCGAAAAGGTAAGTCGTCGAAAATCGTGGCGGCGAGGATGTCGGTGATCTCGTCGGCTGTCTGCAACGCCATTCGTTCGCGACCCGGCTCGCCATGAATGCCGACGCCGATCTCCATCTCATCTTCCTTCAACACAAAGGTGGGTCGTCCCACCGCGGGGACAATGCAAGACGTGAGCGCCATGCCCATGCTGCGCCCTTGCTGGCCCACTTTGCGGCCAATAGCGGCGACACGGTCGAGCGGTGCGCCAGCTTCGGCCGCGGCGCCGCAAATTTTTTCGGCAAATACCGTGATGCCGACGCCGCGTCTGCCCGCGGTGTACAGGCTGTCCTGTACGGCCACATCGTCGTGGATGAGCAGCGTCGCTACATCGATGCCATTCGCCCGGCATAGTTCGGCGGCAATATCGAAATTCAATATATCGCCTGTGTAATTTTTGACGATAAAGAGGATGCCGGCGCCGCTGTGAATAGCATGACAGGCGGCCTCGATCTGGTCGGGCGTGGGCGAAGTGAAGATGCGGCCAGGGCAGGCCGCGTCTAACATGCCCGCGCCGACAAAGCCGCCATGCATTGGCTCGTGACCGCTGCCCCCGCCAGAGAGCACGCCTACTTTGCCTGGCCGCAGCGCATCGGCGCGCACGATGTAGTTAGGGTCAAAATGGGCGCGCAGCAAATGTGGGTGGGCGCGCGCCATGCCGAGCATCGCTTGTTCGACCACGGTGGATGGACTATTGATCAGCTTTTTCGTGCTGTGACTCTTGTGCGAGCAGATCGGCCAGAACGCTCTGTGCATTTTGCGAGGCAAGGGCGCGATGGCTGATCTGGTTTTTGATCTGAGCCGGCAGCTCCGCCATTGACGCCTCATAGTCTGCCAGGAAGAAAACCGGGTCGTAACCAAAGCCGTTGTCGCCACGCGGCGCGGTCAGGATATGACCCTCCACGATGCCCTCCGCGGTCCATGCGCGGCCATCGGGCCACGCCAGCGCGACGACGCAACGAAAACGGGCGCTGCGTTCAGCTTTGGGAACATCCACCAGTTCACGCAACAGCGCTTCATAACGTTGGCGGTCGGAGAGACCTGGCCCGCCATAACGCGCCGAATAGACGCCTGGCCGCCCCCCCAATGCATCCACTTCCAGCCCGCTATCATCGGCCCACGTCAATAGTCCGGTGGTGGCTGCATAATGGCGTGCTTTCAGTAAGGCATTTTCTGTGAATGTTGCGCCTGTTTCCTCGACGGCCTCGGTGACGCCGACTGCATCGAGCCATGTGACCGCGAGGGGCAAGCCGGCGAGAAGATGCGCGTATTCACGGGCTTTGCCGGGGTTGTGGGTGGCGACAAGTAGTTTAGTCTGATTCATCATTAGCTTTCGTAGCGTGCTGAATTGTTGACTGTCCTCATGCTATCATATAATTTTGAGTGGCGGTAGCTGTGTAATCAGTGAGTTTTCCAAATCTCCACTGTAATTTTAATCTGGGAGGGTTTCGTGGTCCAGTCTTACCATCCTCTACGCATCTTCACTGGCTCCGCCCATCCTGCTCTGGCGCGGGAAATTGCCGACATTTTGCATGTCGACTTAGGGCGTGCGACCACGCGTCGATTGCCGGACAGTGAGATGCATGTGATGCTCGACGAAGTCGTGCGCGATCAGGATATCTTTTTTATCCAACCGTGTTGTGAGCCGGTCAATGAGCATCTGGTCGAGTTGATCCTCTACCTCGACGCGTTTCGGCGCGCGAGTGCGCACAGCGTCAGCGTGGTGATCCCTTACTTCCCTTATGCACGCCAGGAACGGATGGCGAAGGGGAGAGAGGCGATCAGCGCGCGTGTGGTCGCCAATATGATCGAAATGGGCGGGGCGCGCCGTGTGGTCTATGTCGACATCCATAACCGCGCCATTCAGGGTTTTTTCAACATTCCGGTCGATCCGCTGAGCGCCGTTCATCTGCTGGCGGATTACTTCCGTGCGCCGGAGTATGCCAACGCCGCGATCGTCAGCCCCGATGTTGGGCGCGCCAGCATGGCGGGCAAGTACGCTGAGCTGCTCAATTTGCCGTTGGTAGTCATGCATAAGCGCCGCACCGATTTCACGACGACGGAGACGACGCATGTGGTCGGCGATATTCAAGGGCGGCGTCCGATCATCATCGACGACGTGATGGCAGGCGGGAGCGTGTTGAAACAGGTCGATGCCTTGTACGAAGCGGGCGCGGCCGGCACAGCCTGCTTCGCCGTCACCCATCCTGTGCTGCTGCCGACTGCACTCGATCTGCTTGAAAAAGATGAGCGGATTGAACGCCTGGTGGTGATGAACACGGTTCCAGTGTCTGAAACCAAACGGCATTCCAAAGTAGTGGTGCTATCGGTGGCGCAGTTGTTAGCGGACATTATCAATCGCATCTACCGCGGCGAGAGCATTTCATCGAAATTGATTCTATCGTAGGAGGCCCACGTGTTCGGTCGTACATCTCGCCCAGAACCTGACGCCATCGAAGTCCTGATCGGGCCGCGCGCGACTTTTAGCGGCCGGCTGCAATGCGACGCCAGCATCCGTATCGACGGCGCGGTCGATCAGGGTCATATTGAAACGCCAGCCAATGTCATTCTGACCGAGACGGCGATCGTGAACTGTGACATTGTCGCCAGGGTGGTCAGCATCCGCGGCAAGTTCAAAGGGCTGATCCAGGCCGATCGCGTGGAGCTGTTGGAGGGAAGCCAGGTTGGCGGCGTGCTCAACGTCAACAGCTTTTACATGGACGACAATGTGTTGATGCGCGCAGCCGTCAACATTCGCGCCGACACAATGGCTGATATGAAGCCGCCCCCGCCCCCCGCGCATCCTACCATTCCAGTCGTTGCCGGCGATGAAAGACCCAAGGCGCCGCCCCCAGCATCAAGAGAGTAGATTTTAATATAATTTTGATCACGCACGCTATTCAATCAATCTGAGTTGCAAATGGAAAGGAATTTTGAGATGAGCGAGCGAACCGTTGCGTTTCGCGATCTGCAATTGGCCGTGATCGGCGCCCCTTTGCAAGTAGGCGACAAGGCGCCGGAAGTCGAGCTGGCCACAGGTTTTTTGTCGTCACTCAAGCTGCTGGCCGACACCGCTGGCAAGATCCGATTGGTCAGTGTCGTGCCCAGCATCGACACCAGCGTCTGCGACGCCCAGACGCGGCGTATGAACGAAGCGGCTTCTGAGCTGGGTGAGCAGGTCATCATCGTGACGGTGAGCGTCGATCTGCCGATGGCGCAGAAGCGCTGGTGCGGCGCGGCCGGCGTTGAGCGCGTGTTGATGCTCTCGGATTACATGGGGCTGGAATTTGGCAAGGCGTATGGGACTGCTGTACCTGCTTTGGGTGCGGAACAGCGCGCGATCTTTGTGATCGACGCCGACGACATCGTGCGTTATGTGGAATATGTGCCGGGCATCGGTCAACACCCAGACTACGACGCGGCGCTGGTAGCAGTGCGCGCCTTGCTTTAGGAGAGATGCGATCAAAAATTGACGCACTGATGACAGGGATTGGGCTGATTTTCGCGGATCTAATCTGCAACGATCCGCCCAATCCGCGCCATCCATGTTTAGCAAAAGGGGACGCGAATGATGTGGGCGTTTGTACCGTTGGCAGCGCTGATTGGGTATCTGCTTGGCTCGATCCCGGTGGGATTATGGGTTTGCCGGATGTACGGCGTCGACATTCGCACCGTGGGCAGCGGTCGCATCGGCGGGACGAACGCCTGGCGGGCGGCCGGGCTGAAGGCTGCCGTGCCGACAATCATCGGCGATGCCGTCAAAGGCGTGGTGGCGGTGCTGCTCGTGCGCTGGCTCTTTTTCTTACTTTTCCCTGAGCCCGGTTCGATGTCGGTCGAGGACGCGTTGATGCGTAAGAACGCCCTGGATCTTGCGGCGGCGTTGGCGGGCGGGTTTGCCGTTATCGGCCACAACTGGTCGTTCCTCAACGGCTTCAAAGGTGGCGCCGGCGGCATTACCACAGCCGCAACGACGTTGGCGCTCAACCCGCTGGTGGGCGGCATTACCATCATCATCGGCGCCTTTCTCATCTGGTGGTCGCGCATTGCTTCGATCGGCACGCTGGCCGTGGCGGTTTCCGCCTTTGCCCTCTTCCTCATCCTGTCTGTAGACGAAATTTCACCGTGGCCCTTTGCCATTTACGGCGTGATGGTGCTGGCTGCAGTGGTGATCGCCCTGCGCTCGAACCGGGAGAAACTGCGCGAGCAGAAGGAACGCATCATCACCTTGTGGTGAACGGACCATCTACCCCCGCACGGCCAACTGGTTTCTGAACCATTCCACCGTCTGCGTCATCCCCGTGCGCAGGTCCACCTTCGGCGCCCAGCCAAGGATGCGGCGCGCCTTAGTGATGTCGGGCTGGCGCTGCTTGGGGTCGTCCACCGGCAGCGGCTCGAAGCGGATGCCGGCCGGGTTGCCGGTCAGCTCGTTGATCACCTGGGCGAAGTCGTGGATGGTGAGCTCGGCCGGGTTGCCGATGTTGACCGGCTCGTTTTCGTCGCTGAGGAGCAGGCGGTAGATGCCGTCCACCAGATCGCTGGCATAGCAGAAGCTGCGCGTCTGCTTGCCTTCGCCGTAGACGGTCAGCGGCTCCTGGCGCAGCGCCTGGCCGACGAAGTTGGGCACGACGCGGCCATCGCTCAGCCTCATGCGCGGGCCATAGGTGTTGAAGATGCGCACGATGCGCGTATCGACGCCGTGGCTGCGATGATAGGCCATCGTCATCGCCTCGGCAAAGCGTTTGGCCTCATCGTAAACGCCGCGCGGCCCGATCGGGTTGACGTTGCCCCAGTAGGTTTCCTGCTGGGGATGCACCATCGGGTCGCCGTAGACTTCGCTCGTGCTGGCCAGCAGGAGACGTGCGCCTTTTGCCAGCGCCAACCCCAACGCGTTGTGCGTACCCAGGCTGCCCACCTTCAGCGTCTGAATCGGTAGCTCCAGGTAGTCGATTGGACTGGCAGGACTCGCGAAGTGTAGAATGGCGTCGAGGCTGCCCTTCAGGTAGATGTAATTGGTAACGTCGTGATGGATAAACTTAAAGCGCCGGTTGCTGGCCAGGTGGGAGATGTTGTCGGTCGAACCCGTGATCAAGTTGTCCATCGCAATCACGTCGTGGCCTTCAGCCAGGAGCCGGTCGCACAGGTGGCTGCCCAGGAAACCGGCGCCGCCAGTCACAAGAATACGCATGTGCTCATCATCCTTTTTAGGTTTCATGTAGCTATACAGGTATAACAAAAATAGACCACGGATAGGACGGATTAGACGGATGCTCGCGAATTTCATCCGAAAATTATCAGGTTTTGTCCGTCTAATCTGCCTAATCCGTGGTCTATAAAAATTAGGTCCCTCGCAACTTGCCCCTTCCTTTCAGTGTACACGACTTCGGTCGTCAGAAAGATTAGAGTCTGCTGACAATGTATCCAGCACTGCCTTTTGGCCCCGTCACCCTGCCCACCGGCCCGATCTTTGCGATGCTGGCCCTCTTTCTCGGTTTGGAAACCGCCGGTCGCTTTGGCCGCCGCCTTGGCCTGCGCACAGACGATGTCTGGAACACCGGTCTGCTCGCGGTGCTGGCCGGGCTGATCGTGGCAAGGTTGTGGAACGTCTTCCAATTCTGGTATGTCTATGCGGCGGAACCAACGCTGATCGTCAGCCTGCGACCCAGCGGCTTTGCATTCTGGCCCGGCTTGATCGCTGCGGGCGTGACAGCCTATGCCTACATGTTGCGCCACGCGCTCAGCCCGACGCGCATTGCCGCCGCGTTTGCGGTCGGCTTCCTGATGGCGGCCGGCGTCATCTCCATCGCGGACTATTTGACGGGCGCCATGCTTGGCCTCCCCAGCGATCTGCCGTGGGCGCGACCCTACTACGGAGCCATGCAGCATCCGGCCGCGCTCTATCGTGCAGTCGGCTTTCTGGTGAGCATCACCGTCGTCTGGGGGCTGAGCGATCCGTGTACACCGGGGGCGTCCATCGGCCATGCCGGGTTGGCGACCGGTCTCGTTCTCCTGATCGCCGATGCGTTTGCCGCCAACAGCGCGGTGACCGCAGGATTTCGCACCAGCCAGCTTCTCGGCCTTGTGTTGGCGTTGATCTCCGCCGCGAGCTTGGCTATCCTGTCAAACCGCGCCCGGCAGCTCAGCGCGTCCGTGGCTACGGAACCGCCCACGCCTACCGGCTGAAACTTAATGCAGATAGGTCCAGGTAAGTCAGTAGCCAGAAAGCGAGTTTTTTCAAATTTGTGTCTTTGCGTCTTTGTGTGAGGCAAAATCGTGAACTACTGAAATTTGCTGGCAATTCAATGCCGGCGCTACGGAACGGCGTCAGCCCCTGTATAGATAATCAGCGCCATGCCTTCCTGGATCGTGATGCTGGCAGGCGAGGTGAGGAGTTCGTTGCTGACCCCGCGCGTGCTGCCAAAGGGCAGCGTGGCGTCGTCGAGCGGATAGCGCAGTCCGGTGTAGGTGATGCCGCGCACGGTCTCGCTCAACGGGATCAGGCTGACCGTGGCGCCGGGCGGGCCGTGCAAGTCCAGCGCCCCTGGGCCGCGCAGGATTTCGGCAAGCTGGTCTCCCTCCATAATGCGCACCGGCGTCGTCCACGCCCGCTGCGCCAAAATCAACAAATTCGCCAGGGTTTGATCCAACCGTCCGCCCAGCGCTCCGATCAGCAACACTTCACTGGCGCCGTCGGCAAGCGCCCGTTCGATGGCAAGTTCGAGATCGGTCTGGTCTTTCTCGCACGGGTGGCGCTCCACTTGAACGCCCTGGGCAATGAAGTCATTGACCACTGCGGGGGGCAAGCTGTCGAGATCGCCGACCACGACGTGCGGCCGGCGTCCCATCGCCAGCCAGTGCGCCGCGCCCCCGTCAGCGCCGATCAGGAGATCGTCGGCGTGCAGCCGTCTGGCAATGGCGGCGTAATCCTCGATAATGCCGTTGACCGCGATCAGTGCGCGCATGTGGTTTTCATCACCCTACGACCATGTCTGCCAGACAAAGATGCCGATCATCGCCGCCGCAATGACGATTTCCAACGCCGACGCAGCCAGCGAGCTGACCAGATAGCTCCACGTGGCTCGCAGCGCCCGCCGCAGGTTGCGCTTGTCGAGCCATTCCACCACCAACATGCCGAGCATGGCGCCGACCAGCGCGCCAAAGAGCGTGCCAATGATCGGAATCTCGACCAGCAGCAGCCCACCGACCAGCCCGCCCACCACGGCGCCGCCAATCGCCTTCCAACTGACGCCGGAGCGACGGCTCATCGCGGTCGTCAGCAAGATATCTGACGCCCAGGCCAGCGCGGCCAACACGCCCAACACCGCCAGCACGACCCAGTTGACGCGCGCAAAGCCGTCGCCCCACGCCCACACCAGGGCGCCCAGCCAGATCAGCAGCGGGCCAGGCACAAGCGGCAAGATCACGCCGACCAGGCCGAGCAGAATGAGGGCGTAGCCAAGCAAATAGAGCACGCTGAAGTCGGCCATGTCACGCCTCCGCCCAGAGCTCCCCGTCCTCCACTGCCAGCGCAATGAGGTCGGCGCGCCCAAAGAGCAGCGGCGCCGCGATGCCAAGCTGCTCGTACAGCGCGGCGGGCGCGCCGATGTCGGCGAGATGGAGCGCGCCACATGCGGCCGCCGCGGCCGGTTGGCGAAAGCCGGTTTTGGGCAGCGCCAATGTCAGCGTCGCCGCGGCCTGGATGTGCGGTGCAAACACCCGGCCTGCTGCGCTGTCCACTCCGCTCGGCGCGTCCAGGCTCAGGATCGGCGCGGCGCTGCTGTTGGCAAGCTGGATCAAATTGCGCGCCGGGCCGCGCGGGTCGCCGCGCAGCCCGTAGCCGATGATGGCGTCGATCAACAGGTCGGCGGGCGGCAGCTCCCACCCTTCTTCGGCCCAGGCCAACGGTGCGCCCATTGCCTGTAGAATCTGCAACTGGCGCGCGGGTGCGCCTTGATAGGCTGCGGGCGGATAGCTGCACACGATCTGCACCCATGCGCCCCAGTTGAGGAGGTGGCGCGCGGCGACCAGCCCGCCGCCCCCGTTATTGCCGCGTCCCGCCAGCACCACGATCGGGCGGTCGGTCACCTCGCCGCCGAGCATCGTGCGCGCCAGCATCGCCAGGCTACGGCCTGCATTCTCCATCATCTGGAGCAGATCGATGGTGTAGACCTCGACCATGAGGCGGTCGATTTCCTGCATCTGCTCGGTTGAAACGGTAGGCACAGCTATACGTTCAGCCATCCGGCATCACCTTTATACTTGCGCTTTACACGACGAGGTCGCGCAACCAGGCGCGATGCAGCGTCCAGCGATTTTCGCCGGCGTCCCAGTGCAATTCGTAGGTGTTCCTATCGACCGACTGAATCAGATAGCAGTGCACCAGCTTACCATCGATGCGCTCCTCCCACTGCCGCCCCAGATCGGCGACATAGCGGGTGCGGTCGCGCCAGACAAACGATGTGGGTTGTACATTGCCGTCTGACATCACGCGCACCAGCGTCTCCACCGGTTCTTTCACCAAAACTTCCTTAGCCATGCTGTCTACTCACAATTCTATACAAAGTCTGGAAACTATGGCGATTTCTTTTCAATCTCCTAATCTCCAGCCTCCATTCTAGCCTCCACCCCCCTACGCATCGAGATAGTCGAGCAGCATCCGCAGCGCGACCTGTGCGCTCAACAATTTGTTGCCGCTGCGGTCCGCCTCCCAGACATGATGGGCGTCGCGTGCATAGCCGTCCGCGGCGCTGAGGTGGAGATAGACCGTGCCGGTCGGTTTGCCGGGCAGGCCGCCGCCCGGCCCCGCAATGCCGGTTACACTGACCGCCACGTCGGCGTCGAATAACTTCACTGCCCCTTGCGCCATCTGCTGCGCCACCGCCGCCGAGACCGCGCCTTCGCTCGCCAATCGCGCGTGATCGACGCCAAGCAGCCGCTCTTTGGCGGCATAGCTGTAGACGACTGCCGCGCCGGCAAAATAGGCCGAACTGCCGGCGTTCTCCGTGATGATGTGGCCGATCAAGCCGCCCGTGCAGCTTTCGGCGGTGGCGCATAGCAGGTTGCGCCGCGCCAGCTTTTCCCCCACGTTGCGGGCCAGTTCGACAAGTTCTTCCTGGGTGACCATACGCTTCTCCCCACTCATGGCAACATCAAGCGCCTTTCATAGTATCAACACTGTTCAGGGTGTCCATAGCCCACGGATTAGACGGACAAAGCCGGATATTTTCGGATAAAATCTGCGAGAATCCGCCTAATCCGCCCCATCCGTGGGCTATTTTGCTGTGACTATATATCAGCTCCACATCAAAAATGCCCACTCTCGGAATGCTGCGCGCTTACCGAAACTTAGAGAGCCGGCGTCCGATCAGCATCCAGTGCGCGTCGCCGCGGCGGGTGAAAATCACCACGCCTGCCGCACCACTGGGCGTTAAGTGCAGCCGCGGCCGCAATGCTTCCGGCTCCTCCGGGAAGCCGCGCTTGAGCAGCTCGACCTGGCCCACGCCCAGCGTTGCCAGGCGCTGGTTGAGCAGCTTGAGGCTGAAGCGATGCGTCTCGTCAATGGCGAAGGCCTGCGCAAGCGGCTCATCGCGCAAGGCCGGCGCGACGATGTAGGCGATGTCCGGCGCAAACAAGTGGCCGCCGACCCGGATGCACAGCGGCGTCAGCGCGCCGGCGCGGATGACCGCCGGATCCGGCTCGTACAACACCATGCCGGGCGCCAGTTCACCCACCGGCGGCGGCGTCCCGTCGTTGGGCAGCGTGTGCCAGCCATCCTCGCGCTGCACCGACGCCCAGCGCGGAGGCGCATCCTCGCGTCCAAACCAGAGCACGGCTTCCTTGCACGTTCCCGCGTGGCTGACAAACTCAACGTTGCAGCCCGCAGGAAGTTCCGCGGCGTCCACGCCCGGCATTACCTTGACCGCCAGCAGCGGAATAGAGTATCGCAGCTTGAGAATTTCGCCAAGCGGCGGCTGCATGGTGTGCAGGCTGAAAATACGCCGGCCGCCGCTGCGCCGCGCGGGGTCGATAAAGGCGGCAGCCGCGTGTGGCAGATCTCCGGCGGCAAGCGCCTGCGTCCAGTCGGCGCCGTGCACCGTCACGCGCGCCAACCCGTGCACGGCGACATTGTGCTGCGCACAGCGGGCTCACCGCGCCGAGTTCGTAGGCGACCACCTCGCGGCGTTGCGCCAGCGCCACCAGATCGCCGCCGATGCCGCAGCCGAGGTCGAGCAAGCGCCCCTCGCCCGCCAACGCCGTCAAGCTGCGCCGCGCTGCGCCGCCGGCGTCTCGGCCGTGGCTTGCTCCAGCGCCTCGGCGGTGAAGACCATGCGTGCAGCCGCGGTGAATTTGACCTGCGCACGGCGGCGCAGACGCGCTTGCGTCAACAAGGCCGTGGCCAGTGCTGGCGCCACCGTCCGCCGCAGACGCGTGAGCAGCGTCAGCGTGTGCGCCTCGTCGAGCGACGCCTGCGCCAATTCCTCCAGAAGTGGCGCAGCCGCAGGCGAAAGGACAAATTCAAGCGCAGCCAGCTCTGACTGAGTTGCGTTACTGGCTGCCTCGGCAGGCTGCATAGGCGAATGTTGGAGTGAGAACGTCCGAGAATCGTTGTGCAATTGTAACCTCAGCCGGCTTGACGCACGTTGCACCCTGCCGGTAAACTAAAAGACTGTTGTGCGTTCGGTTCTGCACGACCGCTGGATGTATTTACATCGGATGCATTGGCGCCGGAGCCGCTGGAATAGAGATGCGTTGCAATGCGACCGCAGCCGGCGCGCTCACTAAATGGCAAGGAGCGATGATTACCGACGCTCGCAAGATTTTTGCGTTATTATGGCATAGATGTTCGGAAGCGTGTAAGACGATACACAACGGCGCGCCCCAAGCTCAGGATGAATGTAGCTGGGGGATGTGTCTGTAGTAGTAAACGTGTCGAATGGCTACGAGTAACGAAAACAGCAACCCATGAAGGAGTTATGATGAGTGTACAGAATGAATCCCTTGAAATGAAGAGCGGCGAACGCAAGCCCGCAGCGCCGGAGTTAGAATATAAAGCCGCGTCGCAGGATTCGCTCTCCATGTTTTTTGCCGCCATCGGCGGCGCGGTGCTGGGCATGTTGGCGACTTTGCTCGTGCTGGCGATCATCAACGGCGGCACGCTCAATTTCACCCATCCCGAACGCCTGGCCGTCATGGAAGCCAACCTCGCGCGCGTCAATGAGAACGTCGGTGCGGTCAGCCAGAACGTCGACACGGTCGCCAGCCAGGTGACGGATGTGCGCGACCAACTGGCAGTGGCCCGCAGTCAGGTCGATAACACGCTGGTGCAGATCGAGACGCAATCCGGCGCCATCGATAGTCTCGAGACCGCGGTCGCCGCACTTGCGGTCACTGGCGATAAGTTTGACACGTTTGTCGGCGCGCTTGACCAGGCGCTGGTCTCGATGCGCAAGTTGGACGGCGCGCCCGCGGCGCCGGCTGCCGCCCCCGCAGCCATTGCCACCAAGCCGCTGCTGGTGAGCGATCCGGCCGTGACGGCGGATGCCGTCGCCGTGCTTTTCTTTGTGGACGCCAACGGCAACGCGGTGATGGATGATGCCGAAGTCAACCTTACCGGGGTTGTTCTGAACGTGACGGACGCCGCGGGTAAGCAGGTGGGTGAATTCACCTCCAGCGACGCGGGCGTGCTCGTGGAAAATCTGGATGCGGGCAGCTATACCTTTGCGCTTGCCGATCCGGCCGGCCATGCCACGCTGAATGAGGAAATTGCAGTCACCGTGCCCGCCGACGCCGCCGAGGGGCAGATTCTGTACGTCCCGATGGCTGAATAGCCGAGCTTGAATTGCGAGCAAAAAAAGGAGGGCAGCCGATTCGGCTGCCCCTCCTTTTTTTGCTTGTTTAGTGCGGACGTAACGATTCAGCCCAGTTCTATAGACCACGGATTAGACGGAGTAGACGGAAAAATCCGGATACATTTCGGATGGAAATCCGTGAGTATCCGCCTAATCCGCCCCATCCGTGGTCTATGCTTGTGATGGCTGAATCGTTACGTGCGGACGAAACCAAGTCAAGCCGCCGCCAGAAACTGAGTTTTTTGGAAAAACTCAGTTTTTTCGCACCGCCTCATCATCCGCTGAGTTCGTCGTCTGTATCCGCGTCAAACTCCATCTCATTTTGGTCGCTGGCCGGCAATGCCTCCTCCGCGTCATCTTCCGCCAGATCCTCCGCGGCGGCGTAAAAGATCAGCCGCACCGAGCCGTAGCGGCGGCGGTCATATTCCTCGAGCCGCTGAAGCGTCACCGGGCTTTCCTCGCGCGGGTGAATCTGCACGATGACGCTACCAAACTTCGCCAGCAATCCGGGTTGGCTGTCAACCAGAGTCAGCACCTTGAGCCACATCCCCTGATATTGGGGCGGCGCCACGTAAATTAAATCGTAGGGCGGGCCGTGATAGCGTTGCAGATACGCAAAGCTGTCGAGGCGCTCCACCCGCACCTGGCTTTCAAACCCGCAATGGCGCACGTTGGCATGAATGGTTTCGACCGCCTTGCGGTTGAGATCGACAAAATCGACCCAGGCCGCGCCGCGGCTCAGACATTCGATGCCGACGCCGCCGGCGCCGCCAAAGAGATCGAGGACACGGGTCTCTTCGATCCAGTTGCCCATGATGCTGAAAAGGGCTTCTTTGGCGCGGTCGGTGATCGGCCGCGTGCCTTCGCCCGGCACCATCCTCAATTTGCGGCCTTTGGCCTTGCCTGCAATCACGCGCATCGCGTATTCCCTTACTGTTTAGCCTGAAAATAGCTTAACGCAGAGTCGCAGAGAGGCAGAGGCTCGCAGAGAAAAGCGATTTTCATTGCTCGTTGGCCCCAGAGGGGCATGGACTATTGATCTGAAAATAGCTTGACACAGAGCCGTGGAGTGTGGCAAAGACGCCAAGCGTCAAATTCGTTACTGGACGACCAGCAATTCCCACGCGCCGTCATTGAGCAGGTTGAAATAGCGGATCGTGGCGTCCTCGAAGCAGGCCAACAAGCGCCCCTGCTCAAACGACTGGACGACCGTGTGCTGGCACAAGCGCTCCTCGCGATCGATCATGCCAAGTTGCTCTTGTAGCCCCTCAACGGAGCACCACAGCTTGCCAAAGCCGCGGCGCGGCAGCGGCGGTGAGGAGGGCGGCGCACTCAACGGATTACAGGAAAATTCAGGCTGGTTCTCGTCCCAGGTATCGCGGTACGATTGCCAGGATTGGTCGGGAAACAGGACGTAGATCTGTTGTTCGTTGCCAAACCAGAGCATGAAGCGGCTGTACTCCGGCCCCTCGCCAAACTCGTTGATGCCGACCGCTTCGTTGCTGCTGGCGCTGACTGCACATCCCAGCTTGCGGTAAAGGTCAGGATAGCCCGCCAGGTCAATGTCGTAGTCGATGCTGCACTGGCCTTCGCTTTCGTCCACCGCGAGCACGGAGACAGTGGGCGTCGCCGCAGGCAAGGCGGCTGCTTGCACCGGCGCATCCGCGCTGACGGGCAGCGTCTCTTCGCTCAACGGCGTGATCGCTTCCGGGGCAGGCGAGGCAGGCGTCGCCGTTGCCGTCGGCTCAGGCGGCGCATCTTCCCCGCCACAGGCGGCCACTGTATAGACGACGATAATGAGCAACAGAATCCGCACCGGCAGTGACCATCGCTGCACGTTCATGGCGTTGCAACGTTTGATATCGTTTAATTTACTCACTACACAACTTCCTTTTCGATGTATGACTTCACCGTGAACAGCCCCGTCAGCCACAAAGAAACTAGAGAAAAAGGTTGCTCTGTAGACTCTTCGCATTCTGGCTCAACCGGAATTTATGTGGTCGGGCTTTACGTGCCGGGGACGGGCTGAATGTTGTCTGCTCGACTGAGCACCGCAAGCCCGCCCCCGGCACGTAACCACACGAGATCCGGTTGACCCTGCATTCTTTGTGGCAGATTTCTCGGCTTTCTGCCGCGAAGTCAATTATTGAACCTGAATCGGCCCCAGGTCGATGGCGTAACTTGCCGGCCCCGCGCTGGCGGCCAACCGTTGGCCGCTCACCGGATCATAGAGCCCGACGGCAAGCGTATAGCGACCGGCGGGGAGCGTCGCCGGCAACAACAGGCCGTAGTGATCGACGATCTCCTCGCCTGCCTGCCACGTGCTGGTGGGGCGCATCCACTGGACGGGTTGGCCGTCGCGCTGCAAAAGCTTGTCGCCCTGGGCGTCGAGCAAGTGAACAAAGACTTGATAGTCGGTGGTCACAGGTTGCAGACTTTGCCAGAGCAGGGTGAGCAAAATGTGGCCGCCCGGCGTCGCAGTGGGCGTCAGCGCGTAGCCGTTCAAGCGAATCCAGCCGTTTTCCTCCGTCACCAGCGGCCCGGCCGGGTCGCCGAATGCAGCGCCCAGCCCATTTTCGGCCATGTCGGCGGCTTGCAGCAAAGCGTAAAGCGCCAGGCGTTGGTTGGATGGGCCGCTGATGCGGTCGTCGGCAAGCAAAAAGTCTTCCGTGCGCAGCGCCCGCTCCCAGCCTGACTGCTCCGGCGCCCCGTCGCTGGGCACGACCCAGGTGCGTGCGTAGCCAGCGCGCACGCGATTCAACACGGTTCTGTCGCCATCGGCAAGCGTATCTCGCTGAAACATGCCGTAGACGGGCAGCGCCCCCCGGTAAACATTGGCGAAATCCTGCGTCGCTTCAGGGCGCAGCAGCAGGACCGCATCCCCCGCGCGCCCTTCTGTACGCAGCCGCTCGGCAACACTGCGCATCTCTGGCGCGACGAGCGTCGTATAATAGTACGTCAGCAGGCCCAAGGTCAGCAGGAGCAGCGCGGCCGCGTACAGCCCGTTGCGCGTGTGGTCGTCGGCGTCATCACGTTGTGAGTTGCGCATCTGCTTCACCAGCAGAAACAGTCCGACGAAAACGCCGGCCAGCGCCACGGCCAGCGCCAGCCAGTCGATGCCAGCGGGCCAACCGCCATGCCACCACGCCAGGTGAATCGTTTCCGGTCGCACCATCTGCCACTGCATGACGAGCGGCGAATAGCGCAGCGCGGTGAAGGTCTCCTCGGCGAAAAGCGGCGTCACCATCGCGGCCAGGCGATCTTGCACCAGACTGTAGGGGACGAGCAAGCCAAGCACCTGTACGGCGAATGACGCCACCGCCAGCCCACCGCCGATGACCACGCCCACCCATCCCAACACCCGGTCGGACATCAACGCCCGCCAGCCGGGAAGCGCCAGCAAAGTCAAAAAGGGCAGCGTCGGCACGATGAAGCGTGCGCCCCAACTGTAGCCGCCATGCCACATGTACCACTTGGCATAGACCGCAAAGTAGACGGCAATGAGCGCCAGCGCCAGAAATAGAATCCGCCGTTGCCGACGCCAGAACCAGAGCGTCCCCGGCAGCGCCAACACCAGGATGGGATTGTACCAGAGCACGCCGCGCGCCGGGCCGACGGTCAGGCCAAACAATCCGAACAGCCAGTTGGCGCTAAAGGTCTCGCTCGCCACATAGCCTGTATCCCACACACTGCCAAAGCGCAGCCAATTCCACCAGAGCGAAAGCAGGCCAGCCGCTGCGATGGGAATGGCAAAGGCAACGACGGGCCGCCAATAGCGCCAGAATGCGCGTCGGGCGCGGGTTGCAAAATCGTGGCCAAGCTGCTGAAAAGGCGGCGTCAGCACAAGCAGCAGCCCCACGGCATAGATCGGCAGCGTCATCAGATTGATCGTGCGCGTCAGGTAAGCAATGCCCCAGGCCAGCCCGCCGCCAAACAAATAGAGTTTGCGCTCTGACTGTGCGTACGAAAGCAGCCCGTAGGCCGCGGCAAAGAGTCCCCAGCCGGCCACCGGGTCACTGAAATAAGTCTGCGTGTACGGCCAGGCCATTGTCGCCAGGCCAAAGATTAGCGCGGCTGCAATCGCGTGCGCGCGCGACCAGCCCAGACGCCGGCCGGTGCGAAAGAGCAGCGCGCCGGTCCAC
This sequence comes from Candidatus Caldilinea saccharophila, assembly GCA_016710365.1. Taxonomy (GTDB): domain Bacteria; phylum Chloroflexota; class Anaerolineae; order Caldilineales; family Caldilineaceae; genus Caldilinea; species Caldilinea saccharophila. The sequence continues at coordinate 234,370 of JADJVW010000063.1, read as the reverse complement.
GCGGTCAGCAGCGGGTTGAGCAACAGCGCCGCGTGCACCAGCCCAAGCGAGGGCCAGAGTTTGGCGAGCCATACCAACGGTGCGGCCAGCCACACCATCCCCACGCCTTTACGCGAGTAGAGATTGCCGTCCGGCCCGAGGTTGCCCTGCTGATTGCCCATCCACAGCACCTGATTGCTGTCGTACGCGCCCCGGCGCACCAAGCTTTCGGTCGTCGCAAAGGTGGAAAGGCCGTCGCTGCTGTCGATGACGCCGGTGAAGGTCAGCATGTAGCAGGCAAGCAGAAAGCCAAAGATAAGAAAGGCGGTGCTGCGGTCTTTGGGGCTGAGGTCGCGATGGATGCTCTGCATAGAATCAACGCACGTCTACAGTCATGGTCATATGGTCGGCGGTTGCGCCGTCGGGCAAGGTTGCTGTTTGCCGACCCGCCGCATCGTACAGACCGATGTGCAAAGTATACAGACCAGGCGGGGCGTCGGCTGGGATGGGCAGGCGATAGTCGTCGCGCACCGGCTGATTTGGCGCCCACGTGTTGGTCGGCGCCAGCCCATTAACGGGCAGATTATCCTGCTGCGCCACCATCTGACCATCGGGCGCAAACAACTGTGTGAACACGGTGTAGCTGTCTGCAACCGCGGCCGGCATCTGCCAGTATAACACCAACGGCAGGTCAGCGCCTCTTTGCGCCTCGCCCAGCGCCACGCCGCGCAGATCGATGCGCCCTTCCTTGACCGCAAACTGGGCTACGTTGGCGGCTGCCGGCAATGAGAGTACACGCGCCAGATCACAGGCGCCGAGCCGTTGCACGTCGCGCGTATAGACGCCGGGCGCGGCAAAAAAGTTCGTCGCCGCGGCCGACCATTGCTCCGTCGCAGCCGCGCTGCTCGCGGCGTCGGCGTCTCGTTCGATCCACCAGAATTCCCCCTCCTGGCTGATCTCCGCAAGTTTTTCCGCCATCACATCCGCGGCGGGGCGATCGTCCGGGTTGTAGCCATCGACGACGACCAGCTTATACGCAGCGCCCAGCCAGGGATAGAGATCGCTCCACAGCGCAGTGTCGTCCATCGCCAGCGTGCGGGTGAGACTGCCGGCTTGTGCGTCGAGATAGGCGACGGCTTCTCGGCATGGATGTTCGGCCAGCCGGCGCGCCTGATAAGCTTGCGCCGTGCGCGGCGCGCCCACCAGCATGACGCCCACCATTGCGACCATCACCGCGGCGCTTAGACCCACGGCGGCGCGCTGCATCTGCTGACCGCGACGCGGCGCCGGCCAGATCTGACCGGCGAAGTCGATGGCGAGCAATATCAGCAGCGCGGTGCGCGCCAGCACCGTTGCCACCAGGATCCAGCGCTCGTCGGGCAACAAAATCAGGAAGACGCTGCTTTCGAGCACATTGAGCAAGGTGAGCATGATCGCCAGCAGCACGCCAAAAAGATCGGGGCGCAGCAGCACTACAAAGGCGAGCACCCACACCACAAACTGGGGACTCCAGCCCTTGCTGTAGAGAAAGAGCCAGATGATGCTCAACGCGGTGAAGACAATGGGCGTGCGCACGCGCGTCCAGTCATAGCGCCGCGTGTAGAGCCAAAGATAGAGCAGCGCAAAACTCAGCGTGATCCACGTCCACGGCAGGCTGGATGTCCACTGGCCGCCCGTCTCCAGCCCGCGCAAGTTGCGCATACTGACCGGAACGAGACCAAAGCTGTAGTAGCCGTCGATCAGCGCCCACACGCTTTGCCACGGCGGGCGCAAGCTGTTGACGGTGAAGCTGCTCAGCGCCAGCGACGGGTTGAAGCGCGCCAGCGGCAGCCCGACGCCGACCACCACGCCCAAAAAGACAAGAATATAAACCGCAGGCTTGAGCAAATTGCCAGGTGAGCGACGCTTGAACCATTCGTGGCGCAGCGCATCGAGGCTCAGACGCGCGCCAAGCCAGCGCACGGCGATCGGCGCCAGCATTATCGGCGTCAGCTTGACCAGGAAGCCCAGCGCGGCCGCCACGGCGCTGGCGATCCACAGCCCGCGCCGCCGGCTCAGCAGCAGATCCAGCCCCAGCAGCAGGAAAAAGAGCGGCATCGCCTCAAACCAGCCGAGCAGCGTATAGACGGGCGCAAAGAGCATGGCGTAGAAGACAGTCGCTTTGAGGGGCAAGGGAATGAGGGTCGCTGCGCCTGGGGTGTTGAGGTGTTGGGGTGCTGGGGTCGATGGATCGGCGCGGCTCTCGATCTCCAGTCGTCGCGCCAGCCGGTAGATCAGGATGAAGTTGCCGATCTCAAAGAGCAGTAGCTCCAGCCCAAAGAGCACGTGAAAGAAGAGCCGCGGCTCCACCCAGGGCGGAATGCGGCTTGACCACTCAAAACCGGCAGCATCAACGCCGCAAACAGCGGCGGATACGCGGTCCACAAGTTCTCGAAGGTGGTGTAGCCCATCGGGATGGTGAGGCCCCACGCATAGTAGAACTCGTAGTCGGAGTTGTCGGCGATAAAGCCGCCGGGGCGCAAGAGCAGGATGGCAAAGAGCCGGAAGCTGGCAAAGAGCAGCAGCAACGCCAGAAACCAGCGATGATCGATGTAGAAACGGCGCAGGCGCGCCCAAAATGTCGTCATACGGACAGGTCAGGGGATGAGGGTGATGCAGGGCGGAGCGCGCTTTCGACGGGGCCGGCGTCGGCGCGCACGCGCTGGATCACCTCGCCAAAGCCGGCCAGCACCGTCACCAGCCCGCTGAAGAGCAGAAAGCTCCAGTAGGTGATGAAGCGGATCAAGAGCACAGCCGCGCCGACGTTGAAGGCTGTAGTGGGCAGCAGCGCAAAGAGCGCCACATACGCGGCGTCGATCTGGCCGATGCCGCCCGGCGTCAGCGGCGCCGCGGCCAGCACATCGACCGTGAGCGCGACAAATGCCGCCACGTCCAGCGGCGTCGTGGCGCCCAGGCTGCGCAGCACGCACCAGACGACCAGCGCATCGCACAGCCAGATATAGAGACTCTCCGCCGTCACCAGCGCGCCGCGACGCGGCTGCTGGATCAAGACGCGCAGGCTGGCGACCAGTTGTTCCACAAAGGTCAGGAGCGACTGCCACAGCCGCTGTTGACTCCACCGCCGCAGCCAGCCGATCACAGGCGGCGCCACCACAATGCCGACGACGAAGAGCGCCAACAGTCCGACCGCCGCGGCATAGCTTGCCACCAACCAGCCGGGCGCCTGCGTGCGCAGCACCGCCCAGCCAAAGCCGACGCCCAAGCTGACAATCGCCAAAATGTCCAACGCCCGCTCCAGCACGATCGACCCCAGGCTGGCGGCCACCGGCACGGACGCATGGCGCGGGCTGTCGAGCCGCAGCACGCCGATGCGCATGAGGTCGCCGGCGCGCGCGGGCAGCAGCGCACTCACAAACCAACCCGCCAGCAGCAGACCGGTCGTGTAAAGATAGCCAAGTTGATAGCCCATCATGCCAAGGATGCGCTGCCAGCGATGGCCGCGCACAGCGAAGCTGCTGTAATGGACGAGCATCGCCAGCAGCAGCCAGCGCGCATCGGCCGTGGCAATCGCTTGCAACGCCGCCTGTCCGCCGAAGAAGGCGAGCAGCAGCACCCAGGTCACAATGCCCAGCCCGATCAACACCAGCAGCCGCCCTCGCGGCAGCCAGTGTGAGGGCGTGGCGGCGGAAGATGAACCCTTATCCATGCCATCCATTTTGCGGAGGAATGCGTGGAATGGCAAATTGGTCAAGCTAGTTTCATCAAGCAATAGATTTCGCTGCGCCTCGAGCCAGAAGTGATCGAGCGTTTGAAAATCGTCGCCAACCGTAAGGGGATCGGTTATCAGACTCTAATTCGCATGTGGGTGATGGAGCGGTTGGAGCAGATGAGCGAGGGGACATAGTTCCCCCAAAACTGATCCCTTCTGATTTCAGTGTGCTTTGCGCCATCCCTCTGTCGAGCAGGAACTTCATGATTTGATCAACGAGCCGAGTGACCAGGCAAAGACTTGAGGTTGGAGCGGCATGGATTTGCTAAGCCATGATGAGTAATTTTTGGGTTGGTCGCTGGGGCTATTCCGCCGGCTTTTCTTCGGGTGGGTCGGTGTTGACCCAACCATAGTGAACAGGTTCAAACTGTAGATATTCTTGAAAGTCGTGCAGGACGCCGAATATTCCGCCCATTGTCAGCGCGCCTGAGGCCACTTGTGCGTAGGCGTTATGCTCGAGCGTGCCGACGACCAGATAACTGTTGCCAAGCATCTCCGGGGCACTCTGCGCCGCGGTGAAAGCAAGCAGATTTTCCAGTTTGTCTTTATGTAAGATCAGCAACTCGTCGTTTGGACAGTAGCGCGCCGTCATGTTGAGAACGCTCAATAGGTGCGGATCAACATGCACTACAAAGGGCAGCTTACGCGAACGCATCTTGGCATCACAGATGGGACATCGTGAGAAGCGAACATCCTGATATGGATTCAGAAAGAATTTATAAATCGGCGGCAATTTGCCAAGGGTAATGCGTTGGGTGTTTTTCTGCTTTTTGGCTGGCATGGAAATGCTTCAACCTCCGTTTGAAGTTGCTCAACTTGCATCATTGCTATCTGTTTCTTTGTATTTCATTGCTCAATCCTGCCTGTCATCATAGCAGTTTTGCTTGATTTTTGCATCGGCGTTGTAGCGTTAGGATTTAGTGTGGATATGCAACATACCCAGCGCGTTTACCTTGAACTGCATTTGTGGCGCAACGACCGACAATTGGTTACGTGCCGGGGACGGGCTTGCGGCGCTTCGGTCGAGCAGACAACGATCAGCCCGTCCCCGGCACGTAAGACCCGACCCCATCAATTCCGGTTGAGCCATTAAATATGTAGAGCAGCCACGATCAAGCGGCAGTCGGCTTTGCCCGATACAGCCGCATCGACCGTCCATACAACGAGAAGGTCTGCGCGTAGGCAAAGCCGTAGCGGGTGTAAAAGCGTTGCGCGGCGTCGTTGGCGGTATCGACGGTGACGTCGAGCGCGGAAATACCGCGGCGCCGGCATTCTGCCTGAAGTGCGACCACCAGCAGCGCGCCGATGCCCGCGCTGCGCAACGCCGGTTCGACCATGATCGACAACAGTTCGGCCGGTGGGAACGCTTGGGCTGGAGCGGGATGGAGAAAGGGGTAGGCCAGCGTCTGCGCGGCGCGTGCTGCCAGCGCAGGATGGCGGGCAAAGCGTCGCAGCAGCGGCGGCAGAAAGGCCGGCAAGCGGCGCGTGCCCAGCTCTAGAAAAAGCGCGGCGACGCTGGTCGTGGCGCTGACAAAGCCGAGCAACGCGTGTGGCTGGCTAGGATCGACGGCGGCAAAGCCAAACCCAGCCTGTGACAACGGCAGCGTTTGGTAAAGCACTGTCAGTACGTCGGCGCCGAGGCCGGTCAAAAACGTGCCCGGCTGCCCCAAAATGTGCAGCCGGGCCGCGTGCGTGGCATGGTGCGGTTCGAGCGGAATAAGCGTGATCCGTTCGAGCTGAGCAGGACGCTTCTCCATCAAGCAAGGACGTGTTCGGGCCAGCGTTTGAAGCGCTCCCAGGCCATCTTTTCCAACTCCTCGCGGCGGTCGGGATGCGCGATGTCGATGAGCGCACGCGCACGCTGGCGCAAGTTCTTGCCGTAGAGATAGGCAATGCCGTACTCGGTCACCACGTAATGGACGTGGGCGCGCGTGGTGACGACGCCGGAGCCGAGGCGCAGATAGGGCGCAATGCGGGAGACGCCTTTGCTGGTCGCGGACGGCAGCGCGATGATCGGCTTGCCGCCTTCGGAAAGCGCAGCCCCGCGCACGAAGTCCATCTGCCCGCCGACGCCGGAATATTGGCGGATGCCCACCGAATCGGCGCCCACCTGACCGGTCAAATCAACTTCGATGGCGCTGTTGATGGCGGTGACGCGCGGGTTGCGGCGGATGACCGCCGTGTCGTTGACATAAGCGACATCGAGGAGGACGACCTGTGGGTTGTCGTCGATGTAGTCGTACATGCGCCGCGTGCCCATCGCAAAGGAGCTGACGACCTTACCTGGATGGATGCGCTTTTTTTCATTGTTGACGATGCCGCGCTCGATCAGGTCGATGGCGCCGTCGGAGAACATTTCGGTGTGGATGCCCAGGTCGCGATGGTTGCGTAAAGCTGCAAGCACCGCGTTCGGAATGCCACCGATCCCCATCTGGAGCGTGGCGCCATCTTCCACCAGTTCGGCGACGTAGCGCCCGATGGCCGTTTCCACAGGGCCTGGCTCGCCGGGCGAAATCTCCGGCAGCGGGTCATCGACCACGACGGCGCTGTCGATGTTGCTGATGTGGATAAGGCCATCGCCGTGTGTGCGCGGCATGTTCGGGTTGATCTGAGCGATCACATGGCGCGCTACCTGCACCGCGGCGCGCGCCACATCCACCGAGACGCCCAGCGAGCAGAAACCGTGGCGGTCGGGCGGCGAGACCTGCACCAGCGCCACGTCGAGCGGCATGATGCCTTTGCGGAACAGCCCCGGCACCTCACTCAGGAACACGGGCACGTAATCGGCCAGACCTTCGTTGACCGCCTCACGCACGTTGGCCGCCACAAAGAGGCAGTTGGTGCGGAAATTTTCTGCATACTCAATGGAGGCGTACGGCGCCGGGCCTTCCGTGTGCAGATGCACAATTTCGACATCGCGCAGTTCCGCGGCGCGCGCGGTCATGGCAAGGATCAACTGCACCGGGGTTGCCACCGCCCCATGGACAAAAACCCGATCATTCGATTTGATAACACGTACAGCTTCTTCAGCACTGGTGATTCGCATAAGTAATTCTCGATTTTCCCTTCCGGTTATCGCCGATGTGGCGTGCAAATCGTCTGCACGCCACATCAAGCGATCCTTGCTTGTTTATTATTTTACGGCGCAGATTTCTACGCCGCCATTTCACTTTCCTGCTGCATCTCGGACATGGCTGGCTTCACTTTGCTTCCTGCAACGCATCGCTGACGATCTGTTGCGCTTCCGCCTGGATCTGATGCAGATGGTCCTCGCTGATGAAGCTTTCGGCGTAGATCTTGTAGATGTCCTCGGTGCCCGACGGTCGCGCCGCAAACCAACCGTTCTCGGTGACGACCTTCAAGCCGCCGATCGGCGCCTGGTTGTAGGGCGCACGCGTCAGACGGGCGGTGATCGCTTCACCTGCCAGGGTGGTCGCGCTGATTTTTTCCGGCGACAGGTCGGCGAGGATGGCCTTCTGCTCGCGCGTGGCTGGCGCATCGATGCGCTCGTAGAAGGAGCGTCCAAAGCGCGCTTCCAACTCCTGATAGTGCTCACCCGGATCCTTGCCCGTGATCGCGGTGATCTCCGCCGCCAGCAGGCTAAGTGTGAGGCCGTCCTTATCGGTCGTCCAGACGGTGCCGCGCCGGCGCAGGAACGAGGCGCCTGCACTTTCTTCACCGCCAAAGCCAAAATCGCCGCTGAGCAAGCCGTCCACAAAGAACTTGAAGCCCACGGGCACTTCGGCCAGCGTTCGGCCTAAGCTCTTTGCCACGCGGTCGATCATCGAGCTTGAGACGAGCGTCTTGCCGATGGCAGCGTCGGGACGCCAGCCGGGTCGATGCTGGAAGAGATAGTTTACGGCCACCGCCAGGTAATGATTGGGGTTAAGCAGGCCAGCGCTGCGCGTGACAATGCCGTGTCGGTCTGCATCGGGGTCGTTGCCAAAGGCAATGTCGAAGCGATCCTTGAGGCCGATCAGATTCGCCATGGCGTAAGGTGACGAACAGTCCATGCGAATCTTGCCGTCGTGGTCGACGCTCATGAAGCGAAAGGTGGGGTCGATGGCGTCGTTGACCACCTGCAGGTCGATGCCATAGGTCTCAGCGATGGGCGCCCAATATTCGACGCTGGCGCCGCCCATCGGATCGACGCCGATCTTCAAGCCCGCGTTGGTAATTGCATCGAAGTCCAGCACGTCCTTTAGATCGTTGACATAGTCGATCACGAAGTCGTACTCGTGTGTATTGGGCGACACTTTGGCTGCACACCAGTTCATGCGTTTGACCGAGCGCAGCCCTTCGCGCAGCAGTTCGTTGGCGCGGCGTTCGATCTGCTTGGTGATGGCCGTATCGGCCGGCCCGCCGCTGGGCGGATTGTACTTGAAGCCGCCGTCGTCGGGTGGATTGTGCGATGGCGTGATGACGATGCCGTCCGCCAGATGCGCGTGACGACCGCGATTATAGGTCAAAATGGCGTGCGAAATGACGGGCGTCGGCGTGTAGCCCATACCAGCCTGGATGACAAGCTCAATGTCGTTGGCGGCCAGAACTTCCACGGCGGTGACCATCGCCGGCTCGGACAGCGCGTGTGTGTCCATGCCCAGGAAGAGCGGCCCGTCGATGCCTTCTTGGCGCCGGTAATCGCAGATCGCCTGGCTGATGGCGAGAATGTGCTGCTCGTTGAAGGAGTTGCGCAGCGACGACCCGCGATGGCCTGACGTGCCAAACGCCACTTGATGCGCCGGATTTTCGACATCGGGAAGATGCGTGTAATACGCCGAAATCAGACGTGGAATATTTTCTAACAAGGCACGCGGCGCTGGTTTGCCGGCCAGTTGGCTCACCATGATCTTTCTCCTTCACTATTTCTCATTAAATATAATACGGAGGGCAAAGACGATTACACGTGACACGTGTCCTCTTTTGTGTGGTGCGTCAATACCTTCGCCAAAAAAGGGGAAAGATAGAGCGGTCGTGTAGGATAGGCTTATCACCGACAAAAGTGGAATTCCTATCAGACAGAACCGCTCATGATCGAGATTATCGCACTGCTTCAATGCTTGGACCAATGTCAGAATCAGACAGCGACACGTCAGTTGGGACGAATCATCGCCGCGATGTTGGCAATGACCGGTCGTGTGACGATGTTGGGTATTTCGCGCTGGACGGAGAGGGTGGCAGCTACCGGACAGTGCAGCGTTGGTTCAATACAGTGCTGCCGTGGGCGCAGATGAGTTGGCTGTTCTTCCGCACCCACCTGTTCCAACCTGATGAGGTGTATCTGGTTGTTGGCGACGAGAGCGTGGTCAGCAAAGCCGGAAAGAAGACACACGGGTTGCACCGTTTTTTTCTCGTCGATCTACAACAAGCCCATCGCTGGGGTCAGCTTCTTCACCCTTTCTCTGGTCAGTGTGAGTGATGCTGTTTCCCATCCGCTGCTGACGGAGCAAGTGGTTAAGCACGCAGAGACGGACGGTCCAGCGAAAGCGAAGCAGCGTGCGACCAAGAAAAGCGCAGCGAAGAAGAATCCAAAGGGAGGCAAGCGCAAGGCGGGACGTCCCAAAGGCAGCAAGAATAAAGACAAACGTCACGTTGAATGGAACGGCGAACTGAGAATGATGGAGCGACTGGTCAAGAAGTTGTTGGAACTGATTGGTGGACTCTTCCCCCTCACCTATCTGGTGCTGGATGGTCATTTCGGCAACAACAACGTTTGTCAGATGGTGCAGCAAAGTCTGGGGTTGCACCTGATCTCGAAACTGCGTCACGATTCGGCGCTCTACTTCGAGTACAAGGGTGAACAGAAGAAGTCTGGCCCCGTCGTCGCTCTGGCGACAAGCTCGATTATCAGGCCATTCCAGAGCGTTATCAGATGGCGACCGGTCAGGACAAGGGGATTCGCACTGATGTTTACCAAGCCACGATGTTGCACGAGTGCTTTGCCGACCCACTCAATGTCGTGATCCTGGTCAAAACCAATCTGGAGAGTGGCGTCCGCGCACATGCGGTGCTTTTCAGCAGTGATCTCAAACTCACACACGATACCCTGATTCACTACTATCGCCTGCGCTTCCAAATCGAGTTCAACTTCCGCGACGCTAAACAATTCTGGGGCATGGAGGACTTCATGACCATCAAAGAGACTCCCGTCACCAATGCAGTCAACCTTTCGCTCTTCATGGTTAATCTTTCTCATCGCCAGCTTGCCGATTTTCGCAGGTCACATCCCGACGCTGGTGTTTTGGATTTGAAAGCGTTCTTCCGTGGTCGTAGATATGTCCACGCAACCATTGAATTGCTTCCCGAACCACCCAATCCGAATATTATTGCTGCCATCCTTCACTATGTTGCCAGCATGGGCGCAATTCACTCGACTCAAGCTCTTATCACTCAACCATAGACTGGCGAAGGTATTGCTGCGGACATCTGTATTGCTGCGGCTCTGCGTCAAAGGCTGCTCCACATCAGGACGCTGCGATTTAGCCGGCGCCCTTCGTTACGCGTCCGACCAGATAGCGGTGATGCGCCCAAATTGCCTTGATCTGCCACGGCAGCGGCGCGTGATCGAGCCAGGCGTACTGCATGACCCGTGCACGCAAGTCCGGCTCCTGGCCCAGGTAATAGGCCATGGTGCTCCAGCGCCAGCCCTCGCCCGTAAACTGCTCCTCCAGCGCCTGGCTGCGGATGCCTAAGCGCTTGAGCACTTCGTTGGCGGGCATCACTGTGTCGGGCCAGGGCGGCGTGTCGAGCACGCCTTCCTCGATGATTTCCACTCCGGCCGCCTCCAAGATACGGCGAATCCGGCCAATGTCGGTCCAGGTTTCATCGTGGGTGGCGAAAAAGTCGCGGTCGATGACCAGCTTGCGCATCCAGTAGCCAACCTGGATGTTGTTGGGCATGGCGACAAAGACCAGGTTGCGGCTGGTGCGCACCAGCTCGCGCAGCAGCGCGGCTGGGTCTGCGATATACCAGAGACCCGCCCACTGCCAGGTCAGGTCAAAGCTGCGGTCGGGGAAGGGGAGCCGGCCCCACGCGCTCGGGTCGATGCAGACCAGATCTGCCGGCAAGCGTAAATCCTCCGCCCAGATGCGCTGCACGCCCTCAATGCGTTCGGGCGCGTCGTCCACCATTGTCACCTGCACGCCGGCGCGCGCCAGCGCGACATCGTTGATGCCGCTGACGCCCGCCATGCCGTAGAGGGGCGCTTCCAGCACCGAGCGAATGGCGTAGGTCTGGCGCAGCCGCTCAAGAAAATCGTTGAGAACGAAGCGCTCGTAGACAAGCCCCAATCCTTCGTTGTAGTCGGTCAGGTATTTACGCCAAGTGTTCGTCGTCATGAGCATCGTCGTACTGATTACTATCTGGTTAAGCCACCCAAAAGTTTCTGCGCAGCTATTAGTCATCCGTAGGTCGGACTACCAGCCCGACGTGTTGCGATTAGTCATTCGTAGGTCGGGCTACCAGCCCGACATGTTGCTCGCCCGGCATGTTGCATCAACGAGCTACGTCACACTACCAGCGTGACCTACGCAAAAAGGGTACCATCAAAACAAACGACCCACTAGTGGAGCACGCGTGCGCCTTGCTTCACCTGTGCGACCTCGCTGAGCATATCCTCCACCGAGCGCTGGCCCGCCTCACTGTGCGCGCCGAGCATCTGCATCAACTCCTGCACGCGCTCCCTGCTGGCAAGTGTGCGCACGATCGTGTGGGTGCGCTCTTCCTCGCCTTGCATCAGAATCTGCTTATCGACGGTGTAGTGATGGTCGCCAAACGCCGCAAGTTGCGGCAGATGCGTGATGCAGAGCACTTGATGTGCGGCAGGCATGGCGCCGTTGACGCTGCCTGCACCGGCGCCGGTCAGCCGCCACAGCTTCTGCCCGACGATGGCGCCAATGCGTCCGCCGATGCCCTGGTCAATCTCGTCGAAGATCAGCGTAGGTGTGGCGTCGGCGTGGGCAAGCGTGCTTTTGAGCGCCAGCATCAGTCGCGCGGTCTCGCCGCCGGAGGCAACGCGCGCCATGGGTTTGAGCGGCTCGCCCGGATTGGCGCTGATCAGGAATTCAACCTGATCGACGCCGGTGCTGTCGAAGGCGACGCGACGCCCATCGGGCAAATATGCGCCGTCCGCGCGCTCGCTTTGCGCGATGGAAACGCCAAAGCGTGCGCGCACCATCTTCAAATCGGCCAGCTCCTGTTCGACCTGACGCGCAAGCGCTTCGCCCGCCTCCTGGCGTTTGCGGCTCAACTCAGCGCCCAGCTTTCCTACGCGGCGCAGCAGATCATCCTCCTGGCGCTCCAGGTCCGCTGTCTTGGCTTCCCAGTTGCCGAGATCTTCCAATTCGCGGCGCGCCTTTTCACCATAGGCATTGATCTGTTCGATCGTGTCGCCGTACTTGCGCTTCAACCCCGCGATCGACTCCAGCCGCTCTTCGACTTCGGCCAGGCGCTCTGGGTTGAACTCCAGCGAATCGGCGTAATCTTGCAGCGTGCGGGCGAGATCGCTCAATTGCTCGATCAGCGCCTGCCCTTCGTTGGCCTGCTGCGTCATGTCGGGGTCGATGCGCGCCAGTTTCTCCAGCCGGCCAACTGCCTCGCTGACCATGTCGATGGCGCCGGGCAGTTCGCCATCGCCCTGGCTGAGCATCCCAGACGCGGCCTGCGCCAGACTGGTCAGCGCTTCGGCGTTGCCTAGCCTGCGTCGCTCCGATTCCAATTCTGCGTCCTCGCCCGGCCGGAGTTGGGCCACGGAAATCTCGTCCACCTGAAAGCTCAACAGATCCAGGCGCTGGGCAATCATGCGCGCGTCCTGGCGCAGACGCTGCAATTCGCTGCGGATGCGCCGCAGTTCGGCGGCGCGCTCGGCGCTTTGTGTCCGCAAGGAGAGCAACCCGCCGTAATGATCCAGGAGGTGCAGATGCGTTTTGGGACGCAGCAGACCGAGGTGCTCCCCTTGCCCGTGTACATCCACCAGCAACCCGGCGATGTCGCTGAGCAATTGCAGGCTCACACTGCGCCCGTTGATGCGGCAGACGTCGCGCCCGTTCAGCCGCACTTCACGGCTCAACATGACCCATTGCGGGCTGTCCGTATCCTCCAGCCCTTCCGCTTCCAGCAGCGTCTGGATGGCGGCGGCGCGTTCGGCGTCGGCAGGCAGCGTAAATGTCGCTTCAATGCTGGCCAGATCCGCGCCGGTGCGCACCCATTCTGTAGCCGCGCGGTCACCCAACAACAGCCCGACGGCATCGATAATGATCGACTTGCCGGCCCCCGTTTCACCGGTGAGGATGTTGAGGCCAGGGCCGAATTCGAGCCGCAACTCATCGATAATCGCGAAATTTTGGATGCGTAATTCCGTCAACATAGAATCGTATTTTAGCACAAGCGGTTGTTTTTGCGATGACTTTGCAACGCCAGCTCGCGCGCATTGTTTCCTACTTGCACAGATCGCCTGGCGTGCTATAATGGACGCCAGACACAGATCAGCGCCAAACTAGAGCGCACCACGTGTTAGATTTCAAGGAGAACGAACATGCTGCCATTTAATTTTGGCCCTGTAGAATTGATCTTGATCCTGGTGATCGTCACCATGCTGTTCGGCGTCGGCAAGCTGCCAGAAGTATTTGGTGCAGTGGGCAAAGGCATTCGCGAGTTTCGCAAAGAGTCGGGCGTCGATGCTCAAAAGAAGCCACAGACCGATGTTGCTGAGCAGCCAGTCATTACCAGCGATACTTCCGTCCCTCACGCATAGCTTCTGGTAGATCAGCTTGCGTTTGTGGTCCTGCAGTACGGCAGGACATTTTGCTCTGGTCGCTTTGATTAGCCCACAGCTATCGGCTAACGCTGCCTTTGGGATTGCTTTAGGGTCTGGCTCAAGTTTTGACCCGGCAAGGTAAACGCCTGCCGGGTTTTGTTTGCTCAAACGTCCCAAAGCTTGTCGCCGTCCGCGGTTGCGCCGGCTTCAATCGGCATGGAATTTGGCGTCATGTCTGGGGCTTGATATACTTTGCGACGGCGCGTCTTGTGGGCCCGCTATTTATTTTAGCCGATCTAATGAGGTAGGACTCCATGAATATTACGACTTTTATGATGATCGCCATGAACATCGTTGCGATCGCCCTGATTTCTGTGGTCATTATCCAGGGGCAAACTGGCGCAGGGCTTGGTGCGGTGTTTGGCGGCAGCGATATCTATCGCACGCGTCGTGGCATTGAGAAAACTTTGTGGCAGTTGACCTTTGTGTTGACGAGCGTTTTCCTCCTGCTCTGCCTCGTCACCGTGATGATTGGCTAAGCGAAGCTCCGCCCACTTGAACAGGGAACGGGAGAACTCCTGTTCCCTCCTTATCGCCACCTAATTCTTCCCATGCAAATGCCACCCACGCTCCAGTCAACAACGACTGGCGCGGCTTCGCCGGCTGCATCTTTAGCCCAGCACATGCGCTGGCTCGTCTTGATTGCACTGGCCGCGATTGCCATGCTTGTCGTCATGTTGAGCTTTGCCACCTACACCGTGCCGACCGTGCTTGTCCCTGACCGCGGCGGTGTTTTCCGCGAAGGCGTCGCCGGGGCGCCGCAATATCTGCACCCGGTTTGGTGCCAGAATAGCAACAACATTGACAGCGATCTCTGCAACCTGGTCTACCGCGGGCTGATGCGTTTGGGGCAAAATGGGCGCATCGTGCCCGACCTGGCTGAAAGTTGGAGTGTAGTCGACGGCCGCATCTATCAATTTCGCCTGAAACCGAATCTTTTCTGGCATGATGGCCAGGCGCTTACGGTGGACGACGTCGTGTTTTCCTATTCGATTCTGCAAGATCCATCCCTGGCCGAGATTCCGGGGCTGCCGCGGTTATGGCGCAGCGTAACCGTCGAAAAACTGGACGACCGCACCATTCAGATCACATTGCCACAACCATTTGCCCCTTTTATCGATCTGACCACCGTTGGCCTCCTGCCGCGTCACATTTATGGGGATACGCCGGCCAAAGATTTGGTGACCAAATCCCTTACGGAGACGCCCATTGGGGCAGGCCCGATGCGTATCGTCGAAACCGCGCCGGAGCATGTGCGCCTCGAACCCAACCCGTTCAACACCGGCTCCTCACCTTACATCTCGGCGCTGGAGTTTGATTTTTACCCCGATTATGGCACCATGGTTGCCGCTTTCGATGCACAACAGATCGATGGGCTTAGCACGCTCCTGCCTTCTGAGGTCAACAGCGCGGCCACACGCGATGATGTGCAGACCTTCTCGTCGATTGAATTCGGTTACGAAAATATTTTGTTGAATGTCAATAACCCCAATGCGCCGTTTTTTCAGAACGTCGCCGTGCGGCAAGCCTTGCTCTACGCCCTTGATCGCGCACAATTGATCGACGAAGTGCTGTCGGGGCAGGGCATTGTGGCGGATGGGTTGATCTCGCCTAATCATTGGGCTTACACCGCGGATGTAAAACGGTATGGCTTTGATCGCGACCTCGCGCGTTCCTTGCTGGATCAAGCAGGCTGGATTGACAGTGATGGGGATGGCGTGCGCGACAAAGATGGCAAACCTCTTTCGTTTATTCTGCTCGTCAAGGATGACGCTCTTCATCAACAGATCGGCACGCGGTTAGCGGCGGATTGGGCGGAAATCGGGGTGCGCGCCGATGTGCAAGCGGTTCCTTTCAGCGGACTTGTAGCGGATTTCCTGGCGCCGCGCGCGTTCGAAGCCGCGCTGACGGACTGGAACCAGGTCGGTGATCCCGATCCTTTCCCGCAATGGCACAGCAGCCAAATCGAGGGCAATGGTCAAAATTACGCCGGTTGGCAAAATACCGAAGCCGATCAATTGATGGATACGGCACGCCAGACCACCGATGAAAACGAACGGCGCGCGCTGTATGCCAAATTCCAGGCCATTTTTGCAGAGGAATTGCCTTCCTTGCCACTGTTTCATCCTCTCTACACCTACGGCGTCAGCACGCGCGTGAACAATGTAGAGGTGGGCGCGCTCAACACTCCTGCCGAACGGTTCGACAACTTTGATGTTTGGTATATTGATTCGCGGCGCGTTCCTACGAATCAGGTTCCATCTGAATGAATTTGACACGTTTCTGAACCCGTGTTATTCTCAGCTGTGTACGTAAAATTGATAGGCCGCAGTGGCGGAATCGGCAGACGCGCTACGTTCAGGGCGTAGTGAGCATTAGCTCGTGGGGGTTCAAGTCCCTTCTGCGGCACAGGGAGGCTCGAAAGAGCCTCCTGTTTTTTGTTCAACACCTGCATTTTTCATTGCACATAAATTTTTTGTTTGTATAAGGATTGATTTTTCCCTGCAAGGCGTGATACACTACGCTTACTTATGACTACACCACCCTTGCCGTTTGGCCAGCCTTCCGAGCGAGAGCGCCGCCGCAACCCGCGGTTGTTGATCTTGCTGCTCGTCGCACTTTGTATGATCTTTGTGGCGGGGTACTTCGAACGCCTCTCCAGACTGGACGCGACGCGTGAGGCGGTGGACGAGATGCGCCAGCAAGTAACCGCCAGCCAGCAGCGCAATGCCAATCTCCAGGAAGAACTCAAACGCGTGCAAGATCCCTACTATTTGGCGCTCATGGCGCGTGATGGCATCGGACTGGTGCAGGAAGGGATCTGCCCGTCGTTGTGTATGAGGGCCAGCCTGAACCTGCGGCTATCCCGGCGACCGAACAAACAACGCTGCCAGGGTTGGCGGTGAAACCTCCCTGGCAGCAATGGGTTGAGCTTATTTTCCCTCTAGGCGACGCTCGCTAAAGCTATATCCTCTTGCGGAATTGCTGCTTGAAGCGCACCTAACGCTTCGCAAGCGGCAGATAGAGCATCTTATCCACGCGGAACAGTCCAAATGCTGACGGTTGAGAAATCGACGCCGTCACCTGATAGGCGTCGCCATCCTGCGCTTCGTGTTCGTATGGCAGCGCTTCCCACCGCTCGCCACTGCCATCCACTGCCAACAGCCGAATCGACTCGTCAGAGCAAGCTTGAAAGGCTGTGCTGCGATAGGTGACGGTTAATGTTACCGGAGTTTCAAAGAAATCGGCTGTCTGAGTCATACCGGTTGGTTCGAGATAGACGCGGAAATAACTCAGCAGCGGGTAGTGATGGGCAGGCGGCGTCGGCGCCAGGGACGTGTGCTCAATGGCAACGAGGGTGTCCGTAACGACGGCGTTTGGCGGCGCCACCAGACTGATATGGCTGCCCGGGGCAGGTTCATATTCCAGTGCACCGCCATTTGCGCGTGTAATAGTTTGCGCTACACGCGTTGGGGTGGCGGTGGGCGTAGGCGTCACTGTCGGTGTTGGGCTGGGTGTGGACGTCGGCGTTGGGCTAGGTGTAGACGTCGGCGTTGGGGTGGCGGTTGGCCGCGGGTTGCATTGCTGGCCGATGGCGCAGGGATAGATAAATTCAATGCCGCGCCGGTCGTTGTCGAAAATCGCTCGCTTGAGCGTGCCGGCTGTAATAGCATAATACATGATGGCCCGGCTGTCGGGGTCGTGGCCAAGCGCCAGCCAATGGCCGAGTTCGTGCAGCACGACGCTTTCCAGATCGATTTCAGTTCGTTCAGGCGCTCCGGTTGCGTCCCATGCATAGGCATCGTTGATGCCAATATCGGCATCCAGAATAACGCCGTTGCGGAACCAGACGGTGGCGACCGCCAACGGCTGGCGCACGCCGTTGCTGTCGGTCAATCCCTTGTCAGCGAAGAAAATGTGATTTGCACCATCATAGGCGGCGACGGCCGTCGTTGTAAGACCTGTATATTCCAGCGTGAAATTGGCGCTTGCCACCATGCTCCATGTCGTAGCCGCATTCAGGATGGCCTCTAGGAAGTCATTCTCTGTCCCGGCATCGCTATTCATCCGCGCTGAGTTGGGGTTGACAGAAAACGGGACGGTTTCTGTTGCCCATTTCATATTTTTATAGACATAATCAAGCCCGCCCACGGATGGCGTCTGGGCCAGGCTTGCCTCTTGGGTCTCCCAATCGTTCGGCGCAACAATCTGCGCGTCGAGGCGGGCCAGGCGCGCATAGAATGCTTGCAACGATTCGACAAACAGCGAGCCGCTGTAGTGCACCATGCCGTCACGCACCCCATATTTGCCGTCGTGGCCCCCGACAATCTCGTACCCTCCTGATCCTGCCGTCAGAAAAAGGATCACCTCTTCTCCTTCACTGAGCGTAGGTTTTTCAGAATCCACCATCGTGAGCTTCTCGTCGGGCAGATGGCCGCCCACAGTGCGCACATAAAGCGGAGTTGCGACGCTTCCTTGCAGCGCATAATGAATGGTCATGCTGCTCAGGCTCTGGAGATGGGAGCGCTCCTCAGCCCAGGTGCTCGTCACCTGCGCCACACGCGCGCGCACGATCAACGACGCCCCTTGCCGCGCCGCTTGCACGGCGGCGTCTGGCTCACCGGCGCCCGAAAATAGCGACGAACTTTCTTGTAGCGGAGCCGCCGACAGACCTGGCCCAATCCTGACATCGACGCCATCGCTGCCAGCCATGCCAGCGATGATAAGTGCAACCTGATGGCGTTTCATCTGCCCACCGATCCTTTGGTAAACCAGAATAAGTTCTACACACCTTTACTATGCATCGCGCCTGACGTAATTGTAAAGCGTCAGATGTTTGAAACTTTGCGTTGAAATTAAACCATGCGGGATTTGGTTGATTCGCTGCGGCGGATCGGCTACAATACTAGTAGTCATTGCCAATTCAGGAGTCGAGATGGAAACTAGTGGCCTGATCCGCGAACTTGAACGTCGTTTTCCCCCCGATCGCCTGCTCCAACGTCCGGCGCAGACGGCGCCCTACGAATCGGACGCGCTGACCGCGTTTCGCGCCCGTCCGGCCGCGGTGATGCTGGCCGAAACGCAGGAGGAAGTGATCCAGGTCGTGCGGCTGTGTCATCGCTATGCTGTTCCTTTCGTGGCGCGCGGCAGCGGCACCAGTCTCTCCGGTGGCTCGCTGCCGGTGGAGGATGGCATCGTCATCGCGCTCAATCGGTTGAACCGCATCCTGCGCTTGGACCCCGCGCAACGCATCGCCGTCGTCGAACCGGGCGTGATCAACCTGGATGTTTCACGCGCCGCGGCGTCCTATGGCCTTTACTACGCGCCGGATCCCTCAAGCCAATTGATCTGCACCATCGGCGGCAATGTCGCCTTCAATTCCGGCGGCGCGCACTGCCTGAAATATGGCATGACCGCCAACCACGTCCTCGGCCTCAAGGCCGTGCTGCCCGACGGCGAGGTCGTTCAACTTGGCGGCGAAAGCCTGGAGAGCGTCGGCCCGGACTTGACCGGCTTTTTCGTCGGCTCGGAGGGTCTCTTTGGCGTGGCGCTGGAAATTACCTTGCGGCTGCTGCCCAAGCCCGAACGCTACCGCACCGTGCTTGCCGCGTATGCCTCCTTGGCGGGCGCAGGCGACGCGGTGGCGCAGGTCGTGGCATCGGGCTTGCTGCCGGGCGCCATGGAGATCATGGATGCGCTCGCCATCGAAGCCGCGGAGGCGGCTGTGCACGCGGGCTATCCGCGCGATGCCGCGGCCCTGCTGATCGTAGAACTGGAAGGCGAGCGCGTGCAGGTAGAGGCGGAATTTGCCCATCTACTGCGGGTGATCGAAGGATCGGAGGCGAAACTGTCACCGTCGCCAAAGATGACGCCGACCGGGCGCGCATCTGGAAGGGGCGCAAGAGCGCCTTTTCGGCGGTGGGACGGCTTAGCCCGGATTATCTGGTGCAGGATGGCGTTGTGCCGCGCAGCCGGCTCGGTGAGGCGCTGGCGACCATCGAGCGCCTGAGCCTCACCCACAACCTGCGCGTCGCCAACGTGTTTCACGCGGGCGACGGCAACCTGCACCCGCTGATCCTTTTCAACGGACGCATGGCGGGGGAATTGGAACGCGCCGAAGCGCTGGCCGGCGAGATCATTCAAATGTGCATCGCGCTGGGCGGATCAGTCACCGGCGAACACGGGATCGGCATGGAGAAGCGACAACACATGCCCGCCATGTTCACGGCGACCGACCTGGAGGTCATGGCTGAACTGCGCCGCGCGCTCGATCCTGGCGAGATCTCTAACCGGGGGAAGATGTTTCCCGACGGTGAAGCGCTCGCGCTCGGCAGCCACGGCGTGCATCCGCTCGAACGTCAGGGCGTCATTTCACGCGAATAGGCAGCAAAACTATGTCAGCAATCATGGCAGCAACTATGTCAGAGACAACGGTAATTTCACCGGAAACCAACGAAGATGTGCAGGCGGCGGTCACCGCGCATGAGCAGATCGTCGTGCGCGGTGGCGGCACGAAACCGGCATTGTGCGCGGCAAGCCACGGCGCGACCGTGCTCGACACGCGTCGCTTGACCGGCATCGTCGAATACGATCCCGGCGAATTTGTCTTCACAGCGCGCGCAGGCGCGCCGCTGCGCGAGATTGCGGATGCGCTGGCTGCGCACGGCCAATATCTCCCCTTCGACCCGCCCCTGGTCGAACAAGGCGCCACGCTGGGCGGGACGATTGCCGCCGGGATGAGCGGGTCAGGCCGCCACCGCTATGGCGGCGTGCGCGACTTTTTGATCGGCGTGCGTTTCGTGGACGGGCAGGGACGGCTGGTGCGCGGCGGTGGCAAAGTCGTCAAAAATGCTGCTGGCTTTGACCTGCCTAAGCTGCTGGTCGGGAGCATTGGCCGATTGGGCGTCATCGTCGAGGCAAGTTTCAAGGTCTTCCCGCAGCCGCCTCACTACGCCACCCTGCGCGCGCCCCAGCCTTCGCTCGACGCCGCCTTTGCCGCCATCACCCGGCTGAACGGTTCGACCTTTGACATCGAGGCGCTCGACCTGCTCATCGAAGCCGGTGCGCCGGTGCTCTACGTGCGACAGGGCGGTCTCGCCACGACGCTGGATGAGCGCCAGCAAAGCCTGCGCACCTGGCTCGGTGGCGGAGATCCCTTGCACGAGGCCGACGAAGCCGGATTCTGGGCCGCGGCGCGGGCATTTGCCTGGGCGCCGGCCGATTGGTCGCTGGTGAAGACGCCCATCACGTTGCACACGATTCCTGTGCTGGAACAGATCTTGCAGGCCAATGGCGCACAGCGCCGCTACCTTGCCAGCGGCGCGCTGGTCTGGATCGCGTGGCCGGGCGACCTCGTGCCACTCGACGACTATTTGACGCAATTGCAACTGGGTGGCCTGGTGCTACGGGGAGAGACGCAATGGCCTTTTGTGGGCGCACGCACCGGCGCCTCGCTGGCCGCGCGCGTCAAACGCGTGCTTGACCCAACCACCCGTTTTCCGATTCTGTGAGCGACTCATGCTACATACGATTCCTGTCGAAACTCTCGGTCCGCAAGGCAAAGCCATGGCGCAGGCCGTCGAAAGCTGCGTTCATTGCGGCTTCTGCCTCGCCACCTGTCCCACCTATAAGGTGCTTGGCGAGGAAATGGACTCCCCGCGCGGGCGCATCTTCCTGATGAAGGAAGTGCTGGAGGGACAGATGAGCGCGGCGGACGCGCTGCCCTTTATCGACCGTTGTCTGGGCTGCATGGCCTGCGTCACGGCCTGTCCCTCTGGCGTCGAGTATGGCGACCTGCTGGCGCCCTTCCGCGCTCGCACCGAACAGGCGCGCCGCCGCCCCCCGCTCGACCGCACTGTGCGCACGTTGGTCAAGGAGACGCTGCCCTACCCTGACCGCTTCCGGCTTGCCGTGCAAAGCGGGCGCGTCGGGCGTTGGCTGCGCCCGTTGTTGCCCACCGAACTTGGCGCTATGCTCGACCTGCTGCCCGCCGAACTGCCGGAGGCGCCGCCGTTGCCGGAAATCTACCCGGCGCAAGGCGTGCGGCGCGCACGCGTGGCGCTGCTCGCCGGCTGTGTGCAACAAGTGCTGGCGCCGCAGATTACCTGGGCCACCTTGCGCGTGCTGGCGCGCAATGGCGTCGAAACGCTCATCCCCCGTGAGCAAGGCTGCTGCGGATCGCTCTCCCTGCACATCGGTGAAGCGGAGCAGGCGCGCAGCCTGGCGCGCAAAAACCTGGCGGCGTTCCCGGCTGATGTTGACGCCGTCATCACCAACGCTGCGGGCTGCGGTTCCGGGATGCACGAATATGGGCTGCTCTTCGCCGGCGAGGAAGACGCTGCCGCGGCCAGCGCGTTTGGCGCACGCGACGCGACATCAGCGTCTTTTTGGACGAGCTAGGCATCGTCCCCCCGCCGCCACTGGCGCAGCCGCTGACTATCGCCTATCACGACGCCTGCCATTTGGCGCACGCTCAACGCGTCATCGCACCGCCGCGTCGCCTGCTCAGCGCGATCCCCAACCTGCGCATTGTGGAAATCCCCGAAGGTGAGCTTTGCTGTGGGTCGGCAGGCACGTATAATCTGGAGCAGCCCGAACTGGCGCGTGCGATCGGCGAACGCAAGGCGCGCGCCATCCTGACCACGGGCGCCGACGCCGTCATCACCGGCAACATCGGCTGTATAAACCAAATCAGGACGCATCTGGAATTGCTGAACAAGCCGCTTCCTCTCTGGCATACCGTTGAGGTGTTGGACTGGGCGTATCGAGGGGCAAGCGTAGGTGATTAGAGCGCAATAGATTGGAGAATAGAGATGTCGAAATTCGTGCGCATCAAAACTGAACTGCGAGAGTTTTCACTGATCAAGCGGGCGTTGGATGATTTGGCGCTGACCTATCAGGAAAATCAGCGCTACACGCATGTCTGGAGCGGGTTTTCCGGCCAGGTCCCGCTGGTCGTGCAGGCTAAAGGCGTCAAGTTCGCCTTCCGCACCACCGACGAGGGACTGTACGAAGCCATCGGCGACGACATGCAGATGGCGGCCGTTAGAACGCACCTGGACGCGATCCAGCAGCGTTACGCCTACCACAAGGTCGTCAATGAGGTAGAGGCCGCCGGCTTTGCGCTGATCGAAGAGCAGGTCGGGGGCGACCGCGTCATCCGCATGACCGTGCGGCGTTGGACGTAGAGGCTGGCCGCAAAGGGAAACACCGGAAGGGGAAATAATGCAAAGTCAGGAAATCGAAATCTCGATCTTGCCCGACGGCCGCGTGGAATACACGATTAAAGGCGTTAAGGGCGCCGCGTGCGAAAACATCAGCGCGTTGCTCGAACAGATGGGAAAAGTGGAAAAGGCGGAGCGCACGGGCGAATACTTTGAAGATGACACGCATGTCGATATCACCGTCACTGGCGCCTGAAACGGTTTCGCCCGCGGGCGCGCTTTTTCCGGTGGAAACCGACATCTACATTTTGCCGGACGGCCGCGTCGTCGTGGCCGATCTGCCTGCAGAATTAGCCGACCGATTGGCGCGACTTGGTCACGTAGAGCCTTGCGAGATAACCAGCCATGACACCACTCATCCCATTACTGGAATCACCTAGCCAGAAACAGCCGCAGATTCTGCAACTTTATCAGAATCTCGAACTGTTCAGCGAGGGAGCGCCGGCGCGCAATAGCCTGTTTGTGCTGGGCAAGGGCATTGACGCCGCGGGTAGCCCGCGCACGCACCTGTTGATCGTCGACCCGCCCGCCGATGCCCCCGACCGCTTCCAACTGGAAGACGATGTCGCAGCGCTCTACACCGGAGATGGCCCCCATGCGGCGGTGCCTCAAGTTGAGCTGATCGCGGGCGGCGTTGCGCATCTGCGCGTGGGCGAGCATTTTCTGGATGTATACGTGCAGCAGGCGGGCGTCATCGCGTACCTGCCCGCGGTGGGCGTGCTCTTGAGCGGCGACTACGGCAGCGACGCCTTGCCGCCGCGCATTGTGCCCGGCTCGGACGGCAGCGACGAACTGGAGACGCTGCGTCTGCTGGCGCGGCTGATCAAGCACGAGAACTTCCAATTGTGTGTGCCGCACGTCGGTTCGCCAGTGAGGGAGAAGCCGGCCATCATGGAACGGCTGGCTACGGATGTCGCCTATCTGCACGGACTGCGCCGCGTCGTGCCGGGTCTACTCCAGCGCGGCGAGCCGCTGGAAACCATCGAACGTATCGCTGAGTCTTTGCTGCCCGAAAATCGTCAATCGGAGGAAGCGCTGGCAGTGCATAGCGCGAATCTGAGCGTGCTGACGGGCATTGCTGAGGAAGACAGCTCACGTAATCCAAGAGGAGATTAGAAGATTAAGAGATTAACTCTCCTCTTCTCCCCCTCTCGCCCTCTCCTTGTCTCCCCCATCTCCCTGCTACCTAAACAATCCGCTCTGCTCCGGTCGCTCCGGGTAGTCGATCTTCATGTGGGCGTATGCCGCCCGCGTGGCGACGCGACCGCGCGGGGTGCGATCCAGAAAGCCAAGCTGCAACAGGTAGGGTTCGACCACATCCATGATCGTGTCGGCTTCCTCGCTGATGCTGGCGGCCATTGTGTCCAAACCCACCGGGCCGCCGTTGAACTTTACGATGATGGCATCGAGCACGCGGCGATCCAGGTCATCCAGCCCCAACTCGTCGATTTCCAGCAGGCTGAGCGCTTCGTGAGCCACCGCGCCGTTGATGACGCCGTCGGCGCGCACCTGCGCATAGTCACGCAGGCGGCGCAACAGACGCAATGCGACGCGCGGCGTCCCGCGCGCGCGGCGTGCAATGGCCCACGACCCCTCGACCTCGATCGGCGTCTCCAGCAGGCGCGCGGCGCGAAGGACGATCTCCTGGATGGCGGTGGGTTCGTAAAAGTCGAAGCGCTCGACCACGCCAAAGCGGGCGCGCAGCGGCGACGTCATCAAAGCCAGCCGCGTCGTAGCGCCGACTACGGTGAACTTGGGCAGGCTGAGTTGAATGTTGCGCGCGCCCGGCCCGCTGCCCACGATGATATTGAGCGAGAAGTCCTCCATCGCCGGATAGAGAATTTCTTCCACCGCGCGCCCCAGCCGATGGATCTCATCGATAAAGAGCACGTCGCCTTTGCGCAGGTTGGTGAGGATGGCGGCCAGGTCCCCCGCCTTTTCGATGGCAGGCCCCGCGGTTACTTTGAGATTGGCGCCCATTTCGTAGGCCAGGATGTGCGAAAGTGTGGTCTTGCCCAGCCCAGGCGGCCCGTAAAGCAGCACATGGTCGATAGCGTCTCCGCGTTTGCGCGCCGCCTCGACCAGAATCTGCATCTTGTCGCGCAGCCGCGCCTGCCCGATCATTTCGCGCAGCGAGCGGGGGCGCAGCGCGTGATCGACCTGCTGCTCTCCCGGCTGGGATGCGCCGCTGGTGGAGCGGCGGGCGGGGTCGGCTTTGGCAATAGGTGGGCGGCCTGTGGCGCTGCGTTCGTCGGTCATGGGTAATCCGTTCATTTGTTCTATAAACTTTGCTGCATTATACCAGAAACAAGGATGGACAAGAAGCAGAGTTGAGCGGGCTTACATGTGCATCTTTCGATCCCATGCTACGATAAGTGCAAACGCCATCAATCGTGTTATTGCAAAGGGTTACAGCAAAGGATGAGCATGAGCGACCACAAATACACCAACCGGCTGAGCCACGAAACTTCGCCATACCTGCTTCAGCACGCCCACAATCCGGTGGATTGGTATGCCTGGGGCGAAGAGGCGTTGCAACGCGCGCGCGAGGACAAGCCGATCTTCCTCTCCATCGGCTACAGCGCCTGCCACTGGTGCCACGTTATGGAGCACGAGAGCTTTGAAGACGAGGAGACCGCGGCGCTGATGAATGAGCTATTCGTCAGCATCAAAGTCGACCGCGAGGAACGCCCCGATCTTGATGCGATCTACATGGATGCGGTGCAGGCGATGACGGGACAGGGCGGCTGGCCGATGAGCGTCTGGCTGACGCCGGACGGCAAGCCATTTCATGGCGGCGCCTATTATCCCAAGGAGCCGCGCTATGGGATGCCCAGCTTTCAGCAGGTGCTGCGCGCGGTGGCCGAGGCCTATCGGGGCCGTCGTGAACAGGTGGACGACCAGGCGGAGCGGCTGACTGCGATGCTCCGTCGCAGCGCCTCGCTGCAAGCTGACGGCGGCGAGTTGGGCGCGGATATTTTGGAAGAGGCGCTTGGGCAGATGCGCCAATATTTCGACGATGAGGATGGCGGCTTTGGCAGCCAACCCAAGTTCCCACAGCCCATGACGCTCGATTTTGCGTTGATGCAATACGTGCGCACCGGCGACCTCGACGCGCTCTACATGGCCGAATTGACATTGGAGAAGATGGCCCACGGCGGCATCTACGATCAACTGGGCGGCGGCTTTCATCGCTACAGCGTCGACGCGATCTGGCTCACGCCTCACTTCGAGAAGATGCTCTACGACAACGCGCAACTGCTGCGCACCTATCTGCACGCCTGGCAGGTGACGGGCCGGCCGCTTTTCCGTCGCGTGGTCGAGGAGACCATCGATTACGTGCTGCGCGAAATGAGTGCATCCTCCGGCGGCTTCTACAGCACGCAGGACGCCGACAGCGAAGGGCATGAGGGCAAATTTTTTGTGTGGACGCCGCAGGAGATCGAGACGCTGCTCGACCCGCACACCGCGGCGATTTTTGGGGATTACTACGGGGTCTCGGCACGCGGCAACTTTGAGGGTAAGACGATCCTCAGCGTCGTGCGCAGTGTGGAGGAGGTGGCGCAGCGCTTCAAGGTGAACGAAGCCGAAGTCGAGGCGGCCTTGGCAAAGGGGCGCGCCGCGCTCTTTGCGCAGCGCGAGTCGCGCATTAAACCGGGGCGCGACGAGAAAATTCTTACCGAATGGAACGGCCTGATGATCCACGCGCTGGCGGAGTGCGCGGTGGTGCTCGACCGTCCCGACGCACTGGCCGCCGCGCTGCGCGGCAGATTTTATCCTCGCCGCCATGAGCCAGCCGGACGGACGCCTCTATCGTGCGTACAAGGATGGACAGGCGCGCTTCAACGCCTATCTGGAAGATTACGCCGCCTTCACCCGTGCGCTGATCGCCCTCTACGAAGCCACCTTCGATCTGCGCTGGCTGGGCGAGGCGACGCGGCTGGCGCAGCTGATGTTTGCGCAATTTCACGATGCCGAGGGCGGCTTTTTCCAGACCGGCGTCGATCATGAAGCGTTGGTCGCCCGGCGTAAGGATTTTGTCGACAATGCCATTCCGTCAGGCAACGCGTTGGCCGCGGAAGCGTTGTTGCGGCTGGCGACTTTACTGGACAAGCCGAACTATCGCACCGAAACGGGGCGCATCCTGCTGATGATGAAGGATGCGATGGCGCGCCAGCCCACCGGCTTTGGCCGGCTGCTCGGCGTGCTCGACGCGTATCTTGGCCCCTCGCAGGAGATCGCCATCGTGGGGACGCTGGAGGGCGCCGACACGCAGGCGTTGCTTGCTGAGCTGCGCCGTCACTTTTTGCCTCATGCCGTCGCAGCGCTCAAAGAACCGGCGCAGGAGAGTATGCTGCCCCTGTTACAAGGGCGCACCCTTGTGGACGGCAAAGCCACGGCGTATGTGTGCGAGAATTACGCGTGTAAGTTGCCGGTGACCTCGGCGGAGGCGCTGGCGGAGGCGCTGCCGACCGCATAGAATCATGCGCCAGAGGAGTGTGCGACGCGCTGTGAAACCGTGTTGTACAATCTGTGTGACCCTGTGCTAGAATATCGCAAGGATTGGCTGTCGTGGTGCAGACATCCTCCCCAACATGCCCATTGCGGGGACAGAACAGGGCGCCTATCCAAAATTCATATTTAAACCGAAACGGAATTGCAACAAGGAGGCTTCCTTATGCGGAACAGACGGCTGGCGCTTTTGTTATCCATGCTGTTGATTCTGTCCGTCGCGCTCGCGGGTTGTATGCCGCGACCGGGCCAAGGCGAATTGGCTGCCTCGGCAGCGGCCGACAGTGTCGTTGTCGACATTCCCGCCATCGCCATCACCTACGATGATCAGGCCAGGCTTCCCTCAAGGGTCTGGATCTGTCGGCGTTGGGCGTTGATCTGGGCGCGCTGGCGCGGACGCCTGAGCAGATGGCGTCGGTGCAGGCGGCCGGCATCGAGAGCGCGTTTGTCGATTTGACGCCGACCGGCGTGAATCTTTACGCCAATGGCAGCCCGATGTTGACGATGGATTGGGACGCCGATTCGATCCAATCGCTCGGCGCAGTGCTTGGCATTGCCGGCATCGACAATGCAGATACGTTGGTCAAAGTGCTGCCGTTGCTGAGCAACATGAGCCTTGGCGTGGCGATGACCTTCCCCGGTGCAGGCGACAGCCCGACGCTGATCGGCAAGGCGCCGGACGCCGTCGCGTCGCTGGCTGCCAACCAGGCCGCCGCTGCGCAGGTGCTGGGCGAGCTGGGCGTGCCGCCTTTTGCCACCGGTCTGTTGGGTAGTCTCGGCCCGCTGACCATTCGGTATGATGCGGGCGGCACTGCCACGTTGGAAGGGCTGGGCATGTTGGCCGGCTTCCTCCCGGCGGACGCGCTCTCTGGATTGAACCTGCCTGCCGATCAGTTGACGCAGGTCAAAGAGCTTGGCATTCAGGCGCTCAATGTTGTTACGCAGCCGGAAGGGCTGGCGTTTACGTTGAACGGCAATGCGCTTCCCCTGATCCGGTGGGACAGCGGGCAGATGCAAAATCTAGTCGAACTTGGGCTGGATGGCGGCGCCCTGACTGCCTTGACCGGCGCCGATGCGGAGTCGCTTGATGCGCTGCATCAACTCGGCAAGTATGCGCCGATTTTGCAGACTACGCCGCTGAACATTACGGTCGTTTTCCCGGAATAACCCAGCGCACAGACGACTTACCGTCAGGCATCAGACAGGGCGAGATACAATTATCTCGCCCTGTTTTTTGTTGCGGATTCCTATGCTGGCTGAATCCAATCGGCCACGGATTAGGCGGAGTAGACGGATGAAAAACGAATAGTTCCCTGCGGGGCACAGTGAGCAATGAAAATCAGTACTTCACGAAACTCACACAAAGTCACAAAGAACACAAAGAACACAAAGAACACAAAGAACACAAAGAACACAAAGAGCGCCATCTTCAACTTTGTGTCTTTGCGTCTCTGTGTGAGGCAAAATCGTGAACTACTGAAAATGGCTTTTCTCTGCGCGCCTCTGCGTCAAAGCGGTTTTCAGGCAAGTAAATTCCAGAGGCGCGGGCCGAAAATTGCCGCCCCCACGCATAGGCTGCCGAGCACGGCGAAGACCAGGCCGCCGGCTGCCGCATCTTTGGCCACCGCGCCACCGGGTGATAGGTGGGCGACACCAGATCGACCACCGCTTCCACCGCCGTATTCACACATTCAAGCGCCAGCACGATGAAGATGGTAAAGGCAAGAACGCCCCATTCCAGCGCTGAAACGCGAAAATAGAGCGCCGCCACCGCGACAAAAATCAGCGCAAACACTTCGATCCATGCATTGGGTTGGGTGCGCACTGTGTGTTGTGCGCCGTTGAGTGCGGCGCGCATACTGAACCAGCGACCAGCCCAAAAGCCGCGGTCACGACCGTTCAATGCACTTGGGGTGGAATGGGAGGATGGCGTCATGTTCGACCTTAGCGTTTTCCTTGCTGCTCCGCGTCTATCCAGAAGTTTTTGCGAACTATCTGAGGACAAAAGGCGCATCCCGAGGCGTCGCCACCAAATTCTTGGATGAAAATTTTAATTATCGTAGGTGCGCCGCGCCAGGGCGTCGTGACCAAACTGAGCCAGCACCCGCTCTTGTTGCGCCCACATGGCGTCCTCCGCAGCAGCATCCTGATGGTCGTAGCCAAGCAGGTGTAACACGCCGTGGACGGCCAGCAATTGCAGCTCGGCGGTCACACTGTTGCCATAGTGCGCGGCCTGGCGTGCGCTGTAAGGGTGAGCGATCACCAGATCACCCAGATAACGCTCCATCTCAGCGGCAAGCTCCTCTGGGAGCGCCAGCGCCAGCGCCGGCGCGCCCGGCTGCTCTTCCTGCGCGGCAAAACTGAGCACGTCGGTTGGGGCGTCCACCCCGCGATAGTGGGCGTTCAGCGCGCGCACTTCTTCATCCGTCGTCAGGAATATGGCGATGGTCGCTGGCGCCGGGTGAAGTTCTCGCAGCGTGGCCTCAACTGCCAGACGCAGCGCCGCTAGGTCAGCCTCTTGAATCTCGGCGTGCAATTCTTCGTCTACTTCGACGGTTATCGCGTAGAGCGCCATTGTTTCACCCATCCATTGCTGCCGGATGTTGCGTGGTGGGCAGCGCCGGCGCGGTTTCTTCCACCCCGCCAAGCTCGCGTCGTGGTGGATGATAAGACGTGGGGCCGGCGCCATTTTCGTGCAGCGTCGGCGGCTGTGCATCCACCTCTGGCGTCACAGCATTGTCCGGATATTTGATGCGCGGGTGATGCACTCCCTGCAATACATGCAGGAACACCTCCTTGACGACTTGCAGTTCCTTGAAGGTGAGATTGGACTCATTCAACTCACCATTTGCAATTCGCTCATCGATGAGACGATTTACCATCAATTCTAGTTCCTCGCGGGAGGCGGGGCGCATCGCACGCACCGCAGCCTCGCAGGTGTCGGCCAACATCAAAACGGCGGTTTCGCGTGAACGTGGATTGGGGCCAGGATAACGGAAATCTTCCTCGTTAATTATCTCATCGTTTTCGCCCTGACGCTGCGCCTGCAGATAGAAATACTTGACGAGGGAGCGGCCATGATGTTCGCGGATAAAGTCCTGGATGCGGTCGGGCAGTTTGTATTTCTGCGCCAGATCGACGCCATCCTTGACATGGCTGATGATGATCTGCGCGCTGGTCAGAGGATCCAACTTCTCATGGGGTGAGGAGCCATCCAGGATATTTTCGGCAAAGAAATAGGGGCGCACCGTCTTGCCGATATCATGATAATAGGCGCCGACGCGCACCAGCAACGCATCCGCGCCGATGGCGGCGGCCGCGCGTTCGGCCAGGTTGCTGACCAGGATCGTGTGGTGGTAGGTGCCCGACGCCTTGAGTAGAAGCTGGCGCAACAGCGGATGGGTGGGACGGCTCAACTCGGTCAACTGCAAGGGCGTCGTAATGCCGAAGATGTTGCCCAGCACAAAGTAGGCGATCAGCGCGATCGCAACTGCCAGGCCGCCATTGCCCGTCGCGACGGTCAACATTTCGACGAGCATGGTCGAGCTATAATTCTCGAAGGGGGCGAACATTGCCACCATCACGGCCAGATTGGTAATGCTCACCGCCAGCCCGGCCCACAGAAAAAACGTCAACCGTTCGGCGCGGCCCACCACCAGCACCGCCATAATCGCCCCAAGCGCCTGATAGATCACGACCGCGGCATTGGCGGGTAGCATGTAGAGCAAAGTGAGCGTAAACATGCTGATCAGCACCTGCGCGACGCGTAAATCGCACAAGACCGAGACCAGGATGCCGTACGCTGCCAGTGGAAAGAAAAAGGGCAACCACGGGTGATTGACCATCATAAATTTTGCTGTCAGCAGCCAGATCACGGTGATCACCAGGAGCAGCGCCTGCTCGCGTGGGTTGGTGAGCAGGCGTCTGCGCACCCGGATCAGCGTCCCGATCGTAGCTGTCAACAAGACGATCCCGAAAATGACGCTGCGTATGGCAGTCCAAAAATCCCAAGTAGACTGAAACCCGCTCAATATGCTCAGTGCTTCGGCCTGGTCGGCAGTGGCTTTGTCGCCGCTGCGAATCACGGTCTCACCCTCGGTCAAAGTAGCGAATTGTGGAGAAATGGCGGCGCTGGCTTCGGCGCGCAGCGCCGCGGTGCGTTCCGCGTTATAGAAACTGTTGGGAAGAATCAGGTTCTTGACCAACTGGATCACGACATCACTTGAAACATCGTCAAGTGCACTGCTGATGACGCTTGGTGCACTGCGGCGCGCCTGATTCACGGTTGACTCGCGAATTTCCATGCGCATGACGCGATCCAGTGCGATCGGCACCTCGCGCACCACCTGCGCCCATTGTTCGTCCGACAATGAAAGAATCTGGACGACAGTTGCTGCATCGATGCCCAGCGCATCGATTGCCATCAAATCATTTGTCTGGCGCGCCAGGGTGTCCTGCTGATGCGTGCGAATTTCGGTTGCTTGTTCCAACGCTGCGCGCGCCAGCGTCACCTGTTGACGGCGAACGGTTGCTTCCTGGGCGTCGTATTGATCTGGCGTCTGTTGGGCGGCGCGTTCGCGGGCGCGTTCGGTCAGCACCTCGCTTTCATAGGTAATGCGTTGGGGTGAGACGAGCGTGAACGGGGCAATGTCGCCGGGCTGCAGGAGCAGGCGGCTGCCATAGGGAAGCCGCCAGGCAAGCAGCCCGACCAGCACGATGCTCAGCGACAGCACCATCATGAGCGGGAGAGCAAGTTGACGCAGGCTATCAAGATGAAAGGCGCGCCTGAACTTCGTCCAGATGCGCCGGATTGCTTCTGTCATGAGTTTACTGCGTGAGAAGGCGACGCACGACCTGATTGACGGTCTTGCCATCGGCGCTTGGCCGTCACCTTACACGGCGGCATGACCTGCCCAAGCTGCTTGACGGACGTGGCGCCGAGCTCCGCAATGACCGCACGCACAATGGCTTCGATTTCTGCTTCCGAAAGTTGTTGGGGAGATATTGCAGCAACACCTGATATTCCGCCAACTCCGATGCTGCCCGCTCGGGTGAGCCGAGTTTTTGGAATTCGTCGGCGGCGTCGCGTCGACGTTTGGCCTCGCGTCGCACGATCTCGACAACATCCGTTTCAGAGAGATCATGCATCTGCGCGCCGCTTGTGCGCGCTTGCATCAAGGCCGTTTTCAAGGCGCGCAGGGTCAGTTTTGCCGTATCATTGCGGTCGCGCATAGCTTGTTTCAAATCGGCGTCGATGCGTTCCGCCAGTGTCGCTGCCTGTTCGCTCATCATGATTCTTTGCCGGACTGATTCCCTACGAATCAACGATAGGTGACGCACGAACATTATACCTCTGCCAGTCCTGATGTCAATTGATCGGCGGGCAACCGGAAACGCGCCAAAATTGTAGAGCACATCCTGAACATTTTTTCGGCTTGATGAACGCGTAGGTTGTGTTAAGATTTAGCCATGCCTATTCCGCAGTCGATGGACGAAGAAAAAATCTTGACGCCTGCCCATGAGGACTATGTCAAGGCCATCTACATGCTCTATTCGCGCGGCGTGGAGGTGACCAATTCGGCGCTGGCCCACCAACTCAAGGTGGCGCCGGCGTCCGCCACCAACATGGTCAGGAAGTTGAGCGATCTGGGATTGGTGACCTACGAACCGTACCAGAGTATTGCCCTCACCCCGGCGGGCGAGCTGGTGGCGCTAGAAGTGCTGCGCCATCACCGGCTGCTGGAACTCTACCTGCACGACAAACTCAACCTGCCGTGGGAGATGGTGCACGAAGAGGCCGAGCGGCTCGAACACGTGCTCAGCGAGGCGCTGGAAGACGCCATCGCCGCTGCGCTGGGCAACCCGACTGTCGATCCTCACGGCGACCCGATCCCGACTAAGGACGGCAAAGTCGAAAGTGTGGCGGGGTTGGCGTTGAGTCTTGCCGAACTCAAGCACCCCTACACGATCGTGCGCGTCCTGCTGCAAGATGCGGAGCGGCTGATCTACCTGGGCGCGATGCAACTTTATCCCAATGCAACGGTGACGGTGCTCAAACGCGCGCCCTTTGATGGCCCGCTGCTCATCGAGGTGGATGGCGAGCATCACGCGCTGGCGCACGATCTTGCCGAGTGCATCATCGTGAAGTAAGGCGGATCTACACCCAGTCTACCCGCAGCAATTCAGCGGTTTGCGCGCTATGATCTGCCACAGGCGCGCGATGTCACGGTACGGTGACCGTTGCCCCATCGCCAACTCCAGCGCCAGCAACTGGACAAAGCCTTCCTCACTAAACTTGCGTTCATCATCGTGCAGATAGTCGTTGACGCAGCGCACGCCATAATAGTCGACCGGGACGAGACCGGCCGCGGCCAGCCTATCCCAGAGCGCGGGCAGCTCAACCAGGTGAACTTCCGCGTCAAACAGGATAGTGCGATGCGTCGTCGCGTCGAGGCTGGCGCGCGCCGCGCGCAGATCGTGCTGCTGCAGCGCCTGGCGCAATGCTTCGGACGCGGGGTTGGGGACGAGCAGCGAAAGCCAGCCGCCTGGACGCAGCGCCGCGGCGCTGGCGTGCAACAACGGGGCCGGGTCGCGTAGATACTGAAGCACGTTATGGCAGAGGACAAGATCGTAGCTGTCTGGGACAACCGGCAGGTCGCCCGCGCCAACGTCGGCAAGCTGCACATCGATGCGATCCTGGACGCCTGCTTCCGCCGCACGACGCGCGGCTGCGGCCAGCATTTCAGATACGTAGTCGAGAATCAGCACGGAGTGGCCCTGCTTTGCCAGCGACAGCGCGTCGCGACCATCGCCGCCGCCCACGTCAAGCACGCGCAGCGACGCACGATCCCCAATCAAGCGTTGCAGATTCGCCTCGACCAGCAGATAACGCAGACGGTTCCACGGCTGCTCCTGGCTGTGTTGCCAGGCGGCAAATTTGTCGGCGAAGATGGAAGGATCAACCCCTGCCATACAGCATCACTTCCTGTCGCGCGCGCACCACTGGCCATTCGTGGTCGAGCATCCGAAACCAGGCGGTGTCGCGACTCTGGCCTTTGACGATCATGTGCTGCTCCTGGATGCCCTCGAAGGTGAAGCCCATGCGCAGCGCGGCGCGGCGTGAACGCTCGTTGCGGCTGTCACACTTCCACTCGACGCGACGATAGCCCAACCCGAAGCAATGGCCGAGCATCAGATAAGTGCTCTCCAGATTGGCCTGCGTGCGCTGCACGATAGGGCTGTACCAGATGCCGCCCAACTCGATGCGCAGATGCGCCGGCGCGTTGCTCATCAGGTTGACGACGCCGACGGGCAGGCTGCTTTCCTGCTCGATCACACACAGAGCGAGACGGTCGGCGCCCGCGATCGTCTCGTCGATGTAACGCTCGAACGCCACGGCATTGGCAAAAGGGCCGGAAAAGAGATAGCGCCAGATGAGGTCGTCGGCGTCGTAGGCCGGGTGGGTGCGTTCCGCCAGCTCGATGGGTGCGCCGTTGGCATGTGCAAACAGGGCGGGCGCATGGTGCGGCGCCAGCGGCGTCAGACGGACAAAGCGGCCATCCAGTTGCACTGGCGCCGGCTTGAGGGGCAAGCTATGGCTGCGGTCGAGAAGCTCGGTTGGTAATAAGGTCATCAGGCACTAACTCCTTATGCTGAAGCACTATTTTGCGTCGAGTGGCATCGTCATGAGCAGGATCTGCCGTCGCTTGGCCTGCGCGTCAAGGCGTTCGGCATCGGTCAGTCGAAATCCTGCGCGTGTGTAAAATGTCACCGCGTCCTGGTTATCGGCATAGACGCCGACGATCAATGTGGTCGCCTCGCGCTGGATCGCCCAGGTGTGGGCATAATCGACCAGCGCCTGACCGACGCCGAGTTTGCGATGGGCCGGCGCCACCCAGACCGCCAACATCTCCGCGCCGAGTTCGGTCAGGATACAGGCCGCCATCGCACAGGGTTCACCCGCCACCGCAGCAAAGTAAGTGACGCCGTCTGATTCGCCGGCGCGGCGCGCTGTGATCTCCATCCATTGCTGATCGGGGCGCGTCACAACGTCGGCCAATCGGGTTGTGAACGCATAGGGCGCATCCGCCAGCGCGGCCAGCCGGATGCGTTTATGGATTTCCCATTGCTCGGCCTGTAGCGGCCAGATTTCGACCTGATGATTTTGAGGTTTCATCGCTGTGCTACAAGATCTTCTTCAGAACGCCCAAATCGATGTTGGCGCCACACAAGACAATAGCCACTTTCTGATGCTGTCCGCGCTGCGCATCCTTGCGGTATGCCGCTACTGCCACTCCCGCCGCCCCTTCGATTAACTGATGCTGCGTCTCCGCCACCAGACGCACCGCGTCTGCGATTTCGCTTTCCTCGACCAGAATCCAATCATCGACCACGCTTTGGCACAGACCCAGGGTGATGGCGTCCGTCTCAATGCCGCCGGCGCTGCCATCCGACAACGTGGGCAACGACTCCCGTGTCACGACCTGCCCGGCGCGCACCGACTCCCACATGACCGGCGAGTTCGCAGGCAGACAACCAACGATGCGCACCGGACGCCGTGCATAGGCGCGTGCGTTGCCTTTGAAAAAGGCGCCGATCCCGCCCACCAGTCCGCCGCCGCCGACGGTGACATACACGGTCTGGACGCCGGGCAAATCACGTGCGATCTCGGCGCCCACCGTGCCTTGCCCGGTGATGATGTCCCAGTCGTTGTAGGGGGAGATGTACACCTTCCCTGTCTCTGCCGCAAAAACGCGCGCCGCCAATTCGGCGACGACGCTGTCGGCCCCGTGCAGGCGCACTTCGGCGCCCAGCCGCCGGATCGCCTCCACTTTGGTCGGCGCCGCGTGTTCGGGGACGAAAACGATGCCGGTCGCGCCCAGGCGCCGCAAGGCATAGGCCACCGCCGCGCCATGATTGCCGGAGGAGGCCACCACCACGCCCCGTTGCAATTCGTCTGGCGTCAAAGATAACAGCTTGTTAAACGCACCGCGCAACTTGAAAGAGCCGGTAATCTGTAGATTCTCTGCTTTGAGATAGACGGCGTCACCGCCTAGTTGACTGAGCGCTATCGATTCGTCCAGCGGAGTGCAACGCACAAAAGGCCGGATGCGCCGCTCGGCAAAGGCGATGGCGCGTTGCAGATCAAGCGTCACGCCGTGCCAGTTATTGGACAGGGTGATTTTTGACGAAGAGGGCGGCCAGTACCAGGAAAGACGCATGATCTGCCCACCTTTCTGTGCGTTTTTTCGCGCCTTTTTCTCCATGTCTGCTCTTTCCGTCCGTTTCATACGGCTATTGGGGATGCACCAGCACTTTATCGACGCGCCTGCCGTCCATATCCACCACTTCGAGTTTATAGCCGTCAAACTCGACCACGCTGCCGACGCTGGGCACCTGCTCCAGAAGCGCCATGATCATGCCGCCGACGGTCTGGTAATCCAGCTCGTTGCGCGCCGGGAGCTCCTTGAGGCCGAATTTCTCTTGAAACGCATCGACCGACCATAGGCCGTCGATCAGCCAGGAGCCGTCGTCGCGCTGCGTGATGGAAGGAGTTTCCTCCAGATGGGTGGCGTCCACCGCGCCTAGAATGGCCTCGACGACATCGCTGATCGTGACCAGTCCTTCCAGCCCGCCATATTCGTTGATAATCAGGGCGATATGCGAGCGCGAGCGTCGCATCTGCTCGATTACATCCAGGCCGGTCATACTCTCCGGCAAGAAAAGCGCCGGCCGCGCCACTGCCCGCAGATCGACCTCTGGCGTTTCCATGCGCTGCAATAAGAGATCGCGCACAAACACAATCCCGATCACTTGATCGAGGGAGCCTTCCGCCAGCGGAAAGCGCGAATGATTCGACGCCATGATCAGGTCGCGCACTTCCTCTGCGCTCTGCTCCACGTCGATCCAATCGACGTCGGGGCGCGGCGTCATGATCGCATTGGCGCGGCGGTCGCTGAGCCGGAAGATCTGCGTGACGATTTCCTCTTCGATCGGCTCGAAAATACCTACCTGCGCCCCTTGCTGCAACATGATGCGCACTTCTTCATCGGTGACGGCCGGCGCATCGCTGGGCCGCACACCGAGCACGTGCGCCAGCCCCTCACTGGAGCGATCCAGCAGAAAGACCAGGGGCCGCGCGATCCTGGCGAGGAAGTCCATCGGCGGCGCCACAAAGCTGGCAAGCTCTTCAGGGCGGCTCAGGGCGATGCGCTTTGGCGTGAGTTCGGCGACGATCAAGGAAAGGTAGGTGGTGGCAAGGATGACCAGAAAGAGCGCCACCGGCGCAGCATACGCCGCCAGAAACTCAATCTGTCGCAGCAAGTCGGCGATGGGCTGCGCCAGCGTGGCGCCGCTGAAAACGCCAACGAAGATGCCAATCGCCGTAATGCCGATCTGCACAGTGGAGAGGAAATCACCCGGATCCGCCGCCAACGCCAAGGCTCTGGCGGCGCCGGGCTTGCCTTCGGCGGCCATCGTTTGCAAACGCGGCCGTCGCGAGGAGACCACCGCCATTTCCGCCATCGACAGAAAGCCGTTGGCGATCAACAAAATCAGCAATACGCCGATGTCCAACAAATATTGACTCACAAGGTGCGACCTCTTATTGCGCGTCTATCCAGAAATTTTTGCGATAGCTGTTCAACTTGGTTCCCCATAGACCATGCATTAGGCGGACAAAGCCAAAAAATTCTGGCGAAATCCGTGGGAATCCGTCTAATCCGTAGCATCCGCAGTCTATTTTTTGCATGGAGACTGCGCCACTTTTCAGGTTAACCCAACCGCTTTCAGGAAGAAGACGTATTCAAACGCGGTTTCACGCAGATAATCATAACGTCCTGACGCCCCACCATGTCCGGCCGCCATGTTGGTTTTCAGCAACACCACATTGTCATTCTGCTTTAGCTGGCGCAGCTTTGCCACATATTTTGCCGGCTCCCAATAGGAGACGCGCGGATCGTGCAGGCCCGCGGTCGCCAGGATGGGCGGATAGGCGACCGCGGCGAGGTTGTCGTAGGGAGAGTAGGCGCGCATGGCTGCGTAGGCGTCCGCGTCAGCCGGGTTGCCCCACTCCTCGTATTCGATCACCGTCAGCGGGATCGACGGATCCATCATCGTTGTGAGCACATCCACAAAGGGGACGCCCGCCAGCACGCCTGCAAAGAGCTCCGGACGCAGGTTGACAACCGCGCCCATGAGCAGACCCCCGGCGCTGCGTCCCATGATCACCAGCCGGTCGGGGCGCGTATAGCCATCTGCGATCAACTGTTCGGCCGCGGCGATGAAGTCGGTGAAGGTGTGCTGCTTGTTGAGCAGCTTGCCGTCATGATACCAGGCGCGCCCCAATTCGCTGCCGCCACGGATGTGTGCAATGGCAAAGACAAAGCCGCGTTCGAGCAAGCCTCAGGCGATTGGCGCGAAAGGATGATTCGCTGCTGGCCCCGTAGGAGCCGTAGCTGTAGAGCAAGCAGGGATGGCTCCCGTCAAGCACAGCGTCCTTGGGGCAAACAAGTGAGATCGGCATTTGCAGGCCGTCCGGCGTGGTTGTCCACAGCCGCCTCGTCACGTAATCGTCGGGGTTGTAGTTGGCGATCTCCTCCTGCTTGAGCAGATCGAATTGCCTCGATTCCATGTCATAGGCATAAACGATCGGCGGTGTTTTCAGCGATGAGTAGTGAAGACGCAGCGACAGCGTATCAAAGACGGGATTGTGCTCGACGTGCACCGCATAGGTTTCTTCGGGGAACTCAATCCAGTGCTCGTCGGTGATCTCGGGTGCGTCTGGCGCCAGACGCACCACGCGCACTTGCTTGCGCCCACTCGTCCATGCCAGGACAACCAGATGATGGCGAAACAGTTCGATCCGATCGATCAGCAGGCCGCTTTGTTCTGGCAGCAACACTTCCCATGTCGCTGGCTCCGGTGCGGCGACCGGCGCCACCATCACCCGGAAATCTTCGGCGTGGTCATTGGTGCGGATAAAGAACCACTCGCCCCGATGGTCGAGCTGATATTCGTGTCCCTGGCGTCGCGGGGCAATCAGCCGCAGCGCGGCGTCGGGCGCGTCGGCGTCGATGACATGCACCTCCGTTGTCATGTTGCTGCGCAGATGCACCACGATGAAGCGCTTACTGCGCGTCTTGTACAACATCACAAAGAAACGCTCGTCGGTCTCGTGCAGCAAGCGGGTGTCCTCAGCTTGCGCCGCACTCAGATCGTGCCGCCAGACTGCATCGGGCCGATGCGCAGCGTCGACGGTGGTGTAAAAGAGCGTGCGGCTGTCGTTGCTCCATTCTAACCCGTAATAGACGCCCTGAATGCGATCCGTGCGCAACGCCCCTGTGTTCAGGTCTTTGACCGCCACCGTGAACAGCTCGGCGCCGTCCACGTCATAGGCATAGGCCAGCAAGGCATGGTCGGGGCTGATCGAAAATTCACCCACCTCACAAAATGCGTGACCCGCGGCCAGTTCGTTGACATCCAGCAGGATTTCTTCAGGTGCATCCATGCTGCCTCGTCGCCGGCAGTAAATCGGATAGTTCAACCCGGCGACCGTGCGCTGATAGTACCAAAAGCCGCCATCAGCGACCGGGGCGGTGCTGTCCGTTTCGCGGATGCGCTGTCGCATTTCCTGGAAAATCGCCTCTTGCAGTGGCGCCGTCTCGCGCATGATGTCGGCGGCGTAGTCGTTTTCAGCCACAAGATAGTCGATTACCTCTGGATTGTTGCGGTCGCGCATCCAGTAATAATCGTCGATGCGCACGTCGCCGTGGGCCGCGAGGCGCGTGGGGCGGCGCAAAGCCCACGGCGGCGTCATTTGTGAAGCAAAAGGCATGGCGATCTCCTCTCGTAGCCAGTGTGATTCGATGGCAGCATGATACCGGCAATCCCCCTGGATGGACAACCCAGACAAGCGCCAACAACATGCTTTTTGTCGCATTCCTTGCAGAAAATTATGGTGGACATCCGCCATGCGGCGTGCTACAATCAGAATGCACATTTCTATGCAGGATATAAGTTAGTTGCAGATTATTTGTTGGAAGATGCACTAACTTCTTGCAACTCAGTTTAGCATTCCTTTGTGTAACGTGAATGGCGCTTGCTTCCGCCGAGAACAAAGGAAATGTGCGTTCTTCGGATGAAGCGCCTACGTGCAATTGACGAACCTAAACGCAATTGACCGTCACTAGAGTATAGTTTTCACGTCAACATGAAGAGAGGCAACGATTCGACACATCAAATTGCCAACACCTGCAATTTTAAGAGGCGCGCCAAGGGGGTGGTCACCCAAAAACAGAGCAAATCAGACTCATCGGAAGATCGTACACCTCAAAACAATCGGTAACTTGGAACAAGCGTTGCTTTCATCTCAGCAAGGGGAAAGCAAGAAAGGAGCTTTAGAACATGAGGCGCAGATTGATCAGATCGGGCGTGCGGGCCGGGTCGATTCTGTTAGCGCTGGCGATCGTGCTTGCGACTGTGTTGACGCCGGTGGCGGCGCAAGCAGCGCCGATAGAGAGCGCATCCGCCACGGTGACAGCGAGCAGTGGGTGCGTGGCCTGGCACACGGTGCGTCCTGGCGACAACCTCACGCGTATCTCACGCTGGTATGGCGTCAGCGTTTGGCAGATCGCACAGGTCAACGGAATACACAATCCAAGCTTGATCTTTATCGGCCAGGTGTTGTGCATCCCTAGCACTTATTCGCCGCCAGGCCCGGTTCCTCCACGCCCGCCTGGCCCTGTGCCGCCGGTGTGGTGCAGCCAGTTTTACACGGTGCAGTTTGGCGACACCTTGAGCCGCATCGCGCGGAACTGTGGAACGACGGTGAATTCGCTGATGTATTTGAACGGCATCTACAACCCGAACTTGATTCGTGCGGGGCAGGTGCTGCGCATTTTCTAGGAAGCTGTTTGGAAAATCGCTTATTTTGACGCGGAGGCGCAGAGCGGCGGAGGTGCGCAGAGAAAAAGTAAGAAATTCTCTGCGCACCTTTGCATTTCTGCGTCTCGCTGCGTTGAGAACCGTCCTTCAGAAAATAGGGATTTGACGAGCGCGCTACTTTGTCCAAATGTTTCGGCCCCGGTTATGATCCCCTCTTATGCGTATCGTTGTTACCGCCGACCTCCACTATCGGCCGGCTGACCGCCCCCGTTATCTCGACCTTGCCCGGCGCATCGCCGCGCAGCGCCCCGATTGCTTGATTGTGGCAGGCGATGTGGGCCACCCGCTCCGTCTCTTTCGCCGCGGGCTTGAACTCTTCAATTCTTTGCAGTGTCTGAAGCTCTTTGTGGCGGGCAACCACGATCTGTACCGCAGCGACTATGACAGCCGGACGCTCTGGGAGCGTGTACTGCCCGCAGAGGCGCGCCGCGCCGGGTTTGTCTGGCTCGAAGAGCAGGTCGTGCATCTTGGCGGCGTTGGCATCTGCGGCACGTTGGGGTGGTATGACTACTCCACCAGCGCGCACCATCTTGGCGTGCCAGCCGAGGCGTATCCGCAACTCAAGGATCTGGTCAATCACGACGCCGACTATGTGGACTGGCCGTGGAGCGACCGGGCGATGGCGCGCTATCTGAAGCGAGGGTTCGGCCGGCGGCTGGCCACTCTGCACGCCAATCCTGCCGTCGACCAGATTCTCGTCGTCACGCACATGCCGATCTTTGATGTGACGATCCCCACCTATCCGCAGAGTGAAGTTTGGAGCTTGTTGCGCGCCTACATGGGCAACTTGGCGCTTGGCGAAGAGGTGCGCGCCTGTCCCAAAGTGACGCATGTGATCAGCGGCCATTTGCATCGCGGCGGCGCCTGGCGCATCGACGGCGCGGGCGGCAATATCGATTGCCGCATCGTCGGCACGCGGGGCGACTTCCCCAATCTATTGACGCTAACCCTGTAGCGGCTGCCGCAGTCTATATTCGGTAAAATCACAGACAGGGCGATACCCGATCTTTTGGTAGATGCTGTTGGAAGTTGGGTTGGCCAGATCCGTGAAGAGTGTGCAGAACGCCTTGCCCTCGTCCAGAATATGTTGGCTGAGCGCGGCGACGCAGGCGCTGGCATAGCCATGTCCACGCGCTTCGGGCGGCGTATAGACCGGGCCTACGGAGATGCCGCGCGGCGTGCGGCGCCCTTTTGCCGCTAACGACGCCGGCCGCCCGTCATCTTCCCAAAGATAAACGTTCCCCTCAGTCAGCGAGCGTTCGACCTCTGCCCGCCTGGGCAGGGCTTGGGCAGGCGTGGCTTCTACATGAAACGCGGTGTACCAGGCAAAGATCAGGTCAGCGTCTTCGATGGCAGCCTGCCGAAATTGTCCGGCCACGCCAACCGGCGGCGTCACCGCCCGCAACTCGAAGACGCGCAGCGCCATCTCCTGAGCGACTTCACCGCCGGTCAGGTGACGCCATGCCTCGGCAAAGGTCCGTGATACTGTGGCAACGCCATTGACCGTGGGCAGTGGCCAACGATTGGCAACAAGGTTTTCCGCCAATAGGCGCATCGCAGGCAGTGGATCGTCTGTCGCAGCATAGGCGATCAGACCGTGGGGTGGCGTCATGACGCCGGCGGCCAGCAAGGCGCCGTCCGCGTGAACCGTCGCGAGATAGGGCTGGTGCTCAATGCGGCCAGGATGCTGTTTCACCCGCAACGTCACACCGAGCATCAGGCCGTTGGTCACTTCATCCTGGGCAAGGTCGTGCTCTGCTGCACGGAGGAACTCATCAATGGCGTCATGTACGATCAGTTGCAGCATCTTCACCTGCCTATTGCCAGGAAGCTGTAATCGTTAAGATGGCGAACGCTCTTATTCCTCAATCCCTGCCTCGCGCGCGTACAGAATCATGTTGCAGCATCTTCACCTGCCTATTGCCAGGAAGCTGTAATCGTTAAGATGGCGAACGCTCTTATTCCTCAATACCTGCCTCGCGCGCGTACAGAATCATATCGAGGTCGCCTGGCGAGTGATCGAGCTGGGTAAGGATGTGGGCGACCTCGGCGCGGTGCTGTGTCCCGTGATTGACGACATGCACCAAGATGTGCCAGAGCGTGCTGGAAAAGGGCCGTCCCCCTGTGCTGACATAGGCCAGTGGTTGTGACAAGGCTGCCTCCCCCAAAGAGACTAAGTAGTCGCGCATGGCGCTTTCCTCTTCCGCCCACTGTGCGGTCAGCGCGCCCAGGGTCGGGAATTGCTCGGGGTCAAGCATTGCACTGGGCGAGCGGCCTTCCTGACAGCGCGTGCGCCAGATCCATTCGGCGCCCAGCGTGTGCACCAGCACATCGCGGATACTGCCCCAACTCAGATCGTGTGGCGCCACAAACTGCTCGACCGTCAAGCCACTTGCCGCCTGCAGAACGCGGCGGTTCGCCCAGTAATTGTAATTGTACAGCGTCATGAGGTCGGCAAGATTCATCGACGTTCTCCTTCGTATCTATCTGGAAATTTCCGCGAACTGGCTCACGATCCAGGAATTTCACGGGACTTCGCAACCAATTGCTGAATGAGTACTTAGTCTTCATCAAAAAGCAGGCTCCTGGATGGGAGCCTGCTCAATAGTATACGTGGGAAGGGGCGCGGCTAGAAATCAGCGACTGGCAATGCTTGCGACGGCGCCGTCGTCAGTCGTTGGACAAATCACATTTTGCACCAGCGGCAGCGCGCAGGTCGCACCATTCCAGGCGGTTGCTGCGCCGTTTGCTGCGTGTACGCCCCAGGAGTGACTTGTCTCGACTGTTGCTCCCCACGCTGCGCCCGCGCCTGCGCCCACTACGTCGCCTGCCCATGCCGCGGCATCGCCTGCTGCGGCCAGACCCTGGCCGGCATGGTCGGCCAGGGCGCCGGTGGCGTTGGCTGCTTGCGTCCAGAAGCTAGGCTTCGCCGTCGCTTCACCGGCGGCGGCCCCATCTTCACGCGGGGACAGCGCCAACCGGGAAGCGCCTTCGGCGTTGAGCCTGACCAGCGGCACAGCAACGGCGCCGCCGGCATCGACATACGCATTGCCAATGCCACCTTCAAAGGGGATAAAAACCTGCACCTGGCCGCGCCCATCCCAGACCGTGGCGGGCAGCAGCGATGAGCGGGTGGCGCCTGTCATGCGCAGCCCCGTATGGTCGATGCGCGCCACGCCGTCGATGGCGATCGGCGTGGCGTCGACGCCCACCCAACGCGCCAGCGGGCCGCCGTCGATGGCCGATCCGGTGCTCACTTCCAGATAGGACACGGTCGGGTCGTCGGTCAGCAAGGCAGTGACGCCAACCACCGTGCGTCCGGGCAAGCTGGCAAAATCGAAGCCGGGCGCATCCATACCATTGGCGGCCAGCGCCGTATCGACAAAGGCCAGCCCGCCGCTATGGCTGATCGTGAGTTGCCCCTGCACGTAAACCAGCGGCCGCAGCGGGTCGATCACCAGCACAGCGCGCTGGCCGTATGGCGCTGCGATGGACACTGTCTGCGTGGCGCCGTCTGCATCCTTGACTTTGCCATCAAGACGCACGCCGCTGCCGAAGTCAAAGAAGAAATAGCGCGCGGTCGGATCGAGCGGGGCGTCGATAGCCGGCAGGTTGGCGCCGTAGTCGAAACCGACGTCCGCGTGCAGTGGGTCGGCTACGTGGAGGTTTGTGAGCGGGCCAATGGCG
The DNA here is from genome assembly GCA_016710365.1 of Candidatus Caldilinea saccharophila. Classification (GTDB taxonomy): domain Bacteria; phylum Chloroflexota; class Anaerolineae; order Caldilineales; family Caldilineaceae; genus Caldilinea; species Caldilinea saccharophila. Next base: position 189,441 of record JADJVW010000063.1, on the reverse strand, counting down.
GGGAAGGGCACACGCGCTGTGCCGCGAAAGCTTTCGACCGACTGATCAGCGCCCAATTTCACTTGCAAGTCGGCATCCAGCAGTTGCAGATCGCCGATAGGCAACGCCAGGGTGAGATCGTCGGCAATGCTCAGCGCCGTATCGGCCGGGAGTTGACCGTTTTTCTGCAAGGCATCGAAGATCATCGGCGCGCCATAGCGCCACAACAACGGAACCTGCGCGTCGCCCAGATCGATGTGTAGCGTGCAATCGGCGCCGCGGCAACGAACATCGTGCGTGGCAGGCGCGGGGGTGGCGCTGATCTCGCCGGCTGCGTGCGCCGGAGCTGTGCGACAAGTCCCAGCCCAATCGAGGCCAGCAGCGCCAGCGCCAGCAGTTTGGGCGAATTCCCATGGTGAAAGCTCTCCTCATCTTCGAGTGTTCAAGTCTTCATCCAGGTGACAGTCACTTTCGAAAGTGACTGTCACCTGAGTAACTGCGAACGCGATTACACTTGTAAGAACACAAAAGCGAGCAGCAGAGTTCTGCCTGTGGGATTAACAGTTGGTGAGAGTGTGGGCAATCAGCGAGCAGTCAGTAGGCGAGTTCCTGCAGCCACCAGCGACCAGCGGCGAAGCGGAAGCGCCACCGATCGGCGCCCAGAGATGCAGCCGCGGCGTCTCCTGTGCGCGTCACGTCGAGGTTGGGCGGCGCGGTGAACGGCGGTGGCGGGACGGCAAAGACTGCCAGCGCGTAGCGGTCGAGGATGGCGTCGCGTCCATTCCAGATGTAATCGTCGGTCGGGTCGGCGTGCCGCGGCTGTCGACGATGCGCGCGTCCTCGGCCCACAATTGGCGCAGCGTCGCCAAATCGCGCGCACCGGCTGCCGTGCGTTCCGCCAGCATCAACGCCGGCAGCGCCTGTGCGGCGGTCAGCGTCGCAGCCGCCAGGGGCGGCGCGGTTGCAGTCAGCGGTGTTGCTGGCAACGGTGGGGCAGTACGCGTGCAGGCCGTCAGCCAAAACGCCAGCAGGATCAACCACAAGCCAGCGTTTACGCTCCTTTGCGGCACAATAAGCAATGAAAATTGTTTTTCGTGCTTCTGCGTCAAAGCGATTCTCTGCGAGCCTTTGCCTCTCTGCTCCTCTGCGTCAGGGCTTATTTGCAGGCCAGAAGCCGGCTTGTCAGCGACATGCAAACGTCCTAACCGGGGATTTGCTTTGGCGTTTCCATCGATGCACACTATACTAGGCAACCTGGATTGGCCGCTGCCGATCTGGCGGACAGACTCCTGATTACGCCACCACCTGTCGAGTAGAAAGAGCGTTTGCATGAATCCGGTCATTTTCCAGTTGGGTCCTTTCTCATTGCATTGGTACGGCGTCTTTATCGTAGGCGGCGCAGTGTTGGGTGCGTGGGTGGCTGGACGCACCGCGGCCAAAGCCGGCTATAACCCCGACCATGTCTGGAACATGCTGGCGTGGGCGCTGGTCATCGGCATCATCGGCGCTCGGCTCTATCATGTGTTCAGCACGCCCGCCAACGGCGTCGGCTTCAATTATTACATGCAGCACCCGGAGGACATCTTCAACTTCTGGAACGGCGGCTTCGCGGGCTGGGCATCTGTGGCGGGCTGGTGGGCGGCATTCTGGCGATCGTTGTGTACGCGCGCGTCAAGAAGTTGGATATCCTGATGTGGCTGGACTTCATTGCGCCGAACGTGCTGCTGGCGCAGGCGGTCGGGCGTCTGGGCAACTGGGTCAACCAGGAACTGTATGGGCCGCCGACTGACCGCCCGTGGGCCTTTCACATCAACCCCAATTTCCTGCCAGGATCCCGCCAATCGACCGCTGACCGTGCAACCGTGTGGCACGGGCGCCATGCAGCCGTTCAACCAGGAATCGACGGATTGGTACGCCAACAACGGTTTCCATCCTACTTTTTTCTATGAAGCGCTCTGGAATCTCGCCGCGTTTGCGCTCCTGACCTTGATCTTCCGGCGCTACGGTGAGCGCTTCCGCAAAGGCGACGCTATTTGGCTGTACTTCATCGCCTATCCGCTTGGCCGTTTCTGGGTCGAGATGTTTCGTCCTGACGCCTGGGTCATGGGCACGATGGCGACTGCGCAGTGGATTGCATTGGGCAGCGTCGCCGCCAGCGTCGTCATCCTGATCGTGCGGCATTGGGGCTGGGACTGGCGCAAGGATCGCGCCAGCTCGATGGCTTACATGCAAGGCCCGGTCCAAACAGCGAAGAACAAAGCACTGGCCTAATAGACTGTCAAGCGTCAGAGTTTGGGTAGAGCGATAGCAAGTGAACGCAGATAGGCGCAGATAAAACCGGATATGCGCAGATAAGAGCAAAGCCGCAAAGCATCCGCGTCTATCTGAGGCTATCGGTGTTCATCTGTGTTCCTTTCTAATAAGCCGAATCAAAGCTTTTGGGTTGACATCCCACTGGCGCCACACTTGCCTGGCAATAGAACAACGGATTCAGGGAAGCGACGGATATACTTCCCTGACGACCTCCCGCAAGCGGCGCACGCCTTCCGCAAGCTGTGCATCTTCATAGTAGGCAAAACTCAAGCGGATGTAGTTGCGCAAGCCGCCCTGCCCAGAGAAGCGCACCCCCGGTCGAAAGCTGACCTTGTGCGCGGCCGCGTGTTGCAGCAAGTCTTCGCCGTCGACTCTCTCCGGCAGGCGCAGCCAGAAGAAGTAGCCGCCGGTCGGCGCGTCATACGTCACTACAGACCCCAGTTGCGCCTGGAGTGCGGCATCGAGCGCGCGGATGCGTTGCCGATAGGTGGCGTGCAGACGCTCCAGGTATTCATCTTCCCAGCCTTCTTCCAACACGACGCGCACCAGCGCCGATGTAAAAGGATTCAACCCACCACCGCTGTCGAGCAATCCCGAAGCCACGAGACGCTGGATATGGTGCGGCGCGGCCTGCACCCAGCCTAGCCGCAGCCCCGGCGCCAGGATCTTGGAAAACGAGCCAAGCCCTAACACCGTGTTGTGTTCGGCGAAGGTTGCCAGCGGCGGGGGCGGGGACGCGTCGTAGCTCAACAGGTGATAGACCTCGTCGGCGACGATCAGAAAGTTGTGCGCCAGGCTCAATTCGAGCAGGCGGCGCCGCCGGTCAAGCGGCAGGGTGAAGCCGGACGGGTTCTGGTGCGTTGGGATGACATAGAGCAAAGCTGGCCGATGAGTTGCTAGTGCGGCTTCGAGCGCGTTGATGTCCAGGCCGTGGAGATCGGTCGCAATCGGCACGACCGTCAGCCGGTGGTCGGCAAAGATGCGCAGCGCCAGGAAATAGGTCGGCTCCTCGACAAAAATGACGTCGCCGGGCTGCGTATACAGCGTGCAGATCAGGTCAAGCGCCTGAGAAGCGCCGCTGCTGATAAACAGATGTTCCATGTCCACCGGAGCCGCATAGCGCCGGCTGAGAAACTGGGCAAGCGCGTGACGAAAGTAGCCGTCGCCTTGTTCCAGCCCATACTGAAGCAGCGAGGCGTCGGGCTGGCTCAGACGCTGCGCCGACGCCGCCTGCAGGATCGCGCGCGGCAGCAACGCGTCGCCCGGATGGCCGGCGCCAAAGTCGATCACATCTGGATCGGTATGCGATTGGGTGGTCTGGAAATGGGTGCTCATAGATGCATTTTGCCGCAGGTTGCCCAGTTGCGCCAGTTAGAATCAAACTTTTACTTTATTGTCATTCACGTCACTTTATATGGGTGCGGTATACTATTCACACAAATCAACAGAAACTGTTTACCACTTCATCGCATGATGATTTCAATCCATTCTCAATTACGCTAGGAGGATTCACATGAAAAAGCAGGTTGTGGTTTATCTCTTACTGGTTGTCGCGCTGCTGGCGTTGAGCGCGTGCACAACAGTGCAGCCAACGGGTCAGGGTGCAGACGCGCCCGCCGAGAGTGGCATGTTGGCGGAGATCCAAGCGGCGGGCAAACTTGTCGTCGGCACGTCGGCAGATTACGCACCCTACGAATCGATCGACGCTGATGGCAACTTTGTCGGCTTCGACATGGATCTGATCCGTGCAGTCGGTGAGAAGCTGGGCGTAGAAGTCGAAATTCAGGATATGCCCTTTGACTCGCTGATCGCATCCGTGCAGGAAGGCAAGATCGACGCCGTGATCGCCGCGATGCAGGCGACGGCCGAGCGCGACCAGCAAGTTGACTTCACCATCCCCTACCGCATGACCAAGGATGCCTTCGTCGGCGCCGGGGATGCGACGCTTGTCATCGAGAAGCCCGAAGACGCCGCCGGGATAAGCATCGGCGCCCAGACCGGCACCGTGCAGGAAGGCTGGATTCAGACGGCGCTGGTCGACACAGGGCTTACCGCAGCGGATCAGGTTTTCAGCTACGAGCGCGCCGACCAGGCCGCACTGGATGTCGCCAACGGCCGCATCCAGCTTCTGCTGATGGACGCCGAACCTTCGATTGCACTGGCCGATGAGACGGGTCTCAAAATTCTGCTCATCACCGAATTGACGGCGGAGGGCGGCAAGAGCATCGCCATTCCCGATGGCGCCAGCGATCTCAAGGCCGAACTCGACCGCATCATCCAGGAGTTGCTGGACGACGGCACGGTGCAGAAGATTCAGGAAACGAACGGCTTGCCGTAGAGTAAAAGTAGAGATTGAGAGATTGGAGATTGATTCCAAGCACAGCGGAATCAATCTCCAATCTCCATTCTTTCTAATCTCTTAATCTCTTCTTCTTTATCTTTCCCGTCACATCCACATGGATTTTCTTCAAGATCTGATTGCGACGCTCAATTTCATCCTCCAAGGTCTGTGGGTGACCATTGGGTGTAACGCTGCTTGCGCTGACAGTAGGACTCATTTTTGGCGTGGCGATGGCGATGCTGCGCGTCTATGGCAATCGTTTTCTGCGGCAGGTGGCGACTGTCTACAGCGTCATCGTGCGCGCCGTACCGGTGATTGTCATCATTTTCATTTTATATTTTGTGATTGCACGCTTTGTCAATCTCTCGCCGTTTCTGGCCGGCTCGCTGGCGTTGGGCTTTGCCTCCGGCGCGTATCAGACAGAAATTTTCCGCGGCGCGTTTCAAGCGGTGCCGCCTGGACAGATGGTCGCCGCCCGCGCCATCGGCATGAGCCGGCTGCAGGCGATTCAAAGCATCATTTTGCCGCAGGCCGTACGCCTGGCGTTGCCCGCGTGGGGCAACGAAGCCACGCTGGTGCTCAAAGATTCGACGTTGGTCTTTGTGGTGGGCGTACCGGAAATTTTCCGACGCGCCCAACAGATCAGCGCGCGCACGCTCGAACCCTTTATGGCGTTTGGCGCCGCCCTGCTGCTTTACCTCATCCTGACGATGATTGCCACGCAGATCCTCCAGTGGATCGAGCGGCGTTATCGCCTACAAATGTAGAGGTGCAAATTTTCATGACAACCGAGCCAATTCTGCGCATCGAAGACCTCTATAAATCGTTTGGAGAGACCCAGGTGCTCAAGGGCTTCTCCCTCACGATCCAGCCCCAGGAGGTCGTCGTCTTGGTGGGGCCGAGCGGCTCCGGCAAAAGCACCTTGTTGCGTTGCATCAATCTGCTGCATCCGCCCACCGCAGGCCACGTCTGGCTTGACGCGCAGGAGATCACGGCCCCTGGCGTCGATCAGGACAAGGTGCGCCAGCGCATCGGCATGGTTTTTCAGGACTTCAACCTGTTCACGCATCTGACCGCTCTGGGCAACGTCATGATCGGGCCGACCAAAGTGCGCAAGATGCACAAGAAAGAGGCGTATGATCTGGCGATGCTTGAGCTTGAGCGCGTCGGGCTGGTGGATCGCGCCGACCACTATCCGGCGCAGCTTTCAGGCGGGCAGAAGCAGCGCGTCGCCATTGCCCGCGCGCTGGGCATGGATCCGCACATCATGCTGTTCGACGAACCGACCTCGGCGCTCGACCCAGAACTCACGGGCGAGGTGCTGGAAGTGATGCAGCAGCTCGCCAAAGAAGGGATGACCATGATCGTCGTCTCCCATGAAATGGGCTTTGCCCGCCAGGTCGCCAGTCGCGTCGTCTTTATGGAGAATGGCGTGGTGGTGGAAGAAGGCCCGCCCACCCAGATGTTCACGCAGCCAAAGTCCGAGCGCACGCGCGCCTTTCTGCGCAAAATTACGGATTTGGACGATGGCGGCGAGCGCCAATAGGTTGGGTGGAAACGATGCAAGAATTTCTTGAGTTGCTGCGCAACGTAGTTCCCAGCCTGCTGCAAGGCGCCGTCATCACGCTGCAAATTGCGGGTGTATCGTTGCTGCTGGGGGTTGTGATTGGGCTGCCGCTTGGCATCGGTCGCGTGTACGGGCCGCCCTGGTTACAACGGATGCTCGGCGTGTATATCACACTCTTTCAGGGCACGCCGCTGCTGATTCAACTTTTTCTCGTCTACTACGGGTTGCCCGATCTGGGCCTGACGCTAGGACGGCTGACCGCGGCCTATGTGACGCTGGGACTCAACAGCGGCGCGTATCAGGCTGAGTATCTACGCGGCGCGCTGCAATCGGTCAGCGAGGGGCAGATGACCGCGGCGCGCGCCATCGGCATGAGCAAAGCGCAGGCCATCCGCAGCATCATCCTGCCACAGGCGCTGCGTTTGGTGTTGCCGGCCTGGTCGAACGAGGCGATTGCCATGCTCAAGAATACGGCAGTCGTCTTCGCCATCGCCATCCTCGACATGATGGGACAGGCCAAAGCGCTCGCCAGCGACTACTTCGCGCCAATCCCCATTTACATGATCGTCGCCGTCTTCTATATCATCCTCGTCGGCATTGCCTATCTGCTGCTGCGCCAGGTCGAACGTCGTGTGCAGATTCCCGGCCTGACCAGCGAAGTGGAATAGCAGACGGCAGGTTGCGCCATCAGCGTGACGGAGCCGTGGCGGCGCGACCTGTCGGGCTGGTAGCCCGACCTACGCGTTGCGCCAGATGACTTTATGGATTGCGACCGCGCACGCTTCTCCCAAAGCATAATTTTTTTTCCCTTGCTCCTCCCTGTTAAACGGCGCTTTCCAGCGCAATGCTGTGCAGTAGCGTATCTTTTCCCCAGGAATTACGTCTGGAACCAAGACAGGGAATGCAGCGTACTTTACTTGATGCAACGCGCATGAATGCAATTGATAATTTTGAGAGGGTGTACTATAATAGCCGCCTTCGCAGAACCACCTTGCAGCGCACTCATCCCGCTCTTGCATCGCAACACAGCGCTTCGGTCTGATTATGTTTTGCCTCCGAAGGGAGGGGGATCCCCACCATGTTCAAGAGCAAGAGTTTTTCTCCATTGCTGTCTGCCATTGCGACAGTGTTGGCGTGCGCTGGGTTCACTCTATTTCCGACAGCGGCTCACGCCCAGGAGGGTGCGACGCCTACTCAAGGAGAACCTGTCGCCACCGTGACGGTGCGTCCTGCGGTGCGCAATTGGTGGAGCTTCATCCTCGAAGCGCCGCAGGGCGCCGGCGCGTTCGTCTTTGGCCCAGATCAGCCGCCGCAGGGAACCGGCAGCGTCCAGATGACGACCAGTGCGCGCGGCGCGTATGCGATCGGCTCGACCACCTATGCCGGCGTGCGCCTGGCGCGTATCAGCCACCTCTCGTATGCGACCTACCGCAGCTCTTTCGACCCAGACGATCACACCACGCTCAATTTGCAGTTCGATATTGACTACGACGCCGACGACGGGGACGATACACCACAAGGCAGGCTGGTCTACGAGCCGTACAAAAGCAACCAGCCGATCGGTGGCGTCAATCAGAATGTCTGGCAGACGTGGGACGCACTGGCTGCGAATTCGGCCTGGTGGTCCACCGAGCAGCCTGGCATAGCGGCCTGCCCTGAGCGCGATCCGTGCACCTGGACAGAGGTGATGGAGGCATTCCCCGCTGCTGCCATCAGCGCGCAGGGCGGCCAATTGTGGCTGCGCGCCGGCAATGCCTGGGGACGAGAAGTCACCGCCAACGCCGACGCGCTCCTGGTTGGCATCGACAGCGCGACGACCCTTTACGACTTTGAGCCTGAACAGCCGTGCACCGAACGTTGTTTTGTCGACGGCCTGCTGGGTGACGATGCATTTGGCGGCGACTCCCCAGCCAGCGCAAAACGCACCATTCAGGCGGCGTTGACGCAGGTGGCGCCAGGCGGCGCGGTCATCGTTGCGGCCGGGGTGTACAGCGAAGCCTTGACCGTGACCAAACCGGTCACGCTGGCCGGGCCAAATCAAGGCGTTTGCGCCAACGACGACAAACGGCAGAGAGAGGCGGTGCTTGCGCCAGATGGGCGCATTGCCTTTACGCTCGCCGCCGGCGTCGATGATGTGACGATCGACGGGTTTACGTTTGCGTCGCCGGCCACAGGCGGCGTCACAACGACCGGCGCAGCAGACAACTTTGCCCGGATCGTCATTCGCAACAATCGCTTCGACGCACTCAACGGCGCGGCGATTGCGGGCGAAGCCGCGATGCGCGCCGAGTGGGAGATTGTCTGCAACCGTATCGAAGACGCCGATGCATCCGCCATTGTGTTGCTCGGCGGTGAAAACCGCACAGTGGACATTGCGGAAAACTTTCTGAGTGGCAACGCAGAGGCGGCGGATCTATCGGCCATCGTGCTGGAAAACAGCATCGACGCCACGGTGCGCGAAAACACCGTCACCGGCTTTGGCGCCGACGGCATCCGTCTGGTGCAGCGCGCGCTGCGCGGCGCCGTGACGGACAACGACATCACGAACGTAGGCAGCGGCGTGCATCTGTTGGCGACGGCAGGCGAAGAGACCAACTGGCTCGAGCAGGTCTACATCGAATACAACACCATTGTCGACGTGACGCGCGCTGCCGTGCTCGTCGACCACGTGGCCGGCGATGCAGCGGGCGTGATCGCCGAACTTTGCATCTGCGCCAACACGATCGAGCAGGAGGCGAGCCTGCTGGAAGATGACGCCAGCTTGATCGACCTGCGTCTGCGTGAAACCGCGGAAGATCCCTACGGCCGCATTGTCGTGCGTGAGACCTCAATGCGTCTGCGCGGTCTCGTCACGCGCGGCGCCGTGCATGGTCTGCGTGTGCGCGGGGCGCTCCACAACCTTGCTATCTATGACAATCAATTCGACGGCGGTTTGGTGGGCGGCGCCGGCGCCGCCAATCAGCCGCCAACCAGCGGCCTCTATCTTCAAACCGGTGATGCCAGTTACGGTGTGTTGCCTATTTCGGCCAGCGTGACGCTTTCCGGCAATCTGATTACCGGCTTTGAAAATGGCGTCACGGTCTTTGACCCGCAACGCGGCGTCTACGGCGGCTTGCCTGCGGGGGCGACGATCACAGCCAGCTACAATGAAATTACGGGCAATCGCCAATACGGCGCACAGAATGGCGCGGGCGCAGTGTTCGCTGCCATCGATAACTGGTGGGGTGATGCCAGCGGGCCAAGCGCGGCCGGGCCTGGCGCGGGAGATCGCGTCAGCGAGAACGTCGCTTACTGCACCTGGCTTGATGCAAAGTCGCCGGGCGGCGTCGCCACCGGTTTCGTGCACAATCTGGACACCAATCGTGAGTTCTGCACCATCAATAGCGCGGTTGCGCATGAAACCACGCTGGACGGCCACACGCTTGTCGCGGACGCGCGCGTCTATCCCGAACAAGTCCTGGTGACCAAGTCGATCACCTTGACGGGCGCGGGCGTGGGCGCCAGCATCATCCAGGCGCCGGCGGCGATGTCGCCCGCTGTCGGCGCTTCAATTGTCACCGTGATGGGCGCGGGCGTCGTCGCCAATTTGAGCGGCTTCACCATTGAGGGGCCAGGGGACGCGGTTTGCGGCACGCTGCGCGCCGGCGTCGCGGTGCAGAGCGGTGCGCAAGCGTCGATCCACGACAATGAGATTCGTGCGATCCGCAATGAGCCGCTGCTCGCCTGTGCGCAAGGGGTCGGGATTGCAGTCGGCAACCACAGCCCGGCTTCGGTCGGGATTGCGGAAATTGCCAACAATCGCATCGCCGGGAATCAAAAAGCGGGCATCGTCGTCAGCGGCGCCGGCTCCCACGCGACGATTGAAGACAACCAGATCGAGGGCGCGGGTCCGACCGGCGTGCTTGTGCAGAATGGCGTGCAGGTCAGCTACGGCGCCACGGCCGCCATCGAACGCAATGTGATCACTGGCTACGCCTACACACCGTTCAGTTTGGTTTCCACTGCTATTCTGCTTTACCAGGCCGACGCGGATACGGCCGGCAACACGCTGCGCGACAACCAGGTCGGCATCTATCTGGTGGACAGTTCCGGCGTGCACGAAGGCAACACTATCAGCGCGACCGCGGCGGCGTTGAACTCGCCAGGGTTCTGGGGCATCATCGTCGACGCGCCGCCGCCAGGACGCAAGCCGCAGCTCGCCATGACGGCCAGCCAGCCGCGTCGCGCGGCTGTGCGTGGCAGTGTTCTCACTCTTCAAGCCACAGGGGGCGAGCGTGCAATTCAGCGCGTGATCGTGCGCAACAACGCGCTCTATAGCGATGGCGCTGGCGTAGGTTTGCAGGCGGACGGCGGCTACGGCGCGCTCGACATCGATTTGACGGCGACCAATAATGAAATTCGTGGATGGAACCGCGCCATCAATCTCACCCAGTGCGCGGGAAACTGCTCCGGCGCCGGATATACAGCGGTGACAGTGCGGCATAACCTCATCGAGCAAAGCGGCATTGGATTCGACAACGGCAGCGCCGGCGGGTATGCCATGGTTGCCGCCGAGAACTGGTGGGGTGCGCCTGGCGGCCCTGCCACCTTCCGCAACCCCGGTGGAAATGGCAGTTCGCTGGTGGGCGACGCCTCCTTTGCGCCGTGGCTGTGCACCGGCGTCGATGCGGACCCGGCCATCGGGTTCCAGCCTGACGCCGCTACCTTGTGTGGCCTGGCCGAACGTCTGATCATTTTGACCCAACCGCAGGGCGGGCTGGAAGGCGTCCCGCTTCCACAGCAGCCCGCGGTGCGCGTCGAAGATCGCTTCGGCAACCTGGCGATCAATTTTAATGGCCCAGTGACCATTGGCCCTGCCGCCGGTTCAAACTCACGGCTAGGCGGTGGGGTCACGGTCAACGCGGTGACAGGTCTCGTGCAGTTTAGCGATGTGCGTGTGGATACTTTTGGCGCGGGGTTGGTATTGCAGTTCAGCACGCCTGGCGTGCCCCCGGTTGCCAGCGCCGTCATCGACGTTACGCCGCAGACCGGCGATATCACCCTGCGCGTCACGGTGATCGGCCAGCCGCCGTCAGCAGATTGGCGCCTGACCGGGCCAGTCGGCGACCTGACTACAGCCGCGACAGGCGGCGAAATCGTGCTGGACGCGCTTCATGCCAATGAGACGTACACCTTTACGCTGGGCGCCAAACGCGGGTATGCCTTGCAGACTTCATGTGATGACGGCGCCAGCAACGGGAATAGCAGCAACGGGGATAGCGTCAGCATTCCGCTTGCCTATCAGGCGGACGTAACCTGCACGTTTGTTGCGACCGCCCAACCTGCGTCGCTGACGGTTCGCCAAACCGTGACAGGACAGACGCCCGTCATCGACTGGGAATTTGAAGGCGATCTTGAGGCGTTCACGTTGCCGGCGGCAGGTGGGCAGCAGCAATTCAGCCTGCCGGCGGGCGTTTACCTGGTGCAGAGCAAGCATCGCATCAGTTATGCGCCGTCGGTTGCCTGTACGAACAGCGCGGGCGGCGGCAGCCAAGTATTGCTGGTGTTGGCGCCCGGCGACGCGGTGAGTTGCACCTTTACGGCGGTGGAGCGCACTACTGGGTTGATGCTTTACAAGACAGTCGGGCTAGCGCCGGATCGCTGCGGCATTTCCGACATTATCGGCGTCCCGGCTGGCACGTCGGTGTACTATTGCTACACAATTCTCAACACAGGGGAAACGCCGCTATCGCTGCACAGCCTGGCGGACAGTGAAGCCGGCCCCGTGCTGGCCGACCTCGACTATGTGGTGCAACCGGGCGCCAAGGTGGATACAGTGATGTTGGGGCGTGTGCTTAGCGAGACAGTAGCGGCCACGACTGTTTCCAGTGGCGTGTGGACGGCCTCTAACCGCGAGGGGCCGGAGGCACGCGACGAGGCCACAGCTTCGGTCAATGTCCTCCGCGCCGCCATCGATGGCGTCCTTACTGTCAGTGAGGAAGGAATTGGCTGTGGCAGCCAGAATATCATCAAGGTCGTGAAGGGAAGCAAAGTCAACTATTGTGTGACGCTACTCAACAGCGGCGAGGCGCCGCTGAGCACGCATCAGATTATCATTCCAGCGCTTGGCATTGTGGAGAAGGTTGACTATCTGTTGGCGCCCGGTGCATTTGTCAAACTGACGGCGACGGAAATCCCGGCGCTGGGTGGGGTGACAATCGACGACGAACAATTGCAGACGCTCATCGTACACTCGACCAATCCGCCTGCTGATCCGTTGGTCGAGCCCATTGATCCCTTGAAGTATCTGGTTGCCCCCGACTTGTTCAAGGCAGAAAGCCATGCCCAGGCCACTGTGCTGGTGCGCTCCGACGTTGTCGAGCCGGCGCCGCCCTCCTCCATCATGCTCTATCTGCCGAGTGTGGCTCGTTAGCAGGGACGTTAAGCTTTGGATAAAGTGGCAGCAAGAGAACGCAGATGAGCACAGATGGAATCAGATAGTCGCAGATAAGGTCAACGCAACAAAGCATCTGTGCTTATCTGTGACTATCGGCGTCTAGCTGTGTTCACTTCATATTCACGGAATGCAGGCATGACGGCTAACGTTCTGCTAGTACAACACGATGCAAACAGTACAAGAGATAGTAGTGATGACTTTAGTCATTATGTGAGATCCCTGCGACTAAAATCGCTACTATGAACAGTAGGTTCATTGCGCGTCGTCGTCAGGCGTTTGACCGGCGCCAGGGATTTGTTCGACAACCGATTGGGGGCGCAGCCCAGGTGGGATGCGGCTATCATCCTCGACTAATGCGCACAGCCGCGCCAGGTTCATGACATCCTCTTCCAGCGTCTCTTCTTTGGGCGTCTCCAGCAGCATGGCGACGCCCTCCCAACGCGAGTCATTGAGAATGTGGCGGAAGCCTGCCTCGCCGATCTCGCCTTCCCCGATGTGGACGTGCCGGTCGAGATTGCTGCCCATCACCCCCTTGCTGTCGTTGAAGTGCCACACCTTGACGGTTTCCAACCCCAACCAGCGGTCGATCTCGGCCATAAACGCACCATAGCCTGCGTCGCTGCAAATATCGTAGCCTGCCGCATGAGCGTGACAGGTGTCCAGGCAGACGCCGACGCGTCGCTGATCCTCCACCTGATCGATGATGGCGCGCAGTTGGGCGAGATCGCGGCCAAGCACGTTGCCCTGTCCGGCCATGATCTCCAGACAAGTGACAGTATCCGCACATGCCGGCGTTTCGTCGTGGATACGATTGAGCGCGGTGGCAATCCGTGCGATGCCGGCCTCGTTGCCCGAACCGGTGTGCGACCCCGGATGCAGCACGACATGCGGGATTGCATAGGCGTGGGCGCGTCGAAGCTCGTCCTGGTGCGCCAGCCGGCTCTTTTCCCACAGATCGTCTTTGGGACTTGCCAGGTTGATCAGGTAGCTGGCGTGACTGACCGCATAGGTAATGCCCAGCGCAGGCATCTGGACGCGCCATCGTTCGACATCCTCTTCGTTGATTGGCGGCCCAGCCCACTGGCGATTATTCTTGGTGAAAACCTGGACGGCGTTGCTGTGCACCGACGCGGCTCGATCCAGCGCCCGACTGACGCCCCCGGCGATCGACATGTGTGTGCCCAGAAGAAGAAAACTCATTGCTTATTGCTCGCTTTCATCATTTATCTTTCGTTTTGTGCAGTTTAGCACAAGCAACCGCGCCATCTGGTATAATCCTCGCTATGTTGCTGGCAATGGATACCGCTTCGACTACGGCTTCCGTAGCAATCTATGACATGGCGACGGCGCGCATACTGGCCGAGACCACCTGGGAAGGACGCCGCCGGCAGACGCAGGATCTGCTGATGATGGTGCGCCAGGCGCTCGCTACAGCCGACGTTGCGCCTGACCGTCTGCGCGCGTTGGCCGTAACCACGGGGCCGGGCAGCTTCACCGGCGTGCGCATTGCCATCAGTGCGGCCAAGGGCATCGCGCTGGGATTGGCGATCCCGCCGGCCATCGTCGGCGTGCCGACGCTTTGCGTCACGGCTGCGCCCTGGCTGCCCCTTGCCGCGGCCTGCCATCCAGCGCCTACCACCTGCGCTGTGATGCACGCGGGGCGCAGGCGTTATCATTGGACGTGCTTTGCCGCTGGCGATCGACTGCACCGCCCCGATGCTGAGGCGCACCCACCGGCACTGCGGATGGCGGCGTTTCTCAGCGCGTCTGCCGCCGGATCATTTTGGTTGGCGGGCGAGGTCGATGCTGAACTGGCCGCGGCGGTCGGCGCTTGCGCTCATCTCACCGTCATCGAGCCGGTGCATGGGCTGCGACGGGCGGGGGTGTTGGCGCACCTGGCCACCCTCCTGTTGCAAGCAGGGCGTACAGAGACGTTGACCTCCCTGCAGCCCCTTTACCTGCGCGAGCCGTAGCGGAGATCATGTCTACACCGGCTGTGCTCATTCAACCCATGGGCGTCCAGGATATTCCGTTTATCGAGGTGCTGGAACAGGCGTGTTTTTCTGCGCCGTGGTCGGGCGATGTTTATCGCCATGAATTGGCGCGCAATCAACTCGGCTCATACTGGGTGCTGCGCCCCGATCCGGCCGCAGCGGATGGCGCGCCGCCGAACCTGGCCTACGGCGGTTTCTGGTCGATGGGGCCGGAGGCGCACATCGTCACGATTGCCACGCACCCGGACTATCGCCGGCAAGGGCTGGGGCGGCTGCTGTTGCAAGTCCTGATCGAGCGAGCGCACGCGGCTGGCGCCAGCGAGATCACCCTGGAGGTGCGCGCCGGCAACCGTGAGGCTCAAGCGCTGTATGAAACAATGGGGTTTACGTGCGTAGGGATACGCAAACGCTACTATCGAGACAATCACGAGGATGCGTTGCTGATGACGCTTTTTTTGCCGGACGAACACACGCTCACCCTACCAGATTGAGCGCCGTCTCCAATTCATGAAGGATCGTCCGCTCTGCATTGCTGATTTGCTGGCCACCAATCCCCAGAAATCCGCCCTCTTTGGTGGACGCAGCCGCGGTGCGCGCCAGGTGCAGGAGCCATTGCCGGAAGGGTTCGACCTCTGACGGGGCCTTCTGTGAAACCAGTCGCATCGCCTGTAGACAGCCGGCGATCAGATACGCGCGTGCTGCGGATGAACTTTGCGGCAGGTCAACGGGGAGGTCGATGCTTTCCCCATCACGCGCCAGCATCCGCTCGGTCACGGCAAGCACCAGCACGCTTTTCGAGTTGCTGGCCAGGGCATGCGCATGGTTGAAGACTGCATACAGTTCGGGCAGCCAACTTGTTGGATTGGCGAGATCGCCGACGAGCAAACCCGCCAGCATGGGCGCGCGCTCAAGCACATCCCACTCCTGCGCGGTAAAATCAAGTGTATGTGTCATGCTATCGTTATCCTGGGAGTTGTAAGGCAGCCGATTTGTCAGGTGCACAATATTCCGGGAATACGCGCCACGGTTCTGGAACGGCGACACGTCTTGCGCCCCTTCCCGGAATATTGCTGTCATCGCACGCCGGTTATTCGCCCGGATGCAGCACGCGGAAGATGACGCCGGCCAACGCACCGGCCACCAACTGCGTGACAGCGTAAATGCCAAACGTCGTCCAACTGAACACGCCGAGGAGTGCAACGCCCGCGCCCACCGCGGGATTAAAGACGCCGCCGGAGATGCTCCCTACGGCGTAGGCGCCGGCAAGCACCGTAAAGCCAATCGCCAACCCGTAGAACGAGTTGCCGTCGGTGCCCTTCGCCGTGGCAACGTTGAGCACCACGAAGGCTAAGGCAAACGTGAAGAGAAACTCAGCGGTGATCGCCTTGGTCATGTCGAGCGCCGCCGGCTCTGCCGTGGTAATGCCCAACAACGAAGTGGCGAGCAACGCCGCTGCAACGCCAGCCACAAGTTGAACCACCCAGTAGATGATCATGTCGGTGGCGCTGATCTTGCCGCGCACAAAGACCGCCATCGACACCGCCGGGTTGTAGTGAGCGCCGGAGATATGCCCGCCGGCGAAGATCATCACCATTAACACAGAGCCGATCGCCAGGGGGGCAAATCCTAACGGCGCCCACCCGCCGACCGCGGCCGCTGCTACCGTGAATACGAGAAAAAAGGCGCCGATAAACTCAGTAATGTACTTGGGCATAGGTGTTCTCCGTTTGATTGTTTGCGCTGTTGAATAGTCTTATTTGCGCTCAAAGCGCGCGTTCTTTATTCAATCAGAAAAACGCTGGATTGTCTAGAAAGAAGTAACAGTTCGGCCAGCTTATGGTATAATGCCCCTCCGTCATGCAGCTAATCAAAACAGGTGGGTCGGATGAGTGATCTGATTGGACACCTTGAAGCATTGCAGGTGGAGGCGCAAGCCGCGCTGGCCGCTGCGCAACATACGCCGGAGACCGAGGCGTGGTACGCCGTCTATCTTGGGCGCAAGGGCAAGATGACAACCGTGCTGCGTGGGTTAGGTCAGCTTTCGCAAGAGGAGCGTCCGCGTGTCGGCAAGCGCGCCAACGAGATCAAGGAAACACTCGAAGCTGCGTTGGTCGCACGCCAGGAATCGATCGCCGCCGCAGAGATGCAGCGCACGTTGGCCTCCGAAGGCATCGACGTGACCATGCCGGGGCGGCGGCCACAGGTCGGCAAGCTGCACCCGACCAACCAGGCGATGCGCGAGATGGTCGAGATCCTCAAGCAGATGGGCTTCCAAGTCTATGATTCGCCCGAAGTCGAGACCGACGATTTCAACTTCGGGCTGCTCAACTTCCCGCCCGATCACCCGGCGCGCGAGATGCAGGACACCTTCTTCACGACCACGCCGGATGTGATTTTGCGGACGCACACCAGCCCAGGTCAGATTCATGCCATGCGCCAATATGCGCCGGAGCCGATCCGCGTGATCCTGCCGGGTAAGTGCTATCGCAACGAGGACGTGACCGCGCGCTCTGAGATGATGTTCTACCAGATCGAAGGGCTGGCGATTGGCCACAATATCACCTTCAGCGATCTCAAAGGCACGCTGCTGAACTTTGCCAATCAGATGTATGGCGAAGGGCGCAAGATTCGCTTCCGCAAGTCCTATTTCCCCTTCACCGAACCGAGCGTGGAAGTCGACGTAGACTGTGTCCTGTGCGGCGGGGCGGGCTGCCGGCTGTGCAAACACACCGGTTGGCTGGAGATCTTGGGCGCCGGCATGGTGCACCCCATTGTGCTGCAAAATGGCGGCTACGACCCGGCGCGGTACAGCGGCTTCGCTTTTGGCATGGGCATCGAACGCCAGGCCATGCTCAAGCGCGGCGTGGACGACATCCGGCTCTTTTACAGTAACGACGTGCGGTTCCTGGAGCGGGTGTAGCGTTTCGACAAATATTTCACACAACAAGAACCCCTCCAGGTTAACCTGGAGGGGTTCTTGTTGTATCCGGCAAATAGAAGCATTCTCACTGAACGACATCTTATTTCGGCATAGACTAAACCTGTGCAAAACCATTGCAAACTGCACAATTGCAAAGGAGAAGAAAATGAACACAACATTGGGAAACACCAAGCAACAAGTCACAGAAGAGCAACGTAGTGCAGCCGGAATGGGCGATTATCTGCGTCAGTTTGCTGTGATCGTCGTCACGCTGGCTACAATTGCCATCAACGGCCTGGCAACCTCTCTGCCGCTGAACGGCCAATCGACGGGTGAAATTTCGGATCGCTTTCCCTCGCTGTTTACACCGGCGGGCTATGTCTTTGCGATCTGGAGCGTAATTTACCTGGGTTTGCTCGCCTACATGGTCTACCAGGCGCTGCCCTCACAACGCACCAACCCGCGGCTGCGCAGCATCGGCTGGCCTTACGTCGTCAGCGGTATTGCAAACTCCGTATGGATTTTTCTTTGGCACTACAATCTCTTTCCACTGAGCTTGGTGGTGATGCTCGTGCTCTTGCTGAGCCTGATCGTCGTCTATCAGCGTCTTACTCCTTGGCGCGCCTCGGCTTCGACGGCAGAGCGGTGGACTGTGCACATTCCCTTTAGCATCTACCTGGGCTGGATCACCGTGGCGACAGTAGCCAACGCGTCGACCGTGCTGCTTGACTGGGGATGGAGCGGAGCGCCGCTTTCGCCGATGATCTGGTCGTTGGCGATGATTACGGTGGCAAGCGTGCTCGGTTTGATCTTCGCGCTGCGCGAGCAAAATATTGCCTATGTGGCTGTGCTGGTATGGGCGTTTATCGGGATCGCCGTAAAACAGAGTGAGACGCCTCCCGTCGTTTTTGGCGCTGCGATTGCCGCGATTGTGCTGGCAGTGGCGGCCGGTGTGGGCTGGATGAGCAGCAGACGCCAGGCCAAGACGGCGCTTTGAACCTATATAAAACACCCTACACGAAGTGAGGATTTATGCGACAAAAAACCATCGTGATCGGCAGCGGATTCGGCGGGCTTGGTGCGGCGGCGCGCCTGGCGGCCAACGGCCACGAAGTCACACTGTTCGAGAAACGTGACAAGCTTGGCGGCCGCGCCTACACCTACGAAATCGACGGCTTCAAGTTCGACGGCGGCCCGACCGTGATCACGGCGCCGTGGCTGCTGGATGAAATCTGGACGCTGGCGGGTCGCCGTCGCGAAGATTATTTCGAGCTGATTCCGCTCGACCCCTTTTATAAGATTTTCGATCACCAGGGACGCGCCTTTAGCTACAACGGCGATCATGCCTACATTTTGGATCAGATTGATGACTGGAACCCGCGCGACAAAGAAGGCTATACGCGCTTCATGGCCACGACGAAAGAAATTTTTGAAACCGGCATGGCGCTGATCGATAAACCTTTTCTGCATTTTGGCGATATGATGCGTGTGGCGCCTGACCTGGTGCGGTTGCAATCTTACCGTAGCGTCTACGGCTATGTGAGCAAATTTATCGAGAACGAGTTTTTGCGCCGCTGCTTTTCCTTTCACCCGCTGCTGATCGGCGGCAATCCGCTCGACGCGCCGTCGCTTTACGTGCTAATCCACTACCTGGAGCGCGAGTGGGGTATCCACTACGCCAAAGGGGGTACAGGGCAGATCGTCGCCGGCTTTGGCCGTCTTCTGGACGAGCTTGGCGTCAAAGTCCACCTCAACACCGAAATTGAGGAGATTCTCATCGAAGATAAGCGAGCAACGGGCGTCCGGCTGGCAGATGGCACGGTGCACAGCGCCGATGTAGTCGTCTCGAACGCCGACGTCGGTTGGACTTATCTGAACATGATTCCGAAGCAGCACCGCCGCGTCAACAGCGACCGCTGGGTGAAGAGTAAGAAATACAGTATGTCGCTGTTTGTCATTTACTTTGGCGCCAAGAAGCGTTATAACACCGGTACGCCGTTGGCGCACCACAACATCATCCTGAGTGAGCGCTACAAGGGATTATTGCGCGAGATTTTTGACGAGCAAGAATTGCCAGAAGATTTTTCACTTTACCTGCACATGCCGACTATGACCGATCCCAGCATGGCGCCGGACGGTTGCGAAACCTTCTACGTGCTGTCGCCTGTGCCGAACCTGAACGCCAATATCGACTGGACGACCAAGGCCAAGCCTTATCGCGACGCCATCATGCAATTTTTGGAAGATAACTATCTGCCCGACTTGCAGCAAAACATTGTGGCCGAACATGTCATCGACCCTTTGCATTTCCAGGATACACTCAACAGCTATCTGGGCTCCGCCTTCTCGGTCGAGCCGACGCTGTTGCAATCGGCGTGGTTCCGTCCCCACAACCGCTCGGAAGATTTTGAGAACCTCTATTTTGTTGGGGCCGGCACACATCCGGGCGCAGGCTTGCCGGGCGTGCTCTCTTCTGCCAAGATCGTGGACGAACTGCTCAATCCTGCCGGCGCGCTGCAGTCGGCCAAACCGCCGGAGGCGAGAACTCATGCTGCAATACAGAGCGCGTAACCCGCGCGGTCTGTGTAACCCGCACGACTTGTAATGGTGTTCAATAGTTCAATCCTAGAGGCCGAGTTTCTGCCGGAAACTCGGCCTCTAATCGCGTCGCGTAGTAGGCTCAGCGAGTGGAAATACCCCTAATGAGGTATAAACGGCGCCGGATGGGGTAAGCGCACTCTGCATGAGGAT
Organism: Candidatus Caldilinea saccharophila; assembly: GCA_016710365.1. Taxonomy (GTDB): domain Bacteria; phylum Chloroflexota; class Anaerolineae; order Caldilineales; family Caldilineaceae; genus Caldilinea; species Caldilinea saccharophila. The sequence goes on along the minus strand of JADJVW010000063.1, from coordinate 169,140 downwards.
TAGTTCGCTGGCCGTGGCAGTGACGGAGGCGTTGCGCTGTGATGTCGTCCCAACTTGCATTATGACGGCGCCAACCGCGTGACGCAGGCTTGCAGCGGCATTGTGCTGCACCCGCCCGATCGTCAAATGCGGCTTGAACGGTTTATCTTCAGCCGGCAGGCCAACGGCGCTCACTGCATGATCTACCTCCGCCTGCAGCCGCGCCAACGCCGTCAGATCGCCCTGAATTCCACACCAGATGACACTGGGACGCCGGGCGCTGGGAAAGCAGCCCAGTCCGTCCGTAAACAGCGCCAGAGGAGCGTGTTGCTGGGCAAGCCTTGCTAATTTTTGCTCCAGAGAAAGCTGCTGTGCACCGTCGATTTCGCCAAGAAAGCGCAAGGTCAGGTGAAGGTTGTCAGTAGGCGTCCAGCGGATGGAACGGTCAAGCTGCTGCGTGCGCAACTGTTGCACAAGCAGGCGCTGTACGGTGATAATCTGGTGCAAGGCAGCATTCGGCAGCGCAAGAGCGATGAAGGCGCGCATCAGCTAATCCACAGCGTGATGGCGTCACCACTGACGGCGACGAGGTGGTGGAGGCAGGCTGTAGCGGTCGTAGAAGTCGCGCTGTGAGGAGCGTGAACGCATAAACATCACGCTTGTGATCAGCCCCAGAATGCCGATGCCGCTGGCGCCAGTGAACGTAAGACAAAGCAGCATAATCATGAGGTTTTGCGAGGTCGGGGCCAGTGCGCTGACCAACTGAAAGGTTGGCGGCGTCGGCGTGACGGTAGGCAGCGGCGTCATGGCGGCCGCCAGCGCAACCGGCGGCTCGGTGGGGGCTGCTGTCACGACAATATAGCCAGGCGGCGCTGCAACGACGGCTTGAACCTCCGCGCCGCTTTGCGCCAACGCCGGGTCTTGCGGCGCGGCTTCCAGCGCCGATGCATCACCGCCGCGCGGGTCGCCGGGCAGCGGCGTCACAACGATGGCCGTCGGCGCCGCATACGGGTCAAGCGTCGGTGTGGGCGTTGCCAGCGGCATGCCAAACTGGTCGACCGCGCCCGGCTGCGGCAACGGGCTGCCAAACGCGTCCGTCGCTGGCGGCTGAAAGATCGGGTTGCCAAACGCGTCCGTCGCCTGTGGTTGGGGAAGCGGATTGCCAAAGGCATCGGTCACTGGCGGCTGAAGGATTGGGTTGCCAAACGCGTCCGTCGCCTGTGGCTGGGGAAGCGGATTGCCAAACGCGTCGGTCGCCGGCGGCTGAAAGATCGGGTTGCCAAATGCGTCCGTTGCCTGTGGCTGGGGAAGCGGATTGCCAAACGCGTCGACGGCCGGCGGCTGCGGTAACGGGCTGCCAAAGGCATCCGTCGCCTGTGGCTGGACGCCCGGAGGTTGGACAATCGGGTTGCCAAACGCATCGGTGGGGATGGCTGGAATTGCATTGGGATCGGTGGTGGGCACGAGGCCCGGTGCGCCCGGGGTTGGGGGTCACATTGGGCATACCCACAGAGCGTCGGCGCCTCGCCTTGCGTACCATCCGTCGTGAATTCAAGCAGACGGAAGCAGTAGGCGACGCCTGGCTCGACGCCAACCGTGACGGGAAAGCTGTACTGTGCAGGGGTGGATGGGCCACCTTTGGCGGGTAGGAATCCAATGCGATGAAAAGCGATGTCGGGTTCGCTGGCAAGCTTGCATTGCACCTCGAACCCCTCCACATTGAACTCGCTAGTCGTTCCCCACTGCAAAATCACCGAGGCGGGATTGGACACGATGTAAAAGTAGCTCAATTGAATGGCGGCCAACGCGGGTTGCACCAGGAGAGTCATCAAGACCAGCATGAACACACCCAGCACCGTCCAAGTCCAGAGGCGGGTGCGATTTTGTAATTTCTGACGCCATTGCATGTGCAGAGTCGGACTCCATCGAGTCAACATTTTTTGAACAGGTTTATTCATTGCCAGGATTTTACCATGCAGGCGTCAAGAAAAAGCATACGCTTTTCGGTGTATTGGCGCTACTCAGGACGGAGTACGCACCTAGCATTAGCGGCTCACCAGGTAAGCGATGTCGGCGGCGATGTCGGCCTTTGGTGCATCGTGCGGGAAGATCTCGCGCAAATTGTTTTCTTTATCGATGATGTACACAAACGCCGTATGATCGATCAGATAATCCGACGCGCTTTGGGATGCATCCAGGATACGTTTTTCCGCATAGACGCCGTAATCTTTTTTCACGCGGGTCAGTTCGTCATCTTGTAGGTGAACCCCGTAAAAATCTTTGTTGAAAGCGCCTACATAGGCGGCAAGCCGCTCCGGCGTGTCGCGCTCCGGGTCGAAAGTGATAAAGGCAAAGGCGGTTTTGGCGCGATCCTGCTCGGACAGCGTCTCGTAGACCCCCTTCATATTGGCAAGCGTCAGCGGGCAGATGTCCGGGCAAAAGGTGTAACCGAAAAAGACAACTTTGACACGGTCGCTTAATTCGTCCAACTGAAAGGGCGCGTTGTCTAGATTGACGCCGCTGATCTGCGGGGCTGCGATCACAGGGTCATAGGGCGTGCCGTGAAATTTATAGTCCTGACTGCACCCGCTGATGAGCGATCCCACCATCAGGAACAACACCGCGAGCAAGCCAGGTCGCACGCCAGCAAAACCGCGTCCGTTCTTCCAAAGCACCATTTTGTTAGTTTTCATTCTCATTCATCCTGCGGCAACAGCCCAACCAATATTTCACAAAATTCATGCTGACAGGCGTCGGCCAGCGAACTATTGTACCAGACGCGCATTTCGTACGTCAGCGCAGTCATTAAACTGGCATAACGCTCCTGGGCCTCGGCGGTTTCGTCCTCCGCCAATGTTTCGTACTCAGGATAACGGCCCATCCACTCCTCCAGGTTCCGTTCGGCCTGCGCCGGTCGTGGCCCCCACTGCGCCTGCAACTCCCATTCTTCGTCAAAGACAAAGAGCTGCGGCAGATCCCATTCCTCCAGTACGGCCACCATATCGAGGTCAGGAAGCAGGACGGTCAGCAGCCGTAAGTCTTCATCGGATAAAATACGCATCTGGATGCGCTGCGACGCGTCAGTCAAGCGCACAACCACGGGGAGCACAGCAGTTGTCTCGGGGTCTTCGTCCGTCACCAGCGCCACCACATAGAGCATTTCGCCATACCCAACCATGGCGTCTTGCCGCGCCGGCGCCAGGCGCGTCTCCGCATAACGCATTTGCAACAGCCGGCCGCGATCTTCTTGAAGCTGGCAATATTCTGGGAAAGTCAGGCACCGCCCATAGGCTATCGCTTTGTCATCGGCCAGGATAGAGTCAGTCATTGCGCTCATGGCGTTCTTTTACCGCGATTCGATTTCTAATTTCAGCGCCAACCAGTTAGTTGACGCAACTATACCATAGAGCGCCGCGCTCACTCCAGCACGACCAGCACGGCGTTCTGTTCGACGCGCTGTCCCGGTAGGACGGTGATCGACTTCGCCACCCCGGCGCGGATACAGCGGATCTCGTTTTCCATCTTCATCGCTTCGAGGATCACCAGCGGCTGTCCTTCCTCTACGGCGTCCCCAGGGCTGACGAGCACTTTGACGACCAGGCCAGGGATGGGCGCAGTGATCGCCAGCTCGCCATCCGGCAGGGAAGGCAGCTTGCGCGCTTGATTCAGCCGACGGTTGCGTTCATCCTGCACCTGCACTTGAAACTGCTCGCTGCGGATCGACACTGTGTAGTTGAACCGATCCGAGGTGATGAGCATCTCATGGCTCTGGCCGCCAAAAAGCACGCTGTACAATTCTGGGATGCCGCTGCGTACGATGTTCACATCCACCGCTTCACCTTCGAGCAGTATCTGCGAATCGGTGATCTCGACTTCATATTCGTTGTTGCCGATGCGTGCGAAATATTTCATCCCTGTCCCCTTTACCACTGTCCCTTTTGTGCGCGCATGCGTCCTGACAGCTTCCAGTCATTGGAAGTGGAATTGCCGTTGGCCGCCTGGCCGATGTGAGCAACCGCCTGCCGTCCCTCTTCATGCTCAATCATCGCTGCCACCACGGCTGCCAACCGCTCACTTTCCGCCGACATCGGGCGGCGAGGGCTGATGCGCCGCCGGCTTAGGAATCCCGTATCGAAGGTGCCCCAGATGAACTCGGTGCTGTCCATGATCTCCTGATGAAAGGGAATTGAGGTTTTGATGCCGGCAATGCGATATTCGTTCAGCGCACGGCGCATACGCAGAATCGCCTCCGCGCGATTCTCGCCGTAGACGATCAGCTTGGCGATCATCGGGTCGTAGTAGAGGCTGATCTCGCCTCCCTCGTAGAGGCTGCTCTCGACGCGCACGCCCGGCCCCGTGGGTTCTTTGAGATAGGTGACGACGCCAGAGCTGGGCATGAAGTTATTGAAGGGGTCTTCGGCCGTGATGCGACACTCGATCGCCCAGCCTTTGGGCGCCAGATCTTCCTGTCGATAGCGCAACCGGCGGCCCGCGGCAATTGCGATCTGCTCTTTGACGATATCGATGCCTGTAACTAACTCGGTGACGGGATGCTCAACCTGCAAGCGCGTGTTCATCTCCAGGAAATAATAACTGTTGTCTTTGCTGTCAAAAAGAAATTCAATGGTGCCGGCGTTGACGTAGCCCACCGATTCCGCGGCGGCAATGGCCACCCTGCCCATCTCGGCGCGCAACTTGTCGTCGACCGCGACGCTGGGCGCCTCCTCGATCAGCTTCTGGTGGCGGCGCTGGATGCTGCATTCGCGTTCGCCCAGGCTGATGGTGTTGCCGTGGCTGTCGGCTAAAATCTGTATCTCGATGTGGCGTGCGCTCGTCACCAGCTTTTCGAGGTAGACTTCGTCGTTGCCAAAGGCGGCCATCGCCTCGCGCCGCGCCGCGCCGATTGCCCCCTCCAGCGCGCCGGCGTCATGCACGGCGCGCATACCCTTGCCGCCACCGCCCGCGGTCGCCTTGATCATGATCGGGAAGCCGATCTCCTTGGCCGCGGCCGCCAGATCCTCATCATGCAGCCCTTTCACAGTGCCGGGCACCAACGGGACGCCGCGTTTGCGCACCGCTTCGCGCGCGGAAATTTTGTCCCCCATCGTGGCGATCGCTTCTGCGCTGGGGCCGATAAAGGTGATGCCCGCATCGACGCACGCCGCAGCAAACTCGGCGCGCTCCGACAGAAAACCATAGCCGGGGTGGATGGCATCGGCGCCGGACTTGCGCGCGATATCGATGATCTTGTCGATGCGCAGATAACTTTCACGGCTTGGCGCCGGGCCGAGCAGATAGGCTTCGGTGGCGTAACGCACATGCAACGCGGTGCGATCCGCCTCGGAGAAGACTGCTACGGTGGAGATGCCGCGCTCTTCGCAGGCGCGCAACACCCGAATGGCAATTTCACCTCGGTTGGCAACAAGGACTTTTTTGAACATAGGTCAGGTTCCTGCAAATCTCTCCTAGTAGGTTTGAAAAGCTCACAAAGGGGCACAAAGATGATCCCAAAGTTCAGTACTTTACAAAACTCACACAAAGCCACCAGGCGCACAAACGGCGCCATCTTCAACTTTGTGATTTTTCGTCTCCATGTGAGGCCAAATCTTGAACTACTAAAGCTGCTTTTCTTCGTGCCTCTTTGTGCGCTTAGCGGCTTTGTGGCGGCTTTTCAAACGCTTGCCTACATCCGATTGCGATGCACGCGCGCTACGACGACGATGCGATCGTAGTGCAGCGGCAGCGGCAACAACGCAGCGCTGTCGTGCCATTGACCGAACAAAGGATCGCCCGGCATCAAGCTGAGGCGTCGGAAGCCCCAAACCGTCACACTGGTGGGATGGCCGATCGCCGTCTTGAACTCATCTTCGACCAGCCCCTGCACGCGGCCGACGCCGGTCAGGTAGCGCGTCTCCCAGGTGCCATAGGGCAGGCGGTCGTCGACTTGCGGCGCGCACGTCACGCGCAACTTCACCACGCCGCAGTCGACCAGCAGCACAGCGGTTTGCTCGTCATCTTCCATCACCAACTCGGCTTCGACGATCTGCCCGGCAAACGCGTACGTGGCCGGCCCCGTGCGCACGAATTGCGCGGGCAGCGCTTCCGGCTGCACGGCGAACCAGCTCTCCGCGGCCGCGTCCGGCAAAAGCACCCCGGCGTCGAGCACCACGCTCAGCGGCTCGCCTTGTTTGATCCCCGGATAGCCCATCTGCTCGTATTGATAGGACGACAGTTCAAATTCGATCTCTGGCAGCGCCATAAAAGCTTCACCTCTATTGCTCACAACTTTGAGAGATTGGAGATTGAGAGATTGGAGATTGAGAGATTTCGGCATTATTTAGCGCCATGCCCTCTCGCCATTTCCTAATCCCCTAATCCCCTAATCCCCTAATCTCTATTCTCTTCTTACAACGGAATATTGCCATGCTTCTTCGGCGGCAGGCTGTCGCGCTTGTTTTGCAACATTTCCAGCGCATTGATCAGGTGCTGTCGCGTCTCGCGCGGCTCGATCACATTGTCGATAAAGCCTGCGGCGGCGGCCACGTAAGGGTTGGCAAAGCGTTGCCGGTAATCCTCGACAAGTTCGTTCTTGCGCGCGGCCTGGTTCTCCGCCTCGGTGATCTCGCGGCGGAAGATCACATTGACCGCACCTTCCGGCCCCATGACCGCGATCTCCGCGCTGGGCCAGGCCAACACGAGGTCGGCGCCGATGGCGTGGATTCATCACACAGTACGCGCCGCCATACGCCTTGCGCACAATCACAGTGAGCTTGGGCACGGTTGCCTCGCAGAAGGCATAAAGCAGCTTGGCGCCCTGCCGGATGATGCCGCTGTGCTCCTGGGTGATGCCGGGCATGAAGCCAGGCACATCTTCGAGCACAATGAGCGGCACATTGAACGCGTCACAAAAACGCACGAAACGCGCGCTTTTCTGGCTTGCTTCGACGTCGAGCACGCCGGCCAATACTTTCGGCTGCTGAGCGACAATGCCGACTGAACGCCCACCCAAGCGCGCAAAGCCGACGAGAATATTCTGCGCCCAATGTTCATGCACCTCTAGAAATTGACCATTGTCGACAATATGGCGCACGACTTCCTTCATATCGTAAGGTTTATTGGGGTTGTCTGGAATAATGGTGTCCAATTCCGGCGCCTCGCGCAGCGGATCGTCGTTCGGCGGCTGCACTGGCGGATCCTGCATGTTATTGCTGGGCAGATAATCGATCAGATGCTGGACGAGGAAGAGCGCGTCCTCTTCGTTTTCCGCGGCAAAGTGCGCTACGCCCGATTTGCTGGCGTGCACCGACGCGCCGCCCAGCTCCTCGAAGGTGACATCCTCATGCGTGACGGCCTTAATCACATCCGGCCCAGTCACAAACATGTGGCTCGTCTCTTTGACCATGACCACAAAATCGGTGATGGCCGGGCTGTAGACCGCGCCGCCCGCACACGGTCCCATGATCACGCTGATCTGCGGGACAACGCCGGAAGCGATGACGTTGCGGTAGAAGATTTCCGCATAGCCCGCCAGGCTGTGGACGCCCTCTTGGATGCGCGCACCGCCGGAGTCATTCAGCCCGATGACCGGCGCGCCGTTCTTCATCGCCATGTCCATGATTTTGCAGATCTTCTCGGCGTGGGCGCGGCTGACGCTGCCGCCAAAGACGGTGAAGTCCTGCGAGTAGACGAAGACCAGGCGCCCGTCGATCGTGCCGTAGCCGGTGACCACGCCGTCGCCGGGAATCTTTTGCTCCGCCAGTCCAAACTCCGTCGTGTTGTGCGTAACAAAGACATCGACCTCGCGGAACGTGCCTTTGTCCAGCAACAATTGCAGCCGCTCACGCGCCGTCATCCGCCCGCGCGCATGTTGGCGTGCGATCTTTTCCTCGCCACCCCCCAGAAACGCGGCTGTCTTCCGCTCGCGTAGATCCTGAATTCGTTGATCCGGTAATGAGTTGCTCAACTTTTGCCTGCCTTTGTTTCAGAATCGGTTGACTCAGTTGGGTTGATTGCGATCACGATCTTGCCGAACATTGCGCCGGCGATCAAGCGCTCGACCGCCAGATGAAACGCTTCGATCGGGAAAAGCGAATCGATAACAGGGCGCAGCCTGTCCTGGAACACTAGATCCATCACCGTCAGATAGTCACCCTGCGTCCCCATCGTGCTGCCGATGATCTTCAGGTGACGTCCAAAAATCCAGTTGACGGGGATCTGCGCACGGTAGCCGCTCGTGCCGCCCACCGTTACCAGGCGCCCGCCAGGCCGCAGCGCACGCAGGCTCTCGCGCCAGGTCGCCTCGCCTACATTGTCCACGACCATATCGACGCCCTCGCGCTCGGTGATCTCAAACACGGCCTTTGACCAGGACGCGCCTGCCCTGTGATCACTCGCACTGTGTTCACTCGCACTGCGGTCATACACCCAGTCGGCGCCAAGCTGTCGGGCGCGCGCCGCTTTTTCGGCATTGCCCGCAATCATATAAACGGTGGCGCCGGCGTACTTAGCGATTTGCAGCGCGGCCGTGTTGACGCCGCCGCCTGCCCCCACCACCAGCACGCGCTCGCCGGGTCGCAAATCGCCGGCGACGATCAGATTATGCCACGCCGTAACATAGACCAGCGAGGCTGCCGCAGCCAGACGCATGTCGTACCCGTCCGGGATGGCGACCAGCGTGCGTGCAGGAACGGCGACATAGTCCGCACACGCCCCGCGCACATGTTCGCCGATTAGATACGCCTTGCGGCAAAGGTTGTGACGCCCGGCCAGACACGCACGGCAGCGGCCACACCATACGAGCGGGTTGGCCGTGACGCGCTGCCCAATTCGCCAGCCTGTCACCTCGCGCCCGATGGCGACGATTTCGCCGCTGAAGTCGCTGCATGGCACATGCGGCCAGGCCAGGTCAAGCCCCTGCCAGCCGATGCGCACGAAGTCGTCCAGACGATTCAGCGCCGCGTACGCGACCCGGATCACCACACCGTCGGCTGCAACCTCCGGGGCGGCCAGCGCGTCGACCAGGTGATAGGCCTGGGGCGACGGGTCATGGTGGTCAAAGATTATTGCCCGCATAGCATGGTTATCCACTGTAGAGCACAAGCACCGTTGCGGCAAGTGCGCCCACAAGCATACAGAGGCCGAGAAAAACCAGCGAAATCACGATTAAACCACAACTCATGGCGACATTCGCCATGGCGGCGCGCGTCCCCGTGAGCAGTGTGAGACCGGCGCCAGAGACGCCTAAGCTGACGCTGGCGCACAGGACGGCGATAAAGATGCTGGCAGGCAACTCCCAGCCGAGCACGGTGTAAGGCGCGTACAAACCGATGACGCCGCCGGCAATCCCAAATGCTGCACTGATCAAAATGATCGGCAACGACGGGCCAGAATTATCGAAACCCGGATCTGTCTCGTCACGCGGGAAATCGCTGTGCGGATTATCTGGAGAAAACCGTGCGGAAGAATCTTGGAACAAGGTGGCTCCTACACGCCGAATTTGCTCGATCGGTTTGATATGAGCCGTGACCACCAGCATTCTACACGATCGGCCATTCACAGCCAAAGGATCAATAAGCAAAGCGCCGCTTATTTCCTCGCTTATTTCCCTGTTGATCTCACTGCTTATTCGCGGCGCCCAGCATGATCCGCCTGCGGTTTGACGCTGTGCCATTCGTCATGTAATCTGTTTTCAAACAAGGGCATTTATACCCGATCCAATCAAAGAAGCAAAAGTGCATCCAAATGAACTCGCATACAAACCATCATCCAATTCTCGACATTACCAGAATCGCTACAAACCTGAAACACGCGGTGATCGGCCACAATATCGACTATCACGGCGCCATTGCCAGCACGATGGGGGTCGCGCATCAACTGGCGGTTGACCCGGCGACGCGTTCCGGCACGCTGGTGGTGGCGGAAGAGCAGACCGCCGGGCTGGGACGGCTGCAACGTCAATGGCACGCGCCGATGGGGCAGGCGCTGCTGGTGAGTCTGATCCTCAAACGTGAGCATTTGCCCGCCAACCTTGCCCAATTGCCGATGCTGGCCGGGGTGGCGGCTGTGCGCGCCATTGCCAGCGTAACGCCAGAACTGACGGAAGATATCGGGCTGAAGTGGCCCAACGACATCATGCTCGGTGAAGACCTTGCGCACGCCCGCAAGGTGGGTGGCATCTTGATTGAGACGTCTTTTGTGCGCGACCAGGTGGACTATGCGATTGTGGGCATGGGCATCAATGTCAATCAGGAGGAAGGCGCGCTGCCGGAGGTTCCCGCCGATGCGCCGCCGCCCACGAGCCTGCACCTGGCCGTGGGCCGTTTGCTTGACCGCACCGCGCTCCTGATTGCGCTTTGTCAGGCATGGGAGGAACTCATCGACCCGCAGGCGTCGCCGCACGATATTTATCACGAATGGCGCAACCTGCTGTTGACGCTGGGTCAGCCTGTCACTGTCATCGCACACGGCGACAGCGATCGCCGCTTTGCGGGCGTAGCCATCGATGTCACCGCAGATGGTGCGCTGATCGTCGAGGACAACGCCGGCCGTTCGCATCTACTCGATGCCGGAGATGTAACCACACGCTTGCCTTGAAGACTGACTCTGTCTCGCGAAATTCTAATCGCTGCGGCTTGCTGGGCGCCCTGCTGGTGGCGCTCCTGCTCACCAGCTTTGGGGGGGGCTTACTGGTCTCCCCACTTCACCACGCGTCCGCCGCGTCCCCTGCTGCGCTTTTGCGCCAGGGGCCAGATGTGCTCTCCGGCGTTGTTTTCACCAAGACAGTGATCTACGCCGCCACCCTGGCCGACGCGGGCGCAGCCTGTCAAGCCAGCACAACCACCACAGTTGTGGCCGCAGCCGGTGACACTGTCTACTATTGTTACACGATCAGCAACGCCAGTGACCAGCCCGTCACCCTCCAGACGCTCTTCGACGATAACGGCGCGGCGGTGGTGAACTGGGCGCCAGGGGCGGTGCTTGCACCAGGGGAGACAATCCTGCCCGCAGTCGCCACCGGCCTGGTGCGCCCCGTCACAGTTCCGGCCAACGCGACGACCGACATCATCGCGCGCGCACAGTGGACAGTCGAACAGGCGGGCGTGCTCTATCTCGTCGAATCGCAAGCGGCCACCACGATCGATATCGTCGCGCCTCAGGTCGAGGCCGTCCTGACTGTCAACGGCGTCTCGACGACCTGTCCCACCACCACAGGCTTTGCCGCGCCTATCGCCAACAACGCGTATGGTATCGCCAACTATTGTCTGACGCTGCGCAATCGCGGCAACATCACGCTCACCAATCATCTCGTCTCGATCCCGGCCCTGGGCATTGTCGAGGGCGCGCTGGTGGCTACGCTGACACCTGTACAGTCAAGTGTCGGTACGCAAACGATCTCGATCACGCACGCCAGCTTGTTCCAGCCCAGCGCGGCGTGGACCGCCGCGCTGAGCCAGACCGTACAACATGCCGCGCTCACCGTCAGCGCCTTCGTGACTTCCACCGACGCGACGGGCCGGCTGGGCGCCAGCGCCGTTTCCGTGGCGAAGGTGACCGGTTCGAACGGCAACTATCCTGGTCACCCGCTACTTTGCCGAACGACCCGACCAATGTTTCCGCGATTTAGAGGACGCCGGTTCGCCAGGATTGAGCACCTACTACTGTGTCGTCATCCAGAACACCAGCGCCACTTCGGAGACAAACCCCATTGCCCCGCTCACCACTCATGAACTGACCGACAGCGCCACCGGTGGTCGCGTGATCATCCCCAACGTCACCATCTTGTCGACCGAGCGGCTGACGGTGACCAACCAGTTTCTCGCCGACCGTGGGCTTCCCCAGATTTTGGGGCCGGTGCGTTATCCCCAATCTGGCGTCTTTGTGAGCACTTCGATCGTGACTTCGACCAACCCGACCTTTGGCTATCGCACGTCCGCCACCAGCAACTCAACCTCTCTCACCATCAATACACCGCAGCCGGACACACCGACGCCGACTTATACGCCGTGGCCCACCTTTACACCGCTGCCCACCTTTACGCCGATCCCGTTGCCGCCGACGTTTACAGTGGAGCCGACGTGGACCGCGGCGCCCACACCGACGCCTTCGCCCACCGTGGTGTTCATTACCACACCGGGCGGCTTGCCGCCAACGGCCTATCCCCAGATCGGGCCGGGGGGCGTTGCCGCGCCGACCGTGGATCCCTTTGCCCCGCCGCCAGGTGGAGGCGATCCTTTTGCCCAGACTGCAACCGCAGCCGTGCTATTTGGCTTCGTCACACCCGCCGATCCCTTTGCGCAGACTGCTACGGCCCAGGCGATCTTCGGCGCCCCACCGGCCGATCCCTTTGCCCAGACTGCTACGGCTCAAGCGCTTTTCGGCGTGCCGCCTGCCGATCCCTTTGCGCAGACTGCCACGGCTCAAGCGCTTTTCGGCGTGCCGCCGGCCGATCCTTTTGCGCAGACTGCCACCGCGCAGGCGCTTTTCGGCGTGCCGCCCGCCGATCCTTTTGCGCAGACTGCCACCGCGCAGGCGCTTTTCGGCCCCGATTCGCCGTTGGCGCCCTCGACGCCTGGAGTGGTGGCCGTATTGCCACCACCCGGCGTTGTGATCACGGTGACTGCCACACCCACCTCGCCCGGCCAACGCCCCGTTGAGGGCGCAACGCCGCCCACTGGCGATGCCGCTGCCATTTTTCGGGCGATTGCCGGCGGCGCGGCGGCAGCATTGGCGTTGGCCGGCATTGTCGGCGGCGTCGTGCTGTTCCTCTTATTGGCAGGCGCATTGGCTGGGGTCAGCGTAGGGAATCCTGGCCCGCCTCCCTACGATCTGGTCGAAGATCCTGGTGGAGATGTGGCTGTCCAGGCCGACCTGCTCGGCAAGCCCACCGCGCCCCGGTCGCCCGCGTCACCCTCTCAAGACGAAGAGGAGTGGCCGGCTTCGCTGCCATGAACGTGCATCGACAGCGCATCTATTTACTGATATTGACGCTGATGGCGTTTGGCTGGCGCGCGGCGCGTCTGGACTTCCAGAGTCTCTGGCGCGATGAGGTCGACGCCATCTATTTCGCCGTGCGCAATCTGGATGAGACGCTGCGCATGTTTGTCCAGGCCGCGCAGAATGGGCCGCTCTACTTCCTGGGGCTGCGCCCGTGGTTTGCCGTCGTAGGAACCAGCGAATTTGCGTTGCGTTTTCCATCGGTCGTGGCGGGCGCGCTGAGCACGCTGCTGGTGTGGCAGGTTGGCCGCCGCCTCTTGCCTGCCGCGCCGAGCGCGTCCATGCCCACGACAGTGGCGTGGGTGGGCGTGGCCGAAATCGGCGCGCTCTTCTTTGCGTTAAATCCCTACCAGATCTGGTACGGCCAGGAAGGCAAGATGTACGCCACTGTCACCTGCCTCGCCTTGCTGTCCACTTTATTTTGGCTGCGCGGCATCGAAGCGGGCGGCTGGAAACCGTGGGCCTTCTATTGGGTCGTCGTCAGCGCGGCGATGTATGTGCATCTGTTGATGGTGTTGCTGATCCCGCTGCACTTGCTGTGGTTTGGCATTGCCTGGCCGCGCGCCCGCCATCATTGGCGCGGCTATGGGTTGGCGCTGGCCGGGTTGACGCTGCCTTACTTGCCCATGCTGTGGTGGCACTGGACAATGCTCACGTCACCCGACAAGCTGTCGGGGTTCAGCTTCACCCCTGTGGATGCCATCTTGCGCTCTCTGGCGCTCAACCATGCGCGCGGTTTTATCGCGACCACGCCGCTGTGGTGGCTGGCGCCGGTCTATTTCCTGTTTGGCGCAGGCATCTTATTCGGCATGACCGTGATCGGCGAGCGCACCGGAGAGTTGCGTCCGCCACTCGCCGCGCCGCGGCGCTTCGCCCTGTTGCTGAGCTGGCTCCTGCTGCCGATCCTCCTGATCTACCTCGTCAGCCTGCGCCAGCCGGTCTTCACCGAGCGCTACATCATCTGGATCGGCCCGGCCGCGATGTTGCTGATGGCGTTGGGGCTGCGCGTCGTAGCGGCCAATGGCGGGCGCCTTGCCCTGCCCATTACCACAATTTTTCTGGTTTCTGTGCTTGGATTGTGGGGCGTGTTGGCCTGGGAACAGAAGGTTCAGGTCATCAAATACGATCTGCGCAGCGCCATGCAATACGTCAACCAGCAGCGCAGCCGCGACGACCTGCTGATTCTGCAAATCCCGCATCAGGAATGGGCGTATCGTTACTATACCAGCGACTTTGGCCCCATCCCTTCCAGGACAGCGATGCGCGGCTGGGCTGGTGGGCCGGCGGGCCGTATACAAACTGGGGGCGCAGCGAGGCTGTGGAGACGCAGGCCGTCGAGTTGTACATGCGCGACATCACGCGCGAGGCAGACACCCTCTGGGTTTTGCTCAGTGAGGCCACGCTGTGGGACGACCGGCGCATGATGGAGCACTGGCTTCAGCAGCACGGTGCACTCGAAGATCAAAAAACTTTTGCCGGCGTCACGGTGCAACAATATCGAATGCACCCATAAATTACTTAAAAACTGTTTGAAAAGCCCCACCACGAAGCCACAAGGGGCGCAAGGGGGCACGAAGAGGAGAATTTGTAGAGACGGCTTCCAGCGCTTCTTTGCGCCGCTTTGTGTACTTAGCGTCTTCGTGGTTACTTTTCAAACAGTCTCTTACAAGGCTACTGCATTTCAAGATAGGCTCGGAGGTAAATCGATGTCTACATTACAAGTTGAGGTCACAGCACGCAGCCGGTTAGTGTGGGATGATCCACCAAAGCCCAAACGCGTTGGCCTTGTCCTGGGCGGGGGCGCGGCGCGCGGCATCGCGCATGTCGGCGCACTGCAGGCGCTTGAAGAGCATGGCATCTATCCCGACATCATCACCGGCGCCAGCGTGGGCGCGCTGGTGGGCGGCCTCTATGCGGCCGGCATTTCTGCAACGCGGCTCAGATCGCTGGTGACAACCATCTCGTGGCTCGATCTGGTCAGCCTCAAATTGCCCTCGTTGCATCTGCCCGATCTGGCCAAAAGCCTGCCGCTTGGCCTGCTGGAGTTGGATAAGATGATCGGCTGGATCGACTCGCTGATCGGCAAAGATGTCCAGTTCGAGCAACTCAACCTGCCCTTCACCGCCGTCGCCACCGACCTCGTCACAAGTGAGGTCGTCGCCATGAACTGCGGACCGCTGGCGCCGGCTATCCGCGCCAGTTGCGCGGTGCCCGGCGTCTTCACTCCCTATCGGCGCAACGGCCGGCTGCTGGTGGATGGCGTCGTCGCCAATAACCTGCCCGTGAGCGTGGCGCGCGAGATGGGCGCCGACTATGTGATCGCCGTAGATCTGCTGCTGCCGCTGACCGCGGCGTTTGCTTCTCGCTCGGTCGAGCCGCGCAATCTAGTCGAGGCGGCCATGACTTCCCTCTTTATATTGGCGCGCGCCACGCAGTCCGAACAGCAGTATGCCGACATCGTGGTGACGCCGGAGATCGGCCACATCAACCTGGCTGACCTGTTTTCCGCCGACGAATTGCTGGCCACCGGTAAACAGGCGATGGAAGCATGGATCCCCAAAATCAAGGATGATTTGTCGCCAGAGAAGATACAGCTATGACGCCGATTGATGTGCTTTGTGTGGGACATGCCTGTTACGATCTGATCTTTGCCGTGGATCATCATCCTGGGCCGGATGAGAAGGCGCGGGCGCACGCCTTTATCAGTTGCGGCGGCGGCACAGCGGCGAATGCCGCGGTCACCGCCGCCCGCCTCGGCGCGACGACTGCCCTGGCAGGGTATCTGGGCGCCGACATCTACGGCGAGGAGCACCTGGCCGAACTCTATGCCGCGGGCGTCGACAGCAGCCTGATCGTGCGCGGGCCGCAGGCGACGCCAATTTCCGCCATTTTCGTCAAACCCGATGGCGCGCGCTCGATCGTCAACTATCGGGGCGACACCAACCGGCTGACGGCAGAGGACATCGAATTTACCAAGTTGCGTCCCAAGGTCGTGCTGTTCGACGGTCATCAACCGGAGTTGGCGGAGGCGCTGGCGATCTGGGCAACGGCGCAGGGGATCGCCAGTGTGCTCGACGCGGATGTGGTCAACGACGGCAACCGGGCGCTGGTGCATCGCTGCACCCTCGTCGCCGCGTCCGAGCGCTTTGCGCAGGAATACACTGGCGCGGCCACACCACAAGCCGGCATGGCGCATCTGGCGTCGCTGGCGCCCGCGGTCATCGTCACGCTGGGCGAGCGCGGTCTGATCTGGCAGCGCGGGGCGGAAACAGGCGCCCTGCCCGCGTTTGCGGTCGATGTGCTCGACACCACCGGCGCCGGTGACGCCTTTCACGGCGCGTTGGCGGCCGGCGTCGCACAAGACATGGCCTGGGAAGATCTGCTGCGCTTTGCCAGCGCCGCGGGCGCGCTCTGTTGCACCAAACACGGCGCCCGGATCGGCATCCCCACGCGCCAGGAGGTGATGGCGTTGTTGGGCGCCGGACGAGGCAAAAACGAAAAGACTGGATAGCCCAACGACAAATAGCACGCGGATTTGGCGGATCGGACGGATTGTCGCTGATTTTTGTTGGTTTGCTCCGCGCCGATCCGCCAAATCCGCATCATCCGCGCTATTTTTCGTCCCCGCACAGTAATCAGAGCCATTGAAAACCGCCCAGAATGTGCGATAATAGCGTCACGCAACGACTGGAATGGCAGTTTTTGAAGAGTATTTGCGTCGTAAAGGGATCAGATATGACAACCTATGACTGACATCCGTATCTTAACGATCCCCGCAGCCCCTACGAGATGGGCTACACCCACGGCAAGGCGTTTGCAAAAGAGATCGGCGATCTGACCGAAGAACGGCTGCACCTGAGCTGCGACCCCTTCTGGACAGGTGCGCAGACCGCGACGCTGGACGAGGTGCTGGCGATCGGCCGCGCCTGCCTGCGCCACCACGAAGCGTTTGCGCCCGAATTGATGGAGGAGATGCGCGGCATGGCCGACGCCACCGGCATCGGCGTCAACGAGTTGGTGATCATGAATGGCTTCACCGACTTTGTGGACATCATCGCTAATCCCGCGGTGCTGAGCCACACTCGCGCCAAGAGCGTGTTGCCCGGCGACGCAATCGACTGCACCGCCTTCCTCGTCGCGCCGGCGGCTTCGGCGTATGGACATGGCTACCTGGGGCAGACGTGGGATATGCACAGCACGGCGACGCCCTACGTGCTGATGCTGGATGTACGGCCGCAGACTGGGCCTGCTCTCATGACCTTTACCATCACCGGCTGCGTGGCCATGATCGGCATGAACGAGCACGGCGTGGCGGTTGGCATCAACAACCTGCTCGGCGCCGAGGGACGCGCCGGCGTGCACTGGGTCTATGTGGTGCGCAAGATGCTGGCGCAGCGCACGGTGGAGGAAGCGCTGACCGTGCTGCAAGGGGCGCATCTCTCCGGCGCGCACAATTATCTGCTGCTCGGCCCGGATGCGAACGGCGCGCTGCGCGGCTACAATGTCGAGCACATGGCAACGCGCGCCCACGTCATCCCCGTCGAAAGCATCTATGCGCACACCAATCACTGTCTCATTGCTGAGATGGTCAACGGCGAGCGCCCGCGCAAATCCGTGTCGCACGCCAGCACAGTGGCGCGCCAGGATCAGGCAAGTCGTTTTCTAGAGGATCAGATCGGCCACATCACGGTGGAGATGCTCATGGCGCTGACTCGTTACCACGCGGACGGGGAGCTATCGGTCTGCGCCCATGTCCAGCCCGGCTACGATGTCGAAAGTTCCGGCGCCTGCGTCATGTCGCCAACGACCAGGGAGCTATGGGCGCTGTGGGGCAATCCGTGCCGGCACGAGTACGAGGCGTTCAGTGTTGCGTCAAACTCTGCGTCAAACTCTGCGCCAACTGAATAGTTTTCGGGCAGATCCTCCGTGATGGGAGCTATGCGCGATGGGAGATGCTTCATGAATCCGACGGCGATAACGACCAAAACCGAATTGCTCCAGTTGATCGCAACGACGCGCACCGAGTTGGAAGCTGCCGTTGCGTCCGTGCCGCCTGAGCGCCGCGAGGAGGCGCTGCCATCGGGTCTGAGCGTAAAAGACCTGCTGGCGCATGTCGCCTTTTGGGAGCGCTATCTGGTGGATCGGCTCGCTGCGGCGCAAACAGGACGCGACTTTGCTGCCCTGCCCTACGCGGTCGATGCCGAAGTGGACTCGATCAACGCTCTCGTCTATGCTCAACACCATAGCCAATCCTGGGACGTGGTTTGGTTTGATTTCGAGGATGTCCACCGCCGCCTGCTGGTTGTGCTTGACCCCTTTACCGACGCCGACATTTTCGACCCGGCGCGCAGCCTGGCCGTGATCGGCGACGATCAGCACACTGCCTTCGACCACATCTACGCGGAGAGCGCCGAGCATTTTATCGAACACACTTCGGAAATCAAGACGTGGCTGCACGGCGCCGACCCTGCAGCCACGCGCACCGGCGCCGATCTCTGTCCGATCGTGCGTCCTAACAGCACTTATGCTGGCTTGCAAGGGCTGAACTATTGGGGCGGCGTTTCCGCGCAGAATGTGGGAGCGCAGGCAATCTGTATGCATTTGCTCAAGATGCCGCCCGGCGCACGCGCCAAAGCGCATCTGCACGAAAACCACGAGACGGTAATCTACTTGATTTCTGGCAAGGTGGCGATGTGGTATGGCGCGCATCTGGAGCAGCACCAGATCATGCACGCGGGAGAATTTTTGTATATTCCTGCGGGCGCGCCTCACTTACCCTATAACCCATTCGACGAAGAGGCCGTTGCTGTGCTGGCGCGTTGACGCTGGAGAGTGACCCCGCGATCCAGCCAAAAGGCGCGGTGAGCAGGATCACGCCCACGTAGAGGATCGACTGCACGCGCGCTCGCTCCTGGGGGTCGATGGTCAGCACGATCAGCTTGTCGAGCAGTGGGCTGACTGCGGCATAGGCGCACGCTTCGACGAAAACGCTCATCACCAGGATGGCGTAGCCTTGCTCCGGCGCTGTGATCAGCAAAATCTGGCTGAGGACATAGGCCAGGAAACCCGCAAACATGGGCCACTGAAACGGCAGCCGGCTCATGCGCGGCATGATGAAAAAGAAGAAGGCCAATGCCACCGCGGATTTGACAAAGGGAAAGATGGAGAGCGTCTCTGGCGGCACATTCAGCTTTTCAGTCACGAGAATTGCCCAGAAGCTGCCGTTGATCAGCCCGACGATGGCGATAATCAACATGATGCCGGCGGTGTAGAGTGTCTGTGGCCGCTTGAGAATGTCACTGACGACGCCGTGATACTCGCCCAACACTGAAAAGATGCTTTGGCCGCGCGTCGCCTCCATGCGGATGGTTCCCTGCGTCGTCTCTTCGGTCATCAAGTAGGTGATGGTCGCCTTGAGGGTGAACATGACAGCTGCAAAGAGATACAGCACGCGCATAGTGGGGACGAGAGAATATCGCGCCACCAGGATGCCTGCCAGCGGCGCCACGAAGCCGGCCGGCAGATTGGAGATATGAATCCAGGTGTAGATGTCCGCCAATTGATCGTGGTCGGCCTCCTCCACCAGCAGGCAGGTCCACGAATTCATCGTCACTCGCCAGATGGCGTTGGCAATGCCCGCGGCCAAAAACCACCACAGGTTCTGCGAAAACGCCCAGATCACGGCCGGCACGGTCCAGGCCAGAATATCGAAGAGCAGCGTCGTGCGCCGCCGGCCCAGCTTGTCCGTGATGGCCCCGCTGAGCAGCGCCCAGAACACCTGAAAGCCCCAACTGACGCTCAGCACCAGCCCGATGTTCCTGTCGGTCAGACCAAGCGCCACCATGTAGACCGAGGCGTAGGGCGCGACTAAGTTGTAGGGAATGCCCCACAATGGCTCGGTGTAGACACAACCGCGCGGGTTGCCGGTGAGCGAACGCAGAGAGGTGATCAGCGAGTGTGACATGCCGTGCAGCCATCCACAGAATAGCCTTGTCGCACATGACGACAAGGCGGCAGAAAGGTATGAAAACGATTTCAACCATCATACCTCACGCGCCTGAAGCCAGGCCAATCCTATGCTTTGCCGCAGGTCACGCAAGTAGCGTAAGATTGGGGGTGACGCGATACGTCGGGCTGGTAGCCCGACCTACTTTGCCGCAGGTCACGTTATCAACGTGACCGCTGGTTGTTGGCGCGCAGACGCGATACGCCGGGCTGGTAGCCCGACCTACGCAGCTTGGGGCGCTGGGCGCGCAGACGCGATACGCCGGGCTGATAGCCCGACCTACGCAGCTTGGGGCGCTGGGCGCGCAGACGCGATACGCCGGGCTGATAGCCCGACCTACGCATTCTGTTTGCAGGTCGCACGCTTTACACGCCAACGGCTTCGGCGAAACGCTCTAATGCATGGATGTGCTGCGCCGGCGTCGTCAAGCCGCACGCCATTGTGTTGACCGAGAAATAGTTTGCACCGGCCGCGTGCCAGTCTGCGATCACTCGCTGCTGATAGTCGGCGTCGCCGTCCTTGTAGTGCAGCCGCGGCTCGATGCCGAGATCCCCACGCGTGCGGCCCTGCTGGGCAAGATAGCCGTCCAACTTAGCGAGTGCGCCGGCCGCGTCCTGGGCGGTGCGATGGTTGGGCAGCCAGCCATCGCCCAGGCGCGCCACGCGTTCCAGCACGACATCGGCGTGACCGCCCAGCCAGAGCGGGATCGGTTGCTGCACCGGCAGCGGGTTGATGCCGGCGTCGGAGATGTCGTGCCACGCGTCGTGCACGGTGAGCAGCGGCTCGGTCCACAAGCGGCGCAGCAGCGCGATCTGCGCTTCGGAGCGCCGGCCGCGCGTGTGGAAATCTTCTCCCAACGCCTCGTACTCCACTTCGTTCCAGCCAACGCCCACGCCTAGCCGGAAGCGCCCGCCCGTCAGCACATCCAGCGTGGCGGCCTGCTTGGCCACGAGCGCGGTCTGGCGCTGCGGCAAGATGAGGATGCCGGTGATGAAGCTCAGCCGCGTCGTCACTGCGGCCATGTAGCTGAAGAGCAGAAACGGTTCGTGGAAGGGGGTGAGATGGGTGTACGGGCCGTGCCAACCGCCGGGTCGATCGGGGTTGGCGCCAAGCACGTGGTCATAGGCCAGCACGTGCGTATAGCCGAGCGCTTCGACCGTCTGCGCATAGTCGCGCAGCGCGGCGGGGTCATTGCCAAACTCTGTCTGTGGAAACACGACGCCGATCTGCATAAGAAGCCTTTCTGTTCTCTACATTCCCTGATGAATCAAGCGTCTATCATAGAAAATCTCAGCAAGTTTGACAAAGCGTTCACTTGCCGGTATAGTGCCGGAATGCCCGCAACAAGGGCGGGCGAATAGCTCAGTTGGTTAGAGCGCCTCGCTTACACCGAGGAAGTCAGGGGTTCAAGTCCCTTTTCGCCCACTAAAATCTCACCGCTGTTTCTCCAAATCGACGGTGCACCCGCTTTCCCCACTGACCAGACCAAGATTCACGACACCGGATGCCAGCCGCCAATCCTTTGGGGTCGAACGCGTCTAGAATAGACAGAACATCATGTCTGCAATGAACGAAGCTATTTCCGAGCGCCAGACTGAATATCGCAAGTTGCCTGCCGTCGACGCGCTGCTGCGTGAGCCCGCCGTCGCGTTGCTGATGGGCGACTACGGCGACGAGCTGGTGACGGAGTGCGTGCGCGATCTGCTGGCAGCGTCGCGTCAGCAGATCGCCGCTGGCGCGAGCGCACCGGATGTAGAATGCTGGCCCGCGTTGATCCACGCACAGTTGGCAGCGCAGAGCACGCCCTCGTTACGGCCCGTCATCAATGCAACCGGTATTATCGTTCACACCAATTTGGGACGTGCGCTGCTGTCCGCGGCCGCGCTCAAAGCTGTGCAAGCCGTAGGCGCCGGTTACAGCAGCCTGGAATACGATTTGGCCGCGGGCGCCCGCGGCAGCCGTCACGACCATGCGCGGCGGCTGCTGTGCGCTCTCACTGGCGCCGAGGATGCCATCGTCGTCAACAACAACGCGGCCGCGGTCTATCTGGCGCTGGGCGCGCTCTGCCAGGGCCGCGAGGTGCTGATCAGCCGCAGCCAGTTGGTGGAGATCGGCGGCGGCTTTCGCATCCCGGATGTGCTGCGCCAGAGCGGAGCGCGGCTCGTCGAAGTCGGGACCACCAACCGCACGCATCTGCGCGACTTCACACTCGCCGTGACCGCGGAGAGCGCAGCGATCATGCGCGTCCATAGCAGCAACTTCAAGCAGATCGGCTTTGTGACGATGCCGTCGCTGGCGGAACTGACCGCGGCCGCGCATAAACACGATCTGCTGCTGATCGACGACCTGGGCAGCGGCGCGTTGCTGGACACGACGCGCTACGGTCTGGCGCCAGAACCGATGGTGCAGCAGAGCGTGGCGGCCGGCGCCGACCTCATCACCTTCAGCGGCGATAAATTGCTGGGCGGGCCGCAGGCCGGGATCATCATAGGGCGCGCGGAACTTGTCGAGCGGCTGCGGCGTCATCCGATGGCGCGTGCGCTGCGCGTCGACAAGCTGACGCTGGCCGCGTTCGAAGCGACGCTGCACAGTTACCGCCGCGGGCGCGCCGTGCAGGAGCTTCCGGTCTGGCAGATGATCGCTGCACCGGTCGCTGCTCTGCAAGCGCGGGCGTCTGGCTGGCAGGCGCGTCTGGCGGATCAAGGCGTTGCAGCGCAGCTTCAGGCGGGTGAAAGCGCGGTCGGCGGCGGCGCCCTCCCCGGCGAGACGCTGCCCACTATGTTGCTGGCGATCGAACACGCTGCGCCCGACCGGATTGCCGCGGCCTTGCGCAGCCAACCCACGCCGGTCGTCTGCCGCATCCAGCAGGATCGGCTGCTCTTCGATCCGCGCACCGTGCCGCCGGAACAGGAAGAGACCCTGCTGACTGCGTTGCTGGCTGTGCTACAGTAGAAGCGAAGAAAATCATCCACAGATGACACAGATTGTGCAGATGCTGGAACGCGGGACGATTGATGGTGATTTTAAAGGAGCGCGAACAAGCTTATCATCTGTGAAATCTGCGCCATCTGTGGATGATTCACTTTCATATTCGCCATCAGCGCGGGCACAGGTTCGCCAATGGGCGATTGATGCAGGTTTCAAGATGGCGCGAACAAACTTATCATCTGTGAAATCTGCGCCATCGTGGATGATGCGCTTTGTTTGCGGGAAAATCAGCGGTAATCCGTCAAATCCGCGTCATCAGCGGTCTATGCCTTGTGGAGTGAGACGAACGCAATGTTGGCCTTTTTGAAATTGGGTGGTTCGCTTATTACCGATAAACGGGAAGCGGAAACGCCGCGCCTGGCGGTGATCGACCGGCTGGCGCAGGAGATCGCCGCGGCCCAGCAGGCTGATCCCGCGCTGCGGCTGGTGATCGGGCATGGGTCGGGCAGCTTTGGCCACGTGTACGGGCGCAAGTATGGCACGCGTGATGGCGTGCGCGACGCGGCCGGTTGGTACGGCTATGCCGCAACCGGCGACGCCGCGGCGCGGCTGAATCGTCTGGTCACGGCGGCGCTGCTGCGCGCTGGCATCGCGGCGTGGAGCATTCAGCCCGGCGCGCAGGTGCGCTGCGAAAATGGGCGTATCGTGCAGGGACCGGAAACAACTGTCGAGCTGGCGTTGGCGCGCGGCCTGACGCCCGTCGTCTACGGCGATGTGGCGCTGGACGCGGTGCGCGGCGGTGTGATTGTCAGCACCGAGGAGATTTTCGACTGGCTGGCCGACGCGTTGCCGCCGGCGCGGATCGTCCTGGCCGGGGAAGTGGATGGCATCTTCACCGCCGACCCGCTGCTCGACCCCACCGCGCAGCCGATCCCAGCGATCACGCCCGACACAGTTTCCGCCATCGCCGCCGGACTGGGCCGCAGCCACGGGGTCGATGTCACCGGTGGTATGTACGCCAAGGTTATGCAATCCTTAGCGATGGTGCAGCGTCATCCGGCGTTGCAGATCGTCGTGTGCAGCGGGTTGAAAGCGGGTCACGTGCAGGCGGCGTTGACTGGCGCCCCGGTGGGGACGCGAATCGATGCGCAGGCAACAAGCCGCGCGGTTTCGGTTTGAACAGGCAAAGCGACTATAATGGGGGCGCTTCGGCAGGCCAATGCGAATAGGCCGCCAGAGGATGGAGAATCATGTTTGATATTTTACTGACCGTCATTTCGTTTGTGCTGGTATTGGGTGTGCTCGTCTTTTTTCATGAGCTCGGCCATTACTGGGTGGCGCGACGCAATGGGATCATCGTCGAGGAATTTGGCTTTGGCTACCCTCCGCGCGCGCTCAAGCTGTTCCACTATGACGGCACCGACTTTACCTTGAACTGGCTGCCGCTCGGTGGCTTTGCGCGCATGAAGGGGAAGATGCCGGCGATATGGCGCCGGGCTCCTTTAATGCCGCCAGCCGCGGCGCGCGCGCCGCCACCCTGATCGCAGGCCCGGCGATGAATTTCCTGCTGGCCATTGTCCTCTTTGCCGCCAGCTTTATGGCCGGTTCGCCAGTGCCGGCCGGTTCGCCTCGCATCGACACGGCCGGCGCGGCCGCGACTGCGCTAGGTTTAGCTGCGGGGGATGTGGTGCTGGCCTACGACGGCATTCCGATCCAGATGTCATTGGTCGACGACGATAGCTTTGTCATGATGCAGCAAACGCAGGTTGACAACTCAAAGTTGCTGACGGTGTTGCGCGACGATCAGGTGATCGAATTGGAGGCCGCTTCGTTCGATGCTGTCTGGAGCGCCTTGCGTGAGAGCGCGTCTACACCGGTGCTGATGACTCAGGTCACAGGCATTGCCGAGGAGAGTCCTGCCTATCTGGCCGGGCTGCTGCCTGGCGATATTGTCTACGCCGTGGATGGCGTCAACGTCACGCTGGACGAGCCGCTGAACGTGCTGGTGAGCGAACGGCGCGGCCAGGAGCTGATGCTGACAGTCGTGCGTGACGGCGCGTGGCTGCAGATCCCGGTGACGCCGCGCGTCGATCCGCCGCCAGGTCAGGGTGCGTTGGGCGTCCAGATCGGTTCGGTCAATCGCATGGCAGGGATGAAACTGCTGCCTGCGCTGTGGAACGGCGTCACCAACACGGGCGCCTATGCCGGCATCGTTTTGCAATTGCCGGTGTTGCTGCTGCAGGGGCAGCTCTCCGCGGAAGAGGCGCAAATCAGCGGGCCGGTCGGCATCGCCCAGATGGTCGGCGGCGCTATGTCCGCGTCGATCGACACGGGGTTCTGGTTTCCGATTCTGCGGCTGTCCGCAGTGTTGAGCGCCGCGTTGGCGATCACAAATCTCTTGCCGCTGCCGGCGCTTGATGGCGGCCGCCTGCTCTTTATTCTCATCGAGGCGGTGCGCGGCCGGCGCGTCAGCCCAGAACGTGAAGGTATGATTCATGTGATTGGGTTCGTCTTCTTATTGGGGTTGATGCTCATCATCACGGTGCGCGACCTCAGTTCGGCGCCGCAAACCATCGACTGGGCCAGGTTGATGGGCCAGTAATCTGAATCGACATAAAAGTTTATGACACAACTTACACCGACGCCGAAAGACCCACACGGAGCGGCTGCCGGCGCATCGGCTGGCGAATTGCGTTCGGTGACCACGCGGCCTTGCCCGTCTTGCAGCACCCCTGTCAGCGTCAACGCGTCCATCTGCCCAGCCTGTGGTGAATCGCTGCCGGCGCGCGACAAACGGATCCGTTGCCGGCGGTGTGGCGGCAGTGCGTCGGCGGCGCTGGTCGTCTGCCCGCACTGTGGGCGTGAACTCCAGGCCGCGCCGCCGCGCTTGTTGACGTGGGGCGCGCCCGTGGTGCTGATCCTGCTGTTTGCGGCTGCGCTGCTAACGCAACTAGGTAACGCCAGCCCGGCGGCGTGGACGCAGCGTCAGGCGGCGCGCGTCGTGGCCCTGGTCAATGGCATCGGGGAGCGGTTACAGCCCGACATCACGATCACGACCATGCCGGTGGGGGAAGAGGATGGGGAGCAGCTTGTGAGCCAGCCGCCGCCCATCGCACCTACACAAGCCGTCGTCATGGCAGAGACGTCGAGCAATGCCGAGGCGCCGCTGGCATCCGCTGGTGTGGGGGACGCAACGGCGGGGGAGAGCGCAGGCGCCGCGCCAACTGTGGCCGCTCCTGGCGACGCTGCTTCCATTGAACCTGCATCTGACGCAGGGGCAGCGGCGCCGACGCCAACCCTACAACCTCCGCTACCGACCGACACACCGACCGCCTTACCCACTGAGACGCCAACCAAGATCCCCACGATACCACCGACTGCTACGTCGTTGCCCATGCCTACCGCTACTGTGGCGATAGCAACCGCCACGTCAACCGCGCTGCCAACGAGCATATCGCCAAAGAACACGCTGCCAACGAACACGCCGCTCGCGCTCGCCACTGCCAGCACAACGCCCGGACGCAGCGTGACGGCCAGCACACTGGCCATCACAGCGACAAGGACGCTGACTCCTACGGTGGCGCTTGCAATGACCTTGCCGACGCCCACGCCGACGGTGTTGCTCCCCACCGCGCTGCCTACCGCCACGCCGAACATCCATCGCATCCGCGCCGGCGATACGCTTTTCGAGCTTGCGTTGGATAACGATATTTCGTTGGAAGCACTTTTGGTCGCCAATAATCTCACCGAGGACGACGTTTACACGATCCAGCCCGGCGACGACATCATCATTCCAGACCCCAACGCGACCGCGGCGCCGCCTGTGACAGATGCGCCGACGCCCACGCCAGAGCCGACAGGTTTCACCTACACCATACGCGCTGGCGACACGTTGATGGCGATCGGGCTGCGCTTTGGCGTCAACGTACAACGCATTTTGGACGCCAACGGGATGACGCTGGCGCAGGCGCGCTCGCTGCGTCCGGGTCAGGAGTTGATCATTCCTGGTGAGGAAGATGTTGCATCAACCCCCACCCCGCAGCCGACGGTTGCGGCAGCCGCGCCGGCCACGGCGCCCACGCCTGCCGCAGTCGCCAGCGGCGTCCGGTTGGACGCGCCGGGATTACTTTCTCCAGAAAATGGGACTTCCGTTCAGTGTGGCGCCGGTGGGCAGTTGGCGTGGAGCGCGGTGCCTTTTATCAGCCCCACTGATTCCTATGTCGTGCATCTGGGCTATGTCAACGGGCGCGATGGCGGTGGCGTCGAACAGGTGGTGTGGGTGCTGGCGCAGCCGCGCTCGGCAAATGTGACCCTATGGCAGCTTGACGATAGCTTGTGTGGGCTTGCTCCCTTTGAATATGGGCGGCAATGGCGCTGGTATGTAGATGTTGCGGAAAAAGCCGCTGATGGTACACTAACTCCTGTCAGCCCATCCAGCGTCATCTGGGGATTTGCCTGGCAGTAGGAAATGCACCTTATCGATGTAGTGTGCCGGTTGATGACCGGATGTGAGTTGACCGCATGACCGCGAATGAATTCCCCGCTGACTACGATGACTTCGAAGATGACTTCGAAGATGCGCACGCCGGCGATTGGGATGACGACGAGGAAGAAGCTGAGGACGATCTCGACCTTGCTACACCGGAGGCGCGCCATCGCAATGGCTATTATGCGCGCGCGCTGCACGAATTGGGAGAAGGTTACATCCTGGATGACGAAATAAGCGAGATCCAGGAAGACGCCGAGCACAAACCAACGTGGTCGGTGGAGACGTTGCTGCAGCGCTTGATCGCCGCGCCGGAAGAAGCGCCGCCAAACGAATATTTTGCGCTGTCCGACCTGACGCGTGAGCAAGCTGAAATCGTGCGCCGCGTCTGGCCGGAGATCGATCTCGCCAGTCGCCGTCGCGCCCTTGATATTGTGATCCAGGGCAAGGAGGAGTTCCTGGATGTCGATCTAGGCGTCTTTCTGACAGCGATCCTGGATGACCCGGATGCAGAGATGCGCGAATTAGTGCTGGAAACACTGGGTGACAACGGGCCTACGCCGGAGATGCTGGGACCGATCATCCAACGCTTGCTCCATGACCAGGCCGAGGCGGTGCGCGCCGCCGCGGCCGCCGCGCTGGGTCACTATGTCCTGGCCGGCGAGTTGGATGAACTGGACGCCGCGCTGGCGATGCGCGCTGAAACCGTGCTCGTCACCATTCTGACTGACCCCGCCGAACCGATTGCCGTCCAACGTCGCGCGCTGGAAAGCATTGCCTATTCCGGCGAGATCGGGGTGCGTCAATTCATCGAAGACGCCTATTATTCTCCGTATGAAGAACTGCGCATCGGCGCGCTTGTGGCGATGGGGCGCAGCGCCGATGTCCGCTGGCGCAGGCTGGTGCGCGCCGAATTGCGCAACCCTTCAGCCTTGATGCGGGCAGAAGCTGCGCTTGCGTGCGGTGAACTTGAAGCAAAAGCCGCCTTGCCCGATCTGCTTGCCCTGCTGGAAGATTCAGCATCCCTTGTGCGGCTGGCGGCGATTTTTGCGCTGGGGCGGTTAGGCGGCAAACTGGCGCGCCGGCCGCTGGAAGAAATCGCGGCCGGCGATGCTGAGGAAGCCCAGGCTGCCGAGATGGCGCTGGAGGAGATGCTCTTCTTTGCCGCCGAAGATGCGCCGGCTCTCCCGCTGTTCGACGAAAGCGAGGAGGAAGCTAGCCTGGACGATCTCGACCCCTGGGATGACTGGTCGGACGATGATGACGACGATGATTTGGGCGAATATGCGTAGCCGACAACTGTGAATCTCAAACTGAAACGCCTGGTGCGCACCCCATCTTCCGAAGAATACGCCTTGTTTGATCTTGACCAGGTGACGGTGGATGGTGCACCGATGACGATCGGTAAACTCGACCTGCACTACACTGGCGAGGGCGTTTATGGCACGCTCTTGCTGTGGGATGATGCCTCACGTCAGTTGACGCCGGCGCAGCGTTCGGCCTTTATCAACGCTTTGCTGGGCGAGATCGCGCAGCCGATGGGCATTCCCAACGAGTATGTCGTCGAATTTTTTGCCCCCACGCTAGAGAACTATCAGGTCTTCCACAACGTCGGCGCTGAAGATGATGCCGGCGCTCCCACCGCGCCGCCGCCCAGACCATAGCGGGCCGGCGGCGCCTCACAATAGAATTGCCAAACTGTTATGCTTGCCAATCTAGTCCAGGTGTTTGTCAACACCGTGTTGCCGGTGTTTTTGATCGCCGGCGCCGGTTTTGTCCTGGCGCGCGCCATGCCCTTGGAGGGACGCACGTTGGGCCGCGTCATTTTCTATTTAGGGTCGCCTTCGCTGGTTTTTCGCAGCCTCTACAATATGGATATCAGCACCACGGTGCTGCAACAGGAACTGCTGGTAGTGCTTGGCGTTTATCTCATCACGGGCGCGGTGGGCTGGCTCGTCGGCGCCGACCAGACCCGGCCGCGGCGTTCTGCGCTGACCATTGCCAGCGCCGTGAGCAACAACGGCAACATGGGGCTGCCGATCGCTCTTTTTGCCCTGGGCGACGCCGGTTTGGTGATGGCAACGGTTTATTACGCGATCAGCGCGTTTCTCACCAACACCTTTGGCGTCTTTGTCGCTTCGTCGGGTTCGGCGCCGCTAGGCAAGGCGCTTGGCCAGAGCCTGCGCGCGCCCGTGATTTACGCCACGCTGCTCGGCGTGATCTTGAATCGCTTAGCCATCCCTGTGCCGGATCCGCTCTATCGCGCCGTCGACCTGATGGCCGGCGCGGCCATCCCCATGATGTTGGTGTTGTTGGGCATCCAACTCAGCGTCACGCCTTTCACCCACGACCAACGCGTGGTGTGGCGCAGCGTGGTGATCCGGCTGGGGTTGTCGCCGCTGATTGCTTTGGCGCTTTGCCTGGTGCTGGGCGTCAGTGGGCTGGAGCGCCAGGTGGTGATTCTACAGGCGTCAATGCCGACAGCGGTGGTTGCCACGGTGCTGTCCACTGAATTCGCGGCTGCCCCGCGCCTGGTGGCGGCCGCCGTCCTGGTCAGCACACTCGTCAGCATGGTGACGGTGTCGCTCGTACTCGTGATGATCACGTGAGTGACGATCGACGATCACGCGCAGAAAGGGCGCGCCCTGGAATGGCTGATAATTTGCGCGGCTTATCGGCGGAGGGCATAATGGTGCGGTGATTCGTCCGGCGTGAGACAGACAGGCCACCTTGTCGTTTTGAGAGATGTCGAGCTGTCTCCTGATAGGGAGTGTTCAATGGAAATTTTGACAAACTTGTTCGATATCTTTTTTGCATATCGATGAATACCTCGGCGACATTGTTCGCACCTTTGGCGTGTGGACGTATGTCCTGCTTTTCCTCGTGATCTTTGCCGAGACTGGCCTGGTGGTGACGCCATTCTTGCCAGGCGATTCTTTGCTCTTTGCCGCCGGCGCCATTGCTGCGTTGGTGCCGGATACACTAAATATTGCGGTGCTGGTGGTTGTGTTGATTTTTGCCGCGATCCTCGGCGATACGGCGAATTACTGGATCGGCCATTGGGTGGGGCCAAAAGCCTTTAGCGGCAAGGTGCGCTTTCTGAAAAAGGAACATTTGGATCGCACCAATGCCTTCTATGACAAACACGGCGGCAAAACGATCATTCTGGCGCGCTTCGTGCCCATCGTGCGCACTTTTGCCCCTTTCGTCGCCGGCATCGGCGCCATGAATTACTCCAAGTTTATTGCCTACAATGTGGTCGGCGGTATTGCCTGGGTGCTGATCTTTACGCTCCTAGGCTATTTCTTTGGCAACGTGCCCTTTGTGCAGCACAACTTTGAGTACGTCATCATTGCCATCGTCTTGATCTCGGTGCTGCCTGCCGTGTGGGAAATCGTCGCCGAGAAGACGCGCTCACGGCAGACGACGCCAGCCGTCGTCGCGCCCGAGGAAAGCGCTGACTGAATATCCTTCACTGACTTCTGTGTCCACCTTCCTGGAAGCTCCAAGCTTCCAGGAAGGGTAAGCTTTACTCCACCCACACAAAAATCAGGTCGTTGACATTTGTCTGCGTCGGTCCGGTCAGCAGCAGATCGCCGGTGGCGCGCAGGGAGGGATAGGCGTCGTGCCGGCGCAGCGCAGCGTCAGCGTCCAACCCGCCTGCCCGCCCGCGCATGATTGTCTCTCCGTCCACAAGGCCGCCGGCGCTGTCGGTCGGCCCGTCGCTGCCGTCGGTTGCCAGAGAAGCCACGGTGACGCCAGCCATGCCGTCCAGCAACCGGGACGCGGCCAGCGCCAGTTCCTGGTTGCGCCCGCCGCGTCCCGGCGCATCGCCAAGTGTGACCGTCGTCTCGCCGCCCAGCACCAGGCAGGCCGGCGCGGCCAGCGGATGCCCACTCGCCCGCACTTCCCTGGCCACCGCCACCGCCACTTTCGCGACCTCAGCAGCCTCGCCTTCGACGAAGCTGGTCAACAGCAGCGTGCGATACCCCAGCGCCTCGGCGCGACGACACGCGGCCAGTGCAGCCACTCGATTGTCGCCTACGACGCACGTGTGCGCGCCGACAAAGAGCGGATCGCCAGGTTTGGGCGTGTCGGGAAGTTGGCCCTGCCGCCCCGCCGTCAGCCGCGCCAGCACCGCCACGGGCAAACGTTCCTGGAGTTTATACCGCTCAACCACTGCCCAGGCATCGGCCCACGTGGTGCTGTCCGGCACGGTCGGCCCGCTGGCGATCACATCCAATGGGCTGCCGACGACATCGCTCAGCACCAGTGTAACGAGCGTAGCCGGACTGGCCGCGCGCGCCAGTTGGCCGCCCTTGACTCGGCTGACATGCTTGCGCAGACAGTTGATCTCGTTGATGGTGGCGCCGCACGCCAACAATGCATCGGTCATGGCCTGCAATTCGGCGAGCGTGATGCCGGCCGGCGCCTCCAGCAGCGCAGAGCCGCCGCCGGAGAGCAGCGTCAGCACCAGGTCGTCCGCACCGGCTGCTTCCACCTGCGCCAACATGCGTTGACCGGCAGCGACGCCCACCTGGTCTGGAATTGGATGGCTCGCTTCGACGAGTTCGATACGCACCGTGGGCGCCGCGTGGCCGCTCTTGACGATCACCAATCCGCCTGCCAGCGCATCGCCCAGCACATCCTCGACCGCGCGCGCCATCGGCGCACCTGCTTTGCCCGCGCCCACCACCAAGATGCGGCGGAAGCGAGCCAGCCGATAGCTGCGGTCGCCCACCCAAAGCGTCCCCGCCTCGACGCGCATCTGCTCGCGCACCGCCCGGTAGGGATCGACCGCATCCAGCGCCGCCTGCATGATGTCGAGATAGCGGTGCCGTGCTTCCGTGTTGCGTAATAGAATCAAGGGATCAAAAGTCATCGACAATTACTCCTTGTAGGTGACGGATCTGCCCATACATATCCGGTGCATCTGTAGTATTATAGAGCAAGCCTGTCACATCCACCCGGCGAGACGACCATGCTAAGCGACGCACAACACAAACAACTGCTCGAAGCCTTGCTCAGCGCGCTTCCATCCAAAGATAAACTGCGTATGATGGTGAAACTGGAACTGGATGCCAACCTCGACGAAGTGGCGGGCGGTGAGACCCTGAGCGTCGTCGCCTTCAAGCTGGTGACATGGGCCGAGAGCAGCGGGCGCATCCAGGCGCTGGTCGACGGCGCGGTCAGCCAGCAGCCCGGCAACCCGGAGGTCAAGAAGCTGGTTGCCGCGGCGCGCACGTGGGGTGCGGTAGCACGCCCGTTCTCCGGGTGTCAACAGAATCGTTGCCGCGGCGCGCATGTGGGGCGGGGAACTCTCACCACTGTAGATTCGCCATGAATGTAAAAGGCACGACGCCGGTCGGCAGTTATCTAAAGGCGCCAGTCCCTACGGTGTGCTCGACATGGCGGGCAACGTGTTGGAATGGACGTCGAGTCTCTACAGACGTTATCCTCACAGGCCGGACGACGGGCGAGAGGATCCCTATAGCGATGGAGATCACACGCTGCACAGCGGCGCGTTCAACAACGGTGCGGAGAGGTGCGCTGCGCCTGCCGGTACAGGAACAATCCTGACCCCACGAGCGACAACCACGCGTTGCGGATGGTGTCCTCCGGCAGTTGAGACACTACAACGGATTCGAGGAAGAAGCGGATTTGGTTTGCCTGTAGAGCGTGAGGCTGTCTTCAGCAGGATCGAAATCCGTTGATTCCCTGAATCTGTTGTGGTGCAGCAGTTGGTGCGAAACACTACAACGGATTCGAGGAAGAACCGGATTTGGTTTGCCTGTAGAGCGTGAGGCTGTCTTCAGCAAGATCGAAATCCGTTGGTTCCCCGAATCTGTTGTTGTGTGCACCCCCTTCAATCCACATGCACATGCGCCAGCTTTCTCCCTGCCTGCCGGCGCAGCGTACTGACTGCCAGCGCCACAGCAAAGACCGCCGCTTGCAAGAGCACGATGGTGGCGCCGCTGGCGACATCCACGTAGAAGCTGAGATACATCCCCAGCGCGCCGCAGACGACGCCAATGGCGACGGCGCCGCTATGACATCACCATCCGTAGCGCCGCGATGGAGGAAGCACCGGGCTGCATCGTGGATAACCTTCCCAGGGAAGGCGACCTGTTGCCGCTTGCCCCACCGCGGAGCAAACAACACGTCGAGATCATCGTCGCACGCCCGGCGACGGCTGGCGATTGATGGCCTGTTGATTGATTCTTGTCTCTTTCCGTTGCGGGAAAGAATGTCGCTACCAGCCAGCCAAACAGCTTCATTGACCACGGAAGTTCACCAGACCCGTGGTCTATCACTCATGCCCTGCCGCGCAGCAAGCAGACGCGGTAGGGCGGCACGGCATTTCTCCAAACCCCTGGGGAGAGCTTCAAGCCCCTTTTTCAATTTTGTGTAGCAGTGAATATGGTATATACTGCGGCCTTCATTTCTAGGAACAGCTGTGCTCAATCAGTATTCGGTATGTTGTGGTCGCGTTGTCCCTACGGACCGATTTCATGTCAACACACCTATTCGACTATGCCACCTTCGATTTGCATATCGGCGAGCCTACAGCGGCGGGGTATCCAGTTGTCGTCATTCAATCACCTGCAGGCGAAGGGAACAGCTTCTGCACGCTTGACCCGGTCACCGATCTGAGCAATGCGCTTGGCGCACTTGCCGCGCGTGAGAGCGATGCAGCCTCTTTGGTCGAGCTGGGCGCATTCCTTTTCGATGAACTTCTCTCAGGCGACGTTCTCGAGCTGTACCGCGCCAGCCTTAGCCTGGTGCGCAGCCAGGGCAAGGCGCTGCGCATTCGTCTGCGCACGGCGGCGGCGGAAATGGCCGCGCTACCCTGGGAGTTCCTGTACGACAGCAGCGAGCGCGCCTTTCTGGCCGCGTCGTCAGAGACGGCGCTCGTGCGCTATATTCCACTGCGTCTCCCAGCGCGACCGACGACGATCCAGGGGCCGCTGCGTCTTCTGGCGGTCATCGCCGCTCCAAACGACTTGCAGCCAGTGGATGTCGAGCGCGAACGCGCCATGCTGCGCAGCGCGTTGGCTGGCGCGATATCCCAGTATCCCGTCGATCTACAATTCGTCGAGCACGCCACCGTGGCGGCGATCAACGCTGCAATGCGCAGCTTTCGCCCCCACATTTTTCATTTCATTGGTCATGCTGCGCACGATGGCATGCACACCGTGGTCATGTTGGAAGATGAAGCGCAAGGCGCGCATGCCGTCGATGAAGTGGTCTTTCAGGAGTTTTTCGCCGGCGTGCAGGAAGCGCGGCTGGCGGTGCTCAATGCGTGCCAGAGCACGGCGTTGCTCTCCGATAAGGCGTTCATCGGTCTGGCGCCGCGTCTGCTGCAGCGGCAGTTGGCAGCCGTGGTCGGTATGCAACATCCGATCTCGGATGCCGCTGCGCTGATCTTCACGCGCGAATTCTATCGCTCGATTGCGCTTGGATACCCCATCGATGCCGCGATATCCGAAGCACGCAAAGGCATCTACCAGGAGCTCGGTCAGGACGCACCGGATTGGGGCGCCCCCGTGCTCTTCCTGCGCGCGCAGGATGGGCAATTGTTTTCCAGGGAAACCGGCGCGCGGCAGGCGCCCACTCTGACGCCGCCGCCGCTCCCGGTTCGCCCACCCCAGGTCGAGGGGTTCATCGGTCGCAACGCAGAACTCGATTACTTTGCGGAAAAGCTGCGCAGCGTGAACCTGGCTGTCATCATCGGCATGGCCGGCGTCGGCAAGACGGCACTGGCGGCAATGCTGGCGCAGCAGTATAGCGATCCGGCGCGGGTGTTCTGGCATTCCTTCCACGCCGGCGAAGGCGTCGATGCGATCATCTGGCAGCTGGCTGCATTTCTGGCGCACAACGGCCAGGACGCGCTTTGGAATCTGCTGGAAAGCGGCCGCCAGACGCGCAGCCAGCCGCCGCCGGTCGAGACCATCTTCGACTATCTCTTGCAGATGGTGCGCGGACGCGGGTTTCTGCTCTGTTTCGATGATTTTCACCACGTCGACCAGGACCCCGTGCTGAAGCAGTTGGTGGATCGACTGCGCAGCGCGCTGGTTGCCGGTGACATCGCAATCCTCATCACCGGACGGCGCATGCCCGAATTCGTACAGATCGCCGACTTTACACCCCTGGCCGGGCTGGGTCGCGAAGATGTGCACCGTCTGCTGCGTCTGTATATGCTCGACATCATGCCGGAGCAGGAAGCGCAGTTGCACCGTCACACCGGCGGCAATGCACAGTTCCTTATGCTGGCGCTGGCAGTACTGCAGCAGGCGCGGGATCCAGCGGAGTTGATTGCGCGGCTTGCCGAAACCGACGACATCGCCCGCTACCTACTGCGCGAAGTGGACGATACGCTGAACGGCGGCGAACGCGCCGTGATGAGCGCAGTTGCCGTCTTTCTGGGCTATCCCGCCACACGCGCGGCGGTCGAGGCGGTGCTGGACGCCGGCAGCGTGGCGCGCATTCTGCGTATCCTGGCCGATCGTCACCTGCTGCTTGTCCAGAATGGAGCTGCGGAGCGCCAGTATTTGCAGCATGCGATGGTTCAGTCTTTTTATTATGATGCGGCAGGCCAACGCCAACGCCGTGGAATGCACAGCCGCGCCGGGGTATTCTACGCAGACGACGAGCCGGATCTGCTGCGATCGGCCCTGCACTATCAGCACGCCGCCGAGTATTCGCTGGCGGCACAGCAGGCAACGGCCGATGTGTGGGCGCTCATCAATCAGGGGCAGGCGCGCGCGCTGGCAAATCTGCTGGGGCGTTTCACCGTGAGCCAGTTGCTGGTTGAGGCATGGGTGAAGGTGGGCATTGCGCGCGGCGTTCTCCACGGTTTCCTGGGCGAGCGCGAGGTCGCGGCGGCAAGCTACGCAGATGCGCTTGCGCACATCGCCAACACTACGAAGTCTCCAACATTGCTGGGTCTGCATGCGCGCGCCTGTCGCGGCATGGCGGAATTGGTGGAGGACGAGTCGCCCACGGATGCCCTGGAGTGGCTGCAGCGTGGTTTGGCGGCGGCGCCGACCGACGATGGGGAAGAGCGCGCCGCGCTTTTGATCAAGACCGGTCTGGTGCAGATTTATCAAGGCGAGGATGCCGCTGCGCGCCAGGCGTTGGAAGAGGGCCTGCGTCTGCAGCCGGCCGGACCGAGCCGGCTGCGGGCAACTGCACTTGCACAGCTCGGCGTCGTCGCGCTCAATGCAGGCGAGATGGAGCAGGCGGCGGCGTACACGGAGGAGGCGCTGACCCTCAGCGAAACGCTACAGGATCACTTCCAAAGCGCCTTGATTGTCGGCAATCTGGGCATGATTCGCCATGTGGCCGGCGACTGGAACCGCGGCGTCAGCAGCTTCGAAGATGCGCTGATTCGTTTCGAGCGGTTGGGCAACGAAAAACAGCAAGCATACGCCGCGCTGAATCTGGGCGCCGCCTATCTCTACCAGGGCGATTTCGACGGGGCCGAGGCGCAGCTGATGAAGTGTCTGGCCCTGGCGGATCGCTACCACGATCGCTTGACCCTCCTCCGCGCCCAGTGGCACCGCGCCGAACTCCAGATGCGGCGCAGCCGTTGGGATGAAGCGGGCGAGATGCTCGTTCAGATGGAAGCGCTGGCGAACACGCTCGACGACAGGGGTATGGTGGTGTGGGTGGCTGCCGCGCGCCGGAAGTGACGCTGGCCGAGGCCGGCCCGGTGGACGCCGAGGTCTTTGCCCGTCGCGCGGTCGAGCTGGCCGAACAGTTGGACAGCGATCCCGATAAGGCCATTGGGCTGCGCGTCTTGGGACGCGTTCTGGCGCACAGACAGGATTTCATCCACGCCCAGGAACTCTTTGCGGCCAGTCTGTCGTGCTTGGGGGATTCTGACCCGTACGAAGTTGCCCGCACCCAGGTTCAGTGGGGACTTGCCTTATGCGCCGGCGGCGACGGGGCCGCCGGGCGCGCAAAGCTTAGGGCGGCTCAAGCGGTGTTTGCACGATTAGGCGCCGGGCATGACCTGGCGCAGGTAAGCGTGGCGGTGGATGGCTGTGTCGACAAAGGAGGCGCAGAATAATGCTGAACTCTCAACTTCAACGGTTGCTCGTGGTCGGTGCGGTGACGTTCATCGTGCTCCTGTTCTCGTCATCACAGGCGGAAGCGGGCAGCCGCACATTTCGCGCCTGGACAAGGCTCATGGTGAGCTTCGAGCAGGTGTGCAAGGACGGCATCCGGTTTGGCATGGCGGACAGCGATCCGTATACATATAAGGTCGAGATCCGCAAGAAGGGGCAGTCCAGCTCCTCCACCCCCCTTGGCGTTGCCAGCGGTTTGAGTCTGGAAAGTCGGACGAGTGAAGACTCCGTTTTCTCCAATCGCTATTGTGATCCGGCGCCTATGAATCCAAACTCCGATTCGTTTGTCATGCTCTACTGTCGCGGTGCGTATGGCATCACATGGAACCCACCATTGAACGTGGGCGACGAAATCGATCTGTATGTCTACAAACGCAATACGAGTGGGACATACAGCTCATATGACTTCAATGTTTTCCCACTGAAGCCGCTGCCTGACCAGGGATTTCAGAGCCTGCGTGTCAGCGACTGCAACGTAAACGATCTCACCGTTGCGGTGGCGCAAGCCGGGCCGGACAGCGACGCCGCGACGGTCACCGATGCCTTGGTGTTCGAGGTGCACGCCAACGATCCGAACTGGGGGTCGGACAACGGCGACGGCATCAAACAGGTCGATATGAGCATTTTGGCCGCCAATGACGCGGTGATGTACTCGCGTTCCCAGGTGACGCCAATTTCATCTCTTCCACTAGTGTACTGCGCATTTGGTTCCTACTATCAATGCGGCGCCTGGGTCTTCAAAGACAACAACAACTTGTGGCCCAATGGGCAGCCGATCCAAAACGGCGCCCATACGCTGCAAGTGGTTGTCACCGGGCACGATGGCAACACGAAAACGATCACGAAGGCGATCGACATGCAGCTTCAGCCACCAGACACCACGAACCCGCCGCCGCTGCCGCTCCAAATCCCCACGCTGCCCGTCGTGTCGGCCGGCGGCGCGCATACCTGCGCCGTCACCACGAGTGGCAAGGTCTATTGCTGGGGTGGCAATGCGTCGGGTCAACTGGGCACGGGCGACAAAGTCGACCGCCAAACGCCCGTAGCCATCCCCGATCTTGCCGGAAATGCCGGCGCGGTGAGTGCGGGCGGCAATCGCACTTGCGTGCTGCTCAATTCCGGGGAGATGCGATGCTATGGCGCCGATGGTGCTGTTTCACTCGCCGGCATCGCGGCGTTCAGTTCAGGAGACGGACACAGTTGTGCCTTGACCACCACTGGCGGCGTTAAGTGCTGGGGTGAGAACGAGGACGGCCAACTGGGCAACGGCACGTATACATTCAGCGCTATTCCTGTAGATGTACAGGGACTCGCCAATAGCGTCGCCGCAATCAGTGCAGGAGGTTCACACATGCGCACTCATCAACAACGGTGGAGTGAAGTGTTGGGGATATAACATTTATGGACAGTTAGGGAATGGTACATTCGCAGCCAGCAATACACCAAAGGATGTGTTTGGGGTTGCTCGCGGCGCGGTGGAGATTGCTGCGGGTTCCGGTCACACCTGTATTCGCACCGACGGTGGGGAAGTACGGTGTTGGGGCGCCAACTACGCCGGCCAACTGGGCAGCGATGTCAGCACGTACAGGAGCCTGCCGGCGACTGTGCCGGGTCTGGCTGGCGTCGAGGCCATCGAGGTTGGCGACACACACACGTGTGCGATTGTCGCCGGCGGCGTCAAGTGTTGGGGCGGCAACAGCGACGGGCAGGTGGGCGACGGCGCACAGACGGACCGGCCCGCGCCGGTGGATGTGCAGGGGTTGACGAACGGCGTGCGCGCCATCAGCGCAGGCGGTCGCCATACCTGCGCCGTCACGACCGGCAACGCGCTCTATTGCTGGGGAGGCAACCAGAATGGCCAGCTTGGCAACGGGCTCAACGGCGTCAACCTGCTGCCGGCCGATGTAAGCGGGCTGACCAGCGGCGTCGTTGGCGTCGACGCCGGCGCCAACCACACGTGTGCAGCAATGAGCGACGGCAGCGCCAAATGCTGGGGGCAGAACGCCAACGGCAAGCTCGGCAACGGCGTGCAGAGCAACAGCATGTTTCCGGCGCCGGTGCAGCAGTTGACCATGTCAGCGACAACCCAAGCATCAGCGCGGCAGCGACTTCACCTGCGCGCGTGCCAGCAACGGGGGCGTCAAATGTTGGGGACAGAATAACTCCGGCCAGCTTGGCATCCCATCGCGCGAGAACAGTGCGCTCCCGGATGAAGTGCAAAGGGCGGGGAACCCAATTGCGCACGCAAGCGCCGGTAGAAGTCATGCATGTGTGCTAACCGGCACAGGCGGGGGCAGTACAGGCGGAGTCAAGTGCTGGGGATGGAATGCATCCGGTCAGATCGGCAATGGCTCTTTTACCGATGGCGGAGTCGCCCCAGTCGATGTATCGGGTTTGACCAGCGGTGTGTATTCAGTTAGTGCCGGCGAATATCACACTTGTGCATTGCGCGCCGGCCGCCCTAACCTTAACTATATCAATTGTTGGGGAAACAACGATTTCGGTTCGCTTGGAAATGGGACAACCACTGATAGCAATACACCCACAACTGTATCAGGGCTGACAAGCAATGTCATTGCCATGAGCGCAGGGGCATATCACACTTGCGCATTGATGGATGGCGGCGCGGCCAAATGTTGGGGATTGAATGGCTCTGGCCAGTTGGGCAACGGCGTCAGAGTCAACAGCAGTGTACCTGTGAATGTACAAGGGCTGGCAAGTGGTGTCAACGCCATCAGCGCCGGAACTTCCCACACCTGTGCGCTGATGAACAACGGCGGCGTCAAATGCTGGGGGTGGAATAGCTCCGGCCAGTTGGGCAACGGCACGACGATCAGCAGCAGCGTGCCGGTGGATGTGCCGGGCTTGACCGGCGTGCGTGCGATCAGCGCGGGCGCCGACTACACCTGTGCGATCACCAGCGCCAACGGTCTCAAGTGCTGGGGCGCCAACACGTTCGGACAGCTTGGCAACGGCATGAACGCTGGCACAACAGCACAGCAAGTCGTCCTGACGCTCAATCAATCGCCTGTCACCAGCGATCAGGTGCTGACTACGGCAGAAGATACAGCCTTGCCGATTGTCCTCACCGCCTCGGATCCGGATGGGACGCCATTGATCTACACGGTGATCACCCCGCCGGCGTACGGCGTGCTGCTCGACGCAATGCCGAATGTCACTTATCAGCCCATCCCCGATTTCCACGGCGCCGACAGCTTTGTCTATCAGGTGGAGGATGGCTCTGGCGGGGTAGCGACTGCGACGGTGTCGCTCACCATCACGCCCGTCAACGATCCACCGAACACAGCGCCTGATACATTCAGTGTGGCGCCCAATAGCACCGACAATCCGCTCGGCGTGCTTGCCAACGACGCCGATGTCGATGGGGACGCGCTGACAATTGTGGTGGCGAGTGCGCCCAGCCAGGGCGGCGCAGTTTCCATCGTGCCGGGGGCGTTCAGCTATACGCCCCTTGCAGGCTTCGAGGGCGTCGAGACCTTCACCTACACCATCGACGACGGCAACGGCGGCAGTGCTGAAGGATCGGTCTCGATCTCGGTGCTCGCGGTGCCCGGCCCGGGTCAGGGGGCTGTCTACTTGCCGATCGTTCAGAACTGAACCGGCATGATCTTGTTGACCAGGGCAGAAGCTACACAAAGTCGCCGCATCTTTGGGCTATCCTTAGCCAATCTCATGCGGCGCTGCGCAGCCAGTAGACGCCGTAGGATGGCACGGCAAGTTGAAGCCTATCGCCAGACATGAACGCGGCGCCGCCGATCAAATCGACGAGCACGGCGGCATTGTCGAATCCCAATGCCACCGGATCGACCACAAGATCAACTGCATGGCCCGCCACATTGTGGATGCAGAGCACGCGGCTGCTGTCGTCGAGAGAAGTGCGCACGAAGCTGAAAAGCGCCGGGTCGAGGTGGATTACCTGTTGGCCGGCGTTGGGATGAAATGCCGCCTCGGCCGTACGTACCGCGATCAGGTGGCGATAGCGCGCCAGGACCTGATGGGGCAGCGAAGCTGGGTCGCGCAGCGTGGACTCCAGCTCGTTGCGCTGAAACTTACGCCGGTTGATCGTGCGGTTGTGTTGGGTGATCTCCACACCCGCGCGCCAGTTGCGGCTGCCAAACAGGCTGTGCACATAGATGCCCGGCACGCCCGCCATGCTGAGCAGGATCGCCTGGCTGGCCAGGAAGCGGTCGATCTGTGTTGACAGCGGCTCATTGCTGTGTGGGTCGTTGAGCGCGTCGAAGTAGACGATGTTCAACTCGTAGGCGCTTTTGCTGCCGTCAGGATGGTTGCGATAGTTGACGAGGCCGCCGTGCTGGAGCGTGCGGGCGACCAGCGCGTCGATCTCCGCCTGGCTGAGGATGCCCTCCAGCGGCCGCACACCGACGCCATCATGCGAGGCCATGAAGTTGAAGAAGGTGGTCTGCGCCGAGGGTGCGGCCAGCGTGGCCGCCCAACGCGCCAGCGCGGTGGCGTCCTGTGCATGAAAGGCGTGCAGCGTCAGCGGTGGCAGCGTGAAGTTGTAGACCATCTGCGCCTCGTTGACGCCGTCGCCAAAATAGCTGATATTCTCGCGATGCGGCACATTCGTCTCTGTGACGAGCAGCACATCTGGCGCAGCCGCGTCGAGCATCGCACGCATCGCCTGGATCAGCGTGTGCGCCTGCGGCAAGTGGAGACACGACGTCCCGATCTCCTTCCACAGAAAACCGATAGCGTCGAGGCGGATCAACTGCGCGCCCTGTTCGACATAGAAGAGCAGCACGTCGAGCACCTCGACCAGCAAATCGGGCGAGCGATAGTTGAGGTCGATCTGGTCGGCGCTGAAGGTCGTCCACACCTGCTGGACGCCGTGCGCCGTCTCGACCGGCGTCAAGAGCGGCAGGGTGCGCGGCCGCACCACCGCAGAGAGATCGGCGGCAGGATCGACAGTGATAAAGTAGTCAGCATAGGGCGTTTCCCCGCGGCGAAACGCCTGAAACCACGGGCTGGCCGCCGAGATATGGTTGATCACCGCATCGAACATCAGGCGGAACCGGCTGCCGAGACGCCGTACATCTTCCCATGTCCCCAACGCCGGGTCGACCTGGCGATAATCCACCACCGAGAAGCCGTCGTCGGAGGTGTAGGGGTAAAAGGGCAAAATGTGCAGCCCATTGATCATATCACCAACGGTTGCGCCCAGGAATTCGTCCAGGCTCTGCAGCGGCGGCTTGCCCGCCTCCTGAACCTGGTCGCCATAGGTGATGAGGATGACA
Organism: Candidatus Caldilinea saccharophila; assembly: GCA_016710365.1. Taxonomy (GTDB): domain Bacteria; phylum Chloroflexota; class Anaerolineae; order Caldilineales; family Caldilineaceae; genus Caldilinea; species Caldilinea saccharophila. Next base: position 126,339 of record JADJVW010000063.1, on the reverse strand, counting down.
TCTCGCTCGTCTGGTGAGGGGCGAGGGGCGAGGGGCGAGGGGCTGGCTGGCGTGCGGGATGAGCGCACCTGCTCGATGCGCGGCAGCAGCCTGCTCAGGATATGCTCGGCAGTGGTGTTGCCGTAAAGGGAAATCAGGTGGGCGCGCAATCGCTCGATCGGTGTAGGCATAGGCTCTCCTTTTATGGATAGTCGTTGCCAGGGAGCAAAACAGGCGAGCCATCAATCTACATGGACATGCGCCAGCCGTCGCCCGGCCTGATGGCGCAGCGCGCTGATCGCCAGCGCCACGCCAAAAGCCGTTGCCTGCAACAACACGATCGTGGCGCCGCTGGCGACATCCACGTAGAAACTGAGGTACATCCCCAACGCCCCGCACGCGACGCCAATGCCGACGGCGTAGGTCATCATACGGCCAAAGCTGTCGGTGAGCAACCGCGCGGTAATGGCCGGGATCACCAGCGCCGCGGCGATCAGCGTCACGCCAAGCACCTGCATCGAAGCAATGATCGCCGCGGCCAGCGCCAGGGCGAAGAGCGTGTCCACCCACTGCGTGCGCACGCCGTAGACCTGCGCCACCTCGGGGTCAAAGGTTGTGAACAGCAATTGTTTGTAGAGTAAGAGAATCGTCAACGCGACCAGCAGCGTGATGCCGGCGACGACAGCGACCTGCTCCCACGTCACGCCGAGGATGTTGCCAAAGAGCGCAGCGTCGAATGATTGCGTAAAACGCCGGTAACGGCTGATCAGCGCCACGCCCACGGCAAAGCTGGCCGTCGTAATCACGCCGATGGCTGCATCCGCGCCGATGCGCGTGCGCCGCACCGTCTGGTTGATCAGCACGGCGGTCAGAAACCCCCACAACCCCGCGCCCAGGTAAAAGTTCCACTGCATCACATACGACACGACCGCGCCGCCAAAGATAGCGTGCGACAGCCCATGCCCGATATAGCTCATGCCGCGCAAAACAATATAGACGCCAAGCAGCCCACACAGCGCGCCGGCCAGCATCGCCACACTCAACCCCGTGCGGAAAAATTCGTACTGAAAGGGTTCAATCAGCCACTGCATGGAGCGCCTTCCCCTTTCCCACCCGGAGCGCAGACGTCTCATTCGCCTCTGCCCGGATCGCGGACGTCTCGTCCGCCATGTCTTTACTGCCCAGCGTTGTCCCTCGATGTCCCAGCACCGGCGCCGGCAAAATATCGCGGTGTGTATGAGGATGCGGTTTCTGCGCCACGAGCAGCACCCCTTCCTGGCGGATCACCATCATCTCGCTCTGGTAGGTTCGGCTGAGCACCTCGTCGGTGAAGATCTCTTCCGGCGGCCCCTCGGCGATCACCTGTCGATTTAAGCAGACGAGCCACGGCACATGCGCGGCCGCGGCATTGAGATCGTGCGTGGTCATCAAGATCGTCATACCTTGCTGGTTTAGCTCCGCCAGCAGATGCAGAATATTCTCCGCTGTGCGTATATCGACCCCGCTCGTCGGCTCGTCGAGCACCAGCAGGTCAGGACGCGCGATCAGCGCACGCGCCAGAAAGACGCGCTGCTGCTGTCCGCCCGACAAGGCGCGAATGTGACGCGCCGCCAGGTGGTCGATCTCAAGCCGTTCCAGCACCGCGTGCGCCTCGCGTCGCGCGGCGGCATCATGCCACGGCCACCATCCGCTGCGCCGCACCCGCCCCATCAGTACGACCTGCTCCACCGTCACCGGGAAATTCCAGTCCACCGTCTCCAGTTGCGGCACATAGCCGACCCGGCCGGCTTGACGCCCATCGATGGGTTCGCCGTCGAGCAGCGCCACGCCGTGGGTGGGGCGCAACACGCCCAGCACCAGCTTCAGCAGGCTCGTTTTGCCGGCGCCGCTCGGCCCCACCAGTCCGGCAAATTGTCCACTGTGCAGATGAAGCGAAACATCGTGCAGCACCGGCATCGCATCGTACCCAAAGGTCAAGTTGCGCACTTCGACAAGCGGTTGCATTATTGATTCTGCGCGACGTCATTATCTGCGCCCGTCACGTTGCGCGTATCGAACGCCGCCATAATCGACGGATCGCCGCCGAGCGCCTCCGCCATAATGCGCAGATTCTCCGCCATCAAGCCAAAGTAGGAGTGGTTGTCGTCGCCCGGCTGCCCCGGCAGGTCATCGTCGCGCAGGTCGTCGACGTAGGTGGCGCCGGTCTCGCGCGCGATCTGCTCCAACACGGGCGACGCAAAAACTTCGGAGCCAAAGATCGCCGGGACTTGCTCCGCCTTGAGTTGCTCGATGATTTCCACGAGTTCGCGCGCCGACGGCTCGGCAAAATCCGACGGCTGAATCGCACCGACTACCGTCATGCCGTACAGCGGCGCAAAGTAGGCCCACGAATCATGATAGGTCAGCAATTTGCGATTTTCGGGCGGGATACTGTCAACCGTCGCCTGGATCGCCGCATCCAGCGCCTGGATGCGCGCCTCGAACTTGGCGTAATTGGCCGCGTAGTAGTCAGCATTTTGCGGGTCGCGTGCGCTCAGTTTGTCACGGATGATCTCAGCGTACTTCAGCGTATAAAACGGATTGGGTCACAGATGCGGATTGGGGCTGCCGGCTTCCTTGGGAAAGGAAAAGTCATAGACATAAGCGTCGGGCGCAATGGTCTGGTCGCCCAGCAACACGATCTCGGCGCCGTCGCGTGCGTTTGCTTCCGCCAACTGCAAAGTTGGCGCTTCAAGCTTCAAGCCATTGATGAAGATCAGGTCGGCGGCAGCCAACTGCCGCGCATCCGACGGCGCGGGTTCGTAGGTGTGCGAGTTGACTCCCTCCGGCACAATGCCGGCGAGCTCGGCGCGGTCGCCGGCGATATTGTAGACCACATTGGTGATCGGTGACACGGTCGCCACAATGCGCAGCCGTTCCGGAGAAGCCGTAGCCGCCGTGACGCCTCCTGCAGCCGGCATCGCCACCGGCGCACTACATCCGGCAAGCGCCGTCATCATCAATAGAGCGAGCGCAACGTGGAATACACGCATAAACAATCAACCTCCTTGAACATAACAACAGGCAACGGGGTTAAGGCGCCTATCATCGCGCTGTTGCAATCATCTGCATGTGCGAATGATTACAAAACAAGGAAGCTCACGGAATCACAGTTGCGAACCGGGTATCATGACCCTGAAGTCGATTTTACCTCTTCCTGCACACAGGTGGCGCACCAGCCGAAGAGCACGGTGTGATCGGCGTCGGCGAAGAAGCGATAGTCGGTGCGCAGGATGTCGAGCAGTGGGGACAGCAGATCGTGCGGGAACTCAAGGGAGTGACCACACGCCCGGCACACAGCATGATGGTGGGTGGCGTGGGTGTGCAGCGCATAGTGCGTGGCGCCGGTGCCCATATCCGCCTCTGTCACCAGATCTAGTTCGCGCAGCAGGTCAAGCGTCCGATAGACCGTGGCAAGGTTGATGTAGCAGTTGACGCGCTGCACCTGTTCGTAGATTTGCTCAACAGTCATATGGCCGGGGATATGTTCAATCGTGTTCAGGATGATGGCGCGCTGCGGTGTGACGCGCAAGCCGCGGCTCTTCAGCGTATCGAGCAGGGTGGGTGAGGTGGACAACTACTGATCTCCTTTCTGGGTTTATGCGTTGCATCTGCAAATCACCTGCAAATAGAGCTTATCTTAAAATGATTTGGGAAGGGGCGCAAGCAACCAATGTTCAGGCAACAAGCGGACAAACATCACCCTCAGGCAATTCAACCTGTCGAGCACTGGGTTGCGATCCGTGCTCCAGGGGAGGCGCTGCGCCTGCATGTGCTGGAATGGCCGGGGGCGGGCCAGCCTTTTGTCCTGCTGCACGGCCTGGCGAGCAATGCCAACACGTGGTCAGCGGTGGGTCGGACGCTGGCGGCGCAAGGCTATCGCGTGCTGGCGGTGGATCAACGGGGACATGGGCGCAGCGATAAGCCGGACACAGGCTATGACTTCGAGACAGTAGCCGACGACCTGCACTGCCTGCTGGAAGCGCTTGCCGTTGAATCGCCGGTAATTGCGGGACAGTCGTGGGGCGGCAATGTTGTGCTGGCTTACGGCGCCCGTCACCAGCGCAGTGCACGGCGCCTGATCTTGGTAGACGGCGGCTTTCTCGACCTGCAATCGCGCCCTGACATGACGTGGGAGCGCACAGCCACCGAACTACGCCCGCCGCCGCTCACCGGCACACTGCGCGCGGCGCTGGCGCAGCGCATCCAGGTCATGCACACAGACTGGACGGAGGAAGGCATTGCGGCGACGCTGGGCAACTTCGAGCATCTGCCCGACGGCACGGTGCGCCCGTGGCTGACGCTGGAGCGGCACATGCAGATTCTGCGCGCGCTGTGGGAACAGCGCCCCGCCGCGCTGTACCCGTTGATCCAGCGCCCGGTGACGATCGTCGTCGCCGAGGATGGCAGCAATCCCACGTGGCTGGAAGCCAGCGCGCCCAGGTGAACGCCGCCGAGCAAGGGCTGGCGCAGGTCGATGTCCATTGGCTCGCCGACACCGCGCATGATATCCACGTGCACCGGCCTGCGGCGTTGGCCGCGCTGATGGCCGCAGACTTGGAACAAGGACAATAGAACATGGCGTTCCAACCTGGCTTGATCACATTGTTCGGTTCGGGGGAGACTTCGCCCAGCGCGCAGAAGATCTATCATGCGCTCTTCTCGGAGATGGCGGCGCGGCCGCAAGTGGTGATTTTAGAAACGCCGGCAGGTTTCGAGCCGAACTCGGGCTATGTAGCCGATCAGGTCGCCGCCTATCTGCACAAACGCCTGCAGAACTTCCGTCCCCAGGTGACGGTGGCGCCCGCGCGCAAACTCGGCACCCCCTTCAGCCCCGACGATCCGGCGATTATCCAGCCGCTTTATGACGCCAATGTCATTTTCATGGGGCCGGGCAGCCCGACCTATGCGGCGCGCCAGTTGCGCGACACGCTGGCATGGCACGTGCTGCGCTCAATGCATCGCCTGGCGGGCGCGTCGCTGGTCTTTTCGAGCGCCATGGTGCTGGCGGCTAGCCGGTTTACGCTGCCGATCTATGAAATCTACAAGGCGGGCGAAGACCTGCATTGGAAAGTGGGGCTTGACCTGTTTGGCGATTGCGGCCTTTCGCTGATTTTTGTATCGCACTGGAATAATCGCGACGGCGGCGACCTGCTCGACACCAGCCGCTGTTACCTGGGCCAGCAACGCTTTGGCGAGTTGCTGGCCATGCTGCCCAGTGATCCCGATCGTCGCGTGGTCGGCATCGACGAGAACACGGCGCTGACCATCGACCTGGCGCACCGGCAATGCGAAGTGCGCGGCGCGGGTGGCGTGACGATCGTGCACGGCGATCGCGAGCAACGCTTTGCGGCCGGTGGGCGCTTTGGGCTGGACGCGTTGGGGCATTGCGTTACGCCTGACGCACAGGCAAGCGTGCCAGATGCAATCTGGCGCGAGACGCTGGCGACGCTCGAACGCATGGCTGCGGTGCGCTGCGACACGCCACGCCCGCTGATGCAGCATTAGAGTTGCTGCACCAGCGCCGTGTAGCGCGCGCACGTAAGGATTGGGCGGAGGCGGATCGGCTGCGCGCGCAGATCGAAGAGCTTGGCTGGCAAGTGCTGGACACGCCCGATGGCCCGCAGTTGGAAGCCATCCCACAGTCCGGGAATGAGCGAGCGGCGCGTGAATCGTCAACCCGTGAGTAAAGCCACCGCAAGAGAACGTGGATAGGCGCAGATGAAAAAGGCGAGTCATCTCTATAATTTTGGCGTCAGCGACGTCTAACGCTTCCTGTTCACCTTGTCACTCCATGCAGCCACCCGCTATAATAGCCCTTTATGAGTCGCAGACGACGGGGATTTGAGCCGATCCGCTTTGTGCGCACGACCGAAGGACAACTGGTCATCGGCTTTTTCGTGATCCTTTACGTTGTCGGCGGCGCTGATCTGGTATTACTACGGTCTGGGCGGGGCAATTGCCGGCTGGCTGTGCATTACCGGCGGGCTGTTCTTCTTTTTACTGCTCTATGGCTTAGTCTCGCTTGCCGGCTGGTGGGCGAATCGATAAATCACGCAAAGGGTTGTTTTATGGGGCGCAAAATTCTGGTAGGGGTGGCGTGGCCGTATGTCAACGGCGAAAAACATATCGGTCAAATTGCCGGCGCGTATCTGCCGCCGGACATCTTCGCGCGTTTCCAGCGCATGACCGGCGCCGATGTGCTGATGGTGAGCGGCTCCGACACGCACGGCACGCCGATCATGCTCAAGGCTGACGCGGACGGCATTCCCTACGCCGAGTTTATCGACAAGTATCATGGCCTGTTTGTCGAGGGCTGTCTGGCGATGGGACTGACCTTTGACCTGTACACGCACACCGACACCGCCAATCACTGGGAAGTCACCCAGCACATGTTCACGCGTCACTGGGAGACAGGCTTCGTCTACAAGGACGTGCAGCGCCAGTGGTACGACCCGGTGGTCAACAAGTTTCTGGCCGACCGCTATATCGAAGGGGAATGCCCTTACTGCGGTTATGCCGACGCGCGCGGCGATCAATGCGACAACTGTGGCCGCATCTACGACGCGCTGGAACTCAAGCATCCCCGCTCCAAGATCAGCGGCGCGACCGAACTGGAGATGCGCGAGACCGAACACTTTTTCCTCGACATGGGCAAGATGAACGAGCCGCTGCTCGCCTGGATCGCCGACGGCAAGGAGCACTGGCGCCCCAATGTAATCAATTTCACGCGCGGACAGTTGGCGCTGCGCGAGTTGCGCGGGCGCGCCATCACGCGCGACCTGGACTGGGGCGTCACGATTCCGATCGGCAATTACCCGGACAAGCGCATCTATGTCTGGTATGACGCCGTGATCGGCTATTTGAGCGCGGCGGTGGAGTGGGCAAAGCTGACCGAAGCGCCGGAAGCATGGCGGGAATGGTGGGACGCCGACGTCAATCCTGACGCGCACCTCTACAACTTTATCGGCAAGGACAACATTCCGTTTCATACCATCATCTGGCCGGGCATGTTGATCGGCTATAACGCCGGCGCCAGCCATTTGAACCTGCCTTACGACGTGCCTGCCAATGAATATCTCAACCTCGGCGGCGACAAATTCAGCACGAGTCGCGGCAATGTGATCGGCTGGAACACGGTGCTGGCGCAGTTCCAGCCCGACGCCTGGCGCTACTTCCTCACCGCCGTGGCGCCGGAGACCGCCGACGTGGAGTTCACCTGGCAGGACTTCATGGATCGCATCAACAACGAGCTGGTCGCCAACTGGGGCAACCTGGTCAACCGAATGCTCGGCTTTGCCTACAAGCGTTTCGATGGCAAAGTGCCCACCCCCGCTGCGTTGACGCACGACGACGAAGCCTTTCTGGCTGAGATTCGAGCCGGTTTTGAAAGCGCCGGCGCGCTCTATCAGACGGTCAAACTCAAGGCCGCGCTGCAAGAGGCGCGGCGGCTCAGCCAGCGCGTCAACCAATATCTCAACGAGCACGCGCCGTGGAAGATGATCGGGGAAAATCCGCAGCGCGCCGCCACCGTGGTCTATGTTGCGCTCCAGGCCATTGACTGGCTCAAGCTGATCTGGGGGCCGATCCTGCCCTACGCCAGCGAAGCCGTGCAGCAGATGCTTGGCTATAACCGGCCGCTCTTTGGCCGCCAGTACACCGAAGTGGTGGAGGATGCGCGCGGCCGCCATCTGGTGTTGCGCTACGATCACGGTGCGGCGTCCGGCGTGTGGGAAGCCGGCGTGCTGCCGCCAGGGCAGGCGCTGCGCGAGCCGAAGCCGCTCTTTGTCAAGCTGGACGAAGATTTGATGGCCGAGAAACTGGGATAAATGAATGGAGAATGTGGCTTCCAGTTATCGCCCTATCTCGGCTAGCCTCGATCACTATTACCTGCGCCGGCCGCGCCTTGCGTTTGTGGTGATCCTGATCGGCTATGTGGCCGTGGCGACGCTCTTTGCCGTCACCACGCCTGATTGGCAGAATCCGGACGAGCCGGCGCACTATAACAACATCGCCTATATCGCCACCGGGCACGGGCTGCCGGTGCTGCGCGAGGGCGATTATAACCAGGAATACCTGGCCGCGCTGGTAAGTGGCGGGTTTCCGCCCCACTTATCGGTCGGCCCGTTGCGCTACGAAGCCTATCAACCACCGCTCTACTATGTTGCAGCCGCACCCGCCTTTCTGCTGGGCAGCGGTGAGCTGCGACTGCTCCGGCTGTTCAACGTGCTGCTCGGCGCCATCAGTTTATTGCTCCTGTACGCCTGCATGGAGACGGTCTTCCCCACGAAACCGCTCCTCACGATTGGCGCCACTGCGTTTGCCGCGTTCCTGCCCATGCATGTGGCAATGAGCGCTTCAGTCAACAACGACGGGCTGGCTGAATTGCTGATTCTCGCCATCATGCTCCTACTCTTGCGCTGGATGAAACGGCGCTTCTATCCTGCGCAAGCGTCATCTGACGCGCCAACCCGCAACCCAACCGAACGCAACACCCTGCTCGTGCTTGGCGTGCTGGTGGGTCTAGGCATGGCCACCAAGATTTACGCTTATGCTGTCCTTCCCCTGGTGGCCGGGAGCGTGTTCCTGACCATCTGGCTGGCGCCCATGGCTCAACTCGAGTATCGCCTTGTTCGACCGCTGGGTCGCGCCTTTGTGCGCGGGCTGGGCGCGGCGCTGTGGGTCGTGGCGCCGGCACTGCTGGTGGTGATCCCGCTCTGGGTGCGCAACGTCCAACTGTACGGGTCGTGGGATTTCCTCGGCTTACAGATGCACGACAGGCTCGTTGCGGGACAGCCCACTACCGCGGCGTGGATTGCCCGCGAAGGGGTAGTCAACTATATCGAGCGGGCGATGGACTTTACCTTTCGCAGCTTCTGGGGCGTTTTTGGCTGGATGGGCGTCTTTATGGAACCGCGCGTCTATATGTTGCTGCTGGTTTTTACCGGAGCGTTGCTGCTGGGGTTGTTGTGGGCGCTGGTGCGCTTTATCTGCGGCCGCCCAGAAGCGGATATGGATCGCTATCAATTCTGGGTGCTGGGTCTGTTTGGCGTCATGATGTTGGCGGTGCTGGCAAGCTTTATCTGGTATAACCTCAAGTTTGTCCAGCATCAGGGGCGTTATTTCTTCTGGGGGCTGTTGCCCATCAGCACCTTCGCCGCCCTCGCCTGGCGCGAGTTGATGCAGCCGCTGCAAGGCAAACTTACCGGCTTGCTGGCGCTAGTGCTGGCGGCGTCTCTGGCTGTGGCCGATATGCGCACCGATATCATGGATCGTTGGATCATCGTGAGCATCGGGTTGTTCGGCCTGTTGTTGATGCTGCAACCTCTTTTGCTTTCTGGCTCGGTGGATGCTATCGTCATTGGCGCGCCGCAGCAGTTGCAACATTTCCTGGGCAAGCGCAGGCTGCAACCGCTGCTCAGGATGGCGCGTGTGCTGGTATGGGCGGCGCCCTTCCTGGCGCTGTTTCTACTCAGCCTGCTGATTCCGTTCCGCTATATCTTGCCGCAACTGGGCGGCTGAGCACTGAACATCTCATGCAAAATGCTCTAACTCCATCTCGAAGAATCGATCCCATCCGTCGGACTGGGTTTGATCTGGCGGCGCTCTTCTTGCTGTTGCTGCTGTTTGCCGCGATTGCGCTGTTTGCCGGCTGGAGCTTCTGGCACACGGGGCGAATTTACACCGGGGTCAATGTGGGCGGGGTGCAACTGGATGGGTTGACGCGCACGCAGGCTTACAAACGGCTCAACGAGACGCTCTATCAGTTCCCGCTGCCGCCAGTAACGCTCGTGTATGACAATCAACAATGGCCGTTGGAGACGACGCAGGTGCGGGCGCGCGCCGATTTGCTGGACGCCGTGAACCGCGCCTATCTCTTCGGCCGCAGCGGCGCGTTGCTGACGGATGGGGTCGATCAACTGCGCGCCGCTACGCGCCGCGCGGAGATCACCCCGCAGGTTGCCGTCGACCAGGAGGCGCTGCGCGCCGCGATCACAGAGATTGCCGCCAGCATCAACCGGCCCGGCATGGGAGAACGCACGCTGGGCGATGTCGTGGTTGCCGCACAGCCCGGCGTCGAGGTCGATGTCGAGGCCACGATGCAGGGGGTGCTTGGCGCGCTGCAAAACGTCGGCGTCTACACGATGGTGCAGGCGCCGCTGGTTATCCATACGGTCGCGCCTCCGCCAAGCGTCGCCATTGCTGCGCCGGAAGTGGCGGCAGCGAGCAGCTTTGCCCTTCTCGTGTTGCGCTCATCCGAAGATGACTTTGCAGTGGCGTTGATGCCCGCAGATCTGCGCAACCTGGCGCTCTCCACCGCGCCTTTGACGCTTGACGAAGCCAAAGTGCGCGCCTACTTGGCAACACTTGCCGCTCAGCTCGACCGCCAACCGCGCGATGCGCGCCTGCGTTTCGACCCAGACGCCGGCGCCGTCACCGTGCTCACGCCAAGCTTTGCCGGTCGCCAACTGGATGTAGAGGCCAGCCTCGCCGCGATCCAGGCCGCCGTCGCCAATGGCGCCAAAGATGCACAACTGGCGGTCGGACCCGTCGCGCCTGCGGTGGACATGAACCGGATCGCCGAAATGGGCATCCGCGAACTGGTTGCCAGTGGCACGACCTATTTTGCGGGCAGCAGCGCCAGCCGCGTGCGCAACGTTGAAGTGGCGGCAGCGCAGTTCGAGGGCGTCGTCATCCCGCCTGATGGCATTTTCAGTTTTAACGAGATCGTGCGTGATGTCAGTTCAGCCAACGGCTTTGAAGATTCGCTTGTGATCTGGGGCGACCGCACCGCGGTGGGCGTCGGCGGCGGCGTCTGCCAGGTCAGCACGACGGTTTTCCGCGCTGCCTATGAGGGTGGCTTCCCGCTTGTCGAGCGCTACAATCATGGCTACGTGGTGGACTGGTACGGCGAACCAGGCATGGATGCCACCATTTTCACGCCGACGGTGGATTTTCGCTTTCGCAACGACACGGACGCCTATCTGTTGATCGATCCCGTCGTCGACAGCATCAATGGCGTCATCACCTTCAATTTTTACGGCACGCGCCCGGATCGCACCGTCACCGTGAGTAAGCCGCAGATCACCGACGTCATCAAACCGGAGCCGCCGGTGTACACCGTGGACGAAGCGCTGGCTGCCGGCCAGACCAAACAGGTGGAGTGGGAAAAAGCAGGCATGTCAGCGTTGGTGACGCGCACGATCGTCGAGAACGGCGCGACGCGCACCGATATATTGAAGAGCTTGTATCAACCCTGGCGTGCGGTGTATCTAGTGGGGCCGGGGACGCCCGTGCCTACGCCAAAAGCGGAGGAGTAGAGATTGAGAGATTAGAAAATTTGGCGCGTAAGGGACGAATCGCCTAATCGCCTAATCGCCTAATCGCCCATTCTCCCATTCTCTCAATTCCTACATCAATGCTGATTTCGGCGGATGAGGCAGTTCTCTGAAGCATCTCGTCCTTTTGCCTAAAGCAATACCAATTGTAAATCTTTGAATTGCCGGAAACCACGGTCAAACGTGACGAGCTGCAGTCCAGCGATGGAAGCAAAGGCGGCAAGATAGGCGTCCGCCCAGACCTTGGGCGAAACAGCCGCAAGTTGGGTGAACCGGCGAAAAACACTGTCCAGGGATTCCGGTTCAGCAACAAAGTAGAGACGCTCATCGCCTATGATGGCGTCATAGATCACCCAGGCTTCTGGCAAAGTACACACATCTTCACCCATCACAGTAGTGCTGCATAACAACCTGAGTAGGCTTATCTGCGTCACCCGACACAGGACTGTCGACCTTTCCGGTTGAGCATTGAGCCATGCCAGAGCAGCTTGGTGATGGCTATGACGATCATAGCAGACCGCCAGCAACACACTAACGTCGCACAGTGCAGGCATACTGTGCCGCCTCTTCCTCGTCGAGTTCGATCAACGCCTCCGTTACCTTATCGCTGTCCAGCACCGAAGTCTCCACCCCTTTGATGAGTGGGAACGAGGCGCGGTGGCGTGGTGATCTGCTCATCGATTCAGCCAGAGCAAGGCGAATGCCGCGCTCGACTAAATCGCGCAGACGAACTCCGTCAAGCGCCGCCTTCGCCTTCGCTTGGCGAAAGAGCTCATCGGGAATTTCAATCGTCGTTTTCATTGCTTACCCTCTACAATGCACATTATTTAACGCGAGATCTACCATGTTTATGGGAAAACATAAAATCAGACTTGCTCTCGACGGGCTTCAGCGTCCCAACTCGGCAACGACACGCCGCACGACTGCGTCCAGCAGGTCAGGATCCACCCACCGTCCGCCCAGTTGCGCCAACACCGCGTCTTTGACGCGATGAATCAATTCGGCGTCAAGGCTGCCGGCCGGATGCGCGTGGGGCTTGACGCGCTCCAGCCGCACGCCCAGCTTCAGTGCGCGCTCGCGCGCCAAGTCAGTGAGCACCACATCGTCGTGCACCTCGATACTTGTCGCACCCCGCGCATGCAAGTCTTCGATGTCGCGCTCGGTGTAGAAGGTTTTTGCCATGAATCACCTTTTTATCATCCAGATAAGAGAATTGGGATTTAGAGATTGGAGATGAGCAGCCAATCTCAGAAAGGCGCAATCCCCGATCTCCTCATCTCTATTCTTTCCCCTCCAGCGCCTCGATCGCTTGTGTGGCTGCGTTGCGTGCGGCAACGATCTCCGCCTCGGAGCCGGACATCCACATGCGCCCAAAGCGTCCGACCGACGAGACATGCAGCAGCTTGATCGATGCACCTTTCTCCGCCTCGTTGCAGGCGTAGTTGATGTAGGCCGCCGGCGCGCATTCGAGCACCAGCATCGTCTCGCCCGGCACCAACATACTGCCGCGGCGGAAGCGGTTGAGCAACTGCGCCTGATAGGGGTCGACATTGGTGATCACCTGCACCGACGCGATCTCCGGCTTGATGCGATCCTCCGGCCGTAGACCTAACCGAGCCAACACAATGCGCCCCGCCTCCAGCACCTCGGCCTGCGAGCGGGAGTGCACCTCGAACATGCCAAACTCGCGTTCGACCAATTGCGCGCCGGGGCGGGCTTCGGTGCTCTTCACGGCGATGTCCACCAACTGAAAGACCTCATTGCCCGGCGCCACCTCGATATAGAGCGACGCCCTTCCCTCGGTCGGCAGATCGCCCTGGGTGATGGTGCCGAAAAAGGCCGCATATTGTGGCTGCATGCGGTCGAGATAGGAGTAACAGCGAAGTTGAAAGGCAGAATCGGCCATGAGTCAGTCCTTGCGAATGATGAGATTGGAGATGGAGAGATGCGAGATTGGGCGTTGCGACGGTTGGTCAATCTCCAGTCACTGCCAATGTTTTCCCATGATGCAATGCGATCCCCAGCGGCGTCACGAAGAGTGGATTGAGCGGCAGATAGGTGGGCACGCCGGTGATTTCCTGGATCACGCGAGCCATGCCGGGAAACGCGCACGCGCCGCCGACCAGGTAGAGTGCCTCGACCTTCTGCCCGGCGATGTGACGTTCGACGATCGTCGCCACTTTCTCCATCACCGGCCGCACGACCGAAAAGAGAAGTTGTTGCTGCTGAGGATCCTGCTTCAGTTTTTCGGCCTGCTCGAACGGAATGTTCTGTGCACCGGCCACCACCAGGGTGAAATGCGCACCGCCCGTCGCTTCGTCCGCGGTGTAGACGACTGCACCCGCTTTGACGATGGCAACGCCGGTGGTGCCGCCGCCGACATCGACAATCGCACCGTTGCGAATCTGCAACACGTTGTTGGCCGCGGTCGGCTCGTCGACCAGACCGGTGCATTCCAGCCCCGCCGCGTAGAGCACGTTGGCCGTCGCGCGCACTTCGGCCTGCGGCACGCCCGGCGGAAAGGCCGACGCCGCCGATGTAAGCGTGACGCCCAGCTTTGTCTCGACCCGCTGCTTGAGCGTCCGCAGCAATTCCACCGCGCCCATAAAATCGACCACCAGCCCATCGCGCACGATCTGGGCGAATTGATACTCGCCGGCAAGCGGCATGCCTGTCTTGTCGAGCACGATCAGCACGGTGTAGGCCGTGCCTAAATCCACGCCCACCTGCAACACGCCGCGATATTCGCCTGTTGTCGAGACGAGCAGCGGATCAGGCTGCCAGCCATTGCTGCGCCCAGCTATCACGTCGTCGGTGCGCATGAGCAGCTCGTCAAGCTTAGAGTTCATCGTCATATTTAGCCGGTTGTTCAATCCGTGTAAATCTGTTGAATCCGCAAAATCCGTGGTCTATTTTTCCATATATTCACAACTCGCCCCAGTTGGCGGGATAGGTCACATAGACAAAGCGAGCGTAGCTGGGCGTGCCAAAGGTGATCACCGAGCCCTTTGAGATGAAGATCACGTCGCCCGGCCCGCCGCGCACCTGTTCGTGGTCGCGCGTGATGATCAACTCGCCTTCCAGCACGATGTCGATCTCGTCGTAGGTCAGCGTCCACGGGAAGACGCCGCCCGCGGGCGTCTGCGCGTCGAGCGCCATATAGCCCGCGGCCAGCGGCGAGCCGTCTTCAGCGGTGATCACATCGCGCAGGCGCACCTCCGCGCTCTTCGGGATGTCGTCGCCAAAGACATCGAGCAAGACGCCGGCGCGGCTCACCCCGCGCAGCGGCGGCAGCTTGCGCAGCGTAGCCGGCGACGCCTTGCCCTGGCCCGGCGCGCGCACGATCTGCACGCCCAACTCGCGCGCCACATCGGTCGCCTCGGGTGTGATCAGATCGCCGGCGCCCAGCACGAGCACCGCCGCCTTCTGCTCGCGCACCAGCCGGCGGATGTCCGCCGCGGTGAACAGTGGACGCTCCATACGCGGTACGCCAGCCCTTTGCAACGCCGGGGCAACTTGGGGCGCGCAGCCTCCGGGCAGCTCGGTTCAAGCTCCCTGGCTATGCTCTTCCCTCAACGCTGCCCCTTGGTGCTCTTGGGCAGGATAATCTCGACGTCCTGATGGGGCGCGGGATCACATGGACGGAGACGAGTTCGCCCACACGCTTGGCCGCGGCCGCGCCCGCGTCGGTGGCGGCCTTCACCGCGCCCACATCCCCGCGCACCATCACGGTCACAAAGCCGCCGCCGATGTACTCACTGCCGATCAGCGTGACGTTGGCCGCCTTGACCATGGCGTCGGCAGCCTCGATGGCGCCCACCAACCCCTTGGTTTCCACCATTCCTAGAGCGATCATAGCGATGTCAACAGGCATAACTTTCCTTCCTTTTGTCTTGGCTCGGAACGAACTTATCAATACCCTGCCGCTTTCAACTCAGCCAGCACGCGGCGGACGATTTCATCAATCTGCGCATCACCGCCGCCCGGGTTGGCGAGCACTGCGCCGTCACCATTGGCCGACATCGCGCCGCCGGTGCGAAGCCGCGCCGAGTCATCGGTCGCGCCGGGGACAAGCGCGCGCGGGCGGCGGCGCGGTCTCGTACGCGAGGCGCTTGACGTTGAACAGGTGCTGCACGCCGATGTTGTCGCCGGTGATCGCGCCGCCGATCCCGCCCGGGCCCAACGTCATCGATGGCGTCACGCCGGTGGTCATGCCGACCGCGCCGAGCGTGCCCATCGTGTTGACCAGGATGCGGAAGACCGGTTTCTCCAGCCCAAAACGCATGACTACGGTATCGTCCTGGGCGTGGATCACCAGGGAATGGCCGCGGCCGCCGTAGTGGATCAGCTCGATACAGCGGTCGCAGCCCGCCTCCCAGCCGTCGGCTTCGTACCAGCCGAGCACGGTCGTGAGTTTCTCGGCGGAGAGCAGCTCCTCGCGGCCAACCGTGGCGAGCCGCGCCACCAGAATGCGTGCGCTCGCCGGCACGCGGATGCCCGCCATCTGCGCCAATTGCTGCGGGCTTTTGCCGACGGTCTTCGGGTTGATCAGCGGGCCGGGTGTGAAGAGCAGCTTGCCGAGCGCCGCGGCTTCGGCGGACGTGACAAAATAGGCGCCCTCAGCCTGCATCAGCTCCGCAAGCCGGGCGGCAATCGGTGCGTCGGCGACGACGGCCTGCTCCGTGGCGCAGATGACCGAGTGGTCGAACGCCTTGCTCGCCACGATGTACTGCGCGGCCTTGCGCAGGTCGGCCGAGCGATCCACATAGACGGGCACGTTGCCGGGGCCGACGCCGTACGCGGGCTTGCCCACCGAGTGCGCCGCACGCACCATCTCGCTGCCGCCCGTCGCCAGGATCAGTGCGACGGATTTGTGGCGCATCAACTCCTGCGTGCCGGCCAGCGACACCTCGCTCATGCAGGCGATTAGCCCGCGCGGCATGCCGGCGCGCTCGCCCGCTTCGGCCAGCACACGCACCGTCTCGGCGCAGCAGTTCACCGCCGACGGGTGGGGCGCCACGACGATGCCGTTGCGCGCCTTGACCGCAATCAGCACCTTGAACAAGGTCGTGGAGGTGGGATTGGTGCTCGGCGTCAGCGCGGCGACCACACCCATCGGCCAGGCGATGTCATAGAGCTTGCGCGCCGCGTCGTGGCGGATCACCCCGACGGTCGGCGTGGCGCGGATCGCGTCCCACAGCGCTTGGGAGGCCAGCAGATTCTTGAGTGTCTTGTGTTCGGGCACGCCGTAGCCGGTCTCCTCGACGGCCATGCGTCCCAACCGCGCGGCCGCCGCCACCGCTGCCTCGACCATCGCCGCGCAGATGCGATCCACCTCGGCCTGCGACGCGTGGAGAAAGTGGCGCTGTGCGTCGCGCGCGGCGACGGCCAGGTCACGTGCTTGTTGGATCGAAAGCAGGTCTTTGTCCATCATCAAAACTTGATCGGCTCGCTTGCCACATCGAGCACGGCTTCCTGAAACGCCAGCACCGCGGCCTGGCACGCGGGTTGATCGCCGGTGAGCATGACGCCCATGTAATTGGTCTCCGACGGCGGCAGCGTCAGCGCGGCGATGCGTACGGCCGCGGCTTTGAGCGCAGCGTCGAGCGCCACCAACCCCTCCATCGGCGGCGCCACCAGGTAGGCGATGGGCGAGCCAAGCGAGATGCCACACACTTTGGAGAGAAACGAACCGGTGCGCGAGATCAGGTGCGGGAAGAAGGCGATCGACGCATCGGCGTTGGCCGCGTACCAGATCGCCTCATGCTTCATGTAAGCCAGCGCGGCGTGCAGCCCGGCGCGCACCTCGGCCGGATCCGGCCCGGCCAGGATCGCCATGATCTCGCCCGACAGCAGACCGGACGCGTGTTTGGCGCCGGCATAGAACGAACGTGCATAGGCGACCTCCACATCGGCCATCTTGGTCGACGCGTCGATGGCGACATAGGTGGCGTCGTCGTTGTCCGCCGTGATCAACCCAATCGAGCGCTGCTCCGGCCGCAGACCCAGCTTCTCGGCAAAGTCGCGGTCGACGTTGGGGATGAGGCGAATGGCCAGCGGTGTGGCGTAAATTGGGTCCAGAATGGCCAACGATCTTTCTCCATGATTCTTATCTTGTGTGCTGCTCAGAGCATTCAGCGTGCGGCGGTCGCAGGCAAGTCAACCCTTTCCTCGATCCATTCGCGCACTAGCGCACTCATGCTTACACCGCGCTGGTTGGCAATTTGCAAGATAGTTGCTTTGGTAGGCGCGTCAAGTCGAACAAGCAACTCAGCTTGCAGCCTGTTCAGATCGTCAACGTTCTCGAATGAGCTGGCGGCATAAAGATAATCCTCGCCGGTGTTATCGATCACGCGCAACATGCCATGTTCCTCGGCCTTGTCAGGTAAGACGCGATAGTACTGACCAGGTGTAACCGTGAGGGCATCGCCAGATTCGGCAATGCATTTGACAATGCGGGTTCTGTCAGTATCTGGGTAAGTCGTTGATTTCATTCGAGTTCGCGTTTGACTTTCCATTTTACTGCTCCAATCCCATGCGCTTCATACCAGTGAAGCTCGGCACGCACAACCCGACCAGAGTGTTTGTATTGTATCGTTGCCGTACCCTTCAACTTGCGCCATCGCCCTTTGCCAAAACGCCGATTGAGATATTCGATTTCCCGGATCGAGCGATTCCGACTGATTGGTTCGATGCCGCTGATTTCACTGAGCAACTCAAAGTCTTCTGGCTGCATAAGAGATACTCACGTCGCCAACTTTAATTTTACCCCCGATGCCTGATGTTTGCGCATCTTCTGCGCCAACTGCACGACGAAAGCGCCGGCTTCCAGAGGATTGGCGCCGCCCTCGAAGATGTTGCAGATGACATCGCGGTCGGCGTCGGTGTCGCCCGGCTTGGGACGGAACGCCATGTACGCGCTCATGCTGTCGGCGCGGCCCAGCCCTGGCCGCTCGCCAATCAGCAGGATCAGCACCTCCGGTCGGAGCAGTTCGCCGATGTCGTTCATCATGCCGACCCGCGTGCTTGACAAAAAACGGCGTTCCAAAGCTCAACCCGGCCGCCTGTACGCCCTGCTTGATGATCGGCAGAATCTGGCGCAGATTGGCTTCGATGGCCGCCGCACTCAAGCCATCGCCCACCACCAACTGGATGGCCGGGCTCTTAACGCAGCGTTCGCCGATCGTGCGTCTGGCATCGTCGCAAAGCTGCCGCCCCAGGTCCGGGCGCAGTAGATACTCCTGCTTGCCGCCGGTGATGCGCGTCTCAACGCTGAAAAGCTCCAGATCGTCGAGCAGTTTCTGGTCGACATCGCGGTAGAGGGCATCCTGTGTGATGGCATGGTCGGCCTGGAAGAGCAGCAGCGAGGCTGTTCGGTAGCGCGGCCCGGTGCGGCCGACGCCGATGCGCGCGGTTGTCGCGGCGATCAACGCCTGCAAGCCCTGCGCGTCGGCCGGATTTGTGACGCCCGGCGCATAGCGCTGTTCGGCGGCGGTTGGGTCGGGCAGATCGATAGTAAGGAGCGGCGCATGGGTCGTTGCAGCGGTGATCGGCGCGGCCGTCACTGGCGCAGCAGTGGCATGCATCGTAGCTGACGACGCCGACACAGGAGTGGTCTCCGGCGCGGCGATAGCGCCTGCGTCCCATAATTCTTTCACCACCGCCGCAGCAATTGCGGCTACCTTTGCATCGTCCATCGCTGTTCTCACAAAAATCAAATCGCCGCCATCCACGTTCTACCCTTCCGGCCATCACACATCACCGGCTCAAAAAGAAAGAAGGATCGCCTGCCTTTTCCGTCAACACGCCATTCTTCATCAAACCCAGCTCCTCCATCCAGCACTCGAACTCTGGCGCGGGGCGCAGTTTGAAGAGCTGACGCAGCGCCGGCGCGTCGTGATAGCTCGTGCACTGGTACGAGAGCATCGAGTCGTCGCCCATCGGCACGCCCATGAAATAATTGCAGCCCGCGGCGGTCAGCATCACGGCCAGGTTCTCGATGGCGTTCTGGTCGGCGCGGGCGTGATTGGTGTAACAGGCATCGACGCCCATCGGGAGACCGGTCAACTTGCCCATGAAATGATCCTCCAGCCCGGCGCGTTGAATCTGGCGTGCATCGTAGAGATATTCCGGGCCGATGAAACCGACCACGGTGTTGACCTGGAAGGGCTGATAGCGCTTCGCCAGACCGTAACAGCGCGCCTCCATCGTCAGTTGATCCCAGCCGTGATGGGCGCCGGCCGAAAGCTCAGCGCCTTGACCGGTCTCGAAGTACATGTAATTGGGACCGGTCGGGAAACAGTGCTTGCGCGCCAGGGCATAGGCTTCGTCCAGCATGCCGACGGAGATGCCAAAGGAGTCGTTGCCTTGCTGCGAGCCGGCGATTGACTGGAAGACGAGGCCGACCGGTGAACCTGACTCCATGCATTTCATCTGCGTGGTGACATGGGAAAGGATGCAATTTTGCGTCGGGATTGTCCACGTCTGGATCACGTCGTAGGTCATGTCGAGCAGCCGCGCCACCGAGCTGTACGCGTCATCGGCCGGGTTGATGCCGATCACCGAGTCGCCAGAACCATAGGCGAGGCCCTCGTAGATTTCGGCGCGGATGCCTTCGGGTGAGTCGGTCGGATGGTTGGGCTGGTTACGGCTCGACAGGCGACCGGGCAGACCGATGGTGTTGTTGCAGTGCGCTGCGACGCGCAATTTGCTGGCGCCCAGCATCAGGTCAAGGTTGGACATCAGCTTGGTCACCGCGCTAACCATCTCGGCGGTCAGGCCGTTGGCAACGCGGCGGATCATCTCGCTCGTTGTTGCGTCGGCCAGCAGCCACTCGCGCAACTGGCCGACCGTCCAATCTTTGATCTCGCTGTAAACGCGTGCGTTGAGCGCATCGTGGATGACGCGCGTTACCTCGTCCTGGTCGTAGGGCGCGGCCGGCGTCTCGCGCAGCACCCACAGCGGGACTTCGGCCAGCACAAAGCGTGCAGCCACGCGCTCTGCCGTCGTCTCCGCCGCGACGCCCGCCAGCCGGTCGCCCGACTTCTCCTCATTGGCCTTGCCCATCAGGATGCGAATGTCGGGAAACTCATAAGTTCTGCCGTGCAGTTTGGTGCGCAGAAGCATAATCGTTCCTCAAGCAGATGACATAGCACGCGGATGACGCGGATTGAGCGGATTCTCGCCGAGCCGCGTCATCCGCGTGCTATTTTTTCTCGCTGCCGAATGATTCCTCACCGGTAGAAGACCAGCGTCTTGATGCTCAACGGCACGACGCGACCGTCGAGCATCGGCATGCCTACGTCGATGTAGTCGCCCTCAGACAGCCCCACCTGGTCGATCACGAGCAGGGGGCGCTGTGGCGCCAACGCCTTGACCGTCTGCCCCAATGCCTGGGCATAATCGCGCTCGATAATCACGACCAGCGGCCGCTCGGGCGGCATGGTTGCCGCAAAGTCGCAAAGCGCCGACGCCAACAGGACAAGCGCATTATAGTCCAGCGTGCGCCCGCTCTCAAGCGCAACGGCAAACGCATCGGCGCGGCGGTCGATATCCCAGCGCGTCACCGCGAGCTCGATGGCCGCGGCAATGGCGCTGCGTTCCAACTGCGCCGGCATTTCCGGCCGCACGACCGGTGTGTTGCGCAGCGGCAGGACTTCCCGCTCGGCCCAGATCGTGGAGCCGGAGAGCGTCACGGTTTGCGTGCCGGCGCCCAACACGGTCGCCCGCATCGTCTCCACCGGTTTGACCACCTTGTAGCCGGCCAGCGCCGGATGTTTGCGGATCGCATCGGCCAGCAGCGGCCCGACATCGCCGTGAATTGCCACCTCGGCCACTGTATCGACCGGCGCCGGTGCATAGTAGTAGTGACCGATGCCGCCCGAAAACATAAGCACTGTGCCGCGCCCGGAAATTGGCGTTGGCGGGGTGAGATAGAGTTTTTGCGCCAGCGGCGATGTTGCACCTTCGATCATCTCGACCGTCAGGTCGGCCATGCGGCCCGGCGAAACCGCGCAGCACATCCATGGTCACGGCGTCGCCCACCGCAAGCCGGACGCCGCAGTCGGCCAGGATGAGATGCGCCGGCGCCGCCAGCGCGCGGACGCGTCCGCTTGCCGGCTCGATTTCCAAGCTGCGTCCGCCGTAGTTCATGGCCGCAGCGGCGACGAGCGCGCCGCCGCGAAAGGTGGCGCTGTTGGCGCTGCCGCCGCCGATGTCCACGTTGGTGACGGTGGTAAAGTGCACTTGCGAGTAGTGGGCAGCGCCGGCCCCGCGCCCCGCAATCATGCTTTCCACGTGCGGGCCAGCCACGCTGACGACGAACTCGCCCGCCAGACCGGCAAGCGCGGCGAGAATCTCATCGGCGTTTTTCTTCTTGGCCGTCTCCCCGGTGATGATGACGGCGCCTGTCTCTACCTGGCTCGGTTCGACGCCGGCGGCCGCATATTCACGGCGCACCAATGCATGTAGCCGCGCTGCATCGACCGCGTCGCGATCCAGCAGCGGCGTGAAGGCGATCGGGCTTTGGTAGAGCACCTCACGTTGCGTGATCGTTATGCGCGGGATCTGACCCGGCCGCGCCACGTCGGCCAACGACAGCCGCGAGAAGACAACTTGCGTGGTCGTCGTCCCGACATCGATGCCAACCGAAAGCATGGTGCGTGGCTCAGCCATCACGACTTCCGATACGTCACGCGCCCGCCGACTTCCAACGAATCGATCACGCCGACGATCACCAGGTCAACCGGTGCGTGTTGGGTGATTTCTGTCTGGCGCGCCGACGAGCCGTCGGTGACGATCACCAGGTCGCCGGCGCCGGCGCTGACAGTATCCACCGCAACCCGCGGCGGACCAGAGGGCGCGCCTGCTTCGTCCGCGCTGCGCACCAGCAGCAGCTTACGCGCGTGCAACTGTGGATCCTTGATGGTGGCAACTGCCGAACCGATTACCAACGCAATTTGCATGATGCCTCGATGGAGTGGCGAGGGGCGAGTGGCGAGTGGCGCAAGGCCGTTGCCGCTCGCCGCCTCTATGCGAGTCTACACTTCTGTGCGCCGCGCGTCGTGCGCGAGACGCGCCCCAGGGATTTTCGCCGATTGTGCATTTGCGTATCGCGCATCATTGATGACCAGTTCGGCCAAGCCGAGACCGTAGGGCAAAATAAGGGGCAAACAAATCAGACAGATCGTCTCTTCGCAATGAAGCTTACAATTAGTGTGAAGGATGTTCCCATTTCTTGTCAAATCGGCAAATTTCTGGGGATATGTCCAATCTTATGCTCCACCTTGCGGGCGCATGACGGCAAAATAGCCACTTCTTTGAGGTGACTTTGGTCGATTCCAACGGCAATGGTATGATTGTACAGTTACTAAACTGGCGTCCGCCGTGCAATCCGCGGACGGCATAAAACGAAAAATTGATTTGGCCGCGGCAATTACGAGGAACTTATGGCTTTTACCGTTAGCACTGAACCACGCGAAAATCGCCAACTGGCGGTCATCATCGAAGTGTCTCAAGATCAGGTCGACAAGGAACTGCGCAAGGCTGCGACCAAGGTTGCCGGCCAGTATCGCATCCCTGGATTTCGCAAGGGGAAAGCACCCTATCACATTGTCGTTCAGCAATTTGGGCTGAGCAACCTCTACTCGGAGTTTGTCGACGATCTCGGCCAGCAACTCTTCCGGGATGCGATCGAGCAGGAAAAGATTGAGCCGTACGCGCAATCCTCGCTGGAGGATATTCAGCTCGAACCGCTCGTCTATAAGCTGATCGTGCCCTTGGAGCCTGAAGTGAAGCTGGGTGATTATTACGCTATGCGCGTCGAAGAAGACCCGATCGAGGTCGACGAAGCCGAAGTGGAACGCCGTCTGGAGATGCACCGCGACGAGTACGCGGGCTGGCGTGAGGTTGACCGGCCGAGTCAATATGGCGATCTGCTCTCTGCGGATGTGCGCAGCGTCATTGTCGCTGAGGCGGGTGAAGAAGACGCGGCGGAAAACTGTCGTGCTCGATGAGACTGATTGGGATGTCACGCTTGACGAAGAAAACCCGCTGGAGCCTGCCGGTTTAGACCGCGAACTGCTGGATATGCGCGCCGGTGAAGAGAAAGATTTCGTGCTGAGTTGGCCCGCCGAGGGTCAGAGCGTCTATGCTGGCAGGCAGGCGCAGTTCCACGTCAAGGTCAACAGCGTGCAGAGCTACGAAAAGCCGCCGCTCGACGACGCCCTGGCGCAGCTTGTCGGCCCCGACTATACGACTCTCGAAGATCTAAAACAAGCGGTGCGCGAAAGCCTTCTGGAAGACGAAGGCAAGCGGGCGCAGGGTCGTTATCTCGACAAAGTGCTCGACGCTTTGGTTGAAACCAGCGCACTTGACTATCCGCCTGCTGTGATCGAGGATCAGCTCGACGCGATGATGCAGGATATGGATCAGCGCCTGCGTCAATTTGGGCTGGATGGGATGAATGCGCTGCTGCGCCAGACCAAACAGAGTGAAGACCAATATCGCGATCAGATGCGCCCCGACGCTATCAAAATTGCAGAACGCAACCTGGTGCTTTCGGAGGTGATCAAGCAGGAAGCCATCGAGGCCACGCAGGAGGATATCGAACAGCGCATCAAGCAGACGGTCGGCGCGGACGAAAACGGCGAGATCAGCGAGTCGTCCGCAGAGTTGGCAGAGGTGCTCCGCTATGGCGCCGGCCGCAACATGATCGTCAGCCAGGTGTTGACGGACAAGGCGATCGCATTGCTGCAGGCGTTGGCGCGCGGGGAAGAACCTCCCTCTTTCACGACGGAAAGCGGCGCCGAGACGCTGGCTTCAACCGAAACGGAAGGCGCCGAGTCGCCTACGGCTGAGGTTGACGACGCCACGGAAGTTACCGATGACTCTGAAGTAGTTGCAGGCGACTCTGAGGTTGCTGAAGACGCTCAATAGACGGCGGATTTATACCGCTGGCAAGCGCTAACGCAACGCAAATGCGCAACTGGAGACGGCTTACAGCGAGGCAGGCAAGTCCCGCGTATCGTGGATGGGTCGCACCTACGCTTGTATGACATCGTTTGATTGCATGGCTGCCGGCTCACTCTGGCGCACGCAATCGCTACCATTACGCAGGAGAATGGCTATGATCAATCCTATGAATATGATTCCGATGGTGATTGACAGCTCCAGTCGTGGCGAGCGAGCCTATGACATCTATAGCTTGCTGCTCAAGGAGCGGATTATCTTTCTGGGCACGCCCATCAATGACCAGGTCGCCAACCTGATCGTGGCGCAATTACTGTATTTGAATGCTGATGATCCCAACCAGCCCATCAACATGTATATCAACAGCCCGGGCGGTAGCATCTACGCCGGGCTGGCGATCTACGACGCCATGCAGATGATCCCGGCGCCGGTGGCGACCTGGGCGATCGGCGTCACCGCCAGCATGGGCACGGTGCTGTTGGCGGCCGGCGCCAAGGGCAAGCGCTACGCGCTGCCCCACGCCACCATCCACATGCACCCCGCCAGCAGCGGCGCGCAAGGGTACACCGAGGATGTCCGCATCGCCTTCCGCGAACAGGAGCGCGTGCAGACGCAACTTTTTCACCTGGTGGGCAAGCATACCGGCCATGATTGGAAAGAGATCGAAGAGATGTTCATTCGCGACCGCTATATGAACGCCATCGAGGCCAAGAATTTTGGTCTCGTCGATCAGGTGCTTGGCAATCCTGATGATGTCGTCGTCATCACGAAGGAAGGCCAGATTACCTTTGCTACTCAAGCGTCTGAGTTGACTAACGGCTCGAAGTAGTCACCGACTCGACTATTGCGTTTCCATCATCCAGGAGGCGCAACGCTTCCTGGATGATCCGAACAATGAACTGACAAGATGAACGAAGCAATTACTCCGCGGTGCTCCTTTTGTGGGAAGGACCGCTCCGAAGTCAAACGCCTGATCGAAGGCGCGGACGGCGTCTATATCTGTGACGGCTGTGTTCTGCTGGGCGCAGAAATCCTCGCCGAAGAGGGCGTCATCACGGGGGGCGTGCGCCCTGCCGTGGCGACGGATAGCAACGCGCTGCGCACCATCCCTAGCCCGCGCTCGATCGTGGAACATCTCGACCAATATGTGATCGGTCAGGAGCGCGCTAAAAAAGTGCTTTCCGTGGCTGTCTATAATCATTACAAGCGTGTCTTTGGCAGCAGCGCCACGGATTCACCCAAAAGCAGCCACTCCACCGAGGGGATGATCGACGCCGACGTCGAACTGACTAAGAGCAACGTGATGCTGATTGGTCCGACCGGCAGCGGCAAGACCTTGCTGGCGCAGACGCTGGCTAAGATGCTCGATGTCCCCTTCACCATCGCTGACGCCACCTCGTTGACCGAAGCGGGCTATGTCGGCGAAGACGTGGAAACCATTCTGGTGGGTCTGCTGCAGAATGCGAACTGGGACACCGAGCGTGCGGCTTATGGCATCGTCTACATCGACGAGATCGACAAGATCGCCCGCAAGAGCGGCGATAATCCCAGCATCACGCGCGACGTGAGCGGTGAGGGCGTCCAGCAGGCGCTGCTCAAGATCATCGAAGGCGCGGTCGTCAACGTGCCGCCTGGGTCAGGACGCAAACATCCGCAGCAGGAATTTATCCAGCTCGACACGCGCAACGTACTCTTCATCTGTGGCGGCGCATTTGCGCACCTGGCGGAAGTGGTGCGCCGTCGTATCAACCGGCGTGGCGCGCTGGGTTTTGTGGATGAGAATGAACTCCCGATGCTGCCTGCGACGCAGCAGGACGAGCAGCGGGAGGCGCCGCTGCCCGACGAGCCACTGGCGCGACGCCGCGAGATCAAGCTGCGCCAACTCGAAAAGGAAAGCCGCACAGAAAGTGAACTGCTCAGTCAGGTGCAGCCGGATGATCTGCTCTCCTACGGGCTGATCCCCGAGTTCATCGGCCGTCTGCCCGTGGTGGTCAGCCTCGATGCACTGGACCGGCGCACCCTGGCGCGCATTCTGACCGAGCCACGCAACAGCGTCGTGCGACAGTTTCATCGTCTCTTTGCCATGGACAATGTGGCGCTCGAATTCGAGGAGCCGGCGTTGGATGCCGTCGCCACCGAAGCCTTTCTGCGTAAAACAGGCGCGCGCGGGCTGCGCAGCATTGTGGAGGAGGCGCTGCTGGATCAGATGTTCGAGATTCCAAGCCGCGATGACATTACCCGCTGCGTCGTAAACGCCGAAGTGTTCACCCACCATACACACCCGCTGCTGTTCAACACGTATGGACAGCGCGTTTTTCTGAATCAAGAACTCAAAAGCGCGGCATGATCCTTTGCGGCCCAATAGGCATGTACTGATGCGGCGCTCGAACTAGCGGCGCGACGATTTGAAGGAGGCAAGGTGCATAAGCTGCACTGGCCTCCTTTTTGTTTGGCCCTTCCCGAAGAGGTGGTAAAGACGAGAGGAGTGGACAAGTGACCGAACTTTGGCTGGTGCGTCACGGACAGACGGACTGGAACTTACAGAGGCGCTACCAGGGACAGACTGACCCGCCGCTCAATGCCACTGGGCTTCAGCAGGCCGAGCTGGCTGGTGAGGCGCTGGTTGGGCGTCGCTACGCCGCGATCTACAGCAGCGACCTGCAACGTGCGCGCGTCACCGCGGAGATCATCGGGCGCCGGCTTGGGATGGAAGTCTTCGTGGACTCACGCCTGCGCGAAGTGAGCTTTGGCAAGTGGGAGGGAATGCTTGTCGCCGACATCCAGACGCGCTATCCCGTCGAGTGGGAGGCGCGCCAGCAGGATCGACTGTATGCGCGCCCGCCCGGCGGTGAGAGCGTGCAGGATGTGGCGGCGCGCATCTGGCCCGCGGTCGATGAACTGGCCGCACGCCATCCTCACGACGTGCTGATTCTGGTTTCGCACGGCCTGGCGCTGGCGACGATCCTCTGCCGGGCGCAGGGGCTGCCGCTGGCAAGCGCTCGCGATCTCATCCCCGACAACGCCCAGCCACATTGCATCGTGTGGGACGCATCCGCCACACCTCAACATCACGCTGCATCTGGGCTGTAACCGCTATCTGCCCGCCCTGACAACGATCATCGATGATGCGGCGCGTTGGGGGAATGTCAACAGGCCGCTGCGGCCGTACGCGCTGCATGCAGCGCAGCAACGATCTTGCGATCCGTCACCGGGAGCGGAAAGGCTGCCAACTCTTCCAGTTCCACCCATTGCCACGCCTGACAACCGATCGTCTGCGGCGCCCCGCGCGTGTGGCGCGCATGGAACGCGTGCAGCGTGATGCGGAAGTGAGTGTAGGCGTGCTTGACCGAGATAAGCAGATCGCCCACCTCGATCTCGATCGCCAGTTCTTCGGCGATCTCGCGGCGCAGACAGGCGGGCAGACCGTCGTCCTGTAGCTCCAACTTGCCACCCGGAAATTCCCACAGCCCGCCCAGCATCCCGTCGGGTGGGCGCTGGGCGATCAACAGCTTGGAGCGATAGGGCGCGTCCGCCCAGATCACACCGGCGGTGACATCGTAGTGGGGCGTCTGTTTGCGCTGCGGCATGACCGGGCGCAGCGCCTGGACGCCGGCGCGCGCTGCCTGGCACATTGTCACTAGCGGGCAGATCAGACAGCGCGGGTTCTGCGGCGTACAGATCGTGGCCCCCAGCTCCATCAGCCCCTCGTTGCAGTCGCCGGCCGCGTCGGGCGGTGCAGCTTCCACCACAGCGCGCGCCAGCTCCCACAGCCGGCGCAGCACCGCGGGTTGGTCGATGGGCTGGTCGATGTCGCACAAGCGCGCCAGCACACGCTTGACATTGCCGTCCAGGATCGGCGCGGGCTGGTTGTAGGCGATGCTGAGGAGGGCGCCGACCGTGTACTCGCCGATGCCAGGCAGGGCGAGCAAGGTGTGGCGGTCAGAGGGCAGGCGCCCGTCATGGTCGGCGACGATCTGTCGGGCTGCTTTGTGCAGGTTACGCGCGCGCGCATAGTAACCTAGCCCTTCCCATGTTTTGAGCACATCCTGGAGATCGGCCGCGGCCAGCGCCTCAACCGTCGGGAAGCGCTCCATCCAGCGCCGGAAGTAATCGGCCACCGTCTCGACGCGCGTCTGCTGGAGCATGACTTCGCTGATCCAGACTTGATAGGCGTCGCGCCCTCCTGCGCGCACGGTGCGCCACGGCAGGACGCGCTGATGCGCGGCGTGCCACGCAACCAGGCGCGCGCTCAGCCATGTGAAATCCAAGGACGACATCAGCGGGAGCTTACTGTGGAATGACCTGGGGAGAGAAGAAGCACTGGGCCAGCAGCGTCATCGCAAAGAACACCACAATCAACAACCATACCCAGTTTGAAAATCCGCCAAACTGGGAGCGTTTCTTGGGCGGCTTGGGTTTGGGCAGCGGCGTCTGGCAGCGCCAGCAGACTTCCTTGTCTTCAGGGTTCCAGGTGTTGCAGTTTGGGCAGTCCATGTTGCGATCCTTTTTTAAGCATGTTGCTGTATGGTAGCACAACCGGACACTCGCTGCGAAAATCCCAAGAGAGAACAGTTACACAAGCTGCTGGCAATGCGGGCAGAAATGTGTGCCGCGCTGCGCCACTACGATGCGCGCAACGGGCGCGCCGCATTGCCGGCAAGGCTGTCCCGTGCGCCGGAAAACCTGGAATTCCTCCTGAAAGCCGCCGGGCGCACCGCCAGGCCGGCTGTAATTCTGCAGGCTGCTCCCGCCGAGGCTGCTCCCCGCCTTAGCGATGCCTGCCGTCAGCACCTGCCGAATGGCGTTGTGCAAGGTCGCAACTTCGGACGCGTTTAAGCCACCCGCGGCCCGCATTGGATGGATGCGGGCGTGAAAAAGCGCTTCGTCGGCGTAGATGTTGCCCACGCCTGCCACGATGCTTTGGTCGAGCAGCAACGCCTTGATGCTGGCTGTGCGATTTTGCAACCGTGCGCCAAAGTGTTCGCTGGTGAATGCCGGGTCAAATGGCTCCGGCCCCAGATGCGCCAAAATCGGCGCCGGGTCGGTCACCAACCAGAGCCGGCCAAACTTGCGCGCGTCCTGAAAGATCAGACGGCGGCCGTCATCCAGCTCCATCGTGACATGTGTGTGTTGCGCCATCTGCGCGTCGCCGACCACGACGAGCAGATGGCCGGTCATGCGCAGATGGACGATCAGCGTCATTCCACTTTCAAGCCCCAGCAGCATGTACTTGCCGCGGCGGCCGAAATGCGTAAAGCGCTGGCCGGCGACCTGGTCGATGAAACTTGCGGCGTCGGGGAGGGCAATTGTGCGCGGCCACGTCACTGTCGCGCCCAGCACCTGGCGCCCGCGCAAGAGCGGCGTCAGATCACGGACATAGGTTTCGACTTCAGGCAGTTCAGGCATAGCAGGATCGCTGTAAAGGGCTATCGAAGATGGCGGCTGCGCCACCAGAGAAAGCCAAATCCACCGGTGGCCAGCACCGCGCCGGCCTGGAGCCAGAGAAGAAGCTGTGCTGACGGCGCGGAAGCGGCAACGGCAGCCGCAACTTGCGCTGTGGGTGAAATTGCAAGCTGTCTGGATGGCGCGTCTAACGCCACCATTTGGGTGGAGGCAGGGGAGGCATCGGCTTGACTAGCAGGCGCTTCAGTGACAGACAGCGTTAGCGTGGCGACAGGCGAAACAGGAAGCTCGCCGTCGGCTGCTGCGTAAGCCGCGGTCGACGACAGGACAACCGTCATCGCGCCATGCTCCGTGTCTGTACTGGAAGCTGCGTCGCGCAAGACATCGGTAGCCAGGCTCGGCGCGCTTTCCGCAAGCGGCGCGTCGGCCGCCATCTCGCCAGCGGACGCTGCGCCGCCTGCCGGTGCAGCGCTCACTCTGGCCGCGTAGGCTGGCGCCGCAGCCGCGCTGGCAGCCGCGCCGCCGACAGTTGCCAGCACATCTTCAGGGGGGCTTCCCGCTGGAATCATATGGAAGACGACGCCTTCGGATGGATCTGCTGCGGCCGCGCTCACGGGAGCATCCGCGGGCTGTTGCGACGGTGCTGCCGCCGCGCGTGCCGGCTGGCGCTCCACAACCACAGTGGGCGGTAAAACTGTGGGCAATAAAGCTATGGGAGCGGCCATCTGATCAACACTCGCTGTGGCCGCGCTGTCGGCAACGGATGATGCGGCTGGCGCCACCTTAGCCGCAGCCGCTTGTTCCTCGCTGGCTGATGTGACCGCCGGGCCGGCAGCGGCGCTTTCCTGGCTGACCAGGTTGGCGGCGTCTGGCAATGGAGCAGCGAACTCTTGGCGCGTGTTGCTCTCTAGCAGCGCCGGCAGCAGCAGCAGGACAAGCAGCGCGGCCATGCTGGTCGCCATCGCATTGCGCCAGACAGGGCTGCCGGCCTGCCAGCATTGACGCCATCCTGCCACCCACCGCCCACACGCCGGGCGGTGTGGCTGCCTGACCTCTTTGTGGTCGCGGCGCGCGGTCAATTGTCGTGGCGCCGCCTGCGGCTACCGCAGGTTCAGAGGTAGCCTGGCCTAAGAGTTCCGCGGTCAACGCAAAGGCGCGCGGCGCCTGCAACACAGGCAGCGTATGCAGAAGCTGCACGGTCTCGCGCAAGGTTGTGAGCCGCCACGCAATCGTCCTATCTTCACTCGCGGCCTGTTCGACTAGGGCGCGCTCGCTCTCGGATAGGGCGTCATCAATATAGGCGGACAGCAGTTCGTCCGTAATTTCTGGAAAGCGTGAAGTCTTCATATTCACTGTATCGCTGCACCCTACTCCAGAGGGGTGTAGCTCTGCCTGTTCATTCTAAGGACGGAAAGCAGACGGCAATAGTCCCGGGTGCTGGAGCAGATAATCCCGCACTTTAGCGCGCGCTCGATTGATGCGCGACTTGACTGTGCCGATTGGCGCGCCGATCATTTCAGCGATTTCCTCATAGGCGTAGCCATGCACGTCACACAACGTCAGCACGAGGCGCTGGTCGGGCGGCAAGGCGTGAATGCTGCGTTCGAGCAGGGCGCTCAATTCCATGCGCTCGGCGTCTAGGTGGGGATTTGCCGTCGGGTCCACCAGATAGGACGCATAACTTTCGTCTTCGCTCAAGTCGTCAAGGCTGTCGGTGAGTTTGCGCCGCCGGGAACGCAGCACATCGTAACAAGTATTGGCGACGATGCGAATGATCCAACTCTTGAAACTGCCCCCCTGAAAGTCAGCGATGGCGCGGAATGCCTTGATAAAGCTGTCCTGCACCGCGTCGGCCGCGGCCGCGTCGTCTTGCAGCGTGCGGTAGGCAACGCTGTAAGCCAGGTTCTGGTAGATCAGCACGAGCTGGTTGAAGGCGGCGAGATCGCCGTTCACCGCCTGTGCGATCATGGTTTCCTCACCGGCAGCCGGCGCGATCACACGGTTTTCCATTCGCTATAGTGCCATGCACTTGATTTGTAGTGCAGTCATTTTGACGATTGTAGACTCGCTGAGTATACTGACAAAATCGGTTACAAATGCCGAAGTGGCGGAACAGGCAGACGCGCACGACTCAAAATCGTGAGGGGAAACCCGTGTGGGTTCGATTCCCACCTTCGGCACCTAACCTTTTCCCGGATCCCTGGCGCACAACGCCCTGCATTATAGCATGGGCGGCCAAGCATCCGGGAAAGCTTTTTGCGGAGGATAAGTGGCGGACAATCGTCCGGCGCTTACGGGAGAATGTCGCTACACTGGATTGAATCGCTGTTTCCGCGCTGCTTTCATTTGCTGGTGTCCGACAATCGGGATGGTATATGGCTAGATTGATCCGTTCGTATTTGACTAATAGAATCCCCCACTTTTCTTCTCGCCTCGCTCCTCCTCTATTCCAAAATCTCGTTTCTCCATCGGCCCGTTGGCTTGCATTGTTTGCCATCGTCCTAATGCTGGCTGGCTGTGGGCCAGCGCGCGCGGCGAATAATGAGACGCAAATGCGCGAGGAGATCATGCGGATTGCTCAACAATTCCAAGCGGATCAGGATTTGGCGAAAGCGAGCGCAACGCTAGAGAGCCTCGATGTCGCCAATCCACGTCAATGGCTGATGTTGCAGACCGAGGAATCGATCACCACCAATGCCGATCCGGGCGTAATCGCCAGCATGGTGAAACTCACGGCAGCGCTGAACATTCAGTCGGCCGTGATCCGCACCTATGCCGAACAACAGGGTCTTGCCGCGCCTACGCCCACGTTTGTCATTGACGAAGTGGCAGTGGTGCAGACGCCACAGGCCGCGCCCCTGCCCACCACTGCCCAGGTCGTCATCGTTACCAGCGAGCCAGTGACCCCAGCCGCTGAGACGACATCTGCGCCAGCCGCGCTGATCGACCTGGCGACGCCAACGGAGCAGAGCAGCGCATCCGCGGCGCCCCAGGGCAAAGCCACCGGGCTGATCAATGTGCGCAGCGGGCCTGGCACGGACTTCTCCGCGGTGGCCGCGCTGAACTCAGACGAGATCGTGCAATTGATCGCAAAGACGCCGAGATTGGTGGCAGATCGGCCCTCGCCAACGGGGCGACGGGTTGGGTCTTCGGCCAGTTGCTCGAAACGACTGGCGACGTGAGTGGCGTCGCTGTTGCAGCCGACATTCCGACGCCGCCGCCGGCCACGGCCCCGGTTGCCGTCGCCGAACAACCGGCCTCGACCGCCGCCGATATTCCCACGTCAGTTGCGGACGCCGCGCCTACTGCTGCACCGGCTGCCGAGCTGACAGCCACCGCCGCGCCCGCCGGCTCGCCCAGCGATCAGCCTTATTTCAAGCTTGTCTCCAGTCGCATGTGGAGCAAGGCCGAAAACGGCGATTGTCGCGGCCAGCACCTGCTGCGCATCAACGTCATCGACGCCAACGGCGTGCGCATCAACGGCGTGCGGCTCAAGGGCATCTACACGGGCGAAGTCATGGTGACGGGCAGCCAGGGCAAGGGTGACGGCGTGATCGAATATGACCTGTACAGCACGGGCGAAGGCTTTACTGTCATCCAGAACGACGACGGCCGCGAGGCCGCCAGTGACCGCGCCGAGGGCTTCACCACCCAATCGCGCGACATCAGCCAGGACCTATTGATCGCCGGCGGCTATTGCACCAACGCCAGCGACTGCCAGATTTTTTATGATTCCTGGGGCTGTAACGGCCACCACAGTTGGGAGGCGACCTTCCAGCGCAACTACTGATACTTTGCCGGTCATGCCATTGCGTGCGATAATCGCGTATGGATTGACTGGCCTGACTTGATTCTCAACCCTTCCCACATCATGGAGGCACAGGGTTTGAAAGAAGAATATATTCAGTTTGCGCCGCTCTTTGCAGGGCTGGATGCAGATGAACAAAAAATGTTGGGCGAACGCTTCGTCCAGACTACCGCAAAGTCCGGCGCTGTCCTCTTTCAAGTGGGCGACGCCGCTGACGGGCTTTATCTGGTGGGCAAGGGATTTGTCCGGCTCTTCACAGCAAGCGGAAGCAATCTGGCGACGCTAGGGCCGGGCAGCGTGCTCGGAGAAGACAGCCTCTATCGCTCGGCGCCCTACGATGTGAGCGCCCATGCGGCCTCAGATTTCGAATACTGGAAACTCTCCGACCAAGACCTGCGTGCGATGATCGTGCAATATCCGGCCATCGGATTAAAGCTGAGCCAGAATTTCGGCAGCCTGATCGCGCAGATGCAGGATTATCTTGTCCAGCAGTTGAGCAGGACGTCAGAATTAACCGGATTGCCGCGCAATACGCTACAGGCGATCGCCGACCAACTGGAGCCGCGCAAAGTCGCCGCAGGGCAGACGCTCTACCGCGCCGGCGATCTGGCCGGCGGCCTCTTCCTCATCGAAAGCGGCCGCATCGAAGTTCAGCCTGATACAGCCGACGGCGAGCGGCAGGAAGTCACCGATGGCTCCTTGTTGGGGGCGTTGGCATTACTGACCAACAAGCCGCAGACGACGACAGCCGTGGCGCGTGAAGAGACTCTGCTGTGGGCGCTGCTGGCCGACGACTTCCAGATGATCGCCAGCCGGCAGCCGGGGTTGCGCCGTAGCTTGGGCCGCAACGTGCGCCCGCTTGAGCCGCACCGACCAGACCCAGGCCGCACTGCGTCTTTCCCAGATGCCCATTTTTACCCAACTGCCGCCCGCCACCATCCAGGCGATTGCACAGCGCATGGTGCTGCAGCATATCCCGGCCGGCGAACGCGTCTATCGCATCGGCGAAAGCGGCGACGCCATGTATCTGGTCGAAAATGGCGAGATCGAGCTGACCGCTGAAAACGCAGTTGGCGTGGTCGAAGAGATCGGACGCGTGGGGCCGGAAGGCTTTTTTGGCGAATTGAGCCTGCTGACAGGACAAATGCGGGTTGAAGACGCCACCGCCACGCGCAACACCAATCTCTGGATTCTCAACAAACATGAACTCGATGCATTGGCGTCGCAGAACCCCGCCATCGGCAAAGCATTGAGCCAGGGCGTTGCGACGCGCCTGGCGAGCGCCAGCCAGAGCGACGAGCAAGCGCTGCGGCGTTTTGCCTTGCTTGCCGACCTCAATCCGCCTGATCTGAAACAGGTGACGACGCTGTTCACCCAATGCGCTACCGCGCCGGCGAGATCATCTTTCGCACCAGCGCGCCGGCGGACAAGCTCTTTCTGGTGGATAAGGGCAACGTGCGCGCAGATGCTCGGCGGCGGCGCCTACCTGCTCGGTCCGGGAGAATCATTTGGCGAACGCGCGCTGATCACCGAACAGCCGCACAACACCACCGTCAGCGCCGACACCGATGTCGATGTGTGGACGCTGGACAAACAAGATCTGGATATGCTGATGAACCGCTATCCGGGCATTGCCATCAGCATCACACGGATTATCAGCCAGCGCATGAGCGAAACCCCGGCCGCCGCGGCGCCGGCAGGTATCCGGCTGCACCGGTGGAAGCAGCGCCGCGGCGCCGCCAACAGGCGGCAGAGTCAGAAGCGCCGCGCCGCCAACGCCGCAGCTTTGGCGAATGGTACGGCAGTCTGTCCGGCGGCGCCAAGCTTCGCTTTATCCTGCTGATGTTGCTGCTGCTGATTTTCCTCTGTGTGACAATTCCGCTGACCAGCGCGGCCATCCTCAATGGGTTAAGTATGGCAAGCCGTGCGATTGCATCAACGATGAATACCGCGTTGGATGTCGTCTATGCCGATGGCAGCGTGGGAGTGGCGAGCGCCAGCACTACGACGGATCGCATGCGTTTTGCCGATGCGCAGGTGCCGCCGACGCCAACCTACACGCCATTTCCCACCTCGACGCCACTGCCGACCTCGACGCCGCTGCCAACCAATACGCCGCAGGCGACCGCCACCCCGGTGATTATCTTGCAGCCGTTTTCAGATGACGCAGCCGTGGCGTTCGCGCCGGCAGAGGCTGCACCGGAGGAGGCCACGCCGGAAGCCGTGGTTGCCGCCGCGGCCGCGCCGCGCAATCTCGACGGTCGCTTGAGCCAGCTCGGCATTGCGATTGAGGACGCGCAGGCGGCGCCAGGACAGCAATACTGGCGATTGATCGAGGCGCGCTGGGAAGATGAAGGACAAGCTGGGGGCAAGCACCATATCTATGTCGATGTCCTGGACGAAAACGGCAATCGACTTGTGGGGCAGCCTGTTACAGTTTTTTGGGGGGATGGCAACTATTCTGCTGCGCTGGAAGACAAACCTGCCCCCGATTACGGCTTTAACTATCAGATGTACGCGTCGGGTTACGCCTACAATGTAAAGGTGGAAGGGCTGCCAAGCGACATCTTGCGCGGGGCGGGCATGGGCGACCTGGCCAATCGCTTCAAAGGCATCCACGTCGCCTACTATCTGGTTTATCAGCGGGCAACAAAATAGGGGCTGAGTAAACGTAATCCGTAAAGATTAACCGTAAAGAGCGGATTATTTCGTCTTGTTTATTGGACCGCTGGCTTCCTGCTGTTAATCGTAACATCGCAGGCCCCGACGACGATCTGGCGGCTGCTGGTGATCCAGGGATGTTCCCCAGCGTGCGGTGCACGCAAGATGCGCCGCCACCAACGGTTGGCAATGACATTGCTCTGGCTGACCGCGGCGCTGAAGGGTTCGCCAGCCAGCCAATGGCGCAGGAAGACCGACAGACTGGGTTCAGGGAACCAATTGACGCCCACCGCCCCATTGGTGGCCTGCACACCGAGCGCCAGCCACTGCCACGCCAGCGAAAGCCCATAACAATTCAAGCCATAGACAGCGCGCAAGTCGAGGTTTTCACGCGTCCCCGCGTAAAGTCGGCGCAAT
This sequence comes from Candidatus Caldilinea saccharophila, assembly GCA_016710365.1. Lineage (GTDB taxonomy): Bacteria > Chloroflexota > Anaerolineae > Caldilineales > Caldilineaceae > Caldilinea > Caldilinea saccharophila. The sequence goes on along the minus strand of JADJVW010000063.1, from coordinate 89,724 downwards.
GCGGCGAAGGTCTCCTCACCGACGATTTCCCGGCCACGATGGCCGACGATCTTCCCTTCATGACCATGCGCCAGCAACAGCAGATCGACGGTGTGGGTCGAGCCGATTGACGCCAGTGTGGCGAGCAACTGCGGCCCGGTTGCCTGTGCGTCTTCCAGAATGATCACTCGGTCATAACGCCGGTGAGCGCCGTACCATTTCAGCAGCAGCTTGGCGTACTCTTCGGTGGTCCAGTCGATGACCGCCATCGCCACGCGCGGCAATTTGACGCCGGCGATGTGACCGACATTCTCCAGAAAAACGACCAATGCGATCGGTTTGGCAGGCGCAAGCCCGGCAGGCTTCACTGACTCACACTTCTTCGCGTGGGTGTACAACCATCACCTTGAAATTGTCGGTGATTGTCTCCATGCCTGCGGCAAGTTTTTCCCAGTGCGTGGATTCAAAAATGGAGCGCGCTTTATCGACGCTTTCTACTTCGCCCCCACCCAAAATCTCCGGTGAGTCTCCCCAGATCGTGTACCAGACATCGGAGAACTGGAATCCCATACGCGACAGCGCAGGCGCCATCTTGTTGACAAGATAGTCCTGACACTCCTGCTCTTTGCCCTGCTGCATATCGTAGCTGATCAGCACTTTGACCATCGGAAGCAACCTCATATACTCCTGATCGCTGCGGGGCGTGCATCGCAGCGATGAAACTATCAACATTTAGTCTATCACAGTAGACGCACAACGCTGCAAGGTGAGTTCCGAAGTTCCGAACTGTGGAAGCATCCCAAAAATACATCCCACCTTGCAGAAAGGTGGGATGTATTTTTGGGGGGAATAATCCTCTACCGCTGTACGGCAGGCAAGTAGAGGAAGACTTGATTGGCCGCCGGCCCATCGCTGGTAGGTTCGTCAACCTGCTCCAGTGCGGTGGGCAGGGTGACGATCACGTCGGCTTCACTTTCGTTGTTCTCGATGGCATCTTCCGGCTCGCCGTTGCCGTTGATGATATTGGCCACGTTGCGGATCTGCACTTGGTTCGGGTCGACCGCAGTCGCGACGCGCAGGGCAAAGATCACGCTGCCTTGTTCGCCGTGCGCCACCGAGCCCACGCGGAAGGTGCAGACCGCACCGCTGCCGGCGCCGTCGGCGCAACTCCAGCCGGCAGAGCTTTCGGCCGCGACGTAGGTCGTATAATTCGGCACCGTTTCGCGGATCACCACCTCCTGCGCCATGCCATAGCCGCTGTTGCGATAGGCCAACGTGTAGAGCACGACGCCACCAAGCTGGATCTGTGTGCTGTTCGCCGTCTTGTCCAGTTCCAGATTTGGCGCCGCAATCCCCATGTCCAGGGCCAGATCTTCCTCACCGCTGGGCAGGAAGCCGGTGCTACCGGTCTCTCCTGTCTCCGGATTGGCGTCGCTGTCAAGTGCATCGTCGCCAGCGTTCGGCGGCGTCACCCCATAGGTGAGCGGCAGCGTTGTGAGATCGAAGATAACGTAGTAGTCGCCCGGCGGCAGATTGTCGAACAGATAGAGGCCGTTGGCGTCCGTCGTGTCGGTGAGCGGCTGGCCGGCGACGAGTACCGGCTGTCCCGTTGCTGCATTGTAGAGCGTGACCGCCACGCCCGGCACGCCCGGCTCCGCGACCACATCGCCCTGCAAGCCGTCGCCGTTGTTGTCGTACCAGACGCGGTCGCCCACCGTCACCGGCGCATAGATGCCGAGATCTAGCGTCAGATTCTGCGTATTGCTGGGCAGGAAAGGCGTCGCCGCAGTCTGGCCGGTCGTGCGGTTGGCGTCGCTGTCCAGCGTATCGTCCCCCGCGTTCGGCGTCGTCGGGACGTAGCCCACTGGCAACGTCGTTAGGTCGAAGATGACGTAGTAGGCGCCCGGCGGCAGGTTCTCGAAGTGATAGAGACCGCTGGCGTCGGTGGTCTGCGTGAAGGGTTGGCCGGCGACCAGCACCGGCTGCCCTGTCGTTGCGTTGTAGAGCGTGACCTTGACCCCCGGCACACCTGGCTCCGCCGTCACGTTTGCGTCCTGCAAGCCGTCGCCGTTGGCGTCGATCCACACGCGATCGCCCACGCGCACCGGCGCCACGATGCCCAGGTCGAGGGTGCGGTCACTCTGGCCGCTGGGGAGGAAGCCCGTGCTGCCGCTCTGGCCGTTTTGATCGGCGTCGCTGTCGAGTGCATCGTCGCCGGCGTTCGGCGTGGTCGGCGCATAGCCGGCCGGCAGCGTCGCCAGGTCGAAGATGACGTAGTAGTCGCCAGGCGGCAGGTTGACGAAGAGATAGCCGCCGTTGGCGTCGGTCGTCTTGGTGTAGGGCTGCCCGCCGATCAGCACCGGCTCATTGCGCTCGGTGTCATAGATCGTCACCACCACATTGGGCGCGCCCGGCTCCGCCGTCACGTCCCCCTGCAGGCCGTCGCCGTTGTTGTCGTACCAGACGCGGTCGCCGACGGTGACGCCCGACAGGATGCCCATGTCCAGCGTCAGATCTTCATTGCCGCTGGGCAGGAAGCCCGTCGGCGCGGTGGCGCCCGTCGTCTGGTCCGCATCACTGTCGATGGCGTCGTCCTCGCCGGCGTTTTGCACGGTCGGCGCGTACGTCGGCGGCAGCGTGCTCAGGTCGAAGACAACGTAGTAGTTCCCCGGCCACAGATTCTCGAAGAGGTAGAGCCCGTCGGCGTCGGTGACATCGGTCAGCGGCTGCCCGGCGACGAGCACCGGCTGCTGCGTTGTCGCGTCGTAGAGTGTCACACGCACGCCTGACACGCCGCGCCCGCTTTCATCCTGGACGCCGTTGCCGTTGTCGTCGTACCAAACAGTGTCGCCCACCCGCACCGGCGCTACGATGCCCATGTCCAGCGTCAGATTGCTCTGGCTGCTGGCCAGGAAGCCGGTCGCTTCCGTGCGTCCCGTAGCGCGGTCGGCGTCGCTGTCGATGGCGTTGTTCTCGCCCACATTCTGCCGCGTCGCCACGTAGCCCGCCGGCAGCGTCGTCAGATCGAAGGTAACGTAGTAGTCGCCCGGCGGCAGGTTGTCGAAGAGATAGCCGCCGTCGGCGTCGGTCGTCGCGGTCAGCGGCTGGCCGGCGACCAGCACCGGCTGCTGCGTCGTCGTGTCGTAGAGCGTGACGACCACGCCCTGCACACCCGCTTCGGCCTCGACATTGTCATCCTGCAGGCCGTCGCCGTTGTTGTCGTACCAGACGCGGTCGCCCACGCTGACCGGCAGCACGAGGCCCGCATCCACGTCAGGATTGACCTGGCCCGCGACCAGCGTCACGGTGGCGGTGCGACCGGTCGTGCGGTCGGCATCGCTGTCGGTCGCTTCCGCACCGCCGTTGGCCGTCTGATCCGCCACGGTGAAGAGCGAACCCGTCGGCGCAACGAATTCGACCTGGTAGTCGCCCGGCAGCAGGCCGGGGAATTCATACCAGCCGGCCGCGCCGGTCGTCGGATGGTTAACCGTGAGTGTCGTGATCGGGTTGCCCGCGCCGTCCAGCACCGGCTGGCCCTGCCCGTCGAGCAGGCGCACGGTGACATTGTTGACGCCCGGCTCGCCCTGATCATCCTGCACGCCATTGGCGTTAACATCGTGCCAGACGAAGTCACCCAGGCTGGACAGGATATAATCCTCGACCTCGCCGTTGGCCGCGACGCCGGTTGGCGTAGATGCCTGTCCGGCCGCCGCGGTCAGGCGGAAGCGGCTGACCATCACGCCGGTCGCATTGGCCGGCACATTGATGACCAGCGCGTTGGCGCCTGCGTTCAGCGGACGGTCGCTGGCGATGTGCTCGCCGGCGTCGAACTGGCCGTTACTGTTGAAGTCGATCCAGGCGTTGAGAACGCCCGCCGCGCTGGCGGTCACGGTAATCGTCGCCGGCCGTCCGGCCACGAGCGGCGTCGTAAAGACAACGCCATCCTCGTCGTCGGGCGTCCCGTTGAGATCGTCGCCGTTGGCCACGGCGGTTGGCTGGCCGTTCAGCTCGCTGTCCACGCCGGCGCCCAGGAAGAAGCCGTCGACGATGGTGTGGCGCGGGCCGTTGGCCGCGGCCGTCGTGCCGAAGGTGTCCGGTGCATCGCCCCAGTCCTGGCGCACGAAGCCGAAGTCCACGGTGAGGTTGGAATTGGCGCCGTTGCCGTCGTTGGTCGGCTCCTGCCCCAGGCTCAGCGTCACGCCGGAGGAGCTCACGCCGTTCACCGTCGCGTCGCCGTCGATGCCGTTGTCGTTGTTGTCGCCGTTGCTGTCGGCGTTTGCCTCGGCTGTGAAGGTGCTCACATAGCCTGCCAGCAAGCCGCCGCTCTGGAAGTTCGCCGCATCGACGATGACCTGATATTGCCCAGGCGTCAGCCCCGTGAAGAGGTAGCGTCCGTTGGCGTCGGTCGTGGTCGTGGCGACCGGGGTCGTCGTGCCGGAGACGACCAGCGTCAGGCTCACGCCCGCCGGAACCGTCGCCTCGCCGCTGTCGAAGAGGCCGTTGTACGCGTTGGCCGGGTTGCCGCCGCCGTTGTCGTACCACAACTGGTTGCCCAGGCTCATCAGCACATAATCTTCCACCTCACCGGAGGCTGCCTGCCCGGTCGCGCTGTCGACTTCGGCCGGCGTGCGGGCAATGCGGAAGCGGCTGTAGATCGTGTCGGCCACCGTGGCCGGCACAGGGACGCTCAGTAGATTGACGCCGTTGCTCAGCGTGCCCGTGAAGACCTCGCCGGCGCCGAAGCTACCATCGCCGTTCAGGTCGATGAACGCGCCGTAGTAGGCCGGCAGGCCGCCCGTGCTCGCCGTTAGTGTGATCGTCGCCGTCGTGTTCGCCATCAGCGCGGCGGGGAAGCTCACGCCATCCTCGTCGTCTGGCGTGCCCGCGACATCGTCGCCCGTCGCCGTAGTATTGGGCTGGCCGTTGACTTCGCTGTCCACCGCGGCGCCGAAAATCGGGTTGTTTGTGGGCAGGATCACGTGGCGGGCGCCGTCAGCGCTGCGCGTGGTTGCATAGGGTGTTTCGGGCAGGTCGCCGTAGTCGAGACGGATCGCCTGCACCAGATAGTCTTCTACTTCACCGTTGCTGGCGACGCCTGTTGCGGTCAGCCCGGTTGCCGTGCTGATGCGGAAGCGCGCGCCCAGCAACTGTGCGGTGTTGGCGTCTACTGGTGCGTTGAAGTTGAGTACGACCGCGCCGCTGGCGCTCACCGGGCTGGACGTGACCGCCTCGCCCGCGTCGCCAAAGTCGCCGTCGCCGTTCCAGTCGATGAAGCCATAGACCGTGGCGGCCACGCCCGTCGTGTTCACCACAGTGACCGTCACCGGCGTCGTCACCCCGGCCTCGAATTGCGGCAGACCGGCCGCGGTGAAGGCAAAGGTCACGCCGTCCTCGTCATCGAGATTGGCCGCGTCGCCCGTCGCCGTGGCGTTGGGCTGGCCGTTCAGCTCGCTGTCGATCAGCGCGCCCAGCCGCAGACCATCGACCACCGTGTGGCGTGGGCCATTACTGTCCGCCAGCGTTGCATAGCTGGGCGAGTTCGCGGCGTTGCCATCGGGCAGGTCGCCCCAGTCCTGGCGCACGAAGCCGAAGTCCACGGTGAGGTTGGAGTTGACGCCGTTGCCGTCGTTGGTCGGCTCCTGCCCCAGGCTCAGCGTCACGCCGGAGGAGCTCACGCCGTTCACCGTCGCGTCGCCGTCGAGGCCGTTGTCGTTGTTGTCGCCGTTGCTGTCGGCGTTGGCTTCGGCCGTGAAGGTGCTCACGTAACCTGCCAGCAAGCCACCGCTCTGGAAGTTCGCCGCATCGACGATGACCTGATACGCACCAGGCGTCAGCCCCGTGAAGAGGTAGCGGCCGTTGGCGTCGGTCGTCGTCGTGGCGACCGGGGTCGTCGTGCCGGAAACAACCAGCGTCAGGCTCACGCCCGCCGGAATCGTTGCCTCGCCGCTGTCGAAGAGGCCGTTGTACGCATTGGCCGGGTTGCCGCCGCCGTTATCGAACCACAACTGGTTGCCCAGACTCATGAGGAGGTAATCCTCAACTTCGCCGGAGGCTGCCTGGCCAGTCGTGCTGGCGCCGCCTTCGCCTGCGTTCTGCGTGAAGCGGAAGCGCGCGGCCTGCACGCCGGTGGCGTTGGCCGGCGTCGTGATCGTCAGGTCATAGACGCCCGCTGCGCTGAAGTTCATGTCGCTGACGAAGCCGCTGCCAGGGATCGTTCCGACGCCGCCGGAGACAGTGGCGACCGCGCTCACCGGAACCGCGTCCAGCGCACCGTCGCCGTCGAAGTCAATGAAGGCGCTGAGGAAGCCGGGCGTGCCCGTCGTCACGCGGATAATGGCCTGCGCACCGGGCATGAGCGGCGTGCGGAACTCGACGCCATCCTCATCGTCCGGTGCACCGGCTGCATCGTCGCCCGTCGCCGTGGCGTTGGGCTGGCCGTCAAACTCGCTGTCCACCGTGGCGCCCAGGTAAGGATTGCCGCTGGCGAGCAGCAGGTGACGCGCGCCGTTGTTGGCCGCCAGGGTCGGATAGGGCACGCCGGGCAGGTCGCCCCAGTCCGCAGCGATGCGCAGCGCTTCCGGCTCGCTCGTGCGGTAGTCATTGACGCCGCCGGCGCCGGTGCGCTCACCATCGCTATCGCCGGAGCCGCCCGGCGTATTCGAGCCGGTGGGATTGCTGGGTGTGCCCGCACCGGGCAGACTCGTCCACACCACGTTGGCGGTGTTGGTGATCGTCTGCGCGGCCTGCACTGTGGCGTCGATCTGCGCGCTGATGCGTGCCGTGACGCTGGCCCCGCGCGGCAGATCGAAGTCGCCGCTGGTCGGGACGCGCAGCTCACCCGCCGTGAACGCGCCCGTGCTCACTGCCGGCGTCACGCCGGCGGAGGTCACAGAAACCACCTGCGGATTGATCAGGCCGACCGGGATCAGATCGGTGATCACGACGTTGAAGGCGTTGAGGTTGCTGGTAGTCGCGTGCGTGATGACGATGTCGTACTGCACCGTCGCGCCCGGCCCCATCGGGGAAGGCAGCGGCGTCACCAGACTCTTGGTGATCTGGAGCACTGGCTCGCGTACGGTGATGTTGACCGTGTTCGAGCGCTCCAGAAATGAGCCATAGCTCACATCATAGGTGTTGGCGCGCGTCTGACCGTCCTGGTTCTCCGTGACGTTGAGCACCAGCGCGTTGAACTCGACCACGACGAACTCACGGTTGGCGTCGCTGTCGGGGTTGGTCAACGTGCCGAGGCTGAAGATCGGGTTCGCGCCGCTGGCAAAGGGGCCGCCGGAGATCGCGCCGGTGGGCAGCGTAAAGGAGGGCATCACCGTCGCCAGCGTCGTTTCGTTGCCCGCCACCCACGCCGCGTCGAGCGCGGTGGTCGTGGAGGTCATCGCCGCGGTGGAGACAAAGGCCAGCCGCGTGGTGCCGTCGTCAAGATATTGCAGATAGTCGGGTAGATTGTCCGTGATGCGGAAGTTGGTCAGTTCGCCTTCCGGCACATGCACGACCAGCCGGTAGCGTGCGATCTCGCCGATCGTCAGGTTGCTGCCGGTGCTGTGCGCCTCGGAGGTGGCGGCCAGCGCCTTATTGGGCTGCGCCACGATCTGGACGCGATAGTCCTCGACCTCGCCATCGCGCGCGGTGCCAGTCGGCGCCAGGTTCTGCTGCGTGCTAAAACGGAAGCGCGCGTAGGTCGTGCCGGTGATCGCGGTGGGCGGGATCGGAATGTTGAAGGCGCGCGATCCATTGACCGTCTGGTTGGTGAGGATGCGCTCGCCGCTGTCGTTCCAGTCGCCATCGGCGTTGAAGTCGATCCAGGCGCTGAGATAGCCGGGCTGCGTGGCTGTGTTGACCACCGAAGCCGTCACGGTGAGGGTCGAAGTGTCGCCCGCCATCATAATCACGGTGGGCAGTGCGGCGGTGTTGATGTAATCCTCAAAGCTCACGCCGTCCTCGTCGTCGGGCGAACCGTTGAGGTCGTCGCCCCACGCCGTGTTGGTCGGCTGACCGTCGAGTTCGGCATCGACCGTGGCGCCCATGCGGATGCCCGGCACGATGATGTGGCGGCCGGCGTCGGCAAAGGTGATCTGATTGCTGGCCTGCACTGGGTAAATTGCGGCTGCATCGCCGTAGTCCGTCGGCAGCCAGAGGCCAAAGTCCCAGGTCAAGTCCTGGTTGTTGGCGTCCACCGTGCCGCTGTTGAGTGGGATCAGCGCCGTCTCGTAATAGGCGCCATAGGTCGGGTCTGTGCCGGCAATCTCGCCGTCGCTGTCGCGCGTGTTGTCGCCGACATTGGGCACGGTCGCGAGGTAGCCATCCGGCACGTAGAAACGCACACGGTAGCTGCCGGCAGCCAGGTTCGGGAAGAGATAGTAGCCGGGTTCGCCGGCAAAGTTGGGGCCGGTGATGCGGTAGCCGAGGTAGTTCCCGCTGCCGTCGTAGAGTTCGACGCGCACGCCGTTGACGCCCCAGATCGTGCGTTCTTCATTCTGCTGAACGCCGTCGTTCTGCTGGCCGGCCACGTCGAGCCAGACAAAGTCACCCAGCGAGAAGGGCGGCGGCGGCGCCACGCGCATCCCGACGCGGTTGGGTTCGGAGGGCAGCAGTTGCAGCGCGCCGGGGTCGTTGCCCGGCTGGCCGTCCACGTCGCGAGCTTCGGTGGCGGTGTAGCCGAAGGAGTTCCACGCGATCTGGCACGCAGGCGCAGCCGCCGGGTTGAACGAATCGTCGGCCGGCGTCAGGCAGGAGGCGTCGGCAGGCGCGTTGTTGGGCGCTACCATCGGCCAGTCGAAGGTGAAGGATTGGTTGCGCGGGATGGTCAGACAGTTGGTCGCCACGCCGCTGGCGTTGTATTCGCAGAAGTTGAGGCGGATCGCCTGCACGCTGGTCGGGTCCGCGGGCAGCGTCGTCGTCCAGTTGCCCGGCGCACAGCCGGATGGCCCGCTGCTCACCAGTTCGGTGCGGCAGGGATTGGCGACGGTGCTGTAGAAGATCGTCAGCGGCACGCCCGCCGGCCCGGTGACCGGGCCTTGCAGGTTGGGCCGCCACTGGCTGCCGCGCGCGGACGTATCGACTACGCCGGTGTCGCCGATGCGCGGGAAGATGTCCATCACGACCAGGTTGGTTACCGAAACGTTGCTGGCATTGGTCAGCACCAGACGGTAATCGACCGGCCCGCCAACCGCGGTCAGGCCCAGCTTGTTGTAGTCTGCGTCCTCGCAGGCCGTCGTGGGGCCGTAGTCGGTCGTGTTCTCGCAGTCAAAGAGGCCGCGCGTGAACTTCTCCGAATCCATCGCCAGAAAGACCGCGACATTGGTCGGCGCCACGCTCTGGCAGGACTCCTCGGTCATGTTGCCGTCACCGTCCAGGTCGAGCGTATCGGTGTACACGGCTGCGCCGCTGCAGAGCAGGATCGAGCGGCGGTCGCGATTTGCGTCATCCGGGTCGGCCGGGCCGCTCCAATCCACCAGCGCAGCGACGTTGTTGTACGTGCCGGGCGCAGTGCCGTCGGGAATCTGCACGCGATAGCGCACGACCAGTCGCGCACCGGGCGCCAGATCGTAGCCCGACCACGTCCAGCGCAGCAGCGTGCGCCCGCCATTGTAATTGGGTAGCACCTCCAGCGTCGGCGCGGGCGCGCCCACTGCACTGGCGCCGCTGTCAAAGACCGCGCTGCCGGCGACATAGGCAAACTGCGCCGGGATCAGATCGGCCAGCACTGGGCTGGTCAGGGCGAGGTGCGCTACAGCGTCGTTGGAAAGCGTCACCGTGTAGTCGACAAAATCCAGCGGCAGGTTGGCGCCCGCGCCGCCGGTTTTGGTCACACGTGGGATCGCGCGCCGGTCGACGATGCTGACATCATTGCACGAGTTGATCGAGGCAGGCAGCTCCGGCGAGCTCACCAACGCGCAGTTCTGGAAGCTCTGCGCCGGGAATTGCGGCGTCAGTGCGCTGTTAACCGTGCCTACGACCGCCGCGCTGAAAGCCGGCGCGCCGACCGGCATCTCGCCGATCTGCCAGCGCAGTTGCGTGACCACATCGCCGGCGCCGAGGCCCAGGCTGGCGACCGTGACGCTGGTATTGCTGGCGAAGGGGTTGCCCGCAACCGGCAGCCAGACGTCGACATTGTTGATCTGATAGGTAAGGGTGACGGGCCGCGTCGCCGAACCGCCCGCGGTGAAAGAGAGCAGGTCGATCTCTGCGGGAATGGTGTCCGTCACCGTGACTTGCGTCAGCGTGATAAAGCCGGTGTTGACGGCGCGTACATTGTAGGTGACAGTCTCGCCCGGCCGCGCCTCCGTGCCTGTGAACGAGGAGGGGCTGGACGAGCTTTTGCCGCCTTCCCCTTGCGGATAAGGCGCGATCACGTTGATCGGCAACTGCGCGTTCAGCGTGCGCGTCGTCTGTCCCTGGCAGTGGGCGGGGAGCGCAGCCGGGTTGGTGCACCCTTCCGGCGCGCCGGTCACGGTCATGCGGTTGATCGGCTGCACCGGTGGGATGCTGTCGTATTGCAGCGTCACCTGGCGCGTGAAGCAGCCGCCGACCGGGATTGTAGGCAGGTTGAGAAAGGTGACCGTGCCGCCGAGGTTGGGTGCGGTGACGGGCGTGTAGACCCAATCGACGCCTTCCGCACCCTGCGCGCTGATGAAGATCGCGTCCGCCGGCAGCGTGTCAGTGATGATCGGCGTCAAGAAACGCACGCCACCGACGGTGTCCGGGCTGCAAATGTTCAGGTCAAAAGGCGTCGGGTAGCCGACCACCGCGGGGCCGCCGCTCTTATTCACCGTCATCTCGAACTGGCCGGTGGCCGTGGTCGAGACGTTGGGCGTTGTCACCGGGCCGGCGTTGTCGGCGCTGAAGGTCGCGCGGTTGAGCGCCACCGTGCCCGGCAGCGTGCCCGGCGGGAACTGCACCTGAAAGCGCAAGATGCCTGTGCTGCCCGCGGGCAGCGGGTTGACGAAGGTGTAGGTCAGCGCGCCGCCGGTCGTGCCCGACGGATCGGGTGTGTAGGCGACGCTCTGGATGTGCGGCGTCGTCGTCGCCGAGTTTGGTATATAAGTCACCTGCGGCGGCAGCACATCGGTGATGACCGCGTTCTGGCAGTTCGCCGTGATGCTGGCGCAGCGGTAGGCAAAGGTATACTCGAAGGGCGTGCCTGAGGCGATTGATGTGGCTGAGACCGCCTTGGTCAGTTCCAGCGTCGGCGATGGTGGCTGCGCGCTGGCCGTAGCCGGCGCCAAGAGCGACCACATCCCAAAGAACAGGAGCATAACTGCCACTGCGCCATATTTCATGCGCGTAGTAAACAGCACTATCTTTTGATTGGACATCTGAAGGTTCTCCAGTAAATGCTTGACAACAATTTTTACTTTTAAAAAAACGTCTATCGATCTGGGGTGCTGCCCCGCTGTAGACAATCTAATCTCTATTTCTGAAACTTCTCACTTTGTAAGTGAAAAGTAAGATAAAGTAATCTTATCGAAAAAAACGTGAGGATTAGCTTACATTTTCCTGTTAGTTTGTAAAGTAATTCTTGCTACATCCTTTCGGTTTCCATCTGCATCCAAATCACAATCAATTAGAGTGGTTCAGTCCATGCAATCGGTGCAGCGATTGACCAACCCACGACATACGTCATCACAGCGCAGCAGCACTCAATCGCGACAAAGTCGTTATATCGACTAGCCGGCATTCACTGTCACTTGTAAAGAGAAAACGCATGAATTAATGAGGCTCAATGTGTGCGTTGATTAGGTAATCGTGTTCTATCATCTAATTCCTGCTGTACTTTGCTGACAAACTGTTGTCGAGACGATAATAATTTATGCAAAATATAAGATATATACATAAGAATTTTCCATCGTCTGCTGCCACAGTTTTTGCTCCCATTCCTTCCTGACTGCCGGGCCTGGAACATCCGCCCGCTTTCATTCCTGTAGCGGCGAGATTAACGGCGTGATTGGCGGCGAATTTGCGATGCCTTGACAGGGTGTAGGAAGCGTGCCATACTCGACCCTCTCGCTGCGACTGTACTGACGACAGGTGCAGCGGGAAATCATCCACAGCTTGCGCACATTTCACAGATGACACGCCTGAGCGCGCTGCCTTGAAATCAGTCATCCATCGAGGCGCTCTCCAGAATCTGCGCTATTCATGTCATCCGTGGATAGTGCTTCATGTCGCCACTTTATTGCACGTTGCCGCTTGGTTATGATGGCTATCGCTCACCATTACGAGACCTTCGATCTCCAGCTTCGCCCGGCGCGTGACGGCGCGTACGAAGCCGCGGTGCTGCGCTCCCCGGCCGGCGAAGTGCGCCGCAGCTTCACGCTGCCGCTGGCGCCGGATGAGCTGGCCGCGCAGGTGGCGCGGCTGGATTTGACCGGCGAAGGCAGCGTGGATCGCTCCAAAGTGTTGGGCGGCATGCTCTTCAGCACAGTTTTTGGGGAGCGTGCTGCAAGTCTATGACCGCAGCGTCAGCCACGTGCAGGGCCGCGGCTGCGATCTGCGCATCCGCCTGCGCGTGCTCGACGATCCGCTGCTCGCCGCGCTGCCGTGGGAGCTGCTCTTCGATGTGCGCCAGCAGCGCTTTATCGCGCTGCAGCCCGACACCGTCCTGGTGCGCACGCTGGAGACGCAGCAGCCGCTCAAGCCACTGGACGGCGAGCCGCCGCTGCGCGTACTCGCTATGGCCGTGCAGCCCTCTGATCTGGAAGCACTTGACCTCGCCGCCGAACGGCAGCAGTTGACGCAGGCGCTGGCGCGCCTGGGGGCCGGCGCTGAAGTGCACTGGGTGGAGGGCCAGGGCTGGCGCGATCTCCAGGCTGCGCTCCAGCGTGGCGACTGGCACATTTTCCACTTCTTGGGGCACGGCCTGTTTGACCCCACCACCGCCACGGGCTATCTGGCCTTTGCGGATGCCGCGGGCGTGGCCGACCTGCGCTCCGCCGAGGAGATCGCCCGGCTGCTCGGCGATCACAACGCGCTGCGGCTGGCGGTGCTCAATGCCTGCGCCGGCGCGCAGGGCGGCAGCCACATGGACGCCGGTATTGCCCAGCAACTGGTGAGCGCGGGCGCGCCGGCCGTCGTGGCCGTGCAGCAGGCCATCGCCGACAGCGAAGCCATCGAGCTGGCGCGCAGCTTCTACGGCGCGCTGGGCAACGGCCTGCCCATCGACGCCGCCTTTGCCGAGGCGCGCAAGGCGCTGAGCCTGGCCGCGCCGGAAACGTTGGCCTGGGCCGCGGTGGTGCTGGTGATGCGCAGTGGGGAGGAAAGCAGGCCAGAATCAGATCGGCTGGCAGCCCTGCCTGTTCCGCGCTGGTCGCTTTGGGCGGTGCTGGGCCTGCTTCTGCTGGCGGTGGGGCTGGTGGCCTGGCTGGCGTGGCCGCAGATGCAGGAACGTTTTGGGCCGGTGCGGATGCCCGAGGGCCCTTTCAATGTGGCGGTCGCACCTTTCACTCCGCTGGTGCAAAGTGGGGAGGACCAGCGCAGTGCAGATGCCGAAGCCGTAGCGCTGGCCGAAAGATTGGCGGCGTCGCTGAATGCCAGTTCCGACGTTTGGAGAGAGCTCTTTGAGCGCGACCTGTTGGCCTGGGGGCCGCAGCAGCGTATCCGGCTTGCTGCTGACGCGGATGCACAGCAGTACATGCAGGAGATCAACGCCAACCTTTTGATCTACGGCGAGCTTGGCCATGAGGGGCAGCGCTGGAAGTTAACCCCGGAGTTCCGCTTCGACGACATCTATGCTGGCCTGGCGCCTGAGATGGAGGGGCGTTTCGCCTTCGGCAGTGAGATCGAATACGGCGCCAGCGCAGCCGAAATTCAGGAGGTTACTCGCGCGCTGCGTGAACGGACGCTCAGCTTTGCCGGCATCGCACTGGGCTACTCCTATCTGATGGGCGGCGAGGTCGATGCCTATGAACGGGCTGCCAATGTTTTTGAGTGGGTGCGCAGTCATTCAAACTGGGCGGCGGGCAAGGGACGCGGCGCCAAAGGGCAGGAGACGATCTATCTTTTTCTTGGCAATGCCTACCTGCAGCTTGCCTACGCCACAGCAGAGACAGACCCGGACCTGGCGCTAACCCATCTAGCCAGCGCTCAGAATGCTTTCCAGCAGGGGCTTGCCATCAACTCCACCTATGCCAGACTGCTGGCAGCTCAGGCCAGCGCCGGCTACCAGCAGATCAGCCGCTTCGGCTCACCAGGATGCGACGATGGCTGGATCGAGCAAGCCAAAGCCCTCGACCGCGATTTTCAGGCTGCTCTCGATCAGGCGGAGCATGATCCCATGATTGCGGGCGTCCTGACCGAGACCTTGGTCAAAATGTCCAGCCACCTCGGCGTGGGGCGCGTGCATCTGTGGCGATTTCGCTGCACCAGACTCAATCCCTATTTCGCCCAGCAGGCTATCCAGTCATATCAGCAGGTGCTTGATCTCTACCAGCAAGTCGAGGAATCCATGCCTGAGCGCGCCCTGCACTCCGCTGAAGCGGCTATTTATGCGCATGCGGAAATGGGCTGGGTGCTGCTGGTGGACGGAGTGCTGCGTCAGCAGCACGGCGGCGAATATGTAGATGTAGATAAGGTCATTGCTCACTGGCAGGAAGCCGAACAACTGGCGCAGCAAAGGGGCAGTCCCGAAAACCTGCATACGGTATATACCACTGTTATAGAAGTCTGCAAGTGGAGCTATGCAAATGCTCGGTCCCTGCTCGATTCTGCAGCCGAGCTGCAACGTTATTGTGCACAAGTTTCAGAAAGGGAATAACTACATGAGCGACAAAAAATTTAAAGTAGCCGCTGTCGCAGCCCCAGGCGGAGGTTCTGGTCTCTGCAATCCATCCCCCTGCATCGTCATCAACGGGCCAAAGACGCCACCGCCTACAGGGTCAGAGGTAGCCACACTGATCAAACAGCTTGCTGCGCTGAGCGATATCGAGCTTGATCTTGAGAGTTTGGCCACCATAGCAGAGTGGTTGGAGGGTGAGGAAAAAATGGACGATGCGCTGTTGTTTGCGCAGCTTGGCAACGAGCATTTCAGCCAGGCAACGCCGCGAGAATTCCAACAACGCGTGCTTGACATCGAGATTCGATGTCATACGCACTTTGGCAATCAAGTGGAAGTAGCACATCTCAGGAATATAAGGGACGAACTGTCGATCCTCCCTTGACACCTCCCCTCAACCTGCGATAATAAGCGAACGCCCAGCCGGAACGTTCCCTGGCTGTGCGTTCGCCACAGGTTATGACATCACTCACGCTCCACGACTTCGAACTGGAGATCGACGCCGGTGACGGGACCCGCTATCCCGTGGCCGTGCTGCATTCGCCCGCGGGCGCCGCACGCGGGGTGATGGCCTTTCCCTTCAGCCGCGAGGCGCTCGACGCCGAGCTGGCCGCCATCGAACAGGCGCTGCTCGACGGTGCAAGCCCTGACGACGGCGAGCGGGTGCAGCGTTTTGGCGCGGCGCTCTTCGACGCGCTGATCCAGGGCGACCTCCGCACCGCATACGACCGCAGCCGCCAGGCGACCAGCGGCGCACCAGGGGCTGCGTCTCCGGTTGCGCATCCTGGCGCCGGAGCTGCTTACCGTGCCGTGGGAGTTCCTCTTCGACACGCGCAGCCAGGAGTTCGTGGCGCTCTCGCGGCGCACGCCCATCATGCGCTACCTGGAGCTGTTGCTGCCCGACCCCGACTTTGCGGTGACGCCGCCGCTGCGCGTGCTGGGTGTGGTGGCCGCGCCGACCGATTTGCCGCCGCTCGATGTGGCGCGCGAAAAGGCCGCACTGGCCCAAGCCCTGCGCCAGCCGATCGCGCAGGGGCAGGTGGAACTGGTCTGGCTGGAACAGACGACATGGCCGGCGCTGCAGGATGCCATGCAGCAGGGGCCGTGGCACATCCTCCACTACAGCGGCCACGCCCTTTTTGACGCGCGCGCCGGCGAAGGCTCGCTGGTGATGACTGACGCGGCTGGTGCGGCCTGGTTGTTGAGCGCGACGCAACTCTGCCGCCTGCTCGGCGACCAGCAGTCGCTGCGCCTGGCCGTCCTCAACGCCTGCGAAGGCGCGCGCGGAGACGAGCAGTCGCCCTTTTCCAGCACCGCGGCCGCGCTGGTGCAGCGCGGGCTGCCCGCCGCGGTGGCCATGCAGTACGCGATCAGCGATGTGGCGGCCGCGGCCTTCGCCGAGCAGTTTTACGGCGCGCTGGCCGACCGCCTGCCCGTCGACGCCGCGGTCAGCGAAGGACGCAAGGCGATCGATCTGGCCGCGCCCGGCGCCGCTGAGTGGGGCGTGCCCGTGCTCTTCAGCCGCGCGGCGGACGGCGCGATCTGGCAGATCGCCACCGAGGACGAGCGCCAGCCGGAGCGCGCGCTGCTGCGCCGCCTCTTCTGGCCGCTGCTGGCGTTGGCGGTGATCATCTTCGGCATTGCCGGCAGCCTGGCCTATCCTACGCTGGAGCCGCTGTGGAACGTCTGGCCGATGACCGGCAACTTCAACATCGCCGTGGCCGACATCGGCGCGCTCCAGCCTGACGGCTCGATGCGCCACTCCGAGTTTGGCGACCAGATCAGCGCCACGCTCTATAAGGCGCTCGACGACGCCTATGGGCGCGCCAAAGCTGCCGGCGAATTTGACCGCGACGTGTTGATCTGGCACGACTCGCTGGGGCGCGACAAGGGCAAAAATGCCGCGCTGGGCTATGTGGTCGGCGCTACGCCGGACGCGCGCATGGCCAGCGCAGCCCAGTTGGCGCGGCGCATCAAAGCGCAAATGATCGTCTTCGGCCATCTGACCGACGCCACGGACCCTGAAAGTCTGGAGTTGGAGTTCTATTTTGATGCGCAAGAGCGGGCGGGCGAGCCGAGCGCGCTGTGGGGCGGCTACGAATTTGGCGCGCCGATCCAGCCGTCGGCGCCGTACGCCGCCAACCCAGACAGCGCCAACCTCACCATGTCGGAAAAATTGGGGCCACGCAGCCGCGCGCTGTTCTGGATGACGCAGGCCATCTCCTACGGCCTGGCCGATCTGCCGGAGCGCGGGCTGGCAATTTTGCAGCAGGCGGAGCCAACGGTGGACGGTTGGCAAAAAGGGGAGGGCAAGGAGCTGTTTTACCTCGTGCTGGGCGAACTGGCCCAGAAGTCGCGCGAATATACGACGGCGATTACGGCGTTGAACGAAGCGCTGGCGGACGACGCGGAATTTACACCCGCGCTGATCCTGCTAGGCGGCGTCTATCTCGACCGGGCGCAGCTCTTTCCGTACCGCACGCAGCAGATACCAGCCGGCATGGAGCGCTGCATCTCGCTCGCCAATATCGAGAACTCGGCGCCGGATCTGGCCGCCGCGATCCAGGACAGTGACGTGGCGGTGGATCTGCTGGAGCGTGCGGTGCGGCTTGCCGAGGAGCAGGCGTCGCCTTTTGCCCCGCGCGCGCAGATGAATCTGGGGCTGGCGTATCGCGTGCGCGCCACCTGGCAAGTGGTGCAAAACGATTTCGTTGCGGCCGAACAGTCGCTGACTCAGGCGCAGGCGGCGTTGGAGAAAGCGCTGGCCGCATTCACGCCAGAAGCCGACCCGGTCTACTACGCCTGGACGCAGGTTGGTTTAGGCACGGTAGCGCGGCTGCGCGCACACAGTGCCGCGGTGCAGCGCGACCAGGCGCAGGAAGCAGCCACGCGCGCTACGGCCCAGCAGACGCAGGTCGCATGGCTGCAAACGGCCATCGCGCACTATGACGCTTGCAATGCAATGCGCGAACGCACCGCGGGCAACGCCCTCTTCCAACAACGCGTGCTGGCCTGTAGCTGCGAGCCATTTGCGCTGGAAGCGCGGCAAGTTCTGAGCAATACACTGGAGGGAAAGCCATGAATCGATGCAAAACAAGCGCTTGCTGGATCACAGGGACAACGGCCGCAGCGCTGTTGCTGGTGACGCTGCTGTTGACGGCGCCGTCCGCGCTGGCGCAGACAAGACAACCCTTGCCGCCTACAGGTGCGGCGACAGGGCGCATCACGGGAGCGTTGGGCGATCAATGGGAGCTCGACGCCTGCGCCGGCGACCACTTCACCGTGACGGTGGCCAGCGACGCGTTCACGCCCTTTGTGAGCGTCTACACCGACACGACCGCCGCGCCCCTCGTCGAAGCCGCGTCCGAGGATGGCGAGCAGGCGCAGGCCGTCGTCCGCGTAGAAGAGAATGGACATTACACCGTCGTCGCGACCGGCGAGCGGCGCAGCGACCGCGGCGCCTATTCGATCAGTTCTGACTTTGGCGACGCGCTTGCCCTTGCCGACCTTACCTTTGATGGCAGCCTGCCGACCAACGCCGTTGTCACAGGAAATGTGAAAACGAGCGCCGGGGAAAGCTGGGCGTGGCGCGGCTGTGCGGGCGACGCCGTGACGGTGACGGCAACCAGCGACCAGTTTACACCCTATCTCGAACTCTTCGACCCCACCGCGGAGGAGACGCTGATGGAGAGCAACACTGACAACGACAGCCGGGCCAGCATTGCCGGCGTTGAGATCCCCACCACCGGCGTCTATCTGCTGATCGTCGCTGGAGAACAGCGCAACAACCGCGGCGCCTACACCTTGTCCCTGATGAACTCAGCCAGTAGCGCCATCAACTCTGCGCCTGCGCTCACCCCTGCATCGACGCGGCAGGCGAATTCCACCGCCACGCCCCGGGCGGCGGCCACATGCACCGTGCTCGCCAATCCCAATTTGAACGTGCGCTCGGGACCTGGCACGACTTTTGCGACGATTGGTGCGGCGCCGTTCAATGCCCAGCTTCGCCCGCTGGCGCGCAACGCCGACGCCACCTGGATTGAAGTGCAAGTGCTGCCGACGGGATCGCGCGGTTGGGTTTCGACGGGGCCCCGCTTGATCACATGCACCAGCAACTTGACGAGCCTGCCATTAGGCAAGCTGCCGCCGGACCCAACCGCCACTTTCACCCCAGTCCCGACGCTGCCGCCCGTGGTGGTGGTGCCTCCTGCACCGACGCCACAATCAGTAGCGACGCTGCCGCCGTTGGTCGTGCTGCCGGGCGGCGGGCCGGGGGGCGACGGCTGGAACGGCGATCTCGTGAGCGGCGCCGGCATCGGGCGCATCGCCAACGGCGTCATCACCTTTCGCGACCGGATGTATGTCCGCGCTGAGATCAAGCGAACGCCTAACAACCGCAAGATCGAGCGCGTTGATTTCCGCATTCAGGATCAATTTGGCGATGAGTTCTATACGCGCACCGAGCGCACTTATGGCTACTGTGTGTTTGGCGGCGGCGAGCCGGCCTGCAATGTCCTCGACATCGGACGCGGCGCCCGCTGGCCGGACACGGATCGGTTCATCTGCAACGGCGACTACACCGTCTTTGCGGATATTGTGCTTGACAACGGGGGCCAGGCAACCTGGAACACCCCTTTCATCATCGACCATCCCGATTTGCCGCGCTGTGACGAGGAAAATCAACCGGCTGCGCTTGAGGCGAATATCGTGCAGACGGGGCCGGGGAATGCTGACAGCACTGTCTATGGCGCGCTGGTCTTTCAGGTGGAGGCTTACGATAGAGCACGTGGATTCCAAGACGGCGACGGGATTCGCAACGTCGATCTGCGCATCTTTGACGCCGACGGTAGCGAGGTCTATCAACGCACCGAAGGCAACGCGGCGTATTGCGCCTTTGCCGGCGGCGAACCCGACTGCAACGTGTGGTACTTTGGCGATAATGGCGATGCCTGGCCATCAGGCGAATCCGTGCGCTACGGCGATCCGTACTTGCTGCGCGGGATCGTAAACGCCGAAAATGGCAGCAGTCTGACGGTGGAGAAGACGATCTTTATCGAGCCATGATGAAATCGGCGCGAGCGACAATTTCGTGTACAATAGCGCCATGATGGACACGAAGCACGCCAAGTCCCCTACTGATACCACCGTCGTCGTCGCCATGTCGGGCGGCGTGGATTCGTCGGTGGCGGCGGCGCTGCTGGTGGAGCAGGGCTATCATTGCATCGGTGTGATGATGCGCCTCTGGGCGGAGGTGGGCGCGGGCGAAGGCTCGGCCAACAAGTGTTGCAGCCTGGAGAGCGTCCACGATGCGCGGCGCGTGGCTGACGAATTGGGGATGCCATTTTACCTGATCAACGTGGAGCAGCCTTTCAAGCAGCAGGTGGTGGATTTCTTCATTGACGGCTACAGCCACGGGGTGACGCCGAATCCATGCATCGAGTGCAATCGCCATATCCGCTTCGATTATCTGCTTAACTACGCGCGGCGATTGGGCGCCGATTATCTGGCGACAGGACACTACGCGCGACTGCGGCGCGGCGCCGACGGCAAGGTGCAATTACTCAAGGGCGTGGACGAGGCCAAAGACCAGAGCTACGTGCTCAGCGTGCTTGGCCAGGCGGAGTTGAACGACGTGCTCTTTCCCATCGGCGACTATCCTAAGCCCGAGGTGCGTCGCATGGCGGCCGCGCGCGGGCTGCCCATCGCCTCCAAGCACGACTCGATGGACCTGTGCTTTATCTTCGACGACGACTATCGGCGTTTTCTGCGTAACTGGGCGGCGGAAGCGATGCGTCCCGGCCCAATTGTCGATCGCCGCGGCCACATTTACGGCGAACACAGCGGGCTGCCCGGCTACACCATCGGTCAGCGCAAAGGGTTGGGCATTGCGGGCGCAGCGGAGCCGCTCTTTGTAGTGGAATTAGACTATCACAACAACACGCTGGTCATAGGCGGCGCCGCGGAACTGGGCAAAGATCGCCTGATCGCCGCGCGCGTCGCGTGGACGCTGGATGTCGCACCGGCGCCAGGGGCGCACGTGCAGTGCAAAGTTCGCTACAAGGCGCAGGCCGTCGACTGCACAATCTTCCCGCTTGCGGACGGCCGCGTCGAAGTGCGTTTTGCCGAGCCGCTGCGCGACATCACGCCGGGGCAGGGTGCGGTCTTCTATGACGGTGATCTCTGTCTGGGCGGCGGCATCATCGCCCGTGATGGGGTCGCTCTGCGTGACAATCATCTTGGAATTGACTTGACCATGGCACGCGGATGACGCGGATCAAGCAGATTCACGCGGATTTTATCCGTATTGATCCGGCAAATCCGCGCCATCCGCGTGCTATTCTTTCATCAAGGAGTCGATCGTGATCGTTGGCACAGTGCGCGATATCCTGATAATCTTCCTGGCCTTGACGAGCATCACCGTGTGGGTGATGTTGGGCATCCTGATCTGGCAGATTTGGCGGTTGACCAAGATGGTGCAGACCGAGCTCAAACCGATGATTGCCGATACCAAGGAAACCATCGCCACGGTGCGTGGGACGGCAAACTTCATGAGCGAAAACGTCGTGTCGCCGGTGATCCAGACCAGCAGCCGCATGACAGGCTATCGCCGGACAGCCATGACGCTCTTTGGACAATTGCCGCGCGGCGAGAGCGCAGCCTCCAAAAGCGGCGGTGCAACGGCGTTTACTTCACCGGCAAACAATTCACCAACGCCGGAGCACACCACGCCGACCAGTTGAACCTCCAACAGTAAGCCTGGTGCAGCGCGGCGCAAATATGTCAGAGCCAAAAACCGAGTTTCTCCAAGAAACTCGGTTTTTCCGTTTCATACCCACTAGCGGTTTATATGCGCCCAAATGCACTAAGCTCCGGCGGCAGCAGTTTTGCTGCGCGTGAAGACGCCATAGCCGATCAACACGGCGCCAAAGAGCACCAGCGTCCAGGCCACAGGCTGCAGGACCGCGACGCCTGAAACCACGTTGTACAGCACGATCGCGCCGAGGATGAGCAGAAAGATCGCCAGCAGGAAGCCGCCGCGCCGGGCGCCCCCCGCCGTCTCGATAAATGGCGCGACAAGCGCCAACCCACCGGTGGCCAGCAGACCGATGGCGAGCAACCAGGCAGCCATCAGCCTGTCGCCAAACCCAAACAATGGCATCAAAATGATCACGACGCCGATAATCAGGCCCAGCCACGAACGCCTTCGATCGAACAGCACCCCACCGCGGTTTCTCGCGCCAGGGAACCCCAGTCTGTTCATGGTTGATTCCTTGCTTCATGACGAATTATTCCTCTGTGGGCTGTTCACTATCCAGTGTGAGATGTACAAAACTTACCATCGTGCAACACTGTCACGAGCCTGGTTTAGAAATTGCCTGCTGTGGTACGCCCCAGCAAAAAGCGGCCAGCGCCGACTGCGCCGTGGTCCAGGCGGAAATGTTGCGTTCCACGTAATAGCCGAAGCACGGCGCTGCCAGCCAGTCCGCCGGAAGTAACGCACCCGGCCAAATAACCGGCGCCCGTGGGTGACGCACAGCAAACAAAAGTCAAAGAACAACGAAGGTCGGTGGTCCATGGAGTCAAGGCGTCCGATGGCAACGGCGCGATCAACCGTGCTGCAAAGACGCTCTGTGGGAGGAAACGCCGCCACAGCGCAAAGCTTCACGTTAGGTGGCATCGCCTTCATCGTTCAACGCCCGGCGCAGATTTTCCTCCGCTTCAGAATCGAGCGTGGTCTGCAGCACGCGCCCTGTGTAATTGCGCAACAAGGCCAGGACCGCGGTGGGGTCGGCGCTGCGCACGATGATAAAAAGCGCCGACGTGTTGGGCTGCAGGCTGTCCTTGACCTCTTTGACGAATTTGCCGTCAACCCCCATCTTCGTCAGCGCCCCGACGCCAGCGCCGCCAAGCGCGCCGAGCGCCAGTCCAGTCAAAGGGAGGAACAAGCCGCCGAGCAAAAGCCCAAGCAGGGCGCCGATGCCGGTGCCCACCATGGTGGCGCGGCTGACTTCGTTCTTGACATTCAGCTTGCCTTCGGCGTCCCGGCTGACGATGGCGGCGTCCTCCACAGAAACCAATCCCTCTTTTTGTTGTGCACGCAAGGAAGCGCGCACCTTTTCGGCCTCGCCAGCGTCATCGAATGCGATCACGATCAGGTGTGACATACGATTTCCTTTCTGTTGGGTAATGATGCGGTATCGCTCCATTGTGCCTGCAAAGAATCGCCATGTCAAAGTCAATATTAATCAGGCAATACAGCAATGCAGTCCACCTCGATCAGCATCGCGCCGACCAGACCCGCCTGCACCGTGGTGCGCGCCGGATAAGGCGCGGACAGGAGCTGGCGGTAGACCTGGTTTAGTTCGGCAAAGTCGCCCAGGTTGACGAGATAGACATTGACCTTGACTACATGCTGCCACGTGGCGCCTGCCGCGGTGAGGAGAATCTCGACATTGCGAAAGGTGCGTTCGGCCTGCTCACGAAATGCGCCAGGCTGAAACTGATTGGTCGCCGGATCGAAGGATCCCTGACCTGAGATGTACATCGTGCGACCTGTTGCTACAATCGCCTGTGAATAGGGGGACAATGGGGTGACGCCTTTGGGGGTAAAGATGACTTCGCGCATGATTAAGTCCTTTCTTATTGTGTGTGTGGATGGCGAGTGAGTTAAGCGACAGGCGCCCATGACTTATCGTGGGTGGTCAGTTGAACGGCGCCATCCTCGGTGATGAGGAAGGCGTCCTCCAGCCGCACTCCGGTCTCCCCGGCAAAATAGACGCCTGGCTCCAGCAAGATGACCATGCCCGCCGTCAAAATCTCCTGGCTGTCAGGGACAAGGCGCGGGGCTTCATGACCGGTGACGCCCACGCCGTGGCCGGTGTGGTGCGGGTAGACCGGATAGCCAGCGTCGACGATGATCTCGCGCACGCGCCGGTCGATTTCGCCGGCCACGGCTCCGGGCCGCAGCAAGCCGGCGCCCACTGCCAACGCCTCGCTCACAACCGCATGGATCGCTTGCTGGCGGGCGCTGGCCTCCCCCGCGACATAGGTGGCGCAACTGTCGCTCCAGTAGCCGTGCTGGATCGTGCTCAGGTCGACGATGAGCGAATCGCCGGGGCGCAGCGCATGGTCGAGCGGCCAGCCGCCGATGTTTTCGGTGCGATAGCCTACCACGCAGTCATTGCCCATCGGCACACGGCAGCCCGCGGCCTTCTCCACCGCGGCTTTGGCGGCCAGCCAGACATCGATCTCGCGCGCGCCGACGCACGCTGCTTGACGTGCTGCGGCATGGGCAATGTCGGTCAGTCGAAAGTTATCGCGCAGCTTAGCGAGCTCTTCGGCGCTCTTGACCATGCGCAGAGGCGCCAGCCAGCCGTCGATCGTCACCCATGCGCACCCGCCAAGTGGCGAGGCCGCCAATATGCCGCTGGCCGCGGCCGGCAGCGCCCAACTTTCCACGCCGATGCGTTTGACCCGCTGCGCCCTGGCCGTATCCGCCCAAAGCGATTGCAACAAGGTGCGCACATGCTGCGCGCCGTTCAGCGGCGTGGTCAGCGTGTAACCCAGATAGCTGACCAAAGCCGCCATCGGCTTCGTCGGCAAATGGCGCGGCGAGACTAGCCAGGCCATCGACCACGATCAACGTAAAGCGGTCGCCGTCCCACCATACGAGCGGCGGCGCGCCCGCAAATGGATTAGCGCCAGTCTGTAGCAGGCGGAGCAAAACCTGTGAGCCAGGTGATGCTGGCTGGGCTGGCGAAGAGGGCGGCGTCGATCTGCCGTGCTTGCAGCAGCGCGCAGGTGCGTTGGCGTTGCGCTTCGTGCATGAGTGCTCCTTTGGAAAGCGTGTGACACAGAAAGTGCGCGGAACATAGGCGACCTTATCCGCAATAGGTCAGCCCGCTTTCTCATTATAGCATCAGCTACGTCTGTCAGGATTGATGGGAAATGGCGTCGAAGCACATCTGGCGGCAAGGAGTTCCGGCGTCTGCGCAGCATCTTCTCCCTGCAACTGCCGGTTCAGAATCGTCAGCAACTCCATCTGGCTTTGCGCATACACGACCTGATTGGCGCCGCTGCGATGAAACACGAATTCCCAAGGGGAATCAGGCGCCGCGCGCCACGCGCGCACAATAAATACGTGATGTTCGGAAGGGTTTTGTCTTTGCATGATTTCTCTCTCTGAATTGACGGTCGTAGATGGGCTGCAACTGACAGCATTGTAATGGCGCCTCGTCAAAAGATCGTCAACTTTATTTGAAAAATTGAGGCTCAGTCTTTTTATGATGCGTGATCAGGCGAACACAAGTGATGAAAATGGGCCGGTGATGGAAGCCAATAGTGGTGAGAGACGAAGCTTGCCGCGCAATTCTCACATCGATACGCAGCGTCTGGATTGTGCACAGTTCGACTTTCCTGGTATAAAGCAAAAGGATAGATGACAAATTTTCGACGGGTGCAAATAGAATGTTGCGAATGAATGATAGGGCTTTGCGCCAAGCGTTAGTTTTGCTCGTGCTGGCGGCAAGTGTATGGATGACAGCGGGCTGCGGGCGCAGCGCGTCCGCCGAAGAGTCGGTCGTGGGGGAGCAAGCGCCTGGCCGCTATGTCGACAGGACCGATATGGCCGCTGTCGATCGTCCGGCCGCGCCGTGGAAGGCGCCAGTTTTTCACCAGGTTGACGCCAAGCCTGTCCTGCCCAGCCGCCTTGTGATCCCGACGATCAAGGCGGATATGTCTGTCGTTGAATTAGGGTGGAGCGCCAAGCAAGATGCGGCGGGGAGATCTTCAGCGAATGGAATGTGGCTGATTATGCGGCTGGGTGGCATAAAAACAGTTCACTGCCTGGCGAAACGGGCAACATTGTGCTGAGCGGCCACAACAATATCAAAGGCGCCGTCTTTCGCGAACTCGATCAGTTGAAACGCGGGGACGAGATCGAACTTTTCGCCGGCGGGACAGAGTATCGCTACACCGTCGATGAGGTGTTGATCGTGCCCGAAAAAGTTTGCTTCGAAAAGCAGCGTCAAACGAACGTCCGCTATATCAACGAAACTGCCGACGACCGTCTGACGCTGGTCTCCTGTTGGCCGCGCAACGACAACACGCACCGCATCATCGTCATCGCAAAGCCGTCAACTTTGGTGAGCAGCCAATAGACCCACCTGCACGCTTTTTCTGCTTTCAGAGGTGACAGTCACTTTTGGAAGTGACTGTCACCTTTCGCCCAGACTTTCCTGCAAAGGTTGCGGGATGGTCGACTTACTGCAGCAACTTCTGTGCAGCCTGCAAGCTCTGCGGCACACCGATCGTCAGCGGGTCGTCGCCGCCTTCGTACTCCAGCGACAGCCAACCATCGTAGCCCGCGTCATCCAGGATCTTGACGATGGCTGCCAGCTCGACCTCACCCTGTCCCACCACCGCGCCGGTGAACGCCGTCCCATCCAATGCCTTATAGATGTGCTCGGTCTCATCGGCGCGCGCGCGGCGAAAGTCCTTCAGGTGCACCAACGCCGCCAGGTCCGCCAGATCTTGCGCGGCTTCGGTCGGGTTCTGGTTGACGAGGAGGAAGTTGCCCGTGTCGATGTTGGCGCGCAGCGCAGGCGATCCGACTGCCTCGATCACGCGGCGCACCTGGTCACTGCGGCCGGCCATCAGCCCGTGGTTTTCAAGCGCCAACGTCACGCCGTGGCTTTCGGCGTAATGCGCGCCGGCCGCCAATCCGTCGACGATCCAGGCGAAACCGTCCTCAAACGCGTAGTCTGGCTTGGCATTGCCGCTGAAGACGCGCATGGTGCGCACATTGAGAAGATTGGCTACGTCGACGCCGGTTTTGAGGTCGGCGAGTTGTTTTTCCCAGGCCTCGCGCTCTGGCTGGAAGAAGTCGTTGCCGATCGAATAGACTGCCAGTTCCAGACCGGCATCGGCGATCTGGCGCATGGCCTTGTCCATTTCGGCGGCGCGGTCGCGCCAGAAGTAATCCAGCAACTCCACGCCGCGCGCCATTTTCTTGCTGGCGCGCGGCAAACTCGATGAAGCCTGGCAGATCGATGCGCCCCTGCCGCACCGCGGACACGACGCTCCACATACTGATACTGAGTTTCATTTGCCACCTTGATCCTTTCTTGGGACTACGGTTTGACAAGAGTCTAGTTTGTCTGAACAGAACGATAGGCTGCCTCGATCACACGCATGACGGCGATCCCATCGGCGCCGCTCACACGTGGACGTTGGTTGCCATGTACGCAATGCAGAAAGTGCTCGGCCTGCAAGACGAAGCGATCCGGGAGCTCGCAAGGCAGCACTGTCCAGTCGTTGTCGCCAGCGAGACGATAGCGCGCGCCTGTGTCCGCCGCATAGTCAATGATGGCCTCTCCGCCCGTGCCCCAGACGCGGATCTCCGCTTCGGAAACCGGCGTCACCCAGCTACAATTCAACGAACCGATCACGCCACTGGTGCTGACCACCTGAAGTGAGGCGCTGTCTTCCACCTGCACGGGCAGCGTCGTCGAAACCGCGCCGTCGACGCGCACGATCTCACCGGCCAGCGCGCGGAAAATATCAATGCTGTGCACCAGCGTGTCGATCAACACGCCGCCGCCCGCGATCTCTGCATCGGTGAACCACGAGGATGCGGCTCGATCAAAACGAAAGCCAAAACGGTTGTAGATCTGGATGGGCTTCCCCAGTTTGCCGGCAGCGATCAATTCCTGCACCTGGCGCACCGGCTCATGAAAGCGGTGGCAGAAGGCGAATTGCAGCACGACGCCCGCAGCTTCAAAGGCGGCGACGATCGCCTCGGTTTCCGCCACCGTGCGCGCCGGCGGCTTCTCGCACAAACAGGCGATCCCGCGGCGCGCCACCTCCTGCGCGATCGGTAGGTGGAGGCGCGGCGGCGTACAGATGCTGACCGCATCGGACTGACATTCGTCCAGCATCGTCCGATAGTCGGCAAAGGCCGGGATGGCGTAAAGGTCGGCCTTGGCCTGCGCCAGCTCGAGATCGATGTCGGCCACCCCGACCACTTCACACTGTTCGGGCCAGGCGGCATAGGCGCGCAGATGCGTCCCGCCAATCCCGCCGGCGCCAATGACGGCCACACGCAATTTTGTCATGACAACCCTTTCTTTAGGCTTTGATGCCGGTCAGCGCGATCCCTTCGATAAAGGTGCGCTGCGTTAAAAAGAAGAGAATGACTGTCGGAATCATCGTCAACGCCGCTGCGGCCATCATCAACTGCCACTGGGCGCCGTACATGTTCTGAAACATCTTCAAGCCGAGCGATATCGTCCACTGATCCTGGTCGGTCAGGTAGATCAGCGGGCCTAGAAAATCGCGGTAGGTGCCGACAAAGGTAAAGAGCGCGACCGTCGCCAGCGCGGGCTTGAGCAGCGGCAGCATGATGCGCCAGAAGATGCCGAGTTCGTTGGCGCCGTCGATGCGCGCGGCGTCGGTCAGTTCGTTCGGGATGGTCATAAAGAACTGACGCAGCAGAAAAACATAGAGCGCGTTGCCAAAGAAGGCGGGCACGACCAGCGGCCAGATCGTGCCGATCCAGCCCACCTGCCGAAAGACGATGTAGAGCGGGATCATCGTCACCTGCGCCGGCAGCATGATCGTGCTGAGGTAGACGATGAAGACGGCGTTGCGGCCCGGCCAGCGCACGCGCGCAAAGCCGTAGGCGATCAGCGAGCACGAAACCACCGTGCCCACAATCGTCAGCGCGCAGATGATCAGCGTGTTGAGCATATACTGCCAGAAGGGGATGTACTGAGTGGAGGCCAGGAAGTTCTGCCATTGCGGTGCGGCCGGAAAGAGGCTCGGCGGCACCAGGAAGATCTCGCTGTCCGTCTTCAGCGCCGTCGACACCATCCAGTAGAGCGGAAAGACATAGGCCAGCGCCACGATCGTGCAGATCACATAGGCCACGCCCTTGTTGATGCGCTCCTGGCTGCGCCGGCTGCTCAGCTTGGCAGGATGAGTGATCGGCGGCGTTGAAGGGAGAGAGTTGCTTGCGGTCATGGCTTACTCCTCAGCACGATAGTAGACCCAGCCGGAGAAACGGAACAGGATGCCCGTCGCAATCAGCACGATGGCAAAAAGGATCCATGCCTGCGCGCTGGCGTAGCCCATTTTGAACAACTGGAAGGCAGACTGGTAGAGGTACATCGCATAGAAGAGCATCGAGTTGAGCGGGCCGCCTGCCGAGCCGTCGCGCGTGGCGGTCAGCACCCACGCCTCGGTGAAGTATTGAAAGTAGCCGATCACGTTGATGATCAGCGTGTAGAAAATGACAGGGCTGATCATGGGCAGCGTCACGTGCCAGGTTTTGCGCAGCGCGCTGGCGCCGTCTAGCTCCGCCGCCTCCAGCAGCGAAACCGGCACGTCGCGCAGCCCCGCTAGATAGATCAGGATCGTGTTGCCGCCGAACCACATGCCCATAAAGATCAGCGACGGCTTGGTGAAGTTCGGGTCGGTCAGCCAGCCGATATGGGGGACGCCAAACCAGCCCAGGATCACGTTGAGGATGCCGTACTGGCCGTTGAAAAGCCACAGCCAGACGATCGTCGACGCGACGACCGGCGTGATCGAGGGCAGGTAGAAGATCGTGCGGTAGAGCGACAATCCGCGGATCTCTGTCGCCAGCAGCAGCGCCATCAGAAAGTTGAAGATCAGATGGATGGGCAGGCCGATAAAGACCATGTAGAAGGTGTTGCGCAGCGCGATGCCGTAGACGCGGTCGTTGAGCAGATCCTGGTAATTCTGCAGGCCGACGAAGTAGGACGGCTGCAGGATGTTGTAGTCGGTAAAGCTGTAAAGGAGCGACTGTACGATCGGCCATGCCGCAAAGACGATGAAACCGACAATCGCCGGCGAGATAAAGGCCAGACCGGTCAAAAGTGAACGCGTCTTACGAGCGTTCCACCGCGCCGGGCGCGGGCTGGTTGCTGCTGCCATGTTGCTTGCCTCCTGCTGAACGGCGCATGTCTTGCCGGATGGCGATCGCCGGGCGGTCGCACAAACCGCCCGGCGATCTTTTCCAAATCGACAATAACGGCGTCAACTGCCGCGCTGCAGAACCTTGTCGAGTTCGGCCTGCACCTCGGTCGTCACCTGATCCAGCGCTTCCTGTGCGCTCATCTGGCCGTTGAAGACCGCGCTTTCCGCCTCCGCTAGCCGCGAATAGAGCAGGCTGTTCACCGGCATCTTGTCCGGCCCGAACGCATGTGGCCCGCTGAGCAGATCCACTGCCAGTTGGAAGCGCGGGTCGCTTACGAAGCGATCTTCCGACGCCGGCGCCAGCTTGGGCGGCACATTCTGGATATTGAAGCAGAAGTCCCCCATGTTCTGCGGCTCACTCAGCCAGCGGACGAACTCCCACGAGGCATCGGGCGTTTTGGCGCCGGTCGGAATGGTGAAGACGCTGCCGTCAAAGGTAGTGGTGTTGTCGTTGCCGCCTTCCGGGTAGGGCGCGGGCATGAACTCCATCACCAGGTCGGGCGCGAACTTCTTCTGGAACTGGATGAACCACTCGCCAACCTGCGTCATCCCTTCCTTGCTGACAAAGAAGGAGTTCTGCGTGCTCATGAAGTCGCCAAAGCCGCTTTGGAAGGCCGCGACCTTCTCCGGCGACAGACGCTGGCGGTAGGTATTCTCCCAGTCGAGCGCAGCGACGACGTTGGGATCGTTCGCCGTGATCTTCTGCGCGTCTGCATCGTAGAAGCTGCCGCCAAAGACGCGTCCCCACCAGGTCAGCCCGGAAGGAATCAGCCCCACGCGCTCAATGTTGCCGTTGGCGTCCATCTTTTCCAGCTTCATCGCCACGGCGTCCAGCTCGGCAATGGACTGCGGTGCGGTAGCGCCCACTTCTTCAAAGAGCGCCGGCTGGTAGGCGATGACATTGGAGTTGGAGGTGATCATCATGCCCCACAGGTCGCCGTTGTACTGCCAGGCGTCCCAGAACTGCGGGAAGTACTCCGACCCATCAATGCCGGCTGTCTGCGCATACTGCGTAATCGGCTGCAAGCCGCCGCGCGAGGCCATCGACACCAGCTCGTGCAGCCACACCGCGGAGACGACATCCGGCGGGTTGCCGCCTGCAATCGCGGTCAGCACCTTTTCATACTGGCCGAAGACCGTGGTCATGTTGACAAAGACCTTGTCCGTGTTCGCCTCGTTGAACTTGTCCACCATCTTCTGTAGTTCGTCGAACTCGAAGCCGCTCCAGCCGGTCCAGTAGTTCAGAAAAGCTTGCTCGCTCGCCGCGGCCGACCCTGCGCCGGCCTGCCCCGCGGGTGCGCCCGCTGGTGCGACCGGTACGGTGCAGGCCGCCAGCGCCATGACCGCTCCTCCTGCGCTCACCATCTGCAGAAAGCTGCGGCGACTCAATTGACGTGTTGGTTGATCTGACATAGCAATGGTCTCCTTTGAAAATCCATGAACCATACGGCACAACCGAATAACAAACGTTCCACCACAACAGTTCAGACCGGTCAGGGATTCAGTCTTCGCTTGCCACCAGCCCGGCGCCGATCAACCCGCTGTCGGCGCCAAGTTGGGTGAACAACAAAGGAATTTCACGGTGCGAGGGCAGCGTCTGCTGGCGATAGCTTGCCCGCACCGCCGCCAGGTAGCGCTCGCCCAGCAGCACCGCGCTGCCACCGATCAGCAGCGCGTCCGGCGCCAGCACGTGGGCGATGCTCGCCAGCCCGCGTCCCAACCACCCCGCCGCCTCATCGACGGCTGCCACCGCGACGCCGGCCGTATAGTCAGCCGCCAGCGCCTGCACGGACGCGTAGCTGCTGCGCTGCACCATCACGCTGGTAGCGGTGTAGACTTCCAGGCAGCCGGTCAGCCTGTCACTGCAAAGGCGGCCGTTCACCGGCTCCAACATTACTTGCCCGATCTCGCCGGCGCCGCCCCGCCGTCCGCGATAAAGCTTGCCGCCGATCACGATGCCGCCGCCCACACCCGTCCCTACCGCCGCCAGCAGAAAGTGATGGTAAGGCCGTCCTGCACCCTGCACCGCCTCGGCCAGTGTATGGCAGTTGACGTCATTGTCAATGTGCACCGGCAACTCCAGCCCCGCTGCCAGCCGCTCACCCAGCGGGAAGCCGATCCAGCCTGGCAGGTGAAAGGTGGCATAGTTCACCACGCCTGTCTGCCGGTCGATCTGCCCGGCGCTGGCGACGCCGACGCGCTGCGGCTGCGGCTCACCCTGTTTTGCGGCAGCGTAGGCAGCGAGCACAGCGCGGCCAAGCGCTACAATCCGCGTTGCCACCCGCTCCGGGCCATCCGCTGCCCCAGTTGCGATCTCGCGCCGCTGGCTGATGGTGAAGCCAGGTTCCAGCACGCCCGCCGCCACCTTGGTGCCGCCGATGTCAAAGACCAGGATCGGTTCAGCCAACTGCATAGCGCGCATCGACATTCATCGTCAGATCGAACAAACGGCCCCAGGGCAGCTCCACATCCGTCAACGTCAGTGTTTCCATCACGATTTCGGTGGCGCCGGCGGTTATGCACTGTCCGGCAAAGCGCTCATTTGACAACAGAATGGCCGCCTCACCCAGCTTGTGTTCGACCATTGCCCGCACGGATTCGGCATGTTCGCCCACGTTGCCCAGGGTTATCGGCAGCCCAAGCGCCGGCAACTCCTCCACGGCGATCTGCGTGCGCAGCCGCGCCATGAACAGATAGTCCTCGACCAGGCGCAAGAAAAGAAAACGTACATGGGCGCTACTGCCTGTGGCGACGCGCCTTGCTGGCGCTGCAGATGGCGGATCACGGCGTGAGAGAGCACGCAGCCCAGCGTGTTGCCGGCAGTGTTCCAGCCGCCATACGCCGCCAGTTGGCGCAACGCGGGCAGGCGCGCCAGCAGTTAGCCCAGCGCCAGATCGCCGGCATTGACAAACGCCACATCAACGACCGCACACGTCCGCCCTGTATCGAGGTCGCTGCTCAGGGCGCGTACAAATTCAGGCAGATCTCGGCGCACGGTAAACATCTCGCGCAGGGTGGCGGCGCCGTTGCTGTGTTGGCGATAAGTCGCCAAAGCCACCTGCGACCGCGCGGGCAAGCCGGCGATCTGCACCTCCGTCAGCGCCAGCGGCCATTGCTCCGGGCCGTTGCCCTGCACTTCGGCGGGTGCATTCACGAACAGCGTGATGTCAGCCGCAGCGGGATCGTCACAGACCACACCGCCCAACGGCCCCAGATGCGCCTTGACCATCTCGGTCATGGGGCGATCTTCGTAAGCGGTGACGATGTGGTCGGCGCCGCTGTAGCGCAACCGTACGCGCGGCGCAAAGCTGGCGCGCTGTGCAGCATAGCGCGCCAGCAACAACATCGTAGTTTCGTCCGTGCCCGGATAGATCGAGACGCGCGCGGTGGCGCCGATTTCGCTCACGTAGCGGCGCAGGCGGCGCGACTCGGCAATGTTCCAGCCGTACTCGACCGTGTCATCCTGCGGGATGATCAGGTAGTCAAAAACACCGCTCGCCGCCCAGTCGACCATTGTGCGGTTGACGGCGTGGTTGCGAGCGCGACCGGCTAGAAAATCCGCCACCAATTCAGGCGGAATGTCGCGGCGCAGCGTGGCGATCTCGTCCGCTTCGGCGGGCGCGCCCACCGCCATCGCGGCTCGGTCTTCCAGGTAGGAGAGACGGAAGATACGCGCGCCGTAGTCGGCCCAGTACGCTTTCTCTTCTTCGGCGTCGTTGCCGCGCGTGATGCGCATCAGCACGTTGAAGGCCAACAGCGTCGTGTGGGGGTGCGTCTGTTTGATCTGGAGCAGGCATTCCAGGCGCTGCAAAACAGCTTCCGTGCTGGCGGTGGAGCGTCGTGAATTGACCAGCCCGCCGTAGCCCAGCGTATCGACGGCGACGATCAATGCCTCCGCACGCGGCGCATAGTCGACCAACCAGGCGTGCAAGCGCGCCGTGTCGCCGGCGCGCCAGGGCGTGCCCAACCAGGCTTTGGGCGGCAGCAGCACGTCGAAACCGGCCGCCTCGCCTAACATCTGCAAACATTCATAATTGACCGAGCGATCATCGAGCGGGATGATGCCGACGATAGGGTTGGACAAGCAGGGTCTCCTTTGTGATGAGATTGGAGATGAGGAGATTGAGAGATTTGGTCTGGAAAGAGCGCGATGCTTGCACTCGCCAATCTCCAATCTCTTAATCTCTTAATCTCTCATTTTCCGACTTCTCCACCGCGCGCACAAATCTCTTTGTGATCTCCTGCGGGCGGGTGATGGCGCCGCCGACGACCACGCTGGTGGCGCCGGCGCGTAAAGCTGCGAGGACCTGGTCGGGTGTGTAATAGCGCCCCTCGGCGAGCAGCGGCGTCTTCAGCGCACGCGCCAACGCCGCCACCAGGTCAATGTCAGGCCCTTCCAGCGCCACACTGTCGGGCGTGTAGCCTGACATCGTGGTCGAGATGCAGTCGGCGCCGGCCGCCTCGGCCGCCATGCCCTCGGCATAGGTCGAGATGTCGGCCAGCACGGGCAGCCCGGTCGCCGCCTGCACCGCCGCGATGAAGTCGGCGAGGTGATCAAATTCGGGGCGCGAGCGCGCCGTCGCATCGACGGCAATCATATCGGCGCCGGCCGCGGCCACTTCGCACGCCGCGACCACGGTCGGCGTGATGTAGACGGCGTAACCGGGCACGTCGATCTTGTACAACCCCACGATCGGCAGGTCGACGGCCGCACGAATGGCGCGAATATCTGCGGGCGTGTTGGCGCGGATGGCGGCTGCCCCGCCCTGCTGCGCAGCCACCGCCAGCCGCGCCATGATTTCGGCGCCGAAGAGCGGCTCATGCGGCAGCGCCTGGCAGGAAACGATCAGGCGCCCGCGCACCTGGTTGATCAAGGCTTCGAGACGGCGGCGGCGCTCTGTATCTATGCGGTTTGTATCCATACAGCATTGTCCCTTAGCGGCGGCGCACCAGCGCCATACGGTAGCGATCGCCGCGGTAAAGGCTGGTCGCGGCTTCAATCACGTAGCCTTCCTCGTCGCGCGTGATGCGCCGGGTCAGCAGCGCCGGCGAACCCGCGGTGGTTCCGAAGATTTCGGCTTCTTGGGTCGAAAGCAGCACAGCCTCGACGCTCTCCTCGGCCAGCACAGGGCGCACGCCCAACGCTTCCTCCATCACCGTGTAGAGCGACTGGTTGGTGAGGTCGAGGCTCAGCAGCGGTGCAAAGCGTGCGTAGGGCAGGTGAACGCGTTCGAGCGCCAGCGGCTCGCCGTCGGCAAAGCGCAGGCGTTCCAGATAGATCACCTTGGCGCCGATCTCGAGATTCAACTGCGCGGCAACTGGAACGTCCGCCACGGTCGCTGTGCTCTGGCGCATGACCGAATGAGGCCTCCAGCCGCGCGCGCGCATCTCTTCGCTGAAGGACATAAAGCTGGCGCTGCGGCTGATTTTGTCGCCGGCCACCAGCGTGCGGCGATTGGGGCGACGCACCAGTAACCCTTCCTCGGCCAACTGGTCGATCGCCACGCGCACCGTCATACGGCTGACGCCCAAGTCCTCGGCGAGCAGACGCTCTGGCGGCAGTGCGCTGTCCGGCTTGAGATCGCCGCGCTCGATGCGCTTGCGTAATTGGTCGGCAATCTGGTCGCGTGTCAACATAACGCTACGGTGAATCTGGTGTGTACGATGATTGCCATTACAATAGCAGTTTGGTATACAAATTGTCAATAGACAGGCGGAAATTCAAACCAGATATAGAAAATGGTCTAGCCTTGTGCCATATCCTTGCTGGCATGGTTGGCAAGCCGCGTGGACATTGAGCACTCGCCTTGGGCGCGCGGTCTGCGGTTGAAAATTTATGCGATTCGCTGTTTTGTGCTCGCGCTGCCATCCGGTATACTAGGCGCTATGCTTCAGTCACTGCACAACAGGAGGAAGTCCGCCGGGTGCGGACAAAGATCTGCGAGATGACGCCGCTGTGGGTCTGCGGCGCCGGCAGTGCAGCCTGAGCGCAGAATGTGTCACCGCATCCGTACGCCACACCGGGAAAGCCGGGTGGCGTTTTTTGTTTGGAATCTTTTTCTTTATTCAGCGAAAGGGTCTGCCACATGTCCGCCAAAAGCGCCAAACCAGTCGTCAAGAAGTGCGTGCTCGCCTATTCCGGCGGGTTGGATACCAGCATCATCGTGCCGTGGCTCAAAAACACGTATCACTGCGAAGTGATCGCGTTCTGCGCCAACCTCGGTCAGGCCGACGAGTTGGTCGGCCTGGAGGAGAAGGCGCTGGCTTCCGGCGCCAGCAAAGTCTACATTGAGGATCTGCGCCTCGAATTTCTCAGCGACTATGTCTTTCCCACGATGCAGGCCGGCGCCATCTACGAGCGCGAATATCTGCTCGGCACTTCCTTCGCCCGCCCGCTGATCGCCAAGAAGATGGTCGAGATCGCCGAGATGGAAGGCGCGGACGCCGTCGCACACGGCGCCACCGGCAAGGGCAACGACCAGGTGCGCTTTGAGCTGACGGTGATGGCGCTCAACCCGCGGCTGCGCATCATTGCGCCGTGGCGTGAGTGGAGCATCCGCGGCCGCCGCGATGCGCTCGACTATGCCGCCGAGCACAATGTACCCGTCAAGGCGACGATGGAGCGCATCTACAGCCAGGACAAAAACCTGTGGCACCTCAGCAATGAGGGCGGCCCGCTCGAAGACCCGTGGAATGAGCCGCCCAAGGATATGTTCGAGTGGACAACTGATCCGCTCGACGCGCCGGATGAACCGGAGTACGTCGAGATTTACTTCCGCAAAGGCATCCCAGAGCGCGTCAACGGCGTGGCGCACGGCCCGGTCGGCGTCGTGCAGGCGCTCAACGAGATCGGCGCGCGCACGGCATCGGCCGCGTCGACATCGTGGAGAATCGCCTGGTGGGGATGAAGAGCCGCGGCGTTTACGAGACGCCCGGCGGCACGCTGCTCTACAAAGGACACGCCGCGCTGGAGCAACTCTGCCTCGACAAGGGGACGCTGCACTACAAGCAGACGGTCGGCCTCAAGTTTGCCGAACTGGTCTACAACGGGCAGTGGTTCACGCCGCTGCGCGAAGCGCTGACGCAATTTGTCAATTTCACGGAGAAGAACATCACCGGCACAGTGCGCTTCAAGCTCTACAAGGGCAACGTGATTTTGGCTGGCCGTAAAAGCCCTTACAGCCTCTACCGCGAAGACTATGTCACCTTTGACCAGGACGATGTTTACAACCAGGCCGATGCGGAGGGCTTTATCAAGCTCTTCGGTCTACCGATGAAGGTGGAGGCGATGCTGCGCGTACAAGGGCGCGGCGTCTCCGAGTATGACGAGGTCGATTACGAAGATTTTAAGCGAGACTAAGAAGGAGATTGGAGATTAGAGATTGGAGATTGGGCGATAAGAATGGGGCGCCCCCTAACGCAATCTCCAATCTCTCAATCTCCCCACAAGGAGGCATCCATGAGCTTTATTGTGAAAGGTTTCGACGCCAGCGCGGTGGCCGCGGGGATCAAGAAGTCGGGCGCGCCGGACTTGGCATTGGTGGCAAGCCGCGTGCCGTGTCGGGCCGCGGCGGTTTTTACGCGCAATCTCTTCCCGGCTGCGCCCGTAATCTTCGACCGCCAATTGCTGGCGTTCAACCCGGACAGCATCTACGCCGTGCTGATCAATGCCGGCTGCGCCAATGCCTGCACCGGCGCCGAGGGAACCGCCAACGCGCGCCAATCCTCCGAGCAGGCGTCGTTGCACCTGGGCGCGCACGAGCACTCGGTGCTGGTGATGAGTACGGGCGTCATCGGCGTGCAACTGCCGATGGAGAAGCTGTTGGCCGCCATTCCCAAAGTGGTGGAAACGCTGACGCCTGAAGGGTGGACAGCCGCGGCGAACGCTATCCTGACGACCGACACGCGCCCCAAACTCGCGACGCGCACGGTGACGCTGGGCGATGCCAGGGGCGTCATCACCGGCATCGCCAAAGGCGCCGGCATGATCCACCCCAACATGGCGACGATGCTTTCTGTCATCGCCACCGACGCTTTCATCACGCAGCCGCTGCTCCAGCAGGCGCTGGCTGAGGCCAACGAACTCAGCTTCAACCGCATCAGTGTGGATGGCGACACCAGCACCAACGACACGGTGATCGTCCTTGCCAACGCCCTTGCCGACAATGAAGAGATCGTGGAGGCAAGCAGCGCGGACTATATTGCGTTTGTCGCTGCCCTGACCGAGCTTTGCACGGAGCTGGCGCAGGCGGTCGTGCGCGACGGTGAAGGCGTGACGCGCTTTGTCACTGTGCACGTGCGCGGCGCGGTGAGCGACGCCGAGGCGCATCAGGCCGCCAACACCGTCGCCACCAGCCCACTTGTCAAGACCGCCTGCTTTGGCGGCGACGCCAACTGGGGGCGCATCCTGGCCGCGGTCGGGCGCGCCGGCATTCAGGTCGAACCGGAACGCTGCGACCTCTTTATCGACGGCGGGCCGGACGCGGCCACACGCCGCGGCGAGTTGCAGTTGGTGGCAGGCGGCGTTCCCCTCCCCTACAGTGAGATGGCAGCTACGGAGATCTTTGCGCAACCGGAGATCGATGTGCGCGTCGAACTGGCGCTCGGTGAAGGCGCAGCCACGGTGTGGACGTCGGATCTGAGCTACGAGTACGTCCGCATCAACGGCGACTATCGGACATAGTCTATCTCGCGATCTTTGCACTTTGTGGCGCTGCCCAGAGGTGACAGTCACTGGAGAAGTGACTGTCACCTGAGAAAGCAGGACGTTCCCAGCGTCAGGCAGGACGCCGCTTAACCCACCCTTAACATCCTCATCAAGCCCCTATAACCCGCGAGCGGTCGCCGGCGGCTACACTCTTTCTGTATAGAATTCACACTAACCGGATTCACACTGACCACAGTCAGCACAGAGGTAATTCTCATTTTGGCATTGGTTTCGCTGTGAAGAACTGGGTCAACCGGATCTCGTGTGGTTACGTGCCGGGGACGGGCTGAACGTTGTCTGCTCGACTGAAATGCCGCAAGCCCGTCCCCGGCACGTAAAGCCCGACCACATGAATTCCGGTTGAGCCGAAGAACTTTCCACAGATGACACAGATTCTGAAGAGAGTTGCGGTCACCGAGAGAACCAAGGAGATCAAGATGGTGATAAACACGTGGAAGGCGCCTTTGCAGATCGCGTCAGCCTTATTCCTGGCGAGCGCGCTGTTGAGCGGTGGGTGGGCCGTGCGACCGGCCGCAGCGCAGGAAACGCCGCCGCAAGCTGCCGCTTTGCAGAGAGCATCTGCCCAGCGCGAGGCAACTTACCAGGAGCAACTGACGCAGCTTGAGCAGGCATTTGCCGAACATCAGACGACCTATCAGCAACAACTAGACGAAATGAACCAGCGGTTGACGCAAAGCCAGGCGCAGGTGCACTTGCTGGCGAATCAGGAACAGGCGCTCCAGCAGCAGGCTGTCCAACTCCAGAGCGTGCGCACCCAACGGCAGACCGAATATCAACGCCAGCTCGACGCCGCCCGCGCCCAGTACGCCGAACGCGCCGCGACGATCGACGCCCAGATCGCCGAAGTCCAGGCGCGCCTGGCCGAAGCCAACACACTGCTTGGCCGCTAAGCGAAGGAGCATCCTCATGAATCGTACGCAATCGCTGATCCTGGCCGGCTTTTTCGCCGCCCTGATCACAGCCGGCGTTGTGACTTTCGGTAATTTTGTCGCCAGCGCCGCCAATCAACCCGCGCCTGTGGAGAATCAGCCCGCTGGGGTCGAAAGCGCCGGGATGAGCAGCCAAAACGCCGAGACTGCCGCCGATCTCGCCGCCATGCAAACGGCGTTGGCCGCACGCGAAGCGGCGCTGGCCGCCCAGGTGGGACAAAGCAAACAGACGCTCGCCGAACTGGACGCACAGGCGCAGGCGCGAATAGCGCAAATGCAAACTGAAGTGGAAGCCGCCGGCGCCGCGGCGCAAGAAAAGGCCGCGGCGCTCGAAGCGCAGCAGCAACAGGTCACGGCGCTCCAACAGACCATCGAACAGGACGCCCTGGCCTTTCAGCAGGAACTGGCGGCGCTTCAGGCTACGGATGCGCAACTGGCCGCACAACTCAGTGCGGCGACCGAGCAGCTTCAGCGCGCCTACCGCGACCTGACCGCCCGTCAACAGGCGCAGACCGCCGTAGCCTCCGACAACGCCGGCCAGTTCGCCAGCAACAAGGGCGATGCCGAGCACGAAGATCGTGAAGAGGAGAGCGGTGACCATGACGAGCACGGCGATCATGAAGAGCACGGTGACGATGACTAACCCGGCGTCAACCGTCATGATTCCAGGGATCGCACGAATGTCTCACGCTGCCACCACGGCGCCGCTCAACCGCTGGCAGTGGCGGCGGCATGACTTTCGAGCCATGAATACATCCGTCGAAGTGGCGCATTACGGCGACGGCGACGATCAAACCGCCGCCGTCGAGCGGCTCTTCCACCAGGCCGAACAGAGGATGAGCCGCTTTCTACCGGACAGTGAGCTTTCACGCTTCAACAGGGTGGATGACGCTCCCTGCGCGTTGTCGCCCGAATTCTTTGCCGTCGTGGAGACAGCGTTGTGGGCGGCCAGGAAGACTGACGGATTATACGATCCTACCCTCCTGGCTGAGCTGGAGCACGCCGGTTAC
The DNA here is from genome assembly GCA_016710365.1 of Candidatus Caldilinea saccharophila. Taxonomy (GTDB): domain Bacteria; phylum Chloroflexota; class Anaerolineae; order Caldilineales; family Caldilineaceae; genus Caldilinea; species Caldilinea saccharophila. Next base: position 49,293 of record JADJVW010000063.1, on the reverse strand, counting down.
GACCGCTCGTTTGAATGTATCGTGGCGCGCGATGACTTTCAATGGCGCGTGCCTGAAAGCGCCGTAGATGCGCCGCAGGTGACGCGGCGACGCATGGCCGGTTACGCCGATATCCGCCTCGACCGCGCGACGGGCGTTGCCGCCAAACCAGCCGGCGTGCGTCTCGACCTCGGCGGCATTGGCAAGGGCTGGACGGTTGATCGGGCGGCGGAGTTGTTGCTGCGCGAAGGTGCTTTTCTGGTCAACGCGGGCGGCGATCTCTACGCACACGGACAACCGGGCGACCCGCGCGGCTGGGCCGTGACCATCGAGCACCCGCTAGATCGCACGCTCTGGATCGCCCGGCTCTTGCTCGACCATGCCGGACTGGCGACTTCGACCACCATGAAACGTCGTTGGCGCCAGGGTGCACGCACGCAGCATCACCTGATCGACCCGCGCAGCGGACGTCCCGCCGACACCGATGCGCTTTCGGTCACTGTCATTGCCCAACGCACTGTGCTGGCGGAAGTTTTTGCCAAGGCCGCGCTGCTGCTGGGCGCGGAAGCGGGCCTCGACTATCTGGCGCAGATGGCCGGCATCGAGGGCTTGGTCTATACAGCCGACGGCCGCGTTTTGACGACGCCTGGGCTGGCGACACGGCTCGATGCCGTTGAAGCCGCCGGCGCGTCAAGTTAAAAAGGTGCGACTTAGGAAGATGGAAATAGCACGCTGATCACGCAGATTGAGTGGATGAACGTGGCTCAATAACTGGAAATGAACCTATGAAGACCACAACGACACGACCAACTAAACGCAAGCCATCACGTTTTGGCGCTTCAGCCAAAACCGCAGTATCGATGGTGGCCGCGGCTGCGCTGCTCGGCGGCTGGAACCTGGTGGCCCATCTGGACAATGCCCAGGCGGACACGCAGGCAGATCCGCTGACAACTCTCAGCAGCACATCACTAACCGTGGCGCCGGTCGCCGCAATCCAATCACGGACGACGCCCAGGGCGCTGCCCACCCTGGCGCCGCTCACGATTGCTCCCGTGCCGACGCTGAAGATAGCGCCGGGTCGCGTGCAGCCAGCCGATGCCGCCGCTGGCGTTGCTGCGCTTGCTTTGCCGGACCTGCCCGCGTTGGCCGCGCTGCCCACCCTGGCGCCGCTGCCGTCGATGCCGAACTTGCCGCCCCCACCGCCTCCGTCTTCCAGCGGTGATGGCAGCAATCACGGGAACGCTGGCGGCGTCAGCAGCGGCGGTTCATGAGACGATTTCGTAACGATACATGCCTGGCAAAAAAAATCGACCACGGATGAAACGGATGAGGCGGATTTTCACGGATTTACTCCGAAAATCATCCGGCTTTTTCCGTCAAATCCGTCAAATCCGTGGCCTATGAGACGCCAGGCTGAACAGCCAGATGAATAGTTCAGGACAAGTACGATGACAACACAAATGACAACGTCAAAACAGGACGATCTCTTCTTCATTGGGCTGGGTATCGGTGCGGGCGTGGCGCTTGTCTTCGGCGTGCAGGCGTTGTGGAGTATCGTCATAGCCGTCACCTGCCGAGCAGCCTGGCAGTCGCGAGCAGCGAGGCGCAGACGATGGGTTGACGCTGGCGCGGGCACAAAAGCCTTCTGGTATGTGGAGGCGCGCGGGCGGGCTGTTGGCCTTCCTTGCCTGGCTGGCGACGCTGTGGGGGCGTACCATCAGCAGCAAGATGGTCAAGGGGTCGGTCGATGGCACGATGCTCTACGACATGCACGAGTTCCCGCCCATGCTGGCGATGGTCTTTGCCGTCGTGCACGCCGCCGTGCTGCTCGGCGACGCCTATATCGGCTTTGATCTGTTCGACTTGCTGATCCCCTTCCGTGCCCCTTACCGTCCGCTCTGGACTGGGTTGGGGTCGTTGGCGCTCTACCTCAGCCTCGCGCTGATCGCCAGCTTCTATCTGCGCAGCTTGATCAGCCGGCGCATGTGGCGGCTTCTGCATTATCTGACCTATCTGGCCTTTGGGCTGGCGCTTATACACGGCTTGCTGGCGGGCACGGACAGCAGTCAACCCGTGGTCTATGCGATGTACATTGCCACCGGCGCCACGCTGCTCTTTGCAACGATCTATCGCGTGCTGGCTATCCAACGCGGCCGCAAGTCACCGGCGCGCGACGCAGTTCGACAACCTGTGATGCGGGCTGTACACAGTAGTCATCCAGCCTCAGCCGGTCGCAGCGGGACGGCGGACCTCCCAGGTTGAGAAACGCTTCGCTTTGCAGTCTGAGGAACAATCGCTGATGTGTTCCGAGCGTGAACGGCGCAGTGCTATAATGGCTTGCGTGTGACCGGCTTGCTGAAAAAGATGGGCGAGGCCCTAAATGTCTGCCTCCCTGGTCGTGAGTGTCTATGGATCAGTGTTCGATACTACTTGCCGACGACGACGAAATGATTGTGGATGTCCTCCAACATCAGTTGGAACGCGAAGGGTTTCAGGTGATCGCAACGGGCAACGGCGCCGAAGCGCTGGCGATTGCCCGCACGCGCCAGCCCGATCTCGTTTTGCTCGACGTGATGATGCCGGGGATGCAGGGCTGGGAGGTCTGCCGCACTTTGCGCAGTGAGAGCGACGTGCCAATCCTGATGCTCACGGCGCGCGGCGAGGAGTTGGATCGCGTGCTCGGCCTCGAATTGGGCGCCGACGACTATATCGTCAAGCCCTTCAGCTTCCGGGAGTTGCTGGCGCGGATACGCGCCAATTTGCGCCGCGTCGTCCTGACCGCGCGCTCCGCCGCTGCCTCGGATGATGAGAAGCCTGAACAGCTTGGCGCCCTTGCCATCGACCGGCGCCGCCATCAGATCACGCGCCAGGGCGACATTGTGAGTCTTACCCAGCGCGAATATGCCTTGTTGCTGGTAAAGTTGCTCGACGCCGATGGCGCGGTTGTGCGCCGCGGCGACCTGCTCGACCAGGTGTGGGGGGAGGAATGGGTGGGCGACCCGCGCACCGTGGATGTGCATATGCGCTGGCTGCGCGAGAAGCTGGAAGAAGAACCCGGCGCGCCACAGTTGCTTCTGACCGTGCGCGGCGTCGGCTACCGGCTGGTTTCGGCAAACGAGCTGCGATGAGTGCGCCCACCCGCCCGGCAGGGCGTTACATTGGTCACACCCACCCAAGAGCCGCCTCCACCGGATCGCTGGCCGTGGCAGCGTAGTTTGCAAACGCGCATGGCGATCGCCTACGGCGGCGCTTTTCTGCTCATCCTGGCGCTGCTCACCTTCTGGCTGGGGCGCGCCGTCTACAACACCTATCTCGACGCGGCCGAACACGATCTCGAAGTGGCTGCTTTTCTGGCCGCCAACGCGCTTGAAGATCCGCTGAGTGGATACGCCACTGAGTTTGAGCAATACCAGCGATGGGAAGCCGAACACGCGTCTTCAGATGACAACCACAAATCCCGATATGATGAGCGCTATCAGGATGAAGGCGAAAAAGAAGATGGAGACGCGCCCCCGCTGCCTACATCTTTGCCACTCCCGCCGGATATCGCCCTTCCCCGCCTGCAAGGGGTAGCCAATGTCTACGCCAACGATTCTGGTGCGCGCGTGACGATTCTCGATAAAAAGGGACATCCAGTCGCCGACAGTCAATATGCGATTCATCAGATCGCGGTGCAGCGCGACTATCCTGAAATCCGCACCGCACTGGCCGGCGCTGAGGTGACGGATATGCGCGCCGATCCACTCACCGGCGCGCCGACGCTCTTTGCCGCCGCGCCGATCCAACAGGGGAGCGAAATCCTCGGCGTCGTCCAGTTGAGCAAGCCAATGCAGGTCGTGGCGGCAAAAGCGAGTGAGCTTGTCTTGACCATCTTGCTGGCCGGGATCGTCGCGGTGCTGGCTTCGACTTTGCTCGCTGTGTGGATCAGCCGCCAATTGGTGCGACCGGTGCTGCGGCTGGAACAGGCTGCTTTGGCCGCGGCGCAGGGCGACCTGGCGCATCAAGTGCCGGTGCAGAGCAGTGACGAACTTGGCGCACTGGCGCGCGCTTTCAATTTCATGGTTGGCGAGGTGCGCACGATGCTTGACCAGCAGCGCGCCTTTGTCGCCAATGCCAGCCACGAGTTGCGCACACCGTTGACCAATATCAAGCTGCGCATCGAGGCCGTCCGCTCGCTCGGCGATGAAGCGCCTGACCTTTCTGCACGCTATCTGGCCGAGATCGAATCCGAAGCGGATCGCCTGGCGCGGCTGGCCAACGCGCTGCTTGACCTGTCGCATCTGGAGAGCGGCCTGGCGCCGCCGCCGGAAACCGTCGCCGATCTGGCGCCGGTGTTGCACAACGCGGGCGCGATCCTGCAACTGCGTGCGCAGGCAGTGAGCGTCACATTGGCAGTCACTGCGCCGGACTCCCTGCCCGTGGTCAAGGTGCATCTCGAACAAATCGAGGAGGCGATCCTGAATCTGCTCGACAACGCGATCAAATATACGCCGCCCGGCGGCAAGGTCAAGCTTTCGACTGCGGTCGATGGACGCCATCTGTTGGTGCGCGTGACTGACACCGGCGCCGGCGTCCCGCCCGAAGATTTGCCCTACATCTTCGACCGCTTCTATCGCGCCGACAAAGTCCGCAGCCGCGTCACGGGGGGACGGAACAGCATGGGAAGCGGCGCCGGACTTGGCCTTTCGATTGTCAAGGAGTTGATCGAACAGAATCATGGGCGCGTCGTGGTGGAGAATACTTCGGGCCGAGGGACGACCTTTGTCGTTTCGTTTCCTCTAGTGGCATAATCCAGTGCATGACTGAAACCTTACGCATTTTTGTTGGCGTCACCCTGGATCTGGAAGCGGAACGCGGCGTCATTGGCAAGGCGATTGCCGAATTGCCCGTGCAGACGCCGATAGAGATTCGCCGCACGCCGCCGTTGCTCCCCACCCACGAAGAGATCTTCGAGCGCATCGCTAACTGTGACCGCGTCTATTTTCTGCTCGGCAACGACATCACCGCGCCGGCCGGTCTGGAATGGGAGACTGCCTGGCGGCTGGAGCGCGCGGTGCTTCCGCTGCGCCGCAGCCCGCGCCCGACGCCGGCGGCGCAGGAATTCCAGCGTTTCTCCCCGCGCCCGTGGCTCGATTTCCGCTCCGCCACCGAATTGGCGCGCATCGTGTCGCTTGATGTCGCCCGGCTGCTCCAACACCCCATCAATCGTTACGGATTAACAGTGCCTGAATTGGAACGATTGGAAATCTACATCCGGCGTCTCGACCAGCTCCAAGCTACGCTGGACAAGGAGCCAAGCGGCGCCGAGGGTGGCGGCGTGCTGTTGGACAGCCGTCCGCGCAGCGACAAGTAAAACTTCAGAGAAGGATGCGTTATGGGATTGAAGGAAAGCGTTATGCAGGTGGCGGCAGGTCTTTTTGTCGAACGGCCCGCTCGCGCGAAAAGCCTCGGCGAATGGAAGACCACGCTGGAAACGGACGGCGTCGCCGTCGACCAGCGCGCGGCCGCCGCGCAAGACCCGCTTCAGGCCAGCAAAGTGTTGCGACACATTTCTGGCATCGAACGCTGGGGGCAGCGCCGGCTCAAGATTTTCCTGGGCGGACCGGCCACGCGCGACGAGTACAATGACTATCGGCCTGGCACAGATTTGACGCTCGACGAGCAACGCGCCTTCTTCCGGCAGACGCGCGCCGAAACGGTGGCGCTCGCCGCACGGCTCCAAACTGCCGGCATCGGCGATGACGCCAAGGCGCCCCACAATGACTTTGGCCCGCTGAGCGCGCGCGGCTGGCTGCGCTACCTCGATTTGCACGCCAACATCGAAAGCAAGAAAATTCGCTGACAGAGCGAAGAAACTGAGTTTTTCCAAAAAACTCAGTTTCTGATTGCTGGTGCGTAACGTGCGGTTTACTCCTCATTCGTTCAAAGCTTCCTGCTCACCCGTGCTATAATCCGCCATGGAGAGGTACGAACGAGTTCCGGCGTGTGGGGTTTGGGCGGTGCTGTTGCTCGGCATTTTGCCTGGGCGCCCGCGCTCTATCCAGGCTACTGGCAGGCGTGGGAAGGATTCGCCCCTATTTTTCAGAGCGTTACGCCGACGGCGCTGGCTTCGGTGGCGACGACGCCAGACCTCTGGCGCGGCGTCGGCAGCGGCGCGTTTCTCCTGGCCCAACCTTTGCTGCGTCTGGGCGCCGCGCCGACCTCGGCGATTCAGCTCATCTTTGTACTCAGCTTTATGCTGGGCGGCAGCGCCGTCTATGTCTGGCTGGCGGATCGCTTTGGCGATCTGGGGGCCGGGCTGGCCGGACTTGGCTATATGTTGCTGCCGCTGGTGCTGGCCACCGTCTATGGGCGTGGCAGCGTGAGCGATGCCTTGATATTGGCGTTAACGCCATTGGCGTTGGCGGGGCTGACGAGCTACCGGGATCGACGTTCGTTGAGCGGCGCGGCGGTGGCTGCGTTGAGCATCCTCTGGATGTGGCGGATCCAAGCTGGGCTGGCAGGCGGCGTGACGGTCATGCTGCTGCTCTATGCCCTGATCGTGGAGCGCAGATGGCTGGTCGCGTTGATCGTGGCAGCAAGCGGCGCCGCAGGGATCGCCAGCCTGATCCCGCTGTGGACAGTGGCTGCACCGCCGGCAACGTCTTTCACAAGCCAGTTCATTCATCTCAACACGCTGCTCGACGTAGGCAACGAAGTTGGCGGTCGCACTTCGACGGCCTTGGGCTTGCATCCGTACCAGATCGGCTTTGCCGCGCTGGCCGGCGGCGTCTTGAGCGCCTGGGGTATGGCGACGCAGCGCAACCAACTGTCGCCGCATTTGCGCCGCCTGCTCTGGTTTTGTCTGGGCGCGGCGGTCGTCGCCGTCTTGCTGTCGCTGCGTGTGAGCGAACCGTTGTGGCAACTCAGCCGCGCCGATCGGCTGCTTACCTATCCGTGGCAGGGGTTGCTGGTGGTGGCGCCGCTGCTGGTCGCACCGCTCGCCGCGTTGCCGCTCATCTTTGCCGAGCTGGAGACGCCAGTCTATTGGGCGGTGATGATGGCGTTGGTGGTGCTGGCGAGCCTTGCCCACCTGACGCCTGCCTACACGCAGGTTCGCCCGCCGCTGCGCCCCGTCGCCATACTGGGCGACAATCAGGTGATCGTGCTCGGCGCGCAGTTGACCGAGCAGGCAGCGCCGCGCACGGCGACGCTGGAAGTGACCTGGCAGCCGCGGCAGCCGCTGGACGTTGACTATAACATTTTCTTCTAAGCGTTGGCCGCCGAGGATGGCGCGCCTGAGCAGGTCGTGGCGCAGCTTGATGCACAGCCGTTGGGCGATGCACGACCCGCAACAAGCTGGCAGCCCGGTGAGGTGCTGACGAACACCTACGTGCTCGATCTGTCCGCCGCCCCGCCGGAGACGCCTTTGACTTATTACTTCGGCTACTACGACTGGCGCGACGGCAGCCGCCTTCCTGTCGATGGCGGGCGGGATGACAAGCTGGTGTTGCATGGCAAGTAAGCGGTTTTTCGAGCATGACTTGGAAATAGCTTTGACGCAGAGACGCAGAGACGCAGAGGCTCGCAGAGAAAAACGATTTTCATGTTTGGCTGTGACTCAGAGCGGCATCGACATTGATTTGGGTGCAGAAACGCCAGGCATCACAGAGGAGCAACGCCGCATCGAGGACAACGTCGCCCCCCCGTTGTGGCGTGACGCGCTCTTTTGGATGACGCTGGCGTTGACCGTCTTTGCCGTAGCGCCTTTTCTGCTGCCGGGTTACTTCTGGGGCGCCAACGATGCGCGCCACCACGTCTATTTCCTCTTCGAGTACGACCGGCTGGTGCAGGACGGCATCTGGTGGCCGCGTTGGAGTCCCGACTTCGCCTTTGGCTACGGCTATCCCTTCTTCAACATTTACGGCGGTTTCAGCCATTTCGTAGCCGAGTTGTTCCACTATTTTGCAGGGTTTGGCTTTACACAGGCGGTCGAGGCGGTGTTTGGGTTGAGCATCGTCGCCAGCGCGGGCGCCATGTATGTCTACATCCGCGCCTGGCTGGGGCGACCGGCCGCGATGATTGCGGCGCTTGCTTACACCTATGCCCCCTATCATCTGCTCAATCTCTACGTGCGCGCCAACCTGGCGGAAAGCATGGCTTTTGTCTGGCTGCCGCTTTGCCTGTGGACGGCGCGGCAATCGGTGGTGCGCCCCGCCTATCGCTGGGTGGTCGGGCTGGCGATCAGCTACGCCGGCTTGATGCTGACCAGCAACCTGGTGATCGTCCTCTTTACACCACTGCTGGCCGGCTATGTGCTGGTGCTGATCTTTGTCCACCGCAACGGTGACGCGGCGCAGAAAGCCGGACAAAGCGTGCGTTTTGGCTGGCTGCGCCGCAGCATCGCACCGGCGCTCGGCGGGCTGGCCGGGCTGGGACTGAGCGCGGTCTTCTGGCTGCCGGCATTCACCGAGCGCCAGGCTGTGCGCGTCGACCAGTGGTTCGATGGCCGCTACGCGTATCGAGGGCATTTTGTCGAGTGGAGCCAGTTTTTCAGCCCCGCGTGGGGCTTTGGCGTCAGCATCCCTGGCCCCGATGATGCGATCAGCTTTCAGATCGGCGCCGCCGTTCTTGCCTTTGCGGTGCTGGGAATTTTCTTTACCTGGCGTATGGCAGGCAGGCTGCGCTGGGAGATTGCCTACTTCGTCGCGGGGGCGTTGGTCGCCGCGTATGTGGCGAGTACGTGGGCGGCGCCGCTGTGGGAGACGCCTATCCTCGGCGGGTTGTTGCAGACCGCACAGTTCCCCTGGCGCTTGCTCGTCGTGACCACGCTGTGCGTGAGTGTGCTGGCTGCGCTGATCGGCCATCGAGCGCTCCTGTCCGAGCGCGACCGCCTGTCGCTGCCTCTGCTGGCCGTGGCGACGACGCTGATTTTGGCGAGCTATCCCTATCTGCGCGTCGAGATCAGCAAGCCAGTCGAAGGCCCGGTGAGTTTGGCCGGTCTGATGCGTTTTCAACAATCTTCGGACGAGATGACGGGCAGCACGGCCTGGGTCAAGGAGATCCCGACCTGGAGCCCGATGGCAGATTATTACATCAGCCAGGACCAGGCGGGGACGCAGGTAAAGCCCGTCGACACCAAACTCGATTATTCTGTTTTTGACTATAAAACATTTGGCGCCAGTTCGGTGGCGCACAGTACAATTAGTGAGGAGATCTACTATTACAACAAGCGGTCGTCGCCGCAGTCTATCGTCTTCGAACACTTCTACTACCCAGGATGGAATGCGTATCTGCTGGATGGCGAACACGGCCAGCGCGTCGCTCAAATTCCGGTCACGCCGGAAACAACAGGGACGCTGGGGCGGATGACGGTTGAGGCGCCGCCTGGGGAAGGGTATCTTCTGCTGGTTTACGAGGACACGCCGCCGCGCACGCTCGGCGGCGTCATTACGCTGGTCACCGTAGTTTCGTTAGTCGTTGGCGCTGTCGTTGCTGCACGCGGGCGGCGCCTTGAGAAGAAGGAACAGGACAATCCATAAATGCTTGAACACTTGCTTGCCAGCAATCGCGCGTGGGCGGCGCAGGTTGCGATTCAGGATCCTGGTTTTTTTGACCGGCTTGCCCAGCAACAGGCGCCCCAATATCTGTGGATCGGTTGTTCCGATAGCCGGGTACCGGCCAATCAGATCACAGGCCTGAAACCGGGCGAAGTCTTCGTGCATCGCAACGTCGCCAACGTGGTGGTTCACACGGATCTGAATTGTCTTTCCGTCATTCAGTATGCCGTGGAAGTCCTGCAGGTCAAGCACATCATCGTGTGCGGGCATTACGGATGTGGCGGCGTCAAAGCTGCGCTGCAAAATCAGAAATACGGTCTGATCGACAACTGGCTGCGCCACATCCAGGACATTATGCGCATCCACGCCGGTTTGCTGTCCAGCATCGACGACGATGCGGTGCGGCTGGAGCGCCTCTGCGAATTGAACGTGATCGAGCAGGTGTGCAATGTCTGTGAGACCACCATCGTGCAGAGTGCATGGGAGCGAGGCCAGGAGCTTTCCGTGCATGGGTGGCTCTACAGCATTTCGGACGGGCTGTTGCAGGACTTGCAGATGGTCGTCTCGACGCCCGATCGACTTGCGCTGGCCCATGACGTCGCGCTGGAGTTGGTCGCGGCCCGCGCCGCATTAGCAGCTCCAAAGGTCTGATGATTTAGTTGTCTCCTCACCATCCGCCACGCAAGACAGGAGGAAGCCATCGATGACGTTGCCACCCACCGCCAATAGCGTCCAAACCCGCCGCCCCATGATCTCGGAAGAAGAAATCGAGGAGCTTACCGCGCATTATGGCCAGCCGATGCGTCGCGGCCATCTGCTCCAGGCCGACGAATACATCCGCCGCTATCGGTGGCGCACCGACAGCGACCGCCGCGCCGAAGTGGTGTTTGTGATCCAGGATCCGGCCAATCGCATCCTCTTGCACGCCAAAGCTCACTACCCTGCGCATATCTACCGCATCCTGTCCGGCGGCGTCGGCTGGGAGGAAGCAATCGAAGCCGCCATGGTGCGCGAGGTGGCTGAAGAGACAAATCTGCCGGTAATGATCGAGCGTTTCCTGGGCGTCATTGTCTACGAATTTCGCTACCGGGATGAGGTCGCACACTTTGCCAGTTACATTTTTCATCTGCGCACCGATTTTTCCGAGCCGGTCTGTGTGCGCGACAATGAGATTTCGGCCTTTCACACAGTGCTGCCCAGCCAGTTGCTCGATGTGAGCAACGAGCTGCGCAACCTCATCGGCGACCGTCGCGGGTGGGGTCAATGGCGAGCGCTGGCGGTCGATCTGGTCTATGAACAATTAGTCGGAAAACAGAGTAATACGTAAAACGTAATGCGTAATCAGTGTCACGCATCACGTTTTATGCATCACGCATCACGTATTACGCATCACGCAATCTTTTGAGGAGTAACCGCTCATGTTGGCGCCCTTGTCTTGGCTGAAGGAATATGTCGATCTTACCCTGCCGGTGGACGCGCTGGCCGAGCGCTTGACGTTGGCGGGGCTGGCGGTCGATGCCATTCACCACGTCGGTGATTGGTGGGATCCCGAAACGATCACCGTGGGGGAGGTGGTGGCCGTGCTGCCCCATCCCGACGCGGACCGCCTGGTGCTGGTCGATGTCGCGTTTGGCGGCGATGCGCCGCAGCGGGTCGTGACCGGTGCGCCAAATCTCTACCAGTATCGCGGCGTCACACCGTTGCCCGTGCTCAAGGTCGCCTTTGCCCGCGCCGGCGCGCTGTTGATCGACGCCTACAGCGACCAGCGGCCGCGCCCCAAGAAGAAACTCAAACCCTCCAAGATTCGCGGCGTCGAGTCGTTGGGCATGGTCTGCTCCGAACGCGAGCTGGGGCTGAGCGAGGAACACGAAGGCATCATTCTCCTGCCCGACGCCGCCCCGGTTGGGACGCCGTTGCGCGACTATCTGGGCGACAGGGTCTTCGAGTTCGACCTGACGCCCGACATGGCGCGCGACCTGAACATGATCGGCATCGCGCGCGAGATAAGCGCGCTCACCGGCGGCGCGCTGCATCTGCCCGCGGATGTGCTGCCGGCCGCAGGCGACGACAACGTGGCCGGCTATGTGGCCGTGCGCATCGATGAGCCGGAATTGTGCCATCGTTACACCGGCATCGTCATCCGCGAGGTGACGGTCGGCCCGTCGCCCAGGTGGATGCAGGATCGTCTCACCAAAGCAGGAATGCGCCCCATCAACAACGTAGTCGACATCACCAACTACGTGATGTTGGAGTACGGCCAGCCGCTGCACGCCTTCGACTACGACACGCTTGTGCGGCGGGCGCAACAGGCTGGCGACCGCACGCCGACGATCATCGTGCGCCGCGCCGCGGCAGGTGAGAAGTTCACCACGCTCGATGACATCGAACGCACGCTCGACGACAGCATGTTGATGATTGCCGACACGCTCGGCTCGGTCGCCATCGCCGGGGTGATGGGCGGCCAGGAGAGCGAAGTCAGCGACGCGACGCGCACCATTCTGCTCGAATCGGCCACCTTCGAGGGCATCAACAACCGGCGCACGGGCCAGAAGCTCAAGCTTTACAGCGCAGCCAGCTATCGCTTTGCGCGCGGCGTGCCGGCCACGCTCAACGACATCGCCGGTCGCCGCGCGGCGGACTTGATGCGGCAATACGCGGGCGGGCGCATCGCGCCCGGCATCGCCGACGCCTATCCGACGCCGCAGCGGAGCGTCACGGTCTATGCCACGGCCAGCGATACGCGCCGCATCTTGGGCATGACGGTGACGCTCGAGCAGATGACCGCTGCGTTGCGCCGTCTCGACTTTGACGTGCGTCAGGTGACTGAGCTTGATCCTGCCGCGCCGGCTGCCGCCACCTTTGCCCTGCACCGGGCAGCCGGCGAGCCGCTGCTGGAGTGCGTTGTGCCGTGGCATCGGCTTGACGTGACCATGCCCGCCGACCTCATCGAGGAGATAGCGCGCGTGATCGGCTACGAAGATGTGCCCATCACGCTGATGGAAGACATGCTGCCGACGCAGCATCGCAACGAGATCGTCGAGACCGAAGAGAAGATGCGTGACATCCTGATCGGCAGCGGCTTGCAGGACACGGTCAACTATGCGCTGACTTCGCCTGAAAATCATGCCCGGCTGGCGCTTGTTTACGCCCCGCTGGGCGGCGTTGAGGACGGCGCGCCCTATGTCGAGTTGGCGAACCCGATTGCCGTCGAACGGCGTGTGTTGCGCCGCTCGCTGCTGGTCAGCGCGCTGGAGAGTCTGCAATATAACCTGCGCTACGCCGACCGGCTGGCGATGTTCGAGATCGGGCGCGCCTATCTGCCCGAACGCGGCGAGGGCGCGCTGCCCCATGAAGATCGCCGCCTGAGCCTGGTGCTGACCGGGCCGCGCCAGCCGCTGAGCTTCTACAACAGCAACACTGAGAACAGCAGCACTGGCGCGTTGGATTTCTACGATCTGAAAGGCGTAGTCGAAACGCTGCTCGCGCGGCTCGGCTTCAAAGCCGACGCCATCGAGTATCGCGGCGCGCCCGAAACCGGCGCGTTTGGCCCGCGCTGCGCCGAAGTCGTGGTCGAGGGCGAGGTGGCCGGGCTGATCGGTGAGGTGCATCCGCAGGTGCGCGCCGCCTTCGATCTGCCTGCGGTGCGCATCAACGCTGCGGAGTTACGCCTTACGGTGTTGCAGCGCCCACACTGGCGGCACGATCCCATGCCGCCGATCAGTCCCTATCCGCCCGTTGTGGAGGACATGGCCTTTATCGTGGACGAGTCGGTCACAGTGCGCATGGTTGAAAGCGCCATCACGGCGGCGGGCGGCGTGCTGCTCACCGCGATCGAGTTGTTCGACCTGTACCGAGGCGAGCCGCTGCCGGTCGGCGCCAAATCGCTGGCCTTCCATCTCACCTACCAGAGCCAGGAAGCCAATTTGCGCGACAGCGACGTCGCCAAAGTGCGCGAGCGCATCATCCGACGCGTGGAGCGAGAGGTGAGCGGTAAGTTGCGCGGGTAGACGCGAAAGCCTAACGACACCATTTTTGGCCGTTTCGTAATTCCTGCGATAAAATGGAATTATCTTCGTAACGACATCCTACATCCAGTTGCAGATAGTCCATTGATAGAATTTGTACTGGCGAAGAACCCTTTGCACCCGATTCAGCGCGCTTGATAGGGCGATCCGGCATGACTGACATACTGCTGAAAACTGAAGCTATCTACAAAGAATTTTCGGGCGTCCCTGTGCTGAAAGGGATCGACCTGGAGATCGTGCGCGGCGAGGTGCTGGGCATCATCGGCGAAAACGGCGCCGGCAAGTCCACGCTGATGAAGATATTGGGCGGCATCTACACGCCGACCTCTGGGCAAATCAGCTTTGAAGGACGCCCGGTCACGATCCGCGCGCCAAGCGACGCCAAGAAGCTTGGCATCAGCCTGATCCCGCAAGAATTCAACCTGGTGAAGGATCTGACCGTCTACGACAACATTTTTCTTGGCTCGGAGATCCGGCAGCGCAACGGTCTGCTCGACAAGAAGACGATGATGACGCGCACCAAGAGCCTGTTGGAAGAGCTGGAAGTCACCATCCGCCCGGACGAGCGCATCGACCGGCTCAGCGCCGCGGAAAAGCAGATGGTCGAGATCTCCAAAGCAGTGGCGATGGATGCCAAGCTGCTCATCATGGATGAACCGACCACCGTGCTGACGCAGTACGAGATCGATATCCTCTATCGCTTGATGCACCGGCTCAAGCGCCAGGGCGTCACCATCATCTACATCTCGCACAAACTGAAAGAAGTCAAGGCGATTTGCGACCGGGTGATGGTGTTGCGCGACGGCGAGGTGATCTGCCTGGAGCCGATCGATAAGCTCTCGATCTATCAGATGGCGGAGCGGATGGTCGGTCGGGAGTTGAGCCAGATCTTCCCCAAAGGAGCGCGCCGGCACAGAACCCGTACTGACCGTCCAAAACCTGACCGTGCCCGGCGTGTTGGAAAACATTTCGTTCGAGCTTAACAAAGGCGAAATTCTGGGACTGGCCGGTCTGGTGGGCGCGGGACGCACGGAAGTGGCCGAGACGATCATGGGCATCCGTAAGCACACGGCGGGCGAGATTGCCCTCAACGGCGCCAAACTGGAAATTGCGTCGCCGGAAGATGCGGTGGCCGCCGGCATCAACTATCTGTCGGAAGATCGGCAGGGCAGCGGCATCCTGACCGGGTTCAACGTCGCCGACAATATCACGCTGGTTTCGTTGCGCGCTTACTGCGACTATGCTATCGATCTGATCAACAGCAAGCGCCAGCGCGCAGCCGCACAGCAGCACGTAGAACGTTTCAACATCAAGACGCAAGGGCTCGACACGCGGCTTGAGTTTCTCAGCGGCGGCAACCAGCAGAAGGTGTCGCTGGCAAAGAGCATCGATCCACAGCCGATCGTGTTGATCGCCGACGAGCCGACGCGCGGTGTGGATGTGTCCGCGAAACAGGAAATCTATCGGTTTATTAAATCGCTGGCGGACATGGGGCTTTCGTGCCTCTTTATTTCGTCGGAGCAGGAAGAGATCGTCGGCATGTGTCATCGCGTGCTGGTGATGAAAGAGGGCAGGGTGATGGGCGTCCTGTCCGGCGACGAAATCAGCGAAGCCGAAATTATGTTTCTCGCCACCGGCGTCAGAGAGACCGAAACCCTTCACCAATAGCAGAGTCAGGCCATGAGCAACGCACTTACCGCAAGTTTTAAGAAATTCAACTACGAAAAATATGCTTCTCTGATTGCCCTGGTTGTCCTGTTTATCATTTCGTCGATCCTAAGCCCTTATTTTCTCCAGGTTCAGAATATTCTGAACATCTTGCGCCAGGTTTCCTACACAGGAATCATTGCCCTGGGCATGACCTTTGTGATCATTAGCGGCGGCATCGATCTGTCGGTGGGGTCGGTGGCGGCTTTTGTCGGCGCGGTCGGCATTATTGCATTGAATTACTTCCTGCCGATTGTGGGCAACGAGTACATTGCCGTGGCGATCGGCATCGTGGCCGCCCTGCTGATGGGCAGCCTGGCGGGCGCGCTCAACGGCTTCATGATCACCCGGGGCAAAATTGCGCCTTTTATCGTGACGTTGGGCACGATGGCGATCTTCCGCTCGCTCAGCCTCTTCATCGGCAACGCTGGCGAGGTGCGCTCCGATAGCAATCTCTTTGGCAACTTCGGGATGAATTCGATCCTGTTCCTGCCGGTGCCGGTCTTTGTGATGTTGGTGATGGCCGCAGTGCTCTCCGTGGTGCTCAACCAGACTCGCTACGGGCGTTACCTGTGCGCAGTCGGCTCGAATGCGCGGGTGGCCGCCTATTCGGCCGTCAACGTGGATCGCATCAAATTTTTGGCCTACACGCTGATCGGCCTTACCGTCGGCATTTCGGCCACGCTGCTGTCGTCGCGTTTCAACGCGGTCAGCACTTCCAACATGGGCATGTTCTTCGAGTTGGATGCAATTGCGGCGGTCATCATCGGCGGCACGCCCATGACCGGCGGCCGTGGCACGATCTGGGGCACTGTCATCGGCGCCATCATCCTGGGCGTCATCAACAACATGCTCAACATGCTGGGCGTGTCGCCTTACTTGCAGGGCACAGTCAAGGGCATCGTGATTATCGGCGCGGTTTATATCCAACGCCAAAGAGCGTAATCGCCAAGTCGACAGCCCGAATCGGTAGGTAACGGCCTTCTTTTAGAAGCCGTTTTTCAACGTATGGTGCTCCCCAAACAACCTCTGCGCGTCGCGAAGGTAGCGTCTTCACTCGTTGCAGGGTTGTACGGAGTCACCAATATTCCTTTCAGGAGGAAAATCATGAGACGAGGATTCACAGTAGCCCTCACGTTGTTGATGTTGCTGGCATTGCTGGCTGGCTGCACCGTGCAGGTTCCCGCCGCGGCGCCAGCCGCCACTGGCGGCGATCAGGCCGTTGCTGCGGCGCCAGCCGCCGACGCCGTTGCCGTAGGCCCCGGCGCGCTGCCGGTTGTACCGGGCAAACCGCTGAAGATCGGCTATTCCATGCCGTCGGCGACGCACGGCTACATGGCGCGCGCCATCTACTGGGCGGAAAAAGGCATGGCCGACTGGAAAGCCCAGGACCCGACCATCGAGTTCGTCTTTGTGACCGCCGATAATGTCAACAAGCAGGCCAATGACATCGAAGATCTGATTCAGCAGGGCATTGATGCGCTGATCGTCTTCCCCTTTGATGCCTCCGTCACTTCCGTGGTCGAAAAGGCTTTCGAGGCCGGCATCTACACCATTGTCATGGATCGCGGCACCACCAAGCCGGTGTACAACGTTTATCTCTCCAACGATGACGAAGGCTACGCGCGCACCGGCATGGAATATCTGGCCAAGCAGCTCGACTACAAGGGCAACGTCGTGATCATCGAGGGCATCCCCACGCCGATCAACACGGTGCGCGTCGATGCCATGAAGGCCGTGGCGGAAAAGTACCCGGAACTCACGATCATTGACTCGCAGCCGGGCGACTGGAACGTGCAGAAGGCGCTGTCGGTCATGGAGAACTATCTCCAGAAGTATGACCAGATCGACGCGGTCTACACTGCCGATGACGACATGATGCTCGGCGCCATGCAGGCGTACAAGGAATCCGGGCGCAGCGATATCAAGCTGTTCCTTGGCGGCGGCGCGGACAAGCGCGTCATCAAGACCATCATGGATGGCAGCGACCCGCTCGTCACCGCCAACGTCACCTACCCGCCCGACCAGTGCGCGACTGTCGTCTCGCTGGCCGTGATGGGCGCACGCGAATTTCCGCTGCCTGGCTTCTACCAGCAGAAACTGCCCGTCCGCATCATTTTGGCCGCGGAATTGGTGACTGCTGAGAATGCGGCCAGCTACTACTTCCCCGACGAGCCGTAACTCGACGCGGCTCTCTTTGTTTTCCCCGCGCCATGCATCACCCAGGAACGCTACTCCTGAGTATTATAGGGAAGCCAGGCGCCGCAGCACGTAGGCATCGCATCTAGCACGTTTGGAACCATCAGGCCGCCCCTGCCAAAATTGAGCCAACAAGAGATCCCCCTCTCTGTTGGCTCAGGTGCGCTGATAAGCGTGCACCGACAAGCGAGACGCCAGGGCACTCCCCTCACGCTGCGCACATCCTGCTTCACCCCAACCGCCCGCCGACTCTACATAAAAGTTGAATTCTGTTTAGATCGTCTCACGGCGTCTTCCCCTGCGCGTAAAGGCGCTGGCGCCATTTTTTCTCGCTTTGACAACTGCCTCGAAAGCGTGTACGATGGCGCCGCTCAACCCGTGAATGTAGATGATATTCCCCCGACACAGCCAGCAGACGCCGTCTGTCGCATGGACGATGGCGTCGCTACCCGTGAAGTTATGCGTTGCATCAGAGTGTTCTGTCTACCCATATCATGTTGAATCAAACAAAGGGAGCAACTATGACACACCAAGGAAACCGGAGAACTTTCTATCTGTTCGGTCTGCTGGTCGTGCTGGCGATGGTCTTCACCGCCTGTGCTGCACCGGCGGCCGGCCCGTCAACAGGGGCAGACGGCGCGCCGCCGCGGCCGCGCCGTCGTCGGACTTGCCGGCCGAGCCAGGCCGTGGCACCGACGGCACGCTGACGCTGCTTTATTGGCAGGCCGTGTCGATCATCAACCCTTACCAGTCCACCGGCACCAAGGACTATCACGCCGGTTCGCTGGTATTGGAATCCCTGCTCGAATACGACCCCGCCGGCAATCTGATCCCGACGTTGGCGCAGGAAGTGCCGACGGTGGAAAATGGCGGCGTCTCTGAAGACCTGACCACCATCACCTACAAGCTGGTTCCCGACGTTTTGTGGTCGGACGGCACACCGTTGACCGCGGATGACTTTGTCTTCACCTGGCAGTACTGCGTCACCCCGGAAACGGGCTGCACCTCTGGCAACTTCTCGGCCGTCGAGAGCGTCGAGGCGGTTGATGCGGGTACAGTGAAGATTACCTTCACCACACCGCAGCCGTACCCGTACTATGCGTTCATCGGCTATCTGTCGCCTGTCCTGCAGAAAGCGCAGTTTGAGAACTGCGTCGGCGCGGCCGCCGCCACCTGCGCCGAGGCCAACAGCTTCCCGATCGGCACCGGCCCCTACAAGGTGAAAGATTTCCGCGCCAACGACGTCGTTGTTTATGAAGTAAACCCAACCTATCGCTTTGAGAATCAGCCTCACTTTGCCGAAGTTGTAATGAAGGGCGGCGGCGACGCCGAGTCGGCCGCGCGCGCTGTACTCGAGACCGGCGAGGCCGACTATGCGTGGAACCTGCAGATTCCACCGGACATCCTCAACGAAATGGCAGCGAAGGGCATGGGTACGGTCGTCGCCGCCTTTGGTGGCAATGTCGAGCGTATTTTGATCAACTTCACCAACCCGGACCCCGCATTGGGCGACGCACGCTCCGAATGGTCGGAGGCCGAACCGAACCCGCACCCGTTCCTGGCTGACCCGGCTGTGCGCCAGGCGCTGTCAATGGCGATCGACCGCACGATCATCGCCGAACAGTTGTACGGTGCGGGCGGCAAACCCACCTGCAATATTGTTTCTGGCCCTGAACTCTATGTAACGACGGCGAACGACGGCTGTTTGACCCAGGACATCGCCGGCGCTCAGGCGCTGCTTGAGGGCGCCGGGTGGGTGGACAGCAATGGTGACAACGTGCGCGAGAAAGATGGCGTCGAACTGCGCGTGCTCTATCAGACCTCGACCAACGCCGTGCGCCAGAAAACCCAGGCGCTTATCCAACAGTGGTGGGGTGAGATCGGGGTGGCGACGGAACTGAAAAACATCGATGCCGGCGTCTTCTTCGGCCCGACCGACAACGCCGATTCTCTGGCCAAGTTCTACAGCGACGTGCAGATGTTCACCAACGGCAACGACAGCCCCAATCCGCAGGCTTACCTGGGCGGTTGGCGCTGCCTCACCGAAAACGGCGTCAACATTGCCAACAGCAGCAATGCCTGGGGTGGTGAAAATATCGAGCGCTGGTGTAATGCCGATTTTGATGCGCTGTGGGGCGAGCTGGCCGCGACCGCCGACCCAGATGCTCGCATCGACCTGGTGCACCAGTTGAACGACATGATAGCTCGAGACTACGTGAATCTGCCGCTGGTCTTCCGTGCTTCTGTCTCTGCACACGCCAACACTCTGCAAGGTGTAGAGTTGGGTGGCTTTGAGACGGAGGAATGGAACATCGAAAATTGGAGCCGGGCGCGGTGACCTGTTCGGCAGAAAGGCGCCTTTGAAAACCGAGTTTCTGGAGCTTCAGCTTCAGGCGATTTGCCACACAACAGAAACTCAGTAGTTCACGACTTTGCCTCACACAGAGACACAAAGTTAAAGCTAGCGTCCTTTGTGCTCTTGGTGGTTTTGTGTGAGTTTCGTTAAGTAAGGAAACTCGGTTTTCTAGCGCCCAGCACGATGATAAACTCAGGGGCTGCACTGACGGCCTGGTGCAGCCCCTGAGTTTCCCTTCCGGCTTAAACGACCAATCTCCAGGTTACGTATCTATGAGGGAACTGCTATGGGCCAGTATGTTTTCCGGCGTGTGCTGACGGCCATCCCGACGTTATTGTTCATCAGTCTGATCATTTTTCTGCTGCTGGATCTGGCGCCTGGCGACCCTTCGGCTAACCTCCCATTGAGCATCCCCCAAGAAGTGCGCGTCCGTATTCGCGAATCTCTCGGTCTCGACCAGCCCGTTCACATCCGCTACTTGAAATGGATGAACCAGTTTTTCATTGTCGAGCCTACTGCGGCGGTGGAAAAGTTGACTGGTCTGCAAATTGGCGACTCGGAGAATCGTCTCCGCATTGTTTCCTGGACGAGCCGCGGCGTCCCTGTCATCGATCTGATTTTGCAACGCCTGCCGCAGACGCTGTGGGTGGTTGGCCTGTCCTACCTGCTCTCCGTCGTGATCGCGGTGCCGCTGGGTGTTTTGGGCGCCTATCACCATAATCGCCTCTTCGACCAGATCAACAGTGTGATCTCGGTGATCGGGTTTTCCCTCCCCACTTTTTTTACAGGTCTTCTGGTCATCCTGGTCTTTGGCGTCTGGCTTGGCTGGTTCCCTACCATTTATAACACGACGCTGGTGGTCAACAGTTGGTCCACCTTTGCTCAGCAGATCAGACAGTTGGTGTTGCCGGTATTTGTGCTCACCTTCTTCCAGATGGCGGCGATCAATCGTTTTACACGGTCGGCCGCGCTCGAAAACTTCAAACAGGATTACGTCCGCACTGCGCGCGCCAAAGGACTCAACGAGCAGGTTGTTGTTATGCGTCATGTCGTGCGCAACAGCCTGATCCCGGTGGTGACGCTGGTCGCGCTGGGGATTCCCGGCATTTTCGGCGGCGCTATCATTACCGAGCAGATTTTCCGCGTCAACGGGCTAGGCGCGCTGCTGATCCTGGCGATCCAGAGCAACGACGTGCCGGTTGTCCAGACAACGCTCTTTATTTTTGCCGTGCTGGTGGTCTTCTTTAACCTCATCGCCGATGTGCTGTACGGCGTGCTCGATCCGCGTATTCGGTTTTAATATCCTGAAGGGGTCTGCATCAGTATGACAGCCACAACAGCCTCACCGACGCTTACCGGCAAAGTTGTACAACGCAAGCACCGCACGTTATGGGGGGACGCCTGGATTCAATTCCGGCGCAACCGGCTTGCCGTCTTTGGCTTGATCGTGCTTGTCGCCCTCATTCTCGCGGTCGTGGCCGGCCCGTACATTTATCGCGTGGATCCAAAGTACATCGACATCATGGCGTCCGGTGAGGCGCCTTCGTCCGCCCATCCCTTTGGCACTGACGATCTTGGCCGCGATCTATTCGCACGCAACCTCTACGGTGGACGCATCTCGCTGGCGGTGGGGTTTGCGGCCATGCTTATCGCCATGACCTTTGGCACAACCGTGGGTCTGTTGTCCGGTTTTGTGCCGCGTCTTGATAATTTGTTGATGCGTTTTACCGATATGATGTTTGCCCTGCCGCAGTTGCCCCTGCTCCTGGTCATCAGCAGCCTGCTTCAGGATACACTGCGGAGAAGTCTCGGCCAGGAACTAGGCGCCTTCTTGCTGGTGGTCACCGTCATCGGTATGTTTGGGTGGATGCCAACCTCGCGCATTGTGCGCGGCTCGGTGCTATCGATCAAGCGCAAGGAATACGTCGAAGCAGCCGTCAACGTCGGCGCACGCGACAACAGCATCATGATGCGCCACATTCTGCCCAACGTCTTTGGCTCCATCATTGTCGCGGCCACGCTGGAGGTCGCGGCTGCCATCCTTACCGAGTCCACGCTTTCGTTTTTAGGCTTGGGCTTCCCGTCGGATGTGCCAACGTGGGGGCGGCTGCTCTACGAAGGCAAGGATTTCCTGACGACCATGCCCTGGATCTCCTTTTTCCCCGGCTTGTTGATCTCGCTGACCATTCTCGCCATCAACTTCATGGGGGATGGCCTGCGCGATGCACTGGATCCGCGTCAACGGCAATAACGCCACCGCATCATGCGCCTGACATAAGACGGCAATCGTGCGGGTGATTTGCCAGAGCGTCTATTTTCCAGTATTGTATAGCTCTAAAGTTCGGTATGATCCTCATGCCGCTCGAATGATATTTCCACAACCCAACCAACTCTGAAAGGAGATCCCAATGACGCGCAAGCGAATGCTCCTATTGAGCGTGTTGCTCATCCTGGGTCTTGTCATCGGCGGCTGCGCCGCCCCGGCAAGTCCATCTGGCGCCACCTCCGAAGAGCCGGCCGCAACAGAAGCGGCGGCTGAAGCCGCGCCGGCCGGTCCATTTGAACCGATGGTCTATGCAGCCGAAAACTGCGATTACGGCGGTCTGTTCAAATCCATGGAAGCGGTGGACGAGCAGACCGTCAAGTTTACGCTCTGCTACCCGGATGTGGCGTTCCCGGCCAAAGTGGCCTTTTCCGCCTTTGCCATCAACGACGCCGACTACCTGGAAGCCACCGGCGGCGGCGGCGACCTGATTGAGAATCCCAATGGCACCGGCCCCTACACGCTGGCCGAGTGGCGCCGCGGCGACCAGATGATCTTCCAGCGCAACGAAAACTTCTGGGGCGAAAAGGCCATCCCGGCCACCGTAGTCTTCCGCTGGGGCGCGGAAAGCGCGCAACGCCTGGTCGAGCTGCAGGCGGGCACGGTCGATGGCATTGACGGCGTCGGCGCCGATGACTTTACGACCATTGAAGATGATGCAAATCTGCAACTGGCGCTGCGCAGCGGCACGAATGTCTTCTATCTGGGCATGAATAACAAATTCCCGCCCTTCGACAACGAACGCGTGCGTCAGGCCTTCGCCATGGGCATCGACCGCCAGCGCCTGATCGACAACTTCTATCCACCAGGCTCCTCTCTGGCGACGCAGTTCATGCCGCCTTCCATCTTTGGCTACAGCCAAGGCCAGACCTGGTACGATTACAACCCAGACGAAGCCAAGAAAATTCTGGAAGAAGAAGGCGTGCTGCCCGGTTTCAAGACGACCATCACCTATCGTGACGTGGTGCGCGGTTACCTGCCCAACCCGGGCATCGTCGCCCAGGACATCCAGGCGCAGTTGGCCGACCTCGGCGTCGAAGCCGAGATCGTCGTGATGGAATCCGGCTCCTTCCTGACCGCGGCAAACGACGGCGAGATCGACGGCTTCCACATGCTGGGCTGGGGCGCGGATTACCCGGACGCCACCAACTTCCTGGACTATCACTTTGGCCCTGGCGCCTCCGCGCAGTTTGGCGCAGGGTTCCCTGACCTCTGGGACGCACTGAAGGAAGGCTCGACCAAAGCCACGCCGGAAGAGCGCCAACCCTTCTACGATACGGCCAACGAGCTGATCAAGCAGCACGTGCCCATGATCCCGGTGGCGCACGGCGGCAATGCCGCCGCCTTCAAAGCGGATGTCGAAGGTGCGTATGCGTCGGATATCGGCGCCGAACAGTTTGCGCTCATGAACCCCGGCGGCCGCGAAGCAATGGTCTGGATGCAGAACGCTGAGCCGATCGGCCTCTACTGCGCCGACGAGACCGACGGCGAAACACTGCGCGCCTGCGAGCAGATAATGCAGTCGCTGTTGGCCTATGAACCAGGCACCGTCGCTGTAATCCCGTCGCTGGCGACCGAGTGGTCGGCCAACGAAGATCTGACGGAGTGGACCTTCACGCTGCGTGACGGCGTCACGTTCCACAATGGCGCCACGCTGGATGCCAACGATGTCGTGCTTTCCTACGCGGTGCAGTGGGACGCCTCCCATCCGCTTCACGTTGGAAATTCCGGCCAATTCAGCTACTTCTCGTCGCTCTTCAACGGTCTGTTGAACGCACCGGCCACGGAGTAGAGTTAATTCTAGCGGGAATGAAGGATTGGGCGGCAATTGCCGCCCAATCCTCTATCTGGCCGGCCTGGTTTTAAGCAAAGTATGATTCGGATTGAAAAGTCGTGATCGCATACATTCTTCGGCGCATTGTGCTTGCCATCCCGGTCATGATCGGGATCCTCTTCCTGACCTTCTTGCTGAGCCGCTTGATTCCAGGCGACCCCTGTCGCGCCATGTTGGGCGAAAAAGCCACCAAAGCCGTCTGTGATGCTTTTATCGAGCGCACAGGCTTGAACCAACCTATTCCCGTGCAATTTGTGTACTACTTTGGGCGCGCGGTGACGGGAGATCTGGGAGAGTCGCTGCGCTTTGGCCGGCCCGTCACCGACATGTTGATGGAACGGCTGCCGGTCACCATCGAGTTGGCGCTGCTTTCGCTGCTCGTCGCCACTATTGTCGGTATGACATTAGGAGTGGTGGCCGCTTATTGGCAGAATTCCCCCATCGACGCCATCACCATGATCTTTGCCAACCTGGGCGTCTCGGTGCCTATTTTTGTGTTGGGGTTGTTGGCCGCCTATCTCTTTGCTGTGGCGTTCAAGGATACGCCGTTTGCACTGCCGCCTTCCGGCAGATTGCAGCCTGGCCTGATCGTGCAAACCATCCCAGAAGCGTGGGGGATGGAGAATTTGAGCGGCCCGCCACGCACACTGCTCGATTTTCTGTCGCAGATGTATATCGTCAATGGCATCTTGACGCTCAACTGGAAAGTCGCCGGCGACGCCGCCCGCCATCTGATCTTGCCGGTCATCGTCCTGGCGACCGTGCCGATGTCGATCATCGCGCGCATGACCCGTTCGAGCCTGTTGGAAGTGATGACGCTGGACTATATGCGCACGGCGCGTTCCAAGGGTCTCAACGAGCGTCACGTGGTCTTTCGCCACGCCATGCGCAATTCACTGCTGCCGGTCGTGACGGTGGTGGGTCTGTCGCTTGGCGGCCTGCTCAGCGGCGCAGTGCTGACCGAGACGATCTTCGGCCTGACCGGTGTAGGGCGCACCCTCTTCGACGCCATCACCTCGCGTGATTACATCGTGATCCAGGGCTTTACGCTCGTCATCGCCTTTATCTACGTGTTCGTCAATCTGCTGGTCGATCTCTCTTATGCAGTCTTGGACCCGCGCATTCGTTTAAGCTAACTGGCGCCTGCTGAATTATCTATGACTACATCCGCTATCACCACCTCACCGGCTTCGGTCGAACCGATCTTCAACACCAAGCCGCGCGGCTTATGGAGCACTGCCTTTCACCGGCTCTTTCACCGCCGTTCCGCGATCATCGGGATGATCATCCTGGGCTGCTTGATTTTTATCGCCGTCTTTGCGCCATTTCTAGCCACTCACGATCCAGTTCAATCGCAGATTGGCATTGTGGACGTTCAAAAGCGCGCGGCGCCATGCATCCGTCTGTTTGGCTGCCCCGCGGACCAGCCGGAATTCTTTTTCGGCACCGACGGCAATGTGCGCGACCTCTACAGCCGCGTGCTGTACGGGGCGCGGCTGTCGCTCATGGTTGGCATCCTCTCGGTAGGCTTTGCGATCGTCATCGGCGCGTTTATCGGCGCCGTGTCGGCCTATGTAGGCGGGTACACCGATAACCTGCTCATGGGATTGATGGACATCCTGCTTGCTTTTCCCAGCCTGATCCTGGCGATTGCCATCGTCACGGTGCTGGGACCGGGCCTCATCAACACGCTGCTGGCGATCGGCATCGTGAGCATCCCCGTCTACGCGCGCATCATGCGCTCCAGCGTCCTGTCGATCAAGCAGCAGGACTACGTGCTCGCCGGCCAGTCGATCGGCTCCTCGTCCCGCCGCATCCTGCTCCAGAACATCCTGCCTAACGCGCTGACGCCGCTCGTCGTGCAGGGCACGCTGGGCATTGCGGTCGCCATCCTCGATGCGGCCGCGCTCTCGTTTCTTGGGCTGGGCGCGCAGCCGCCGACGCCGGAATGGGGCTCGATGATCGGCCAGGAGCGCAACCAGGTCTTCACCGCGCCGCACCTCATCGTCTTTCCCGGCATTGCGCTGATCCTGACGGTGCTGGGCTTCAATCTGCTCGGCGACGGACTGCGCGACGCGCTGGATGTGCGACAGCGGTCGTGAGCACCTATTTGGGAAAAATCTGTTCTCGAATGACCTGCAAGACGGCCTCTAAACTTGCCTCACTCGAATCCTGAATATTACCTTGCGAACCGACGTGCTTGTGATGAGGGAATTGAGCCAACTTCAGCCTGTGGTGGTGCGGTGCATTATCCCAGCCGGTGTGGAGCGTGTTATCGGAGTTAAGCAAGTAATAGCTGTACTTGCGGATTGCAGATCCTTGCCATTGTTCGGTAATGCGCAGTGTCGAGCCGTTGTTCAAATAGAGAATAACACGGAGCGTTTCACCATCTAGATCGAGTGGAACGACAGCAAATGTAAGGCCGGAGCAGAGGCGCTCGATTTCCAGCAGACGGTCAGCGGCTTGCATAGAGTAAATCCGCCGGAGGAATTGGCTGATTTACGATTGGCTCCAGCCGGTGGATTTCTTCGGCGGCGTCAGCAGCCACCTGCACCCAATGCCCCCACAAAATATAATCCTCATGCATTTCGATGGAAGCATCTTGCGGCAGTCGCTCCTGCTCAAGCTGCCATAGCGGCTGCGCGTACCGTTCCTCGAGTTCGCGTACCTTACTTTCGGCAAGAAAGCGCCGCTTCCTGAGTTCAGAAAGCCGCAGCAGCGTCCCGTGATAGATGATGTCGGCGCGTTGTTCGTCGTCGAGTTGTATAAACGCCTGTTCGATATTCATCTCAGTTTGCAGCACAAGGAATACGCCTTTTAGCATCTCAAGTCATTGGCGCTTGCTATTGTATCACAAGCTCGCTGCCTGCTCTGTTATTCAACTAACCCTCGTCGCGCCTGCATCGCCGCGTCAAAATCGCCGATAAAGCTCCACCAATTGCTCAACGGCCGGCCGCGCCAGGTCAGGCCGTTGTCGGCGCCGGGCAGGCTCTGCATCCAGTAGATAAACCATTGCAAGCTGTCGCCATGCCAGCGGTCACAGTTAATGGGGATCTTCTGCCCGCCGCCTTCGGGCCGCCAATCTTCGATGTCGCTCCAGACGATGGTGCGATTGCGCCAGTCGTAGTCGCGCACGCCATTGGGTGGATAGTGCGCCCAGCCGCAACGCCCTTCGCCCGGCTTGCCCACAAATTTGTTCCAGAAGAGCTCGGCGTCAACGTGACGCAGCACCGCCTCGATCTGATGCATGTGGTCTTCGACCGCCTCAGAAGGCCCGCGGCCATAGTTATAGTGGTAGACGGTGTAGGTGCGATCAAAGACAGGCAGATCGTGCGGGTCGCGGTCGCTGTTGCTGATGTCACCCCATGGCCCCGCCATGTTTGACTCCCACAGGTCAATCACGCCGCCGTGATAGCCCCAGATCCAGATCTCCTTGACGCCATGCTCCATCACCCAACGCCGCGCGTCGATCCGATCCATGATGGCGCGATAATCCGTCATCGGCGCGCGATGGCCTGGCTTGCGCCAGGTGGGCAGCGGCTCCAGGAACTCCAGACTCTCCACAACGGTGAAGCGCAGGCTGGGCGTGGCGTCAGGATGCTTGTAGGCGCGAAAGCGGCTGCCTTGCCCCAGCGCCTCGATCACGGCGGCCGTCGTTGTCTGCGTGTGGGTGCGGAGTGCGTCCAGCGACCCGCCGACATCACCCGTGACGCTGCGGTCGATAAGGTTGCCTTTGGTCGGGAAATACTGGACAAGCAACACCGGAATCTCGAACTGCGCGGGGGAAGTGCGCACTGTGTGGGAGATGGGGGCGAGGTGACGGACGCCGTGTCTTCCTGGATCTGCTGTTTCAGCCAAGCAAAGAAACGACGCATCATCAAACCGTCTCGTCAGGCTCCCCTGCAGTTGGCTGCAATGTCCCCGCCAACACCACCGCATCCAGAATCTTGTGATAGCCGGTGCAACGACAGAAGTTGCCGGTCAGCGCCTCGGCGGCTTCCGCGGCAGTGGGGTGCGGTCGCTCCTCCAGCAGCTTGGCCGCGCTCATGACGAAGCCGGGCGTGCAATAGCCACACTGGACGCCGCCGCTTTGCACAAGCGCCTGCTGCACAGGATGCAACTGCTCTGTGGCGCGTATCCCTTCGACAGTGACGACTGTGCTGCCCCAGGCGCGCTCGGCGGGCGCCATACACGCCATGACCGCCATGCCGTCGAGCGACACCGTGCACGCGCCACATTCACCCTCAGCGCAGCCCTCCTTGACGCCGACCAGACCCGCGGCGCGCAGGCTGTCGAGCAAGGTCATGCCGCCCTGCAAAGGCGTTACGCGCCCGTTGACCAGCGCACGTTTCTCTCTGACATCTGGCGCGCCCGCGGCCTTTGCTTTGCCCGGCGTGGTCACCGGCCAGACGCCATCCGTGTCGCCCCACAGCAGGATCGGCTTTTGTGGCCAGCCTGCGCGCGCCGCGCCAGCCGCGATCTGATGCAGCGCCCGCGCGGTGAGCGTTTCGATCATGCCGCGGCGATATTCGGCGCTGCTGCGCATGTCGTCGATCGGCGCCGCGGCCGTCACCGCCAACCGCGCCGCCTCGGCGATGCTGGCGGCGTTCAGCGGCTTGCCGATGAGGAAAGTTTCTGCGGCGGCCGCACGCACGACGACGGGAGCCACCGCGCCCAGCGCAATCGCGGCGCGCACGACCGGCGCATCACCGGTTGGCTGCTCTCGCTCGATCAACACTGCCACGTTGACGACGCTGATCGCCTGGGCGCGCCGCAAACCCAGCTTGATAAAAAGACCATCGGTGCGTGCGTTCAAGGCGGGAAATGAAACCTTGGTGACCAATTCGTCGGGGGCAAGATCCACCTTGCGAAAGCCGGTGATGAATTCGACCAGCGGCATAATACGCGCGCCGCGTTCCGAGCTACGCACGGTGATGGAGGCATCCAGCGCCAACAACGGCGCAATCGTATCGTTGGCTGGGCTGGCCGTGATCAAGTTGCCGACCACCGTGGCGCGATTGCGAATTTGCGGCGCACCCACCTCCCAGCAGGCGCGCGCCAGCGGAAACGCCCGCTCGACGATCAGCGCGCTGGCGACGCACTGATTGTGCGTCACGAGTGGGCCAAGCTCGATCAGCCCACTGTGCGCTTCGATCACGGCCAGACCAGGGATGCGCGTCAGATCGATCATCCCTGGCGCGCGGCCGTCGCTGCGTTTGCGCACGCCGCGCTCGATCTCCACCAACAGATCGGTGGCGCCGGCCACCGCGCGAGCGTCGTCACCATATTTGGCTTTCAGGTAAAGCGCTTCGTCAAGCGTCTTGGGTGAATGGTAAAAGCTGTAGCTGTTATGCATCTTCGGCGTCCATGCGATAGATGAAGACAAACACGCCGAGCACGACGCCAAACTGCAGGCTGAGGATAGATTGCCACCAACGCAAGCGCAGGGTGCGCCCAATCGCAAAATGGCTGATGCTCAGCCCGGCCGCGCCTGCCAGCACCTCTGGCGGAAGCGGCGACTCGGCGCCCGGCGTGAAGTGGACGGCCCGCTGCATTTTATCAAGCTGCTGATCTGCCTGGTCGCTACTCCAGCGCAGATAGAATGGCACGGCCAGGGCGGTGAGTGCGGCGCTCAGCATCATGCGTAGAAAAGCCCACATAGGATTAGCCTCGCAAAATTCGTGTGATCTGCTCGAGATGGAGCGCATCGTGCAGACCCACCTGCATCAACGCATCGTCCAGCGTGAAGCGGCCACGCTCCGCATGGATGCCGGCGCGCGCCCACTGTGCTTCGCTCAGCGCCTGAAAGCACGTGACAAACTCGGCGCGCGACTGCTGGAGATCGCGTAATGTCGTGCGCAGATCCTGCTCGTTGTAGCGCCCATCGACGGCTAACTGCTCGTGATCATAGCCCAGCAGCTTCGGCTCGTCTTCAGCCACGATCCGCTGCACCCGGTCTAAGAAAATCCGATCGAAGTCGCGCAGATGGCAGACGACCTCGGCCACCGTCCAGCCTTTGTCGCCGTCGTTGGGGTCACGGCGCGTGGTGGCCGTCGCCTGGCTGACATCGTCGAGCATATAGTCGAGCACCGCCAGCGTATCCCGCATCAAGCGGATGTGGTTGGTGCGCGTGCGAGCAACATCACACTCTAGTCCCATGGGTTTTCCTCCAGAATTCCTTCAGCATAGTAGGTGCATTGTACCCTGAAGCCGCGCTGCCGGGAAACGTCACCGATGGTATAATCGGGCGACCATCAACCGATTCGCTCCATTTTGGCCGAAAGTGTGGAAGTGCATGGCGACGACAACTGCCGCGATTCAAAAAGGCGTAACGCAGGCGAAACGTGTGCGTTTCTGGGAAATCGACGCACTGCGCGGGGTCGCCATCATCACCATGATCGTCTACCACACGATGTGGGATCTATGGTATTGGCGCGTGCTGCCCGATGTCGTGTTGTGGGAGGGCTTCTGGAAATATTGGCAACGCTTTACCGCGGGCACGTTTTTGATCCTGGTCGGCGTGTCGCTGACGTTGGTCTACCGTCGCGAGCGCGCTCAGCACGGGCCGGAAGCGCGCCTCTTTCCCAAGTTCCTGCTGCGTGGGTTGAAAATTTTCGGTTTGGGTATGATCATCACCCTCGTCGTGACCGTCGCCGGCGTCGGCTATGTGGATTTCGGCATCCTGCACCTGATCGGCATCTCCACGATCCTGGCCTATCCGTTGCTGCGCTTCAAGTGGTTCAACCTGGCGCTGTGGGTTGCGCTCTCCGCCGCGGGCAAATGGCTTGAACCCCTGCATTTCGACGGGCGCTGGATTTCCATTCCGCTGGGCGCATCCCTGTTCGTGTTCTTTCTGGACGGGCGCTGGCTGGCGCCCTTTGGCATTACCCCCACGCGCTACCCGGCGGTGGACTATTTCCCGCTCATTCCCTGGTTTGGCGTGGTGTTGTTGGGCGTCTGGTTTGGCAACTGGTTCTATGCCAACAACCGGCGCCTGATTTCGCTGCCCGACTGGGGCGATCTTGCGCCGATCCGCGGGCTGCGCTGGCTGGGACGTCACTCGCTTCCTATCTACCTCGTGCACCAACCGCTGATTCTGCTCGTGTTGATGTTGCTCGGCATTGTGAGCCTCTAGCCATTCGACGCGCCTGGAGAGATTTCACTTTGCGCAATGCGGGGATGCGTCAAAACGTATCCCCGCATTTTTTTGATCGTCCTGTCGTGTCCTACAATGCGCTGATAAACAGATGTTCCATCCTAATCAACAGAGGCGCACATGACCACTCCAGCCGATATTTTCGCCCAGGCGCAGGCCCTGTCCGGCCAACTGACTGCCTGGCGTCGCGACATCCACGCCCATCCTGAACTCAGCTTTCAGGAGCAGCGCACGGCCAGCTTAGTGGCAGACGAACTGGCCGCGCTGGGCATCGAGGTGCAAACGGGCGTCGGCAAGACCGGCGTCGTCGGCTATCTTGGCGAGGGTGGGCCGGTCGTCGCCATCCGCGGCGACATGGACGCATTGCCGATCGACGAAGAGAACGATGTCCCGTATCGCTCGCAGACGCCGGGCGTAATGCACGCCTGCGGCCACGACGCGCACACCGCGATCTTGCTGGGCGTGGCCAGGCTTTTGGCCGCCATGCCCGACCGCCCCGCAGGCCAGATTCGCTTTCTCTTCCAGCCCAGTGAAGAGGCGCGCGACAACGAGAACAAATCGGGCGCCACGCGTATGATCGAGGACAAGGCGCTGGCAGGCGTCAATGCGGTGCTGGCGCTGCACGTTGCCAGTGACATCGCTGCCAAGCGCATCTCGATCACCGACGGCTACGCCAGCGCCAACGAAGACTCCTTCGAGGTCTGGCTGCGCGGCACCGGCGGCCACGGCGCGTTCCCGCACCAGACCGTCGACCCGGTTTTCATCCTGGCGCAGGTGCTGAACACGATCCAAGGCATTCGCGCACGCCGCATCGACCCGACCAAGGCCGCTGCGCTTTCGATCGGTATGATCCTGGCCGGTGCGGCCTCCAATGTCATCCCCAGCCAGGTCTATCTGGCCGGCACGATGCGCAGCTTTGAGGACGATGTGCGCCAACAACTGCGCGACGAGCTGGCCAAGGCGTTGGAGATCAGCCGCGTCCTGGGCGGTGATTTCGAGCTGAAGCTGCATCCCGGTTACCCATCGATGTACAACGACCCGGATGTGGCGCACCTGCTGCGCGTCTCCACGCGCGACCTGGTCGGCGCACACGCACTGATCGACCCCGAACCGATGATGGGCGCCGAGGATTTCAGCTACATGACGCGCCAGGCGCCGGGCGCGATGTTCATGCTGGGCGCCAAGAAAGATGCCGTCAACCGGCCGCACCACACGCCGATCTTTGACATCGACGAATCCGCCCTGCCACTCGGCGCGGCTGTGCTGGTCGATGCAACGTGCCGGCTGCTGCGTCAAAAAGCAGTGTAACGTTGAAACTCTATCTTTCCCTCCTGCAACGGAATCGCAACTTCCGCAATCTGTGGTTTGCGCGCGTCGTCAGCAACCTGGGCGACTGGTTCAACCTGCTCGCCTCGGCCTCGCTGATCGCCGCATTGAGCGGCGCGGGCACTGCGATCAGCTTTCTCTTCCTGGCGCGCTTTCTGCCGCTCTTTGTGATGAGTCCCTTTGCCGGGGTGCTGGCCGACCGCTTCGAGCGGCGCTCGCTGCTGATCTGGGCGGATGTACTGCGCGCCGTGACGGTGCTGGGCTTTCTGTTCGTGGATCGGCCGGAGCGCATCTGGCTGCTCTATGTGCTGACCGCGCTCCAATTCGTCTTCAGCGCCATCTTTTCCCCGGCTGAGCAAGCCTACCTGCCGGCTGTGGTGGACAAGCAGGATCTTGTCACGGCCAACGCACTGGACAGCTTTACCTGGAGCACGATGCTGGCCATCGGCGCGCTGCTCGGCGGGCTGGCAACAGCGTTTTTTGGCGTGCAGACGGCCTTCGTCCTGGATGCGCTGAGCTTTCTACTCTCGGCCTGGTTTGTCACGCGTATCGCGGTCAGAAGCCGCGGGCGCGAACACGCGGAGAGCACACAGTCGACAGCGCGCGTCGCGTTCCTCGAAATCTTCGAAGGGATGCGCTATCTCTGGGCGCAGCCTGTGCTCCTGGCTTTTGCGCTGATCAAGGCGGGTGGCTCGCTGGTGTGGGGCAGCGTCAATGTGCTGGAGATTCCGTTAGCAGAACAAATCTTCCCACTCAACGGCAACGGTACGCTCACACTGGGGCTGCTCTATGCCGCGGTCGGGATCGGCACCGGCTTTGGCCCGATTGTGGTGCGTCACCTGCTGGGTGATACGTGGGGCGGGATGCTCAAGGCGGTGTCAATCGGTTATTTTGCCATGACGCTGGGCATTCTGGGGCTGGCGCTGGCGCCTTCGCTGGGCTGGATGCTGGGCGCCACCACGGTGCGCGGCATTGGCACGGGCGTCGTCTGGGTTTTCTCCGCCGTGCTGCTGCAGATCCTGATCCCGGATCGCTTGCGGGGGCGCGTCTTCGCCTTCGAGTTTGCGGCCTTCACCCTGACGCAGTCGATCAGCACACTGTGGGCCGGTTACGCCTACGACAACCTGGGGTGGAGCGTGTCGCAGATTTTCTTCAGCGCCGCCGTCGTGAGCATCGTCATCACAGGCGTCTGGTTGATCTTTTACCTGCGCGTGCGCAGCCGCCCCAGATTTGCGACCTGATTGTCTTGCTGAAAATAGACTTTAATGCCACAGCACAACAACGGATGCAGGGAAACAGCGGATTTGATCTGTTCGTCAACGACCCGATCCTCGCTCAATCGCGAAAGCGAATCCGTTGTTTCCTCAAATCCGCTGTAGTGTTTGGAGCACAGCACTACCACGGATGCAGGGAAACAGCGGATTTGCCCCGTCCGTCAACGACCCGATCCTCGCTCGGCGGTGAAAGCAAATCCGTTGTTTCCTCAAATCCGCTGTAGTGTTTGGAGCACAGCACTACCACGGATGCAGGGAAACAGCGGATTTGCCCCGTCCGTCAACGACCCGATCCTCGCTCGGCGGTGAAAGCAAATCCGTTGTTTCCTCAAATCCGCTGTTGTGTTTGGATCACATCACTACAACGGATTCCGGGAAACAGCGGATTTGCCCCGTCCGTCAACGACCCGATCCTCGCTCAATCACGAAAGCAAATCCGTTGTTTCCTCAAATCCGCTGTAGTGATTCACCGCAAAGGCATTTTCTTTGTCCCACTGCGCTTCCGCGTCAGAATTACTGACCTTGCCGCACGTTCATCGGGGCTGATGGACGCGGCAATACGCCGAGCCCGGCAGTGGCTTGTTCTTGCACAGCCGGCCGGCGACGGTGATGGCAGCGCATTTTACGGCCTGCGCCAGCTTGGACGGCTTCGCACTTTTCACCGCCATATCATCTACCGCGGCGCACAGCCGATCAAACTCAAGGTTGAACTCGTCGGCGATGCGCTCCGGGTCAGGCACCAGGCCCGCGTCGGCGATGATACCGAGCGTCACCGTATCGTTGTAGCTGAGGATGCTGATGCCCATGCCTATTTCGCCGGGATGGGGCACCCAGAATGTCATGCGGTCGATCAGGCTGCCGGCCAGGTAAAGGGGGTCGCGTGGGCCGGCGACGTTGGTCATCACCAGCGTCGCCTTGCTGCCAAAGATGCCGACGGCAATGTCCTCCAACGGGCGCGGCGTCCGCCCAAAAATGTTCAGGATGCCCAGAAAAACCGCGGCCTCGGGCGAGCGCTTGATCGCATCCATCTTGTGTTTGGTGATGCCGAGCCGTTCCAGCACGCCGGCGACGCCAACCGGCAGATCCAGGAAGACCAGCCCAAAGCGATTGCCCAGATCGAGCGCACGATTCGGCCGGCGCAGATCGACCGGCACGACGCCACGGATAGTCATGCCATCGACCGCAGCGCCACGCTGCTGCATGTAGTGACGCAGCGCCCCCGCCATCGCGGCCACCAGCACGTCGTTGACTTTTGCATTTGTCGCTTTGCCGACGCGCTTGACTTTGTCCAGGTCCACCGGTTCTGACCAGGCCACGCGTTTGGGGATGCCCAATGGCCCTTTTAGCGGCGAGTGTGGGTCGGGGATCTTGAACAGAGTGCCGACCGCGACGCCGGCGCTGCGCGCGGCCAGTTGCGCCAGATCCGCCGCCTGTTCGGGATGAAGGACAAGCGAGGCGCCGCTGCTGATTACCTGCGCGGACTGGTCAAGGAGGCGTTTGACCGGGCGCGCCAGCGAGTCGAGCAGCCCAGCGCGCGGCGGTCGTGGCGCGCTGGCTTCGCGGTCAAGCGGTGCATCGCGCAGCACATCGAACAACATCTGCGAAATTGCCATCATGGCGGTGC
The DNA here is from genome assembly GCA_016710365.1 of Candidatus Caldilinea saccharophila. Taxonomy (GTDB): domain Bacteria; phylum Chloroflexota; class Anaerolineae; order Caldilineales; family Caldilineaceae; genus Caldilinea; species Caldilinea saccharophila. The sequence continues at coordinate 13,951 of JADJVW010000063.1, read as the reverse complement.
CGTCGCCGACGCAGTGATGAAAGCGCAGGATCATCGCGCTGCCCCCGTCGATATCGTCGACGACGTGCACCTGCCAGAGCGGGCGCCGATAGTCAAGCGGTGTGCTGGCAATGTCGCTCAGCAGGTCGAGCAGGGCTTGCTTGGTGCGCGGTTCGGGCAGGGCGATGTGATGGAAGTGCTCCTCAGCCGCAAAGTGAGGGTCATCTTCCCAGTGCGGCGTCGTGTAGGGAAAACCCGCCTCGACCACGCGCTGGCGAAAGCGCGAGAGCTGCAGCAGACGATGCGCAAACACATCCTTTACGCGCGCAAAATCGAGTGGCTCACTCGTCAATACGACGCCCGTCACCATTGCCAGGTTGGTGGCGCCGTCCATGTGATACCAGGCGGCATCGACCGGGTCCATCGGCTCTTGCTTTGCAGCCATGTGGTTTCTCCTCGTTCAGTTCTATCCATCCATTTGCACGATCGGTCGACGCTCCAGGCAGGGGAGCGCCACGTCATTTGGACGTTGGTTTGTCCATACCTTAGCATAGGTGACATTCTCATGCGCCCGTCGAATGGGCAGTTTCACAAGAATTGATAAAGGAGAAATCAGGATGGGGAAGCGACAGTCGGTGAGTAGCGGCACGGTGTGGGAGTCGATGGCGGGCTACTGCCGCGCCATCCGGATCGACGACCGGATTCTGGTGTCAGGCACCACCGCGACGGGGCCGGACGGTCTGGTGGGCGGCGCCGATGCAGCCGCGCAAGCACGCTACGCCCTCGACAAAATCGAGGCTGCCATCCGCCAGCTTGGCGGGCGGCTGGAGGATGTCGTGCGCACACGCGTCTACGTGAGCAACATCGACCATTGGGAGGCGGTCGCTCGCGTGCACGGCGAACGCTTCGGCCACATCCGCCCGGTCAACACACTGGTCGAGGCGCGGCTGGTGGGTCCAGAGTACCTGGTGGAGATCGAGGCGGAGGCCATCGTTGGCGCGGGTGAGGGCCGGGCGTGATGCGCTTCAGCCTGCGTCTCAACAACGATCTCACCCTGCGTGACTATGTGGCCGTGGCGCAGGCGGCGGAAGCCGCGGGTTTCAACCAGATCTGGGTGAGTAACGATCTTTTCCTGCGCAGCGCGCCGGTGATTCTACAAACGATCGCACAGGCGACTCAACGCATTGAAGTCGGTGCAGGCATCCTCAACCCCTACACGATCCATCCGGCCGAGATCGCCATGCTGGCTGCCACGCTGGACGAGGCCACCGGCAATCGCTTCAACCTTGGCCTGGCGGCCGGCGCGGGTGAGTTTCTGAAGTGGGTGGGCATCGAAGCCGTACAGCCGCTGACCGCGATGCGGGAGAGCGTGTCGGCGATCCGCAGCCTGTTGCGCGGGGAGCGCACGCCGATGACGGGCAGTTTCCTGCACTGGGAGCAAGAAGCCTATCTGCGCTTTGACGCGCCACGCGTCACGCCGATCTATATCGGCGCGATGGGGCCAAAGATGCTGGCGCTCACCGGCGAACTGGCGGACGGCGCGCTGCCGCTGCTCTTTCCGCCGGAGCACTATTTTGGCGTCCTGCCCTATCTGCAAGCCGGCGCGGCGCAGCGTTCTCCCGCACTGGCGGCGCTCGATCTGGCGGTGTGCATCTGGGTCTCGCTGTCGGAAGACCGTGCGGCCGCGCGCCGCGTCCTTGCGGCCAAGATCGCCTATTACGGTCACGCCTTGAGCCCGCTAATTTTGGACCGGCTTGGCGTAACGCAGGCCGACTTCCGGCCGATCGAACACGCCATTATGGTCGAACGCGATATCACACGCGCCGTCAACATGGTGGATGAGCGCATGTTGCGCATCGGCATTGTCGGGGGCGCGCACGATGTCATTGAACGGTTGGAGCCACTCGTGGCGGCGGGTGCACGCCATCTCAGCTTTGGCCCACCGCTTGGCCCGGATCAACTGGAGGCGGTGCGGCTGCTGGGGCAGGTTATCAAGTATTTCCGGCGGTAACTGTTCAGCCTGACTTCCATAGAGCACGGATTAGGCGGATTAAACAGATTAGACAGATTAGACAGACAGAGCGGATGAAATCCGTAAGAACCCGTCTACTCCGTACTCTCCGTGATCTATTTTTTGCTATAGCTTGTGCCCATACAAACCTAGAAAAGAAAGAGGGGACGGCCATCTTCGCCGTCCCCTCTTTTGATACGGGGCTATCTTGAGATCGGCGTCGGGGGACACGCCGATCCGCAAAATCCTATTTGGTTTGCCGGGGAGGACATTTGAGCCCCAAACAGGGGTGCGGGAGGAGATTGTTTCTACTCTAGCAGACAAACGTCAAAAGATCGTCAAAAATTTCGTCGGCATAGCGTAGGTGTTTCGTTTGGTAGAGGTCAAACTTGGCGTCTTAAGTTTTCGCAGCTACAATTCAAGGCGCACAGCTTGTCAATGAAGCAAGCTTGGAGCCTCATGCTGCACTTACAATTTCTGGGAACTTTTCATGTTACGTTTGCCCATGGTCGTGAGGCATCCATTGATACGGCGCGCGGAAAAGCGCTGCTTGCCTATTTAGTGATTGAAAACGACCGTGCTCATTTGCGCGAGCAGTTGGCAACCATGTTCTGGCCCGAAGCGGATCAGAAATCGGCCATGCAGAGCTTGCGCCAGGCGCTATACAAGTTGAAACGAGCGCTCCAGCCGGAGCAGATTGGCGCCAAGACCAAGGACCCGCCCTACTTCACCATCACGCGCCAAGACGTCGCCTTCAATTTTGACAGCGAACACTGGAGTGACGTCGAACTCTTCAGCGCCCTGATCCGTACATCACAACAACATGTCCATCACTCTATTCAAGCCTGCCCAGAATGTATCGCTGGACTTGAAGAAGCCGTCGAGCTTTACCGGGGTGAATTTCTCTCTGGGTTGACTTTGCCAGACGCCGACGATTTTGAGGCGTGGCGGCTTGCCCGCCAGGAATGGCTGCGCGCCCAAATGATGCGCGCCTTGATAACACTGGCCAGCTTTTACGAACACCGCCGCGACTTTGGCGCGGCGCAACGCTTTCTGTTGCGACTATTGGAATTGGAACCGTTGGATGAAGACGCACACCGTCGTTTGATCCGGCTCTATGCGCTTGACCATCAGCGCGCCGCTGCCTTGCAGCAATTTGAAACCGCGCGCCGCGTATTGGCGCAGCAATTGAACGCTCAGCCCACTCAAGCGACGCTCCAACTTTTCCAGGAGATTCAGCGGGGCGACTTTCCACCATTGGAACCTGCCGCGATCGGCAGTCCCTACAAAGGGCTTTATCCATTTTCCTTGGAGGATCGTGTAGATTTCTACGGGCGTGAGGAGACGGTGGAGTTCCTTCATCGTCGAGTTCCGCCCAGGTGCGGATCCCTTCCGCGCCCTGGCGGAGGTCCTCGTGCGTCAAGCCAAGACCCCGCTCGACGCCGACCAGTTGATGAACCTTCTGCATACGGAAAACGCTACGCTGGATAGCCTCGACGTGTTGCCGCATCACACCCACACGTTGCTCTTTGTCGACCAGTTCGAGGAGCTATACACGTTGGGCGCCTCGGTTGCAACGCGCCGGCTTTTCATTGATCTTCTGTTGAATTCTGCCCACTTACCAGCGGGTGACGCTTCGCGCATTTCGCTGCTCCTCGCCATGCGCGCGGACTTCGTCAGCCAGGCGCTGACCTATCGACCTCTGGCGGATGCGCTGCAGCGCGGCGGGATCGTGCTCGGCCCGATGGCGCGCGCTGCATTGCGCCGCGTGATCGAGGAGCCGGCGCATAACCGCGGCGTAACCTACGAACCTGGTCTGGTTGAGCGCCTGCTTGACGATGTCGGCGAGGAACCGGGCAATCTGCCGCTGCTACAGTTTGCCCTCTCCGAACTGTGGGTGCGGCGCGTCGGCTATCAGATTACCCATCATACATACGATGAAATTGGGCGAATTTCCGGCGCGCTGGCCAGCTATGCCGATCAAGTCTATACGCAACTGACGAACGCCGAACAGGCAACTGCACGGCAACTCTTTATCCAACTCGTACAACCCGGCGACGAAACCGGGGACACGCGACGCCCGGCGTTGCGCTCCGAGCTAAGCGAGGCCGGATGGGAGTTGGCGCGTCGATTGGCTGACCTGCGCCTGGTCGTCACAGGGCATGGCGACAGAGGAGAGGGCGTCGAACTTGTGCATGAGACGCTGATCCGCAGTTGGGGACAATTGCGCGAGTGGATGGAGGAAGATCGTGACTTTCGGCGCTGGCAGCAGCGCCATCGCACCTACCTGCACCAGTGGATCGCCAGCGAACAGGAAGAAGATGCGTTGCTGCGTGGTGCGTTGTTGACCGAAGCAGAATGGTGGATCAACACGCGGCGCGCGGACCTGAGCCAGCACGAACAGGCATTGATCGATAGCAGCATCCAGTCGCGCAACCAAAAGCAGACGGAGATCGAGGCGGCGCGCCAAGCCGAACTTGAGCGTGTACAGACGTTGGCAGAAGCTGAGGCGCAACGCGCCGAAGCAGAACATCGCCGCGCGGAGATCGAACGCTCGACAGGCCATCGCTTGCGCTGGCTGTCGATTGGCCTGGCAGGGGTGCTGGTCGCGGCGGTGTTAGCGGCAATGATCGCACTCTGGCAGCAGCAGCAGGCCACGCTATTTGCGCAACAGGCGCTGGCCCGCCAGTTGGCGGCGCAGTCGATCAACCTGGCGCATGATGCCACCGATCTGGCGCTCTTACTTGGCGATGAAGCGATGGCGCGCATGACCGACCCGGCCGATCTCACAAATTTTTTGGTTGCTTTTCCAGTGAGCGGCTTGCTTGACCGTTTCCTGCGCGGCGGTTCAGGCGATCTGACGCAAATCGTCGTGGCGCCGGATGGAGCGCGTCTGTTCACTATCTCCGAAAATGGTTCGCTCACCAGCGCGGCGGTTTGGGATGCAACGGAGGGACGTTTAGTGCGCGAAGTGTTGCCACCGCGTGAACGCGCTGCGCTTGCGCTTGCCCCGGACGGCGACTGGCTGGCAACGGCAACCGGCGCCGTCATTCAACTGTGGGATGGCGACAGCGGCAAACAAATCGCCACCTGGGACGCCGGCGCCGACAGCGCCATCAACGCCTTGCAAGTCTCCGCAGATGGGCGACGGTTGCTAACAAAGGGAGACAATGGCGTCGTCACGCTCTGGGATGTGGCGACCCATCAAGTCACAGATCAATTTGTCCTTCCCGATGGCACAGCAGGAATTTGGCTCAGCCCTGACAGCCGCACGCTGGCGGTTACGCGAGATGTGAGAACGGAACGCGGCGTCGATCTCTGGAGGACAGATACCGGGCAAAAGACAGCTATCCGTTTGGGGAAGCATGAATCCGCGATCACTGCGGTAGCCTTTACCCCTGATGGCAGCCAAATTGCAACCGCGAGCTTCGACGGTTCCGTCCGCCTGTGGGATGCAGCCACCGGCGCGTTGATCCATCTGCCGTTTATCGAACATGACGGACGCGTTCTCTGTGCGGCTTTCAGCCCGGATGGGCGCACGTTGGCCACCGGTGGCGCCGATCGTCAAATTTTGCTATATGACGTTGTGACCGGGCAGCAAATTGGCGAACCGCTCTTCGGGCATGACAATTGGGTGCGCCATCTGCGCTTCGACCCCACGGGCAATGTGCTCTATTCAGGGGCAACCGGCGGCAGTCTGATTCGGTGGGATTTGGCGCGACGCAAACTGTTCGAAGGACATACGGATCGCGCCCGCTCCGTTGCCATCAGCCCGGATGGCAGCACGCTTGCCACGGCTGGCTTTGACAAGCGTCTCTTGCTGTGGGACGCCGCCTCTGGCCAGCAGATCGCTGAATTGCCATCGCCACACGAACGTTCGGTCATCCAAATTGCCTACAGCCCAGACGGTCGTTTTCTGGCGGCTGGAGATGCCGGCGGCCTCGTCACGCTCTGGGACGCGGCAGAGCGTCAGATGCTGCATTCGCTGCTCACCTATGTTGACAGCGTCGTCATTGGCTTGGCATTCAGTCCGGATAGCAGCTACCTTGCCGTCGGAGATTTCGACGGCAACCTATCGATTTGGAATGTGAAGACAGGTGCGCGTGTGTGCGCCATGCCAAAAGCGCACGATGGTTGGACATTGACGCTGGCGTTCTCGCCAAACGGTCAGACGCTGGCATCCGGCGGCACGGATGGTCAGATTCGGCTGTGGGATGTCTCCACGCTGGCGCAGCCGGGCGACGATGCGTTGCAACTGCGCCGCGCACCGTTGTTGGGACATGAATACTGGGTTACTTCGCTGCTGTACACGGCGGATGGTGCAACCTTGATTTCTGGCAGCGCCGACAATACAGTGCGCTTCTGGGATCCAACCACCGGGGCGGAGCGCGGCGAGCCGCTCGCCGGGCAGATGTCGCAGGTGTGGGGCGTGCAATTCTACCCCCCGCATGGAGAGCGAACGTTGATCACACTGAGCAACAACGGTACAGTGCAGACATGGGATATTGCGTCGCGCACCCCATTAGCGCCTGCATTGCATACGGGGCTGGAAACCGAATCGTTTGCCGTAAGTCCAGCAGGAAACTATGTCTATCTGGGCAGTTTCGATGAGCGGGTCGAGCGGTGGGAGCTGGACCTGATGCCGTGGAAGGAACGTAGCTGCGCCATCGCCGCGCGCGCGCTCGACCATGAGGAGTGGGAGCACTATTTGAGGAACACGCCGTACCAGCCTGCCTGCGGCGCGCCTTGAGCAACCCTTAGCGTTCGCCCGCCTCCCAGTCGATTGCGCTCACGTCGTCGTGCTTCAGCACGCGCTGTCCGACGCGATCGATGCGCATGATCAGACGGCAGGCAGGATCGGGGCAGGTGACGCGGGCGTCGGTCTCCATCCAGTCAGCAGGATGGTTGCGCCGCTGCTTGGCGGGCAGCAACGGCAGCGTCGCCTGCAGTGCGTAGACGCAGAATTCCTGTCCCGCCGGCAAGGAAAGCTTGCCCCCATGCAGGTGGAAGCGATCACCCACGGCCATTGAACAGGTGCAATTCCCCTCAATCGCCTCGACCACCACCGTCAGATCGTATAGCTCAAATTCGTCTTCGCCCACGCGTAACCTCTTTTCTGATTTTCTGCCAAGGAGAAGGGGAGAGGGGGAGACAAGGAGGAGGGGGAAGGGAAGACTTCACAATTCACCATTGACAATTCGTCCTTGTCTCCTTGTCTCTACTCCTCCAGCGTCACCGTATCCGTCTGGCCGTCGTAGCTGCCGACCTCAACGAACTCTGCGCCTTCCGGGTTGAGCTGGAAGATCGTGTAGTAGGCGATCGCCTGGTCGCCGTTCTCATCGAGGAAGGCTTGGAACGCCGTGCCGATGTAGTGTCCGGAAACGAAAGGCAGCATCGACTTGACCGCCTTGCCGTCATTGCCGGCGGAGAGCATCGTCAACATCGCAATATTGGCAGCGTCGTAGGCGTAGTTGGTGAATGGCCCCGGCTCGCTCTCGTATTTGGCGGCGAACGCGTCCAGAAAAGGCTGCGTGTTTGGATTCTGCGCGTCGCCAAAAGAGACCGATGTCAAGCCCACCTTGGCGAGGAACTCAGCGTGCGCCGGGTCTCCCAAAATGTCCGGGTTGACTAGATTTTCGACGCCCAGCCAATCGACGCTGCCCAGCGCCGGATCGGTGACCGCCTGCTGCAGTAACTTCTGCGCATCGCCCAGGAACGCCACCGCAAAGACCGCGGTCTCGCCCGATGCACTCAGCCGCTCCACCTCTGCGCTCAACTTACTGGCCTCACCGGAGAGATCGGCCGGTTCAGGCGCATACTTGACTACTGACACCTCTTGGCCGCCCTTTTCCTGGAAGATCTTGGTGAACACATCGATCATGCCGTTGCCAAAAGGATCGTCCACCACCAGCGCCACGATATTTTCATAGCCGCGGCGCGTCGCGATCTCCGCAAAGGCGCGCGCCGAGTACGTGTCGGGCGGATACATCACACGGAAGATGTTGTCGCCTGCCAGCGCGCCCGGCAGGCCACTGGAGGCCGGCGCGACGAGGACGACATCGTTCTCGTCGACGAATTGCTTGGCGCCAAGCACCTCGCTGGTCGTCAAGGGGCCGATCACGACTTTAGCGCCGCTCGTCTGCACGACCGTCTGCACCGCCTTGAGCGCGCCGTCGGGCGTGCCTTCGGTGTCGGCGCTGGCGGTCTGGAAGCGCACACTCGCCCCCGCCGCCTCAAGTTGCGCGTTCATCTGCTCGACTGCCAGCTCGACGCCCTTTTGGAAGTCCGTGCCGAACGAACCGAGCGAACCGGTGTAGGGCAGCGCAATGCCCAACGTGTAGGTTTGTGGGCCGGCGGCGTCACCCGCCGGCGCCACCGCTGTGCAGGCCGAGAGCACCAGGCTCAACAGCAAAACAGCAAGCAAAATCCAGGAAGTCCTTCGCATGAGAGCACTCCTTCATTGAATGCAATTGGAACAATGGGTTGTTGGCAGCACATCGCGGGGGGAACTGCGCTGCACTATACATCACCCCCGCAGCCTTTGCAAACGCTTTTGGGCGCCTGCCGCACCCGTGACCCATCCGGTTTCAGACGCACGCGGTTTTCCGAATGATGGATTGTAAGCGCTCGATGGCTTGTGATTCCGTTGCGTGATGCTATAATCGTTGCGTCGAACGCCTTGCCTGTCAGCCGAACTGAGCCAGCCGTGACCTTGACGCAACTAGTCGATTCGCTCGTTACAACCGCACAAGTGGGCAGCCTTTACGCGCTGATGGCCGTGGGTCTGACGTTGACGATGGCGGTGGTGAAGTTGCCCAACTTCGCCCATGCTGAATTGATCACGTTCGGTGCGTACACGGCGCTCGTGGTTTCACTTTTTGTGACGACCAACCCGCTGCTCGCGATTGGCGTGGCCTTTCCCGCGTCGGCATTGCTGGCCTGGGCCATTCATCGACTTGTCTATCGTCCGCTCGTGCGCCAGAAGTCGACGACCTATGTGCTCATCCTTTCCTCCTTTGCCGCCGGCCTGATCGTGCGCTATTCCCTCTTTCTGCTGGCGGACCGTTACGATCTCTTCGACAAACGCATTCAGATCCCGCTGCAGGTGCTGGTGGAGATTGGCCCGCTGCGCCTGACCAACATCTTTATCTGGGTGACGCTGAGCAGCATCACGTTGGTCGCGCTGTTGAGTCTGCTGCTCAACTTCACCAGCCTGGGCCGGCAGATGCGCGCGCTGGCGGACAACGACACGCTGGCGCGCGTGCTCGGCGTGCCGGTGGATCGCGTCGTCGATCTCACCTGGGTGCTCGTCGGCGGGATGGCGGGCGTGGGCGGAGCGTTGTGGGGACTCTACACCTTCGTCGACCCGCTGGTCGGCTGGCTGATCCTGCTGCCGGTTTTTGCCGCGGCCGTGCTGGGCGGGATGCGCAGCTTCGTCGGCACGATCCTCGGCGCCTACATTGTGGCCTTTGGCGAAAACACGGTCATGCTTCTTCTCAACCAGACCTTTGGCCTCGACTTCAGTTTCAAACCCGCGATCCCCTTCGTGATCATCATCCTCGTGCTGCTGATTCGCCCGCAAGGCTTTGGTGGGTTGGGGCGTAGCGCCACAGAAGGAGGCAACGCGTGATCCTTGACCCCATCGGCACGCTGATCTCGTTGCTGACTTCGTTTGGCGTCGCCGCCATGATTGCACTCAGCCTCAACCTGGAGTATGGGTTGGGCGGTATTCCCAATTTCGGCAAGGCGCTCTTTGTCTCGATCGGCGCTTACACGGCAGGCATTACCTACACGCGGTTGCTGCCGCTGCTGGCGGGGCAGGCCGCGCCCTATCCGTGCGGCGCGGGCATGAGCCAGGCGCTGCAAGTTCGCACCGAGATCATGCGTACACTGCCTGCGGCTGGGCTGACCAATTTTCTCATAACGCTCGTCATCGCGGCCCTCATCGGCGGGATCGTCGGCTATCTTGCCTCCTACCCGGCGCTGCGTCTCAAAGACGAGTGGTTCCTCGGCCTGGTGCTGCTGGCGTCCAGCGAAGTGGTGCGCATCGTCGTGCGCGGCGCCGAGCCGGTGATTTGCGCGCACAACGGACTGTCAGGCCTGTCGCAACCTTTTGTCTTTCTGCCAACCGCGCAATTCAAAGCCGCGGCCTTTGCCGGGCTGACCTTGCTGGCCGCGGCGCTCTGTTACTGGTTTGCGCAACGGCTGACGTGCTCGCCCTACGGCCGTATGTTGAAGGCGATGCGCGAGAACAGCGACGTCGCCGCTGGGCTTGGCAAGCCGATGGCGCGCACGCGCGCCAGTGTAATGGTCATCGGTTCGGCCATGGCCGCGGTCGCCGGCGTCTTCTTCGTCACCAACATCGGCTTTGCCAGCGCCAACGATTACGTGGTCGGCCTGACGCTCGACATCTGGGTGATGATCGTGCTGGGCGGGCTGGGCAACATGCGCGGCGCGCTGCTCGGCGCCGCGATCATCACCCTGCTCGACCGCGCCACCGCCATCGCCGCGATCCAGGCCAACATGCTCGGCAGCCAGTTTGATTTCAACTATGCGCGCTACATCCTCTTTGCGCTGATTCTGCTCGTCATGCTGCGCTATCGGCGGCAGGGGCTGTTGCCGGAGCGGCTCGACACGACTGGCGCCGGCAAATTCCTGGCAAAGCTGAGGCGTCAGGACGTTGCGTCTCAGGAGGCAACGGTGAATCGCCATGCTTGACCTGCACAATGTACACAAACGTTTTGGCCGCCTGGCCGCGGTCGCCGGCGTCAGCTTGCGCGTCGAAGCCGGCGAGATCGTCGGGCTGATCGGGCCGAACGGCAGCGGCAAATCGACGCTGTTGAGCACCATCGCCGGCGCCTATTGCCCCGACGACGGCGAGATTTTGCTCGACGACCAGCCGATCGGTGGGTTGGCGCCCGACCAGATCTTCGCGCGCGGGCTGGCGCGCAGCTATCAAGATCCGTCGCTCTTCTTTCGCATGTCGGCGCTCGACAATGCCCTGTTGCCGGCGCGCGGCCAACGGGGAGAAAAGGCGCGCCATGCCCCTTTCCGCAGCCGCTGGTGGGGACAGGAGCGCGCCCATGTGGCGGAAGCCGCCGCGATTTTGTCGGATCTCAAACTCGAAGCGCGCGCCCAGACGCCGGCCTCCGATCTATCGGGTGGACAGATGAAGCTGCTGGAGATCGGCCGCACGCTGATGGGCGAGCCGCGCCTGCTGCTGCTCGACGAGCCGACTGCCGGCGTCGCGCCCAGTCTCGCTTACACGATCTTTGAAGAGATCGAACGGATGCGTGCGGCGCACGGCCTGAGTTTTTTGATCGTCGAGCATCGGCTGGAGATCCTCTTTGATTTTGTCGACCGCCTCTATGTGATGCATCTGGGGCAGGTCATTGCGGAGGGAAAGCCCGCCGAGATCGAACAGAATGCACGGGTGCGCGAGGTCTATTTTGGCGCATAAACATGCCATATCCAACCGGATCGCGGACGTCGCATCCGCCCACTTTTACAACGAAGCGGATGCGACGTCCGCGATCCGGGCTGATTCGTTACTATATACGTCGTTTTTTTTGGAGGAACCCATGATTACAGCATCCCACATCCACCAGATTGAGCAGGACGGCTACACCGTCGTCCGGCAGATGTTTGCAGCCGAAGAAGTGGAGACCTATCGCGACCACTTCATGCGCCTGCGCCGCGAGGGCAGCCATGCAGGCGACTTTGCCGGCGTGGCTCCCACCGAGAGCGACCCGCTCAAGATGTACCCACGCATGATCCACATGCACCGCTGGGATGAGCTTTCGCTGCGCTGGATGCTCGACCCGCGCATCAACCGTGCGCTGACCACCTTCCTCGGCAAAGAGCCTTTCGCGGTGCAGACGATGCTCTACTTCAAGCCGGGCGGTGCGCGCGGCCAGGCGCTGCACCAGGACAACTACTACCTGCGCGTGCAGCCCGGCACCTGCATGGCTGCGTGGCTGGCGCTCGACGACTGCGACGAGGAGAACGGCTGCATGCAGGTCGCCGCCGGCAGCCATAGCTGGCCGCTGCTCTGCACCGTCGGCGCCGATCTGGAACAGAGTTTCACCGACGTCACCGTGCCGCTGCCGCCCGACGCCGACGTGCGCCCCGTGGTGATGAAGGCGGGCGACGTGCTCTTCTTCAACGGCCAGCTCGTGCACGGCAGCTATCCGAACACCAGCCAGCATCGCTTCCGCCGCTCGCTGATCGGCCACTACATCCAGGGCGACGCCGAACAGGTCGGCCACTGGTACCATCCCGCGCTGCGCATGGACGGCACGCTGGTCGAGCTGGAGGACAGCCCCGGCAGCACGCAGTGTGGCGTCTGGGTGGAGCGCGACGGCGCGCAGGTGATCGAGGTGGCGGGGCTGAATGTGGTCGACGCAAGTATTCACGACTAATGCTCTCGATCTCTGACCTGACCGCTGGCTACGGCAAACTGATGATTCTGCACGACGTGGCGCTTAACGCAGCCGCCGGGCAATTTGTCGCCATCCTCGGACCCAACGGCAGTGGCAAGTCCACCCTGCTCAAAACCATCGTCGGCCTGACCACGCTTGAGCGCGGCGTGATTCGCTTTGACGGGCAGGCGATCGAAGACCGGCGCACGGAGACGATTCGCAGCCTGGGGCTGAGCTATGTGCCGCAGCGCGAAAATGTCTTCAAGAGCATGAACGTGCGCGAAAATTTGCTGCTGGCGGTGCGCGATCTGGCCAAGCCCGCGGCCGCTGCGGCGCTCGACGAATGTTACGTGCTTTTCCCGATCTTGCACGACCGGCAAAGCCAGCGCGCCGGCAGCCTCAGCGGCGGCGAACGGCAGATGCTTGCCATCGCGCTCGGCTGGCTGGCGCGGCCCAAGCTGATGTTGCTCGACGAGCCAAGCGCCGGGCTGTCGCCGCTCTTCGTCACAGAAGTGTTTCGGACGCTGCGTGCGCTGCGCGACGCCGGCATCACGCTGGTCGTCGTCGAACAGAACGCACGCAGCGTCCTGCGCTGGTGTGATTACGCCTACCTGCTGCGCGACGGGCAGGTGGCGTTTCAAGGCTCGGCCGCCGATCTGCTGGCCGATGAAGAGACCGTGAAAAGCTATCTGGGCGTCGCAATTACGCGCAAAGACGCCGTGCCGATTTGACCAACTCTCTGCAATGCTTGAATCAATCCGAAATCTACATCAACGAGCAAATCTCATGCCACTACAAAACATTCTCAACCAACCACGCATCTGGTACGGCGGCGACTACAACCCGGAACAGTGGCCGGAGGCAATCTGGCTGGAGGACATGCGCCTGATGCAGCAGGCCGGGGTCAATCTGGTCTCGGTCGGCATCTTTTCCTGGGCGCATCTGGAGCCGCAGCCGGGCCAGTACGAATTTGGCTGGCTCGACCGGCTGATGGATCTGCTGCACGCGCGCGGCATCTACACCTGCCTCGCCACGGCTACCGCTTCGCCGCCGCCCTGGCTGGCCCACCGCCACCCCGAAAGCCTGCCCGTCACCGCCGACGGCGTCACGCTGTGGCCGGGCGGGCGTCAAGCCTACTGTCTGCACAGCGAGGCGTACATGAAGGCCGCATCGGCGCTCGTCACGCGCATCGCCGAGCGCTACCAGGATCACCCGGCGCTGGCGGTCTGGCACATCAACAACGAATATGGCTGCCACGTCAGCGAATGCTTCTGCGATGTCTCGGCGGCGGCCTTTCGCAAGTGGCTCTCCGAACGCTACGGCACGCTCGACGCACTCAATGCGGCGTGGGGCACGGCCTTCTGGAGCCAGCGCTACGGCCAGTGGCAGGAGATCAACCCGCCGCGCCGCGCGCCCACCTTCGCCAATCCGACCCAGCAACTCGACTGGCGGCGTTTCTCCTCGGACAGCCTGATCGCACTGCATGACATGGAGGCGGAGATCCTGCGCCGCGTCACACCGCAGACGCCGCTCGACCAAC
>JADJVW010000062.1 GCA_016710365.1 Candidatus Caldilinea saccharophila | reverse complement strand
GAGCACGAGCGCGTTGAAATCGCCCGTGATCGATGGCGCGCGGCGTGGGATGCGGATTTGCTCGTTGACGGCGGTCGCCATTTCCAGCAATGTCACCGGATAGCCTGAGATGGGTTCACCGCGGCAGCCGGCGGGCGGGGCGCAGCCCCAGTTCCAATCGTACACCTGATAAAGCGCCGGGAAGGTGGGCAGACGCGGCGGGTCGAACATGCCGTCGATCTGCGGCGCCTGCGGGTCGGTGTCTCCCCATAATTGACCAGCCCAAGATGACCTGCTGTTTCCACAAAGCCGCGGAGAGCCAGATTCAGATCGGGATGCGCCTCCGCGGGCCGGTCGCTGGGCGGCGGTTCGACCGGGAGTGACGCGTAGGGAGAGGGGCAGCTGGTCGGGGGGCGCCTCTGCCGCGGAGACCAGCGGCAGAAAAATGCCGGTGCGTCCGGCGGGATCGTCTCACCGGGTATTGTATCGCCGGGTAAGCCGCTGCTTTGCGCATGCAAGGGGAGCTGAGTGGTCATTGCGCCAAGCCCCATAATCGCAGTAAACGCTACTAGAAAACTCAGGCTGCGACGACTGCATGAAATAAACGAAATAAACATACTATTATCCTCTGCTGGTGGTGGCAACGGCCACACAGGTGATGCCGCGCCGTTTTATTCAAGTTATTCAATCTCTACAGGACTCTGATTCAGCACCGATCCGCCTAGTTTCAACAGCGCGGCGCCGATTTGACGGAGGCAACCCTCCAAGTCGGCGGCGATACGCGTTTCAGGGAGATGGAGAAACTCCCAGCGTTCGGTGGGGGGAAGCTGGCGTGACTCTTGAGTGGTTCGTTCGTCTTGACAAGTGATGCCCAAATAGCCGCCGCGCGCGCGTAGCGTAATATCGGACCGGACGGTCACCGGTGAGGCGGTTCTTGAGGGGGCGCAAATTGTGTTCGCGCAGCGCCGACCACAATTGCTCAAAGGGGTCGTCCACTTGAAAAAGTTCCTTGACATCCTCGGCTGCTAAGAGCCGATCTACTGTCGTGTGAATAAAGGTCAACCGGCGAAAGGTGGTGGCGCGCACCGGTCGTTCCAATCGCTGCAAAGGACCGATATCGATGCGATAATAATAATCATTGGCGCGCGGGTGGTCGGCCTCATCGGGCAGCAATTCGCGCCGGGTCACAACCGGTAGCGTCGTGTAGCGGCAAAAAAGGTGATCGTCTGTGCTTCGGGCTGTTGGTGAAATGCCCCAGTCTGATAGAATGCAAGGAAGTCTGCGCCAATGCGGCGCGGCGCTTTGCGCTGGGGAATTCGATACCAGCCTGCGCTTGCAGCACGCGCAAAGTCGACATCATTATTGAGGACGACGACCAACACCGTGCGGCGCCGTGCTTCAGCATCTGAATAGATCGCTGACATAGCAAACCTTTCTGTAAGCGGATTGGCAGGCGATTGTAGCATAGTGCAGTGAGCCGTTCAAGTCTGGAGACCGCGCGCCGATTTTGTGATCATCGTGGAGCGTTTGCCAGCCATGCGCAACTGGCAAACGTATGAAAACGTCTGGAGTGATCGACTATGATCTATGCCCCGTTCGTCGTGCTGTGACGTCATTTATTTGGTTTGTGGCAGCCCTCGTAGGACTTTACGGGGTGACGTTGGCCTTCTTCTGGTGGTTTGCACTCCCGACGATCCTCGATTTTCAGATCATGACAGCTTTGTTAGGCGGCGGCGTTTTGATGGTCGGTGCAGCAGGATTCGTTGCCTACCGCATGCGCTATATCTATCGCATCCCGCGTGTCGGCGCCGTCGTATTGGCCGGGTATTTATTGGCGGCAGGGCTGATTCTCGTCATGATGTGGGTGGCAGGTAGCCTGCTTTTTATTCATCCCTACGATACCTTGCTGGTCATCATCCTTATGCTATTTGCATCTGGCGTTGTCGCTGCTATCGGCTATATGCAATCGGCGGCGATCACCGACAAGCTTGCCTCGCTGACGAATGCCGCCGAATCGCTGGCGATGGGACGGTATCATGTGCGCGTTGAAATCGACGACAACGACGAACTGTCGCGCCTGGCGGCGGTGTTCAACGCCATGGCCGCTAAACTCGAAAGCGCCGACCGCAAAGAGCATCAGCTCAACCATTTGCGTCGCGATTTGATGGCCTGGATCGGCTACGATCTGCGGGCGCCGCTGCTATCAGCGCGCACGACAATTGACGGGATTGCCGAAGGACTCGTCACTGCGCCAGAAAAGGTCAAGCCTTATCTCCGCACTGCGCGGCGCGACATTAACGCGCTTTCCGATCTCATCGATGATCTTTATGACATGGCGCAGTTGGACATCAACGGCATTCATCTCGAACGGACGCCGGCGCACATTGATGAACTGATCGAAGACGCCGTTGCAACCCTTCTCCACACCGCAGACCAGAAAAATATTACGCTGACGAGTCGTTGTATGCCTGGCATTCCTCTGATTGCGATGGATGTGCGGCAAATCAGCCGCGTGCTGACCAATTTAGTCGAAGATGCAATCCAGCGCGTGCCCAAAGGCGGCAGCGTCAAGATCAATGCCTATCCTGCACGCAACGGCGCGTTGATCGAAATCATCGATACCTTTGAGGGGCTGCGTCCTGAAGACGCCGACGCCATCTTCAAACTCTTCTTTGGCGACGAAGATGTGCGTGGTCAGACGCAAGCGACCGTGCGCCTTCGTCTCGCCCTAGCCGATGCGATTGTCCGCGCACATGGCAGCCAGATTCATCCGCAACGCTTGGGCGCCCAAGGGCTGCGGATGGTCTTTACACTGGCCCAGGATGGCGACGTTGCCAACCTTAACGCGCGTGGCATGTAACGATCCTGATTCAGCTTCGATCCTCATAGTTTGACTCCGACAAGTGACGGATTTTGTCACCACCTGCAAACGGTATGATCCCGTCATCACCGTGCGTTGAGCGGCCCTGTTGCTCAATCAAATGTCGCCAGTAATCAATGTGGTTCAGTAGTTCATGCGTGGAATAGCAAGTTCTAGCTGATAGGGTTGTGCTGCCGGCGCTCTCGAAAGGAGCGGCAATGCGTTGCCTTTTCCTGGTTGGCTTCCGATCGATCCCAAAGGTGTTATGGACTTCCCTGTGGCGTTACCTGATCGTCATTGGCTGGATCCTGCTGGCGGGGGGTGTCTTCTGGCTCGCACCGCAACCCGATGTCCGCGCACAAGGCGCCCTCTGCACGATCTGCATCAGCCAGGTGTACGGCGGGGGTGGCAACGATGGGGCAACTTACGACGCCGACTTTATCGAACTTTTTAACGCCACCGACGCCAGCCTGTCGCTGGATAATTGGTCAGTCGAGTATGCTCCAGCTACTTCCGCGAATTGGAAATCTATTGCACTAGATGGACGCATAATGCCACCTTACACCTATCTATTAATAATCGGGATGACTCCAGGTAGCGAGGGATTGCCACTGCCGTCACCCGACCTGACGGGCGATCTAGACATAGCAGTGGACCAAGGCAATGTAAAACTGCGCGCGCCTGACTCGCTTCCAGAGACGCATGTAGACTTGCTCGGCTATGGCGCAGTCGATGCTTCTGAAAATCAACCTGCTCCTGCCGGCTCCAGCAACGATGCGTTGCACCGCTTGCTTGGTGGTTGCACGGACAGCAATAATAACAGCGCCGATTTTGAAAGCTCGGAGCCAACTCCACGCAACAGCGGCTCGCCATCGAATCCCTGTGCGCCGCCCACACCTACACCCGAACCGCCCTCCCCAACGCCAACCGACACTGAAATCCCAACTCCTACCGAAACACCCAGCCCTACTACGACTAGCACACCGGAACCTTTGCCCACCGAACCGCCCTCCCCACACCGACCGACACGGAAACGCCAACGTTTACCCCACCGCAACACCAAGCCCCACCGCAACCGCGACCAACACGCCGGAATCGCCGCCAATTGCAACGCCATCTTCACTTTTAATCGAAGGGCCAGCAGTCGCTTCAGATGTTCGATTAAGTGAGATCATGGCCGCTCCATCTATTGATGACGCAGTCGGCGAATTTATCGAAATCGCCAATGCGGACATAGTGCGCGTCAACCTGCAAGGCTGGCGGTTGGTGGATAAACGCAACCGCAGCCACGTCATCGCCACCGAGCTATGGATCGAGCCGGGCGCATATCTCGTCCTGACACGCGGCGCTGTGGATAAGCTTGCTGGTTATGTCCATTCTGACTATCAGTTTTATTCGTTGCAGCTTGTCAACACCGATGGCAAGCTTTCGCTCTTTGCTCCAAACAGTGCTGTCGACGCTCAACCTGTGGACGAATTTACTTGGGACAAGGCCAGTCCTGGCGCCAGCTTCGAGCGCACCGACTTGCTCGACAATAACTGGGTCGTCGCCACAACGCCGTGGTCAGCCACGCACATCGACAAGGGCAGCCCTGGCGCTGCGTTTGTTGCTCCCCCTACGCCTACGCCAACGCCAACTTCCGGCCCAGCGCCATTGCTCCGCCTGAGCGAGATCATGGCTGCTCCATCCATTGATGACGCAGTCGGCGAATTTATCGAAATCGCCAACGTGGACGCCGTGCGCGTCAACCTGCAAGGCTGGCGGCTGGTCGACGGCGGCAACCACAGCCATGTCATCGCCACCGACCTGTGGATCGAGCCAGGCGCGTATCGCGTTCTGACCAAAGGGACGCCGTCGCACTTGCCGATTATATTCATTCGGATTATCAATTTTCTTTGTTGCAGCTTGCCAATACCGATGGCGCCCTTTCACTCTTTGCGCCGGGCAATACTGCCGACGCTCAGCCTGTGGATGCTTTTGCCTGGGGCGGCGCCGGTCTGCGCGTACAAACCGGCGCCAGCTTCGAGCGCACCGACCTGACCGGGACAAACTGGGTCATCGCCACGACGCTGTGGTCAGCCACGCACACCGACAAGGGCAGTCCCGGCGCTGCGTTTGTTGCTCCTGCTACGCCAACGCCCACGCCAACCCCTGGCCCGGCGCCATTGCTCCGCCTGAGCGAGATCATGGCCAATCCCCAGGCCATCAACGATGACCTGGGCGAATTTATCGAGATCGCCAACGTGGACGCCGTGCGCGTCAACCTGCAAGGCTGGCGGTTGGTCGACGGCGGCAACCACAGCCATGTCATCGCCACCGACCTGTGGATCGAGCCAGGCGCGTATCGCGCGTTCTGACCAAAGGGGACGCCGTCGCACTTGCCGATTATATTCATTCGGATTATCAATTTTCTTTGTTGCAGCTTGCCAATACCAATGGCGCCCTTTCGCTCTTTGCGCCAAACAGTGCTGCCGACGCCCAAGCTGTGGACACTTTTGCCTGGGGCAGCGCCAATCTGCGCGTAGAGGCTGGGGCCAGCTTCGAGCGCACCGACCTGTTCGGGAACAACTGGGTCGTCGCCGCAACGCCGTGGTCAGCCGCTCACGCCGATAAGGGCAGCCCCGGCGCCGCCTTCGCGGGCATCATCCTACCCACCGCGACGCCGACGCCGGTCGTTTTTCCCACGCCTACGCCAACTCCTGGCCCCGCGTTGCGCATCCGCCTGAGCGAAATCATGGCCGACCCGCAGGCGGTGGAAGATGCGATCGGCGAGTTCATCGAGCTGGGCAACGCCGATGCTGCACCTGTCAATCTGCGTGGCTGGCGCCTGGCGGACGGTGGCGGCCGCACTCACGTGATTGACGCTGATGTATGGATCGCGCCGGGCGCATATCTGGTCTTAACCCGCGGCGACGCCGCCACACTGGGCAGTTACGTCCATTCTGATTATCGCTATGCTGCGTTGCAACTTGGCAACACGACCGGCGCGGTGTCCCTCTACGCACCGGACAGCGCACCCGCCGACCCACCCGTCGACAGCGTCGTCTGGGGTGATGGCCTGCGCATTCGCACCGGCGCCAGCCTGGAGCGCGTCGATCTCGCTGCCAGCGCATGGGTGGTGGCGACGTCGGCATGGACAGCCACACATAGCGACAAGGGCAGTCCGGGCGCGGCGTTTGCAGGCGGCATCTCGCCCACGCCAACTTTCACACCTTCGGCTACACGCATTCCGCTGCCGACGCTGACGCCAACGCCTTTGCCGGAGCGCTGGCTGCGGCACAGCCAGGCCAGCGTGCTCCAGATCGACGAGGTGCATTTCCAGGGCAGCGACGGCGAGTTTATCGCCCTGATCAATCTTGGCAATGACTCAGTCTCGCTGCGCGGATGGATGGTGGGCGACGCCGAAACGCCTGGCGACAACGAGGGCATTGTTTGCCTGCCGGAAGACGCCATCCTGGCGAGCGGTGAGATCTACGTGGTCGCCCGCAATGCCGCCGCTTTCCGCCAAGTTTACGGCCGGCAGCCTGACGCGGAATGGGAAGCGAACGATGACAGCGTGCCTGATCTGCTGCGCGAGCCGCGCCTGGGCAGCGGCAGGCTGGCGCTCGACGATGGCGGCGATGAAGTCGTGCTGCTTGACCCTTCTGGTCTATTGACCGACGCGGTCGCTTACAAGACGGCGGCATACGCCACTCTAGCGCTGGAAGGACAGCTTACCCCGCCAACCGGATTGTCTTTGCAACGTGTGCCGGACGCAGATTTCGCCGGTGTGCGCGATGTCCGTCATCGATTTCTGGCGGCCTCGCCGCGCCCGTTTGAGCGGCGGGGTCTGCCGCTGCCCGCCTGGCGGGAACCGGTCAAGCTCGACGTCGGTTTCCAGGCTGCGTGGGGATCGCTGGGAGGAGCGAGTAACTTTACGCCAGGCTTCACCGCGCCGCCTCACTATTTGCTGGCGGAAGCCGCCGCGCAAGGCCTCGATTTTCTGGCGATCGCCGACCAGACGCCGACGCAACCGGTGCGCGCCCTGGACGGCATCACGTCATTGGCCGCCTGGCGCTGGCGCGAAGGCGATGACGAACTCATCATCTACGATAACATCCCGCCCGCCGACCTGTCCCGCGCCGGCGTCATGGCGCACCTCGCCGGCGCCGGCTTGCTGTGGCAGAATGCCGGTGAGTTGGAAAATTTCCATCACGCCCCGCTCCTGCCTGCGGGTGGCAGCGCGCCGCCTTCCAGTCTGGCGGACTGGTTTGCGGCCTGGCAAAGCAATCTTGTCCCCGCACTGCCGGCGGGCAACGGCAACCCCGACCTGCCGGGTTTCCCGCAGCTTCAGCCTCGTTACACTGGACTTGCTGTTGTGAGTTCGGATGCAACCGGCATTCAGGAGGCATTGCACGCACGGCGCGGCTGGGTTGCGACCTCTCCCGGCCTGTGGCTCACAATGCAAGCCGAACGTAGCGATGGGCAGCGCGTGTGGATGGGACAGTGGCTGCCGCCTGCCAACCAGGTGACGCTGCACATTGGCTACGGCGACCGCAGCGGCGAAATGGCGGGACTGGCGATCTGGCAAGATGGCCGCCCGCTGCACCAACTTGACCTGCCAACTGCCGACGGGCGCTGGCGCGTGACGCTCCCTGCTGTGCCGGGCGCGATCCTGACCGTCGTCGCCACCCAATTCGACGGCGACTTTGCTGTGGCTGCACCGTTTTTCATCGAATCCGGCGAAACTGGCGCGCTGGTGCTGAACGAAGTGCTGCCGGCGCCGCGCAACGACTACAGTGGTGACGGCATCGTCGACGGCCAGGATGAGTACATTGAGCTTTACAATCCAGGCCAGCTTCCGTTCCCGCTCACCGGCTGGACGTTGCAGGATGGCGACGATGACGCCGCCTCGCATCACATGACCTTTGGCGCCGGTCGCTTTCTTGGCGGCGGTGAGCGCCTGCTGCTATTGCACAAGGCGAACCGCTTGAGCCTGCGCAATGATGCCGGCGTCGTGCTGCTGCTCGACCCGCACGGCGTCGAGCGCGACCGCATCACCTGGGATGACGACTTGACGCATGGGCGCAGCATCGCGCGTGTTCCCGATGGCGGCGCCTGGGTGTGGAGCGCCGACGCCACGCCAGGGACGGCCAATACCAACACCGGCGTCAACAATTTTGCACCCTGGCCATCCGCCCCTCCACCAGGTCCGTCGAACAACGCACCGCTGCCCAACCCGGCCGTCGAGGCCACTGCCGGACAGATCGGCGGGCCGCCCGGCTCGATCGCTCAATCCAAGTTGTCCGGCCTGGGAGCGTGGGTGGAATTCCGCGCCGTTGTGGTGGCGCCGCCGGGTTTGTTCAACAGCAGTATCTATGTGGCCGATGTCACAGATGACAGCGTGACGGCCGGCATTGGCCTCAATGTTTACTTGCGCCGCGGGGAATATCCAACCCTGGAGGCAGGAGATCTTGTCCTGCTGCGCGGGCGATTGGACTCCTTCCGCGGCGAGACCGAGTTGATCCTGGACACGCCCGACCAGATCTGGCGCATCGCCGGCGGTGGGATACTCCAGCCGCTCGTCACGCGTCCGCGCGCCATCGGTGAGTCTCTGGAAGGCCGGTTAGTCACCTTCCGCGGCGTCGTCACTGGCTGGCAGGGCGACAGCATCTTCCTGAGCGACCCCGACGACCCGGATGCCGAGCCGGTGCGCGTTACCATACGCACGACGCTGCCCTGGAAGCGTCCCTATGTAAAGCTGGGCGAATTCTGGCAGGCAACTGGCATGGTCAGCCAATTTGCGCGTGAAGCGCCCTGGAACGGCGGCTATCGCATCCTCGTGCGCTGGCAGCAAGACCTGGTGCGAGCGGGACAATGATCGGCATTCGCGCTGGCGTGCAGCGTCCGGCGTGCGTCGCGCCAGTCAAGGTTCCTGCCCTGTTTCACCGTCCGACAATTTTCCGTATGTCCTTATAAAGTGGCTTCAATCGTTCGTACAGGTGAAGGTAGATGCGCCGATAAAGCTGGTCGTACATGACATGCGTGCGATGGTTTGGCTCGAAGACCTCACCGACGCGCGTCATTTCGCGCACGGCGGTGGCGAAATCGGGATGTAGATTCAGCCCGACCGCGGCGTCAATGGCCGCCCCCAATCCTGATGTCTCGTACACATGTGGGCGGCTCGCTGGCAGCCCAAAGATGTCTGCCGTGAGTTGCATGGCCGCATCGCTCTGTGATCCACCACCAGAGATGCGCAGTTCGGTGATGGGCGCGCCAGCGCGTTTCTCCAGGCGCTCCTTGCCCTCGCGCAACCCGTAGGCCAGACCCTCCAGGATCGCCCGGTAGAGATGGGCGCGCGTGTGCACGTCTGTAAAGCCGATGACTGCACCCATCGCCTCCGGCCCCGGCGTCTTGAGGCCGGGCGACCAGTAGGGCTGGAGCATCAACCCGTCGCAGCCGGGCGGCACATCCGCCACCAGGTCGTCGAGCAATTTTTCGGGCGCGACGCCCTGTTCTTCGGCCAGTTGCAACTCACGTTGGCCGAACTCAGTTTTGAACCAGCTCACCATCCAGAAGCCGCGATAGATCTGCACCTCCAGGTTGTAGGCGTGCGGGATGGCGGCAGGATAGGGTGGGATGAGCGGGATGGGCTCGATGTAGCGCGTCTGCGTCGTCGTGATCGTGGCGGTCGTGCCGTAACTGAGACAGCCAATGTGCGCTTCGAGCGCGCCCGCGCCGATCACCTCGCACGCTTTGTCGGCCGCGGCGGCAATCAGCGGAAGTCCTACAGGAATCCCAGTCGCGACGGCGGCCTGCTCGTTGATTTCGCCGATCTGCCCAGCGGGTGGGACCAAATCAGGCAAGATGCCGGCGTCCATCGGCACGGCGCGCCATTTCCAGTCCCCTTGGATGCCCAGCGCAGCCGCTTGTAATCGAAAGGCATAAAGCCAACCTGGCAGCCAACCGAGTCGGCAAAGCGGCCAGTCAGTTTGAAGGTGAGATAGCCAGACAGGTAGAGATATTTATAGGTCTCGGCCCAGATCTCCGGCTCATGGGTGCGGATCCAGTTCGCTTCCGCCTCGGCCTGGATGTAGGCAATCGTCTCCGACATGCGCGCGGCTTTGAACGCCGATCCCCACAGCCCGCCGAGCGGTTTCTGTCCGAGTGTGCGTCGCTGATCCAGCCACACGATGGCAGGGCGTAACGGCTTGCCATGCCGGTCGACGTTGATGACCGTGGCGCGCTGCGTCGTCAACGCCACGCCGGCGATGGCGTCCTTGTGCACGTCGGGCTTAGCCCACAGCGCCTGACATGCCTGACAAAGCGCGCTCCAGTAATACTCCGGGTTTTGCTCCGCCCAGCCTGGCTGGCGCGCAAAGTAAGGTTCGATGTGCACCTGCGCTTTGGCAAGCAGGTTGCCGCGCAGGTCGAAGAGCAGGGCGCGCACGCTCTGGGTGCCGTTGTCGATCGCAAGTAGTTGGTCGCGCATGGCGGGTGCTCGGTCGCATCAAGTGGATGAAGGTAGATGGAGTGATGGTAGCGGAAGGGCAGGGAACCGTCAACCCGCGTTAGACGGGACAAATTGTCCCACCCAGCGCATGACCGCAGCCTCATGACAACGGGACGCACACACCGGTATCCTCTCACCAAAGGTATTCGCTTTTTGATCACGGGCGTACTGCTGGCGGCCGGGCTGGGCGGCGGTCCCTGTGACTGCTTGCCTATCCTCCGACAAACTGACTGACTGGCTGAACGTTCCGGCTAGCGGCAGATTGCGCCGGCGCAGGAGCAGGGCGATTGCTGCGCTGATCAGGAAACCGCTTTGGATGGGATCGGCATTGTTTACGCCATTGTGGTGGGCCTGATGGAGTTCGTGTGGCCAACTACGGGGGCGCCATCGTGACGGTCATCGACGGCGCGAGCTCCGTGGCCGTAGCGGTCAATCCGGCCACCAATCAGGTCTACGTCGCCAACGTCTAGCATCACCGGTGGGCGGGTGGACGAACAAACGAACGAAAGCAGAATAAGCGAAATTTGCCTTTCATCCCCGTCCATCCGGTGCAATGGATGTTCGGCCCCCTCACGGTCGCTAGACAGGTGTAGTACTCGCGGCAGGCACGGATAGCGGTACGGCGTGTAATTCCGAACGGTGCAATTCAACCTGCCAAAGATCATAGGCGGCCTGATGCCCCAGCCAACTCTCTGGACTGCTCCCCAAGGTGATGGAGAGACGAAGTGCAAACTCCGGGGTAACACGCCCTTTGCCATTGATGATCTTGGATAAGGTTTTCCGGCTTACCCCCAGCGCATGAGCAGCCTCCGTAATACTGGCGCCCAGGGGGTCGAGCCACAACCCTTTGATGAGTTCCCCAGGATGAGGCGGGTTATACATTTTCATCGGCATTTTATCCTCAATGATAATCTTCATAATCGACGACTTCGGCATTTCCCTCCACAAAGCGGAACGTGATACGCCAGTTCGCTTGTACCGTAACGGACCAATCACCTTGACGATTGCCTTTCAGTTCATGCAGATGCAAGGTTGGGATGTTCATGTCATCCAGCGTACGTGCCTGATGCAATTGCGCCAGGATTAGCCGCAAACGAGCCGCGTGACGAGGTTGAATACCGGCCTTACTACCGGTTAAGAAAAATCGTTCCAACCCTTTGTGGGCAAAGCACTTGATCATTTTGCTATTGTAACCTATGAGTTCCCAAAGTGAACTCACAAGGTTACAGCGGGTGCGTCTGGCAAAGGGGGGGCGAAAAGAATGCTGACGGTGGAAGAAAGACGATTGACCATTGCCCACCTTCATTCGTCATTCGTTACTCGTCTCATGCCCCAAATTTTGGACGCGCCTGGTTACAGACAGCTTACGCAGGAAGATGGCGCAAACGATGAAGCTACGTCACGAAGCTAATCTTGCCAGGAGCCTTCACGACCAATTTAACACACCCATGAGATGGTCTAGCCACCCCCGCTGCATCGGTGAGCGGGACGTTTTGCGGGCGGCATAGCCGTCCGCAAAACGACTTGTGTTACCGGCGGCTGGAGGGACGAGACCTCGCCCATGAAACGGAAAAAAACCAAAGTCACGATAAAGCCACTGTAGCGGTGCGCATCCAGCCGTCCGCGTACACGCATTGTTAAGCGGCGTTGTCACATATACTTACTCTCTACGTTCAAGTTCTTCAGGCGCCGGTTTCTGCAAGAACTCTATCCAAGACTTCATACTCTCTTCGGAAATGTGAAAGCTTTCCTGTGAAGGTTGCGAATTCCTGATCGCCAGTCGCCTCAGTAGCTCCTCTTTCGGCACATCAAGAAAATGTACTTCACTGCTGGCTCCAAGGCGTTTCGCCCGCAGACGATAATCTTCGCGTTCTTCTCGTGCCCAAAAGCCAAAATCGAGAATGACATTCGTTTCCAATTCCAACGCTCTGCTTGCGATATTCCAAAGCATCGCCTCGATAAAACTATGTCGGGCATCATGTTCTGGTTCTTTCGCATCCTGGCCAAAAAGACCAATTTGCCACTCATCGGGCGTCAATCGAAGTGCTGACCTTTCATGTTCAAGCTTTTTGGCAAGCGTGGTTTTCCCTGAACAAGGAAGTCCAACCATCAGATAAAGAGTTGCCACACGTTTTTACTCCTAAGGATGGTTTACAAGCTGCCTAATGGTTTGCTCAGGGACTTGGCGCTTTAGCTCCGAATGCCGCTTTTACCCAAACCAAACCTGGCAAAACCGGCCGCGTACACCCTTGGCGCAGCCAAGTCCCCTGCAATTTGGGGTGTGCGGCATTTTCTCGCGTAGATACGTCGTTCCTGGCTATCCTTGATTAAACTCTGACCAGCATTTTTCCCCGGTTTTCTCCAGTGAATAAACCGATAAATGCTTGGGGGGTATGCTCAATTCCTTCAACAATCGTTTCTTCCCACTTGATCTTGCCTGCGTTGATCCACTTCGCCATATCGGTTTGGAATTGGGGGAATTGATCATAATGATCCGAAACGATAAACCCCTGCAACAATAAACGTTTGCCAATCATAACTCCGAGATTTTGCGGTCCCGATTGTGGTTCAGTTTGGTTATATTGCGAGATCATGCCACAGACTGGAATGCGTCCAAACGGATTCATATTGAACAATACGGCTTCGAGATGTTCCCCGCCGACATTCTCGAAATAAATATCGATACCATCCGGACATTGCCGCTGTAGCTCAGCAGATAAATCATCAACTTTCTTGTAATTGAACGCTCCATCAACACCAATTGTATTGAGCAACCAGTCAACTTTCTGATCCGATCCCGCACTGCCCACCACGCGACACCCTTTGATTTTTGCGATTTGGCAGACAATCGAGCCTACTGCGCCAGACGCAGCCGATACATACACCGTTTCTTTTTCTTGCGGTTGTCCGATGTTTAGGAGCCCCACATAGGCGGTCATTCCTGGCATTCCCAGAGCACCAAGGAATGATTGAATGGGCGCGCGGGAAGGATCAATTTTGGTCAACCCTTCACCATTCGATACAAAATATTCTCGCCAGCCGGCAAAGCTCAGGACATATTCCCCCGCCTGATATGCTTTTGAATTAGATACTAGGATCTTGCCAACCGAACCGCCTGTGATGGTTTCGCCGATTTGAAATGGGGGTGTGTAACTTTTGTGATCATTCATCCTTCCCCGCATGTAGGGATCAACCGAGATATATTTATTTTGAACCAATATTTCTCCTTCATTGGGTTCTCGGATGGCAACTTCTACGATTGCAAAATTACCTTCAGTAGGGATACCCACTGGACGTTGCCGTAACTGGATTTCTCGACTGATGATTTCTTTCATTTCTCTGCCTCACTTATGATGTTTTGCCGTCCCAACATGTTCATCAACTGATAGGATCCACCACACTGCCGATTATCGGTCAAATCGGCAAAATAACCAATCGTTCTCACTGGAAAAGGGCATCATCCCCCGCAAAGCCAGAACTGTGCCACGTTGGCAGTTCCACCTAGCTGCTTGAGCAGGATCGCAACAAGGGGCGTTGAAAGCTATGTTCAGGGTAGCCACTGTCACAACTGATCCACCATCTCCAGCAACGGCTCTTCTTCGCCATCGATCTGCTCACCCAGCCGCGCCGCGGCGAGCACCGGCAGCCAGGCGTCAAGCTGCGCTGGCGCAAAGGGGCGGCGCAACTGATAGGCGCTAAGGTATTCGGTGTAGAAGTGCTGTCGCACCTGCTCGATCGCTACCCGCCGCGTCACATCCTCGACCGGGGCGCGGGCGATGCGGAAAAGCAACGTGGTGCGCGCCACATCGGCCACGGGATTGCCGCGGCAGGCCGTCACCCAGTCGATGATCACCGGCCCCTGCGCCGTCAGCAGGATGTTGCCAGGGTGAAAATCGCCGTGACAGAGCGTGCCGCCGTCGGTGAGCTGCGCCAGCCGCTGGTGCACGCGCTGCTTTTGGTGCGCGGTCAACGCCGGCGCATAGTCGATGGCACGGGCGAGCGCCGCGCGCTGGGTGGGCAATGCCGGCGCGGCGCAGCCATGCATCGCGGCGTGCAGGTCGCCAAAATTCGCGGCAAGCGCCGGCGCCATCTCCGGTTGCTGGGCCATGGCGTCGAGCATGGAGGGGCCATCCACGCGCGTGTAGACAATGCCCAGCCGCCCGTCAATCTCGACCAGCGTGTCGCCGGTCGCCGGTGCAGGCAGTCCGGTCGCCAGCACGATGTGCGCAATGTGCGCTTCAGTGCGCACTTCACTCTCCACCCAGGCGCGCGGCATTTCCGCGCGGTAGAGCTTGAGCACGTGCGTGGCGTCCCAGCCAAAGACCTCCGCGGTGCGGCCCGCGCCGAGGAGCGGCCCCAGGCGGTCGGCCGGTGCAGTGACGGTGTGCATGGCTGACGGTAGCCGGTTCGAAGCTGCTGCGGCAGTTTGTCTCGTCATCTATCCTCCTGCTATATTGAGCTTCATGAACATTGATTCACGCACGATCTACTTACACGACGTGGCGCTGAGCGAGGCGCTGGCCGCCTGGCACGCTGCGCTGGAAGCCAACCATCTGCTGCAACCGCTGGCGAGCGAAACTATAACACTCGACCGCGCGTTGGGTCGCGTCACCGCGGCGCCGGTATGGGCGCGCATCTCTTCCCCTCATTATCACGCTTCGGCGATGGATGGCTATGCCGTGCGCGCCGAGGAGACGCGCGGCGCCACCGAGACCAGCCCGCTCCTGCTCAAGCTGGGCAGCCGCGCCCATGCGCTCGACACCGGCGACCCGCTGCCGCCCGACGCCAACGCCGTGATCAAGATCGAGGACACCCACATCGTCACACAGGACGGCGCCGACTATATTGAAATTCTGGCCGCGACGCCGCCCTGGCGCTATGTGCGACCCATGGGCGAGGACATGGTGGCGACAGAATTGGTGTTGCCGGCCAACCATCGCATCCGGCCGCAGGACATTGGCGCGATTGCCGGCTGCGGCCATGCCACGGTGACGGTCTACCGCCGCCCGCGCGTTGCCATCCTACCCACCGGCACCGAGTTGGTCCACCCCGGCGACCCACTCAAGCCAGGTGACATCATCGAATATAACTCGCTGGTGCTGGCTGCGCTGGCGGAGGAAGCGGGCGCCGTCGTCACGCGCCTGCCGATTGAAGCCGATGTGCGTGAGGCCATCAAAACCACCGTGGAGCAGGCGCTGGCCGAGCATGATCTGGTCGTCGTCAACGCCGGATCGTCGGCGGGGTCGGAGGATTTCACGGCATCGATCGTAGCCGAACTGGGCACACTCTGCGTCCACGGCATTGCCATGCGACCGGGTCATCCGGTCATCCTGGGCGTGGCCAAGGGCAAGGCGGTGACCGGCATTCCCGGCTATCCCGTTTCGGCGGCGATGACCTTCGATATCATCGTGCGGCCGCTGCTCTATCGCTGGCAGGGGCAACTGCCGCCTGCAGCGCCAACGCTGGGGGCGGTGCTGACGCGCAAGGTGCTCTCGCCGATGGGCGAGGATGAGTTCCTGCGCGTCTCGCTGGGCCGGGTGGGCGACCGGATTGTGGCCACGCCCCTGTCCAGTGGCGCCGGGGTGATCATGTCGCTGGTCAAGGCCGACGGCATCGTTACGATCCCGCGCTTCTCCGAGGGCCACCATGCCGGCGAAACGGTGACGGTCGATCTGCTGCGTTCGCCGCGCACCATCGACAACACCATCGTCGCCATCGGCAGCCACGACATGACTCTCGACCTGCTGGCCGATCTGTTGCAGCGCAAGCACCCGACCCTGCGCCTTTCGTCCAGCCACGTCGGCAGCGTCAGCGGGCTGCTGGCCTTGCAGCGCAACGAGGCGCATCTGGCCGGCAGCCACCTGCTGGACGAGGAGACGGGCGAGTACAACGTCGGCTACATCCAGCGCATGCTCGTAGCGCAAGGCATCCATGTCGTGTTGCTCGGCTTTGTCAACCGCACCCAGGGGCTGATCGTGCCTAAGGGCAATCCGAAGGGGCTGAAGGAGCTGGAAGATTTGCAGCGCGAGGATGTGACCTTTGTCAATCGCCAGCGCGGCGCGGGTACGCGCGTGTTGCTCGACTACAAGCTCAAGCAACGCGCCATCAGCCCGCGCCAGATCCAAGGCTACGAGCGCACCGAATATACGCATCTCTCCGTGGCCGCCGCGGTCAAGAGCGGCGCGGCCGACACGGGGCTGGGCATTCTCGCCGCGGCCCGCGCGCTTGATCTCGACTTCGTGCCCCTGTTCGACGAGCGCTACGACCTAGTCATCCCGCAATCCTATTACGAATCGGCGCTGCTCAGGCCGCTGCTGGCGCTGATCCGCGACCGCTCTTCGGGATTTGCTGACGCCGTGGCAGCCATGGGCGGCTACGGCGTGGAACGGATGGGGACGGTGCTGGCAGAGCTGTAGCGCGCCCCGGTCTCAGTTCGATCCGTTATACGTTGCAGGCATGGCAAGAGATGGCACGCGGATCAGGCGGATTGGGCGGATCGGCGCGGATCAAAATCAGCGGGAATCCGCCTGAATCCGCGTCATCCGCGTGCTATGCTTGACCCCGCTGGATCGTTTCTTCAGTTCTTCGCCAGCAGCACTTCGATCCCACGTTTTGCCAATTCCAGGCGCGTGCTGGCCGGCAACGCGTTGTCGGTGATCAACTTGTCGACGACATCGAGCGGTGCGATCTGCATGACCGATTCCTGCTCAAACTTGGTGTGGTCGGCCAGTAAGATCACTTCGCGCGCCGCGCGAATCATCGCCTGTTTGACCGCCACCTCGGCCAAGTTGGTATGCGACAGGCCAAAATCGAGCGACACGCCCGACACTGCCATAAAAAGCTTATCTGCCCGCAGCTCGCGAAAAACAGTTTCAACGGTTGGCCCGATCAACGTCTGGCTTTCGTGGCGCAGGATGCCTCCGGTCAGAATCAAGTTGACGTTGGGCCGGTTGCGCAGCACGTCGAAGACCGCCATCGCATTGGTGATCACCATGATGCCGGATGCGTCCTGCAGCGCTTCCGCCAGATAGGTCGTCACCTGCCCGCCGTCGATCAGGATCACATCGCCTGCCTTGACGAGTTTGCTGGCTTCGTGGGCGATCCCCAATTTGCGCAGTACAAGTTCATCCCGCAGATTTTCGGCCGCATCGGCCACTGCCAAGACAATGCCCAGGTGACGTGCATAGGCCCGCATGGCAGCGATCAGACTCTTATACCACTCATGCTCGCTGAACGGCACCAGGAAACCGATCCGGCTGGGTAGCGCGTCGTGCGCCGTAGAGGTGAAGCCAATCGGCGTCGGTAGATAAGCCGCTGCCTGTTCCAGCGTCAACAGCCAGTCGCCATGCTGCTGTGCATAGATTTGCGGCAGCGTCTCTGCCGTCAGCACGGCATGAGGGGTAATGATCTGCGCCGCCATTTCCACCCCATTGAAGGCATCGATGGCCGCCTCGACGCAGAGCGGGCCGACGATTTCCGGGAACATCGCCAGGCCGGCTTTTAGATACTCACGCCGCAGCAATTCATCTTTGAGCGTTTTTCCTTCCAGGCCGAAGGTGAGCACCAGGACGGCGGCGGGATCGACCTCCAAATCTCTGCAGGCTTGAATCGCACCACACGCGACAATATCGTTGATGCAAAAAATGATATTGATGTCGGGGTGGACGTGGATAGCGTCGGTGGTGAGCTGGTAGGCGGACTGCCAGTCGGATTGCGTGGTAAGCGACAAGGCGACCTGGGCAGCGGGGAGCGTTTCTTGCAGACCTGCCACAAAGCCGCGGCTGCGATCCTGCGTGTTGCTTAAATGATAGGTCAGATCCAGCACGCGTGCCTGACTCTGAAAGTAATGCTGCGCGTATTCGCCAGCCCAACACCCCAGCGACCAGCCGGCCTGGAAGTTATCCACAGCGACCAGCGTTTTGGCGCCCTGCATTCCCAGCGATTCCGCAATAATCTTCACCCCGTGTTTCTCCGCACGCTCCAGCAGCACCAGGTCTGCCCGCGGGCTGAGAGAAACGTTCACTACGACATCGACCTGCTCCATCGAGAAGTTTGCCAGCGTGGATGCCATAAGCGGCGCGTCCGTGCTCGGTGTCTCTGCTGTGAGTTGCACGATCAAGGGCGCCGCGCCGCCATAGGTGCGCAGCAGACGGCGCGCATCATGCAACCGCTGCAGATCGCGCCGGATCGTCACCTCTGAAACGGCGAACTTGCGGCTCAACGCTTTGACCGACAGAAATCCCTGCTGCTCAACGAGTGTCACCATTTCATTCAGGCGGTTGATCATGATGCCCCCGTGGTTACGAAGTCGAAACAAAGATCATCATAGTACAAATAATTCTACAAATCAATCACGTAAATCTGATTGAGTTCGTAAGAAGCTCTTGACATGTCACCCTTCTCGCGCTAAGATTGAAGCCGTCCTTGTTTGCAATCAAACATCAAAAGACGATGCTCAAGAACGGATTGCGTCATGTCGCAGCTCTCGCTTGATTTCACCGGAAAAGTCGCCTTGATCACAGGGGGCGGCAGCGGCATCGGGCGCGGCTTTGCTTTACAGTTGGCGCGTTGCGGCGCTACCGTGGCTGTCACCGACCTAGACGGCGCGGCCGCGGAAGCAGTTGCCGGCGAAGTCGAAGCGCTAGGCGCACGCAGCCTGAGCGCGGCCGTGGATGTAGCCGACGCGGCCGCCGTGCAAGCAGCCGCCGACCGCACCATTGAGCGCTTTGGTCAGCTCGACTTTGTCTTTGCCAATGCTGGCGTGCTTGGCCCGGCTGAGTATCTCGACATCACCCCGGCTGACTGGGATCTGGTGCTCGATGTCAACATCAAGGGCGTGGTGCACACCTGCCGCGCGGCCGTCCCGCACCTGATCGAGCGGCAGCAGGGGCGCATTCTCATCACCGCCTCCTACAACGGCGTACGCGCCGGCGCGCATGTCATCCCCTACCGAGTGAGCAAGGCCGCGGTGCTGATGTACACGCGCTGTCTGGCGCTGGTGCTGGCGCCGCACAATGTCACCGTCAACGCCATCTGCCCCGGCGTCACCCTCACGCCGATGCAGCTTGCCTACGCCGAAAAGACCGCCGAGGAGCGCGGCATCACCACCGAGGAATACCTGGCCGACCGCGCCGCAAAAATTCCCATGCAGCACTTCACCGGCATCGAGGATCTGACCGACTGGCGCAGTTTCTCCTGTCGGACAGCGCCCGGCTGATCACCGGCAGGCCATCGCCCCGGATGGGGGCGTGACGATCTCGTCCTGATGGTGGAATGCGCTCAGGTTGCTAAGAAAGCTATCCACAGATTGCACAGATGGCACAGATGTAAGAAAAGCGCATCCTGAAAATCTGTGCCATCTGTGGATAGAACTGAATGATTTGCGTCGAGAGGTTGCACGCAGGTAAGGAAAACAGGTTATGGCAGAGCAGCGCAATGCAAGACCCAAAGTTGGTGTGATCACCTTCACGGATGGCCGCGACAGCTTTTTTGACCTGCCGCGCGAAAATTTTCTGCGCCAGCGCCACACGGAGCTTGTCGAGTTGCTGGCGGCCAACGGCTGTGCGGTGAGCGACCCGATGCGCACCCTGCGCACCGACCCCGACGGCTGGTTTGGCGTGCGTCGCTACGATGAAGTGGCTGCCTGTGTGCGCACGCTGCAGGCCGACGGCGCCGAGTGCATGATCCTCTGCTCCCACTTCTGGACGCCGCCAATGCTGGTCATTGACATGGTGCGCGAGGCGAACCTGCCTACTATGCTTTACACCGTGGACGATCCCTCGCTGCCCGGCACCGTCAGCATCAGCGCAGTGGGCGCCAGCCTGCACGAGTCGGGCGTCAACCAACATGCGGTGCAGCACGAGCGGCTGCGCGGCAACCCGGCGCGGATGCTGCCCTGGATTCGCGGCGCGTCTGCGGTGGCGCGCATGCGCAAAAGCTCGGTCATGATGTGGGGCGGCACCTACTCGTTGCAGATGGAGCACCTGCAGGATGACCTGCCCGCGCTCAAACGCATGATGATCCGCGATATCCTTAACGAGGGCGAGTACGCGCTGATCCGTCGCGCCGAGCAGATTCTGGCGAACGAACCGGCGCGGGTGCAACATTTTCTCGACTGGCTCAACACAAATGGCGCCACGATCATCTACGACGACCTTAGCGCCAGCCCGCGCAACTTTCAGGTGCAGATCGCCTATTACCTCGCTGCGCGCGACCGGCTGAAGGAGTTGGAGGGCGAGAACATTATTGGCGTCTCCATCCGCTGCCAGCCGACGCTCTCGGTCGAGTACGGCATCGTCGGCTGCACGCTGCCCGCCTTCCTGCCCTTTGGCGCCGACGACCTCGGATCCAAGCCGATCTTCTCGACCGTCTGCGAGGGTGATGTTAAGGGGTTGATGACCTCGGTGCTGCTCCAGCAGATCAAGCCGGAGGTCGGCCCGATCTTTGGCGACCTCAAATATGTCGGCGAGGACTTTTTTGCCATCTCCAACTGTGGCGCGGCCTCGATCTGGTGGGCGGGCAAGAGCAACGACCCCAAACAGACGCTGCCCAACATCACGATCCAGGCCAATGTAGACGGCTTCACCGGCGCCGCGGTCGGCTTCATGGGGCAGGCCGGCCAGGTCACCACGGCGCGGCTGGGGCGCATCAAGGGCAAGTACGTCATGCACCTGGGCGTGGGCGAGTCGGTGGCAGTGACGGGCGCGGTGCGCGACAAAGTCATGGGCTTCTTTGGGCAGATGTGGCCCAACGTCATGATTCGTCTGGGCACCGACCCGGACCTGCTCTTCCGCGTTGCCGCCTCCAACCATCCGGTCGCCACTGACGGCGACGTCTCGCAGGAGGTCATTTACGCCTGCCGCCAGATGGGCATCCCCATCGTGCGCCTCGATTCCAACGAGTCGATGCGCGAATACCTGGACAACGTGGCCGCGATGAGTTAACGGCCACGCGATAAGTTTGTCTTAACCGCCGGCATTACGCTGACAAGGCTTCAGCGCCCGCCCA
Source organism: Candidatus Caldilinea saccharophila (assembly GCA_016710365.1). Lineage (GTDB taxonomy): Bacteria > Chloroflexota > Anaerolineae > Caldilineales > Caldilineaceae > Caldilinea > Caldilinea saccharophila. The sequence continues at coordinate 25,654 of JADJVW010000062.1, read as the reverse complement.
TGTCCTCAAGAGGAACTGTCATGTCACGACCCACCTTTGCCTATCTCCCCAGCTCCCATCTCGATCTCTTTTGGTTGGGCAACTACAAAACCTGTCTGGAACGGGGCGCCGAGATCATCCGCCAATATGTGGAGCGGTGCATAGCGGTGAGCGATGAAACCTTCCTCGTGGATACGGTGGTTTTTGCCGAGTATTTCCTGGCGCGTTATCCGGATCTGCGCAGCGCGTTTCTGCAATTGGTGGCAGAAGGGCGCTTTGAAATTGGCTGCGCCTATACAGACCGCTGGGAAACATTGATCCTGGGCGAATCGCTGATCCGCAATGTCCAGATCGGCAAGGAATGGTGCCGGCGGGTGCTGGGCATTGATAACCCGACGATCACCCACCCAGACCTGCCCAGTATGACGCCCCAGATCGCCCAGCTCTACACGCAGGCTGGGCTGCGCTACTACGTGACCTCGCGCAAAGTCTTCCCGCACGGCCAGGTCTGGCGGTACCAGTCGCCCGATGGCAGCCGGATGCTGGTGCTGAACTACCCGCGCCACTATGTCTTCGCCTTTATGAACGAAAGCGACGACCCCGATGCCGCCCGGCGCGCGTGGGTCAGACCGCTCGACATCGAGGCCACGCTTCAAGGATTTCCTCTGAGAACCGTCCTCGTTTCAGGCAGTTCCGGCGACCTTTGTGACCGGGCAGATTTCGTTCATCGGTATGGACGAAATTTGGAAGAGTATGTGCAGATGTATCGAGAAAAATACCCAGAGTACGACTTCACCTACTCGACTGCGGCGCAAGTTCTGTCAGGGTACGAAGAATACGGCGACCTGCCCTGCCTCAGCGGCGAGATTCCGTCCGTGTGGGGCGTGGCCGCGGATGAAGAGGCCACCTTCTTCCAGCGCGACCGCCAGATCGAGAGCCAGCTCCTGACTGCCGAGACGCTGGTCGCTGTGGCCGAACACCTCCACCTGCCCTGGCGTCCGGCCAGCGCCGATCAGTGGCAGGGAACCTTCTATGAAGCTGCCTTCTTTGCGCGCAAAGACCCGATCCAGCCGGGCAAGGAGTTGGCCGAGCTGTGGCGGATGCATATCTTCACCCAGGATCATAACGGCGGCGGGCAGGAAGGCGCATTGAGCACCTTTCAGAAGCGCGTCATCCAGCAGCGTTGTCTGGCTTATACACAGGAGATTATCGATCAAACGTTGGCAGAGATAGGCCAGCGGCTCTCGCCCGACGAGGAGTGCCTGCTCGTCTTCAATCCTCACGGGCAGGAATGGGCCGGCGCCCTCTCGGTGACGCTGCCGGCGGAGCGTTGGCAGGCGGGGCTCTGCTTTGCTGACGACGATGGCGCGCCGCTGTTGACCCAGGCTCAGCAGCAGGGTAACGACCAGGTGCTCGTGCATGTCGCGCTGCCGGCGATCCCCTCAGTGGGCTACCGCGCGTTCCGGCTGTGCGCGGCGCAGACGCCCGCCGCTGCGCCCGCTGCGGCGATGGTGCAGATCAGCCAGGACGCGGCCGCACTGCATCTCACCAGCGCCGATTGGATCGTTTCCATCGATCGCACAACCGGCAATCTGACGCGCCTCTATGATCGCAGACGCGCGCAGGAATGGGGCAACGAGCAGGTCGGGCGGCTCTACGCAATTCAAGAGATGGGCAATGATGTCACGCTGCGGATTGCGGCCGACGCCACCCTTGCGGAGCAGACGCTCACCCAGGTCGAAGTGGTGGAGGCGGGCGCGCTTTTTACGACGGTGCGCATCCAAAAACGGCTCCTGCACTGTCAGGTCGAGCAGACGTTGACCTTGTGGAACAACGACGCACGTCTTGATCTCCAGACGCGCATCTACTGGTGGGGGGCGCACCGTCAGCAGGTGCGCATGGTGCTGCCCAGCACAGCCGACCGTGCAGATATCACGTATGGCGCTCCCTTTTACGGCGTCGGGTGGACCGAGAGCGCCGAGGGCACTTCGCCCCGCAACAGCGACGAAATTTTACCTGCCGACCAGATCAGCTATCGTGAAATGCAGGGCTGGCTGCACAGCCGCGGCGAACGCGGCGGCATGACCATTCTTACAACGCATCCGGCCTTTCACCATGAGGAAAGCAAACTGGCTGCGGTCCTGCTGCGCACCTCGCCCTCTTGTGGTGACAACCGGCTCTTCTGGGAAAACGCCGGCGAGCAGATCTTCACGTTTACGCTGCGGCTCAACGACAGCGATTGGCGGGCTGCGCATGTTCAGCAACAGGCGGCGCAACAGTTGCGCCCTCCTGTGGGCAGCATGGTGCGGGCGCAAACTGGTGCTCTCCCCGCAACGCAAAGTTTTTTGCAAGTGCAGGGATCATCCGTTGCGCTTTCGAGCCTGTATCCGAGTTCAGAGCCTGGCGTGACTATGCTGCGAGTATGGGAGACCGCCGGCGTTGCGCAGCAGATCGCGCTCACTGGCGTTCTGGGTGGGCAGGAAGCGGTCGCGGCCAACCTACTGGATGAAGCAGGCGAGCCTCTGGCCGGAGAACCGGCTGACTGGCAGTTCAGCTTGCCGGGGTGGGGGATTCGCACCGTGCGGCTCTCAGGCTGACGGCTGGCTCATGCTGGCAGAAAACGGAGGTGAAACAGCAAATCTATGCTATGCGCTGTTCTTGGTTTTGGCATAGTCGTTCAGTTCAATCGTTCATTCCAAATAGAATCACAAGGGGGATTCCGTGCAGACACAGCTTTCACGTAGAACATTCCTACAGTTGACAGCAGGCACGATGGCCGGCGCGTTGGTGGCCGCCTGTGCGCCGGCTGTGCCCGGCCCGGCATCGGGAGGCGCGGCGCCGGCTGCCGAAAAGGTTACGCTCAACGTATGGTGGTTCGAAGATCCGATCCACACGGCAATGATCAAGACCTACAGCGACGCCCATCCGACCGTGACGGTGAACCCCACCGCGATCGGCGACATTGTCTTTGGCGATCAGAAATATCTCACGGCTGTCGCGGGCGGCACAGGGCCAGATGCAGCGGTGCAGAACCGTCACACATTCTTACAATTCGCCGCGAAAAACCTCTATCAGGATGTGACGCCCTGGATGGACAGTTCTGGGATCGCAGCCAAGGATTTCACGCCGGTGCAGATTGAGGAATCGACGTGGAATGGGAAGGTCTACGGCCTTCCGATGTTTACCGATGTGCGCTATCTCTTCTGGAACACCGAACATTTCGAGGAAGTGGGGTTGGATCCAACTAAGCCGCCCACGACGTGGGACGAGTTGGGTTCCTATACGGAGATGCTGAACGTGAAAAATGGCGACGAGCTGGAGCGCTATGGCTTCGTCCCCTATCTGTGGGGCAACTCCTGGATGTGGCTGTACGGCTTCCTGAACCGGGCGCCGGCCATCTCCGCCGACAAGCGCACCATCCTGGCGGATGACCCGGCGTGGGTGTCAACCCTGGAGTGGATGGTCGATTTCTACCAGAAATATGTCGGCGATTTTGAGACCACCAACGCGTTCAGCCAATCGATTACTTCCACCGGCCTCGCCGACCCGTTCCACGCCGGCAAAGCCTCGATGTCTGCGACCGGCGACTGGGTGGTAGGCGATCTGCTGCGGATTCCCGACATTCAGTGGGATGCCGCGCCGATGCCGGTGCCGAATGGCGGCACGCAGGCCACCTGGTCGTGCGGCTTCTCCGTGGTCATGGCCGCTGCCTCGCAGCATCGTGATGAAGCGTGGGATTTCATGCAGTGGGCAGCCACCGAGCCGGGCTGGGAGGCCAAAGCGGCCGCCACGCTGGCCGACGTCGAAGCCTACTGGACGCGCGAACAGATCGAAGGCGAGCCCCAATACTGGCCGCAGCAGGCCTGCTATCTGCCGGCGCTGAACATGCTGCAAGAGAAGTATGTGTCGAAGCTGGGCGAGCGCGAGCAGCGCACGTGGGCGATGGGAATCGACGCGCTGGAAAACTGGACGCATGGCTGTGGCACCGAAATGGGCGTCGCCGCGCTTGAGTACTGGGTGGAGATGGACAACGCCGCGCGTTCGGCGCTGGCGCTCAAGGTGTCGCCGGAAGAGGCGATGATGACCTGTAAGACCAAGGTGCAGGAAGCGACCGACCGCGCCTGGGCCGCGATCGATAGTAAGACGTAGTCGCTGATCTCACATTTCAAGGATGCACCTTTGCTGTGCGATTGGCGCTCCAGAAAAGGGTTGCGCCGAGAGTAAATCTCAGTCAACCCTTTTCTGGAATGCCAACCCATCTGGGTCTTCTTTGGAAACGATTTGCAATCGGGAGGCTATGACCTGTGACAGCAAGCACGTATTCGAAATCGATGCCATGGTATAGGACACTGCGCGGGCGGGAAGCGATCAGCTTCTATTTGTTCATTTTGCCCTGGATTGTTGGCTTCGTGATCTTCACACTGGGGCCAATCATCGCCTCCTTTGGGCTGAGCTTTACTGACTACGACATCATGCTGCCTCCCGCCTTTGTTGGCGTAGACAATTATCGGGAGATGGCTGCCGACCCGCTGGTTTATACAAGCCTGTACAACACCGTGTACATTGTCATCTTTGCCGTCCCGCTAGGCATGATCACGGCCTTTGGACTTGCCCTGTTGTTGAATCAAAAAGTAAGTTTTATGGCCGCCTACCGCACGGCCTATTTCATCCCCTCGATCGTGCCCGCCGTGGCGTCGGCCGCGCTGTGGCTTTATCTGCTGCAGCCGCAGTGGGGATTGGTGAACGCCTTCTTGGAGTCGTTCGGCCTTCCTGGCCCTGGCTGGCTCTCCTCAGAGGTCTGGTCAAAGCCGGCGATCATCCTCATCCTGATCTGGGGGACCGGCGGCACCATGATTATCTACCTGGCCGGCTTGCAGGATATCCCACAGTCGCTCTACGAGGCCGCGGAAATTGATGGCGCCAACGACTGGAACAAGTTCTGGCGCGTCACCTTGCCGCTGATGACGCCGGTAATCTTCTTTACATTGGTGCTGGGCATCATCGGCACCTTCCAGATCTTTGCACAGATTTTTGTGCTGACCGACGGCATGGGTGGGCCGCAGAACTCGACGCTGGTCTATGTGATGTACCTGTATCGCAACGCCTTCAACTTCTTCCGCATGGGCTATGCCTCAGCCATGGCATGGATTCTGTTTGTGCTGATCCTTATCCTGACCTGGATTCAGTTCCGCTTTGCGTCGCGTTGGGTGTATTACGAATCAGAAAGCGCGGATAGCTAACATGTCAGCAACAATTCAATCTGGCGAGCGTACACACGATGTGGCAAGAGCCAATCCACGACTGAAGCAGGCGTCTAAGGCAGGGAAAAGCTTGCTGGCGCACGTGATCCTGCTGACTGGCTGCATTTTCTTTGTGGCGCCCTTGATCTTCATGCTCTCGACCTCGCTCAAGGCTATGCGCCAGATCACAAGGTTTCCACCGGAATGGATACCCAATCCGGTGATCTGGGCGAACTATCCGGCCGTGTTCACCTATGCGCCCATGCATCTATATTTTGTCAACACGATGATTATCGTCTTACCCACCGTGATCGGGGCGACGCTGATCTCTTCGCTGACGGCCTACGCCTTTGCGCGCCTGCGCGCACCGGGCAAGAACGCGATGTTTGTGCTGGTGCTGGCGACCCTGATGCTGCCTTCTGTGGTGACACTGGTTCCCACCTACGTGTTGTTTGCCAAGATCGGCTGGGTGGGCACGTTTCTGCCGCTGACGATTCCACCGCTGGCGGGCAGCGCCTTCTACATCTTCTTGCTGCGCCAGTTCTTCATGACCATCCCGCGCGAGTTGGAGGACGCCGCACTGATCGACGGGTGCAGCCGCTTTCGCATCTACTACAACATCGTGCTGCCTTTGGCGAAACCCGTACTGGCCACCGTGACGATCTTTGCCTTTATGGGCGCCTGGAACGACTATTTGGGGCCGCTGATCTATCTTGGCAACAAAAATCAGTACACGCTCTCGCTCGGCTTGCAGGCCTTTGTGCAATATCAACGTTCCGAGTGGGGCCTGCTGATGGCAGCCTCAACGATGATGATCGTGCCGGTCATCTTCATCTTCTTTCTTGCGCAGAAGAGTTTTGTCCAGGGCATCACGTTGACCGGTCTCAAGGGGTGAGCGCTTACCGATGACGCGTCTGCTTCTGCTCCTCTTCTCTTCGATACTCTTTGCTGGCTCCATAGAAGCGGCCGCTACGCTGCCGGTGACTATCGAACCGCCCTTCCGTCAAGTGCTGGTGGAGCAGGGAGCGATCGCGCCCGGCCAGGAACAGGCGATTTCCGTCACGCTCGATCAACTGACGGCAACCACCACGATCTTGCAGTTGACAATTACCTATCCTGATGGCGAAACGCAGGATGTGCTGAAACAGATGGTGGGCAGCACAGCAACCCTCTCCTGGCTGGTGCCGACCAGTGCACCGGCGGGCATGGCAACCTTTCGACTGGTCACCAGCGGCTGTGGCTGTGGCGACCGCAGCGGCTTGACAGGGCCGACCAATCTCGAAAGCGTCGCCGAGGGCTATTTTTTTGTTCAAAGCAATGATTCTGGTGAGACAGAATCCGGTCAGGCAATGGGACGCGGATGACGCGGATTGGACGGATATAAGCGGATCAAGTCAGCGAAAATCCGCCCAATCCGCGTCATCCGCGTTCTATTCCAATTATGACCGAACAGAAATCCAGGCGCCTCGATGATCCAACGCTGGCAGCATTACCAAGAAGCCCAAGCCGTTCTCCCCATCCACAACTTAGCGTGGCCCTTCTTTGGCGCCGGTCTGGCCAGCGTCGGTGTGAACGGGCAGCCGGTGATGGCGCCGCTGCCGGCCTGCAGACCGGACGAGATCCTGGTGCGCGTCGATGCGCTCGGGCTGTGCGCCTCCGACGCCAAGATGGTGCGGCTGGGGTTAGAGTACCCGCTCTTTTTTGCGCGCGACTTTGCCGCTCATCCGGCGCAACTGGGCCACGAGGCGGCGCTGACCGTCGTGCAGGTTGGTGAGCAGTGGCGTGACCGCTACGTTGTCGGGCAGCGCCTGGGCATCCAGCCCGATGTCTACAGCGCCGGCCAGCGCGTCATCTTTGGCGTCAACCTGCCCGGCGCCATGACCCAGTACGTCACCCTTGACCGCCGCGTGCTGGCAGGCGACGACGGCAGCTATGTCTTTCCCGTCCCCGCCGCGTCCGGCTATGCCGAGGTCGCGCTCCTCGAACCGTGGGCCTGCGTCGATGTCGCCTACAGCCCGACCGCGCGCCGGCTGGCGCCAAAGCGCGGCGGGCTGCTCTGGATCGCCGGGCAGCCGGGCGATACGCAGCAGTACACGATGAGCCGCGCACTCGACAGCAGCCTGGTTGTGCTCAGCGATGCGCCGGACGCGTTCGTAGCCTGGGTGCGCAGCCAGCCCGCGCCGGTCGTCGAGCGCAACGGCGCCAGCGCCGCGGAGATTGTGCAGGAGTTTGCCGGCGACGGTGACAGTCACAGTAACAGTGACAGCGGCGCCGGCATCGACGACATCATCCTGCTCGACCCGCCGCACGCCGCCGCGGTCGCCGCCGCTGTGGCCGCGCTGGCCGACCACGGCACGCTCAATCTCGTCACCACGCAGCCGCTGGACGCGCACGTGGCGGTGGACATGCACAAGCTGCACTACCAGCACCTGGCGCTGCTCGGCTGTTCTGGCCCCGAGGTGGCCGCTGCCTACGGCGTCGCCGCCAACCGCTCAGAGTTGCGCGCCGGCGGCGTGACCTGGATCATGGGCGCCGGCGGCGCGATGGGACGGATGCACCTCCAGCGCGCGTTGCAGATGCCCGGTCGCCCGCGCGCGATCCTTGCCACCAACCGCGGCCAGGCGCGGCTCGATGCCCTGCGCCGCGACTACGCCGCGCTGGCTGAAGCCGCCGGCGTCGAACTGGTGACCGTCAGCCCGGAGGCAGAACCGGAACGCCTGACCCGCGAGGTCGCGCGACTGACCGGCGGGCGCGGCTGCGACGACATCGTGGTGGTCGTGCCCGATCCGGCCGCCGTCAACGCCGCGCTGCCCCATCTGGCGCACGATGGCCTGGTGGTGGTCTTTGCTGGCGTGCCGGCCGGCGCGCCGATCCACCTGCCGCTCGACTGGATCGCACGCTATGGCGCCCAGTTCACCGGAACCAGCGGCTCCACCGTGGCCGATCAACTGCACGTGCTGGCAAAGATGCAGCAGGGTGCGCTGGCGGCTGCGCAGATCGTCGCCGCGGTCGGCGGGATGAACGCCTTACAAGCGGGGCTGCGCGCGGTGATGGAGCAGCGCTATCCAGGTAAGGTCGTCATCTACCCGCATCTGGTCGAGCTGCCCCTGCTCAGCCTGCCTCAGTTAAAAGACGCATTGCCCGCCGTCTACGCGCAGCTTGGGCCGGGGGAGACGTGGAGCAATACCGCGGAGCAGGCGCTCTTTGAAGCGTATTGGGAGCGTGCGTAAATGGCACAGGATTACCTGATCGGCGTCGATCTGGGCACCAGCGTGGTCAAGACGACGCTCTTTGACACCGCCGGTCATTCATTGGCCGACGCGACGCGCGAGGCGCCGCTGCATCAACCTGCGCCCGGTCAGGCCGAGCAGCGCGGCGAGGATTTCTACGCGGCCGCACTCGCCACGATCGGCGAGGTGGTCGCCAAGAGCGGCGCCGCGCCTGCATCGGTGGCCGCCATCGCCTTTGACGGGCAGATGGCCGGCGCGATCGCCATCGACCGGGCGTGGAATGCGCTGACGCCCTGGTATCCGTCGGCGCTCGACAATCGCTACCAGCCCTATGTGGCGGCCATGCAGGCGCGCGTGGGCGACCGCTTAGTAGCGCTCAACGGCGCGCTGCCCTTTCTGGCCCCGCGCATGTTGTGGTGGCGGGAGCAGCAGCCTGACCTGTACCGGCGCATCCACAAAGTGCTGATTCTCGCCAACTATGTGGCGGGACGCATGGCGGAGATCTCGGCCGACGACGCCTTTATCGACCCGTCGTACCTGACCTGGATCGGCGTCAGCGACACCGCGCGGCGCGCCTGGTCGGCGGAACTGGCGGAGGCGTGCGAGATTCCGCTGGAGAAGCTGCCAGCCATCGTGCCCGCCACCACAGTCGTGGGCAAGCTGGCGCCGGCCGCGGCCGCAGCGTGCGGGCTGGCTGCGGGCGTGCCGCTGGTGGCCGGCGCGGGCGATCAGGTGGCCGGTTTCCTCGGCGCGGGGCTGGTGGAGGCGGGACAGCTTGTCGATGTGGCGGGCACCTTCCCGGTGCTGGCGACCTCGCTCGACAGCTACTTTGCCGACACGCGCCACGGCATGTTGCAGCCGCTGGCCGGGCCGCTGGGGCCAGACCACTGGTATCCGATGATGTACATCAGCGGCGGCGGGCTGACTCACCGCTGGGTGCGCGACCAGCTTGGCGCCGAGGAACTGCGCCAGGCCGCCGCGACGGGAGCGTCCGCCTACGCGCTGCTCGACGCGCAGGCTGCACATCTCCGCCCGGCGCCGAAGGGCTGATGTTCATCCCGCACCTGGTGGGGCGCGCCTGCCCCAGCGACCCGGACGTGCGCGGCGCCTGGCTGGGCTTTACCTGGACGCACACCAAGGCGCATCTCTACCGCGCGGTGCTGGAGTCGATCGCCTATGACTACGCCGCGGCGCTGGCGGTGGTGCGCGAGTACAGCCCGTCTGTCCACTTCAGCGAGGTGCGCGTGATCGGCGGCGGCGCCAACAGTGACCTGTGGAACCAGATCAAGGCGGATGTGCTGGGCGTGCCCTATGTGCGGCTGCAGCGCAGCGATGTCGCCGCGCTGGGCTGTGCGATCCTGGCCGGCGCGGCGGTGGGCATCTATCCCGACCTGGCGGCCACCGCCCGCCGTTTCAGCCAAACTGTGGGGCGCATCGAGCCGCGGCCGGCCTATCATCGCCATTATGAAGCGTACGTCCAGGCATACATCCAGGCGTTCGACCCGCTGCGCAGCGTCTACCAAACGTTGAGCGCGCTGCAAGCAACGCCGTTTGTGGATGAAGAATAGACCGCGGATTTAGCGGATTAGGCGGATTTTCACGGATTTCTCCGAAATTATCCGGAGTTTATCCGTCGAATCCGTCGAATCCGTGGTCTATAACAGCCAGGCTGACTGTATGATAGCAGAGAGGAGGAAAAGCACGCCGAGCTATTGAGCCAGACCAGTGACCGGACAAACTGAGTTTTTGGCAAAAACTCAGTTTGTGGATTTTGAGCAGTTCCCTGATGTTATAGTGGACGTTGTCAGGCTTATCTTTTCAAACCGTAGTTCAACAAGGAGAACAAGATGAAGGTCAATCGAACGATGCTCATGTTGGGTCTGTTGATGGCAGTAGCTCTGCTGTTCGGCGCCTGTACGGCGATGCCGGCCGCACCTGCTGCCCCCGTTGCCGACGCGCCAGCGGCCGATGCACCTGCCGCCGATGCACCCGCCGCCGATGGCGAGAAGTTGGTGATTGCCGGCGTCGTCTTCCAGAGTGACACCTTTATGCAGCTTGTCCAGGCGGGGATGCAGGCCGCGGCCGACGAGGCCGGCGCCGAGTTGATCCTCGGTAACACCGAGAACGATCTCGCCAAAGAGAGCAGTATGATCGACGATTACATCACGCGTGGCGTCGATGCCATCGTCATCACGCCCATCTCCTCCGACGGCTCGGTCGCCGCGCTCAGGAAGGCCAAAGAGGCCGGCATCACGGTGATCTGCTTCAACACCTGCGTCAGCGAAGAGGGCATCGCCTCCGCCTATCTGGTGACCAAAAATGAGGACCTGGGCAGCACCACCGGCGCCGCCGCGGTGCAGTTTATCAACGAGAAGCTGGGCGGCAACGCCGTGATCGGCATGCTGAACTGTGACCAGTTCGAAGGCTGCCCGCCGCGCAAGGAAGGCTTCCTGGCCGAAGTGTCGCAGTTGCCCGGCGTCGAAGTGGTCGCCGATCAGGCCGGCTGGGTGGCGGACGACGCGCTGCCGGTCTCCGAGGCCATGCTCGAGGCCAACCCGACGATCAACCTGCTGTGGGCAGCCAACGAAGGCGGCACCGTCGCCCATGCGCTGGCCGTGCAGTCGGCGGGTCTGGCTGGCAAAGTCTTTGTCTTTGGCACCGACATGAACAACCAGATGGCGCAGATGTTGCAGGCCGACGATGACATCCTGCAAGGCGTCACCGGCCAGGCGCCCTATCAGATGGGCTACGATGCCGTCAACGCGCTCTTCCAGGTGATGGACGGCGCAGAGGTCGAGGCCGTGATCAACACGCCGACGATCTTCTTCGGCCGCGGCAACGACGAGATGATCAACCGCTTCGTGGAAACGGGCGGCAGCGCGATATTCGACGTCGAGTAAAAGAATTACACCGGCATGTCACACAAAGCCACAAAGAGCACAAAGATTCAGAACGAATTTCTTTGTGTTCTTTGTGGCTTTGTGTGAGTATCGAATTCAAAAGTGTAGCGCCGAAAGTGGGTTTATGACCACCATTCTGACCGTGGAGAAAGTCTGCAAACAGTATCCCGGCGTCACCGCGCTGGACCATGTCGATTTCTCACTCGAACAGGGCGAGGTGCGCGCGTTGCTCGGCAAAAATGGCGCCGGCAAGTCCACGCTGGTCAAGGTGCTCAGCGGCGCCATCCGCCCCGACAGCGGCGTGATCGCCATCGACGGCCGGCCGGTAATCTTTGACCGGCCGCAGGATGCCTTTCACCAGGGCATCAGCACGGTCTATCAGGAGATGAGCCTGGTGCCGGGGCTGACCGTGGCCGAGAACATCCTGCTGGGGCGCTGGCCGATGCGCCGCCTCCTGGGGATTTCCTTTGTGGCGCGTAAGCAGATCATGCAGACGGCGAAGCTGGCGCTCGATCAGCTTGAAGTCGAGATTCCGCTCGACGAACTGGTCGCGCACCTCAATGTGGCGCAGCAGCAACTGGTCGAGATCGCCAAGGCGATCTCCTTCGACCCGCGCGTGATGATCCTCGATGAGCCAAGCAGCGCGCTGCCCAGCGAAGAGGTCGAGACGCTGCACAAGGTCGTGCGCCGGCTGGCCGCGCAGGGACGCGCGGTCATCTACGTCACCCACCGGCTGCAGGAGATCCCGCGCGTGGCCGACAGCGTCACCGTGCTGCGCGATGGCCGCCACATCGGCACCATCCCCGTGGCGGAGGCGACGCCGGAGCAGATCACGACGATGATGATCGGTGCGGACTGGCAGCGCACGCAGTGGCGGCGCGACGCCGAGGTCGGCGAGGTCAAGCTGGCGGTGAAGGGGCTGAATCGCGCCGGCAAGCTACACGACATCGCGTTCGAGGTGCGCGGGGGCGAGGTGCTGGGCCTCGCTGGGCTGCTTGGTTCGGGGCGCACAGAGTTGCTGCGCTCGATCTTTGGGCTGGATGCGATCGACAGCGGCGAGATTGTCGTCAAAGGCCGGCCGATTGCCCACCCCAGCCCGCTGACGATGAAAGCAAACGGCGTCGGTCTTACGCCGGAGGATCGCAAAAAGCAGGGGCTGGTGCTCGTCTTTCCGGTGCGCGACAACTTGACGCTGGCCAGCCTGCATCGTGTCAGTCACGGCGGCATTCTCCAGCCTGCCCAGGAAGAGGCGCTGGCGCAGGAGATGGTCGCCAACATGGCGATCAAGACGCCGAGCCTCAGCGTGACCACCAACACGCTCAGCGGTGGCAACCAGCAGAAAGTCGTGATCGGCAACTGGCTCAACACGCTGCCCGATGTACTGATCATGGACGAGCCGACGCGCGGCATCGACATCCAGGCCAAAGAGCAGATCTTTACGCTGGTGCGCGATCTGGCCCGGCAGGGGCTGGCGGTGCTCTTTGTCTCCTCGGAGATTGAGGAAGTGCTCGACGTCTCCGACCGTATTTTGATTATCAATCAAGGCCGGATCACCGGCGCAGTCACCCACGACGAAATCACGCTGGAGCAGTTGATGGCTCTGGCAATGGAGGAGCTCGTTCCATGACCGCCACCACCAACTCCGCTTCGCGGCCTACCGGGCTGTCCCGTTTCGGCGACCTGCTTTCCCGCTCCGGCCTGCTGATCGCCTTGCTCCTGCTCTTTGTGGGGCTGGCATTGGTTGCGCCCAATTTTCTCTCCTCGCGCAACCTGTTGAACGTGTTGCGTGCAGTGGCCTTCAACGGTATCATTGCCTGCGGCATGACCTTTATTATCATCTCCGGCGACATCGACGTGAGCGTCGGCTCGGCGGTGGCGTGGGCTTCGTCGCTGCTCGGCGTGCTAGCGATCCAGCAGGGCTGGCCGCTGTGGCTGGCGGTGATCGTCGTGCTGATCCAGGGCGCGCTCATTCACTCCGCCGCCGGATTCATCCGTGTGAAGTGGGCGGTGCCGGCCTTTGTCGTGACGCTGGCGCTCTTTATGAGCCTGCGCGGGGCGGCGCGGCTGATCACCAACGCCTTCCCGATCACACCCTTTCCTGATTCGTTTGGCTTTTGGGGCGGCGGCTATGTGCTGGAGGTCATCCCGGTGCCGGTAGTGATCATGCTGCTGACCTTTGTGATCTTCCACTTTATCAGCACGCGCACCGTCTACGGCCGCTCGGTCTACAGCGTCGGCGGCAACGAGGAGGCGGCGCGCCTCTCCGGCATCCGCGTCTGGCGCACGCGCATCGCCACCTTTGCGCTGACCGGCTTTCTGGCCGCGTTCAGTGGCATCATCCTCTCCTCGCGCATCATGTCGGGGTCGTCCAACATCGCCCAGGGGCTGGAGTTCGAGGTGATCGCCGCGGTGATCATCGGCGGCACCAGCCTGATGGGCGGCGTCGGCACGATCGCCGGCACTTTTCTGGGCGTGCTCTTCATTGGCCTGTTGGGCAACGGCATGGTGCTGATGGGCATCAACCCCTTTGCGCAGGAGGTGATCCGCGGGCTGATCATCCTGGCCGCGGTGCTGGTGAGCGTCATCCGCAAGCGATGAACAGCGCAGCTTATCGTTGCAGCAGGAAAAACGCCGATGGAACTCATGCTGGCCAGCGTCGATCCGATTGAAATTGAGCAAATGCGCGCTGACGGCGCCGTCACCACTTGTCAAACGTTGCGCGTGCTTCAGACCATGCCCGCAGTGGACAAAAGCGCCGGTGACGGATGAACGCTGCCGAGCAAGGAACTCGCGTGCCCGGCAGCGGCCGCCATCTGGCTACGCCGCGCGTGTTGATCTTCCTGACCTGTTTCAACCAGGCGCGCGGGGAGCGCGAAGTCTTGCTGCTCAAGGGCGCGCCGACGAAACGGCTGTGGGCCAACCGCTACAACGGCCTGGGCGGTCACGTCGAGGCGGCGGAAGATGTCTACACTGCGGCGGTGCGCGAGGTGCGAGAAGAGGCCGGCATCGAGGTGCGCGATCTGTCGCTGCGCGGCGTCGTCACCATTGATGCTGGCGCCGACGAGGCTGGTCGCGCGTCCCGGCGTGTTGCTGTTTGTTTTTACCGGTGCAACAGCGGAGCGGCTGGTCTGGACGACGCAAGAGGGAACGCCGGAATGGCTGCCGATCGCTGCACTGCACGACTATCCGCTGTTGGATGACTTGGAGGAATTGCTACCGCGCGCACTGGATGGCCCCTTCTTCTACGGCCACTACAGCCCACAGCCGGACGGAACGCTGCACTACGAATTTCAATCTCCGATCTCCAGTTAATTACGATCACTGGAGATCGGAGATTGCCAGGCGTAAGCGGCGCGGCGTTCCCCTGATTTATCGCGCAATCATGGGCAGAAAAATGGTTTTCGCCTCCTCCTGCCCCACGCGAATCGTAACCGAACCGGTGGCGACGCCGCCCTTGCCATCACTGACAAAGTAGCTAAAGCTGTCAATCCCCACGAAGGTGGCGCTGGGAGTGTATATCACTGTCTGGCTGTCGGTGGTCGCCGCCCCAAATTGCGGCTTGCTGGTGGAAGTAATGGCCAGGGCGTCGCCATTTGCGTCACTATCGTTGGCGAGTACATTGATCATGACGGCGACCCCTTGCGGCGTCATCGCCATGTCGGCCACGGTGGTGGGCGCCTGGTTGCCTGCGCCCGGCGCCGTACTGTTCAAGCGGGCGCGCTGCAAGGTGAACGCACCGATCACTGTGACGGGGGCGCTGGTGTACCCCCACAAGGTCTCGCGATACTGGCCCGTCATCTGGCTGCCATCCCCAGCAGCGCCGGTTCCGGCCAGCCGAAACTGGCGCTGGATCGTGCGCCCGTTGACGACAAGGGATACTTTTTCGGATTGCAACGTAAAGTTTGCGCCCTCCACCGCACCGGTGACATAGGGGCCGATGTTGATGCTGGCCGCGCCCGTCGCCAATGTGTGTTCGGCGCTGTAGACAAGCGTATTGTCCAGGGTGACATAGCCGCTGAGTGCATTCCCGGCCTGGTTGAGTTGCAGCGCTAGATCGATGCTGCCCAAGTCGGGTGGTGCAGGGGCGCCATTTTCAGGCGCAGGCGGTATGGCCAGGGTGTCACTGTAGACGCCGCCCACGACAACATCGAGCTTTACGACGCCGCTGTAGGCGCCGACCAGTTGCACTGCACTGGCTTGGTTTGGCGCAACCTGGACAGAGCGCGTCTGACTGCCCTGCTTGCCTGGCTCAACAGCCAGTCCACGCACGTCGGCGCTGCCCAATCCCACGGTTACGAAGGCCACGAGCACACCGCCGACAACCAGCAACAGCCCCATGACGACTGCGAGTGTTTTGTGTCTCATGCTGTTCTTCCTGTTCACGAATCTCAGAAATCCACGCGCACGCATTGCGCAAGCTGGGGTTGGCTGTTGACGCTGCGCGAAGCATAGGTTGTACTGATCTTGAGCTCAATGTCGGTCAACTGCTGCAAATCCAGGTCGGGCAGGATTCCATTGGGCGAACCGGCGTTGATCACCACCTGCCAGCCATTTGAAGCCAGCGGGCGCCCCAGGAAAGCGGGTGTGCTGTAGCCGGGCGTGCCATTGCCGTGCACCGCGTTGATATCGCCATTGAAAATTCCGGTGACGACCTCGGTCGGCTGGGCAGACGAGAACTCCAGCCCCAGGAGGGACGCCGGCGGGATCAGCCGATAGTCAAAGAGGCAGCCGGCAAAGGAGGTCAGCCCCACCTGCCCACTCTGACTCACCCGCACCTGACGATAGCCCAGATCGCCGCCCTGCGCAGAAACCAGGTTGACGCCAAAGCCGTTGTTACCTGCCTTCGGCTGGCCGATGCCGGCCACCTTGTGCAGCCAGTAGTAGCCGTAATCCTGTGTCACGACCTGGCTGATCAGGCCATTGCTGGCCGACGATGTGCTGAAGTCAAAGACCAGACTTGGCTTACCGTCGCTGTTGAGGAGGGTATGTTGCGACACCCATTGACGGAAGCGTTTGCTGCGCTCTGTTTGCAGGTTGGCATCGGCTATCCCCTGCCCCTTGAGGAATTGATCGGTCAGGCCGAGCACGTGCTGAGCCACCGAGATGGTCAGATCAAGCTGGTTGGATTCGGCATCGCGCACCGCGCCCGGCAAGTTGGTGACCGCCCCATCCAGATTTTGCAGGAAAATCAGGATGTCGTTGGCCGTGCGCGCTTTGTAGATATCGGAGATGCGGAAGTTGTTGGCGCTGAGCCGGGCCGTGTACTCATATTCGGCGCGGCGGGCCGCCAGATAGGCGAGGCGGGCGGCGGTTTCCAACTGCTGCGCCAGCTCCAGCCGTCGCGAATCGCGCACCATGCGATAGCTGGGGTCATTGGCCGGCAGCGCCGTCGTGTAGGCGTGCTGGCGTTTAGACTCGAAAACATCGTGGCCTGTCTGCCCGACGACGCCGTTGAAGCGGGTCAACATCGACTGGTATTGTTGGGCGGCAATATCGATCTCCCCTTGCGCCTCGGCCATGTCGTAGAAGAGATTGCGCACGACCGCCGCGGCGTTGGCGTCTTCGATCTGCATATCGCGGGCGGCCTGCGCCAAGAGCTGGATGGGACGCACCGCCGCCTCGACCACGACGCCGGGGTGAAAAGTGACCGTGCCATCCGTGTCAACATCCATGATATTGGCGGCGGCGATCACTGCCTCGAACGCTGAATCACTCTGCGCGCCGGTGAGAATCGCACTGTTGACCTGGATGGTGCGCATTAGCTCGGTATCGGCGCGCTTGACGATGTTGTCTCGCTTTTTGATCGCCGCCTCCACCCCCAGCCACGCCGTGCGCAGCTCCTGGCGCGCCACGCGCGTATCGCTGACCAGAATCAGCCAGTTGCTGCCGTCGGGTCTGGGCGGTTGGCCGTCCGTGGTGCGCGCCATACAGGCGTCAAAAGTAGCGGCGGTCGGGTCACACTCCTGGGTGTGCTTGATCATGTCGTTGATGCAGGCGTACCAGGCGGCATCGGGGTCGGGCTGATTGAGGAAGCCTTGCAGATCGCAGCCCGCCTCGATCTGGATATCGTTGTCCACCTTCGTGTTGATGGCGAGCACGGACTTGACCAGTTCTTGCTGGTTCAGGTCAAAGACGCGTTCGGCGTTTTCCGTCTGCTGCTGAATCTGCAGCGCCAGGTCGGCCGCATCCTTGGCCTGCTCCCACAACCCCTTGTCGCTGCTGCCAAAGGCGGTGCGGTAGAGTCGCGCCGGCGTGAAGCGCACATCCATGCCAAAGATGTTGCGCCCCTCAAGCAGTTCACGCGCGCTGGCGCGCGTATCCAACAGGTTGAGCGCCATCTCCGCCACCAGCGCGCCATCCGGACGCGCTCCCGCCGCCGCACAGCCGCTGCTCGACGCACCGAGCGCGGCCGTCCCCGCCAGGCCGACCATCTTGAGATACCCCTCGGTGGCCGCCACCCGGTACGCATCCTGCGCCTTTGCCTGGGCACGCGGAATATCGCTGTCGCTCTTGATGTCCAGATAACTCAGCCGGATCGCAATGTGATGTTGCGCCACCTCCTGCCCCTGAACCGCGCGTGAGAGCAGCGCCCATTCGGACTGGGTGTAGAAGTCAGAGACCAGACAACCGCTGCCCAGGCGATGATCGAGCGCCTCGCGCAGCCCTTGTTGGGTGAGGTCGAACTGATATTTGGCGGCATCCAGTTTGGCGACTTCCTGGCGCACAAAGGCCTCGCCGCCGAGCAACGCCCCGGCGCTAAAATGCAACCCCAGCGCATCGACCATGAATTGCTGGGCAAAGATCATGCGCAGATAGGCCGCCTCGCGCACAGCCTGACGCAGCCGCGCCGGGAAGTTGCACCAGTCGATCACCGGGTCAAGCACCTGGCCGCTCTTGGCCGGGTCGGGGGGATTGGGATTTTCGGCCTGGGCGCAGAGTTGCTCTTTGTAATTGGCGCCTGGGCTGTTCGGGTCTTTGCCATCGTCGGCCCGTATGCGCGCGGCAGGTGCATAGACGGCGAGGTAGGCGTAGAGATCGCGCGCCTGGCGCAGGTCGGCGTCGGCCAAGTCGATGCGTTCGCGCAGGGTCATGCTGGGAACGGCGACATCGGGGTCATCGTAGACCGCGGCAAAGCCACTGTTGACATCAAACTGGCGCACCAGCTTGTTAAAGTTGTTGTTGGGCCGATAGGGTGAAATATCGGCGCGGAAATTTATGTTGCGTTGCAGCAAGCTACGCGCTTGCGTTTCTAATGCTTTGTGTCGGCATAGAAGAGCGCACCGGCCATCGGCAACTGGCTGTTGTCCACGGCGGGGAAGCTGTTGCCGGTGGGGCTGTCCACGGCGCTGAGATTACCGCTCAGCCCAAAGTTGCTCGAACAAAGGTCGCTCAGGTTGCCGCCGCCACAGGCTGCCTGTGCGATGCGCACGGTCAGCAGCAGGGCCAGCGTTAGCGCCAACAGTGCGCTCAGGTAGCGGCTCACGGGATGGCGCCACAAATGATCTGATCGTTGATTGCGAAAAAATTGCCTCATCGACTTGATTCTCCTTTCTGCTTCGGGGCCTTACGTGCCGGGGACGGGCAGACAACGATCAGCCCGTCCCCGGCACGTAAGCCCGTCCCCGGCACGTAACCGAGATCTGGCTTGCAGAAACTGAGTTTTTGACAAAAACTCAGTTTCTCAGCCGATCCAATCAGCCTTGACAAGACATTAGTCTTCAATGATCAGAACACAGGTCATGCTGACCGAATCGAACGCCCCGGCCCAATTGAGCAGACCAAAACCGAGGGCGCCGTCACTCCCTTGGGCGTTGACATAGGCGCCATCGTTGAACAGGCAGGCATTTTGCACATTCAAAATGTTTTCGATGATCGCGTTGTTGTCGATGCCAAGCACGCCGATTGCATCCGTGTTGTGGACGCTCCACTGACGCTTCCCATTGGCCGCAGCAGCCAGCGCCATCCGGATAGGGCCAACGCCCGCCAGAAGACCGGGCGCATTAGCGGGATCCCAGTCGCGCATAGAGGCTCACCCGGCAGCCATCTTCGTCCTGACAAAGCTGCGTGAGGAGCACATCATCAACCGGCGCCGTGTCTGGCGACGCGCCGTTGTCCGGGGCTTCGACCACATAGCGATTGATGCTCACCGGGTAGGTCGAGCGTTGATTGGCGCCACCGTTAGAATCACCGCGGTCGCGAATGGCCCCGGCGTTCCAGGAACCGGCTACGGTCAGATCGCCGCCAACCGCCAAGGCGCCGGTCGTGGCGACGCGGCTGTTGGCGCCGCCGGTGAGGATCAAGCCATTGGCGTCATTGGTAATCTTGCCGCCGTTGGGGGCAAAGCCAATCTCGCTGGCTCCGGCGGCGCCCAAGGTGACGAGATTGGGCACGCCGCCGCCTGCCACCAGATTGCTGGCCGTCCCCGCCGTCTGTGCGCTGCTGGCTTGCATGGCATAGGGCACGGGGTGCAGCCGTTGGCGCGGCAGCATTTCCGCGTCCTGATTCACGCGGAGGCCGAGATAGAGCGGGAAATTGTCAAAAACAGTGGGGGCAATCGGCGTGGCGTCGCCCACGACGACGCTGAACAAGCCGTTGCGCACGTTCACGCCGGGAAAGCTCTCCGTGTGCAGCGCGCTGCCCCCCGTAATCGCCGCGTAGAGGTTGAGGGTAAGGTTGACCGCGCCATTAATCAGGTTGCCGTTGGCGTCGCGCAGCGTTCCTTGGTAGCTAAACGTGCGCGGAATCGCAACGACCGCCGCGGGGACGGCGGCGGCAGACATGGCAGCGGGAGCCGCCTGTCCCTGCGCTGAAGCCGTGGCAAAGGGTTGCCCTTGCAGCCAGCTCAGCATAAAGATGCTCACGATGAGTAGAGTCGCCAACATGAGGAAGGATTCAATACGTCGCTTTACCATGGTTCTTCTCCTGTCTTGATTCGCCGGACATGATGTACGCTACTTCTTTCTCTCAGGCCGCACGGGCGTCTCCTGCGGGCGCGGCGGCGCGGTCTGCGCCCGCAAAAAGGCCACGAATGCTTCCAGATCGGCAAAATGGACAATTTCCCCGCTTTGCACACAGTGGATCGAGGCGTGCCATAAGCGGCGCTCGCCCTCTTGCCAGAGACGTAAAAGATACGAATGGTACTTCGCCGTTGCTTCGTGCATAATAGGCCCGTGATCGCATGAGGGTTACACTTCCGCCCTTAGCGTACTCGGCGCCATTTCCAAATCATTACCAGGCCAGGTCCGGCAGGTCAGCGAATCCGTATGAACGCCGCTCTTTTCCGCTTTTTTGGCCCCGGCCTCATCGTCGATGCCGAGGGACAGCCACTTGCCCTGCGCTCGCGCAAACAGCTTGCGCTGCTCGCCTATCTCGCCACCGAACACGTGATGATGCACAGCCGCGAGACGCTACAGGCGCTCTTTTGGCCCGACGATCCGACGCCTACAGCGCAGAATAATTTGCGGGTAACCCTCTCGCGGCTACGCGCTGTCGCCGCCAGGCTGGCACTGGCCGGCGCCGCGCCCCCTGCGCTGCTGGTAACGGATCGCCACAACGTGCAGATCGATCCCGCCTGGATTGACTACGCCGACACGAACCGTTTCAATCGGCTCCTGGAGCGCAGCCAGCAGCATGAGCACACGAGCCGCAGCCAATGCGCACACTGCCAGACGCTGCTGCGTCAAGCCGTACAGCTCTACCAGGGGGAATTTTTAGAAGGAATTGTGCTGAATGAGTGCAACCTCTTTGAGGAATGGCTCTTTATGCAGCGGGAACGGCTGTGGCTGCTCATGCTGGACGCCTATGCGGACCTGACCATTTATGCCGAAAGCAACGACGATCTGCCCGCCGCGCGCGCCACTGCACAGCGGCAGCTCGAACTCGATCCGCTGCGCGAATCTGCCTACCGCCAGCAAATGCGCATCCTGGCGAAACTGGGCGAACGCAACGCCGCGCTGGTGCTCTTCGAGCGTTGCCGCACGGTCTTGCGTCAGGAGCTGGGCCTGGACCCCGAAGCGGAAACGCTGGCCCTGCACACCCAGCTTCTCAATCCAGAAGCAGCGGCCGACGCCAACGTTGCACCCCTGCCCACCATGTCGCCCGCATTGCCCTTTGCGACCCCACACCCTGGGGCCAGCCCGGAGGTTTCTCCCGCGAGTCACACTTTCCCCGAACAGTTGACCCCGTTTTTCGGGCGTGAGGAAGAGATCGCAGCACTGCAGGCGCGCCTCGCCAACCCGACCTACCGCCTCTTGAGCATCGTGGGGCCAGGCGGCATCGGCAAGTCGCGACTGGCGCAGCAGGTGGCGGCGCAACAGGTAAACAACTTTCGTGATGGCGGCTATTTTGTCGCGCTCGCCCAAGCGCCTACGGCAGCATCGATTCCGCTTGCCATTGCCGAAACGCTGCAACTTTCATTGGGCGCCGGCGCCAAGAGTGTAGCCGAGCAGTTGTGCGAGATGCTGGGCAACAAACAACTCTTGCTGGTGCTGGATAACTTCGAGCATCTGATAGAGGGGGTAAATCTGTTGGTGGCTCTGCTGCAACAGGCGCCCCAGGTGGTGCTGCTCGTCACCTCGCGCGAGCGGCTCAACCTGCAGGCGGAAGATCTCTTCGAGTTGCACGGCTTGGCCGTTCCCACCAGCAGTACAGAGGCGGCCGCCCCTCATTTTGCCGCTGTCCGCCTTTTTGTGGATCGAGCGCACAGGCTCAACAAGCACTTCAAACTCACCGCCGAGCAGTTGCCCCATGTGGTGCGCATCTGCCAACTGGCCGAAGGGTTCCCGCTGGCCATCGAACTGGCCGCGACCTGGATTCGTGATTTGAACTGCAAAGAAATTGTCGTCGAATTGAACGAGGGGTTGGATCGGCTGGAAACGACTGCACGCGATATTGACCCACAGCACCGCAGTCTGCGCGCCGTCTTCAACGCATCGTGGCAACTGCTTTCCACGCTCGAGCAACGCACGCTGGCTAAGCTGGCTGTCTTCAGCGGCGGCTTTACGCAGGATGCCGCGCGCGCCGTGACCGGGGCGACGCCGGCCTTGCTGAGCGCTCTGCGCAACAAATCGCTGCTCCGCCATGCCGGTTCGCGACGCTATGACATGCACGCCCTGATTCACCAGTTTGCGGCCGCCGCGCTTGCGCACGATGCATCTGTGGCTGAAGCGACGCGGCGCGCCCACAGCCACTATTTTCTGACCCTATTGGCCGATCAGGCAGTCGCCCTCGATACGCGCGCCGCCGGCGCGGCGAGCGCCCTCATCCAGCCGGATTGGGAAAATATGACAATCGCCTGGCAGCGGGCCACCGCGCAGATGGAGCTGCATCTGCTTCAAAACGCGCTGGACGGTCTCTTTCGTTTCTGCGATCTGCGCGGCCTCTATCCGGAGGCGCAGACATTATTCGAAAGCACGGTGGCGCGGCTTGAAACACCGCTCACCTCGTTGGCAAGCAAGGAAGAAACGCAGCGCCTGAAGCTGCACTGTCGCTTGCTGGCTGCGCTGGTCTATGTGGCCGAATGCCGCGGCCAATTCGCCCGCACGCAGGAACTGTCACAACAGGCGCTGGCGCTGGCGACCGCGCTCGACAGCAAAGCGGAGATCATCAGCATTCACCTGAACCAGGCGAAGGCGTTTGAGCTGGTGGCGGACTATGCGCAGGGCATTGCCCTGGCCGAACAGATGCTGGCGTTGGCGCAGGCGGAGGGTCTTGAATTGCAGGCGGGCATCTGCATGGAACTGATTGGCTACAACGCCTATCGGCTGGGCGACTATGAGCGCGCGCATGAAATGTACCATCGCCTGCTGGCCTTTCACGAGTGGACCGGTCGTTTGGAGCTACCGACGCGTTTAGCGATCAGCATCCTGGGCAGCATGGCGATCGATCAGGGGCGTTACGAGGCGGGGCTGATCTACTGTCAGCGCTTCCTCGCCAGCAGCCAAGCCACCGGCGATCATATCAACATTGCCCAGGCCTACAATTACCTGGCTCGTGCCTGGAATCATCTAGGCGACTTCAACCAAGCGGTTGCGTTGGCCGACCAAAGCATTCTCCGCCTGGATCTTCTCGGCGATATGTGGATCAAGGGAGCGGCTTTGCTGAACAAAAGCTTCGCCCATCGCCAACTGGGCGAGTTGGCAGAGGCGTTGATCGCGGTGACCGATGCGGTGGCCCTTGTTCGCATTCATGGTTCGCCAACCACGCTGGCGGATGCACTGGCCCAGCTTGCCGCAACCCAGATGGCTCTGGCGGCGCGCACACAGGAGTGGACGCAAGCCGCAGCGAACTTTCACGAAGCGGCTACCCGTCTGCGCGCAAGCAACGAACTGATCAAGGCCTGTGAAGCGGAAATCGGCCTGGCCGAATTGGCCTATCGTCGCGATGCGCTGCCGGACGCGCTGAGCCAGATTACGCCGATCGTGCCTCATCTGCCTACTACCAATGCGGAAGGCTGGGACGAGCCGATTCGGGCCTATGTCGTCTGTATCCGCATTTTGCAGGCGGTGGACGAGCCGGCGGCGGAAAAGCTGCTGGCGCAGGCGCTCACTCTACTGAATGGTCTCGCCCAGAACATCACCGATGAGAGTTATCGGCACACCTTTTTGCATGCCGTCCCTGCCCATCGCTCTCTGCGGACAGTAAATCTTGGCACTACACCCGCCACGTGAGGGGAGGTGCAGGTTCCAATCTCCAATTAACCACAGTCGCTAGAGATTGGAGATTGGCGCAATCAGGACATTGAGCAGATAATCGCAAATTTGCGTTCCTCAGACATGACCGTTCTCCTTTTTGGTGAACTCTAGTTATCGTCGCTTGGTTTCTTTATCCACAGATGACACAGATTGTGCAGACAGATCAAAAATCTGTGTCATCTGCAATACCTTCGCCAAAAAAGGGGAAAGATAGAGCGGTCGTGTAGGATAGGCTTATCACCGACAAAAGTGGAATTCCTATCAGACAGAACCGCTCATGATCGAGATTATCGCACTGCTTCAATGCTTGGATCAATGTCAGAATCAGACAGCGACACGTCAGGTTGGGGACGAATCATCGCCGCGATGTTGGCAATGACCGGTCGTGTGACGATGTTGGGTATTTCGCTGTTGGACGGAGAGGGGTGGCAGCTACCGGACAGTGCAGCGTTGGTTCAACACAGTGCTGCCGTGGGCGCAGATGAGTTGGCTGTTCTTCCGCACCCACCTGTTCCAACCTGATGAGGGGTGTATCTGGTTGTTGGCGACGAGAGCGTGGTCAGCAAAGCCGGAAAGAAGACACACTGGGTTGGGACCGTTTTTTCTCGTCGATCTGACAACAAGCCCATCCTTGGGGTCAGCTTCTTCACCTTTTCTCTGGTCAGTGTGGTGATGCTGTTTCCCATCCGCTGCTGACGGAGCAAAGTGGTTAAGCACGCAGAGACGGACGCTCCAGCGAAGCGAAGCAGCGTGCGACCAAGAAAAGCGCAGCGAAGAAGAAATCAAAGGGGCAAGAAGCGCAAGGCGGGACGTCCCAAAGGCAGCAAGAATAAAGACAAACGTCACGTTGAATGGAACGGCGAACTGAGAATGATGGAGCGACTGGTCAAGAAGTTGTTGGAAACTGATTGGTGGACTCCTTTCCCCTCACCTATCTGGTGCTGGATGGTCATTTCGGCAACAACAACGTTTGTCAGATGGTGCAGCAAAGTCTGGGGTTGCACCTGATCTCGAAACTGCGTCACGATTCGGCGCTCTACTTCGAGCAAGGGTGAACAGAAGAAGTCTGGGCCTCCCCGTCGTCGCTCTGGCGACAAGCTCAATTATCAGGCCATTCCAGAGCGTTATCAGATGGCGACCGGTCAGGACAAGGGGATTCGCACTGATGTTTACCAAGCCACGATGTTGCACGAGTGCTTTGCCGACCCACTCAATGTCGATCCTGGTCAAAACCAATCTGGAGAGTGGCGTCCGCACATGGGCGCTTTTCAGCAGTGATCTCAAACTCACACACGATACCCCTGATTCACTACTATCGCCTGCGCTTCCAAATCGAGTTCAACTTCCGGACGCTAAACAATTCTGGGGCATGGAGGACTTCATGACCATCAAAGAGACTCCCGTCACCAATCCAGTCAACCTTTCGCTCTTCATGGTTAATCTTTCTCATCGCCAGCTTGCCCGATTTTCGCAGGTCACATCCGGACGCTGGTGTTTTGGATTTGAAAGCGTTCTTCCGTGGTCGTAGATATGTCCACGCAACCATTGAATTGCTTCCCCGAACCACCCAATCCGAATATTTTGCTGCCATCCTTCACTATGTTGCCAGCATG
>JADJVW010000061.1 GCA_016710365.1 Candidatus Caldilinea saccharophila | reverse complement strand
ATATCGTGTGGAGTCTTTTCTGTCACCTGGAACTGCTGCTGATTTTGCAGAGTGGTCTGTCTTCGAGATCGAAACGACGAATTAGTAACACCAACGTCTGCTTGATTACCATGAAATTCTGCTCCACAAACACAATACCTTCGCCAAAAAGGGGAAAGATAGAGCGGTCGTGTAGGATAGGCTTATCCACTGCCGACAAAAGTGGAATTCTATCAGACAGAACCGCTCACGATCGAGATTATCGCACTGCTTCAATGCTTAGATTCAATGTCAGAATCAGACAGCGACACGTCAGTTGGGACGAATCATCGCTGCGATGTTGGCAATGACCGGTCGTGTGACGATGTTGGGTATTTCGCGCTGGACGGAGAGGGGTGGCAGCTACCGGACAGTGCAGCGTTGGTTCAACACGGGTACTGCCGTGGCGCAGATAAGGTTGGCTGTTCTTCCGCACCCACCTGTTCCAACCTGATGAGGTGTATCTGGTTGTTGGCGACGAGCGTGGTCAGCAAAGCCGGAAAGAAGACACACGGGTTGGACCGTTTTTTCTCGTCGATCTACAACAAGCCCATCGCTGGGGTCAGCTTCTTCACCCTTTCTCTGGTCAGTGTGGTGATGCTGTTTCCCATCCGCTGCTGACGGAGCAAGTGGTTAAGCACGCAGAGACGGACGCTCCAGCGAGCGAAGCAGCGTGCGACCAAGAAAAGCGCAGCGAAGAAGAATCAAAGGAGGCAAGCGCAAGGCGGGACGTCCCAAAGGCAGCAAGAATAAAGACAAACGTCACGTTGAATGGAACGGCGAACTGAGAATGATGGAGCGACTGGTCAAGAAGTTGTTGGAACTGATTGGTGGACTCTTCCCCTCACCTATCTGGTGCTGGATGGTCATTTCGGCAACAACAACGTTTGTCGATGGTGCAGCAAAGCCCGGGGTTGCACCTGATCTCGAAACTGCGTCACGATTCGGCGCTCTACTTCAGTACAAGGGTGAACAGAAAGAAGTCTGGCCCCCGTCGTCGCTCTGGCGACAAGCTCAATTATCAGGCCATTCCAGAGGCGTTATCAGATGGCGACCGGTCAGGACAAGGGATTCGCACTGATGTTTACAAGCCACGATGTTGCACGAGTGCTTTGCCGACCCACTCAATGTCGTGATCCTAGTCAAAACCAATCTGGAGAGTGGCGTCCGCGCACATGCGGTGCTTTTCAGCAGTGATCTCAAACTCACTGATACCCTGATTCACTACTATCGCCTGCGCTTCAAATCGAGTTCAACTTCCGCGACGCTAAAGAATTCAGGGGCATGGAGGACTTCATGACCATCAAAGAGAGTAGCGGCGACAATGCAGTCAACCTTTGGCTCGTCGTGGTTAATCTTTCTCATCGCCAGCTTGCCGATTTTCGCAGGTCACATCCCGACGCTGGTGTTTTGGATTTGAAAGCGTTCTTCCGTGGTCGTAGATATGTCCACGCAACCATTGAATTACTTCGAAAACCACCCAATCCAAATATTATTGCTGCCATCCTTCACTATGTTGCCAGCATGGGCGCAATTCACTCGACTCAAGCTCTTATCACTCAACCATAGACTGGCGAAGGTATTGTATCCCTAAAAGCAACAACTGTCATTAGGAATGCTTGACCATATATAGACCGATTGGTATAATCGGTCGCAATCTGTTGAAGTGGCAGGCAAATTGGAGGACAAGATGGCAGACAGCAATCCAGAAGCACAAAGCGGCCCGCCGATGCCGCGCATCATGTACCAGATCGCGAACCCCATTGTGGGTGCGGTGCTGCACTCGCCGCTGCACGGCATGATGAGCGGGCGGTTGATCCTGCTCAGCTTTACGGGCCGCAAGAGCGGCACGCAATACACGATCCCGGTCGGCTATCTGCAGGAAGCAAACCGGCTCTATGTCTTCACGCACAGCAGTTGGTGGAAGAATCTGCGCGGCGGCGCGCCGGTGACGGTGCAGTTGCGCGGGACAGAGGTGCAGGGTGCGGCCAACGTGGTGGAAGACGAGGCCGCAATTATGCAGATCATCCACAAGCTGGTGGCGCGCGATGGCGACAAGATGGCGCAGCGCATGGGCTTCTTCAAGGAACAGCCGGGCGGGCCGCCGGCGCTGGTGATTCCACCCAACGCCACCTTTCTGTCCATCGACCTGGTGGAGCCACGCGGATGACGGCGGCGCGCGACCAGATTATCGAAACCGCGTGCGACCTGCTGGAAAGCCAGGGCTTTCATGCCACTGGCTTGAACCAGATCGTCAAGGAGAGCGGCGCGCCCAAAGGTTCGCTTTACTACTACTTTCCGCAGGGCAAGGATGAGATCGCTGAGGCGGCGATTGCGCGCGCGGGCAGCGCTACCGCGCAGCGCATCGCGGCGAGCCTAGCGGAGATCGATGACCCGGCGGAGGCAGTCAGCACGTTTGTCGCCAACATCGCCGGTTACGTGGAAGCGTCAAGTTTTCGCAGCGGCGGCCCTTTGATGACCATCGCGATGGAGACCGCCGCCACCAATGAACGGCTGAACCTGGCCTGCCGCACCGCCTATCAGCAGTTTCAAGGCGCGTTCGAGGCGAAGCTGACAGCCAGCGGTTTTAGCGCCGAACGCGCGCTGGCGCTGGCAATCTTCATTTTGTCGGCGATCGAGGGCGGCATCATCCTGAGCCGCACCTATCACAGTGGCGACCCGCTGCGCCGCGTGGCGGTAGAACTGGGCGCGCTGCTGCGCACCGCCAGCCGCAGGTGAATAGCATCAGCAAGCAGGGTGAACTGCAAACACGAAGACACGAAGACGCAAAGGGGCGCTAAGAAAAGCTAAAGACATGGCAAATCCCTTTGTGCGCTTCGAGCCTTGGTGGTAAAGCTTTTTTGAACAGCAATCAAACAAGGAGACCGAAAATGACCGACTCAGCATCACTCACAGGCAAGAAAATCCTCGTCTACGGCGCTACGGGTTCGCAGGCAGGCTCGATTCCATGGAAGCTGCTGGAGCAGGGAGCCATTCCACGCATCCTTACGCGCAACCCAGAAAAGGCAGCCAAGCTGCGCGACGCCGGCGCCGAGATCGTCGTGGGCGATCTCAACGACCCGGCCCAGTCTGGCGGCCGCCAACACCGGCGTCGATGCGGTGGCGCTGCTGATCCCGGCTTTTGGCGGCGATCCGATGGGAGCGCCGCGGCTGATGCGCAACGCGGTGGAAGCGCGCGCGGCGGGCGTCAAGCTGATCGCGTGGAACAGCAGCGGGCCGATGATCGAGGAGCGTACCGGCTTCCCGATGTACGACCTACGCCTCGACATGGTTGAGGCGCTGCGTCAGGGCGGCGTGCCGTCGATCATCATCCAGCCGACTGTCTATCTGGAGAATCTGCTGGGACCGTGGACGCAGCCCAATATCGTTGAGCGCAACGGGCTGACCTATCCGGTCGCCGACGACGCACGGCTGGGCTGGATTGCGTCGGCGGATGTGGCGGCCTTTGTGGTGGCGGCGTTGGCGCAGCCGCAGCTTGCCGGCCAGAAGATCGTCGTCAGCGGCATGAGGAATCTCAGCGGGCCGGAGCTGGCGCAGGAAGTCAGCGCCGGGCTGGGACGGGAGATCTCCTACCGCGCCATGCCGCTGGAAGAATTTGGCGCCGCACTCGACAAGGCATTTGGCCCCGGCGCCGGACAGGGCGGTGTCGCCGGCTATAAGTTCCAGGAGGAGAACCGCGACCGCATCGCCACCTGGGTGGAGATGGCACCGGTGCTGGAGAAGTTGCCGGTGCAAATGACGAGCGTCAGCCAGTGGGCGGCGCAGTTTGCACCCGCGTTCAGTCCGGTGGAGGTGCAGCAGTGAGGATTGCAGTCTTTGGCGCCACCGGGCGCACGGGCAAGCATGTGGTGGAGCAGGCGCTGGCCGCGGGCCATGAGGTCGTCGCCTTTGTGCGCACGCCCGCCAAACTGGGCATTGAGCACGCGCGCCTGACGGTAGTGCAGGGTGACGTGCAGGATAAGGCGCAGGTCAGCCAGGCGATTGCCGGCGTCGATGCGGTGATCAGCGCGCTGGGGCCGACGGAGAACAAGCCGACCTATCAGGTGACGGCGGGCACGGAGAACATCATCACTGCCATGCACGCGCACGGCGTACGCCGGCTGGTGATCTCGGCGGGTGCGGGTGTGGGCGACCCCAACGATGCGCCCAAGATCATGAACCATGTGGTGAATCTACTGCTGAAGCTGGTGGCGCGCCACGTCTACGAAGATATGAAACAGGTGGTGGAGAAGGTGCGCGCCTCGAACCTGGACTGGGTGATCGTGCGCGTGCCGATGCTGACCGACGACCCGCCGACCGGTGTGGTGCAGGTGGGTTATGTGGGCAAAGGCATGGGCATGCGCATCAGCCGGGCGGACATGGCCGAGTTCATGCTACGCCAGGTGAGCGACGGCGCGTATCTGCACAAAACGCCGGCAATCAGCAACTAGCCAACACTTTGACGCGGAGGCGCTGAGAGAAAAATTTGCTAGAGTTCTCTCCGCCTCTGCGCCTCTGCGTCAAATCAATTTAAGAAAGATGGAAGTGGTTTAGATGGCTGCAACAATTCTGGTGACGGGTGCGTCAGGCAATGTCGGCGCCGGGATCGTTAAGCTGCTGCTGGCGGAGGGGCTGGCGGTGCGTGCGGCGGATCGCAAGCCGGCGCGGCTCACACAGCGTTTTGGCGACCAGCTTGAAACTGTAGAATTTGACTTTGTGCGGCCGGAAACTTACGCCGCCGCGTTTGCCGGCGTGGAGAGCATGTTTCTCATGCGCCCACCGCAGATTACCGATGTCAAAAAGTATATCGCACCGGCGCTGGATGTGGCGCAGCAGGCTGGTGTGCGCCACGTCGTCTTTCTCTCACTGATCGGGATCGAGAACAACCAGCAGGCGCCGCACTACGCGGTGGAGCAATATCTGGTGGCGTCGCCGATGAGCTACACGTTTCTGCGCGCCAGCTTCTTCATGCAGAACCTCAACACGACGCACCGCGACGAGATTCGCAAGCGCAGCGAACTCTTTGTGCCGGTCGGCAAGGGCAAGACCAGCTTTATCGACGTGCGCGATATCGCTGCGGTGGGCGCGCTGGCCCTGTCGCAGCCGGGTCACGAAAACAAAGCTTATGACCTCACCGGCAGCGAGGCGCTCGATTACTACCAGGTCGCTGAGATTTTCAGCGAGGTGCTGGGGCGGCCGATCACTTACCGCAACCCATCGTCGCTGAGTTTTCTGTGGCGGCAGGTGCGCGGCGGCGCCTCGCTGCCTTTTGCCGTGGTGATGACGTGGCTTTACAACTCGACGCGCAAGGGAATGGCCGCGCAGGTCACAGAGGAAGTGCAGCGACTGCTAGGCCGCCCGCCGATCACCTTCCGGCAGTATGTGGTCGATTATCAGGATGTGTGGTGGTGAGGGCTGGCGCTGCGTGCAAAGCTTTTTGGGTAGCGATTGCGAGAGCGTAATTCTATACCAGCTCGATCTGCAATCTGCGCCCCAAGGCGGCAGCGGCCTTTTCGAGCGTCGCCAGTGTAGCAGATTCACTGTGTGCATCGAGCAGTCTATTTACGGCTGCACGGCTGGTGTTCATACGGCGCGCCATCTCCGCCTTAGTGATTTGCTGTTCTTGCATCAAGCTGGCAATCTGAAAGGCCAAAACGCGTTTAGTGGCCACGGCTTCCGCCTCAGCGAGTCGACCTTCTTCTGCCAGAAAATCATCCAGGGTGCTTCCCAAATGCTTTGCGTTCATCATACCTCCCTCATTTTTCACGCAGTGATTGAAGTCGGCGTCTGGCCAGTTGCAAATCCTGCAGTGGCGTCCTCTGCGACTTCTTGATGAACCCATGTAGCAGAACTATCGTATCTTCCTCTACGGTGAAAATTACGCGTGCAATACGTTCTGAAAGTCTGGATCGCACTTCCCACAAGCTTCTCTCCAGTTTGCGAATCAGGGGCATACCAAGCGACCAACCGTATTGCGCCGTTTTCAAGTCGTCTCCGATGATTTTTCTGTCCTCCAGTGTTAGCGATTTGAGCTACTCGCGCACTGGCTCATTGCCTCCGGTGGTCCGATAAAAAATTACGCGTAGCCGAAGTTCGCTGCTCATAGGCATTATGTATCAAAAATGGTTCACTTTGTCAAACAAAAAAGGCTCAACCGGAATTGATGGGGTCGGGTCTTACGTGCCGGGGACGGGCTGATCGCTGTCTGCTCAACCGAAGCACCGCAAGCCCGTCCCCGGCACGTAACTACACGAGATCCGCTTGACCCACAAAAAATAGTGTCATTGTGGGAAGAAGGGGCGCCACTTAGCACAGTCAGTTTGACGCAGTCGGTGTCTGCCTGTTGCTGTTCTTATAAATTTCCCACAGCAGGATCGAACCGGCGCACGCGACATTGAGCGAGTTGACCGCGCCTGCCAGGGGAATGCTGATTGTATAGTCACACAAGTTTTGGAGCGCGACGCTCATGCCTTTGGCTTCATTGCCAAGAATCAGCGCAATCGGCTTTTGCAGCGTGTGTGTTTGCAGCGACGCTTCACCGCTCGAATCCGTGCCCACCAGTTGAAGATGGTGCTTTTGCTTTTGCACCGCAAGCCACTGTTCAAGCTCATGCAGCGCAGGGACGGCGATCAGCTTCGCATGAAAGATGCTCCCAAGACTTGCCCGAATGACCTTTGGATCGTACACATCGATGGCGTGACCCACGACCAGGATTGCATCCACGCTGAAGGAATTTGCCGACCTGACGAGCGACCCAAAATTCCCATGGTCGCTGGGACGATCAAAGATCAGCACAAAGGGGGTCTCCGGCAGCCGTAGATTGGATAGCTCCACGACGTTTATCTTTGCCGTGGCGATCATCTCCGAGGGGTTTTCTTTGTCGCACAAATTTTTATAGAGGGCGCCGCTCATCTCAATTATTTTTGCAGTTTCATGCGCCTGGATGAGCTGTTTTCCCCAATCCGACAGCCGATCCACGTCCGCCGCAATGATGCGCGTCAATGCAACGTTTGCATTGACGGCCTGCTTGATCGATTCAATCCCTTCGATGAAGACTTCGCCGGATTTGCTCCGTTTTGTCCGGTTTAGTTTCAGGGCTTGAATGACTTGATATTCTGCATTCTCTGTACTGATTAGTAACTTCTTCATACAGCGCGGTTATTCGCTGGCTTCCGCGCGCCATGCTGCGCCTTCAACGAGGTCGTCGTCGGGATGGCTGACGACGGTCTGGCTTTGCTCGCGCAGATATTGTTGCAGATAGTAAGGGCCGCCCGCACCCCGATTGGTATTGCTGCTGCCCTTCCAGCCGCCAAAGGGTTGATAGCCGCCAGGCCGCCGGTTGTGGCGCTGGTGAAGCGGTTGAGATAGATGACGCCGGCCTCGATCGTGTCGAGGAAGCGCTGCGCCTCATCCTGGTCGCGCGTGTAGCAGCCCGCGGTTAGCCCAAAATCCACGTCGTTGGCGCGCCGGAGTGCGTCGTCGAAGTTATCGAAGCTTGCCACCGCCACGATGGGCAGGAACATCTCCTGCCTCCAGAGAGGATGCTCCTCCGGCAGATCGGTGACGACGGTCGGCGCCACGTAATAGCCGTGCGGGGCCAGCGTCTTGCCGCCGGTCAGGATGCGCCCATGTGCGGCCAGTTCGGCTGTGAAGGTCTGGTAATTCTCATAGGCGCGGCGGTTGATGACCGGCCCCATCCAGTTGTCTGCGTGCGTCGGGTCGCCGATCTGCACCTGTTCGGCCAGCGCGGTCAGCTTGGCAAGAAAGGCGTCTTTGATGCTCGCGTGCACGTAGACGCGCGAACACGCGGAGCACTTTTGCCCCGTCAGCCCAAAGGCTGCGCGCGCCACGCCTTGCGCGGCCATGTCGAGGTTGGCGCTTTGCGCGACAATGGCCGGGTTTTTGCCGCCCATCTCGGTGATCACCGGGCGGGGGCGCGCGCCACGCGCGGTCTTGGCGTAGATTTCCATGCCGACGCGATAGCTGCCCGTAAAGGTGAAACCATCCACGTCCGGGTGATCGACCAGCGCGCGGCCGGTCTCCTTCTGCCCGGTGACCATATTGACGACGCCCGCCGGCACGCCCGCGTCGACGAAACACGCCATCAACAGCGTCGGGCTGAAGGGAGCGTCTTCGGCAGGCTTGAGTACGACGGTGTTGCCCGCCAGGATCGCGGCCGCGGTCGGCCCGCCGGAGAGCGCCACCGGAAAGTTGAAAGGCGCAATTACGCCCCAGACGCCATAGGGTTTGAGGATGCTGGTGTTGCGAAAGTGCTCCGTCTCGTTCTGCTGAGGCGCCACAAAGCCGTTGTGCTGTTCCATGACATCGCAATAGCGGCGGATGAAATCAGCGGTTTCCTCCACGTCGCCCAACGCCTCCAGCCGGTTCTTGCCGACCTCGAGGCTGTCGACCGCGGCGATGTCGAACAGGCGTTCGCTGATGAGCGCGGCCACCTGGCGCAGCAGCGCGACGCGATCCTGCCAGGGCGTGGCGCGCCAGGCAGGGAAAGCCGCACGCGCCGCCTGGACGGCCCGGTCAATGTCGCCCGCGTCGCCCTCCTGAAAATGTCCCATCGCCACACTCGTGTTGATCGGGCTGTAGGTCGTGTAGGTGGTGCGCGCGGCGCCCCACGCGCCATCGATCAATAGGCGATGGGTCTGGCCAAGCCCGGCGCGCGCCGCGGTTAGGGCGTCCTCATAGTAGGCGTGCAACAGCGGGTCAGGGCTGCCGAGTGTGGAATAGGTGACTTTGATGTGTTTGCGATTGTTCATGATTGTCCTTCAGTTTGTGGGTGGGTCGAAAAATTGTGCGAACAGGGCCTCGATCTGAGCGTCCTGCACCTCCGCGGCCAGGTTGCGGCCGTGCTGCGCTGACAACTGGAGATTCGCCTGGTCGTCCATCGCTTTATAGATGCGGCAGAGCAGGAGATGAATCACGGCGGTGGCCTTGCGGTCGCCCATCGCTGTATAGCTGGCGAGGCTTTGCCGCGCGTTGACGAGCGCTTCCTGTTCATTGCCGAAATAGTGCGCCAGCTTGGCCTGCGCAAAGAGGATCGCAGCGTGTTCGGTCTGGTCGTTGACTGTGGCGTTCACCATTTGCGCCTGGGTGGTGTATTGCTGCGCCAGGGTTAATTGTTGCTCGCGCACCGCAATATCGGCGAGCAAACGCAGCGTGCGCGAGCGCACGACCTCGCCGCCATCCGGTGGGAGCAGATGCAACGCGTCGGCGCACAGCTCACTCGCCTGTGCGTACGCGTCCCGATCATAGGCGATCGACGCCTGCCGGCAGCGCACCGCGGCCACGCCTGCCGGCTGTTCCAGGCGCGCATAGGTCGCCTCGGCGCGCTGCAAGGTTTCCTCGGCGTCGGCGTAGACGCCCAATTCGATCTCGACATCGGCCAGATCGACCAGCGCTTCCGCCATGCGCATCTGGTTGCCGCTTGCCGTATAGCCGGCAATCGCCGTGTGAAGCAATTCCTGCGCGGCCGTGTAATCGTCTTGCCGCAGGGCGATGCGTCCGAGGAAAAAGGCAAAACGCGTGCTGTGTATGTCGTCCTGCAGCGCGCGCGCGGCTTCGAGACCGGCCAGAAAACCCTGGCGAGCATGATGAAAGCGCACGCGCGCAAACCAGGGCGCCGACGCCGCATCGACGAGCGCCAGCAGTTCTGGCCACGCCTGCAACTGCTGCGCCACCGCCACGGCATGGAGCAGGTGCTCCCAGGCGTGCTCCAGGGAGGCAAAGTCACCGGCTGCGCGCTGGGTGAACTCCCGATAATAGCTCACAAAGCGATGCTGCATCTGCACCTGATCGGGCAGCTCGGCCAGCTTTTCGAGGGCAAAATCGGCCAGCAGCCGATGCTGGACATAGTGTTCGTCGTCCGCAAGCTTGAGCATGGAGAGCGTCGCCAGCAGGTCAAGCTGGTCAAGCGCCTCATCGCGATTGCAGGCGCAAATGGCGGCGATGGCTTCCGCGGTAAAAGGACGCCCATCGAACAAGCCGGTCAAGGCAAATGTGCGCTGGAGCGCGGCGGTCAGACTGTCCCAACTGACGTCAAAACTGGTGCGCACCGAACGGTTGCTGATGCCGTGCGCCAACCGCGCCGACGCCGAACGCAGGCTGCGCACCATGCGCGCCAGGTCGCGCCGCGGCGAAACCAGGATGCGTTGCGCGGCGATTTCCATCGCCAGCGGCAACCCGCCCAGCAGCGCGCACAATTCTTCGGCTGCGCTCTGTTCGGCGGCGACCGGCGCCTCGCCTAGAAAATGCGCCAACATTTCGATCCCACTTTGTGCGGCCAATTCGCGCAGGTCAACGATCTCGCTGGCGTAGAGCGCAACCTCGGCGCGGTCGCGCGTGGTGACCAGCACCGGGCACGCGGCCGCGCCGGGCAGCAGCAGGTCGATCGATTTGCCGGCGACCACGTCGTCCAACACGATGAGCGCGCGCCGGTCGGACAGGATGTCACGCATCGCCGCGGCGCGCGCTTCGTAGCTGGTGATCTTGCTGAGGTCGCGGTCGAAGGCAAGCGCCCAGCTTTGCAGGATGTCCATCGGTGCGTCGGTGGCGACGCGCCCCCACAGGACGCCGTCGGCAAAGTGGCTGCGCAGTCGATCCGCCATCGCTGCGGCGAGCGCGGTTTTGCCGACGCCGCCCATGCCCACGATGGCGACCACCGCGCCGCGTCCCGACCGGGTGAGACATGCGACAAGTTGCTCGACTTCCTGGCTGCGCCCCGCAAGATAGGCGGGCGGCGCGATGGCTTGAAAAGGTGCACGTCGCGGCGTAGCTTCCACCCCAGAGAGTGAAGCGTCGACGCGCTCAGGCCGGTCGAACGCGCCGGCCAGGATGCGGTCGTAGAGGGCGTTGGTCTCGGCGGAAGGAGGCACACCCAGTTCGTCCATCAGCGCCGACGCACATGCATCGTACTGCTTGAGTGCGGCGCCACGCTGCCCATCAAGCGCCAGCAGCCGCATCTTGAGGCGGTGAACCTCCTCACGTTCGGGCACAAGGTCAAGCAGATGGCTGCACGCGTCGATGCCCGCGGTCAACATGCGCCCTTCTTCCGCACATACGCCGGCCAGCCGATAGAGAATCTGATGAATCTGCCGCTCGACCAGGTCGCGCTGAGCAACCAGCCACTCGACAAAGAGCGGCGAACTCTCCTCCAGTTGTGAATCCAGCCCGTCGAGAAAGACGCCGTTGACAAGACGGCTCACCGCGTGGAGTTCTTCCAGGGAGGGCGCGGCCGACGCGGCCACGCGCTGGAGTTCGCGCACGTCGATGTGGCAGTGCGCTAGATTCAGCCCAAGCCGCCCGTCGGCGTCGAGCAGAGAGCCATCTTTCAGGTCGCCCAGCAGGTGTAACTCGCCGCGCAGATAGGCGCGCGCTTTTTGATCCGGCCAGTCGGACCAGAAAAGACCGGCCAGCCGCTCGCGCGTTTCCAGCGTGCCCACGGTCGCGAGATAGAAAAGCAGGGCGCGCGCTTTGATGCTGTTGCGGCGCAGGTTGAAAGGTGCGCCGTTCAATGTGATCTGGGGTGCACCCAGTAACTTCAGGTCGAGCATCGTCATGACCAGTGCAAAGAGCTGAATACGCCGGCTCCCCAGTATACGGTCAACGTTTGGCGCTGTCCAGCGCACCGATGCAGCGGGTGGTGAAGTTCAAGTGAGTGAAGTCCTCCAAAGCTTATGGCAGCTGTTTGCCATCAACGCGGGATCAACGCGACGCAGGCTAGGATAGCCTCAGACAACAACCTGACTGATCCAAAGCCGAGTTATACGCTCGGCGCCTACGAGAGAGGGATTCTGATGCTCACTGCTTATCACCGCCAGACTGTCTCCGCTACACCGCTTCATCGCCTGCCGGCTCACACGGCCAGCAAGCAGACGCTGCCCGGCGCCGAGATGCGCATCTATCGCCTGATGGCCATGACCCTGCCCCCCTTCAGCAGCGAGCCAGAACGTGCGTTGCTGACCTTACAGCGCAACCTGCCGCTGTTGGAATATCTGGCGCAGCGCATGAATGCGGCCGAACATTCCGTGCACACCGCCTCCGAGCTCGATGCGGACGCAGATTTGCTGGCGCGCCGTTACGGGCTTGCGTTCGAGCAGGTGCGGCGAATGCTGCCCAGAGATGTACGTCAGCCCAACAACTTGCTGCGCCCGTTTGTGTTGCGCGCCGTGCGTGGCGAGCAGATCGAAGTGCACGTGATCAATCACACGCAAAGCCCGCTCCACCTGGCGCTGCTGGACGACGATTACGGCATTCAGCAGACCGCAGAGCAGCAACACCCGTTAGCGCCTGGCGCAAGCGGCGTCTATTTCTGGCAGTGCAAGCAGACTGGCATTTACCCGATTTTCAATGAAGCCTGTCCCAGAGCCTTGCAGCAGCGTTGCCTCTTAGGCGTGTTGATGATCGAACCCTGACCCATTGGATCATCCGCGCTTCCTCTTTTCCTCCCCGCGTCAGGCCGCCTCATTTTTGGGGCGGCCTCTTCTCTGGCGGTGTTTCACGGTGGTCGGGTTGGTAGCGTGACGCCGATCGTCGATGCAACACGTCGGGCTGGTAGCCCGACCTGCGCGCCCATAACACTTTGGAGAGCAGGGAAGCCATGATAGACTGGCGCGGTTAGCTTTGTATTTATCGTCAAATGGGGAGATATCCATGCCTGCTTATCTGCGTCTGATCGTGCTTGGAATTGCGCTGCTGGCGTTCGCTGCTTGTGGTGGCGCGTCGACGCCAACCGCCACACCGGCGCCGCCTACCGCAACATCTGTTCCGCCGTCCCAAGCCGCCGCCACCGAGCCTGCCGCCACCGAAGTCCCTGTCACCGCATCGACTGCCACCGAACCGGCGGTGGAGACGGCGGCGCCCGCCATTGAGGTCGTCACGGTAGGGATCGATCCTGCGTTCGAGCCGTTTGTTTTTGTCCAGGATGGTAAGCTGGCGGGCTTTGACGTCGATCTGCTCAATGCAATGGCGGCCGCAGGAGACTTCGAGGTCGCGTATGTGGTGTCGTCGTTCGACGAAATTCTCAGCGGCCTCCAAAGCGGCAAGTACGACGCCGCGATCTGCGCCATTACCGTGACGGATGAGCGCAAACTGCTGGTCGATTTCACGCCGCCATATTTCGAGTCCGGCAAAGCGCCGGTTTCCTTCTACAACCCGGGACAAGGCATCGCCATCCGCACCGACAACACGACGATTACAGGCGTCGAAAGTCTCACAGAAGGCGTGCGGCTTGGCGTCAAGACGGGCACGACCGGCGCCACCTTTGCCGCAGAAAACACCACCGCCGAGCTTGTGGAATTCCCCGCTTCGCCGGCAGCCATCGAAGCGCTGGCGGCCGGCGATCTGGACGCGGTGATCGTAGACATTCCGGTGATCGTGGGCTATATCAAGAGCAACCCTGCGGCAGGCATCCGCATTATGGGCGGACCCGTGACCGAAGAAGTTTACGCCATTGCGGTGGGCAAGGAAAAGCCTGCGGTGCTGGCGTTGCTCGATGCGGCGTTGGTCGAGGTGCAGGACAGCGGCGCTTACGACCAGATCTATAACCACTGGTTCGGGACGCCGTAAGCATCGCACCGTCGCTTTTGTCCTTTTCTCACGACGCAAACGAAACGAGACTCCTGTGGACGCGCTGCGTAGACGCTGGCTGTACTTCACCCGGCACGATGTGGGATGGATCTTCCCTTTGCTGCTGATTCAATTGTTGAACGGCGCTTGGATTCTCCCTCAGATGTCTTTCTTTCCGATCTATCTGGAAGAGCAACTCCATTATTCCCCGCTGACCCTATCGATTGTGGTGGCGACCGGACAGGCGGCGGGCCTGCTCGCGGCGCTTTACGGTGGACGCTTGAGCGATACGTTGGGCAGCAAGCGCGTGCTGGTAATGGGTCTGAGCGGCGGAGCATTGGCCAGCCTTGTATTTGTGGCGCCGATCCCTGTGGTGGTGGCCGTGCTCTGGATGGTGGGCGGCGCAGCAGGCAGCTTGCAAACGCTGGGCGGTTCGAGTTATCTGACGCGCATGGCCGATCCGCAGCGGCTGGGTCTGCTGTCGGCGCTCTATGCGCTGAGCATGACGTTGGGCGGCGCCGCGGGCAGCCCGATCGCAGGGCAGGTTCTCGATGCGTCCGGCTTTCGTCTCTATGGGCTGATCGGATTGGTGGTGATCGTGGCCGCGCTCGTGGTGGCCGTCATGCTATTGCCTGCGCAGCAGCCGGTCAGCGACGCCCAGCCGCAAGGCCGCAGGACGACGCTGGCGTTGGCGCGCCGCCCGTGGTGCAGTTGTTGATGGGGCTGCGCTTTCTCCCCACGCTCTTCTACGGGATGGCGACGGTGCTGGCGCCGCTCATGATCAACGAACTGGCCGGCGCCAAGACGACGGTCGCACTCTACGGTGCGGCCAGCCTGGTGATCGCGTCGGGGGCGCAGTTGCTGGCCGGCCGCGCCGCGGATCGCTACGGCCATCGCTGGCCTACGCTCATTGGCTATGCGACATTGATCGTCGCGTCGCTGGGTCTGGCGCTCTTTGCCGGGCAGTTGTGGGGCGTCTTTTTCTTTGGCATCCTGGGGATTGCCGCAGCGTGGGCGCTGGCGACGCTGTTCTTTGTGCTGGTCTCCGACGGCGTGCCGCGCGCCGAACATGGCCGCGCCTTTGGTCTGCTCCATGCCACGTGGAGCATCGCCATGATCAGCGGCGCGGTGCTGGGCGGCGCGCTGACCCGCACCGCGCCCGGTCTACCCTTCCTGGTGGCGGGGCTGCTCAATAGCCTGTCGATTGTGCTGGTGCTGGTCTTTTTCACCCAAATTGGGCGAGGGCGCGGGTCTCAAGTCGCAACGGTTTGATAGGAAAGATCGCTTTACAAAGCCACCCGGACGAGCACGAAGAACTTCAGGAGATGGATCCTGCGGCTCGTTCGAGTGGCTTCGCAACTCCATCCAATCTCACGCCGGGATGGCCGGCGTGTCGATCAAGGCAAGCGCAGCCTCAATTTCTTGCTGGGTCATCTCGTGCTTCTGCAGGCGACCGGAGAAATAGGCGTCGTAGGATGCCATGTCAAAGTTGCCATGCCCGCAGAGGTTGAAGAGAATCGTCTTGGCCACGCCCTCTTCCTTGGCAATCTGCGCCTCGCGGAGCGCCTGGGCGATGCCGTAATTTGCTTCCGGCGCCGGAATAATGCCTTCGGTTTTGGCGAAAAGCACACCTGCCTCAAACGTCTCAAGCTGATCGACTGCCACCGCCTCGATGATGTTATCCTTGAGCAACTGGCTGACGATGACGCCTGCACCGTGATAGCGCAGCCCGCCGGCGTGGATCTTGGCCGGGATGAAGGTGTGGCCGAGCGTGTACATCGGCAGCAGCGGCGTCATACCCACCGTGTCGCCAAAGTCGTAGCGGAAGACGCCGCGCGTCAGCTTCGGGCAGGAGGTTGGCTCCACCGCAATGGCGCGCAGCTTTTTGCCCTCCACCAGCTTGTGGCGCAGGAAGGGAAAGGAGATGCCGGCAAAATTCGAGCCGCCGCCAAAGGGCGCAATGATGATGTCCGGGAAATCGCCCGCCATCTCCATCTGTTTGAGCGCTTCCTGGCCGATGACGGTCTGGTGGAGCAGCACGTGGTTGAGCACGCTGCCCAGCGAGTATTTGGTGTCGTCGTGGGTGGCGGCGATTTCGACCGCTTCGGAGATCGCGATGCCCAGACTGCCGGGCGAGGCGGCGTCTTGCGCCAGGATCTGGCGGCCGGCGTGGGTGCGGTCGGATGGCGATGGATAGACATCGGCGCCCCAGGTGTTCATCATCAGCTTGCGGTAGGGCTTCTGGTCGTAGGAGATGCGCACCATGTAGACTTCGCAATGGATGCCAAAGAGGTTACAGGCAAAGGCGAGCGCGCTGCCCCATTGCCCGGCGCCCGTCTCGGTGGTGATGCGCGTGACGCCTTCCTTCATGTTGTAATAGGCCTGTGGCACCGCGGTGTTGGGCTTGTGCGAGCCGGCTGGGCTGACGCCTTCATATTTGTAGTAGATCTTGGCCGGCGTGTCGAGCGCTTTTTCGAGACGATGCGCGCGATAGAGCGGCGTTGGTCGCCACACCTTGTAGATGTCACGCACCTCTTCGGGAATCTCGACCCAGGCGTCGCTGGTGACTTCCTGCTCGATCAACCCCATCGGAAACAGGGGCGCCAATGCGTCCGGGCCAATGGGCTCATGCGTGGCCGGATGCAGCGGCGGCAACGGCTTGTTCGGCATGTCCGCGGTGATGTTGTACCACTTTTCGGGGATGTCCTGCTCAGAAAGGATAAATTTTGTTTGATTGGACATAAAAGGCTCCTGCAAATGTAGAAGGGAAAGAGGTTAGCGTTCTGCATTCTACACAGAGGAGCAGGGAATGCCAAGCAGTGTGGCGGACTGCTGCCACCATTCCGTTCCATCAGGCGGTTTGCAGCCCGTCCTCGGCGCGCAGAATCATCCAACTCACGGCAGCATGATCCACTGACTCCGCACATTGGGTAGATAGATAAAATTGTCTAGCGTTGGGTCAGGGGTGGGGTCGATGATCTCCACTGTGGCGCGTGTGACGATAACGCCTATCGAATTCACCATCCATAGTTTGATCGTAAAGCGTCCTTCGTATTTGTACACGTGCTCCACATCACAGCCGCTGATCGGCGGCGTCGAGTCCTCAAAATCCCAAATACAACTAACTGAAGTTCCTTCCACACGTTGCCCCAAAAAATTGATTGGCTGCCCAATCTCCAACTGACCATTCCATGTAATTGACGCGCCGCCGATCGGGACATCCTTGATCTCTACGGCGCTGGAGACGTCGAATTGACTTACTGAGTTGGCAACGTGCGCAACGACCAGATAAGCGCCTGGCGTTGCATAGACATGTTCGATGGTTGTCCACGGCGCGCTGCCCTCTGCCGCCGCGAGTACGCTGTTGCCCTGGGGCGCTTCATCGCCAAATTGCCATGTGAGAGTGGTGGGTTGTCCCGTTGCCACTTCAACCGAAAAACTTACCGCGCGCCCGACCTCCCCAGAAACCGTCCCCTGGGGAAGTAAAGTGACATTGACGATCGCCTGCTCTACAAGCACTGTCGTTTGAGCTGAGGCCGCACTTACACCGTTGGTGGCGTGCAGCGTCGCTGTATAGACGCCAGGCGCGGCGTAGGTGTGAACAGGCGTCTGCCCTGCACCCGTCGCGCCGTCGCCAAACTCCCAGGAATAGGCAAGACCGGTGCCTGCCTCCGTTGTCGCCTG
Organism: Candidatus Caldilinea saccharophila; assembly: GCA_016710365.1. Taxonomy (GTDB): domain Bacteria; phylum Chloroflexota; class Anaerolineae; order Caldilineales; family Caldilineaceae; genus Caldilinea; species Caldilinea saccharophila. The sequence continues at coordinate 100,634 of JADJVW010000061.1, read as the reverse complement.
GAATTGTGTAGGCTGCCCCAAACTTGTCGCACCGTCGTTGACGGCAGTCAATCCCGCCAGTTCGACATCGTAGATCGACAGCGCAAGCGGCAAATGGGCGCTTGCCATTTCGTTCGAGGCCGTCACCGTCACTGCGTAAGCGCCGGCCGCAGTGTAAGCATGGGTCAGCGTGTTTTCAGATGTGCTGACCGTCGCGCCATCGCCAAACTCCCAGACATAGACGATGCTGGTGCCGCCTTGCACGGTGGCAGTGAAGATCACCGCCTGGCCAACGGGTGCTGTTCCACTATGGGAAGCCTGTAAGCCTGCCACCGGTGTGTCGAGGTTGTCCAGCGTCAAGGCAAGCGGCTGCGAACCAGGCGCACTCACATTCACGCTGTACTCGCCAGGAAAGCTGTTGGCGGTGACATGAATGGACGCCTGTCCACCGCTAAAAATTACTGTCTGCGTAATTGGCGTAGTCCCTGCTCCGCTGCCTGGCGAAGCAAAGGTTGCTTGGGCGCCATCGACGGCATGCCCCTCGATACTGGTGGCGCTGACCACGAGCGGCGCCGGGTAGGGCTGATAGACCTCGATTGTCTGGTTGCCGCCGCTGACCAGCCGCAGCGCCAGGCCGCGCGTCTCGTATGCGCCAAGATCGCAGGCGGCGCCTTGCGGGCGGGCAACGCCGCGCGCATCGCTAGGCTGACAGAAATCCGTCGCCCGATCGATAGCTGGACTGCCTGTCAGGACGGGAATGGTATCGACGGCGCCGCCATAATTGCCCGGCGCGCCTAACAATGGGTCCTCGTCATGCACATGCATACATGAGACGCCGACTGGACAGCCGCCTTCGACAATCGATTCGACAAACAACGCCGTGCCAATGATAGCTCCCCCCTTCTCGGCAGTGTTGCCCCAAAGGATAGAATTGCGCACGGTGGGAACTTCCAGGATGGTATAAAGCACGCCGCCATAGTGCTCGGCGGCGTTGCCGACAGCGGTGAGATGATCGAGCGTTGTCGCCGCCGCATCGTTGAACATGGCGCCGCCGTCAGTTGTCGCCGAATTTGAGTAGAAGGTGGCATTGGCAAGGGTGACGGTTGTAGTGTCGTTATAAAAAACGCCGCCATACTTCGCCTGGTTAAATCCCGCCGTAACGTGCGTCATTGTCAGGACGCTGCGATCGGTGGCCACGGCGCCACCGTTATATCTGCTGCTATTGTAGAAAAGTGAAATCCGATTGCCATCCAGCGCGCCGCGGCTCACGTAGATGCTGCCGCCATTAAATCTGGAAGTATTGCTCATGAACACAGTGTCGGCGAGCGAGAACGTTTTCCTGTAAGAATAGATAGCGCCTCCGCTACTCGATGCATAGTTAGCGGTAAATCGTGCAGTCGTGATGAGGGTGTTGCTGTTGTTGCTGTACAGGGCGCCGCCATAGCTGCCCGCGCGATTTTCCTCGAAGAGAGCGCCGGTTAAAATCGGGTTGCTGGCGTTATTGTACATCCCCCCGCCATAGAGAGAGACTGAATTATTGCGAAATGTGACATTGGTCAGCGTCATGGCCGGGCTGTAGTTATAGACGCCGCCGCCGTAGCTGGCGCTGTTGTCGATAAACTGAACGTTATCGAGCGTTGGTGAACCATAACGGCTATAAAGACCACCGCCAGATTGGCCGGAGTTGTTCGTAAAGACGACATTGGCAATGGTTAGATTGCCGTTGTAGATATAGATGCCGCCGCCGCTGCCGGTCGCACTAAAGCCGATGGCGTTTCCGTCGCGGATCGTCACGCCATCTAGGCGCGTGGCGGCATCGACATTGATGGCCGTGACAACGTGATTTGCGTTGTCGTCGCTATTCCCAGCAATGCCGGCATCGCCGCTAAGCACCACAATATGGACCGCCGGATCGCGCTGTTGGCGCGCGGTTTCCGTGCCGGCAAATCCTCCGTAAAGAGCGACGCCGTTTGTCAACGTGAAGGAAGCTGAACTTTCCACCCCCATCGTGGGGGTGTAGACGCCGGCGGCCAGCCACAGCTCATCGCCGGTCACAGCCTGATTGATGGCATAGCTCAATCCACAGGCAGTCGCCCACGAGGCGCAGGCGCCGCTCGTTGTTCCGTTGCTTTTGACGTAGCGCACGCTGCCTTGGGCTGCTGTGCTTTGCCCGTCAACCACAACAATAAGAAGCGCCAGCAACGTGATCGCTCCCATCAAGCTGAATAAAGACAACCGGCAGCTTTTCTTAGTCACCCAATTACGCATGAGCATTCTCCGTGTTGTGGCGCTGCAACGACATATATGTCTAATGGCGAGTTTCCTCTTTAGATCGTATGGTGAGTCGTAAGGGAAGTCATGCAGCAATTGCCCGAAAATTGGGGGATTAGGTCATGACCTTATCTGTAGATATTTGCGGGCAGGGCGCGTACGGAGAGCGCGAAGCAAGGGGCTTGACAATTTCGCGCAAGATGCGTGGAATAATGAGTTTGTTCTGCTTGAAGGAAGGGAATCAGTTTTTCCAGAAGCAACGGAGGGGCCGGCGCCCGCAATCGGCGTCTTGTGGCGCCGCACCCTCTCCGCCGCTTCTGTGCGCGTAGCTCGTCTGCTTAATCAGGCATAGCGTCCGGTCGCACACACGTGCTGTCTAGCATCACGTGCTGTCCCGCGGTTGAAGCGTCGTGAATGGCGTGCATGATGTCCAGCACGTGATAGGCCAATTCGCCGTTGGCGCGGTGCGGGCGCTCGTTGCGGATGCCTTCCGCCATGTCGGCCAGGCCCAGGCCGCGGCTGTTCTCTGTGTAGGGGCGCGTGACCGGGATCTCCTGCCATTCACTGTCCGCGGCCAGGCGCAGACGCACCGGCCCACCAAAGGTGTTGGGGTCGGGCGTCGCCAGCGTGCCGGCCGTGCCGTAGATTTCGATCCACGGCAGCGTCGAGGCTTGCACGTCGAACGTGGTGATCACGGTCCCGATGGGACCGGCCGCGAAGTCGAGCAGACCGGCGACATGCGTCGGCACTTCGACGTCGACGATCGCGCCGTAGCGCGGCTGGCTGGTGATGGTGCGCTGCGGCCGCGTGATGCGCGTGGCGCCGCTGACGCGCTGCACCGGGCCGAGCAGGCTCACCAACGCGGTCAGATAGTACGGCCCCATGTCGAACATCGGGCCGCCGCCGCGCTGATAGTAGAAGGCCGGGTTGGGATGCCAATGCTCGTGGCCGCGGCTCATCATAAAGGCGGTGGCCGCAACGGGCGTCCCAATGGCGCCGGCGTCGATCAACTCGCGACAGGTCTGCAAGCCGCCGCCGAGAAAGGTGTCGGGCGCGCCGCCGACGCGCAATCCCTTTTGCGCCGCCATTTCCAACATACGGCGTCCTTCCTCACGCGTCAACGCCAGCGGCTTTTCATTGTAGACCGACTTGCCCGCGGTCAGCGCGGCCAGGGCGATCTCCCCGTGCGCCTGCGGGATGGTCAGGTTGAGGACGATCTCGATGGCCGGGTCGGCGAGCAACGCATCGACCGCAAGCACTTGAGGCACGTGGTATTGCTCCGCCAATGCCTGGGCGGCTTCTGGGCGCAGATCCGCGCAGGCAACGACCTGCACGGCAGGCAGCGTCTTCAACATGCGCATATAGGCGCCGCTGATATTGCCGCAGCCAATCACACCGACGGCAACCGGTTTGATATTGCTCATCGTCGTTTAGAGCTCCCTTGCCGCCCACAGCAGCCCGCGCCGCACGATCTCTTTGGCTTCCGGCACGTCGAAGTCGGCCGCGACATGACCCACCGACGCGTAGAAGATGCGCCCCGCGCCCCAGCGTCGCTTCCACACCACCGGCATGACGGCGCCGTCGACCCAGGCGCAATATTGCCCGCTGAAGGTGGTCGTCGCCAGCACTTCGTTGGCAGGATCGACGTGCATGTAATACTGCTCGGAGTGCATGGCAAAGTCGGACAGCCCGGCAGTGATCGGATCTTCGCGGTCGGTGATATTGACCGTGTAGTCGATGATATTGCCGGGGTGCGCCACCCACTGCCCGCCCACCATAAACTGGTAGTTGGTGTTGTTGCGGAACGCATCGGCCATGCCGCCGTGCCAGCCTGCAAAACCGACGCCGCCCTCGATAGCGTCGAGCAATCCCTGCTCCTGTTCCCGCGTGATGGTGCTCATCGTGTAGACCTGCGAGATCACAGCGTAGCTCTTCATGCGTTCGGCGTCGAGGTAGACGTCGAGTGAATCGCTGATGTCGACGGCAAAGCCCGCTGCTTCCAGCAGTGGCGCAAAAATACTGACGCACTGGCGCGGTTCATGCCCTTCCCAGCCGCCCCAAACCATTAAAGCACGTTTCATTTTGTAAATCCCTTTCGTGAATGAAATCCCTATTCCCCAATCTCCAATCTCTACCGGACATTGAAGATTTACTCAACGCCAAAACGCAGGTAACGGCCTGGAGTCGCCCCGTTCACCGGTTTCCCTGCCTGCAAGATGGGAATGCCGTTGACAATCACGTGGTCGATGCCGGTCGAAAGTTGATGCGGATTGTCGAAAGTGGCGTGGTCGTGCACGGTTTCTGGGTCAAAGATGACCAGATCGGCAAAGTAGCCTTTGCGGATCGCCCCGCGACTCTTGAGCTTGAAGCGAGCGGCCGCGAATCCACTCAATTTGTAAACCGCGTCTTCGAGCGAGAAGAGCCGTTTGCGCCGCATGTGATGGCTCAACAGCCGCGTCGCGGAGCCATACTGGCGCGGGTGGATCTTGCCGCTGGCAAAAAAGATGCCGTCGCTGCCCATCATGTAACAAGGATGCGCCACAAACTCGGCCTCCAGCCCCGCTTCCACGCGGTGGAAAACCAGCAGCACGGCCATCGCCTCCTCGATCAACAGATCGCACAGCGCATCGGCCGCGCGGCGTTTAGTGCGGCGCACATACTGCTCCAGCGTCATGCCGCACAGATGCCGGTTGTGGCGTCCAGGCGTCCAGGCGATGGTGATTTCCGTCAGATCCATCGTGTCGAGCCGGCGTTGGAAGCGGGCGCGCATTGTTTCGTCGGTCAGCTTGCCATACGCGGCCAGCACACCGTCGCCCCAGATTTCGAGCGGCAGCAGATATTGCAGCATCGTGGACGACCCCATGTACGGGTAGACATCGAATGAAAAGTCGACCTCATTGACCGCGACCAGATCGATGTAGTCGATCAACGCTTCGACTTCTTGTTCCGTGGCCCCCTTCAAATGGGAGATGTGCACCGGCGCGCCAGCGCGCCGCCCGATCTCGACAGCCTCCTTGACGCCTTCCAACGTGCCGCGTGCATAGCGCACATGTGTGACGTAGACGCCCTTTTCAGCGCGCATTCCTTGGCTGGCGTAAATCAGTTCGTCCGTCGTAGCAAAGCATTCGTCCACATAATCAAGTCCTGTGGAGAGACCACAGGCGCCGTCGTCCATGCTCTGGCGCACCAGGTTTTGGAGATCGACCAGTTGGTAGTCATTGGCGTGGCGCTCCCCAAAGCCCAGCGCCAGCGAGCGTATGTTGGCATAAGGTGCAAAGGCCGCCACATTCTGCGCGGTCTTGCCGTCGAGCAAACTCATGTAGTCGGCGATGCTTTCCCATCCGGTGTATTGCTCGAAACGCAGGCCATCCAGCGCTCGCAGATACTGAATCCAGGCGTGCACGGTCTGTCGGCTGACAGGCGCGTAGGAGATACCGTCGAGCATCAGAAACTCGGTGGTAAAGCCCTGCGTCGTCTTGGAAACCAAATGGGGCTGCGCCAGCAAAATCGCGTCGGAATGCGTGTGGACATCAATAAAGCCGGGCACCACCACCCTGCCTTTGGCATCGATAGTCAGCCTGGCCTCGGCCTGTTCGAGTCGCTCGATCGCGGTGATCCGATCGCCGCTAATGCCGATGTCCGCCGCATAGCGTGGGCGTTTTTGCCCGTCGACGATCAGACCGTTACGGATGACGAGGTCGAACATCTTGCACCTTTGCGTTTTGCGTCGTGCTGTTCGGGCGGCGTCAACAGCACGACGCTTGAGAAATAGCGTGGTTGCGCCGCGTTCATTCTAGCCGTTCTGCTGAAAATCACAGAATTTAGGGCGAAGCGTCCTGTTCGCCAGGGGCATGACCTGCTTGCTCGGTGTCTGCCTATGGCTTCAGATGCGAGGTAAAGAAATCCGTGATGCGCGTGTAGCAATCCACCTTGTTGAGATATTTGATGATGTCGTGCCCCTCGTCGGCATAGACGATGTAGTCGACCTGTTTGTCCTGCGCACGGAGTTGTTCGACAACATCGCGCGATTCGCGCTCGACGATGCGCGGGTCGTTGGCGCCCTGGATCACGAGCAACGGGCAGGCAAGCTGATGCAGGTAAGTGCTGGGCGACCGCTCGGCGAGAAACGCCTGGTCTCGCTCCGGGTGGCCGACCGCGATGTGGAAATAAGTTTTCCACGTCTCGGGGAGGCGATCCATAAAAGTGAACAAATTGTACGGCCCAAACATATCGCACGCGGCCTGCCACAGCTCCGGGTGGCGGCCGGCCAGCGTCAAGGTCATGTAGCCGCCGTAGGAGCGGCCCATCACGCCGGCGCGGGTCATGTCCAGCCGGGCATCTTTGCGCAGCAGCTCGAACGCGGCGACATGGTCAAGCCGGTCAAGCCCGCCCCAATCGCGGTCGATGCGCTTCATATAGGAGATGCCATAACCGGAACTGCCGCGCACGTTGGGAACCCACACCGCAAAGCCGTTCAGCGTAAAGAACTGGATCAGCGGCATCGAAAACCAGGTGAAGTCGGGACGTTCCTGGCTTTGCGGCCCGCCGTGGATGTAGAAAATGACCGGACGCGGCCCGCGGTAGTCAAGCTCAGCGGCCGGCAGATAAAGCCGCGCCGAGATGCGCAGCCCATCATGCGAAGTGTAGACGTGCTCCTCCCCGCGTGAAAGCAAATGACTGGGGATGCCGAGCACGCGCTCATTGGTCTGACGATGCAAGGCGTCGTCCGCGTCGAGCACATAAAGCTGAGACGGGGAGGTCGCCGTTGAAAAGGAAAGGGTGCTGCTGCCCGATACCTTGTCGTAACACATCGACTCCAGCACGCCGTCCGCAAGCTCATCCTGACCGACCAGCACGCGGTCGATGCGGAAAACGAGGTTGGCGCGGTCGAAGCTGCCGGCATAGACCCATGAGGCGCCGTCGATATTATAGGTCAGCGTATAGCGATCATTGGTGCGCACTTGCAGATCAACCAATTCGCCGTTGCCTTTGTGCAGGGCGCCTTGCACCGTCACCGATTTTACCTGCTCCGGCGCATCGAGACGCAAGAAGGTCAACCCGTAACGGTCGCTAAAGAGCGCGGAGATGAACAGCACCCCTTCTCCGCCGATGATTTGCGCCGCGCCGAGGCCATTGGGCGTGATCTGCTGTCCCGGCGCACGCTGCTCGATAGGCGTTCCAAACAGCAGACGCCGCTCGCCCTCCGCTTTGCGCCAGAGATACCAGGCGACATCGCCAAAGGTGTACTGGTCGGCAAGCAGAATGGTGGTGAACGCGTCGTCGTGAGCGATAGGGGTGTTGCCGTAAAGACTCGTGCCCAGGCTTGTCAGGGTGAGCGCATCCAGATCGGCGAGGTAGCTCTCGTGGTGGGGAGAAGTGCGCGGATCGACGCTGAAGAGCGCCAGATTCTGCTCCGCGTCGCAGGCGGTGCAGTAGAGCTGCTGGCCAGCAAAGCGATCGCCAAAGACAGGAATCGGCAGGCCGCCAGCAATTGGCACGAAGACCGGTTGATAATTTTCGTCGCCGTCCCGGTCAAGCATCAGCAAAATCTTGCCCAGCTTGGGCAGCACGCGATAGGTGACCGCGCCGTCAAAATGGTGCGGGTTGGGCAAGGCCACGTCAGGCGGGAGCAAAGGCTCCGGCACGCTGCCGCCGACGCGCATCGTGTACAGGCTCAGGCGGCCAGACATATCGCTGATAAAATAGAGGCGGTCCTCCACGCGCTGCGGGGAGACGAATTGGCGGGCGGAAAGCAAAGATTGAATCGGATAAACAGCCATAGATCAGGTTCCTGGAAGCATCATCATCGAAACTACTTTGTTGATCACTATTTCCGATTGTACGTCATCCGGCTGGACAATGCCAAGCGTAAGAGATATTACGGAGGACGGGCGTCTTGCGCGCCACAATGAAGGCGTGGGAAACGCCAAACGCCAAGCGGAGTTTGACACGACAGAAATGTCGAGTATACTTCCGCCCACGCAGCAAAAGTACGTTCAAGCGGACGCGTTACGTAGGACTTTCAGAGAGAATATGGCATACGAGTTTTGCACGCAGGCTCCACACCTGACTTGCTTGTGTCGATAGCGGGGACCGCCAGCATGGCGCTGGTCGTCTTCCCGCTGTCCTCGATTGCAAGCGATGAGCCTGGGCAAAACTCAACAAAATCCAGCAAAGTGCACGGTGGCAAGTTGTTCTGCGTTGCACTGCTGGCCTCCTGACGAACAGACCAAGATTGGTAATTGCGCCGAGTTCATCGTTTGATGGCTCGGCGTTTTTTGTTGGTCCGTCCAGCAAGCAGCGTCACAAGCAAGCCGCAACACAAACGTTCAAAAACATGTATCAAGCAACCAACAGAGTTCATCAACCACGATAAGGAGCGCGACTGATTTATGACGACAGTCTATGTACCGACCCCGCTGCGCCGGCTCACCGGCGGGCAGGCCAAGGTGGAAGTGACGGGTGAAGACATCGGCACGGTGATCCAGGCGATCGACGCCCAATATCCAGGCGTGGCGGATCGCCTGCTCGACGACGACGGCAATGTCAAACGCTTTATCAATGTCTTTGTCAACGAAAGTGAAATTCGCGGGCTGCAAGGGATGCACACGCCCGTCGCGTCCGGCGATAAAGTCTCAATTGTGCCGGCGATGGCCGGCGGCCAGGAGACGGGGCAATGAGCGCGATCAATCGTGACCAACTGTTGGAATGGGCGCGCCGCGAAGTGCCGGAGGTGACGGTGCACGCGGTCAAGACCCAGCTTGACCAGCGCGCACCGGTGACGATCGTCGATATTCGCGAGCGCGACGAGTTTGTCCAGGGCCACGTGCCCAACGCCGTCTTCATCCCGCGCGGCTATCTGGAGCTGCAGATCGAGCAGCATCAACCCGACCGCGATGCGCCGCTCGTGATCTACTGCGCGGGCGGCGTGCGCTCATTGCTGGCCGCGCGCAATCTCAAGGAGATGGGCTACAGCAACGTCAGCTCGATGATCGGCGGCTTCAACGGCTGGAAGAACGCCGGACTGAAGTTCACGGTGCCGCGCGTGCTCAGCGACGATCAGCGGCTGCGCTACTCGCCGCCACACGCTGCTCAAGGAAGTGGGCGAGGCAGGGCAGATCAAGTTGCTGGAGGCCAAGGTGCTGCTGATCGGCGCGGGCGGGCTGGGCAGCCCGGCCGCGATGTATCTGGCCGCGGCGGGCGTCGGCGCGCTGGGCATCGTCGACTTCGATGTGGTCGACGTCTCCAACCTGCAGCGCCAGCTTCTGCACGGCAACAAGGATGTGGGCCGCCCCAAGGTGGAATCGGCCGCGGACCGCATCCGCGACATCAACCCGGATGTCAAGGTCATCCCGCACAACGCGCCGCTGACCAGCGACAACGCGTTCGAGATCATCCGTCCCTACGACATCGTGCTCAACGGCTCGGACAACTTCCCGACGCGCTACCTGGTCAATGACGCCTGTCACATGCTCGGCAAGCGGCTGGTGGACGGCAGCATCTTTATGTTCGAGGGTCAGGCCACGGTCTATCTGCCCGACGCGCCGGAGCATGGCGTGATGGGCGGGCCGTGCTATCGCTGTCTCTATCCTGAACCGCCGGCGCCGGGCGAAGTGCCAAGCTGCGCCGAAGCGGGCGTGCTGGGCGTGCTGCCCGGCATCGTCGGCTCGATCCAGGCCATCGAGGCGATCAAGCTGATCCTGGGGCTTGGCGATCCGCTGATAGGCAAGCTGCTGCTGATCGACACGCTCGACATGAGCTTCCGCACGCTCAAGGTGCAGCGCGACCCGAACTGTCCGCTCTGCGGCGAGCAGCCAACCGTGACCGAGCTGATCGATTACGACCAGTTCTGCGGTTTCCCGGCGCGGGAACACGCACACGAGGGTGAGTTGGCGGCGGCGTAGAGAAAGATTGGAGATTAAGAGATTGGGAGATTGGAAATTGGGAGAGCAGGTTGGCGATGACAAAATCTCCTAATCTCCAATCTCCCAATCTCTAATCTCAGGCATGGAGCAACGTTCTATGATGCGCACGCTGCAACGACCGCAAGCAACAACCTCTGGCATTCTGGCGCAGATCGGCAACACGCCGTTGCTGGATTTGAATGACTTTGTGCGCCAGTGTGGGATTTCGCCGGGCGTCAGCGTGCACGCCAAGGCGGAATGGATGAATCCGGGCGGGTCGGTCAAGGCGCGCGCCGCGCTGCGTATGGTCGAAGACGCCGAACGCGACGGCCGTCTGACGCCGGATAAGATCATCATCGACAGCAGTTCGGGCAACACCGGCATTGCGCTGGCGCTGATCGGCGCGGTCAAAGGCTACGCCGTGCATCTGGTCATGCCTGCCAATGTCAGCGCCGAACGCAAGGCGCTGGTCAAGGCCTACGGCGCCCATCTGATCGAGTCCGACCCGCTCGAAGGTTCGGATGGCGCCATCGAGGTTGTGCGCGGCATCGTCGCTGCGGCGCCGCGGCGCTATGTTTACACCAACCAATACAACAATCCGGCCAACTGGCAGGCGCACTACGCCGCCACCGGCCCGGAGATCTGGCGACAAACCGCAGGCCAGGTCACCCATTTTGTCGCCGGGCTGGGCACGACGGGCACCTTCATGGGCGTGGGGCGCTATCTCAAAGAATGCAACCCTGACAGTGAATTGGTCGCGGTGCAGCCGGAGGATGAGCTTGCCGTGATCGAGGGACTGAAACATCTGGAAACCGCGCTCGTGCCCGGCATTTACGGCGCGGGTGTGCCCGACCGCTTTCTGGGCGTGGCGGCTGAGGAAGCATGGGCCATGACGCGGCGGCTGGCGCGGGAGGCGGGGCTATTCGTCGGCCTCAGCGCCGGCGCCGCGGTTCATGCCGCCATCGAGGTGGCGCATGAATTGCGCGGCGGCTGCGTCGTCACCATCCTGCCCGACGACGGCAGCAAATACATGAGTTTGGGTTTATTTGAATAATTCTCATCCAGACATTGATTGCGGCGTCGCATAAGTCACCCTGCACGGAAGTTGCTGCGCAGAAATTTCTGGATAGACACAAGAGATGAGGAACCATGAAAGTCGATCTGACCGCCTTGAAATTCAACCAGGCCAGCATCATCACCCTGCTGGTGCTGGCGTTCTTGCTGGATGCACCCTGGCTGGTGGCGTTGGTCGCCGCGGTCATGGGGATCGGCACGCTGTGGCCGGAGGCCGGGCTGTTCAAGCAGATCTACGCCCGCGCGCTCAAGCCTACCGGGCTGCTCAAAGCGCACGTCATCGACGACGACCCGCGGCCGCATCTCTTTGCGCAGGGCGTGGGCGGCATCTTTTTGGTGCTGAGCGCGGCGGCGCTGTGGCTGGGGCTGTCCGTGCTCGGCTGGACGCTGGCCGGCATCGTGATCGCATTGGCGGCGATCAACCTGCTGCTGGGCTTTTGCATGGGGTGCTTTCTCTACTACCAGCTTGGCCGCGCCGGTGTGAAGCCTGGCCTGCCGTCGTGGCAGCCCGCGCCGGCGAAAGAATAATGACCTTCAACCCGGATCGCGAGCGTCCTCGCCCGCCTGTAGGCAACAAGCTGCGGACGTCTCGTCCGCGCGCCAGGGGAAGACTTGAGGTGTTGACATGATGGAACGTTTTGGGGTTGTGATGTTGGTAGGAGTAGGGATGCTGGCGCTCTATGCACTTTGGCGCTTGGGGCAATCTCGCCGCCTACACGCGCTGCGGGCAGTAACCGCACCGGTGCATCTGCCGCCCGGGGTTGATGGCGGTAAACCTACTGTGCTCTACTTTACCACGGCGGAATGCGCCCAGTGCCGGCTGCAGCAGGCGCCAATTTTGGCGCAACTGCAAAGTAAAGTCGATGTCGCCGTGCACAAGCTCGATGCCATTGAACAGGAAACGCTGGCGAGGGTGTACGGCATTATGACGGTGCCCACCACGGTCGTGCTCGATCCCCAGTTGCGCCCCGTCGCCATCAACCACGGCGTCGCCCCGTTGCAAAAACTGCACAGCCAGGTGCTGGAAAGTTCAAGCCTGTAAAAATAGCACGCGGATCACGCGGATTGGGCTGATTTTCGCTGATCTGATCCGCAAATATCCATCCAATCCGCGTCCTCCGCGTGCTATGTCGTCAGATTTTTACGGCCCCCAGCTCGCCACCTGCTCGCCGCCAAAACCGTAGTCAATTTCCATCGCGAGGGGCAGCGGGCGTTGGTTGCCGCCGCCTGCATCCATGACCCATAAGCGCCACGGGCCAGCCTCGTTGTCGTCTTGGCGATTGCTCAGGTAGACGATGTTTTGAGCGTCCGGGCTGAAGGCAGGCGCCACGTTGCTGGGCAGTTCATCAACCAGCGTCGTCACGGGACGCGTTAGCGCAAACACGCCGCTGCCATCCGGGTTGATGCTGAAAATCTCCCAGTGCGGCCCCTCTTTGGATTGGTAGACAATGGGGCCACCGTTGGGCGCCCAATCCGGATCCCAGTCCCAGTTGCCCCACTGCACCGAACGGGTTTCGCCGTCCGGCTTGTCCTGCGTCACTTCGATGCCAGCTTTTGACTGGTAGACGATGCCGTCTTCGTTCCAATCGGGCGCCTGCGCCGAGTCGAGCGCGGCAATGTCGCGGAACTCTCCGCCGTCGGCGTTGACGCGCGTCAGCCCGAAGTTTGGGATCGCGATGCGGTCGTAGCCGCTCAAGAAGATCTGCTGCAAGACCGCGGGCGGCGCAAACGGAAAGCGCTCGCGCAGTTCGCGCAAGGTGATGCAGCCAAAGAACTCGGTCTGCCAACACTTATATTCGCCGATCATGCGGGTGAAGACGATCCAGTTGCCGTCCGGGCTCCACTTGGGCGACGTGATCAGATCGCTGCTGGCAAACACCCTGCGCTCGCCGGAGCCGTCGATGTTGATGCTGTAGATGCCATCCCCGCGCAGCACCGCAACCTTGCTCCCATCCTTGCTGATCGCCGGATCATAGCCGCTGGTGAGTTGACGCACCTCGCCGCGATCGAGATCATAGGCGTGGATGCCGCCGCGCCCATCTTGAAAAACAATCGTGCCGGTGAGTCCCGTTGCACCCGTGCGCGTGGCGGCGATTGGCGCCTCAGTAGCCGGCAGCGCAGTAGCTGGCGGCTCGACAGTTGGAGCTTCCGTGGCTGGCGCGGCCTGCGTGGCTTCCGCAGACGCAGAAGGGGTGGCAGTGGCCGGCGCAGGCGTCGACGCGGCAGGCGCCGCAGCAGCGGTGGCTCGCGCCGGTGCACTTGGGGCAGGTGTAGTTGGAGCGGCGGTGAACCCATCTGCCGACGCCGGCAATTCGCTTACCGCGCCATCGAGACGCACCAAACCGGCCGATACCCAGCCTGCCTCTTGCGGCAGATCCTCGCGGACGATGAGCAGCCAGGCGTCATCCTCGCTGCGCGCCGCAACAGACAATTCCTCGCCACTGCTGGCCTTGCCGATAATGGGGTATGCACTGCCCGCACCCGCACGAATGTTGAGCCGCGAGCCCGAGACGTTGGCCGTGCCGGTCATGACGGCTTTCGCGAGCATTGCATCGCTTGAAGTTGGGAGTGCGCTGGTCGCTTCTTCAGGAACAGCCGCCGTCTCTACCGTCGGGACTGCAGGCGAAGCAGCCGTTGTGGTAATGGTGGCGGCAGCCGGGGCAGGGGTCTTTTCTACGCTGGCCTGCTCCGTCATCTCCGGCAGCGCATCGACGCCAAAGACGACCAGATCCAACGCCTTCACCCAGCCTTCGCTGCCGTTAAGCGTGCTCACCATCAGCCAGACGCCGTCCGCATCGCGGCCGATGACGCTGATAGCTTCGGCGCCAGGCAACGATTGCAGCGACGCGCCGTCGGGAGCATCATAAAGCTCCGCGCCCGTCCCGACCACCACGCCGATGATGCCCTCGCCGGCATCGGCAGTCGCTGCACCCGCACCGGCGGGCGTGACAGCTTTCCCAGCCGTGGCAGCCTCAGCTTCCGTAGCAGCTTCGGTGGCGGCCTGGGTCGCACGCGGCAGCGCGGTTGGCGTTGGCTGGGCCGTGGGGGATGGCTGGGCCGTCGGCGTGGGTGGTTTGGTGGCGGTGGGGGCAGGCGTCGCGGTCGCCGGCTTAGGCGGCTCAGCCACCGGCAACGCATCGATGCCGAAGACAACGACGCTGCCGGTCGCCACCCAGCCTTCGACGCCGCGCTCCGTTTTGACCTGGAGATATTTGCTGTCCGCGCTGCGGCGCAGCGCAGTCAGGACGTCGCCAGCGGTAAGTTGAGCGACGTCCTTGCCGCCAGGCGCCTCCTGCAACGTCGCGCCGTCCAACCCGACGACAGCCATTTTGCCGTCCTCCATGCTGCTCTGCGCCGCCGCCGGCGTTGAGATGAGCGACAGCGGCGTCACGATCGCGCCCGCCATGAGCAGCAGGATCAGCAGCCCGCTTAAAAGCCGCCATTTCCGAGCGGTTTGAATACGACCATTCTTCATGATAATGCTCCAACTTCTTATCTATCGTTGCGGTGCAGTGGTGCACCATTCGGCAAGCTCTTCTGTCTGACTTTAGCATACACCCGACTGTAGTAACCAGTGTAACCAGGCGTCTCTATTTGATGGTTTGCCAACTACTCTAAATTTTCGCGCTATTCTCATCTTCAGCCAGCAATGATACTTACGATGCGGCAGGCAGGTGTGTGTCAAGTTTTTGTTACGTCCCCGGCACTGGTCAGACACGGCCCTATTCAACCAAGTCCTCCTGACCAGTGCCGGGGACGTTCTCGCCAAAATTTTGGAACGCACCCCGGCAGGCAAGCGACGTTGCGTGCGCAAGCGGCTCTGACATACAATACAGCCCACTTTAGCGACAGAGGATATTCATGGCATCGTCTTCCATCATCGTCGGTCAGCAAGCCCCGGCCTTTACCCTGACCGCCCTGGGCTCCAATCGCATCGTCAGCCTGGCAAGCTGCCAGGGGACAGCGCTGTTGCTGGTCTTCCACGACCAGAACGCAGTGGCGGCCCGTACAATCCATGCAGGAAGCGGTGCGCGCCCGCTATCCTGACGCGACCCACCTGCTCGCACCCAGCGTCGTCAACATGAGCAGTGTGCCGGTCTTCCTGCGTTCGCTCGCCGAGCAGGTGATGCGCGGCGTCTACGCCAAAGCTGCCGAGGCCATGCCGCCTGGTCTCAATGTGGCCGACTACGTGATCATCCTGCTTGACTGGGACGGCAAGGTTTCCAAACGCTACAATGCCCACAAGATCAGCGCCGCGCCTTTGCTCACCCTGATCGACGGTGACGGCGTCATGCGCGGCGTCCACCAGGGCGTCGATCTGACAAGCGCAGCATTGACGATGCTCGACGGCATCGCGCCCTCAACCGCGCCGCCTGATGATCGAGGAGCTTGAAAAAGCCCAACCACGAAGTCGCAAAGAACACAAAGCGGCGCGAAGATAGCCGCAGCAGAGCTCATCTTGGGCAGTTCTTTGCGCCGCTTTGTGTTCTTCGAGTCTTGGTGGTTACCCCTCAATCGATCTGTCAGTCACCCGTTTGCGTCGCAATGCTATCTTGACCATCCGCATCGGCGGCTTCGTCCGCGCGGCGCGCCTCGCGCAAAGCGCGGCGCGTTGCCCGCCGCGCCAACCAGCGTTCCTGCCAGCCGACCACCATGACGTAGGCCACCGGCACGATCAGCAGCGTGAGCAACGTGCTCGTAATCATGCCGCCCATGATGGCAATCGACATCGACTGGCGAAACTCGCCGCCCGCGCTCAACCCCAGCACCAGCGGGATCATCGCCAGGATCAACGACAGCGAAGTCATCAGGATCGGACGCAGACGGATCGGCCCGGCCTTGAGCATGGCTTCGTATACGCTCAGGCCGCGCTCACGTTCGCGGTTGGCAAAGTCCACGAGTAGAATCGAGTTCTTGGTCACCAGACCCATCAGCATGATAAAGCCGATGAAGGCCGTGAGATCGAGCGCGCGGCCGGTGGCGAAGAGCGCCAGCAGCGCGCCGACGATCGCCAGCGGCAGCGAGATCATGATCAGCAGCGGCTGGACAAAGCTGTTGAACTGGCTGGCCAGCACCATGTAGATGAAGATGACTGAGAGCAGCATTGCCAGCCCCAGACTCTGGAAGCCCTCCGCCTGCGCCTCGGCATTGCCGCCCATTTTCACGATCATCCCTTCCGGCGCCTGGATGCTGGCGACCAGGTTTGTCACATCGGTCGAGGCTTTAGCCACCGTGCGACCCGCCACATTCATCGAGATGGTCACAGTCGGCTGGCGGTCGACGCGAGAGATCTGATTGGGGCCGGTCGCCGCTTCCGGCGCTGCGATCTGGCGCAGCGGAATTTGC
Source organism: Candidatus Caldilinea saccharophila (assembly GCA_016710365.1). Classification (GTDB taxonomy): domain Bacteria; phylum Chloroflexota; class Anaerolineae; order Caldilineales; family Caldilineaceae; genus Caldilinea; species Caldilinea saccharophila. Next base: position 84,060 of record JADJVW010000061.1, on the reverse strand, counting down.
TTCCCAGCAGGCGTCAACAGTGTGAGATCCAGGATGTCGTCGATGCTGCCGGCGCCATCCAGTTGCACGGTGATGTCCACTTCATCTTCATCGCCGCGATAGGTGGTCACCACCTGACCGTTGACGAGCGTGCGGATAGTCGAGCCGATCTGGGCGGTGCTCAGCCCCAATTCGGCCGCTTTCTGACGGTCGATGATGAAACGAATCTCCGGCCGGCCCGGCTTGAACGAACTCTTCAAATCGACGATGCCCGGAATTGTTTCGAGCTGTTTCATGACCTGTGCGGCCTCGGCGCCCAGCGCCTCGTAGCTGGTGGTTGCAAGCCCGCGCACCTCCACGCTAATATCGGTCGCAGCGCCGCCGATCCCCGCACCCGCGCTGAAGGACAACCCAGGCGCGTTGGCCATGGCCGCGCGCACCTGTTCAATGACGCCGCGCGACGGCGCGTCGCTGTTGAGCTTGGCAAAGAAGTCCAGCTTTTCCGGCGCGCCGGTGCTGCCGATCGTGGTGAAAAGATCGGTCACCGCCGGATGCTGGCGCAGGATTTGCTCGATTTTGAGCGCTTCCTGCTCAGCCGCCTCCAACGGCGTGCCGGCCGGCAAATCCACCTGCATGTCAAACTGATGCTGATCGATCGACGGGACAAAGCTGAAATCCAGGAACTGCGTGCTGTAGATGCTGCCTACAAAAATCGCCAGCGTCAGCACGATCGTCACCCACTTGTGGCGCAACACGGATTGCAGGATGCGCCCGTAGACGCGATCCAGCCAGGTGATCTTTTCCCCTTCCTCGTAATTCTGTTCTTTTTCGGGCTTTTTCTGCTGCTTTGGCTTGTTGCTGATGAAATAGGCGCTGAGCATGGGCGCCATCGTGATCGACTCGAAAAACGAGATCGCCATCGCAATCGCCACCGTCAGACCAAAGGCGACGAAGAAGCGCCCGATGATGCCTTCGGCGTAGGCCACGGGCAGAAAAACTGCCATGACGGTCGCCGTGGTCGCCAACACGGGCAGAAAAACCTCGGCCGTGCCGATGCTGGCCGCCTCCTTCGGGCTGCGCCCCATGTGCACCCAGCGCAGGATGTTCTCGCGCACCACGATCGCATCGTCGATCACCAGCCCGACCACCAGCGCCAGCGCCAGCAGCGAAATGTTGTTCAGCCCGATGCCCATCAGGTTCATAAAAAAGAGCGTCGAGATCATGATCACGGGCAGGCCAGCGATCGTCACGAGCGTGCTGCGCAGGTCGCCAAAGAAGGCAAAGACCACCAGCGACGCCAGCAGCGCGCCCCACAGGAGATCTTCGATAGCGCCGTCGATCGAGCTTTTCACCTGCACGGACTGGTCGCTGGCGATTGTGATCTCCAAATTGGGATTTTTCGCCAGGATCGGTTCCAGCTCCTTTTTGATGTCTTCGACCACGGTGACGGTATTGGAGCCGCTCTGTTTGCGCACATTGATGATGACCGAATCCTGGCCGTTGAGCCGCGTGATGCTCGCGCGCGGTTTGAAGCTATCCTCCACCGTCGCGATATCGTGCAGATAGACCGGCGTCCCGCGATCGACGATCATGACGTTGCGGATATCATCCAACGAGGCAAAGTTGCCGGGCGTGCGCAGGTTGAATTCCTGGCCTGCGCTGGTGACCGAGCCACCGGGCACCGTCAGATTCTGGGTCTGCATGGCGCCGATCACCTGCTGCGGCGTGATGCGCCGCGCGCGCATGGCCTCTGCATCGAGCAACACGCGCACCTCGCGCTCCTGACCGCCGGCGACGTCGACCGCCGCCACGTTGGCCACGCGTTGCAACGGCGCCTGCACCGCGTCTTCCGTCACCTTGCGCAGTTCAAGCGGTGAAAGCAACCCCGTTTTGTCGGCCACGCCCATGCGCATAATCGGCTGATCCGAAGGGTTGAAGCGCCGGATAATCGGCTCCTGGATGTCGGTGGGCAGCCGGTTGCGCAGCAAGTTGACTTTCTCGCGCACCTGCTCGCTCACCTTGTCCGCGGAGAGATCCAGGTCGAACTGCAGGATGATGTTGCTCAGTCCCTCGGATGAGGTCGACTGCACCGTGTCGATCCCGCTGATCGTGACCAGTTCCTCTTCCAGCGGCTTGGTCACCTGATCCTGAACTTCGTTCGGGTTGGCGCCCGGATAGATCGTTGTAACCACCACCACCGGAAATTCGATGTTCGGATACACATCCACGGGCATACGGAAATAGGAAAAAACGCCCATGACCACACCCGCGATCAGCACCATCGTCATAAAGACCGGCTGGCGGATCGAAATATCCCAAAGCTTCATGCTTGTTGCTCCTCAACTCAAAATTTAGCGCGCCGATCCTGCTCAGGGCGTCAACAGTTCGACGGTGGCGGACATGCCCGGCGCCAGTGGCGCCTCTTCGTCGTCGGGGCGAATGGTCACCTGCACGGTGCGCGTCGCCGGGTCCAGTTCGGGGGCGATGAGCGCCACCGCACCGCTGAAGGTCTGCCCTGGATACGCCGCCACGCGGATCAGCGCAGGCTGGCCGGCGGCGAGCTGGCTGAGCCTGGATTCTTCTACGGAAACGACTACCCGGATCGCCTTGGAAAGCAACGTCGCCACCGGCGCGCCCGGTGCGGCCAGCGAACCAGCCGACGTCTGCACCTTGGAGACGATGCCAGCGACAGGCGCCTTGACCGTCGCTCTGGAGACTTGCAACTGGGCCAGATAGTAGGCGTATTGGGCGGCCTTGACCTGCGCCGCGGCCGCGTCCACCTGCGCCGGCTTAACGCCATCCTCCAGCCGTTGCAGTTGGGCGCGTGCGTTCTCGAGCTGAGCATAGGCTGCCGCGACTTGATCGGCCGTGGCGCCCTTCATGATCTTGTCATATTGAGCCTGGGCCGCTTCTTGCGCCAGAGTCACCTGTTGCAGTTGCAGACTCTGCGGCATCATGCCGATATTCGGATTGCCCTTCACGACATTGTAGCCCGCCTGCGCCACTGTCACCGCGGCCTGCGCCTGCATCAATTGCGCCAGCGCCAGCCGCCGTTCTTCGTCGGTCGGGCCGCCAGAGGCTCGCGCATAAGCCGCACTGGCCGCTGCGATCGCCGCGCGCGCCGCGGCCAGATCCTGCTCCTTGGCGGGGTCCTGAAGCGCGGCAAGGTTGGAGGCCGCCGCGTCGAGCGCGGCTTTGGCCTGTGCGGCCTGCGCCTCCAGCACGCTGCTGTCCAGCTTGACCAGCACATCGCCCGCATCCACGACATCGCCGACTTCCACGGCGACGTTGGTCACCTGACCGCCGACCTGCGCCGCAACGACCACCTGATGATCGGCGATTACTTCGGCGCCGTAGACCGCGCCGCTGGTGGGCGCGGTGGCCGCACGCTCGGCAAGCGCCGGCGCGATGGAGGAATCAGCGGCTGGGGCGACGGCCCCGGCATCGTCGGGAACACTTTGCGCGTTGGCCGCAACTGTCGCCTCGTCTTGCGCGGCGGGCGCGGTGGATGGTGTGGATTCGGCGCCGGACGCCTGCGGCTCATACGCTGGCAACCGGACGTTCTCTGACACCGGGGCGGCCCCACCAAAAGCACAGCCCGCCAGCAACACTGTAACCAGCAGCGGAGAAACTTTCGTCACGGCGCGGCTGCGCAAAACAGACCCAATACATTGCATACAAAATTTTCCTGACTATTCAAGTTCTTTGGTGGAAATGCCCGCTAAAAAAAGATCCAGCGCGAGCGCGGCGATCTCCGCACTGTCCAGCGCCTCGTCAAACATGATGCGATAGGTCATCGTGGCATTCAACATGCCCAGCAGACAGAGCGCGCTCATCTGCGCATCGACGGCGCGGAAAGCGCCGGCATCGATGCCTTCCTGCACGACGCGGGTCAGGGGGCCTAGGAAAAGCTCCTTGCGCGTCTGGACAAAGTGACGTAGTTGGTCTTCCGTCTCTGCATTGGCGCGCAACGACCAGAAAAAGATCATGCGTCGCTCGACCAGCATTTGACAGTAGGCATGGACCACGGCGCGCAACTTGTCGATGGGCGTTTGTTTGGCAGCCGCCGCCTCGACAATGCGCTGATGCATCATCATCACCCCATGCTCCAGGACGCTGAGAAAAATGTCCTGTTTGTCATGAAAATGGTGATAGAGGGTCGCCTTGGCCAGCCCGCACTGTTCCGCCAGGTCGCGAATCGACAACCCTTCGTAGCCGTACTTCATGAACAAATCGCGTGCGATATCGACAATGACCTGTTTCTGCGGGGAGAGTTCTGCTCCCTCTTCCGCCTGAATCTCATCAACCAAGATAGTTGCGTCGCTCCTGACTAAACCCCACAAACCGACCGAACGTTCGGTCGAATAAAATATAATAATGCGCGGCGCACGTCAAATTTTCGGTTGAAAAAAATTCACTATGGATTGCCGCCGCCAAAGGGATTGGGCGGTGCGCCGCCGCCTGGGCTGCGCTCCATCATCGTGTCCTGTTCGTTCTGCTGAGAAGAGTCGGCGGCGCGCACGCTGCCGACAACCTGATCGCCCGCCTGCAGCTCGTCGGCATACACCACGGTCCATTCGCCCTGCACCGCTCCGGCAGTGACCGGAACCTGCGTCACCACGCCCTCGCGCACAACGGAGAGGGTCGCGGCCTCCCCCACCCGCTGGATCGAGGTCGTCGGCGCCAGCCAGCCATCGGCCAGCGCGGCGTCGACAAAGCGCGCCACCGCGGTCATATCGGGCAGCACACCGCTGAGGTCGCCGTCCAGCGCAATCGTCACCGCGTAGCTCACCGCACCGGCGCCGCCGCTGTTGACCGGCCCAATGCGCACGACCTCACCCGACAGCGTGCTGCCGGGCAGCGCGTCCACCGAGATCTCGGTGGCCTGACCCACCGCCACCTTGTTGATGTCCACCTCCGCCACATTGACGGTCAGTTCCAGTTGGCTGAGGTCGGCCAGCGTCGCCACTTCTTCGCCGGTGCGCGCCTGGCTGCCTTCCTGCACATTGACGGTCAGCACGCTGCCCGCCACCGTTGCGGACACGTTCGCTTTCGCCAACTGCTTGCGCGCCTCGCCGAGCGAGACCAGCGCGGCCTGCAACTTGATCGTCGCCGCTTCGATCTCCAGGTCATCGGCGCCGTTGAGCAGGTTGTCGAGCCGGGTCTGCGCGGCGGCGACCTGCGCCTCGGCCGATGCGATGTCGGCGGCATTGGGCCGGGCAAGCAGATCATCGAGCTTCTGCTGGGCGTCGTTGGCCTGGCTGACGGCCGACTGCAAATCGGTCTGCGCCGCCGCCGCCACAGAGACCTCGTAGTCTGCTTTTGCCGCCTCGTAGTCGATGGTCGCCTTCTGCAGCGCAGCTCCCTGTGCGGTCATGCCGGCGTCGCCCGCCCATTTGACCTTGTCGTAGTCGCGTTGCGCCTCCTGCATGGCGACCTCGGCTTTGCGCAGGTTGGCCTCCAGCTTGACCAGTTCGGCCGCGCTCGGCCCCGCCTGCAGATCGTTGTACTTGGCCCAGGCCGATGCCACGCTAGCGCGCGCCGCCGTGGTCTCGGCCTGCGCCGCCGGTTTCTGGGCGTCGATAAGCTTCTGTTCGGTCGAGGCCAGATCGGCGCGCGCCTCGGCTAGTTCGGTGGCGCTGGCCGGCTGCCGGAGCTGATCGAGCGAATTCTGCGCGGTGGCGACATCGAGTTCCGCCAGCAGCGCCGACCGTTCGAGATCCCCCGTGTCCAGCCGCAGCAACGCATCGCCCGCCTGCACGACATCGCCTGCGTCGACCAGCACTTCCAGCACCGTCCCATCGACCGTCAGCACGACGTGCTCGGTCTTCATGGGCACGATGCTGCCGGACGCACTGATCTGCCCCAATATCGACGCGGCCGGACGAATGGCGACCGTCTCCATCTGGGCCGTCGTCTGCGCCGAAATCGGCGCCGCCAATGGCCCATTTTCCCCGGTCAGCAGCACAAACCCGCCGATCGAAAGCCCGGCCACCACCAACACCCCGATTCCCCACAGAAAAACCCGCTTCATAATTGCCTCTCTCTGATATTCGTACTTGTACAGCCTGATTTCAATTGCCCATGCGTTAATAGATTTTCACGGACTTATCCACCAAATCCGTCTAATTCATGGTCTATCTGCCTGATCTGTAGGCGCATCAACTTTTATGATGTCCAAACCAAACCTCAAGCAGAAGAACTGTCCACAGATTACACAGATGGCACAGATTCTCAGGAACATCTTGGTTGCGATGACTGCTTTCAAAGCAGGAACCGATAGCTGTTTATCTGTGCAATCCGCCCCATCTGTGGATGCTTTTTACGCCCCGCGCAACTCTATTCATAGCGCAGCGCCTCCACCGGATCGAGCCGCGTGGCGCGCAGCGCCGGGTAGAGGCCAAAGACGATTGCCGCGCCCGATGCGACGGCCAACGCCATGATCACAGCGTTCGGCTCGATCACGATCGTGATCGGAAAGGCGGGAATGGCGCCCAACAACGCGCCGACGCCGTAGCTCAATCCGACGCCGATCAACCCGCCCATAAAGCAGAGCAGGAGCGCCTCGGTGAGAAACTGCACCAGGATGTCACGGTCGTGGGCGCCCAGCGCGCGGCGTAGGCCGATCTCATTGGTGCGCTCGGTCACGGTCACGAGCATGATGTTCATGATGCCAATGCCGCCGACGAGCAGGCTGATGGCGCCGATGCCGCCCAACAGCACCGACAAGGTGGTCGAGACGCTGCCGGCAAGATCGAGCAGGCTGGCCTGGTTGAAGATGCTGAAGTCGTTGTCGTCGTCCGCGCCCAGACCGTGCAGCAGGCGCAGCGTCACCTCGACATCCTGCTCCGCCTGGTCGATCGAGTAGGCGTCGCTCACTTTGATGCTGATGCTGCTCACCGTCAGCTCGCCGCGATAGCGCGAGGCGTTGAAGAGCCGCGTCTGCGCCACACTGAGCGGGACGTAGGCCGTGGTGTCGTTGCTGAAAAAGCGGCTGCCGCCCGACTGATCGAGCACGCCAACCACCGTGAAGAGATCGCTGCCGATGCGCACTTCCTGCCCGATTGGCTCTTCGCTGCCAAAGAGGTCATCGGCCAGCCCGCTGCCCAGCACCACGACGCGCGCGCCGCTGGCCTCCTCTTCGGCGCTGAGAAAGCGCCCGCTGCCGATCTCCACCGTGCTGACCGACGGATAGCTTGACGTTACACCCTGAACCTGGCCGTCCGTGGTTGATGCGCCGCGTGTCACGGTGGCGCTCCCGCTGTACGTAGGTGACACACCGCCAAATTGCGGGAACTCGTCCCGGTTGCTCAGCACGCGCGCATCGGCCAGCGTCAGCCGGCTGCTCCCTTCGGCGCCGCGCACCGCGCTCACCTCGAGCAGGTTCGTGCCTTGCGACTCGATGTCGGCGGTGATGCTGTTGGCCGCACCGGAAGCAATCCCCAGCGTCGTCAGCACCGCAGCCACGCCGATGATGATGCCCAGCATGGTGAGCAGCGAACGCGTCTTGTTGACGCCGATGTTGCCAAGCGCCACGCCAAAATAACGAAACATTCTCATTGCAGCGCCTCCTGTCTGGCGGAATTTGTCTGCACATCGCTGATCACCGCGCCGTCGCTGACCGTGATCACGCGCGCCGCACGCTCGGCGACGCTGTGTTCGTGGGTGACGACGACCAAGGTCAACCCCTGCGCGTGCAGTTCATCAAACAGGTCGAGAATTTCGACCGTGGTCTTGCTGTCGAGCGCGCCGGTCGGTTCGTCGGCCAGCAGCAGGCTGGGCTGCGTCACCAGCGCACGCGCAATCGCCACGCGCTGCTGCTGACCGCCAGAGAGCTGGTCAGGCCGGTGATCGACCCGGTCGCCCAAGCCGACGCGGGTGAGTGCGTCGACGGCTCGTTGCTTTGCGGTTGCGCCGGTGACGCCCGCATAGAAGAGTGGCAGCTCCACCTGGCGCTGCGCCGAAGTGCGCGCCAGCAGGTTGAAGCGCTGAAAAACAAAGCCGATCTCCTGGTTGCGGATGTCGGCCTGCGCGCTCTTGCCGATCTGTCCCACCTCCTGCCCGCGGATGGCGTAGCTGCCGGCGGTCGGGCGGTCAAGCAGGCCGATGATGTTCATCAGCGTGCTCTTGCCCGACCCGCTGGCGCCGACGATGGCGACATACTCGCCCGCCTGCACCTCCAGCGAGACCCCGCGCAGCGCATGGACGGCCACCTCGCCCATCTGATAGGTTTTGGTGACCGCGTCGATGGCGATGACTGGCGCTTCACCATTTTGTCCGTTGGTGTGATTCATAGCTTCCTTACTCTGCTCGACTTCTGCATAACTGGCGGCTGCCAATTGACTCTACTGAGCATAAAGCAATCAGCGACAGACCAACAGTGTGCGCGGCATAAGCGCGGGGTGACTGTGCTCACCTATTTTTATGAGTAAACGCATACATGCAGATGAGGCGATGCGGGTGGCGCCTTCTGCATGACGTGCTATACTTTAGCCATGCAAAGCGTCCAACCTTCTGCGCTGGGTCTGCCTGTAGCAACGACACCAGCCGACGAACATCCCTATATGGAGCCCGGCTTGCTTGGTGTGCTGCAGATGCTGGTTGGCATCCAACTGCTGCTGCTGGTCGCCACTGTCGCCGCCTTTCCGTGGAGCAGAGAGGTGATGCTCTCACTGGGCGGCCTGACCCGCGGCAGCGCACTGCGCCAGGTTGTCGTCGAGGTCAGCTCCGCCATGCAACCGGTGGTGCTGCGTATACTGCTGACGATCCCGGTCGTGCTGCTGGTCTTCTGGCCGCAGTTGATTGCGCGCCTGGGGCGCTGGCATCTACCACTCTTTGCCATCTATTATGCTGTGGCGGCCGCAGTGAGCCAGGCGGCCTTTAGCGTCTGGGCGCTCAAATTTGTGGCAGATACGGCGACCGCCCCACAGCAGGTGGCGCTGCTGCTGGGCGTCGGTGGCGCGTGGACACTCTTTGTGGTGTTGCTGTTTGGCGTCGTTATCGTGGCGTGGCAGTATTCGCTGCGGCAGGTGTTCTGGTATCTACTTTTTCTGGCCGTCGCCGAAGTGACGGCGCTGCTGCCGCTTCTGCTCCATGAAGCAATGCCCTGGGCGCCTCTGCTTTTTCAGGTTATGATCCACGTGGCAATCTATGCGATGGTCGGCTTTGCCATCACGCGTATGATGGCGGCCCAGCGCGCTCAGCGCGCCGCCCTGACCGAAGCCAATGTGCAGTTGACGCAATACGCCGCGGCGCAGGAACAACTTGCCGTCAGCCACGAACGCAACCGCATGGCGCGCGAGCTGCACGACACGCTGGCCCACTCGCTGAGCGCGGTCGCCGTTCAGCTCGAGGCAGTCGATAGCGCCATGACCACCGCGCCGGACGAGGCGCATCTCATTCTGGGCAAGGCGCTGGCGCAGACGCGTTCCGGCCTGACCGAGACGCGGCGCGCCATGCACGCGCTGCGCGCTACGCCGCTCGACGACCTCGGGCTGGCGCTGGCGATCAAAAATTTGGCGATCACCACGGCGCAGCGCAACGGTCTGGCGCTGCAAGTAGAAGTGCCGGAAACGCAGCCCAATCTGTCACCGGCAATCGAACAGGGCATCTATCGCATCGCCCAGGAAGCGCTGGCCAACGTGGTGCATCATGCCCGCGCCTCACGGCTGGCGGTGGCGCTGACCTACAACGGGGCTGTCACCCTGCGCGTCCAGGACAATGGTTGCGGCTTTGACGCCGGCGAGGTCAAGGGGGATCATGTTGGGTTGCAATTGATGCACGAACGCGCAACGATGATGCAGGGGACGCTCACGGTGACGAGTGCGCCCGGCGCCGGCACGACCATCAAGCTGGTGGCGCTATGATCCGCGTGCTGTTGTGCGACGATCAATCGATCGTCACCGAAGGATTGCGCGTGATCCTGCGGCAGGCTGGCAATATCGACGTAGTGGGCAGCGTCGAGAATGGGCTGGAGGCGGTTGAGCAGGTGGCGCAGCTCGCCCCGGATGTCGTGCTGATGGACCTGCGCATGCCGGTCATGAACGGCATCCAGGCGACGGAGCGCATCCGCCAGGAACACCCGGCCACGCGCGTGCTGGTGCTGACGACCTACGACGACGACGAATGGGTTTTCGACGCCATCCGCGCCGGCGCGTCGGGTTATCTGCTCAAAGATGCGCCGCGCGACCAGATCATTGAAGCGATCCGTGGGACGGCGACGGGCAGCACCTATATCGATCCCAAGGTGGCCGGCAAACTTTTCCAATTCGTCTCCCACGCTTCGGCGCCGGCTACAGGCAGCACCCTGACCTTCGACCTCAGCCCACGCGAGCGTGAAATCCTCGAACTCATCGCCGAAGGCATGAGCAACGCCGAGATTGCCGAACGACTCTTTCTCTCCAAGGGCACCATCCAGAACTACGTCAGCACGCTCTTCGCCAAGCTTGACGTCACCGACCGTACGCAGGCCGCGGTGCTGGCGCTGCGCTATGGGATCGTCAACCGTCCCTGATTCAGTTAATCGCCGCCCTTCAGGGTACAATCCTTCTCCACCATGACACGTCGCGATTGGTTGATCCTGTTCCTCATCACGCTGCTGGCCGGCGCGCTGCGCTTCTACCAGCTTGGCGTGACGCCGCCCGGCCCACAGTTTGACGAGGCGTTCAACGCCATCGACGCCAGCCAGGTGCTGGCGGGCAATCGCCCGCTCTTTCTGCCCGCGAACGGTGGCCGCGAGGTGCTCTACACCTACTATCAGGCCGCGCTCGGGCTGCTGACCGGCCGCCTCGACCTCTGGACGCTGCGGCTGGCCTCGGCGCTGGCCGGGACCGTCACGGTGGCGGCTGCCTATGGGCTGGTGCGAACGCTCTTCCGGCGTCACAGCCAACTGCTGGCCGCGCTCACCGCGCTGGCGTTGGCCGTCAATTACTGGCACATCCACTTCAGCCATTACGGCATCCGCATCATCCTCATGCCGCTGATCCTAAGCGGCGTCTTTGGCTTCTTCTGGCTGGGGTGCGACCTCAGCAATTCTTTAATGCAGAGGCGCAGAGGCGCGGAGGTGCGAAAAGAGGGGGAGACAGGGGGAGGGGGAGAGAGGGGGAGACAGGGAGACAGGGAGACGTCTGCCCTTCACAATTCACCATTCGCCATTCACAATTCACAATTCGCCCCTTCGTCCCTCGTCTGGCTCGCTTTTCTCTTGAGCGGTGTGCTGGCGGGGCTGGGCGTGTGGAACAATCCGACCGGCCGCTTGATCCCTTTTGTGCTGATTGCGTACACGCTTTGGCTGCTGTGGCGATATCCTGAACGGCGTAAATTCAGGCCGGACAATCCGTTGTTTGGCTTGCTGGTGACGGGCGCAGTGGCGTTTGTCGTCTTCCTGCCGCTTGGTCTGGAGTTTCTGCGCTACCCGGAGTTCTTTGTCGGCCATGCGTCGGAGGTCTCGATCTTTGCCGCACGCGTCGCTGGCGACGCGTCGCCGTGGCAACTGCTGGCGATCAACATCCTGCGCGTGCTCGGCATGTTCAGCTTTGATGGCGATCTGGAATGGGCGCATGGCATTCCCGACCGCCCGGTCTTCGACTGGTTTATGGCGATCCCCTTCTACATCGGCGTCGTGTGGTGGGTGTGGCGACTGCTTGGCAAGGATAAGGCGCAACCCGACCCGGATCGCGACGCGCTCTTTCTGATGCTGGCGTGGGCAATCCTGATGCTGGCGCCGTCGGTGCTGAGCGACGCCGCGCCCAACTACTCGCGCACGCTGGCCGCGGCGCCGCCGGTGATGCTGGGCGCGGGCTTGGGGCTGACGTGGCTCGTCATCCGCACGCAGGGACAAGCGGCGTGGCGCTATGCCCCTGGCCGGCGCGCTGATCGCGGCGAGCGGCGCGGTGACCTTTTACGACTATTTCGTGCGCTTCCCCAGCTACCCCGAAGTCTATTACGTCTACGATGCGGACAAAGTCGACGCGGTCGATTGGATGAAGGCGCGCGGTGACGCAGGCTATGCCATTTATCTTTCGCCGCTCTGGTCGACGCATGCCACGGTCACCTTTCTGCGCGATTACCGCATCCGTTCGCTCGACGCGACGCAGGCGCTGGTGCTGCCGGAGCCGGGCAAGGGCGCGATCTATGCCTTCCCTTCCGAGCAGCGTGATTTTGCCGACGCGGTGGCCATGCTGTGGGGAGAACCCGTGCGCACGCTCGACGACCGATTTGGCCGGCCGCTGATGTTCTACGTGCAGGTTGAGGCGGCGCAGGCGCAGGCATGGCCGACCGGCTTTGCGCCCGACCAGACCGCGACCGCGCGCTTTGATGACGCACCATCGCTGATCGGGATGCGCGCGGGCGAGGAGGATGGTTCGCTCCTGCTGCACTGGCAGGCGGAAGCGGGTACGCGTCGCTATCTCACCTCGTTCGTGCATCTGATCGACGCACGCGGCCAACGCATCGGTCAGGCGGACGTCATCCCCGGCGACGGAACCTTTCCGACGACGATCTGGCGCGGGGGCGAACGTGTGGCGCAGCGCTACCGCCCGGAAATCACGGACGTGTGCAGCGGGGGCGAAGCAGTGCGCGTGTTGGCCGGCTGGTACGAACTTGCCGCCGACGGCGCGCGGCGCCCACGTCTCGATGCTCCAGGCGACGCGGCGCTCGCCGGGATGTGGACGCTGCCTTTCACATCGCGGCCCGCGGCGCAGGTGCAGCCTGCCATGCCTAGCTCGATCCCGCTGGCGCCTGGCCTGACCTTGATCGGCCATACGCTTTCGGCGGCCACGACCGAAGCGGGCGCGCCGTTGACGCTCGATTTGTACATGCAAGGCGCGGAGCAGTCTCGCGAGCTGCCTATCACGCTCACGCTGCAAAGTGACCCGGCGGCGGTGCTCTATACCGGTGCGGTTGCACCCGGCGCGACCTGGCGCGCCGGAGAGGTGATCTGCCGCCGGCTTCACCTGCGCGTCCCGCCAACCACTGCCCGCGGCGACTATCTGCTGCATGTCACGACCGAAGAGTACGACCAACCCTTTGCCCAAGTGACCGTCCAGCCCTCGACGCGTGCGTTCGATCTGCCGGAAGTCGACCAGCACGTTGATGCGACCCTGGGCAGCGCGATTCGGCTGGTCGGCGCTGACATCGCGCGCGCGGGCGACGAACTGAAGGTGCGGCTGATCTGGCAGGCGTTAGCGCCACTGGCAGCCGGGCAGAAGGTCTTCGTCCACTTGCTTGGGCCGGACGGCGCGCTCCTTGCGCAGTCCGACGCGCTGCCCGCGGGCGATTACGGCACAGAACAATGGATCGAGGGCGAAGTCGTGATCGATGAGCACAGGCTGGCGCTGCCGGCTACCCTGCCGGCGGGCAAGTATCGATTGCGCGTGGGCATGTACGACCCGGCGAGCGGTGCGCGGCTGCTGGCGAAGGACGCCGCTGGACAAAGCCTCGCCGAGAATGCCATAAATTTGGAGATAGGAGATCTGCCATGAACGACCTCAGCCATCCGGCGCTCACTCTTTTTTCCGAACTGCTGGCCTATCCATCGCCGTCGGGCATGGAGCACAAAATGGCCGCGCATCTCCGCCGCCGGCTGGAAGGCTGGGGCTACACGCCGCAACAGGACGGCGCCGGCAACCTCTGGGTGCGCCTGCCAGGGCGAGATCAGAGCGCGCCGCTGGTCTGCTACGCCGCACATATCGACGAAATCGGGCTGGCGGTGCACGCCATCGAACCGGATGGCCGTCTGCGCGTGGGCCGGTCGGGCGGCCTCTTGCCGTGGAAGCTGGGCGAGACGCCGGTGGAAATTCTCGGCGACCATGCCACCATCACCGGCGTGTTGTCGATGGGCGCCGGGCATGGCGCGCGGGAGCAAACACTCGAATGGTCGGACGTGTGCGTGATCACGGGGTTGACGCCGAACCAGCTTGGCGAGGCCGGCGTGCGCCCTGGTTCGCTCGGCGCGCCGTTGCGTTCGCACTGTGGCCCGGTGCTTTTCGGCGATCCGGCGGATCCGCTGGTGGGCGCGTGGACATTCGACGACCGCATAGGCGTCGTGGCGCTGTTGCGGCTGCTCGAAACGCTGGCGACAGATCACATCCAGCCGGTGCGCCCGACGCTCGTCGCCTTCACCGTGCAAGAAGAGGTGGGCGGCATGGGCGCCAAAGTGCTGGCGCGCCGCGAACAGCCGGAGGTCTTTATCGCCGTCGATGGATGCCCGATCACGCCGGGGTCGCGGCTGGCGCTGGATGGCCGGCCCGGCGTCTGGACGCGCGACAGGGTGGCGCCCTACGATGTGCGCCTCATCGCCGACCTGTGTGCGGCCGCCCTCGCCGCGGGCACAGAGTTGCAGCCGGTCGCCTACGACGTGAGCGCCAGCGACGCCAGCATGGTCTTCGCCATGGGCGGGACGGCGCGCATTGCCTGCTTCGGTCAGGTGCGCGAGAATAGCCATGGCTATGAAGTGGCGCGGCTTGCGGTCTTCGACAACATGCTGCGCACCTTATTGCACTTTGTCGAGCATTGGAGCTGAGATGGACTTGGTTCAGTTTTGGAGACGAAGCGCGCTTGAGGCAAAACACCGCCAGGCGCTATGGGTAATCTGGGCGGCGTTGGTGATGCTGTTGCTGACAAGTTGCACCAATTTGCTGGCGACGCCCACACCTGCGCCCCTTGCCCCGCGCGCCTCCGAACTCGTCCTGCCGCCAGGCTTCACCGCAGAGCTGGTGGCCGACGGGCTGTCCGGCCCAACACAGATGATCGCCGGCCCGGACGGGCGGCTGTGGGTGGCGCAACTGAACGGCGGCGAAAACGAGGGCAAAGGCCAGGTGCTCTCGATCAACCCAAACACCGGCGGCAGGCGCGTACAACTTGACGGGCTGATGAAGCCGACCGGCATCGCGGCGCACAATGGCATGTTGTGGATCGCGTCGGGACGCGAGCTGCTGGTCGCCCCCATCGGCGCCGATGCTTCGGTTGGCCCACCCGACCCGGTGTTGACCGATCTGCCTTTCAACGGCCGTTCGAACGGTGCGCTGACCGTGACGCCGCACGGGGAGATTGTCTACGAGACGAGTGGCAGCCGGCTTGGCAACACCGCGGCCGCCGGTTCGGCCACGCTCTGGGCGCTGACGCCGCAGGATGCCACCAACCCGCGCGTGCTGGCGACCGGTCTCAAGGGCGCCTACGGGCACACGATTGATGCTCAGGGACGCATCTGGACGACCGAGATCGGCGACGATCCCATCGATGAAGGCTATCCGCCCGACGAACTGAACCTGGTCGTCACCGGCGCCGACTTTGGCTGGCCGCGCTGCGCGGGCGACCGTGAGCCAGTGGCGCGCTACGCAGGCACAACCGAGGACTGCGCTGCGACGCGCGCACCGGTGGCGCTCTTTGCGCCGGGGGCGACGCCTACCAGCGTCGCGATTGCGCCGTGGGATGCGAGCATCCTGCTCGTCGCGCTGTGGAACACCGGCGAGGTAGTCCAGGTGAAGATCACTCCGGGCGATAACCCCGATGGCGACAACGCCACGGGTGAAATCTCGCCCTTCCTTACCGGCCTGCGCAACCCGCAACATCTGCTCGCCTGGCGCGACGGCAGCCTGTTGGTGAGCGATTTTGCAACCGGAACGATTTACCGCATTACACAAAACGGGAATTGACAACTATGGAACGCACCTTCTTTCTCATTGCATCTCTACTCGGCGGCCTGTCGGTCGCGCTGGGCGCGTTTGGCGCGCACGCGTTGCGCGACCGCCTCGACGCCGGCATGTTGGCCAACTACCAGACCGGCGTCACCTATATGTTCTTTCACGGGCTGGCCTTGTTTGTCGTCGTGCTGGCGCTGAGCAAGTGGCCGGCCAGCAATTTACCGCTCTGGGCCGGCTGGCTCTTTGTGGCGGGGATTGTCTTCTTTTCGGGCAGCCTCTTTCTCATGGCCTTCACCGGCCAGCGCTGGCTCGGCGCGATCACGCCCATCGGCGGCGTGGCGTTTATCGCCGGCTGGTTGCTGTTGGCGATCACAGCCTGGCGCAACTGAGTTTGCCGAGCAAAAATAGCATGCGGATGACGCGGATTGTGCGGATGCTCGCGGATCAGATCAGCGAAAATCTGCTTGATCCGCGTCATCCGCGTGCTATCGACTCTTTCCTATTCCATCCATCTTTTCAGAAATGAGGAGTTTATGCAGCTATCGGAATTTAGCGCATCGCTTGCACAAGCAGCGCCGCCGGCCGGCCTCAGCCCGGCGTTGCAGGCGCTTTGGCACGCGGCAAAGGGCGAATGGGAGCGCGCCCACGATATCACGCAGCCGGGCGGCCCGGCGCTCGACTGGGTGCACGCCTATCTGCATCGCGTCGAGGGCGATCTAGACAACGCCGCGTATTGGTATCGACGTGCGGGCAAGCCGGTGGCCTCGATCCCGCTGGATGAGGAATGGACGGAGTTGGCGGCGGTGTTCTTGGAAGGGTAGGAGATCTTCCGCCGGCTCAATCGTTCAGCCGCTCAACTTCGGCCTCATACACCCGCAGCGCCTCCATTTGGGGCGAAGTGATGGTGATAAAGGGGCGCACCTGTTGGATGAGCGCGATCGCTTCGTCCGTGCTGTGCCCCTGGGAGATAAAATAGGCGGCGGCCATCGTAGGCGCGCGTCCGACGCCGGCTTTGCAATGAACGTAGACCGCGCCTCCCGCTTCGATCTGCGCCTGAATGAAGTCGACTCCCTTTTGAAAGTGAGCGGGGCTAGGCGAAGTGTCATCCACCGTGGGGAGATAGCAGTAATTGGGAAAGGCCAGACCGTAGGCGGCATCGTCAAATTCGGTGCGCAGGTTAACGACCGCGCTGATGCCTGCACGCTCCAGCGCCCTTCTGCCGGCCGCGTTAAACTGCGAGCCAACATAGAGCTGCGGCGTCACGCGGCTATATTTCAGCACCGGCACACCGGTCACGTAGGAAAGTCCCCGCCCCCATATCCATTGCAGCGTCACCCACAGCCCTTGTTCGTGGAGCCGTTGCGTCAAGATACGCCAACCTTTGCGCATCTCCACCCCTAGCTTCATGTCCTCTCCTTCTGTTCCCAGCGAAATGCCTCTATCATCACAGGCGCGCCGCGCACGATGCAAAGCACGGTGGCGAGCCAACTCAACACCGCCGCCGCCGTCCATACCCACGACAGCCAGGGTGAGTTGATCGTCTGCAACGCCAGCGTCAAAGCAAGCATGGCAAAGGCCGCGGCCTTGACCATGCCGTAGCCAGCCCGCATCGGCCGGCCCGCCACGACCCAATATCCCCAGTCGCCTTGCACCTGAGCGTGTGCGCTCTTGCCGCCGGCATAGCCGATCTCGCGTACAGAATCCGTCAGCGCGCCGCGTATGATAAAGGTGATCGGAATGACCAGCGAGATCAGCGAAAGGCTGGCGAAGACCACCCACAGCACGATCTCGACGGCGCGATCGGCGGCGATGTCGAGTACGCTGCCCAGCAAGGTGGTTTCACCCCGGCGCCGTGCGACGATCCCATCGACGGCGTCAAGCACGATCAGCAGCAGCACGCCCGGCGCGGCCAGAAAACGTCCGGTCACCCCGCCGAAAAAGATCATCAGCACCAGGAGAATCAATAAGGGAAAACGCGCCAGGGTGATCCAGTTCGCCAGGTTCATCGCGGCTGCTCCACATTTCTTCTACGCGCCGGGCTAATGCTCTCTGACGCAGAGGCGCAGGGCGACAGAGGTGCGCGGAGAAAAGCGAGAAAAGAAACCAGACAGTTCTCGCTGCGAGCACTCTCGACGCAACGCCGCAGGAAAACAGAGAGGGGCAGAAGAGGTGCAAGCAAGGATTTGGCAAGCACTTTTCCACGTTTTCTCAGCATCGCCGCGCCTCTGGGTCAAGATGTGTCATTTCTCAGACAGCTATCCGCAGTTGAATGGGTCGTCAGGAGATTATCGGCCAGCGCAGCAGAAAACGGCAAACTCAGAGAACGGGGGGGGCGAAGGATAGAGAGCCTGCGTTGACTTGATTCGCGCCCATTTTCATTTGCACAGGTGACAGTCACTGCCCAAAGCGACTGTCACCTGTGGACTAGCCGGCGATTTCCGCCAAAGGCAGCCCCAAAAAGCCGGCGATGCGCTGCGACTGTTTTTCAACGGCGCGACGTACGCGCATCGATAGTTTTTTGAACGGCTCCAGCGTGATGACCAGCCCACTGGACTTGCGTATATAGCGCCACGTGGCAACAGCGCGTCCGGCGTCGAGCACCACGCCCTCGATATGACCGGCGATGCGAAAGACCTGCTTGTGATGCGTGGGGGGCACGATCCAACGCTTGTCCTTGTGCGCCAGCAGGAGCGGGTCAAAACGGTAAAGCATCCGCACCGTGGCGCGCAACGCGTCCGCGGGCGCCAGCAGCTCGTCAATATCCTGCCGCAGGAGGAGCATTTCGACGCCGTCCACGATCACTTGCATTACTTCACCTTCGAGTGCTGCCAACCAGCGGCGCGCCGACTCGCGCTTGTCGCCACGCCAGTAGGCGAAATCCTGCAAAGTGGCCGGCCCGTAGGTGTGTAGATAACGCCGCAAGATGTCACGATTGGCGGCGTCAGGGTCGGGCAGGTCCCAGGCAAGATCGGGGCGCCAGCTAGCGCGGTGCGCAAAGAGGCCCTCGCCGTCACGCGCCGCGTGGCACGCATGGCCCTGGCGCACGAGATCGGCAAACAGGCCGCCCCACGGCGACAAATGATCCTCATTGATGATGAGGCCGGAAGCGCGCAGGTCGGAGCGACCCATCACGCCCTTTGCGCGCAGCAGCGCCTCGGCGCGCGCGACAAGCTCGACATAGGCGTCGCTGGCGTCGGTGCGCTCGGCCACACGCTCCCACCAACTTTTGCGTGCGGCCAGCATGGCGCACACCAACGGCCAATCGGCAGTGGCATAAACATGCAGCGTGCCGCGCTGTCCCCACAGCTTGACCAGGGAGCGGTCATCGAAGAGCAGCGCATCGTACCGGGCGTGGCTCAAGCCAGCCGTGCGGTTGAACAACGCCACACCGGCGGCAGGATGGATCTGCGCCTGCACGCCGGCCAGCATCTGCGCGGCGAGTTCGGGCGTGGCAAAGGGATCGATCAACCCGGATCGGCGCAGGCGAAACCAACGCACCTGCTGAAGGTCGACGTGAATGGGCGTCTGAGTCATGGACATATCTCGTTATAGCCTGAGAACGAACAAATGTGCTGACCAGGAAGTTTATCGCGTCTTGCCCTGCTGAACAAGTCGAACTCTCCCTTGACTCCACCCTATTTTTTCATCAGGAACCGATGCGCTAGAATGAGCACGAAGCCTATCCTCACACTCAACCTGGGAGAGCCCTTTTTCGTGGAAACAATCGTTGTCGGCAACCGCACCCTGGCTTTCCGCCGTTACGGGCGTCATATCGCGCCGGGGCGTCCTCCGGTAGTGCTGGTGCATGGCGCGGGCGGCAATCATCTGGTATGGCCGCCGCAGGTCCGCCATCTGGCGGAGACCGCCGTCTATGCCCTGGACTTGCCCGGTCACGGCGAGTCGCCACAGCCGGTCTGCGCCACGATCGATGCTTACAGCGAGATTATCCACGATTTTGTCGACGGGCTTGAATTGCCCTGGTTTGTGTTGGCCGGACATTCGATGGGCGGCGCGATTGCGCTGGACTTTGCCCTTGCCTACGCGCACCGGCTGGCAGGCATCATCGTGGTGGGGGCTGGCGGGCGCATAAAAGTCTCGCCCGCTTTTCTCGACGGCATCCTGCATGATTTTCACGACACGACGGCACAGATCGTCGAGTACTCTTATCACAGTTCGACGGGCGCGAACGAGAAGGAACATTATTTACGCGCCTTACGTGAGAACGATCCGCAGACGCTTTATGGAGATTTTATCGCGGTCGAAGCTTTCGATGTACGCGATCGATTGGAAATGTTGCGGACGCCTACGCTGATCCTCTGCGGACGGCACGACCGGATGACGCCCCCTGCGCTCAGCAAGACGCTGCACGAACGCATCCCCGGCAGCCAATTACATTTTATCGAGGAGGCCGGTCACAATGCACCCCTCGAGCAACCCACCGTCGTAGCCGCGCACCTGACCTGTTTTCTCGACCAACTCAGTTGAAGCAGATCCCGGAAAAATAGCACGAGGCGCTTTTTCCATCCTGCTGGCGCCCTCCAACATATCCAAAATATCCTGCTACCTTGACAATGGAACATTTGTTCTATACAATCAAGGCACGGACGGTAGAAATGATGAAACCCGATCGTGCCTGGTTGGAGCCTAGCGCTGACCAGATCGAAGGAGTTTTAGCGCGGCATAAAGCAAGCGGAATTGTGTTGGGTGGGGTAGTCACACCGCGCTTTATTCAGTTTCGCGTGCAGCCTGACCCGCGCGTGCGCGTCAATCGCCTGATCGCGCTGGCGGAGGAAATCGCGCTTGGATTGGGCTGCGCTTCGGTGCGCGTCGCACGCAGTGGCGCCTTTGTGCATGTCGAGGTGCCCCGCAACCTTGAAGAACCGGTGCGCCTGCTCCAACTCGCCGCCTCGTTGGACGCAGTGCCTCCCCATGCCGCGATCCTGGGGCTGGAGGAGGCCGGACAGCCGTTGCTGCTGCGCCTGCCCGCGCCGGATGTCGTGCATATTCTCATCGTAGGAACAACAGGCAGTGGCAAAAGCGCATTAGCGCGCGCCATGCTGGCATCGCTGGCGCTCAACAACGACGCCCAGGCGCTGCGTCTGGTGCTCATCGACCCCAAAGGTCGTGGATTTGCCCCGCTTGCCCACTTGCCCCATGTCGAAGGCGGCCTGCTGACGGAGATACAGGCGACTACGCTGCACCTGCGCATGCTCGTGCGCGAAATGGAGCGGCGCGATGGCGAAAGCGTCAGCACGCCCGTGATCGTGGTGGCGATCGACGAACTGGCCGATCTGTTGCAGACAGGCGGCAAAGCTGTGGAAGGCGCGATTGTGCGATTGGCGCAACGCGGCCGGCAGGCAGGCATTCATATTCTTGCCTGCACCCAGAAGCCCACCGCCAATGTGATCGGCAGCGCCATGAAAGCGAATTTTCCAGTGAGGTTGGTCGGGGCGGTGGCAAGTCGCGACGAAGCGCGCCACGCCACCGGCATCACCGACAGTGGCGCCGAGAAGTTGGCGGGACGCGGCGACTTTCTGCTGGTGACAAAAGGGGAAGCGATGCGTTTTCAAGCGGCCTGGATCAGCGAGGAGGAATGTCGGTCGCTGGGCGCCAAGCGCGCCAGGCCGCCGGCCAGAGTGACGCCCGGCCAGCGCCGGCATGAAAAGGAGCCTTTATGAAGCGTGCGATAGTAATGGCCATTGTGATCATCGGCGGTGTGGCAGTGTGGCGGTTGGGCAGCCGCTTGAGCGCGGACGCAGTTGGCATGGCGGTCGGCATTTTGCTGGGCGTGCTGGCGAGCATTCCCGCTTCGTTGCTGATCCTTGCCGGCAGCCGGCGACGCGACGCGCACGAGAGCGAGCGCTGGCCGGCGCCACAGCATGAACGCATGGCGCCGGCGTACCAGCCACCGGTGATCGTGCTTGCAGGGCAGGCGCCGTTGCCGCCGCAGCAGCAGTTGGCTGCGCCGCCGCCTGCGATCCATGGCTGGCCGCAGCCCCCCCTTTCCGCCCGCCAGTTCAAGATCGTGGGCGAGCAGGAGCAGTGGTTGGAATAGCTCCAGCAAAAAACCAGGACGGCGCGCATCACGCGGGTGAGAAAGTTTCTCAACCCGCGTGATGCGCGTCTGGGCGATGAACAAGCGGCGCCATCACATTTCCACGCCCGCGGAGGGGATTGCTTGGGCAAGGCATTGAAATTACGGTACACTGCATTGACCGACGCCCAACATCAGGTCGTCGAGCCCATCGACAGGAATGAGAGGCGTTTCATGCACTTAGATCCATTAGCTGCCATCGGCGGCATTCTTCTCACCGGTTTCCTTTGTCAGTGGTTGTCGTGGCGGCTGCGGATTCCCGCCATCTTGCCCTTGCTCTTCACCGGTTTGCTGGCCGGACCATTGCTCAACGTGGTCGAGCCGAAAGCCTTGCTGGGGGATCTGTTCACGCCCTTTGTGTCGATCTCGGTTGCCATCATCCTCTTTGAAGGCGCATTGACCCTGAACTGGAAAGAAGTGCGTCAGGTGGCCGGCGTGGTGCGCAATTTGCTGACGATCGGCGCCCTCATCACCTGGTTAGGCAGCGCGGTGGCCGCGCATTATCTGGTCGGGTTGTCGTGGAATCTGGCCTTCCTGTTTGGCGCCTTAATCATTGTGACCGGGCCTACTGTGGTGACGCCCATTTTGCGCAACGTGCGTCCCACCGCCAATGTGGGCTCCGTCCTGCGTTGGGAAGGCATCTTGATCGACCCGATCGGCGCCTCGATCGCTGTCGTGGTCTTCGAATTGATCGTGGCGGGCGCGGATCTTTCTTGGCAAGATACGCTGATCTCGTTTGCGCTGCTGGCGACGGTGGGCTGTACGTTGGGTGCAATCGCAGGGTATTTCACCTATGTGATTTTGCAGCGGTATCTCGTTCCCGATTATCTGCGCGACATCATGGTGTTGACAACCGTCATCGTCGTCTTCGTCCTGTCCGACACGCTGATCCATGAATCGGGACTCTTCGCCGTCACCGTGATGGGCATCTTCCTGGCCAACACAAATCTGCGCAAATTGCGCGAGGTGCTCTACTTCAAGGAAAAGTTGAGCATGTTGCTGATCGCATCGCTCTTTATTCTGTTGGCCGCCAACATCACGCTGCAAGAGCTGCAAATGTTGACGTGGGGGAGCTTCGTGCTGCTGCTGGTGGTCATGTTTATTTTACGGCCGTTGAGCGCGCAGAGCAGCGCGCTCGGCAGCAATTTGACCTCACGCGAGCGGCTTTTTCTTTCCTGGATTGCCCCGCGCGGCATTGTGGCCGCGTCGGTCTCTTCGCTTTTCGTCTTTCGGCTCACCGCACGCGGCATGGATGAAGCGGCCATCTTGGCGCCGCTCGTTTTTCTCATCATCGTGGGAACCGTGCTGGCGCAGGGAATGACGGCCAAACCTTTGGCGAAAAAGCTGGGCATCAGCGAGGCGGATCCCCAAGGCTTCCTGATCATGGGGGCAGATCTATTTGCGCGGGAACTGGCATTGACGATCCAAAGGGCCGGTCTCACCGTACGGCTGGTGGATGTCAATCGCGCCAATATCCAAATTGCGCGGCTTGCCGGGTTAGATGCCCTGGAGGGCAATATCTTGTCCGAATATGTGGAATCCGACTTGGATCTGAGTGGAATCGGACGGCTGTTGGCGGTCACGCATAATGACGAAGCCAATGCGCTGGCCTGTAAACATTTCGAGGACGAGTTTAGTTCGCAAGAAGTCTATCAACTGGCGCCGCAGTTAACGGAGCGTGAACAGTCCGCACTCAATCACCCTAACCTGGGGCGCCTGCTCTTTGCCAAGGACGCCACCCATGAGGCGGTCAGAAATCGGCTGCAAACAGGCGCCGTGTTTAAGATGACGTCATTCACCGAAGAATTTACCATCGACGACTTCCGCGAACTATACGGCGAAGATGCGCTGATCTTGATAGGATACCGCGGCAAAAAAGTAACCGTATCCACCAGCATGCGCCCTGTCACGCCGCAACAGGGGTGGACGGTAATCAGCCTGGTGACGGATAGGGAAGCTGCGCCAGATCAGGGAAAAGACGCCCGTACTCTCGTAACTGCCTGATCGGATCGACCGCCAGGTTCACCCTTTTTTGCGGCGTAAAAAGCGACGTTGTTCGTCGGGTGCATCGATAAGGAAGCAATCGTTATGGGAATCATGCGGGCAGGTCTGACGACCGAAACTTACGATCGAGGATACACCAACCAAGAATTGTTCCAGCGCATTGCCGCTTATTTCCAACCGCAAAGCCGGCGTTTATTTGCGGTGATGGGGCTGGTGAGCCTGCTGTCGCTGTCGGGCGCGCTGCTGCTGCCGGTGCTGATGGCGCAGGGCGTCAACGTGGTGACCGGCGCCGCGGCCAATCACAATATGGTGGCCGCGGCGTTGGTGGCGCTGGTCGTAGTGATCGGCGTCATAAACTGGGCCATCAACTGGGGGCGGCGCATCCTCACCGCGCAACTGCTGGGCGACGTCGTGCTGGCGATGCGCGTCGACGCCTTTCGCGCGGTGATGAACCACGACATGAGCTTCTTCGACCGCAATCAGTCGGGGCGCATTGTCAGCCGCATCACGACCGATACGGACGAATTCAGCCGGGTGGCGGTGCTCGTCACAGAAGTAGGGTCACAGTTGCTGTTGGTGGTGATTCTGCTGAGCTATCTCTTCACCGTCAACTGGCGACTCACGCTGCTGCTGGCGCTGCTGGCCCCGGTGGCGATCCTCGTGGCCACGAGCTTTCAGCGCTGGGCGCGCCGCGCCACGCGCACGAGCCAGCAAGCCGTCGCCGACGTCAACGCCAGCATCCAGGAAGCAGTCACCGGGATTCGCGTTGCCAAGAACTTTCGCCGCGAGCAGGGCATCTACGATGAGTTTCTGACTGTCAACGAACGCAGCTACGCCGTACACGTGCGGCGCGGCTTTGTGCTCTCGCTGATTTTCCCGACGCTGCAACTCTTTGCCGGGTTGGGCACCGCGGCATTGCTCTACGCGGGCGGCTATTCCACCTATCTTGGCGCCATCAGCGCCGGCGCATGGTTCCTGTTTATGAACAGCGTCGGCCTCTTCTGGTTTCCGATGATCAACCTGTCGGCGTTCTGGAGCCAGTTTCAGGGCGCATTGAGCGCCACTGAGCGCATCTTTGCGTTGATCGACGCCGAACCGGTCGTCATCCAGACCGACAAGCGCACCGCGCCTGCGCTCACCGGCGACATTCGCTTCGAGCAGGTAGATTTTCGTTACGGCAAGAAAGAACAGGTGCTGCAGGACTTTTCGTTGCACATCCGTCCGGGGGAAAGCGTGGCGCTGGTCGGGCACACCGGCGCCGGCAAATCGAGCATTATCAAGCTGGTTACGCGCTTTTATGAATTTCAGTCCGGTCAGATTCTAGTCGACGGCATCGACATTCGCACCTTCGATTTGCGCGATTACCGTCGTCAGCTCGGCATTGTCAGCCAGACGCCTTTCCTGTTTTCTGGCACGGTGGCCGATAACATTCGCTACGCCACGCCCCACCTCACCGACGACGCGGTCGAGCGCATTGCCCGGCAGATCGGCAACGGCGAGTGGATGGAGACGTTGCCCGATGGGTTGCAGACCGACGTGGGTGAGCGCGGCGCCCGGCTGAGCCTGGGTCAGCGCCAGTTGGTCGTGCTGGCGCGCATGTTGGCGCAGAACCCGGCGATCTTCATTCTGGACGAGGCCACGGCCAGCGTCGACCCCTTCACCGAAAGCCAGATTCAGGCCGCGCTGCAATTCATCCTGAAAAATCGCACCTCCATCGTAATTGCGCACCGTCTGTCCACGGTGCGCGCGGCCGACCGCATCCTCGTGCTGCGCAAAGGGCGCATCATCGAAGCAGGGGATCACGACACGTTGATGGCGACCAGCGGGCACTATGCCGACCTCTACGAGACCTATTTCCGGCATCAGTCGCTGGAATATCTTGAGGGGCGTCGCCAAAATGTAGCAGAAATGGGGTGATTGATTTCGACGAGTTTCACGGTGTGCGAAGGATAAGCCGGTCTTTTTGCGATAACCTCCAGTATAGACTGCATCACTTCAGAGCGGTGAGCATACTGGGAGAACCCAAGGAGAACCGAATCATGATCGCACACCCAAGAACCCCTCGAGTTGGCATCGGCAGCATATACGTCTCAGGCATCTGGCTTGCGCAGGTGCAATACACCCTGAAGAACGACAGCGCCTACACGCTGGCGGGCGCTTTACACATCCTGGACGGCGAACGCGATCTTTTCGTTCCGCCTATCCCTGCCGACAGTTTTACGCTGGAACTTGCCGACGGCCGTCAATGCTCGTTCGTGCCTGCCACCGGCAATCCTGTCAGCGGGGCCTATACGTTCAGCAGCCCTATGCTGCCCATGTGAAGCCGATAACTCGCACGCAGCTTTGGCTCAATTCACCCACTCCAGGCTGTGTTCGAGGAAATTGTCCAAGTTGCCCACGATCGGAGCAACCACCCGTGCTTCGCCGCCGGTGCTGGGAACCGCATAGAGTTTCCAGCCACCGTCGCGGTTGCTGACAAAGGCCACCCAACGACCGTCCGGGCTGACCGCAGGCAAGCCATCAATGGCCGGGCTGTCGGTCAGCCGCGTCACCTCGCGTGAGGTGGCGTCGACCGTGTAAATTTCGTAGTTTCCATCGCGCGCGTTGCTCATAAAGGTCACAAAGCTGCCGCTCGGCGACCAGCGTGGGCGGTCGTCGGCTGGCGCCGCGGTCAACTGGGCGGCATTGGCGCCGCTGCTGGAGATCGTCCACAGCCCGCAGCGATTGCCCGACTCGTCGCATCCACGAAAGACGATAAGGTCGGCGCCGGCATGCCAATCGGGCGATTCGCCAAAGGTCAACGTCTCGGTGCCGCCATTTTCCTCCGCCCACATCACGTAGATGCGCCAGCGGCGATCGCCTTCACGGTTGCTGGCAAAGACAAGCTGGCTGCCTTGTGCGTTCCAACTGGGCAAAGCATCTTCCGCATAAATGCTGAAGCGCAACTGCAAGCCGGTTGCCGGGTCAAACGAACTCAGGCCGGCCATATCGCTGCGCAGGTTGCGATACACCAGACGCGCGCCATCGCTGCGCAACGCCGGCTGGGCCGCGTCCTGGAGGATCGTCTGCGCCGGCATGCTCTTGCCGACGGGGACTGACAAAATCTGGCTGCGACCGGAGACAGCATCAGATGACGAATACAGGATGCATCCGATCGCGGGCCCGCCGCTGCTTGCAGGCGCCTGCGCCCCGCCCGCAGACGCGAGTGGGGTGGCGTCGTCGCGCAAGGCGTCGTCTGGTGTGGCGCCGCTGGCAAGCTGGCACTGCGTCTGCGCCAGGTCACGCTGGGTGACGATCTCTGGCGCGGAGGCCACCGAGATCGCCTGGTTATACTCATCCTGCGCCTCACACCAGGCTTCCTCGCCTGCCAACTGGTCAGCATAACCAACGTGCGCCTCTTGCAGCCGCTGCTCGACGTCGCGGTAATCGGGTTCAAGGGCGTAGAGTTCTTGCAGGCGTGTGATGTCGAGTTGCCAATCGACGCCGGTGTAGGCCAGCACGTCGAGATATTGCTCGATCAGGTCGCGCTCGCGTTGAATATCCTTTGCATCGGGCTGCAGCGCCAACGCCTTGTCGTACAGCGCCAACGCTTCTTCCAGGTTGTCAGTATTGTCTTTTTCCAAAGCGAGGTTGACGTAGGCCGCTACAAGTTGGTCGCTGACTTCAGCAGCGCTGTAAGTGGGATCGGTCTGCTGCACCAGGAGCAGATTGGTCAGCGCCTCCTGCCAACGCCCGGCGCGCGCGGCGCGCTGCGCAGTCTCCCAATAAGTCACCAATATAGAAGCGGGCGTCGGCGCGATCTCCGTGGCGGCCGCGGACAGCGGCGGATTATCTAACGGCGATACCGAAGTGGTAGCGGAGATGACAGATGTAACCGGCGATCCAGGCAGCGCCTGAGGCGCTTGACCACTCCCGGCCAACGCCAGCAGATTCTCGATGCCTTGTTGGGCAAGGTCGTTGCTGGCGTCAAGCACAAGGATCTTCTGATATTCGTCGAGCGCAGCCTGCAAGTTGCCTTCCGCCTGGAAGTCGGTGGCGCGCTGCAAGGCGATGCCGATCTGTTGTCGCCGCTGGATTTCAACCTGCTGCTGTCCAGCGCGCACGCCGAGCACCAGCGAGAAAATCAGAATGGAAATCGCCAGGATGGTGATCGCCCCGATGATCCACCAGGCCCAGGCTGGGAAACGCGAATTTTGTGCCATATCATTCTTTATACCAGACGCCTGGCAGGGCGTCGCATCATCCGTTTTGCCGGCTGCAAAGGCAGCACAATCTGATTGGACGTCTGTTATGCGCCGGCGGTTCCGCTGGGAAAGCGCAAGCCAGTCTAGAAGCCCACTAAGTTAACAGATAGATTGTACATCAGCGAAGTTGACTTGTAGAAAGCCGCAGCCACACCCAACGCACATGGGATGGCGCACGCGGAGAGGCAGACAGGTCAGTTACGACAGAGACTTATTGGCGCCCGCGCTCGCTAACCGTTGCGTGTCCGCGTCGATGAGCGCGCGCAGGCTGCGGGTCAGCACGTCGTAGTCCGTGTACGGACGCGCATAGCCCAGATTGAAGGCGTAGTCGAAGTCAGCCGGGTTGCGCCCCTGCGTGTGTTGCAGCACAGTCTCCAGCTTGTCGAAAGCTTTGGCCAGCCGCGCTTCCGGGGTGGAGGCCGCGTTGTACTCATCCCACAGCGTCAGGAGCTCGCCCTGCTTGTCGGTGGGGAGCGAGGCCAGCAACGTCAGGAAATGCTTGCGTTCCTCAATGGCCTTGTCTACCGTTGGGTCCTGGTGAATGGCCGGAATGTCGCCGTGCAGCGCCTCGCCCAGGTCGTGGATGACGCACAGCTTGAGTACGCGGTGGTGGTCGACGGCAGGATACTCGTCTTCAAAGAGCATCACCATCAGACACAGGCGCCACGTGTGTTCGGCTGTACTTTCGGGACGGCCTTGTGATGTATAGCCGCTGCGGAGTGTGTTCTTGAGCTGCTCGGCTGCGCGCAAAAAATCGAGCGCCTGCCGGAGTTTGGCATCCATGCCGTGGTCACTTTTGTGCGATGCAACAACACTCAAGGATCTGTGTCCTTTTTCCGAGATGTCGGGGTTTCCATGCCTTATTTATGCGATTCGTGCGTAACCAATAAAGGTTTTGACTCAGGTTGGGCGTCATACTGGACAGCAGCCTCAGCCAAGACAACAGTGAGATCAAGATTGGCGCCGAGCGCCTCCACATATTTGCGCACCATGCTCAAGCTGTGGCCAGTATAGGTTGGGTCTTCGAGCCGGGCAATCGCCTGTTGTTTCGTACCCAGCAATTCCGCCACCTGTTTCTGTGTCAAACCGCGCGCCTGACGTAATGCGGCCAGTTGCAGAGCAATGTCCCAAGCGCGATCGGCAGCCTTGAACCGCTCCTCGAATACAGGGTCTGTGCGCTTGTCTGCCAAATAGTGATCAAAATTCGTTTGCTTCTGTGGCATGGAGATCTCCTATCGTGGGAATGACGCCTTTCATATTCTGCTCTGCGTTCGCGGGCTACGGCGAGCTCTTTTTCAGGTGTTTTTTGCGTTTTCTTGACGAAACAGCGCACGATCACGATTCGTTGTCCTTGCAGGTAAAACCATACGCCTCTGGCAATGTCTTTGCGCCCCACGCGCACTTCAAACAACCCATCGCCGAGTGGTTCGCACAACGGCGGTCGGTGATAATCCCGCCGCCGCAACTTGTTAAGGCCAGCCACCAACAAGGCGTGAAGGGCAGGATTTTGTTGCTGTAACTCGTCCATTTCTTCCTCCACTACCGGCTGGCCGTCAGAGGCTTCGTACAGCTCAATCGAGAATTCCACCCTGCATCCTGTCCTACCTTGAAATTATACAACAATATTGAGATGTGCTCAAGACGCGAGATACAGACTATGTACTTCACGGTTGCGGCGGGAAACGTGCCCGGCGTCCCCAACTTGAAGTACATATGATACAGAGACGTGGAGTTCCGCAGAGGTCAGAGAAACAAATCCCTTCAAAATAGATTTCTCTCTATGCTTTCTTTGCAACTCCGCGCCTCTGCGTCAAATCAGATTTCAGGCGACCACAAGCTCGCCCAGCCCGGCGGCCATGCGCAACGCAACCGCGCGGTTGGTTTCTTCCCAGGGCAGTTGCACATCGTCGCGGCCGAAGTGACCGTAGGCCGCGGTCTGCCGATAGATGGGGCGGCGCAGGTTCAGGTCGCGGATGATCGCGCCCGGACGCAGGTCGAAGGTCTCCTCGATCAACCTGGCGATCTTCTCATCCGCAATTTTGCCGGTGCCAAAGGTCTCCACGTTGATGCTGAGCGGGTGCGCCACGCCGATGGCATAGGCAAGCTGGAGTTCGCAGCGCGTGGCCAGCCCTGCCGCCACGATGTTTTTGGCGACCCAGCGTGCGGCATAGGCCGCGCTGCGGTCGACCTTGGTGCAATCCTTGCCGGAGAAGGCGCCGCCACCGTGCCGTCCCATGCCGCCGTAGGTGTCGACGATGATCTTGCGCCCGGTGAGGCCGGCGTCGCCCATCGGCCCACCGACGACAAAACGACCGGTCGGGTTGGTGAAGATGATCGCGTCGTCTTGTCGACCAGGTCCGCAGGCAGGACGGGCTCGATGACGTGCTCGATCAGCGCCTCGCGGATTTCCTGCTGGCTGATCTCCGGGCGTGCTGCGTGCTGATGAGCACCGTGTGAATCCGCTTGGGCTTGCCGTGCGCGTATTCCACAGTGACCTGGGTCTTGCCGTCGGGGCGCAGCCAGGGCAACTTGCCCGACTTGCGCACTTCGGTCAACTGGAGCGCGAGTTTGTGCGCCAGATAGATGGGCATGGGCATGAGCGTGGGCGTCTCGTCGCAGGCGAAGCCGAACATCATGCCCTGGTCGCCCGCGCCGACGGCCGATCGCGTCATCTGCTGCCATCTCGCCGGTCTTGCTCCTGCGCCAATGGTCGACGCCCAGCGCAATGTCGGGGCTTTGCGAGGCAATGGCAATCTGCACGCCGCAGGTGTTGCCGTCGAAGCCCTTCTCGCTGCTGTCGAAGCCAATATCCTTGACAACCTGGCGCACCAAATCGTCAAAGTTCACAAAAGCCGTAGTCGTGATCTCGCCCAGGCACATCACGAACCCGGTCTTGATCGCGGTCTCGCACGCGACGCGGGCCATCGGGGTCCTGCGCCATGATCGCGTCGAGCACCGCATCGCTGATCTGGTCGCACATCTTGTCCGGATGCCCCTCTGTCACCGATTCGCTGGTGAAGAGCAGGCTTTCCGAGGTCATGAAGGTATTCATAAGTTGTCTCTCATTAGTATTAGGTGATGAAGGGCCGCCCTCCCCTCCCTCATCCGCCTCCTAGTGCCCGGTGCCCAGGCTCCACTCGCTTGAAATAGGCTGATTGTTCGGTCGTCAGGTGTCGATCTCGACGCCCATGGCCTCGAGCTTGAGGCGAGCGATTTCCTGGTCGATATCAACCGGCACGTCGTAAACCTCGCCTTTCAGTTCGCTGCCGTGCTGGAGCATGTACTCGGCCGCCAGCGCCTGGTTGGCAAAGCTCATGTCCATCACGGCGCTGGGGTGACCTTCGGCCGCGGCCAGATTCACCAGCCGCCCTTCGCCCGCCACGTAGAGACGGCGACCGTCGTCCAGCGTGTATTCGTCGAGGAAGTCGCGCACGCGCGTGATCTTGGTCGCCAGCGCGGTGAGTTCCTTCATGTTGATTTCGACATCGAAGTGGCCGCTGTTGGCGAGGATGGCGCCGTCGCGCATCTGCGCGATGTGGTTCATGTCGATGACGTGGATGTCGCCGGTGGCGCTGCAGAAGATATGACCGACCTTTGCCGCCTCCGCCATGGGCATGACGCGGAAGCCGTCCATCACCGCTTCGAGGCCGCAGCGGGTCGATTTCGGTGACGATCACATTGGCGCCCATGCCTTTGGCGCGCATCGCGATCCCCTTGCTGCACCAGCCGTAGCCGCCGACGACAAAGTTCTTGCCCGCTAGCAGCACGTTGGTTGCGCGAATGATGCCGTCGATCGTGCTCTGGCCCGTGCCGTAGCGGTTGTCAAAGAAGTGCTTGGTCTGCGCGTCGTTCACGGCAATCACCGGGAACTTGAGCGCGCCGGCGGCGGCCATGGCCCGCAGGCGGACGACGCCGGTGGTGGTCTCTTCGGTGCCGCCGACGACGTCGGGAAGCAGGTTGTCGCGCTGCGTGTGGAGCATCGCGACGAGGTCCATACCGTCGTCCATGGTGATGTTGGGCTTGACGTCGAGCACGCTGTTGAGATGGCTATTGTACTGCTCTACGGATTCGCCCTTAATCGCATATACCGGCATCTCATAGTAGGCTACCAACGCAGCGGCAATGTCGTCCTGCGTGCTCAGCGGGTTGGTGGCGCACAGGGCGACTTCGGCGCCGCCGGCGAGCAGGATGCGCATGAGGTTGGCCGTCTCGGAGGTCACGTGCATGGCGCCGGCCATGCGGACGCCTTTGAAGGGCTGCTCCTTTTTGAAGCGTTCTTCGATCAGATCGAGCACCGGCATCTCCTTGGCGGCCCACTGCATGCGGAAGCGTCCGCGTTCGGCCAGGTTGATGTCGGCAATGTCATATTGTCGTTCTTTGGTTGCGGTTGTCATTCAGTTTCTCCATAAAAACTTAAGCGTAGCTATAACGACGCCAAAACGCAAAGGGTTACAGGGAGGCGCACCATTGCATTCTCGCGCCGCGATCGCTATCCTTTCCAACGTATCGATGATCACCATACAGGCGTGACCAGTCATGCCCGTACAGTGGAAAACACATCTCTGCCAATACGCTCAGGCTACTGCTGTTGCCACGCCCTCGATGTAGGGGCAGTGGACGACGAAGCCGAAACGCTCGTAAATGCGGCGCGCTGCCGTGTTGCGTTGATCCACATTGAGCACGATGGTCGCCACGCCGGCGTCTTGCAGCGCGGTTACGATCGCCGCTAGCACCGCACTGGCGTAACCCTGCCCGCGGCAGTCCGGACGCGTGTACATGTTGCCGACCGCGGCGATGCGCGCGGTGTAGTCCACGATGTGCGTGCCGCCGACGGCAGCCAATTCGCCACGCTCATCTTCGACGCCGTAGAAGACGCCCAACTCGACCTGATGCTCGGCAAACGCGTCAGGCGTGAATGTCCCACCATATTGAAGGAGTGTAGCCACACGCCCTACATCCGCGCTCGTCAACCTGCGCAGAGGCAGAGAAGATTTTGACGCAGAGGCGCGGAGATGCAGAGATGCGCGGAGAGAAGATCGCGAAGGGTTTTCCTCTTCTTCCTCTTTACGACTTTGCGCCTCCGTGTTAAAGACTGCCTCGTTATACGTCGCCCCTCGCAACTCGCCCCTCGCCTCTCCCAACACCATGCGCCACATAGGACGCCGGTCGTGATGGTCATACCAGCGCGCCAATGCCGCGGCATGTTCCTCGCGCACGTTGAGATAGACCTGCGCCGGCAGCGCCGCACCGGACAGCGCTACATCCGACAGCGCGGCTGTCAATGCGGCTGCGTCGCCCTCAGCAAAAAGAATCGGCGGCTTCAGCCCATCGAAGATCAAGACCACCGCGTGCGCGGCGTCGTTGGCATGAACATACCAGCGACAATAGGGCGCCATCTTCGGCTGCAAATCGGCCAGCGCATAAGCCGACCAAACCGGGTCATCCGCCAACAGCGCAGCGACCAGACCGGGAGCAGGGTTCACACTCATTCAGCCCCGGCCAGTCCATCGACTGGTGCGGCTCCGAGCGCGCCAAACAGGTGGTCGAGACGCCGCTCCGTCCCGAAGTTGGCGGCATAGCGCGCGGCAAACTCGGCGCGCGTGAAGTGGTGCGCCGTGGTGCCGCGCTGTTCCAGCGCGTAGGCGCCACACAGCGCGGCCCGCGCCCGGCCACATCCCACGGCAACCCGGCCAACACTGCGCAAAGAGTCCGCCGCGGTAGGCGTCGCCCGCGCCGGTCGGGTCGATGGATTTGTCGACGCGCGCCGCGGGCACGTCGATTGCCAGCCCGTCAATGTAGATGCGGCTGCCTTCCTTGCCCAACGTGTTGATCAACACGGCAACTTTGCTGCGCAGATCGTCGTGCGTCCAACCAGTCTTGTTGAGAATCATCCCCAATTCGTACTCGTTGCAGAGCAGATAGGTGGCGCCGGGGATGCTCTCGGCAAGCTCCTCACCGCTGAGCCGGGCAAGCTGCTGGCTGGGGTCATAGGCATAGGGAATGCCCAGCCGCCGGCATTCCTGGGCGTAATGCAGCATGGCGCCCGGATCATTCGGGCTGATCACGACCACTTGGGCGTCGAAGAGGCCGCGCGCCTCAAGGCTGTAGTGGCGTGCATGAGCCATGGCGCCAGTGTAAAAGATGGCGATCTGGTTCTGTTCCTGGTCGCTGCCCACAAAAAAGGAGGCGGTGAACTCTTCCGGGATCTCGACGATATGGTCGGTGCGCAGACCGTTCTCCTCCATCCAGCGCCGATAGTCGCCAAAATCCTGCCCGACCGTGGCAAAGACGATCGGGTCGGCGCCCAGCAGCTTCATCGTGTAAGCGATATTGGCCGCCACGCCGCCACGCTCCTTGCGCATCGATTCGGCCAGAAAGCTCAGGCTGATCTTGTCGAGCTGATCGGGCAGTATCTGCTCGCGATAGAGCCCCGGATAGAACATCAGGTAGTCGTAGGCGACGGAACCGGTGATGACAAATGACATAATTTCTCCTTGTGGAGATTGGAGATTGGAAAGTAGAGATTGCGTGACTTGGCGATTGTTTTAATCTCCTAATCTCCAATCTCTAATCTCTATTTCCCAGTCTCATCCAAACTTCTCGCCATTCCCTGGCAGCTTGACAAACCCTGGCGGCGGTTCGTGAAAGGCCAGCTTTTCCAGCAGAAGCGAGGCGTCGTCGCTGACAATGAATAACTGCCGATGCTGTGGGCGGATAAACCCTTCCTTGACGGCCCCGTCGATCCACGCCAGCAAGTGGTCGAAGTAGCCGTTGACGTTGAACAACCCGATCGGCTTGCGTTGGATGCCGATCTGCCCCCAGGTGATCGTCTCGAAGAGTTCATCCAGCGTGCCGTAGCCACCAGGCATGGCGATAAAGGCGTCGGCTTCGCTAGCCATCAGCGCCTTGCGTTCGTGCATATTCTCGACGACGATCGTCTCCCCGATGGGATCTCCGGCGACCTCGCGCGGGGCCAAGATGTCTGGGATGATGCCCAGCACTTCGCCGCCGCGCTCGTGCACCGTGCGCTTAGCACGTTCATCAACCCTACGCTGCCCGCGCCGTAAACCAGGCGCAACCAGCGACTGACCAGCTCGCGCCCCATCATCTCCGCGGCATGGCGATAGACATCCTTGCCGCCCATACTCGACCCACAGTACACACAGATACTGCGTAATTGATTCATAGCTCACTCTCGAAAACTGCAAAATAGAACGCGGATGGCGCGGATTTGGCAGATAAACGCAGATCGTTTTCGTCTTAAAAAATCCGCGCCGATCCGTTCGATCCGCGTCATCCGCGTTCTATAGTTTCTTGTCTCTCTGCAACCGATTTTCGTGCACGCGCGCTTCGGCGGTGACTTTGGCGCGGCGGAGGCTTGCATCGAAGGGCGGGTAACAAACGCCTTCCTCCGTTACAATCGCCGTCAGATAGCGGTGCGGCGTCACGTCAAAGGCCGGGTTATAAACCGGCGCGCCGAGTGGTGCAATGACGACGCCGTCGATGTGCGTCACCTCCTCAGCCCCGCGCTCCTCGATGGGAATCTGGTCGCCGTCGGCCACATCGAGATCGACCGTGCTCGTCGGCGCGACCGCATAGACCGGGATTGCGTTTTCCCGCGCGACCACGGCCAGCTTGTAGGTGCCGATCTTGTTGGCGACATCGCCGTTGGCCGCCACGCGGTCCGCGCCAAAGATCACGGCGTCCACCTGGCCGGTGCGCATCAGATGGCCGGCCGCGTTGTCGGCGATCAGATGCATGGGGATGCCGGCGCGCATCAATTCCCACGCGGTCAGCCGCGCGCCTTGCAGGCGCGGCCGCGTCTCGTCCACCCAAACGTGGATGCGCTTGCCCTGTTCCGCGCACGCGTAGATGACGCCCAGCGCCGTGCCGAAATCCACCGTCGCCAGCGCACCGGTATTGCAGTGATGCAGCACGTTGGCGCCGTCCTGGATCAACTCGGCGCCGTAGAAACCCATGCGCCGGTTGATCGCCACATCCTCGTCGGCGATGGCGTCCGCCTCAGCGAGCAGCGCGCGGCGCAGGCCGTCGTCATTGGAGGGCGCCGTGTGTTCAGCCAGTTCCACCATACGCGCTGTCGCCCAGCTCAGGTTGACCGCGGTGGGGCGAGCCGCGTCGAGCATCGCTTTGGCCTCGCGCAGATCGCGGAGCAGGCCATCCCGGTCGGTGGCCGGGCTGACGTGAGCCGCCAGCGCCATGCCGTATGCACCCGTGGCCCCGATCGCCGGCGCGCCGCGCACGACCATATCCCGAATCGCGGCAGCCACGGTTGCGACGCTATCGAAGCCGGTGACGACAAACTGACCGGGCAGCAGTCGCTGGTCGATCAGCATCACCTTGTGATTTTCCCAAAAGACGGTGCGCGTTGCGCGTGCCATGCTGCTTATCCTCGTTTCATCGCCAGAGCGGCCTATAACACAAAAATGCCCTCCGGCCACAGCCAGGAGGGCATCAATTCTCTACGCTTCCCCGCCTGGCAGATTCGATTCAACACATGCGATAAATCGCACCCTTTGCTCACAACCCTGAGCATCAAGTTTAATTCATCCCTGTGCAACCGAAAACCGGGACTCCAGCGGGTTGCCGGGGCGCACTTGCCCCGATTCACTTCTCCTCTTGCCGTCACAACACCCTCGACAAAAGGCATTCAAAAAGGCTATCACAGCCCCACGCTGCTGTCAAAACCGCTGATGCTTGCGCTACAATGAAGTTCATGCACCAACAACCACCTGTGGATCTCTCCATCGTTATCGTCTCTTGGAATGTCTGGCCGCTGCTGCGCCAGTGTCTTCTTTCTATTGAGCGCGCCAGCGAACCGGCGCGCTCAGAGGGGCGCGTCTTTCCGGGAAACAGACAAGGAGAGGGGGAGACAAGGGGACAAGGAGACAAGGAGAGGGGGAGACAAGGAGAAGAGGAGACAGCTTCAGCACAATTTTTAATCTCCAATCTCTCAATCTCCCAATCCTTCACTCCCTGCACCCTCGAAGTCATCGTCGTCGACAACGCCAGCCATGACGACACGCCGGCGTTGCTGGCGACGCATTTCCCGTGGGTGCAGGTCATCGCCAGCGCTCGCAACCTGGGCTTCACCGGCGGCAACAACCGCGGCTACGCGGCCAGCCGCGGGCGGTTTGTTTATTTCCTCAACCCAGACGCAGAGTTGGCGGCGGGGGAGACAAGGAGAGGGGGAGACAGGGAGACAGCTTCAGCACAATCTCCAATCTCTAATCTCCAACCTCCCAATCCCCCAATCTCCCAATCCCCCTTCTCCCCTCTACACTGCGCCGCCGACCCTACCCTCGGCGTCATCGGCCCCCAGTTGCGCTACGCCGACGGCTCGCCGCAGCCGAGCGCGCGGCGCTTTCCCACGCGGCTGACCGGCTTCTTCGAGAGCACGTGGCTGGGGCGCGCTTGGCCGTCGAATCCGTGGGCGCGAGCGCTGTTGATGGCGAATCTGCCCGCCGGCCAACGCGCCGAGGTCGACTGGCTGGTCGGTGCGGCGCTGCTCTGCCGGCGTGAGGCGTTGGATGCGGTCGCCACGCCCGACGGCCCCTTCGACGAAGGCTTCTTCATGTACAGCGAGGAGCTGGATCTTTGCCGCCGCGTCAAGCTGGCCGGCTGGCGCGTCGTCTACGAACCGGCCGCCCTCGTCATCCACCACGAAGGCAAGAGCAGCGAGCAGGTCTCCACGCAGCGCCACATCCGCTTCAACACCAGCAAGGTGCGCTACTGGCGCAAGTGGTTTGGCCCGCGCTGGGGGGAGGCGCTGCGCCGCTATCTGCTGCTCGAATACCGCACGCAGCTCTGGGTGGAGCGGGCCAAGCTGTGGCTGGGGCATAAGCCGGCGCTGCGCCGGGAACGCATCGCGGCGTATCAAGCGGTGCTGCGCAGCGAGCTGAGGGCGTCACCCCCTGTGCTGCCAGATCGGATTGTTGGCTGATTGCGGCTTTGCGATATTGACGGGATGCCATTGGCGCTTCGCAGTATTCCTTACATCCGGCTATTTTCCAGCATGGCAAACTATACTTCGATATTGAACTATCTGGGTTTGGCTCCCCGCTCCAAAAATAACGCCATTGCGCGAATATCTCAGATACGCACACGGCATCGTTCGCAAAGGAGAAACTGATGGATCGCATCTACGTCATGCAACTCGTTCGTTCGTTTCAGGTCGGTGAGATCAATCGCCGCACCTTTCTGCAGCGCGCCACCGCAGTGGTCGGTGGCGCGTCCGCGGCAAGCCTGCTCCTCGCTGCCTGCCAGCCCATCAGCAGCGCGCCGCGCCCTGTGACCGAGGCTCTCCCCACAGGCGAGGGCGTTGGTTCGCCGGACACCAACCTGACTACCGCATCAGGCTTGGTGGCGGGTATAGTTGAATATCCTGGCCCTGATGGGGAAACGCTGACCGGCTATTGGGCGCACCCTGAAGGAGGCGGCCCCTGGCCCGCGGTGATTGTTTTGCAGGAATGGTGGGGACTCAATGAACACATCATGGATGTAACCCGCCGTCTTGCCAACGAAGGCTATGTCGCGTTGGCGCCTGATCTCTATAAAGGGCAGGTGGCGACGGAGCCGGACGAGGCGCGCAAACTGGTCATGGAACTTGACATGCCCGCGGCCGTGGACGAGATTGGCAGCGCCGTTGACCACCTCCTGGCGCAGGATTTTGTGCGCGGCGACAAGGTGGGCATCGTCGGCTTCTGTATGGGTGGCGGTCTGGTGTTGATGACAGCCCTCGCCAATGACAAGCTGGCGGTGGCGGTTCCTTTCTATGGTTCGCCGCTGACGCCCCAACAAGCCACGGGCGTCAAGGCGCCTGTGCTCGGCTTCTATGGCGCCGACGACAGCGGCATCCCAGTGGAGCAGGTGCGCGCCATGGGCGAAGCGTTAACCGCCGCTGGCATCGAAAACGAGATTCAAATTTATGAAGGCGCGCCCCATGCCTTCTTCAACGATACGCGCAATAGCTATCGACCCGAAGCCGCCGACGACGCTTGGCAACGCCTGTTGACGTGGCTCGAAAAATATCTGGCTGGCTGACTCTCTGCCGGATCGCGGACGTCCCGTCCGCACCCGAAGGCGGACGGGACGTCCGCGATCCAGGTTTGACCCTCCAAACCTGGCTATCTGACCGTTGAGACTCCCTTCCCTGAGCGCGACAATAAAACCATGGACGATTAACGGGAATCACGATCGGTTTCTACCCGAAAGGTGCGTCTCCCTATGATCTACGATGTGCTCATTATCGGTGGCGGGATTGTCGGCTGCGCCCTCGCACGGGAACTGACCCGCTTTCGACTCAATGTGGCCCTCTGCGAAAAGGAAGTCGAGGTCGGCTTCGGCGCGACAAAGGCAAACAGCGGCATTATTCACGGCGGGCATCATGCTGCGCCGGAGATGCTCAAGGGGCGCCTCGAATGGGAGGGCAATCAACTATGGGAAGTTCTGGCGCAAGAACTGGGGTTTGGCTTTAAGCGAGTTGGCGAGTTAACCGTTGCCCTGCACGACGACCAGCTCCCTGTCCTCGACAAGCTGCTCCATCATGCGCGCGTGAAGGGCGTATCCGGCGTCGAGCGCTGGGAGCCGGCGCGCATTCAGGACGAAGAACCCGCACTCTCGCCAGCCATTCTTGCTGCGGTCTACGCACCCACTACGGGCGTCGTCAACCCGTATGAGGCATGCTTTGCGCTGGTGGAAAACGCTGTGCGCAATGGGCTGAACTTATTGACCGGTTTTCCTGTCCAGCGCCTGCAACAAAATGGCGACGGGTGGGAGGTCGTCACACCAAGCGCCCGTCTAACGAGCCGATTTGTCATCAACGCGGCTGGGCTCTATGCCGACCAGATCGCCGCCCTGGCAGGGGTGCGCACCTTCACGATCCACCCGCGTAAAGGCGAGGAATACCTGCTCGACCGGCGACTCCAGGGACTGGTCAAACATGTCATCTTCCCCTGTCCGTCTCCCGTGTCCAAGGGCATCCTCATTATTCCAACCTGTGACGGCGCCCTGATGGTTGGCCCCACCGCGGAGGACACGCCCGACCGGGACGATTTGCGCACCAGCGACGCCGGTGCACAGGCAGTCTTCAAAGCGGTCGGTGAATTGGCGTCGGGCATCAGTGAGAAGGACGTCATCGCTCAGTTTGCCGGTTTGCGCGCGTCGGCGACCGGCGAAGACTTTATCATTGGCCCGACCTCCAAGCGCGGCTTTATCAATGCCGCGGGCATCCAATCGCCTGGGCTGACCGCCGCGCCCGCCATTGCTCGCCTGCTTGTCAATGTATTGCGCGATGAGGGGCTGGAATTGACGCTGCGCGACGATTTTGTCGCAAACTTGCCACGCCCCGTCCATTTTGCGGCGCTTTCCACGCAGGAACAGATCGCACTTACACTGCGTGATCCTCGCTATCGACGTATCGTATGCCGCTGTGAATACGTCACCGAAGGCGAGGTGCTCGACGCCATCGCGCATGGCGCTACCACGTTGGATGGGATCAAGTTTCGCACGCGCGCCGGCATGGGACGCTGCCAGGGTGGCTTCTGCGCGATCCGCTGTATGGAGCTGCTGGCCAAGGCGCATGGCCGTGCGATGAACGATGTCACGAAGCGCGGCCCTGGTTCCTGGCTGGTGCGCGCGGCGAGAGAGGATGAACCATGATCACATCCAGTTCGCGTCACTTGCGTGGCAGTTATGATGTCGTGGTGGTAGGCGGCGGCCCGGCTGGCCTCGAAGCGGCCGTCGCCGCGCAGGCTGCCGGCGCCGCAAAGATATTGGTCGTCGATCGCGAAGCAGAGGCAGGAGGCATCCTGTTGCAGTGCATCCACAGCGGCTTTGGCCTGCATCGCTTTGGCGAGGCGCTGACCGGGCCTGAATACGCGCAGCGTGCGCTGATGCAGACGCTGGAGCACGATATCGATGTCGTGACCGATGCCTATGTGCTGGATATCGATGAACAACGGCGCGTCAAATTATTGACCACCACGGATGGCATCTCGTTGCTGGATACGCGCGCGGTCGTGTTGGCCATGGGCGCGCGCGAACGGACGCGCGCGCCGCGGTGCGCATTCCAGGCACGCGTCCGGCGGGCATCTTCACGGCTGGATTGGCGCAGCGTCTGATCAACCTCTACGGGCTGTTGCCAGGCGCCCGCGCTGTCATTCTGGGGTCCGGTGACATCGGTTTAATCATGGCGCGGCGCTTGATCCTCGAAGATATCGAGGTGGTCGGCGTCTTCGAGTTGATGCCTCACGCCAATGGTCTCAATCGCAACATCGTGCAATGCTTGCAGGACTTCGACATCCCGTTGCATCTATCCACGACCATCGTCGAAATTCATGGCGACCACCGTGTCAATCAAGTGACCGTAGCGCCCGTCGACGCCTCGTTTCGACCCTTGATCGACCAAGCGTGGCAGATCGCGGCGACACGGTGCTTGTATCGATTGGGCTGATCCCGGAAAACGAGCTTTCGCAGCAGATGCGGCTGCGTCTCGACCCGGTCACGCGCGGCCCGCTGGTCACTAGCACAATGGAATGCACACGAGACGGCGTTTTTGCTTGTGGAAATGTCGTCCACATCCATGACATTGTTGATTTCGTCAGCGCGGAAGCGGCATTGGCCGGCTATAGTGCGGGTCAATATGTGGCCGGAACCTTGCCGCGCCCCGACAATGTTCGTTTGCAACCGGGCAAGAACGTCGCTTATTGTGTGCCGCACACCATATCGACGGAACGCGACCATATTGTGTACTTACGCACGCGTCGGCAGTTGGGAACATGCACCTTGCGGCTGGTGGAGCCATCCGGGAAAATAGTCTACGCCAGAAAGCTGCGCTATGTCTTTCCCGCGGAAATGGTCAACTTGAAACTGCGGCCTGCGATCTTGCAGCATTTTCATGGCGATATGCTGCGCATCGACGTGGTAGCGAGCGAAGAAGCAATGGACGAGGATGTTGGCGGAGAGGAACTGCTGATATGACGCAACGACTTACAGAACACTATCTGTGCATTGGCTGTCCGATGGGCTGCCGGCTCGAAGTGGATGAAGATATCGAGAGCCACGCCATCGTTGAGGTGCGTGGCTTTTCTTGCCGCCGTGGCCGCGAATATGCGCTCCAGGAGCACACCGATCCCCGCCGGATCGTAACGACCACCGTCGCTATCGACCAGGCGCGCTGGCGACGCCTGCCCGTGCGTTCTGAGATCGCAGCGCCCAAAGGCAAAGGCATCGCGATCTGTCGTGCGTTGCGCTCGGTGCGCGTCTCCGCACCAGTGGCAATGGGTGATATAATCGTGTCTGATATACTGGGCACGGGTGTAAACATCATTGCGGCGCGTGACATGCGAAAAATCTGACTCATGGCCTTTGAAATCGTCTTTTTTGGATCGGACTGTGAATATACTCGGATCATCCTGGAATCCTTGATTACAGCGCGCGTCAAGATTGCCGCGGTTTGGCTGGCCGGTCAGAATTTGCCTGGGCTTGCTGAAAATACGACGATCAAGCCACTCCTGCCTCCCAATGTCGCCATTGCTGAAAATGACCCGAATTCGGTGCAGATGCTTTCTACGTTTTCACAGGAAAGCGTGCTCACGCTCACCTGGCAGCACGCCATTCCTCTTTATGGCGTCAAACGCATCAAAGCCGTCGAGACAGCGCGTATTCTCAGATCGCTGGCGCCGTCGCTGGGCGTTGTCGCTTGCTTTCCACGGCTGGTGCCGGAGTCGCTGCTTGCGGTGCCGCGCCATGGCTTTCTCAACGTGCACCCGTCGCTGCTGCCTGCCTATCGCGGGCCGGCCCCTCTTTTCTGGCAATTTCGCGCGGGTGAGCAGCGCACAGGCGTGACCGTGCACTGGGTCGATGCCCAGTTCGACACCGGCGCCATTGCCGCGCAGCGCCTGGCGCCGCTTGCCGACGGCATCTCAGAGCACGATGCCACGCGCTTGATGGCGCACGCCGGCGGCCGCGTCCTGGTGGATGTGTTGCAACATGTGATGGGAGGGGAGTTGCCGTACCGCAAACAGGCGCCGGGCGGCAGCTATCAGTCCTGGCCTCACGCCGACGATTTCGTCGTTTCCACCGCATGGTCCGCGCGCCGTATCTTCAACTTTATGCGCGCCACCGTCTTGTGGGGACATCCTTACTCGCTCGACCTCGACGGCAAACGCTGGCTGCTCTCCGATGTTCTCTCCTGGTCAAACTATACCACGCTGGAAACTCCCTACGTGGTCGATGGCGAAATCCTCACGTTCCGCTGCTCGCCAGGCTCACTTCAAGCACGCCTCGCTCAATAGCTCAGTAGGTCGGGCTACCAGCCCGACGCAATCCATCAACGAGCAGCCCGGCGTGTTGTGGCTATTGTAGGTTGGGCTACCAGCCCGACGCAATCCGTCAACGAGCAACCCGACGTGTTGTGGCTATCACGTAGGTCGGGCTACCAGCCCGACGCAATCCGTCAACGAGCAACCCGACGTGTTGTGGCTATCACGTAGTGGCTATCGTAGGTTGGGCTACCAGCCCGACGCAATCCGTCAACGAGCAACCCGGCGTGTTGTGACTATCACGTAGTGGCTATCGTAGGTCGGGCTACCAGCCCGACGCAATCCGTCAACGAGCAACCCGGCGTGTTGTGGCTATCACGTAGTGGCTATCGTAGGTCGGGCTATCAGCCCGACGCAATCCGTCAACGAGCAACCCGGCGTGTTGTGGCTATCACGTAGTGGCTATCGTAGGTTGGGCTACCAGCCCGACGTAATCCGTCAACGAGCAGCCCGATGCGCCCCATCAACGCATTCAAAGCCGCGGCAACGTGATGCCGTGCTGCCCCTGGTATTTCCCCTTGCGGTCGGCGTAGGATATCTCCGGCTCCTCTCCCTCAAAAAAGATCACCTGGGCGATGCCTTCATTGGCGTAGATCTTGGCGGGCAGCGGCGTCGTGTTGCTGATCTCGATCGTGACGTGGCCTTCCCACTCAGGCTCAAATGGCGTCACGTTGACGATGATGCCACAGCGCGCATAGGTGCTTTTGCCCAGACAGATCGTCAGCACATTGCGCGGGACGCGAAAGTACTCGACGGTGCGCGCCAGCGCAAAACTATTGGGCGGTACAATGCAGATGTCGCCCCGGTAGGGGAACATGGCGCGGTCGTCGATGGCTTTGGGGTCGATAACACTGAGTTGGCCGGTCGCAGGCGTAAAGATGCGAAATTCGTCGGCCACGCGGATGTCGTAGCCAAAGCTGCTCAGGCCGTACGAGACGACGCCTGACCGCACCTGTCCTTCCACGAACGGCTCGATCATGGCGTGCTCCAGCGCCATGCGCCGGATCCAGTGGTCTGGTTTGATAGACATAGACAGCCCTCGTGTTGGTTGCATCAATCAGCTTTGCGATGGCAATGGAGAGTGCGTGGGTTTCAGAACCGGCGCGCCCTCACCGGAAGGCGGCCGGAGGATCGGCCGGCGTCTGGCTCGGCGCCGCAGCCGCCTGCATCATGCGCCAGATCATACCGCGGCCTGGCGCAAAGAGGAAAACCAGCCCAAAGAGCAAAGTGGAAACCAGCACCATCATCGGGCCGGAGGCGACGTTCCAGTAGTAGCTGACATACAGGCCGATGACGTTTGCGACAACCCCCAACGCGGCCGCCAGCGCCATCATAGCCGGCAGCCGCCGCGTCAACATGCGCGCGGTGGCGGCCGGCGTCACCAGCATAGCGAGCACCAGCGAGATGCCAACCGTCTG
This sequence comes from Candidatus Caldilinea saccharophila, assembly GCA_016710365.1. GTDB lineage: Bacteria > Chloroflexota > Anaerolineae > Caldilineales > Caldilineaceae > Caldilinea > Caldilinea saccharophila. The sequence continues at coordinate 39,339 of JADJVW010000061.1, read as the reverse complement.
CAAGGAAGTCACGACCGTGAGCGCAATCATGCTCAGCAGCAGATAACGCAGGGCTGTCGCCGGCAGCCGCAGCACGAGGGCAAGCATCGGGTCGAAGGTAAGCACCAGAAACTCCTTGTAAAACAACGCGATCACGCCCAGCACGACCACGCCCAACGCCAGCATCACCCACAGATCCGCTGACGATACGCCCAGCACATCGCCAAACAGAATGTGCGTCAGGTCGACCGCAAAGCTGCTGACCGTGCTCAACAGGGCGACGCCCAGCGCAAACGCACCGGCAAAGACAATGCCGATGGCCGTATCCTCCTGCAACGCGCTGCGCTGGCTGATGACGCCGATCAGCAGCACGGCGATCAGCGCCGACGCCAGCGCGCCGACGGCAAGCGGCCACCCCACCAGAAATGTGATGACAATGCCCGGCAGGATCGCGTGCGCCAGCGCATCCCCAAAAAAAGACATGCCCTTGAGCACCATGTAGGCGCCGACCACCGGGCAAAGAACGCCCACCATGATCGCGGCCAAGAGTGCGCGCACCATAAAAGGATAACTGAGCGGTTCGGCAACGGCCTGCAAAAAATCCATAGCGTCCTTTGGGTGATGCGTGATGCGCAAAACGTGATGCGTAATGCGTAATGTGCCATGCGTTACAAGTTACGTATTACGTTTTTTACGCATCACGTTTTTACGCATCACACATTTCTAGTACACACGGGCTGAAATACCTCATTGGTTGCCTGGTAGGGGCGCACCCCCGTGTGCGCCCGGAAGCCGGACAGGCACGGGGGCCTGTCCCTACCAAATCTACGGGCAGAATTACGCCCACCTGGACTAGCGCGGCGGTCGCATTCCTTCGACTGTCTCCTGCGGGACGGGCTGCACCACCGGCGCCGTGGTGTGCGTCAACGAGGGCGTCAATAGTTCTGCACCCTCGCTGCAGCAAGTGTCCGCCAGCAACATGTCGCCCTCTCCGGTGTGCACGACGTGCATGTGACCACCGTAGGCTGCCAGTAAGTTCGGCGTGGTCAACACCTGATCGGGCGGGCCAAAGGCGACCAGACGCCGGTTGAGCAGCAACAGGGTGGGGAACTGCTCGCCCGCCTGATTCAAATCGTGCGAGGCCACCATCACCGTGACGCCCTGTTGCTGGATGCGGTCGATCAAAGCGAGGATCGCCTCCTGGCTTGGCATGTCCAACCCGGTCAGCGGTTCGTCCATCAGCAGCAACTCGGCTTCCTGCGCCAGCACGCGCGCCAGAAAGACGCGCTGCTGCTGCCCGCCGGAGAGTTCGCCGATCTGCCGGTCGGCAAAGGCGCTCATCCCAACTTCGTCCAGCGCCGCGCGCACGGCGGCGCGGTCGCGACGCGCCGGCCAGCGCAAGAAGCCCATCTTGCCCACGCGCCCCATCATCACCACATCCGTCACCGTGACCGGAAAGTCCCAGTCGATCACCTTGCGCTGCGGCACGTAACCCACGCAGATGTGTCCGCCCGGGCCGCTGCCATAGATGCGCACCTGACCCTCCGTGGGCCGCACGACGCCGGCGATCACGTGAAAGAGCGTGCTCTTGCCGGCGCCATTGGGCCCGACCACCGCCACGCGATCCCCGCGGTTCAGCCGCAGCGTGATCTGCTCCAGCGCGATCGTCTGGTCGTAGCGTACGCTGACATTCTCCAACTCGATGGCGGGCAGCGAGGCGTCGTGCAGGGCTGGGTGGTGCAATGCTGAGCGCTTTTGATCTGACAACCTACATCCTTTCCAGCAATTGAGACGCAATTTCAATTAGGCATTATGGTTGACGCGCTGTGCACTGTCAAATATGCCAGCAAATCTGCCGGCCAGAGCGCTATTTTACCGTCATCGGCAGGCCGGCGACCATCAACAGCACACGATCCGCGGCCGCGGCCAGCCGCTGATTGGCGCGCCCCAACGCATCCCGGTAGACGCGACCGAGGGGATACGCCGGCACGATGCCCAGCCCCACTTCGTTGGAGACGATGCACCAGGCCGCGCCACTCTGCTGATAGGCCGCCAGCAGCCCGTCGATCTCGGCGTCCAATGCGGCCGACGCTGTGCGTTCGTCGCTGCCTTCCGGCAGGGCAATGATCACGTTGCTGGCGAGCAGCGTGATGCAATCGACGAGTACGCACGTGATGTCGGGGGTCAGCGCGGCGGCGATGGCAGCCCCTAGGCGCCGCCGCGCCTCGACGGTGCGCCAGGCCGGCGGGCGTTGCGCGCGATGTGCGGCGATGCGTTGGCGCATCTCCTCATCCCACGCCTCGGCGGTGGCGGCATAGAGCACACCGCCGCCCGTGGCAGCCGCCTGTTGTTCGGCGTAGGTGCTCTTGCCGCTGCGCGCCCCGCCCAGAATCAGCGTCAATTGTCGACTCATTGTCTTTCCTTACTCTCCTCGGCAGCGGCGAATGCTGGCTTCCAGCGCGTGCAACGACGACCAGAAGTCCGCCTCGCCAAAAATCTCCAACGTCAGCACGCCGGTGTAGCTGCGTTGCAGCAGGAGGTGAATGATCTCGTCCAGCCTGTCCGGCGCGGTCAAGGCCACGGAACGGTGGTCGCGATTGTGCTGTGTGCGGTCGCCGCTTACCCCGTGCAGATGGATGACGCGCAGCCGCGGCCAGGCGGCCAGCAGATGCTCCACCGGGTCATGGCCATCCAGCCACAGATGGCCGACGTCTACACAACGCCCTGTCTGCGCCGCTGCGACCACCGGCGTGACGAACTCCGGCGGGTAGCCTTCCAAGTTCTCGATGGCAAGGCGCTCCGGCTCGTCCACATATGCGCTCGCTTGCGCGACAACCTGTGTGATCTGCGCCTGCCAGGCGTCCAGCGCCGCATGCTCGAAGCCGCCTGCGCGCACCGCGCGCCCATCCAGATGGCAGACCCATGCCCACGGCGTCAATGCACGCGTGCGGTCGATCACTTTGCGGGCGGATTCCAGCGATGAGAGCAGTGATGGATCGGCCTGGTGCGTCGGCGGCGCATCCTCCTCGCCCAGGTCATCGATCAGATGGACGGTGTAGGTCAAGTCGCTGCGTGCGCCGATGGCCGCCAATCGCGCAACCGCAGCCGCGTCAGGCAGATTGCTCGGCCCGTCCGGGAGGTCGAAGAGCACGAGTTGCATGTCCTGGACATATTGCGCCAGGAATGCTGCATTGGCGGCCAGATCGTCCGCCACGATGTATGAGGTCGTCCCCACGCGCCAGGGAAGTCGCCAGTTGCGTACGTTCATCGTGAGGACGCCTCGCTGCGTGCGTGGAGGTGCTGGACAAGCATGGCCAGCGTCGCTGCATCGCCAAAGCCGCCTGCCTTGGTGACGAGCGTCAGCCCGTCGTGCTGTCCGCCGCTGAGGACGCCCAACGCAATGCCCGGCGCAATCTCGTCGATCAGGTCGATCCCGGCGGCTTTCCAAGCATTGCTCAGTTCCCGCACCGTCGCCCCGCCCGTTGCCACCACCGCGTCGATGCGCACGCGCTGCATCACCGCGGTGGCAAGTTTGGCAAGCCGCGGCAGCAGCGCAGCGCCTCGGTTCGTGCTGACAGAGGGTGACGGCGTCGTCAGCACAATCGGCGCGGCCGGCGCCACGGGATCGATGCGCTGCAACGCGTGCGCCAGCCATGCCTCCCACGCGGCGGCATCAGGCGTCGCAGCCGGGTCAAGCGCGATCACATGGGCGGCGTGTTGGCGCACCAACGCGTCCAGTTGCGCGCGGATGATCGGATGCCTGGAACCGATGACGACCAACACGCGCACGTCGTCTCGGCTCGCGGACGTCCTCGTCCTCCCGCCCTCGTTTGCTTCGTCCGGTAACTCGACACTGCGCGCGCCGCCTCGGATTGCGGACGTCCGCGTCCGCCCACCCTTGTGTGCTTCGTCTATCTGTGGGGCAATGCGTGCGGCAAGCGGGCGCGCCAGCCCCGCCGAACCGGCCAGCAGACACCCTTCACCCAACGTGATCGTCGCCTCCACAATCGTAGCCAGGTGCGCGTCGGTCGCTGCATCGCAGACGACGATGGCGCCCTCGGCAACGCGCAGATTTTGCAGCCGCGCCGCCAACTGTGACGCGCCCGCGGAGATCGCATCCAGCCCAAGCGCGTGCACCGCGCGTCGCGTCTGGCCGGCCAGCAGCGCCGGCAGATGAATCTCCCTCACCGCACGCTGCGGGTCTGCGGCGAAACGGCTTGGCGTGGCCGGCGCGCCGGCGAGATGGAGCGTCCCCTGCAGAAGCGTGCGCTGCTGCGCCGGAAATGCGGGCGACAGCACGACGAGTTGCGTTGCATAGGCATCCATGACCGCGTCCAGCTCCGCGCCCAGCGCCGCGCAGGGTCGAATCCAGCTTTTTATAGAGCACCGGGATGCTACGTTGGGCAAAGAAATGCGCGGCTGCGTACACACGTTGATAGGCGGCGGCGCGCTTGCACGCGGCTGTCCGTGTCGATGACGAGGATGTCGCTGGCGTCGAGCGCGGCCGTCTGGGATGCGTCAAAGCTGACGCGCGTGCGCAGCCCAACACGCGCAAACTGTACGCCTGTGTCGTTGGCGCCGGTTAGATCGTCGGCGAAGATGACGCAAGAATGTGACGAGCGGTGTTGCATCATGGGTGCTTCCTGGAAAACAAGGCTGCGCCGGTGAATTGTCGGCACAATATACTAGCGCAAGTTTTCGGATTGCGCCTGTTCGCGTACAATGATGAATCCATTTACCGCACGAACGGTGCGAGGGGCGGTGAAACAGGTGCACTTTTTCAGGTGACAGTTCCTTTCAAAACGACTGTCATCTCTGGACACAGAAGGAGCAAACATGATGAACGAAACCAATAAACTTCCTGCCAGCAGTACAGCCAATCACAACGAAGTGATCACGGGCAGCTTTGCTGTGAAGGTGGGGCTGGCGCAGATGCTCAAGGGCGGCGTCATTATGGATGTCGTCACCGCGGAGCAGGCGCGCATCGCCGAGGAAGCCGGCGCGTGTGCGGTGATGGCGTTGGAGCGCGTCCCCGCGGACATCCGCCGGGACGGCGGCGTGGCGCGCATGAGCGATCCCACCATGATTCGCGCCATAATGGATGCGGTGACTATCCCCGTGATGGCAAAGGCGCGCATCGGCCACTTTGTCGAATCGCAGATTTTGCAGGCGCTGGGCGTGGATTATATCGACGAGAGTGAAGTGCTCACGCCCGCCGACGAAGAACACCACATCAACAAGCACAAGTTCACCGTGCCTTTTGTCTGCGGCGCACGCGACCTGGGTGAGGCGTTGCGCCGCATCAGCGAGGGCGCCGCGATGATTCGCACCAAGGGCGAGGCGGGCACGGGCGACATCGTCGAGGCGGTGCGCCATGCGCGCGCCGTCAACGGCGCCATCCGCCAACTGCGCAGCATGGATGAAGACGAGCTTTTCGCCTTTGCCAAAGAGCTGCGCGCCCCTTATCCGCTGGTGAAACTCACCGCAGAGATGGGACGGCTGCCGGTGGTGAACTTTGCGGCAGGCGGTGTGGCTACCCCGGCTGACGCCGCGCTCATGATGCAACTGGGCGTCGATGGCGTCTTTGTCGGCTCCGGCATCTTCAAGAGCGGCAACCCGGAGAAGCGCGCCCGCGCCATTGTCATGGCCGTCACGCATTACAGCGACCCGCAGATCCTGGCCGAAATCAGCGAAGATCTGGGCGAGCCGATGGTGGGCATCAATATCGACTCCCTGCATGAGGCGGAGAAGATGGCGGCGCGAGGGTGGTAGCGGTCGTCGGCATTCTGGCCTTACAGGGCGCATTTCCCGAGCACGAGGCCATGCTGCGGCAGGTGGGGGCGCAGACAGTGCAGGTGCGCAAACCGGAGCAATTGGCCGGGCTGGACGGTCTCATTATCCCCGGCGGCGAAAGCACGACGATGGGGCTGATGGCGGAGCGCTGGGGCCTGGTCGAACCGCTCAAGACGTGGGTGCACGCCGGCAAGCCAACGTGGGGCACGTGCGCCGGCATGATCCTGCTGGCGGCGCGTGCGACCGGTCAGAAAGCCGGCGGACAGCCGCTGATCGGCGGACTCGACGTCACCGTGAATCGCAACTACTTTGGCCGCCAGAGCGACAGCTTCGAGACGTTACTGGCCGTGCCCGTGCTGGGCGAGCCGCCGATCCGCGCCGTCTTCATCCGCGCGCCGGCCATCGTGGAGGCCGGCGCGACCGTGGAGATTCTGGCGACCGTGCCGGGGCGGGGCGAAGAAGTCATCGCGGCGGTGCGGCAGGGCGCGGTCCTGGCCACGGCGTTTCACCCTGAACTGACTGACGATCTGCGCTGGCACGCTTATTTTTTGGCGTTATTGCATCGCCGGTAAGCATCGGCGCGCCCCAGAATGGTAGAGCCAGGATGATGATGCAACAAGCAGTGCTTTACAAACTGATTGACGCCATTTCCGACCTGGTGTGTCATCACAGGTTGCATGCTGCGGTCAAGGGGGACGCCGTCCAGGCGTTGGCGCGCGCCCATCTGTTTGTCGCGCTGCGCCAACTGGATGGGCTGCACAAAGGGCTTGCCCTCCAGTTTCTCTATGAAGCCAACCTCATCGGCGCGCATGTCGTTGCCGATAGCGAGCCACTGGCGCCGGTGCTTGCCCTCAATGGCGCCGATCTGCGCGGAATGGTGTTGCCCCAGTCGAACCTTGGCTGGGCGCATCTTGCCGTATCCGATCTATCACGTGCTGACCTGCGCGATGCCTGTCTGATCCGCGCCAATCTCTACGCCGTTGACCTGGTGGACGCGGATCTTGCCAATGCCAACCTGTGCGGCGCCAATCTCTTCATGGCCGACATCACCGGCGCCAATCTCGACGGCGCCGACCTGCGCAGCGCGTTTGTCTCGCCCGCCCAGCTTGCCGCGGCAAAAGTCACCAGCGCCACCCGTCTGCCGGACAGCGTCTAGCCTAAAATAACCTTTGACGCAGAGAGGCGCAAAGAGGCAGAGGTTCGCAGAGAAAAGGGCATTTTCACTCCCCTCTCCGTGCCATCAGGCATGACGCCTGACTACACAAAGTCTTCTTCGAGCGTCGCCCCGTGCTCGCGCAGCCAGTCGCGTGCAACGGGATAGCGCGGCAGTTGTACGGCAATGATGTTGATCCACCAAAACCAAATATGGCTGTCCAGGACAACTACTGGAGACATTCCCACTCCTAATCATCGACAAAGGGTGCAATCAGATCACCTATCGTATCCTGCAAACCATCCGCCTGTGTCAACTGCAATTCGGATAAGTTCCCCCGTCCGCCCGGCGCAAACCATCCGCCCGCCGGCGCCTCGCGCCTGGACAGGGGCTTGGCGCGTGCCGGTTGTCGTGCAGCGCAGCGGGTTGAAACCGGTGGCGGAGCGTATTTCGTTGGGGGCGCCTAGTACGTCTCCGGCACGGTGCAGCAGATGGTTGCAGGCGGAGAGAAGTGTTCATGGCAAATCGCTGCGCTACCGACTCTACCCCGCTTTGCCGCCACGGGGGGGCCGCGCTTGTTGGCGGGCTACCTGCCTGAAGGTGACAGTCACTTCCAAAAGTGACTGTCACCGGAGAAAGCACAAACGGATCGGCTTTCCCCTTATGCGTCGCCGTATTGATCCTGCACAAAGGGCAGCAGTCCCAGCTTTTCCAGCCGATCCACCGGCGCGCGGAAGGTGACTTGCACCACGCCGGGATTGCGCCCGATCTCGATGGCGCCGGTGATCGTGGCGCGATTCTTGACTTCGGGCACGGTCATGTCCAATAGCCTGGCCGCGCGTTCCAGGCCGTTGTCGGTGGCCACGTTGAGGTCCGGCCCGGTGCCGACGACGGAAATCGGCGCGGACTCCTCCAGCTTGTCGATGCCCCAACTGTGGGCGAGCGCAGCCGCTTTCACCTTCTCCTCAGCACTCAACGGCCTGGCGAGGAAGGGCAGGTCTTCGGCCACAGGCAGCAGCAGCGGCCCATCGATCTTCAGCCCCTTGATCACATGCACTTGTAGGGTGACTGCGCCGGAGACATCACAGGTGTGGCCGGCGATCTCACCATCGCCTTGCAGCGCGTGCATATCGCCCAGATAGACGCCACCGCCCGCCACCTTGACCGGGCAGATGAGGATGGCGCCGGCGCGCACCGCGTCAATATCCATATGCCCATCGGTGCGATGCACAAGCTGATCCGCGGTCAACCCGTATTCGTGCGGCGCGCCGATCAGGAACGCGCCGAAGTCGCCGGCATTGTGGGAATCCGGGAAGGGGATCGATGGGGTGGTGCCCAACTGTCCCATGAAGGGGCGCAGCCGCGCCACCACGCCGACCAGATCATGCGGAGCGAAGGCAAGGATCGGGTTCTGGATCGAGTTCTCCGGCAGTGCAGCGTAGTCGCGTGCATTGTGGGCGATCTGCTCAGCCGCGGGTTGGTCAAGCGTGACGCCGACGGTGCGATTGGCGTCGAAGGCAATGGTGTACCCATTGGTGAAGGTGAAGGGCGTGGCGTCGGCGCCGCAGCTGGCGCAGCGCACCGCGCTCTGGCCGATGCCGCGCAGCACAGTTTTGGGGTAGAGCGTGCCGCACTCTGGACACTTGCCTGCCACAAACGGATCGCCCAGGAAGCGACCCTCCATCATGCGATCATTGCCAGACGCCGTCGCCAACGAGGTAACGGTGATGGACTTGATGCGAATGACGATGGCGTCGCCGATTTCAGCGCCGACGACGGCGACGGGCATCGTGACCTCGTGGCCGCCGCGAATTTCCGGCGTGATCATCGGCCCCCAACAGCCGGGCGCTGTATTGGCGATGATGTGCCCCCCGTCCTTGACGGGGCCAAGCATCGGCTTGTGCGGGTCGAGAATGCCGTTGGTGTACTGGTCGACAAAGACCGTCTCATGGCTGGCGGTCGTTGAGGCGCGGCCGGCGACTTCGGTTTCAAGCTGGAGAGACATGATCATTGACTCCTTGAACAAATGATAGTTGGTCACAAAAAACGCAAAAGGCGCGCCCGGCCTGCGCCACCGGCGACCGGCATCAGGAAAGCAACTTCCTGATCAGCGGACACGATATCGGTAGGCGACGCGTGATTGCCGCCAACCATCGACACAGCGTGCTGCAGGCGTGGCGCCAGCGCAGGGCAACTGGCGAGCAGCGCCTGGCGTACATCGGCCACGGTGGCCGCGTCGCAAACTGTCACTTGCATGCGCGCTGCACCGGTGATCTGCGCCAGAGCTGCACTGAGTCGTACTGAGACCTGCACGATGGTCTGTCCTGTTTGGTAATCGATCGGAATGACTGCTCCATAATTATAGCGCAAGAAGCCGGGGCGCGTTCAGTGAGGTTTCTCCCTTACCATTGCATGGGATTACACGCCGCAGACGACCGGCAAGCCGCCTGGTTGAAGAAATAGCTGGGTTCAACCGGAATTCATGTGGTCGGGCCTTACGTGCCGGGGACGGGCTGATGGTTGTCTGCTCGACCGAAGCACCGCAAGCCCGTCCCCGGCACGTAACCATACGAGATCCCGTTGACCCAAAAGCTGGCCGCCTGTTTCTGAAGCGGGGAGCCGCACCATCCGAATACCGGTTAAATCGAATTTCTCGATCTTCAGCCAGGTGCGCCCGAACTCTACAAATATCCGCAGTGGCAGTACAATGACCCAAAATGATCCGGCGTCTTGACGGCTTTTGCCATTGGATGAACCATCATGCGACATCGAATTCTGCTGTATCTATTGATCCCGCTGTTGGCGGCGTGCGCGGGGCCGGCGCTGGTGACTGCACCCACACCCACGCCGATGGTTTTCCAGCCGACGTTGGGGCGCGCCCTGGCCTTTTTGACGCGCCAGTATGACGGCGCAACCGGCCTGCTGCACCCTTCGCCCGAGCAGAGCGATGTTGTCTGGCTGGCCCCGGACAACCTGCTCGTCGAATGGGTGCTGCAAGAAGCGCACGCGGCCGAGTTGTCCGTCGAGCTGGAGACCGGCCTCGAACGCTATAGGATAACCGGCAATGGGCTGCTCGAGACGATCAAGGGCGACGTGGTGACATGGCCGCCCAAGTCCGCACTGCAACAGGAAGCCGCACCTGCGATCTGGCTGGAGTCCTACACCGGAGAAGGCGTGATCGAGGATTGGGCCAGTGCTGCTGACCTGGCGCTCTTTGCGGCGCTCAACGCCTGGAACCAGGATGACGCCCCGCTCGCCCAATCGCGCTTTGCTGAGGCAATGCAACGTTTTGACGGGACGGGATTTCTCACCGGTGATGCAACGGGGCCGTACACAACGGCGCACCTGGCGCTGGCGTTGTTGGTCGGTGAGCGCCTCGGCGCGCCGGTGAACGACGCCATCGTGCGCCAGTTGTTGGCCTTGCAGGGCAAGGACGGCGGCTTTGCCGCCCACTACACCCCCGCAGGCGCAGCGGATGGGGCTGACACCGAAACGACGGCCTACGCGTTGCTGGCGCTTTATGCGTTGCGCCAACCTACGCAATAAGTGGACATACGTGCCGGGGACAGGCTGCAAGCCGCTTGGTTGACGGAAAGGTGGGCAGCCTCTCCCCGGCACGCAACCAAAATCCAGTTAAACCATAGCCTTTCCCGTAAAGACGCAACGCGGCAAAGACGCAAAGGCATTTTTACGATGGAGATCACTTTTCTAGGCGGCGCCGACGAGGTTGGCGCCAGCAGCATTCTCATTGAAATCGCGGGCCGCCGTCTGCTGATCGACGCCGGCATCCGCCCCACGCCCAAGGCGCGCTGGGGGCTGGCCGGCGACCAACTGCCCGACCTCAGCCTGTTCTAGCGCGGCGCGCTGGACGCCATTCTCGTCACCCACGCCCACACCGACCACACCGGCTCGCTTGAACTGGTCAGCGAGCGTTATCCGGCCGTGCCCGTCTATGCCACACCGATGACCATCGAACTGACGCGCGTGCTGCATCTGGACGCACGGCGCATCATGGCCGCGCGGCTGGAGGAAGAGGGCGAGCTGCCCCTCTACGACGAGGTGGCGACGACGCGCTTGATGACCGCGTTTACGCCTGTCGCGCTCAACCAGCCGCTGACGTTGGCGCCCGGCCTCACTGCTACTTATTTCCATGCCGGGCACATTGCCGGTGCGGCCATGATCGGGCTGGCTTCGGCGGAAGGGCGCGTGCTGATTTCCGGCGACATCTCGATCTCGCCGCAGCGCACGGTGGACGGCGCGCGCCCGCCCAAATTCGGGGCCGACGTGCTGATCCTGGAGAGCACCTACGGCGGTCGCCTGCACGCCAATCGCCACGTCGAGGAGCAGCGGCTGGTGGAGACGGTGGCCGCGATCACGGCCGCGGGCGGCAAGGTGTTGATCCCCGCTTTTGCGCTCGGCCGCGCCCAGGAGCTGCTGCTGACGCTCGGCGAATATCAACGCCGCGGCGAACTGGCCGGCGTTCCAATCTGGGCGGACGGCATGGTGCGCGCCATCTGTGACGCTTACAGCCAGCACCCCGAAGCGTTGCCCCTCGCCTTGCAAGAGCAGGGCGCCGCGTTCTTTGGCGGGACGATCCAGCCAGTGCGCACGAATGCTCAGCGCAACGCCCTGATCTGGGAGGCTGGCCCGGCGATCATTGTCTCCAGTTCCGGCATGTTGGCGGGCGGGCCGTCGGTTGGCTACGCGCGGGCGCTGGCCGGGCATCCTGAAAACGCCCTCCTGCTCACCGGCTATCAGGACGAAGAATCGCCCGGCCGCCGCTTGCAGGAGATGGCGCAGCGCGGCGCCGGCACGCTGCGGCTGGGCAAGGATAAGGTCGATGTGCAGTGCAAGCTCGCCACCTATTCGCTCTCCGCGCACGCCGACACCGGCCAACTGGTCAGCTTTGTGGAGACGCTCGACCCGACGCAGGTTTTCCTGGTGCATGGCGACGAAGCCGCCCGCAGCAGTCTGGCCGAGGCGCTGCGCGCGCGGGGTCGTCGCGTGCGGCTGCCGCGTGCGGGGCAGAGTTTTGGCTTCGAGTTCACGCCCGCGGTGCGGCCGCAGCGCAACGAGGGCATCGGCGGCGGTCGGCGGCCCGATGTGCGGCGTTTGTGGGAAGCGCTGGCGCACGATGGGGTGACTCCAGACGAGGCCGGCGCTATCTTTTCGCTGGAGACGTTGGCGCAGACGTGGTGGGGTGTACAGCCCGGCTCGACGCCGCGGCAGCACGACGAGCTGGCGCGGGCGCTGGCTGCGGATGCGTGCTATTTTGCTGCAGATCCGGCGCGCGCCGCAACCTATCGGCTGCGCTCCCGCGGCCAGGTGGAGTTGACGCTGCGCCGCCGCGATCAATTGCGCGCACACGGCGATCTAATCGGACGCCGGCTGCTGGTGCGCAACACGGAAGGCGAAACGTTGGTCGCGCGCGGGGTGGCGCAGGATGCGGATCAGGTGAGGGTGGGGATTGGGGATCGGGAGATTGGGGATCGAGCGATTGGAGATTGGGAGATTGAGAAGGCAGGCGAGCCAAGCCACGCTACGCTGCTTGCGGTGTGGCCGGAGGATATCCTGGCGGTGCTTGACAATGGCGCTGACGCCGGCGCGGCGCTGGCGCAGCTTGACGCTTCGCTGCGCACACTGGATGCGCCGGTGGTCATGGAGCCAAACCAGGCGCTGGCCGCGGCCAATCAGCACTTCCCGCCCGACGCGCGGCTGCGGCGTACAGGCTACCGGCTGGCCGACCACGTCCTGACGCTCACCTTTGACTTTCCTGACGTGGCGAAGAATCGCTACGCCGATGCACTCGCGACGCTGGCCGCGCTGACCGGCTGGACGCTTGAGGTGGCGCCCGAAGCCAATCAAGCTGCGCTCAACGCGCTGGTCGGCGAGTGTCTGCCCACCGGCTGGGAGGTTCGTAAAGGCCGTCGATCCACCGCAGCGAGCATCGCGTCGCGGTGACGATAACGCCGCCGCATGACGCGGCCCGCACCCAACGCGCCGAAGTTGCGGCCCGCTTTGCTGCGATCAGCGGCTATACACTGGAGATTGCGTTTACGGAGGCGCGCGGCGCGGGAAGCAAGACGGGGCAAACCGATCTTGTGACGCGGCCCGCGGGCGGCGAGTCGCTGGAAATCAACGCTGCCTACGCTGCAATCCAGCAGGCGCTGGCGGGCACGACGCTCTACAAAACCAGCCTCAAGGAGGGCGCCATTGTGCTCTCCTTCATTTCGCCGCAGGTGGGACGGCGCCATCAGACGACAATCGACCAACTCGCGCAGCAGATTGGCTGGCCGCTCAGCATCAACCCGCAGCCCAACCAGGGCGCCATCCTCGACGCGGCGCGGCGGCTGATCCAGGAACGAGCGTGGCAGCTGCTCAAAGGGCCAAGCATCTTCCTCGACCGCGGCGAGGTGGCCGTGACGCTTGCTGTCGCGCCCCCACCGGAAGCAAGCGCTGCCCTGCAAGCCGACTTCGATGCGATCACCGGCTTCGTTCTCAGCATTTCACTCACAAATCAGCCGGCGGCTTCGTCTGTTCAACCAGCCGTGACCCAGCAGGCCATCACTCCGTCAATGAGTCAGCCCGCGATCGAGATTGCCACCGAGCAGATCCGCGTGCGCGCTGCGCAGCAGGGGCTGGCGCTCAACCCGGCCAAGCTCGACCAGGCCATCGCGCGAGTGCGACGCGACGGCGCCGTTCGCCCGCCAATCACGGTGCGTCGCGTGCGCGAGGGCTATCTGCTGGTCGATGGGTTATATAGGTTGCGTGCGGCGCAGGCGGTCGGGCTGGCGCGAGTGGCGGCAGTGGTGGAGGGTTGAAGGGGCGCCCAATGTGAGATACACTCACGCCAGATGTCGTCTGTATGTCAGGCGCGGTGGCACGACAAACATGGCAAAAGTTGCAGAGCAAAGATGAACGTTGATCGAAAAGGTTGATCAAGATGACAGCAATGGCATCGATCGAAATTCATCGAGAGGTGATTCGGCCACGATTCCTCAAGCAGTCTGGCATGAGTTGACTGTCAAAGGAGCGCATGTATTGGGCGCGCAACTCATTGGAGTGCTACAAAGCGTCCGCCACCGCGGGCTGATCCCCGTAATACGCCCACTCATCGAGGCGCTGCGTTGGCAAGCCGGCTTCTGGCTCAGCGATGCGCTGGTTCAGCGTGTGCTGCGTGATGCTGGCGAGTGAAGCCCTTTTTCATAGCTGTCCAAGAAAATCGCAGAGGGACTTTTCATGATCCATTATCGCCGTCTGCTGGTCTTGTCTCTTGCTACGTTGGGGACGATGGCTCTCTTAGCCGCTGTGATGCTTTCCTCGGTGCAGGCAGGTTCGGCAGAGCGCACAGCCTTGCAGTCCTTGCCATTGATCACGGCTACGGTGACACTTGCGCCAGGCCCAACCAATATGCCCTGCCCGTTCGCCACGCCGGAGCCCCTGTGGGTGGAGCCGGTGCTGTCGCCCACCGAGTTACTCACCCAGACGATCGTCGTCAACATTGGCAACGGGGGATCTGTCACGGTCACGGTTACGACTGCGTCTGGCGTTTTCACCCAAGCCGGCAGCTTTGGCAGTGCAGGCGCGCCCGCACGCGTCGAAATCCATCTCTTACCCGGCGTGACGCATCACCTGACGGTGGCCGCGCATGTCCGTTCGATCAGCGCTGGGGACTGCACCTACGGAGGCTACACGGTCAGCACGCAACGTGATCGCTACGGCATCCCACTGAACATTGTGCAGCGCGTCGCCTTGACGCCCAGTGCCTATCTGCCGGTGGTGCAACGCGGCGCTGAGGCGCCAGGTCCCACGTGGACGCCGACGGTCACGCCGACGCAGGAAAACCGGTTTGCTCACTAACCGGAGGACAGCAGCACGCGCGTGCTCAACTGCGCCTGACGTTCTCACCAAAATTTTTGGGCGATCGCTCAGAATCAGAATGCGTTGACGTGGTGCATCCAGGATGATACACTGCAACCGGGTTTGTACAGTGGAGTGACGTAGATCAGATGTGGATCAGACCTGCATCGAATGACGAGGAACGACGATAATGACCGAAATCTCACGAATCTGCCCGCAGTGTGGCAAGAGCTTTCCGATGGAGGCACGCCATTGCAGTCATTGCGGCCATGATAGAGAGGCAGCGCTGCCGGCGTTGCAGAGCAACCTGCCGGCGCTCGTCGGCAAGGCGACGGCGCCCTTGCTGGCCGGCGCGGCCAGCCTGGCGCTTGGCTTGGGCTGGAAGCTGTTGCAGGGGATGCTCAGCCGACCCGCAAAACCCGAACAACAGCCGATCCAGGTGCGCAACGCCGCGCCGCTTCAACCGCGAGGGCGCATGACGATTCGCATCACGACTGCCTGGGCGGTTGGCGATTCCAGCGGCAACTGGCGGGAAGGACATTCGGAGCAGACGATTGAGATTGAATGAGGCGCGTCGTGTATGCGGTAAGCTATTCGAGGCGGGATCGGAGCGCCGAGCATCGGCGGCGGATGGCGCTGCACGATGTCGATCAGCGCCAGGAAAGTCGCCGGCGCCTCGCGCATCTCTGACCAGGCAATTGAGCGCGGGCTGTAGACGCGCTGATCTGCAATCACGCCAGACGCCTGAATGCCGAGGCTCTCACACAAAAATAACGCGCGCGGCAGGTGAAACTGCTGCGTGACGATGATGGCATCTTCCACTTGAAAGATCTCTTTGGCTCGATAACAGGAATCGTAGGTGCGCAGGCCGCCGTAATCGAGTTGTATGGTTTCAGCCGGAACTCCTCGCGCGAGCGCATGGGCCGTCATGGCGGCAGGTTCATCGTACTCGGCCTCCCCCGCGCCACTCATGATCAGTTTGTGGACTTTACCCGCTTGATACAAGGCAACCGCAGTATCGACGCGGTCGCGCAGCATGGTGCTCAACCGTCCGTTGGCGTAGACCCGGGCGCCCAACACTAAGGCGACGCGCGCGGAAGGCGCTTCATCCAAGGGATGAAGCAACGGAGCGTAGCGCATACTTACCCAGGCTCGCCAGCCGACGGGGAAGCCAAGTCCCACCGCAATGAGACCCAGTAAGAGGATAAACGCCAATCGCCGCCGCGTGATATGCATGAGGCCAGGATGCCCAAAACGATGCGGTTTTTCAGTGACATTGCTGACGATTGCCATATTCTTACAACGGCGCCGCTGGCTTTATCAGTTCCCTTTACTTGACACGGTGCGCTTCACGTTTCATACTACCGCACATGCACAACGACGAAGTGTCGCGCCCCCTGCCCACGCCAGAAGAACATACACCATCGGCCAAACTGAGCCGCTCGTGCAGCGGCTTCCGGCTGAACTCGATAACTGGCAGGTCTGGGACATTGATGGCGCAGCCACCGATAACGTGAATGTCGCTGACGTCGACCACGCACCCCGCATTCCCGATCGCCAGGATGACGTGCTGATCGTGACGCTGGCCGAGCGCCGTTGGCAGGTTGAGCCGGGCGGCGTCGTGACGTTGCCGATCACAGTGCTCAACAATAGCACACGCGGCCTGACCGCTCGCGCTCATCTCGAAGGCTGGCTAGATGACCGTTGGGTGGTCGAGCCTTATTTGCAAGCGGCCATTGCGCCCGGCGAAAGGCGCACGTTAGAACTGACGATCGCTCCTCCGCGCGCGCGCGACGCCGAGGCGGGCGACTATCATCTGGTCGTCGTCGTCAGGTCCCCGGACGCTCCCGAACACATGGCGCGCGCCGGTCTGGTGCTCACCCTGCTGCCATTTGAGCGCGTGCTGCTCGATCTGATGGACTCTCCCGAACAAGCCGCGACCTGGTGGCGGCGCGCGCTTGTGCTGCCGCTGCGCGTCGCCAATGAAGGCAATCGATCCCTTGCTTTAACGCTGGAAGGGACAGCGCCGCCGCGACTTGGCCGCATGACTTTCCCAGGCAGCGCAGATGAAACCAGCGCGCAGCTTTCCTTGCGTCCTGGTCAGCGCGTGCGCGTGCCAGTGCGCTTGACAGTGGCGCGCCTCCCCTGGGCCGCGCTGCACAGCCGCTCCTTGCCCTATGGCCTGGCGGCGCGCGCCGAGGATGGCGCATTGCTCCAACAACTGCGGGGGGCGGTTGAAGTCCGTCCGGTTATCGGCGCCTGGCAGATGGCATCGTTGGCGGGGCTGGCTGGCGCCGGTTTCGTTGCAATGATCCTGTTCGTGTTGGTGAGTGCGCTCTTCTTGCGCGCCAACACCCTGGATTCGCAGGCGTCAGCGCCGGTCGCGCCCCCTGCACCCGCAATCATCATCGTCACGCTCAATCAACCGGTGGCGCCCCCGGATTCTGCTGGAGACAGCACGCACGGCGCAGTCGCTGGCGTCAGCCATCCAGAATCAGCCGGACCCCTCCTTGCCGCTTGTCCTGCCCGACCAGGTGACGGCGCCGGGCAGCGGCGGGCCAGTGCGTGCGGGGGCGCCTCCATCCAGCAGGGCCAACGCCGCACCCAGCAGTGGAGCGGGGGCAGCCGCGCCAATGACGTACGCGCAGATGTTTCAGTCTGTCAGCGCACAATATGACCTCGATTGGCGAATGCTGGCCGCGCAGGCGTATGTCGAAAGCGGCTTCGACGCCCTGGCGCTGAGCAGTGCAGGCGCGATGGGGCTGATGCAGGTGTTGCCCACAACTTGGCGCGAATGGGCGCCGGCGGTTGGGGCCAGCGATCCCTTCGACAGCTACAGCAATGTGCAGGTGGCGGCCGTCTATCTGGATTATCTGCGCGCTCAAATGGCGCAACAAGGACGTCCGGAAAAAGAGTGGATGCTCGTGGCGTACAATTGGGGCATCGACCGATTAGGCGATTTTTTGGACAACGGGGGGGAATGGCAGGATCTGCCAGAAGCGCGGCGGAAATACGCCGAAGACATTCTGCGCACTGCCCAGACGCTCCCTGAATTGTAGACAGCGCCTCACAAAAACGATTTTGGAGAACAGTCGATGGAACGACCTGACCTGAGTGGTGTTGCGGCGGAAATCACTGACTACATCGCAGCGCTGGAAGCCGAACTCGAGCTGCTGCGCACGCAGGAGGAGGCCAGCCACAGCGAAGCTTCGTTCGAACCGAGCGAGCCGCCTACCACCGTCAACGTGATCACGATCAGCGCGGCAGGGGTCGCGAAACGCACGCCACGCCATTTCTATGGCCGGCAGCGGCGCGGCGGCATGGGCGTCTTCGATCTCGACGCGCCGGAAGGCGACGCGCCGGCTTTCCTCACACTTGCCGAGGCAGACGCCGGCCTGATCGTGTTGACGAACCAGGGACGCACGTTCCGCACCCTGGTCGCCGACATCGTGGAGCGGGAGGTGCGCAGCCGCGGCGAGCCATTGGCGGCGCGCTTTCCGATGCGCCCCGATGAGCGGCTGGCCCTCATCACGCCGGATGCCTCAGGCGGCAGCGCGTTTCTCGTGCTGGTCACCGAGCGCGGCCATGTGCGCCGGATCGCCCGGCAATACCTGGGGGCAGGCTTGCAGGCCGGCACCGTGCTGTGCGACCCGCGCGAGGGGGGCGCTCCTGCCGCGGCCTGTTGGAGCAGCGGCAACGATGAGCTGTTCATTGTCACGCGCAGCGGCCAGGCGATTCGCTTTGCCGAGCGGCTGGTACCGGTGCGCGGCTGTCTGGGGCTGCGCGTCGATCCCAACGATCGGGTCGCCGGTGTGGCCGCGACGACCGCAGAGGGCGGCGTGTTCCTCCTTGCCCAGGACGGCAAGGGCACGGTGCGCTTGATGTCAGGTTTTACGGCCAACAAATCGCCGGGCGCGGGCGGCAAAGTCGCCATGAAGGCAGAGACCATCGTCGGTGCGGTGGCGGTGGATGATCACAGCGATATTTTTGCCATTTCGCGCCTGGGCAAGATCATCCGCTTCCGAGCGAGTGAAACGCCTCCTAAAGAAGGTGTCGTGCAGGGCGTCAATTGCATGAACCTGCGCGCCGATGAATGCGTGGCGCTGGCCGGCGCGTCGATTGCTCCATAGCCCAAATGCTCACCGTCAGATTCATATACGCTTGAAATGGTTCGCCGGGTGGCGAGCCATTTTTTACATCTGTTCCTCTTGACTTAATGTCATATAAACACTTTTTGTATAAAATACACTATGGTATAGGCGGAACCTCTGCTATACTGCGAGAGTTGTAATCAAGTAGCGTCGTGGCTTGTCATGCACAGCGCGGCTGGAGTAATTTGGAAATTGTAGCATGGCCACTCGCGAGTGGCAGGTGGGGAGCAAGCATCAACGCAACGAAGTGGATGCTGACCCAGTGCTGAACGGCGCCATAAATTGTCGGCGCGAGCCAGCAAAGGAGTAAACATTATGCCTGGAACCCAGGCCATCACGTATGATTCGTTAGAAAAATACCGGCGCAATGTCGGTAAAGCGCAGGTTGCCGACCTGATGGCAAAGATGACAGGGGGCAACATTGATTTGGTAAGTTACGATGAAGTGGCAAAGCGCATCAAGGCGCGCCAGCAGATCGAGATGGGCACGCAGATGGTGCGTCTGAATAAGATCGTCGGGAGCGTAGGACGCTATCGCGATTTTACGCGCACTTTCCTGCCCAGGTCTGGCATCAATCCTGAACGCTGGGCGCGCATCGACGCCGCCATGCATTCGTTGGAGGGGTTTCCGCCGATCGAAGTGTACAAGATAGGCGATGTCTATTTTGTGCGCGATGGAAATCATCGCGTCAGTGTGGCGCGCGCCAACGGCTTGACGCATATCGAGGCATATGTGACCGAAATCCCGACCGACGTGCCGCTTCACATGGAGGATTTCGAACGCGACCAGTGGCTGATCAAAGTAGAACGCACCGAGTTTCTCAAAGAGACGAACCTGGACAAGATTCGCCCTGAACATGGCATCGAACTGACCGCGCCGGGACGTTACCAGATATTGCTGCGCCATATCCAGGTGCATCAGTATTTGCGCAATCTTGACCTGGAGCGGGAAGGCGATCAGCGCAGATTCACCTGGCCCGAAGCAGTGGCAAGCTGGTATGACAATATTTATCTGCCCGTCGTCGCGGCAATTCATCATCAGGGTTTACTGGAAAGCTTTCCGAGCCGCACCGAGGCCGATTTATATCTGTGGATTGCCTTTCATCGCGAACAACTCGCCAGGCGCTATGAACTTGCGCCGTTATCCCCCGATGCAGCGGTCTCGACGTTTGCCGAGGTTTACAGCGATCGCCCGCTTCAGCAAGCGGTGCGCACCCTCAAGTTCGAGTTGCACAAGGTATTGGGAGATTTGGACAAACCCTTGGGCATGTCTGAGGAAGAGTTCGCTGAATCGCGCGCACGGTATGCGGCCGGCGAACGCACGTTGTCCGAGGCGGAAGCCGCCGATGAAGAGCAGGTTGAGCTGGGACGGGACGAGCGCGAGCTTGCGCCTGTAGACAGCGTCTCCGACCTGTTCAACATTGCCGCCTGACGCTGTTCAGGCAAGCAGCGTATAAAGGGTCTTCCATCCTGCGCCTTGCACCGGGCGGTGGTCACACTTTCACCCGCGCCGCCGGCCTCTAGCCACTTTTACCCACCTTCCCTATCTGGTAAGTGTGTGGTAGCATTACGCCGAAATTTACCGGATAAACAAGGATTCATTCACCCATGTTGCGTGTCAAAATTGTCTGTACGATCGGCCCTGCCAGCCGCGAACTCCCCATCTTGCGCAGGATCGCTGCCGCCGGCATGAACGTGGCGCGGCTCAACATGAGCCATGGCACACACGAGTACCACGCTGAAACGATCGAGCGCGTCCGCATCATTTCGGAGCAGATTCAGCGACCCATCGCCATTTTGGCGGATTTACAAGGGCCCAAATTGCGCACAGGCAAGATGCGTGAGGGTGGCGTGCCCTTGGTGAAGGACGAGGAATTGATCCTCACCGTCGACGATATCATCGGCGAGCCAGGGCGCGTGCCGATCCAGTACAAGGACTTGCCGAGCGCCGTTAAAGCTGGCGAACGTATTCTGCTTGACGACGGTATGCTCGAACTGGAGGTGCTTGAAACCAGCGCCACCGAGATTCGCACGCGCATCATTCTTACCGGTGTGTTGCAGAGCAACAAAGGCATGAATCTGCCCGACGCGTCGCTGGATATTCCCGCGCTGACGGAAAAAGATATCGAGGACGTCAAATTTGCACTCGACCATCAGGCCGATTGGGTGGCGCTCAGTTTTGTACGCAAGGCGCATGAGGTGTTGGAGCTCAAGGCGATCATCCAAAACTATGCGACGTTTGGCCGCGCCACCCCGGTGATCGCAAAGATTGAAAAGCCGGACGCGGTGAAGAATATCGACGCCATCATCGACGCCGCTGACGGCATCATGGTGGCGCGCGGCGATCTGGGCATCGAAACCAACCCAGAGACAGTGCCCGGCGTCCAGAAGATTCTTATCAACAAGTGTCTGACCGCGGCGAAACCGGTCATCACGGCGACGCAGATGCTCGATTCCATGATCCGCAACCCGCGTCCGACGCGCGCCGAGGCAAGCGATGTGGCAAATGCTGTGCTTGACGGCACCGATGCCATTATGCTCTCCGGTGAGACCGCGTCTGGGCAGTTCCCCGTCGAGGCGGTGGCCACGATGGTCAAAATCGCTGAGGAGGCGGAGCGGCTGCGCATCACCCTCGGCCAGAAGATCAAATACAGCGAGCCGCGCGTCTTTTCTGCGGCCGGCGCCATCTGTCATGCGGCCGTCTACACAGCAACAGAAACCAGGGCCAAGGCCATCATCGCACCGACCGTCAGCGGCTCGACCGCCAAGCTGATGGCAAGTTTCCGCCCCGAAGTGCCGCTGATCGCTGTCACGCCCAGCCCGATGGTGCAACGTCAGCTTGCGCTGTACTGGGGGACGTATCCGCTGCTGACCAAACGCTTGAGCAACACAGATGAAGTCGTCACCGATGCGATCAACATGGCGCACGCCAAGGGCTTTATCGGCGAAGGGGACACGGTGGTGCTGACCGCGGGCGTCGTGGGCAACGTGCGCAGCGCCACCAACTTGATGATGGTGCGTCGCATCGATCGCGTGCTGGTGCGCGGGACGGGCATCGGCGGGCGTGAGGTGTCGGGCGTGCTGATGACGATCAAAGCGCCGATCCAAAACCCAGAGGAAATTCTAGTCGGGCCACAGCATATCATCTTTGCCGAACGCATCGACCGCACCTGCATCAACCTGCTACGGCGCAGCGGCGGGCTGGTCACTACGCAGGGCGGGATGGACAGCGCCGGCGCCGTCGCCGCGGTTGAGTTGGGATTACCCGCCATCATCGGCGCAGAAGGCAGCCTGAACGAACTCGTAGACGGCATTAACGTCATCCTTGATGCCAACACGGGACAGTTGAGCGAGTGGCGGAAATAGCGGCCAAGACAACTGCTCAAACTTTATCGGGCAATTCGTTCCCAGCTTCGAGAATGGCGCGACGCACATCGACCAACGGCAACAGAATCAGACCGGCAATAAAGAAAATGCCGACCGCCAGCACGGCCACGCGGTAGCTGCCTGTAAATTGGATTGCCAGGCCGAAAAGAGCGGACCTAACCAGCTTGTCCCGCGTTCGCTGATCTCGTAGAGGCTGAAGTATTCCGTCTCCTGCCCCTGGGGGATCATCTGCGAAAAGAGCGAGCGGCTCAACGCCTGGCTCCCCCCCAGCACAAGCGCAATCACCGCGCCGAGCAGGAAAAATTGTCGCCCCGTCTCCAACAGCGGCGAAAACGCGTAGATCGCCACCCCAGTCCAGATTACCAGACTGAGCAAAATCGCGCGCTTGGCGCCGATCCAGCGCGCCAGATAGCCGAAGAAAAGCGCACCAAAAAACGCCACAAATTGCACCATCAGAAAGAGCGGCGGCAATTCTTCCGCGCCCATGCCCAACTCTTCGCTGCCAAACTGCGCGCTGAGGGCAATGATCGTTTGGATGCCGTCATTGTAGAGCAGATACGCGATCAGAAAGAGCATGGTATGCCGATAGCGAGGAAGATTGCGGAGGGTATGGCGAAGCTGCTTGAAGCCCACCGTCAGGTAACGCTCGCCCGCGGGCAGCGTGCGCACAGGCTTCCGGCTTTGCAGGCGCTGCAAGGGCAGCAAGGTGAAGATCGCCCACCACATCCCCGCGGAGGCCAGGCTGATGCGGATGGCGCTGGTGCTATCCAGCCCCCATCGCTCGCGCATCGAAAAGAAGACCAGGTTCAGCGCCAGCATCAACCCGCCGCCCAGATACCCCATCGCCCAGCCCACCGACGAAACCTTGTCACGCTCGTTGGGGCCTGCAATTTCAGGCAGGAAGGCATTGTAACAGACCATCGCTGCGCCAAAGCTCAGGTTGGCGATCAAAAAGAGCGCGCCGCCCAACAGATAGTTGTCCCCGTTGAGAAAGTAGAGGCCGATGGTGGCAAACGCGCCGGTGTAGGCAAACACCGCCATCAGCCGCTTTTTGAGATGCGTATAATCGACGATGGCGCCCATGATCGGCAGGAAGAACACCTGCAACAACACGGAAAGCGACACCATGTAGGGGAAAAAAGCGTCGGCGCGCACCGCGATGCCCAGCGGGTGCACGAATCCTTGGCTGTCGGCGGCCGCGCGCGTCACCGCGGTCAGATATGGCCCCAGAAAGACCGAAACTACGGTCGTCGAAAATGCCGAATTCGCCCAATCGTAAAAGTACCAGCCGACCTGTTCGCGCGTGCCCAGCAAAAGAGCGGCGCGGCTGGGGTGAGGTTGCAGCAGCCATAGGATGTGGTTGTCCCGTCTGTCATGGCATGGATCACAGATGTCCCACCAGGCGGGGGGGCGGTGGGACATCTGTGATTCGTGCGGGTTTGTGGTCAGTGGGTTATGTGCTTCTTAACCCGTTCCCTCACTTATGCCGGCACAGGAAACGCGTGCATCATCGCCATGACATCCGTCTGCACCTGCTCTTGCAGCGCGGTATTGGTCGGATCTTTAGCGATCATCGCAATCCAGCGCGCAACCTGCGCAAGCTCCTCAGCGCCGAGTCCCCGCGTAGTAACCGCAGGTGTGCCGAGACGAATGCCGCTCGTCGTCAGCGCCGGCTTTTTGTCGAACGGGATCATGTTTTTGTTGCAATGGATGCCGGCGTGGTCGAGCGCCTTTTCCACCAGCTTGCCGGTGATCTCGTTGCCGTGGGCGTCGACGCCAAGCACGCTGAGATCCACCAGCATCAAGTGATTGTCGGTGCCGCCGCTGACGATGCGCAAGCCTTCGCTCTGCAACGTGTTGGCCAACACCTGCGCGTTGTCGAGCACATGCTGTTGATAGGCGGCAAACTCGGGGCGCAACGCCTCGCCAAAGGCCACCGCCTTCGAGGCGATCACATGCATCAGCGGGCCGCCCTGCGTGCCGGGAAAGACAGCCTTGTCGATCTCCTTGGCCAATTCAGCGCGGCAAAGGATCAAGCCGCCGCGCGGGCCGCGCAGCGTTTTGTGCGTCGTGGTCGTCACCACATCGCAGAAAGGCACGGGGTCAGGATGCAGCTTGGCCGCCACCAGACCGGCGACGTGCGCCATGTCCATCATCAAGCGCGCACCCACTTTGTCGGCGATGGCGCGCAGGCGGGCAAAGTCCCAGAAGCGCGGATACGCGCTGGCGCCCGCGACGATCAGCTTTGGCTGATGCGCCAGCGCCAGCCGTTCGAGTTCGTCATAGTCGATGCGCTCGCTCTGTGGATCGACGCCATAATGTTGGAAGTTGTAGAGCTTGCCCGAACTGTTGAGATGGAAACCATGCGTGAGGTGTCCGCCATGATCGAGCTTCAAGCCCAGCACCGCGTCGCCCGGCTTGATCAACGCGTAGTAGACCGCTTCATTCGCCTGCGCGCCCGAATGCGACTGGACATTAGCATGGTCTGCGCCAAAAAGTTGCTTGGCGCGTGCAATCGCCAGGTTCTCGGCGACATCCACCGCGTCACAGCCGCCGTAGTAGCGCCTGCCCGGATAGCCCTCAGCGTATTTGTTGGTGAGGACGCTGCCCATCGCCGCCAGCACGGCCGCCGACACATAATTCTCGCTGGCGATCAGTTCGATGCCGTTGGCCTGACGCTGTCGTTCCATTTCAATCGCGGCGTAAAGCTCCGGGTCGGACTTCGCCAACGCTTGCCGTTCGTCCGGCATATCGACCCAGGCGGGCAGCGTCGAGGCCACAGGGGAAGATGACAAGATGCTCATGGTAATGACTCCTCAGGAGTGAATGATGATCAGAAAAGCCTGGTGCGTGTTTGCTTTGTGCAAGCCCGACACAGGAGGCGACGGGCAACATAGCACGCTTTCAGCGTTTCGTCAACGCAAATAGTGGGTTGCCGATCGCCTGCCCGCCGTCGACAAGTATCGTGGCGCCCGTGGTGAAGCTCGACGCCGATGAGGCCAGATAGAGCGCGATGCCGGCGATCTCTGCCGGCTCGGCCATGCGCTGCTGCGGAATGCCCGCCAGCGTCGCCGCATTGAGGGCTTCATTCGACCAGATGGCCGCGCTGAACTTTGTCTTGACAAAGCCGGGCGCGATGGCGTTCACCTGGATATTGAGTGGCGCCAATTCCGCGGCCAGCACCTCAGTCAGCATGATCACGCCCGCCTTGGTGACGCAATAGACGCCCATGCCCGGCTGCGGTGTTTTGCCCGCGATCGAGGCCATGTTGATCACCTTGCCGCCGCCGCGTGCCTGCATCGACGGCGCGCACGCCTTGATCATGCGCAGATAGCCTTTGACGTTGACATCGAAAGTCTTGTCCCAGTGGCTCTCTTCCGCGGTCAACAGCGGGCCAAAGTGCGGGTTGGTCGCCGCGTTGTTGACCAAGATATCGACGCCGCCATAGCGTTCCAATGTGCTGCTCACCAACGCTTCGACCGCCGCAGGATCGCCGGTGTGGGCAGCCAGCGCGGTCGCCACCCCGCCGCTCGCACGAATGCGCGCCGCCACCGCCTCGACATTTTCCTGTTTGCGGCTGGCAACCACTACCTGCGCGCCCGCTTCCGCCAGCGCCACCGCAATGGCCTCGCCGATCCCGCGCGACGCGCCCGTGACGATGGCAACTTTGCCGGTCAAATCAAATAATGAAGTCAACGCTCCGCTCCTGAAATGAATCAATCTCCACTCTCTAATCTCCTTTAATTGAGATTAGAGAGTGGAGATTGAAGGCAATGTTACTCTCCCCGAAAGACCGGCGCCCGTTTTTCCAGGAAGGCCATGACGCCCTCCTGGTGATCCTGCGTGGCGATGGCGTGCGCCTGGAGGTCGGCTTCGTAGTCGATGGCGGCGTCCAGCGAGCTGTGCATCGCGCCGTTGAGCGCCTGCTTGGTCCAGCCCAGCGCCTTGGTGGGGCGAGCCGCCAGCGCCTGCGCCCATTCCATCGCATTGTGCATCAGAAAGGAACCGGCCACAACCTGGTTGCACAAACCAAGTTGCAGACAGAACTGCGCCGGGATGCGCTCCGCCTCGACGCAGAGTTGCAGCGCACGGCTATAGCCCACCATGCGCGCCATGAACCACGTCGAACCGGCGTCCGGCACCAGTCCGATGTTGGAGAATGCCTGCAAAATGTAAGCGTCCTCGGCCATGATGCGCAGGTCACATGCCAGCGCCAGCGACGCGCCCGCGCCCGCCGCGCCGCCGTTGATCGCGCCGATGATGAGTTTGGGCATCGTCACCATGCGCAGGATCAGCGGCTTGTACGTCGTCTTGATCGCCTCGCGCACGTTGGCGGCGTCGACTGCACCGGTGAAGATGCTCAGATCCTGGCCGGCGCTGAAGGTTGGCCCCTCGCCGGTGAGCACGATGGCGCGCACGGCTGGGTCTTCTTCGGCGTGACGGAAGGCGTCGTTGAGTGCGGCCAGCATCTCCGGCGTGAAGGCGTTGCGCCGTTCGACGCGGTTCATGCGGATCAGCGCCACCGCGCCTTCAGTCGAGTAAAGCACTGTTTTGTCGTCAGTCATAAGGCCCTCATCGGTTGAGTATAAAATCTGGAAATCTGGAGATTGGGAGATGAAGAGATCAGAGAATGGAGCTTAGGCGCTTAGGCAATTAGCAGATCTGAGCAGCGACAAAACGCCAATCTCCAATCTCCTAATCTCTTCATCTCTCGCTCTTCAATCCCCCCACACATCGGCAAATTTCTCCTTCTCCTGCAGCTCGATCAGCGGGATCGGCGTGGAGAAGGGATAGTCGCCGGTGAAGCAGGCATTGCAGTAGCCCTCCTCGGCCTTGAGCGCGCGCATCAGCCCGCTGATCGACAGGAAGGCGAGCGAGTCGGCGCCGATGTGCTCACGGATCTGCTCGACGCTCTGGTTGGCAGCGATCAGCTCGTCCTGGCTCGCCATGTCCACACCCATAAAGCAGGGAAACTTGATCGGCGGGCACGCGACGCGCACGTGAACCTCCTTGGCGCCGGCGACGCGCAACATGCGCACCAGCGGGCCGGAGGTGTTGCCGCGCACGATCGAGTCGTCCACCAGCACGATACGCCGCCCTTTGAGATTCTCCGGCAGCGGGTTGAACTTCATCGCCACGCCGACCTTGCGCAGCTCATTCGAGGGCTGGATAAAGGTGCGGCCGATGTAGCGGCTCTTGATCAGCCCCTCGCTGTAGGGAATGCCGCTCTTCTGGGCGTAGCCGATGGCGTGCGGCGTGCCGGAGTCGGGCACGGGCACGACGATATCGGCGGCGACGGGCGCTTCCCTGGCAAGCTGTTTGCCCAGCTTCTGCCGCGTCTGGTGGACGAGCTTGCCGTTGAAGAGACTGTCCGGGCGAGCAAAGTAAATCTGCTCAAAAGTGCAGAAGGCGAGCTGCTGCGGCGGCGCCCCCTGCACGATCTCGTAGCCGGCGCCATCAATGCGCACGATCTCGCCCGGTTGAATCTCCGCCATCATCTCGGCGCCAATCGTCGCAAAGGCGCAACTTTCCGACGCCAGCACATACCCACCCTCCGCCAACCGGCCCAGCACGAGCGGACGCAGCCCCCACGGGTCGCGCACGCCATAGACGGCATCGCGCGTCAGGATCGTCAGCGCGTAGGCGCCTTCCGCGCGCGCCATCACCGTGCGGATGCGCGCCGGCCAGTCGCCGCCCGCGCCGGCCAGCATGTGCAGGATCACCTCGCTGTCGCTCGATGTCGACAGACCCACCCCGCGGCTGAGCAGTTCGCGGCGCAATTGGGGCGCGTTGATCAGGTTGCCGTTGTGCGCAATTGCCAGCGGGCCGTCCATCGTCTCGATCACGTAGGGCTGCGTGTTGCGCAGCCGCGGCGCGCCGGTCGTCGAGTAGCGCGTGTGACCGATGGCGATGTGGCCGAGCAGATAGCGCAGGTTGTCCTCGTCGAAGACCTGCGAAACAAGCCCCATCCCCTTGTGTACGTGAGCAACGCGGCCGTCGCAGGTGACAATGCCGGCTGCCTCCTGCCCGCGGTGCTGCAGCGCATAGAGGCCAAAAAAGGTGTAGCGCGCCGCCTCAGCGCCCGGTGCATAGATGCCAAAAACGCCACATTCTTCGTGAAGCTTGTCTTCTGGAAACACAAGAGCCTCCTGTGAGGTCAAATGGCAGAAGCTTCGCTCAACGCTGCGCGAGCCTGCACTACCTTTGCGCGTGCGTCCTCTATTGTACCCGCCAATGCGGTCAGATGCCCCATTTTGCGCCCGCCGCGCGGCGCCTGCTTGCCGTACAGATGCAACTTGACGCCAGACACAGCCAGCGCGGCCGCCCAGTTTGGCTCACCCTGCTCCCAGAGGTCGCCGAGCAGATTCGCCATCGCGGCCGGGCGCAGCATTTCGGTCGAGCCAAGCGGCAGCCCGCAGATCGCGCGCGCCTGCTGCTCGAACTGGCTGGTCGCCGACGCTTCGATGGTCAGGTGGCCGGAGTTGTGCGGCCGCGGCGCCAACTCGTTGATCAGCAGGCGTCCGCGATGGTCGAGGAACATCTCCACGCAGAGCACGCCGACCACGTCAAGCTGCGCCAGCACGCTGCGCGCCAGCGCCACTGCGGCGTCGGCGACGCGCGGATCGACCGCCGCGGGCGCGGTCGAAAGGTCGAGGATGTGGTGGCGATGGGCGTTTTCGATGACGCCCCAGTGCGCAAAGCTGCCATCCAGCCCGCGCGCGGCCACGACGGAGAGCTCGCGCTCGAAATCGACGAAACTTTCGAGGATCGCTTCCTGCCGCCCAATGGCTTCCCACGCCGTAAGCGCCTGCGTTGCGTCGTCGATACGCGCCTGTCCCTTGCCGTCGTAGCCGAAAGCAGCCGTCTTGAGCACGGCCGGCGCGCCGATCTGTGCGATGGCGGCCGATAACTCGGCTTCAGTGGTCACGTCAGCAAAGGGCGTGACCGGCAGACCGGCGGCGGCGAGAAAGCGCTTCTCGCGCAGACGCTGCTGCGTCGTGTGCAGCACGTGGCCGCCCGGTCGCACCGGCACCCCTTCCTCCGCCGCCACCTGCGCGACCTCGGCGGCGACATTCTCAAACTCGAAGGTGACGACAGCAACCTGGCGCACAAAATCGCGCACAGCGTCGAGATCATCGTAGGCAGCGCAGACCTCGCGGTCGGCGATCTGGCCGGTGGGCGAGTGGCGCTCCGGCGAAAAGGTGTGGATGCGGTAGCCCATCCGCCGCGCGGCCAACGCCAGCATCCGTCCAAGCTGGCCGCTGCCAAAGACGCCGATGACGGCGGGGGGAGGAAGAATGGTCTTGTGATTCATCTGCTCGTTACTCACATCAGCCTTGGTTGTGCGAGGCTTCTCCGGCTGTTTGCAACACTCGATGAATTAAGGCTGCATTCAGGTAAAAATCGTTCTTCAGCAGGGTATCGATCATTGGCGAAACAGCATTGATAAAGCCTCTGGACTTGGCGGCAAGCAGGACGCCAACCGTTCCAGTCAACGGCAGGCTAAGCCGCTGCGCGTAGGTGCGCCCTTTACGCTCGTCCATGATGACAAGGCGAGCCGATCGCTCCAGCGCCAGCGCCAATACCTCTGCTTCTCCTGCGTCCAGCCCGACAAAGGTCAGCGCATATGCAGGCGCCTGTAGGGGTAAAACCTCGATCCACGGGGAGCGCGCCAACGACTGCCGACGCACTGTTTCATCGATCGCAATAAACTCTTCGAATACGGCTTTGGGGATGTAAATCTTGTAGTACATGCTTTGTAGCAAGTCCAATCGATTTAACACCCAGAAAGCAACCAGAGGTGTATTATTGAGGATGACTGGCCCGGAGTGCATTGGCAAAGTCTTTTTCGATTTCTTCCGGATCTACGCCAACCGCAGACAGACCATAGCGTCCTAAGAGGAAGATGAAAGTCGAGCGAGGAACGCC
Source organism: Candidatus Caldilinea saccharophila (assembly GCA_016710365.1). Taxonomy (GTDB): domain Bacteria; phylum Chloroflexota; class Anaerolineae; order Caldilineales; family Caldilineaceae; genus Caldilinea; species Caldilinea saccharophila. The sequence goes on along the minus strand of JADJVW010000061.1, from coordinate 9,088 downwards.
AGCCAGTTGTGCGGCCAAACCACTGCCAAGACGGCCCGATTCGTACAACTTGACTGCAAGTAAGAGGCGCGCTTCATCAGCGAATTGATCGGGGTTTTGATTCAAAGCCCAAAGAACTTCCTCTGGCACATCAATGGTGAGCACGCTAGAACTCATCGAGATTACCTCACGCAGCTTTGCCATTCCCGCAGACAAACACATTTGCTAGGTTGAGTATAGCACAAGTAATCATTCCAGCGTCTCGTTCATCACCTGCTCCGCCCGTTCGGTTCGCCAGTTGCGCAGCTTGTCGCGCAGCGCCGGCCGCGTAGCCGCCAGGATAGCGACGGCGAGCAGCGCGGCGTTGGTGGCGCCCGCCTTGCCGATCGCCATCGTCGCCACGGGCACGCCTGCCGGCATCTGCACGATCGAGAGCAGCGAGTCCAACCCGTTGAGCGCGCGGCTCTCGATCGGCACGCCGATCACCGGCAGCAGCGTGTGGCCGGCGACCATGCCGGGCAGATGCGCGGCGCCGCCCGCACCGGCAATGATCATCTCAAGCCCGCGTCCCTCGGCCTGCGCGGCATACTCGACCATCCATGCCGGCGTGCGATGTGCGGAGACGACGCGGCATTCGTGCGCCACAGCGAACTCAGCCAGCATATCAGACGCGGCCTTCATCGTCTCCCAGTCCGACTTGCTGCCCATGATCACGCCGACCAGCGGCTGCGCTTCTTGAGCCATCGGTTGCCCTCCATCAAGCATGGCACGCGAATGACGCGGATCGGGCTGATTTTGATCCGCAAAAATCCGCGTCATCCGCGTGCGATTTTTTTCAGGCGAAGCCGCCCGACGAGCTTTGCTTGACCAGCGGCTGATATTCCGGCTTGCGCTCGATGTAGCTCTTGACAAAGGGGCAGAGCGGCACGACCTCCACCTGGTTGTCGCGTGCGTAATTCAGCCCGGCTTTGACCAGCGCGCTGCCGATGCCGCGCCCTTCCAGTTCCGCGGGCACATGCGTGTCCGTAAAGAGGATCTGGTTGCCGACGCGCCGGTAATCCAGCACGGCAAGCTGGCCTTCTTGCGCAAACTCGAAACGCGTCTGCGCCTCGTTATGGGTCACTAGCCGTCGCCAGTGATGTAAGAGGTATCCACAGATGGCACAGATGACACAGATTCTTGCAGAGACTCTCAATCTCTGAGTGATCTCAAAACAGCAAGCACAAGCCTATCATCTGTGAAATCTGTGGATAGTTTTTTGCAATGTGAATTCCATCTTGATTTAATTCAGTCTGTCACCGGCGCCATGCGCACTGTGAAATGGCGTAGCACCGGCGCCTGCTCCACGATGCGATAGCCCGGTAACGTCGCGGCCTGCTCTTTCACCGCGACGATGGCTTCGTAGAGATAGTCGACGTGGCTCTGTGTGTAGACGCGGCGCGGAAAGGCCAGGCGCACCAGCTCCATCGCGGCGGGTTGCTCGCTGCCGTCGGGCTGGCGGCCGAACATGACCGAGCCGATCTCCACGCCGCGCACGCCGCCGATCAAATAGAGCGCGTTGCCGAGCGACCACGCCGGATATTGGTCGGCCGGGATGTGTGGCAGCAGTTCGCGCGCATCAAGATAGACGGCGTGACCGCCCGTCGGCAGGACGATGGGCACGCCCGCCGCGGTCAGTTTGTCGCCCAGATAGGCGATGGAGCGGATGCGGTAGCGCAGGTAGTGCTCGTCGAGCGCTTCGTAGAGGCCGATCGCAATCGCTTCCAGATCGTAGCCGGCCATGCCGCCGTAGGTGGGAAAGCCCTCGGTGAGAATCTCCAACGTGCGGCAGCGCGCGGCCAGGTCGTCGTCGTTGAGCGCCAGGAAGCCGCCGATGTTCGCCATGCCATCCTTCTTGGCGCTCATCGTGCAACCGTCGGCGTAACTGAACAGTTCGCGGGCGATGTCGATCGGCGCTTTATCGGCGTAGCCTTGCTCGCGGCTCTTGATGAACCAGCTATTTTCGGCAAAGCGGCAGGCGTCGATGATCAGCGGCAGGCCGTAGCTGTGGGCGATTTCGCTGACCGCGCGCACGTTGGCCATGCTCACCGGCTGGCCGCCGCCGGAGTTGTTGGTGACGGTGAGCATCACGCAGGGGATGCGCGCCGGCCCGACCGTTTCAATGGTGCGGCGCAGGGCATCGACGTCCATGTTGCCCTTGAACGGGTAGATCAGCCGCGGCTGGCGACCTTCGGCGATCACGAGATCGCGCGCTTCGGCGCCGCTATGCTCGACGTGGGCGCGCGTGGTGTCGAAGTGGGTGTTGTTGGGGATCACCTTGCCCGGCCCACCGATCACCGTGAAAAGGATGTGCTCGGCGGCGCGGCCTTGATGGGTCGGGATCACATGCTTGAAGCCGGTGATGTCACGCACCGCTGCCTCGAAACGATAGAAGGAGCTGGCGCCGGCGTAGGATTCATCGCTGGCGATCATGCCCGCCCACTGCTGCGACGACATCGCGCCCGTGCCGCTGTCGGTGAGCAGGTCGATCAGCACGTCGCACGCGTGCAGCAGAAAAGGGTTGTAGCCGGCGGTGCGCAGCGCGTCTTCGCGTTCCGCCATCGTTGTGAAGCGGATCGGCTCAACCGAACGCACGCGGAACGGTTCAATGATGGTTGTGGGCTGAAATGGTTTCATGCGGCGAGTCTCGCGTCAGGCTGGTTTGATGGCACGCGGATGACGCGGATTAGACGGATGTGCGCAGATCAAATCCGCGACGATCCGCCTAATCCGCGTGCTATTGTTTTACTTCACGGCGTCAGGTTTTTGTTAAACCACTGATGCACGTTCCAGTAGAAGCTCCACGGGCCTGGATCGATGCCGGCCCAACGGTTGTTGTAGCCGGTGTCGCCCACGCCACCCGAAATGAAGACGTAGGGGACGTCGTCGTGAATAATCTGCTGAATCTGCTGGTAGTAGGGGGCGCGCTCCTCGGTGCTACAGCCAGGCACCGCGATGCCGGCCTGCAACAGCTCGTCGATCTTCGGATTTTGATAGCTGACAAAGTTGAAGCCGCTTCCCGGCGTGTCGAAGTCAGTCCGCCAGAAGGCGTCGTCGTTGGGATCGGAGCCTAGACCGGTCCAGCCGATGATCACCATGTCGTAGGTCTGCGCCAGCAGGTTGTCGACCAGCGTGCCAAAGTCAATTGCCTGGAAGTCGACGCTCATCCCAATCTGAGCCAACTGATCCTGCACCAGGGCGCCGAGATCCTCGCGCACCTTGTTGCCGGCGTTGGTAATCAGTTGAAGCTTTAACTCGGCGCCATCCTTTTCACGGATGCCGTCGCCGTTGCTATCAATCCAGCCCGCCTCTTCCAGCAACTGCTTGGCAAGCTCCCGGTCGTAGTCGTACGGCTGGATCGACGGGTCGTGCGCCCATTCCACCGCCGGCAGCACGTTCGAGGCGATCTGATAGCCGCGCCCCAGATAGACGCTGTCGATGATCGTCTTGTAGTCGAGCGCGTGGGCGATTGCCTTGCGCACGTTGAGGTCGCTCAGGATCGGGTGCGGATCCTGCTCGATCAGGTTGCCATCTTCGTCCTTGCCCGGCTGCGGATTATCCGGGTTGGCGAGATTCAGGCCGAGGAAGTCGTAGCCGTCATCGTTGGCGCTAAAGACGGTGATGTCTGGGTTGTCTTCCACACTGGCGAGTTGGGTGGGTTCGAGGCCAGTGACATCGATCTCGCCGCTGAGCAGTTGCGCCAACCGCGCGCCGGCGTCAGGCACAATGCGGGTGATCAGACCGTCCATATTGGGTGCGCTTTCCCAATAGGTCTCGTTGCGCGTCATGATCACATTATCGTCGCGCGTCCAACTCTGGAAGACAAAGGGGCCGGCGCTGGCGGCCGGCGCTTCGTTGAGAGGGCTGGTCATGATGTCGCTGAAGTCAGCCGCGTACAGATGGCTGGGCAGCCAGCCCAACCCCAGATCGCCAAAGCCGTCACATTTGACCTCTGTAAACACGACTTGCAGCGTCAGCGGATCGACCACATCGATGCTCTGAATCTTCTCGATAAGGCTTTTGCGCGGCGTCTCGACCAGGTCACTGGCCACGGCATCGTAAGTGTACTTGAAGTCAGCGGCGTCAACTGGGTCGCCGTCGCTCCAGGTCACGCCGTCGCGCAGGTGGAAGGTCCAGATCAGGCCATCCTCGGAGACCTCCCAACTCTCGGACATGCTGCCGTCAGTGACATACGCGCCCGATTGTGGATCGACCGAGATCAAACTTGGATAGAAGAAGCCGCCGATGCCAGAACTGGTGTTGTCCGACCACAGGATGGGGTTCAGGATCGATGCGTCCGACAGATCAATGCGCGTCCAGACGCCTCCCGACGTTGCTTCGCCTGCGGGCGCGGTTTCGCCGCCAGCAACTGCTTCGCCCGGTGCGGCTGCGCCAGACTCGACCGGCGGTGCGATCGGCACAGGCTGCGCACAGCCCGCCAACACGGCGGCCACCAGCACAACCAACATTGTGAAACTAAACCACTTACGTCCCATCATGTTCTCCTTTCAACTTCCTTCATAAACGTCTACTGAAATTCGCTGCTTCACTCATTACGCACAACCCATTACGCATTACTTCTTATTCTTTAGCATCGGGTCGAGGGCGTCGCGCAGTCCATCGCCGATGAGATAGAACGACAGCACCGTCAGCGTGATCAGAACGCCTGGCCAGATGAGCAGATGCAGACCAAGAAACTCCTTGGTCACGGGGTCGCGCAGAAAGACAAAATCGTTGGCGCGGTAGAGCATGTTGCCCCAGGTCGGCGTTGGCGGCTGCACGCCCAACCCCAGAAAACTCAGGATCGATTCGGTCAGGATCAGCGCGCCGACATCCACCGCGGTGATCACCACAATGATCGGCAAGCTGTTGGGGATGACATGGCGCAGCAAGATGCGATAGTTGCTGGCGCCGACCGCACGCGCCGCAGTCGTGTATTCCAACATGCGCACCTTGAAGACATTGCCGCGCATAAAACGCGCGGTGCCAAACCAGCCCAGAAAGCCCAGAAAGAGCGTCAACGTCAGCGGCGTTGGGCGGAAGATTGAATTGACGATGATGAGCAGGTAGATTTCAGGGATGGTGGTCAACGTGGCAATAAACCACATAATCACGTCGTCGACGCGCCCGCCAAAGTAACCGGCGACTGCGCCCACCCCCACGCCAAGCACCATGGACAGCCCCGCGGCCACCAGCGCGATGCTCAGGCTGATGCGCGCACCGTAGAGCAGCCGCGCCAGTTGGTCGCGCCCTAATTGATCGGCGCCCAGCCAGTGCGTCGCGCCGCCTGACTTGTAGAGCATCGTCGGCGCCGTAAGCGGGTCGATTCCCAGCATCCATTGGAGGTAGGGAATGAGATACGGCTGCTGGAATTGGTTGGCGGGGTTAGTCTGCGTCGGGCTGACGCCGATAGCATTGGTGATCACACCGGCGCCCAACGCCAGCAGGCTAATGACCGCAATGAAGGACAACGCCACGATTGTCAACTTGTCGCGCCGCAGACTTGCGAAAGCCATGCTCCAATAGGTCTGCGGCTTGCGCGCCAAACCCAGGGCGTCTTGCCCTCCCTGAAATGCTACGCCTTTCTGCGCCTGATCGACCGCCATAGGATGCTGCACTCTATTTCGCTGGAATCGTTACGACTTTGACGCAGAGTCGCGGAGATGCAAAGATGCGCAGAGAAAATTGAGAAAGGTAACAGGCGCTTCTCCCTGCGTTTGCTCCGCGCTTCTGCATCTCCGCGTCGAAATGGGCAAGTTTTGTGCTGATCTCAATCAAATCGCACGCGCGGGTCAACCGCCGCGTAAAAAATATCCGACAACATATACCCGACGATGGTCAGCACGGCGAAGAACATGCCCGCGCCAAGCACCACCGGGTAATCCTGTTGGAACGCCGCGTTGACGGTGAGCCGTCCCATGCCGGGCCAGGCAAAGATCGTCTCCACGACGACCGCACCGCCCAGCACGCCGACCACCGCCGGGCCCATCACCGTCATCAGCGGGATGAGGGCGTTGCGAAAGGCATGGACAAACCAGACATTGCCTGGCGACAAGCCTTTGGCCTGCGCGGTGCGGATGTAGTCGGTGTGCAGCACTTCGAGCGTTTCCGTGCGCATGATGCGGCTGAACCCGGCAATGCCGCCAAAAGCCAACACCGACGCCGGCAAAATAAGGTGGCGGAGGCGGTCGCCCAGGTCGAATTCCTGGGTAAGCGAAACCGTTTGCCTTCCGCCGGTAGGCAGCCACCCCAGCATCACCGAAAACACGAAGATCAACAACAGCCCCATCCAGAAGATGGGCACCGCGCGAAACACGACGGCGAAAAAGCGCACCGGGTTGTCAAAGATCGAGCCGTGTTTGACCGCGCTCAACACGCCCAACGGCACCCCGATCAATAACGACAGGGCCAGGCTGACAATGCCCAGTTCCAGCGTTGCCGCCATGCGTTCGACGATACGATCCCACACCGGCTGCTTGGTGTCGAGGCTGATGCCCAGGTCGCCGCGCAGAATGCCGCCGCCGCTATCACAGACCGTCACGTCGATGCCGCCCACATAGCCACAAGGTTTGCCCGGCCTTGTCATCATCGCCACCTGGTCGCCGCGTTGCACCGACAGCCCCGTCATCCAGACAAAATATTGGACGATGGGGTGCTGGTCAAGGCCAAGTTGGCGCCGCAGAATCTGGCGCGCCTCCTCAGTCATGCGCGTATCGCCAAAGGTGCGCATGGTGACGGGGTCCCCCGGCGCAGCGTTGACCAGAATGAAACTGAGGATACTGACGCCAATCAGGGTCGGAATCGCCTGGAGAAGTCGTCGAAAAATGTAACGCGTCATGGAAAATTATTCAATTCGCAGCTTTATTCGCGCAGGCGCGGATCAAGCGCGTCGCGCAGGCCGTCGCCGAGGAAATTGAACGAGAGGACGACCAGCGCCACCGAGATAGCCGGCGCCAGCAGAATCCACGGCTGGTTGTTGATGGCGGTCTGGCCTTCGAGCAGCATCGACCCCCAACTGGTGATGAAGATGTCGGTGGGGTCAGTGGAAGGGCGCAGACCCAGCCCCAGGTACCCCAGGATGGCTTCCGTGATGATGGCGCCGGGGATGAGAAAAGCCATCGCCACGATGATGACGCTGAGCGAATTCGGGAGAATGTGGCGCACCATGATGCGGAAATGGGATGCCCCCACCGCCCGCGACGCCAGTACGAAATCGCGTTCCTTGAGCGTGAGCACCTGTCCACGCACCAGGCGCGCTACGCCCACCCAATTGACCAGCGCCAGCGCGACGAAGAGCAGGAAGAGACCGTTTAGAAACTGGCCGAGCGCAGTGGCGCGCAAAGCAGTCATAACAATGATGAAAAAGAGCAGGTCAGGGAACGCGTACACGATGTCGGTCAGACGCATCAACAGGTTATCGGTGGCGCCGCCCCAATAACCCGCCACCAGTCCCATCGAAACGCCGATGAAGACGATGATGATGGTGGGGATAAAGCCAACCACCATCGAAACGCGCGCGCCGTAAATGACGCGACTCAGCACGTCGCGGCCAAGGTTATCGGTGCCGAGGATAAATTCCGGGACGCCGGCCTTGCCCGTGGACGAGCGTTCGACCCACATCGGTGGCAAGAAGCCCTTGCCGCTATTCAGTTCCAGTGGATTGTGCGGCGCCAGCACCGGGGCAAAGATCGCCACAAACATAAAGAAGAGGATGACGATAGCGCCGGCTACGGCCGCTTTATTGTGCAAAAGCCGAGACCAGGCGTCACGCCAAAGCGAGCGGGCAGGTCGCGACAGGGCATCGGCGACATCAGGCGTGGCCACGGCCGGCTCGCCAGGCTTTGGTTGCATTTGCTGGGGTTTCGTCTGTGCGCTCGTAGTCATGATCGGCTCCCTCACTTCACCTTGATACGCGGGTCAAGGAACCCATACATGATATCGACTGTCAGGTTGGCCAGGACGATGAGCAGTGCATAGATCAGCGTCGTCCCCATGATCATCGAATAGTCGCGGTTGCCGATCGCCGTCACGTACTCGCGGCCGCTGCCCGGAAAGCCAAACATGGTCTCGATGATAAACGAACCGGTGATCAGACCGGCCAGCGCAGGGCCCATGATGGTCATCACAGGAATGAGCGCGTTGCGCAGCATGTGCCGGGTGATGATGACGCGACCGCCCAGCCCCTTAGCGCGCGCCGTGCGAACATAATCCTGCCCCATCACCTCAAGCATTGAGTTGCGGGTGAGGCGCGTAATGTAGGCAAAGGTGCCAAAGCCGAGCACTACCGCCGGCACCATCCACGCCGCCGGGTTGCTCCAGTCGCGCTGAATGATCTTCAGAATGTTCAGCCGGCCCGCCAGCAAGATGATCAGAAAAATCGCCAACACAAAACTGGGGACAGAGATGCCGATGGTCGACATGAAAAGCGCCGAATAATCGAAAAATGTGTTGCGCTTGAGCGCGGCCAGAATCCCTAGCGGGATGCCGAGTAGCGCCGCCATCACGAGTGCCAACAGTCCTAACCGCATCGAATAGCCAAAGCGGCTGTCCCAGATTGCTTTGCCTTTGGGCGGCTCGAAAAGCACATCCTGCACCATACGCCCGCGCTGTCGATAGGAGGGGCCGAGATCGCCTTGGATGGCATTGCCGACATAGGTGAAAAATTGGCTGTCGAGCGGGTTGCCGCCTTCCAGGTTGATAAAGAGCGGCTTGTCCAGGCCGAATTTCTTGTTCAACGCTTCCTGGGTGGAGGAATCAACCTGGCGCCGGCTGGGATCGCGATCCCACGGCCCGCCGGGCGCCTGATGCATCATGGTGAACGTGATCAGCGCCACCATCAGCAGTACGGGAACCATCCAAAAAATGCGGCGTATCAGATAGGTTGTCATAGGTTTCTGGTTCAAACAGTCAACCTTCCTGGAAGCTGACAGCTTCCAGGAAGGTGTTGCCAATCAGACGTGAGTAGCTTACTGAGACTGTGCGGCCGTGTCGATGTCGATCGTCCACGGGGCGATGTCGCCTGGCCAGCCCGAATCCTGCGGGGTCTTGACAATGCCGGAAACCCACGGCT
>JADJVW010000060.1 GCA_016710365.1 Candidatus Caldilinea saccharophila | reverse complement strand
GTCTGACCAGTGCCGGGGACGTAACAAAAACTCGACGCACACCTTTTTCCCGGTGCATCCCAGGATTTTGGCATAACGTTCCAGGACGGAGCAACAGCGCCGATGCTGACTATCCAGAACTAGTTGGGGCGTTGAAACTGGCTGTCTTCGCTGCCCAGGCCAGTGCTGGGCGCCAACCCCATGTTGTGGGTGATGTATGCCTCGGCGCTCTCCATCACCGGCCCATTGACCAATGTCGAAGAAAAGCTGCAAGGGGCCGAAGCCGCGCTGCAAAATCTTGAGCCGGACGCCAAGAGCCGCAACCTCATTGTCAATCTCTCGGCGCGGGGCGGCTTGGGGCAGATTCAGGAAGCAGAGACCGAGCTTCACGTGGCCGTGGAAACCTATCGAGATGTGCTGAACCTGGTTGGCAATTCGTCGCAAGCGGTTGCCGGCGAAGCGCATCTGGGGCTGGCGCGCATTCATTACCACAGATGACGCAGATTTTGAAAAGCGTCTTGGCGAATGACGAATTGCAAGGCGACCAGCAAGAACTGACCATCTGTGAAATCTGCGCAATCTGTGGATGGCTTTTCCTGCGCCTAGCGTCAGCGCAGACGCGACTATAGAGGAGCATGGCTTATAATTGTGCTATGCCCGCACCACTCTTAACCACCAAACTCTATCTCCCCCCGCCGCGGCCGCAGGCGGTGCGCCGCCCGCGCCTGGTCGAACGGCTGAATGAGGGGCTGCACCGCAAGTTGACGCTCCTCTCCGCGCCGGCCGGCTTTGGCAAGACCACGCTGGTCAGCGAATGGGTGGCTGGCAGCCAGCGACCGGTCGCCTGGCTCTCGCTGGACGACGGCGACGGCGACCTCACCCGTTTTCTGACGTACCTGGTCGCCGCACTGCAGACGATTGCGCCGTCGCTGGGTGAAGGGGTGTTGGAGACGCTCCAAGGCCCGCAGCCGCCGGCCGAGGCGCTGTTGACGGCTCTGCTCAATGAGATGGCGGCCATTCCTGACAGCTTCTCCCTCATCCTTGACGACTATCACGTGGTCGAATCCCCATCGGTCGATCATGCGCTGGCCTTTCTGATCGAGCACCTGCCTGCTCAGATGCACCTCGTCATCACGACGCGTGAGGATCCGCAGCTTCCCCTGGCGCGTCTGCGCGCCCGCCATCAGTTGACCGAGCTGCGCGCCGCGGATCTGCGCTTCACTCCGGCCGAAGCCGCCGCCTTTCTCACCCAGGCCATGGGTCTCACGCTCTCGCCGGACGAGATCGCCGCGCTGGAAGCGCGCACCGAAGGGTGGGTGGCCGGTTTGCAACTGGCGGCGCTCTCCATGCGCGGGCGCGCCGACACTGCCGCTTTTATCCAGGCGTTCACCGGCAGCCATCATTTCATCCTCGACTATCTGGTCGAAGAAGTGTTGCAGCAGCAACCCGACGCGGTGCGTAGCTTTCTACTGCAAAGCTCGATTCTCGACAAGTTGAACGGGCCGCTCTGCGATGCCGTGACGGGACAGAGCGATGGCCGCGCCATGCTGGAGACCCTGGAGCGTGGCAATCTCTTTGTCGTTGCGCTCGACGACCAGCGCCAGTGGTATCGCTATCACCACCTCTTTAGCGATTTTCTGCAGTCACACTTGATGAACGAGCAGCCCGAGCTGGCGCCTGCCCTGCACCGGCAGGCAAGCGCGTGGTACGCACAGCATGGTCTGCCGGCCGATGCGATCCGCCACGCACTGGCCGGTGCAGATTTTGAACGCGCCGCGCACCTGATCGAACTGCAATGGCGCGCCATGGACCGAACTTTTCAGTCCGCCAGATGGTTGGGCTGGGTGAAAGCGCTGCCGGACGACCTCGTGCGCGTGCGGCCCGTGCTCAGCGTTGGCTATGCCTGGGCCTTGCTCGATGGCGTCGAACTGGGGGCCGCCGAGCGCCGCCTTCAGGATGCCGAACAGTGGGTTGAGACGCTGGCCGGAAAGCGGTGCGCGACCGGAAGCGCCCGTCGCGGCAATGGTTGTCGCCGATCAAGCCGAGTTTGCAGTGTTGGCGGTGACGGTCGCCTCGGCGCGCGCCTATCTGGCGCAGGCGCGCGGCGATATTCCTGCCACCGTGACCTATGCGCGGCGCGCGCTGGACCTCTTGCCGGAGGAGGATGCGCTGGGCCGCGCCATCCCCGCCGCGATCCTGGGGTTGGTCTCCTGGGCGACTGGCGATCTGGAGGTCGCGTATCAGGTGCTGGCTGAGGCGATGGCAGGGTTTGAAATGAGCAACAACCCGGTGCTGGCCATCAGCGGTGCGTCGGGTCTGGCCGACATCCGGGTGACGCAGGGCCGTCTGGCCGCGGCCGCCGGCGTCTATGAGCATGCTTTGCAACTTGCCACGCAGCACGCTGGACGGCCGCTGCGTGGAACGGCGGACATCTATCTGGGGTTAAGCGAGTTGCACCATGAGCGAGGAGATGCCGAGGCCGCGGCGCAGCACCTGTTGCGCAGCGAGGAACTGGGCAAACAGGCTGCTTCCCCGCAGTGGCCGTGCCGGCTACGCCTGGTGCAGGCGCGCCTCCGGCAGGACGCGGGGGATCTGGACGGCGCGCTCGATCTGCTGAGCGCGGCTACGCAGAATTACATCAGCAAGACGCCGCTGCCGCAGGTGCGTCCCATCGCGGCGTTGAAGACGCGGGTGTGGCTGGCGCAGGGCCGGCTGGCGGATGCGCTGGACTGGGTGCGTGCGCGCAGGCTCTCTGCCGACGACGAACTCAGCTTCCTGCGCGAGTTCGAGCACCTCACGTTGGCGCGGGTGCTCAGCGCCCGCTTTCAGCAGGATGGAGAAAAGCAGGCGCAGCACGCGGCGTTGTCCCTGCTGGCGCGCCTGCTGGCCGCGGCCGAAGCAGGCGAACGAACGGGGAGCGTCATCGAAATCCTGATCGTGCAGGCGTTGGCGCACGCGGCACAGGGCGACGATGCCGCGGCCCTCGTCGTGTTGAAACATGCCCTCACCCTGGCCGAGCCGGAAGGCTACGTGCGCAGCTTTGTCGATGAAGGCCCGGTGATGGCGCGGCTACTCGTCAACGCAACCGCACACGGTATCCTGCCGGACTATACGCGCAAATTGCTGGCAGCGCTGGAGGGTGAAGAGCGCAGCATTGGCGCGGCGTCGCAGCGCAGCGCGCCCGTTGCCCAGCCCCAGCCGCTGCTTGAGCCATTGAGCGAGCGCGAACTGGATGTGCTTCGGCTGCTGCGTACGGAGTTGACCGGCCCGGAAATTGCCCGCGAACTGGTTGTCTCGCTCAACACCCTGCGCACCCACACCAAGCACATCTACACCAAGCTGGGCGTCAACAGCCGCCGCACCGCGGTGCGCCGCGCCGAGGAACTTGATTTGTACTGACCCTATCCTTCACCACCACAATCACCACCCGAATCACCACATCATGTGATGACGCCTCACCCCATCGCCCGCTATCCTCTGGTCAACGTACAGTGCCACGACAATCAGACGGTGATTGAGCTGACATGCTGGTTGAAGAACAACGGCCCACCACTAAGTCACTTAAGAGCACAAAGGGGCGCAAAGATCGCCACCGCAATGGATTTTGGCATTTCTTAGCACCGCTTCGTGTTCTTCGAGTCTTGGTGGTTCCGTTTTGAATCAGTTTGCAGCACATGAGAGCAGGCAGCAATGAACGAGCCATCCGCAGCAGCGGCGCAACACGACAAGCCGGAAATTTACGAAATTCGCGTACAGGGACATCTGGATGAGCGGTGGGCCGCCCAGTTTGAGGGGCTGACCCTCACCCGCGAAGCAGATGGCGCAACGTGCCTGACCGGCCCGGTCGTCGATCAGGCGGCGTTGTATGGTCTGCTCCGGACGGTGCGCGACCTGGGGCTGACGCTGATCTCAGTCAGCAACGTGAAGCCCGGCCCGCGCAAGCCGCCACACGACCGTGCGTAAATCAATCGAAACCCAGGATTGTCCAACCCAACCCATCGACAGCGTTCAACAACAGGAGAAACCACCATGACTACGACCGCCACCACGCATCCCAATCGAACCGCCCGGATCGCCGGCTTGCTCTATCTGCTGCTGGTTCCGCTCGGTATTCTCGGCATCATGTATGTGCCGAATGCGCTGATTGTCGCCGGTGACATGTCCGCCACCGCCAGCCAGATTGCAGCCAATCAATCGATTTTCCGCCTCAGCATGGTGAGCGCGCTGCTCGCCCAGTTGGTGAATATCGCCGTGGTTCTGACGCTGTACAAGCTGCTCCAGCCCGTGAATGCAACCATTGCGCGGCTGATGGTGCTCTTCAGCCTGCTCGCCGTCCCGATCGCCATGCTCAACGAGGTGAATCATGCGGCTGTCCTCCTGTTGGTAAACAGCGCCGATCAGTCGTCGGCGTTGATGGCGCTCTTTCTTGAACTGCACCGCTATGGCGTCCAGATCGCCGGCATCTTCTGGGGTCTTTGGCTCTTTCCCATGGGCTACCTGGTCTTCAAGTCAACCTACCTCCCCAAGCTCATCGGCGTGCTGTTGATGATCGGCTGTCTGGGCTATGTGGCAGATTCCTTGGTCTTCCTGCTTTTTCCCACCTTCGGCGTGACCTTCAGCGAATTCACCTTCATCGGCGAAGTGGCGCTGCCGGTGTGGCTGCTGGTCAAAGGCGTCAACGTGCAGCGCTGGAACGAGCGTGCGCGGAACGCCACCGTTGCGCAGGCTGCGCCGCTGCGGGTCGAGCAGAATCTTCCGACTCCGGCATGAAAATTAGTTAAAAAGCCTGACCACAAAGTGGCGCGCACCGATACAGCCTTGGCAAAAAATCGACCACGGATGAAACGGATGAGGCAGATTTTCATGGATGCACCCCGAAAAGCATCCGGCTTTTTCCGTCAAATCCGTCAAATCCGTGGCCTATGGAAACTACGCTGAACAGTTACCGTGGCACAAAGAACTACCCACCCAGGCGTCTCCGCTGCGGCCATCTTCGTGCTTCTTTGTGCCCTTAGCGACTTCGTGGTTGAGCTTTTCAAACAGCTTCCGTGAACTTACTTACACACATCGACATGTGCGAAATAACAAGGAGAAAAGAGATGAAAGCCATTGTTGCGACAGCCTACGGATCCCCCGATGTCCTTCAGCTTCAGGAAGTCGCCAAACCCACGCCCAAGGCGAACGAAGTGCTGGTGCGCATCAACGCCACCACCGTCACCGCGGCGCACGGCATGATGCGCCAGGGCGCCCCCCTGTATGGCCGGTTGTTCATCGGGCTGACGCGCCCCAAGGTCGCCATTCCAGGCACGGAGCTGGCCGGCGTAGTGGAAGCGGTTGGCGAGGCGGTGAAGCACTTTAAACCCGGCGACCAGGTCTTTGGCGCCACCGACATCGGCGGCGGCTGCTATGCCGAGTACATCGCGCTGCCGGAGAGCGAGCCGCTGCTGCTCAAGCCGGCCAATCTGACTGACGCCGAAGCCGCCTCCCTGCTCGATGGCGCGACCACGGCGCTGCACTTCCTGCGCGATCAGGGAGAAATTCGCCCCGGCCAGAAGATTCTGATCAACGGCGCGTCCGGCAGCGTGGGGAGCGCGGCGGTGCAGCTTGCCCGCCACTTTGGGGCCGAAGTCACCGGCGTGTGCAGCATCGCCAATGTGGAACTGGTGCGCGGCCTGGGCGCCGACCGCGTGATCGATTACACGCAGGAGGATTTCACGCAAAGCGGCCAGCGCTACGATGTGATCTTCGATGCGGTCGGCAAAAGCTCGTTCTCCCGCTGCAAAGGTGCGCTGACCGAGCACGGGCGCTATCTCTCGACGGTGCTGGGGCTGCCCATCCTGCTGCAAATGCTCTGGACCTCCAAGTTCGGCAGCCGGAAGGCAAAGTTCGCCGCCTCCCGGGCTGCGGCCAACGAGAAGATCGCAGACCTGCGCTTCCTCAAACCGTTGATGGAAACGGGCGAGCTGAAACCGGTGATCGACCGCTGCTATCCGCTCGAAGAAGTCGCCGAGGCGCATCGCTACGTCGATAACGGGCACAAGAAGGGCAACGTCGTCATCCTGGTGGCGCACAACGGCGCAAGCGAAGCAGCGCAGCAGCGAGAGACAGCTTGACAAGGGAAATTATCTTGACGCAGAGGCGCGGAGAGGCACGCGGAGGAAAAGCAAAGCGCCTTCTGGCAAGCAGTTCTCTGCGCTTTCTCTGCATCTCCGCGCCTCTGCGTCAAAACGAGCAGCTTTTCAAAACATTTCCTGAAAGGAGAATTTCAGATGACAACCCATACGACCGCAGTCTCACCGCAACGCTATGCCAGAGTGGCAGGCATACTCTACCTGACCATCATTGCGACGGGCATTTTCGCCCACTTCTTTGTGCGCGCCAGCCTGATCGCACCGGGTGACGCCGCGACCACGGCTGGCAACATCCTGGCGCCTGAGTCCTTCTTCCGCGCCGGCATCGCCGCCGACCTCGTCATGATCCTGCCCGACGAGGTTCAGTTTTCCGGTGTGGAGTATACGACGGCGTTGGGGAAGTGATAACAAACCCTGCAGCGGTGATCATGGCCGTTGCAGGGTCTTTTACTACTGAGGGTTCTCCAAACTCAGTACTTCACGAATCTCACGCGAGGCCGCAAAGAACGCGAAGGAAACCATCTTCAACTTTGTGCTCTTTGCGCCTCCGTGTGAGGCAAAATCGTGAACTACTGAAACTCTTGAAGCGCCTACTCCGTGCTGTTGCTCGCGCTTGCCGATCTGCCCTTGCCCAGCTTCTTGCATAGCTCGCCAAGCTGGCGCCGCTCTTCTGGGGAGAGGATCGACATTTCTTCGGCGACGACTGCTGCGTGGCGCGGAAAGATCGAACGGATCAACTCGAGCCCGTCGTCAGTCAACTCCACCATAACCACGCGGCGATCGTTCGGATCGCGCTTACGCCGCACCAGGTCACGCTTTTCCAGATTGTCGATCACCAGGGTGGTGTTGCCGCCGCTCTTGAGCAGCTTGTCGCAAATGCCGCTCTGTGACATCGTGCCCAGGTGATAGAGCGCCTCCAGCGTGCCAAACTGGCTGACGGTAAGATCGGGGTGCGTGTTGTGATGGGCGATGCGCGCCAGCAGCGAATTGGCGGCGCGGCTCAACTTGATCAACGTGTCGAGCGCCAGAATTTCGTCCGCGCGTCCTGTAAAATGAGTTGGCATATTATTTATCCAGCCATGCTGGTTTACTGGGCAAGACCGACCTGCCCGGCGACACCGATGCGCTGGCGCTGATATTCTGGTGTTGCCAGCAATTGATAGACAAAATGGCCGACATCCGCATAAGTGACTTTAGCCGCGGGCGTAGGCAGGTGATCAACCTCAACGCGCAGCGCGCCGCTGGAGGACTCGTCATGCATCACGCCGGGACAGACCAGCGTCCAATCCAACTGCGACTGGCGCAGGCAGTCATAGACGCGCCGATGTTCGACTGCGTAGGGTGAGTAGGCGGGGTTGAAATCAGGCGCCTCCATGCGCAGGCGCTCGCCCTGGCGATCTTGCAGAATGCCGGCCCCGGCGACGACGACCAGCCGCTGGATGCCGTTCTGCTGCATGGCGTTGACGATGTTGGCGGTGGCGAGCGAGAGTGCGTCTGGCTCCACATTGTCGGCCAGCCCCAGCGCGCTGCCGACGACATCGCACTCGCGCATACTGTACGCCACCATTTCCGCATCGAGCGCGTCGCCCAGGAAGATCGTCACCTGGTCGCGGTCTGGCGTCAGTTTGGCCGGGTTGCGCACCAGCACCGAGACTTGCTGCCCTTCCAGCAGTGCAGCATGCAAAATATGGCGGCCTGTACGTCCAGTTGCACCTAATAAGGCAATTTTCATTGCGGAAATCCTCTGTTATGATTCTATTCGCCGGTTATGCTACCTTACCGGAAATGCTCCTCGCTGTCAATTTATGCAAGTTTGAACGGTCTCCTCATGCATACAGTACTGATTACCGGCGCCACAGATGGGCTGGGGCTGGCATTGGCGCGTCGCTATCGACGACACGGCAGCGATGTTCTCCTTGTGAGACGCCGTCCGCTTGAGACGCTGGATCCCGCTCTCTTCACAGGACGAACCTATTGCCGCGTCGATCTGACCCGCCCTGACGCCCATTAACAGATGGTCGATTGGCTGCAGAGCCACGCAATTTCGGCCCTCGATCTGGTCATCCACAACGCGGGCGTCGGCTATGTTGGGGATGTTGCCGCGCAGACGGAGGCAAGTATTGCTGAATTGGTCAACCTCAATTTGTGGGCGCCCATCGCATTGACGCACGCGCTCTATCCGCTGGTGCGGCGCATCCAAGGGCGCTTCGTCTATATCAGTTCGGTGGCGGCCGACCTGCCCGGTCCGCGCTACGCCGTCTACACTGCCACCAAGGCCGCGCTCGACGGCTTTGTGCGCAACTGGCGCGCCGAGCTGGCGGCTGAGGGCGCCGGCGTGACTGCACAATTGATCCATCCCGGCGCGGTGCGCACCGCTATGCATGAGAAGAGCGGCGCCGATCCTGCCGCGTTGGGCTGGGCGCGCTTCCCGACGGCGGAGAGGGTTGCCGCGGCCATCGAGGAAACGATCCTGCACACGCGCGCCGACGCCACCATCGGACGCGCCAACCGGCTGGCGCAGTGGGGCGGGCGCAACCTGGCGCCTCTTGTCGATGCTTTCGTTATGCGGCGACAATCTCCAAGGATTGATTTGCCTGTGGGCGGTGATCCTCCTTACGCACTGGTGACTGGCGCGGCGGACGGCATCGGCCGCGCACTCGCCGTCACCCTCGGCGCTAGCGGGCATTGGGTGATGGGCATCGACCGCGACGCCGCCCGCTCGCTGCGCACACAGGCCGATATTCTCAACGCGGGCGGCGTCGCCCAGTATGTCACCGCGGACTTGAGCACGCTGGCCGGGATAGGCGTTACGGTCGCCGCAGCGTCGGATCGACCGCCTTTCGATGTGATATAGGCTATAATAGAGAAAAATTCATCTGTCAACGGAGACAAGCACATGAGCACTACGAAACACGATTCCCACAGCCGCACCATCGGCGACAAACCGCTCCACCCCGAAAGCCTGATGATGGGGTATGGCTACCGGCCTGAACTTTCGCAAGGCGCAATCAAGCCGCCGCTGTTTTTGACCTCAACTTTTGTCTTTAATACCGCGGAGGAAGGCAAAGCCTTTTTCGAGTTGGCGTACGGGCTGCGCAAAGAAGACCCTGGCGAAGAGATGGGGCTGATCTACAGCCGGCTCAACAATCCTGACCTGGAAATATTGGAGGATCGCCTGACTTTGTGGGATGGCGCCGCCGCCGCCGCTGTCTTCGAAAGCGGGATGGCCGCGATCAGCACAACGCTGCTGACTTTTCTGACGCCGGGCGATGTCATCCTCTTCAGTGAACCGGTCTATGGCGGCACCGATTATTTGCTCAAGCACATTTTGCCGCGTTTTGGCATTCGTCCTGTGGGCGTATTAGCCAACGGCGGCGCGGCGGCATTTGAGCGGGCGGTTATGGATAGCGCCGTTCGCCAGCATGTCCACATGATCTACATCGAAACACCGGCCAATCCCACCAACGCGCTCGTGGACATCGCCGCGTGCGCGGAGCTGGCGCGTCGCTTGTCACAGCCCGATAAGCAGGTCGTGTTGGCCGTCGATAATACGTTTCTCGGCCCGCTCTGGCAACATCCGCTCCAGCACGGCGCCGACATTGTCATCTATTCCGCCACCAAATATATTGGCGGCCACAGCGACTTGATCGCCGGCGTCGCGTTGGGCTCGAAGTCCCTTGTCAATCAGATCAAGGGCTTTCGCACCATCCTGGGCACGATGGCGAGTCCAATGACCGGCTGGATGTTGCTGCGCAGCCTGGAGACGCTCAAACTGCGCATGACTTCGCAGATGAAAAACGCGCGCTATGTCGCCGATTTTCTGGCGGATCACCCTAAAATTGAGTGCGTCCATTACCTCGGCCACCTGTCGCCGGATTCTCCCGAACATGCGCTCTACCGCCGGCAATGTGTGGCGCCCGGCAGCATGATTAGCTTTGAATTGGTGGGCGGCGAGGGCGAAGCCTTCCGCTTCCTGAATGCGCTGCAACTCTTTCGCCTGGCCGTGAGCCTGGGCGGCACCGAGTCGCTGGCCGAACACCCGGCCAGCATGACCCATTCCGATGTCGATCCGGAGGAGCGCATCGAAATGGGCATCACCGCCAACATGGTGCGGCTTTCGATCGGCGTGGAGCATCCGGAGGATCTGATCGCGGATCTGGAACAGGCATTGGCAGCAGTGTAGGCAGGATGAGAGTTCGTCAGGGCTTTTTCAACTGTCGGTCAGCGGCGCCGCCAGAAACTCGACGCGCAGATCCACGCGGCGCGCGGCCACCTCGATCCAACCACAGCCGATGCCGCGTGCGCGCGGCCAAACAATGTCGGCGGAAGAGATGGTGGCGTATTAGCCCAAAATTTGTGGTGGAAGCGCAGCAACTCTGTGCTTCAATTGATGTCAACGATACGATTCATGTGGCGCTTACCCTGGCCTCGGTGGTGGTCTTTGGACGGGAGATCGAACCTTGGTGGAAGGATTGCGTCAACAAGGGTTCGATCTCTTTTTTCGTGCCATCTTCAGACAGATGACGATCTTTCTTTACTACGAGCGAATCTTACCTCATTCAAGCCACGCCGTTGAGCGCACAACTTGCGGTGCGTCCTTCTGTCCACTCACCCCTGCTCCAGCCCATACCGCCCGGCGGCCTCGTCCAGGATGCGGTTGATCAGCCCTTCGTAGGTCCAGCCCGCGGCCGTGGCTTCGATGCATAGGTCTGAGTAGCCGGGATTCAGCCCCGGCAGCGGGTTGACTTCGAGGATGTAGGGCTTGTTGTTGTCGTGCATGTCGAGACGGAAGTCGACGCGCGCCACATCCAGACAGCCGGTGACGCGAAAGACCGCGGCCGTGTACCAGCGCAGGTCTTCTATCAGGGACTCCGGCAGCGGCGCGGGGCAGAGGTAGTGAAAATCCTCGGCCAGCTCGACCTTGATGCGGTTAGTGTAGATGCCGGCCTCCTCGCTCGGGTACTTGCCCATGTCCACTTCCAGCGCGGGGAAGATGTGCAGCCCCTTGAAGATGCGCGGTGCGTTCTCGTCCTCCGGCATCCGGCGCGCAGTGGGCGAAACCAGGTTGCCGACAATGCCCATCGTCACTTCGCGACCCTCGATAAAGCGTTCGGCCAGCGCCGGCTGATCGTAGCGCGCAAAAATGCGTTCCAGTTGACGACGCAGTTGCGCTTCGTCCTGCACCACCGACTCTGGGCCGACGCCCATGCCCGTGCCCTCCCGGCTGGGTTTGACAAAGAGCGGAAATTCCAGCGACGGGTCGAGCGGCTCACCCATCCGCTCGAAGACCTGAAAAGCCGGCGTGGGCAGGTCGTGATAGGTGAGCACGCGCTTGGTCATCGGTTTGTCGAGCGCCAGCGCCAGCGTCATCACACGCGAGCCGGTGTAGGGAATGCGCAGCATCTCCAGGATGGCGGGGACCTGCGCTTCGCGCGCGTCGCCAAAGTGCCCCTCGCAGATGTTGAAGCAGATGTCCGGCGCCAGCTTGCGCACATTATCGACCAGCTCAATGTTTCCTTCCAGAAAGGTGACTTCGTGTCCGCGCGAGCGCAGCGCCGTCATGATCGCTTCGATCGTTTTCTCCGAATCCAGATCATCCCATTGATCCGGCGACATGCCTTCCCACGTCGGAGCATTCTTTTTGAGATTTGCCAGCAGCGCTACGCGCATAAATAGAGCACCTTTCTGAATAAAAAAATTGGAGAATGGGAGATTAGGAGATTGGGGGATTAAGAGATTGAGAGATTGGCTGGATTCATCAATCTCTTAATCTCCTAATCTCTTATTCTCTTATTCTCTTATTCTCTTATTCTCTCTCAACCTCATTCCACTCGATCTTCGTCAGCCGCTGATGCGTCTCCTCGAAGCCTTCCGGCTTGATCGCCAGGCTCTGGCCGGAGAGCAGACCACTGACGCCCGCCTGCAAGTCGCTCTCGCCGGCGCGGCGCTGGCACGCGGGGCAGGTTGACGGGTCGTGACGCGTGTATTCATCGGGCTGGGTGTAGGCGCTCATGTAGCCTTCATAGTTGCGCACCACCACACGTGCGGCCGACTGGCTGATCACATAGTTGGGCATCACCGGAATTTTGCCGCCGCCGCCCGGCGCATCGATCACATAAGTCGGCACCGCGTAGCCGGAGGTGTGGCCGCGCAGCGCCTCCATGATCTCCAGCCCCGTGGCGACCGGCGTGCGGAAGTGGCCGGCGCCGTGCACCAGGTCACACTGGTAGACGTAGTAGGGGCGCACGCGGTTGATCACCAGCTTGTGCACCAGCTCTTTCATCACATTGGGGCAGTCGTTGACGCCGGCCAGCAGCACGCTCTGGCAGCCGAGCGGGATGCCGGCGTCGGCCAGCCGCGCCAGCGCCGCGGATGCGTCCGGCGTGATCTCCTTGGGGTGGTTGAAGTGCACGTTCATCCACAGCGGATGAAACTGGCGCAGCATCTCCACCAGGTCGGGCGTGATGCGCTGCGGCAGGAAAACCGGCACGCGCGAGCCGATGCGGATGATCTCGACGTGCGGGATGGCGCGCAGCCGGCGCAGGATGTCTTCGAGCACCTTCTGCGGGATCGTCAGCGGATCGCCGCCGGAGAGCAGCACGTCGCGCACCTGTGGCGTGCGCGCGATGTAGTCGATCTGCGCGTCGTGCGCGGCGCGGCTGAAGGTGGCGGTCGGGTCGCCGACGATGCGGCTGCGTGTGCAGTAGCGGCAATAGCTGGCGCACTGCGTCGTCACCAGCATCAGCACGCGGTCGGGGTAGCGGTGCACCAGTCCCGGTACGGGAGAGTGTGCGTCCTCGCTCAGCGAGTCTTCCATCTCGGCGATGAAGGGCGCCAGTTCGGCCGCGGTCGGCATGATCTGCAAGCGCACGGGGCACTTTGGATCGTCCGGATCCATCAGGCTGGCAAAGTAAGGCGTCACATCGACGCGGAAATGATCCGGCGCCGAGAGGCCGATAATTTCGTCCTCGGTCAGGCGCATAAAACGGCCAAACTCCTCGACCGTGTTGAGACGGTTGCTCAACTGCCAGCGCCAGTCGTTCCACTTCTCCCACGGCACATCTTGCCAGGGGGCGGGGGGACGAGCGACATGCTCTTTTGATGCGACAACGGCGTCTATCATAGTCTTTTCCTTGTCAATAAATGGCTGGTGAAGACCAGCGGTTGCACGCTATGTGGATTGTCAATCAAATCACGGCGCAATGCAAAACACGCGGCGCATCAAAACGGAGAGCGTACTGTAATGCGCATGTGATCGGATACGCGCAGATAAGCGCAAAGTAGCGCTGCGGCAAAGCATCTGCGTCTATCTGAGGTTATCGGCGCTTATCTGTGTTCCTTTTCAATGCGCCAAACCAAAGCTTCTTGGTGGACAGACTATTAGTGGACCGTCAAGCATAAAACTTTGGGGGAGCAATAGCAAGCGGACGCAGATAGGCACAGATAAATCGGATAAGCGCAGATAAGAGCAAAGCAGCCAGGCATCTGCGTCTATTTGGGTCTATCAGCGTTGATCTGTGTTTCCTTTCCATCAGCCAAACCCAAGCTGCTTGGTTGACAGACTACTAGCCGTCCTTTATGAAGCTGGCGCAATCACAAACATTGCTGCAGCGCGCGTGAAAGTGAAATTCACGACGCGCGCGGAACTTTGCCATGCTTTTGCGGACGCGTGCGACGTAATGGTGTGGCCCCGCGACGGAACAATGTCAGGCAGTGACGCACTCATGCGGCCGCGCAACGCGACAGGGCGCGCGCACGACGAAACAGTGTCAGGACGCGACGCAATTGTGCGGAGGCGCGACGCGGCAGGGCGAGCACACAATGGAATCGTGTGAGACAGCAACAAAAGAGTGAGCGTGCGCGACGCGACGGTGCGAAAGCGTAATGCAGCAGGGCAATAACAGAATATAACAGTGTGAGGCTGCGATAGAACAGTGCGGGCGGTGCAAACGGATGATCTGGAGCAGCATGGGAGGCTGATTTTGGTTTACAATGGAGAGCAGGCGGCGGCCTGGCGCCGCTGGCAGCCGTGCAGCAGGGGGGTGGAGACGGGAGCGGCCGGCAAGCACAGCCACCTACCCAAACGCCGGCCTTGACCAAGTTAGACCTGTTCTGTGCCACTCGCTTTGCAGCGACGGTGGTGAACGGCGAGAGCAGGCAGTCTCACAACCAGCCGGCTCGGACGCTGCGGTGAAGCGTCCGAGCCGTATACGCGCAGCCGTTGCCTATCGCACTCCTACGTCGACCTACAGGCGATACTCCATCATGAAGTCAACAAGTTCAACGGTCACTGACCTTATGCTTAAATTTCAACCAAGTAAGACACACTATCGACACACCAAGGTATTGATATATGCTTCGTGTGCTATACTACACTACGCCTCACTCTTACAGTTTGTCAGCCAGCTTGCCGGGATAAAAACCAAACCTGGATTGCAAAATGATATGCTGCCAGGGCGCACCATTACAGAACAAATCCATACTGATTCTTCCCTTTAGAATTCAACAGGCTTCAGATCTGTTACGAAAAATATAAGTCTATTGCGGCTGCAAAACCATATTGTCGGCGAACCATCTGAGTTCGCGATCCAGCGTGAAATGAAATCACCATAAATTGATGAGGTGCGCAGGAATCAGGGCTTCTTAAACGATTGTAACTATACAAGAAAAATTTTTGTAGGTATTCACTGGTGAAAGACAAGATTTCTTATCCTGTTATAGATTTGTTTGCCGGCCCCGGTGGTCTGGGCGAAGGATTTGCATCCCTGCGCCATCCAGAGAGTTCCGATCGTTACGCTTTTAAAACAACTCTCTCAATCGAAAAAGATCTGTCTGCGCATTGCACACTTCAGCTACGCCATTTCTACAGAGAATTTTTGGCCGGTGCCGTCCCAGGTGATTATTACAAATATCTTGAAGGAGCGATTACTTTAGAACAATTGTACAGCCGCCATGCTGAAGCAGCCTCCCATGCAAAGCGTACTGCCTGGCTGTGTGAGTTGGGCAAGCAACCCCACGAAAATGTAGGGCGAAGAATTACTGAGGCACTCAACGAGCATAAGAAATGGGTGCTCGTTGGAGGCCCACCGTGTCAGGCTTACTCAAAAGCTGGCAGATCCCGAATGAGGGGCAATCCTGATTTTGAGGGTGACCCACGACATTTTCTTTACAAAGAGTACCTGCAGATTCTGGTTGATTACAGGCCGCCTGTATTTGTCATGGAAAACGTCAGAGGGTTAATCTCATCGAAAATACAAGGGCGCCATGTTATCAAAGACATTTTACGAGACCTAAGTAGACCCACCTCAATCTATGGTGATGAAAACTCAGATATTGAATATAAGCTTTTTTCACTGTCCCAATCGGGGGTTATGAGTCTTAGTGCTGATCCCAGTGCTTTTGTTGTGAAGGCTGAGGAGTATGGTGTCCCACAAGCCCGCCACCGTATTTTTGTTCTGGGGGTACGCAATGATATTGACATTATGCCTCGAATACTGGAAAAGGTGAGTACGCGAACTACGGTAAAAGATGTGATTGGTGATTTACCTAAAATACGCAGCGGTCTGTCAAAGCAGGCTGATTCCAGTAATCGTTGGGTGGAGACACTGACAGAAACTATGCATCAGCCGTGGTTTGCACATGGCAGAGAAAACGGTATGGCAAAGCTAATTGCGCCTATAGAGAGAGTGCTTGCTTTACTCAAACAACAGGAGTCCAAACAAGAGGAACTAAAAAAAGTTCAGATCAATATTCAGCTCCAGCAGTATTCAAGGATTGGTTTGGAGACAATCGTCTCAAAGTCCTTTTGTCGCATGAATTGCGTCCTCATATGCAAAGCGATCTGCATCGTTATCTGTTTGCTGCTGTATATGCGGCAGTTAATGGGATGACTCCGAAGCTAAGAAACTTTCCTGAAGAGCTTCTGCCCAATCATAAAAACGTGCAACAGGGCAGAACAGAATACGTCTTTGCGGATCGTTTCCGTGTCCAGCTCCCGAATGCCCCTGCAACAACGATCACGTCACATATTTTAAAAGATGGCCATTATTACATTCACTATGATCCGGCACAGTGCCGCAGCCTTACTGTCAGAGAGGCAGCCCGCCTTCAGACATTTCCCAATAATTACAACTTTGAAGGAAACCGAACAGCACAGTATCAGCAGGCTGGAAATGTAGTGTTACCACTTGTAGCAAACGAGCAGTTTTCGAAATTGACGCGGAAGATTAGATATGGCTACTCGGCGCAATTGGCAAAGAAAAGAATTGTTACTCGCCCTGAACCTATATTGTCGATTACCTTTCGGACACTATCACAGCCGCAACTCCGAGATCATCAAACTAGCCGACTTTATTGGTCGCACGCCTGATGCAGTAGCAATGAAATTATCCAACTTTGCATCGTTTGATCCATATCATCAGGCGCGGGGTATTAAAGGGTTACAAAATGTTGCTCAAGCTGATCGAGATATTTGGGATGAGTTCAGCGCAAATTGGGATGAATTAGGCGTTGAGAGTGAAATCGCTTATGCACAGTTATCGGGCGTGGAGATTCAATCACTGATAACTCCTTCACCTGAACCTAACATAGAGAATGTAGAGTTCTCTGGATTAACTGAAGCCGAGCGAAAAGTGAAAGTCCGTTTAGGTCAGCAGTTCTTTCGCAAAGTGATTATGACCAGTTACTCAAGCAAATGTTGTGTTTGCGGAATGCCAATACCAGAATTATTAATTGCCAGTCATATTATCCCCTGGCGAGATGATAAACACTTACGGGTAAATCCGCACAATGGGCTGTGCTTATGCACTCTGCACGATAAAGGCTTTGATCGTGGTTTCTTTACTTTAGCAGAGGATTATAAAATCGTAATTGGAGAAGTGATGCGGCAGTATTTACCCAATTCGGCGGTACACAACGGATTCAAAATTTACGAAGGCCAGATGATTTCACTGCCTGATAAATTTATCCCAAGGCAAGAGTTTTTGGCAATTCATCGGGATAGCTACTTCCTCGGCTAACTCAGCGGACAAACAGAGAAATCCGCAACATTTTCAATACTTTTCCCAAAATCCAGTACTTTTGCTGACAATTCTGTCAGAGCGCGCGCTGACTTTCCGGCCGCAACTCCTGCGCGCCAGGCACCCCATAAGCTTCTCTTCCGCCATTTGTTGCATCAATCCCAGCTCAGAACACGTCACCTGACCCATGAAATTTCGTGTGCATCCCATTACGATTGCCCATGAAAATTCAGAAACGCGTGTGCGGACGTGTGGACGATGGGGATATAAACAGTGGCGTTCAGGCGACCCACACATGCATCAAGCTCATGCGCAGAGGCCAACTTTGCGAAAGGAAATGACAGATGAATCTGCATGGGGTGGAGACGCCGGTGAATGGTGCACATCCACAAACAGTCGTGAAGGGCGATGCAGTAGTCGTGCTGCCGCCGCTCGCCGCCGCGCCGGAGGTGGACACAGCGCCTGAGTTGGCGGCGCTCTTTGCCAGCGTTGCGCTAGAGGGGCCAGGCGCAGTCGAGGACGGCGAGGAAGAGGCGGGAAAGCCGCAAAAGACGCGCAAGGGGCAGCCTGTACGGCGGGCCGACCAGACGGAGCTGGTGAACCAGGCGGACGTGCTGGTCAACACGGTGACGCAGTTGAAGCCGGCGCTGAAGCTGGCGCTGGAAGATCAACGGGTGCTGCCCGCCTATCTGGATGTGTGCGTGCTGCGGCGCAACGACCTCTCCGGCCTGATGTCACTGCACCAGACGCTGGTCGGTGAAAAGACCAAGGCGGTGGAGGCGCAGGACGCGGCGCAGAAGGCGCTGACGATCAGTCTCTCCAGCCTGCGCGAGACAGAGCGACGTCTTTTCCCCACGACAGCCGATCGCATCATTCTGGGCGCGCACGAGGAGGTGCAACGCAAGCTGGGCGATCTGGTGCAGCAGGCGCAGCACATGCTCAATGCGGTGCAGAAGGAGCGCTATGCGCCGCTGCTTGACAACAACCGCTATAACCAGGCGGCGCTGGCGGAGATCGAGGCAGAGCTGATCGCGCTGAAGCAGGCGATGGCGGCGCGGGAGCAGATTGGGAAGGCGGCCAAGATTTCGACCCAGCAGCGCAATGTTGCGGCCGATGCCTTGCGCAGGGCGATCCAGGATCTGCGCAAGAACATCAAGCAGGTATGGAAGCGCAATCCAGCGCTGACGGAACTGGCGGGAATCTAGGAGAGGTTTTTCCCACGACGCTGCGTGAAAGGGACAGCGAGAACGGCGGGTTGGGAAACCCGCCGCTACGGTAAGAAAAAAGCTCACAGCGTAGTGGGACACAGCAAGCAGAATGGGGCGAGCAGCGGAAAGCTGCTCGCCCCATTCTTTGTCGTCCTCGCAATCTCGCCGCCGCCTGCGCGTCGTTCCCGCAGGCGTAGAAAACGGCCAGGCTACTCTTGCAGCGCAAGGCAAGAAGCCACCGTTCCACGATTGAGTCCCAGCATGTTGACAATTTTGACGCCGGCGTGCGTCCAACAACTGGTTGCCAGACGCGCACTTTTGCGCTAAGCTCTTGCCCACTTCGCACCCATTGAGGTCTTGGCTGGCTGCAAAGTCAACCGCTGTTGCACCCTTACTTCCTGCCGGTGGAGCTTGAGGCGTCAGAGCAGGCGCTGGCCGACCCGCAGCGCACCTTTCGTCTCCTGACCGCCAATGTGTCGATAAAGAATCATAATGTGCCCTCAGACTCCACCACCCCGACAGACAGGGAACTGCTCAAGGTTGCACGGCGCGTGCAAGACACGGAGCGACCGGTGGTCGTGGCGGGCGATTTCAATGATGCGCCATGGTCGTTTACTATGGATGAGTTTCAGGAGATCAGTCCGATGCGCAAC
This sequence comes from Candidatus Caldilinea saccharophila, assembly GCA_016710365.1. GTDB lineage: Bacteria > Chloroflexota > Anaerolineae > Caldilineales > Caldilineaceae > Caldilinea > Caldilinea saccharophila. The sequence goes on along the minus strand of JADJVW010000060.1, from coordinate 52,481 downwards.
TTCCGGGTGGGGCGCGGCTTCTATAACACCTTTGAGGCCAGAAATCCACTCCTGCGCGTGCCGATCGACCATATTTTTACCTCAACAGGGATCGAGTTGGTTAAAGTTTCCCGGCCACTTGTCTTTTCTTCGGACCATCTGGCGCTTTTTGCCGTGCTAACCCTGGCCGAGGGTGTGGAACAAGCAAATGAACCGATTAAGCGCACAGAATAGGCGCGGCTACAGGAGTGGAGGCGATGACTGGAATTACCATTGTCAATGTCGGCTATCGCTCGACCAACTACTGGGTGATCAGCGCGGGCGCGTCGCGGCTGCTGGTGGATCTGGGCTGGCCCGGCATGATGGGGGAGATGAAGGCGAATCTGAAGCGCATGGACATCCCGCTGCATGAAATCCGTTACGCGCTGGCGACGCACTATCACATCGACCACGCTGGGCTTGCCCAGGAATTCAAGGATGCCGGTGTGCCGCTGCTGGCGCTGGATGTACAGGTGCGAGCCATCCCGCTGATGTCGCGCTGGATCAAGCCGCAGGAGCGTTTCACCGAGATCGCGTTGCACGACAACGTGGTGATTTCCTGTGCTGAAAGCCGCGCGCTGCTCAAGCGGATCGGCATCGACGGCGAGATCCTGTACACGCCCGGCCACTCCGATGACAGCGTGTCGCTGCTGCTCGACAACGGCGCAGCGTTTATCGGCGACCTCACGGGGCCGGAGGCAATCAGCGTCGAGGACGCTGCCGTGGTGATAGCAAGCTGGCGCCTGCTGCGCGAACGTGGGGCCACGACCGTTTATCCCGGCCATGGCCCCATTCGTCCGCTCGCTCGATAAATTGCGCACCTCCCCTGTATAATGATGCAAACCGGTAGTCGCAAGTCGCCAGATTATTAAAAACGAAGGCTCAACCGGAATTCATGTGGTCGGGCCGGTGACGGGCTGAGGCGTTGCTCGACCGAAGCACCGCAAGCCCGTCCCCGGCACGTAACCACACGCGATCCGCTTGACCCAAAACGAATTGATCGCTCAGATCAGGAGAAAGCACCATGAAACTACTGCTCGACACCGACATTGGCAGCGATATCGACGATGCGATCTGCCTCGCCTATCTCCTGGCCAAGCCGGAGTGTGATCTGCTCGGCATCACCACGGTGAGTGGGGAGCCGGAGAAGCGCGCGATGCTGGCCAGCGCGATCTGCAAGGCCGCGGGGCAGGACATCCCGATCTTTCCCGGCGCGCCGCTGCCACTGTTGATTCCGCCGCACCAGCCGCTGGCGCCACAGGCGACTGCCCTCGACCGCTGGCCGCATGAGACGCACTTCCCGGAAGGTCACGCTGTCGGCTTCTTGCGCGACACGATCCGCAGCCATCCCGGCGAGGTCACGCTCCTGGCCATCGGCCCCATGACCAACATCGCGCTGCTCTTCTCACTGGATCCGGAGATTCCACACTTGCTCAAAGCGCTCTACATGATGATCGGCGCGTTCTCCGCAGGCAGCGCTCCCGCAGGGATGCGCCATGAGTGGAACGCGCTCAACGACCCGCACGCCACGGCCATTGTCTACAAGGCGCCGCCGCCGATCCATCGTTCGGTCGGGCTGGACGTAACGCTCCAGGTGCGGATGGACGCGGCCGAAGTGCGCCGTCGCTTCCAGGCCCCGTTGCTGCGCCCTGTGCTCGGCATGGCCGAAGTGTGGTTCCAGAAAAGCCCGGAAGTGACCTTTCACGACCCACTCGCCGCGGTTTCGATCTTCGACGAACAGGTTTGCTCCTACGAGCGCGGGCAGGTGGAAGTAGAGCTTGCCAGCGCTCACTTGGCCGGGATGACCTACTTTGCCAAAGCGGAGAATGGCCCGCACGAGGTGGCGACCACCGTCAACGCCGATCGTTTCTTCCAGGAGTATTTCGAGGTGACTGCCCATTAAAAAGCTATCCACAGATGCCACGGATAACACAGATGTACAGATAGCGAGAAGGATCTTGGTTGAAGGTCAGTTTCAGAGCCGCGCATCCAGGATTTTCATGTGTGAAATCTGTGCATCTGTGGATAAATCCCTCATGAGAAGCGTAACGCGATTGTAAGCATTTCATGGTGACAAATTGGAACTGATCGAGTATGCTTATCGTCACCATTGCGTCGGACCGGATGTACGATCCCATAAACGCAACCTTCATGGCAGGATAGGCCAAAATTGCATGTTTTCTCCTGGAAATCGATGGCGTGACAGCGGTATCTTGATCCTCTTGCTGGCGGCGGTCGGCGTGCTCATCTGGTGGCTGAACGAGCCGATGAGCGATGTGCTGGCCGCGGCGAGCGATGTGCGCGCGTGGATCGTCGGCTTTGGCCCGCTGGCGCCGATCGCCTACGTCGCCTTCTTTGCCGCGCAGATTTTGATCGCCCCGTTGCCTGGCAGTTTTCTGTCGGTGTTGGGCGGCTATCTCTTTGGGTTCGGCGCCGGGCTGCTGCTGAGCTTGCTGGGCTTGACTGTCGGCGTAACGCTCGCCCTCCTGATTGGGCGCAAATTGGGACGCCCTTTGTTGGAGCGTTTCTTTGCGCGCAGCGAGCTGATCCGGTGGGAGCGCAAGCTGCGTCTGCGCTCGCCGCTCATCTGGTTTGTGATCTTTCTCTTTCCCTTGCCGGACCTGGTGATCTACGTCGCGGGGTTGGGCACGACGCCGCTGCGCCAGTTGGCGCCGGCGATCTTGCTGGGGCGTGGCCTTGGCATTGTTGTTGGCAGCATTGGGGTCGCGACGGCGAGTCTGCCGGCTTCGTTTGTGCTGGTGCAGTGGGTGCTGTTCCTGCTGCTGGGCGGGCTTGCCTATCGCTTCCAGCGCCCGATCCGCTACCACCTGCTGATGAACATGCGGCGCACGCGACGCCTGGTGCGCGGCATGTCCCGCTCACCGATCGGCACACCGGTGGAGTAAAAGTCATAGAACGCGGATGACGCGGATTGAGCGGATCAACGCGGATAAAAATCCGTGAGAATCCGTCAAATCCGCGTCATCCGCGTTCTATTCTTCTTGACTCGCCCGCTGCGTGCGGTACTTCTCGTCAAGGCTGTCGATCTTGGCGACTTTGGGCGCCGACCGCCCGCCCTGAAACTCGCTTTCCAGCCAGACATCGATCAGCTTCTCGGCCACGACTGCGCCGGTGATCTGCGAGCCAAAGGTGATGATCTGCGCATTGTTGCTGGCGACCGCACGCTCCGCGGTGTACGGATCTTGCACGCAGACGGCGCGCACGCCCGGCACCTTGTTGGCGACGATCGCCATCCCCGCGCCGGTGCCGCACACCAGGATGCCGCGCTCGAACTTGCCCGCGCCCACTTCCTCCGCCACCTTGGCCCCCATGTCGGGATAATCGACCGGCGTCTTCTCGTTGACGCCCATGTCGACAACCTGGTAGCCTTTTTTGACCAGATAATCGCGAATTGAATTTTTTAAGGGCAGGCCAAAATGATCCGCGCCGAGTACGATTGGTCTGTTTTTGTCCATGGGTGTTTCTCCTAAGTTCGGTATGAGACTAGAGATTGGAGATTAAAGAGTAGGGACTTTAGGCAAGTCGCTCAATCTCCCCATCTCTTAATCTCTAATCTCTAGTCTCCAATCTCATCTACTCTCACTCAATCCCCAGCACCTTCACCAGCTTGCGCACCGTAAAGCGGTCGCGCAGATAGTGGCCGTTGGCGATGGCAAGGTCGCGCTCTTCCTCGTCGAAGCCTAATTCTGCCGCGGTCGTCGGCCCGCCCACGCGCCGCAGCAAATCGGCGACCGCGCGCGCCGGCGGCACTTGCGCCGCAATCGCCTGAATCTCATCCCAGTTATCCAGAATTTTGTGCTTGAGCGTCTCCACCTGCGTCGAGCTTACATGGAGAAACGCCTTGTGCTCGGCGATGATGTCATCGGCCAGATCGCCGTAGGCCGCGCGCATCCGCGCCGCTTCTTCATCCTGCGTCGGCCAGGTCGTCGCTTCCAGCAGGTCGGAAATCTGGGCGCGGGAAAGCTGACGCACACGGTCGTAGAGGCCCGCCACCAGCACCGTAGCGACGCCGACTTTGGCGCCGTGCAGGATCGCCGGACGTCCTTCGCGCAACAGTTTCATCTCCCAGTAGTGCGAATAATGATGCTCGGCGCCCGAGGCTGGCCGGGAGCTGCCAAAGTCCAACATGCAGTAGCCCGATTCGAGCAGCGCATCCAGCAACCGGCTGATGCCCGCCAGGCGCCTTGCCCGATGGCGTCGGCGTTGTCGACGCAGATCTGCACCGCGTCGAGTGTGCGCTGCGCAATCGTCTCGTCGTAGGGTTCGTTCCAAAGCAGTCGCCCGATGCGCCAGTCCGCAATCGAAGTGAGCTTGCCCAGCATGTCGGCAAAGCCGGCCGCGATCATGGCTTGCGGCGCGTTGGCGAGCGTGTTGATGTCGGCGAAGAGGGCGAGCGGCGCCTGGCAGATCACGGTAATTTTGACGCCGTGCACGATCAGCGGCGCGCCGATCGAGGCGAAGCCATCCACCGAGGGCGCGGTCGGCATTGAGATAAACTGGCTGTGCGTGCGGTGGCTGGCAAAGCGCGTGATGTCGGTCAGCGTGCCCGACCCGACCGCGATATAGGTGCGCACATCGCTGCCCGCCGCAATCAGCACGTCGAGCACATGCGCCGCGTCCGCGATCACTTCTTCGCCGGTGAAAACTGTACTTTTAAGGTCGAACCCGGCCGCCAGCAGCGCCTCCTGCGCCGCCTTTCCCTGTGCGGCAAAGGTGTTTTTGTCGGCCACGAGGAAGAGCTTGGTGAGATAGTTGGTGCGGCAGAATTCGACAAGATGGTCGACGGCGCAGTTGTCGATCGTGACGGCCTGTGGACGATAAGCCATAATCAGCTCTTCCTTTCTTGCAACTGCAAAGCACGCACCAGATAGGTCAGCATTGCAAAACCGGCTGCTTCGGCCGTGGCGCCATAGGTGACGACGCCATCCTCATGTCCCGCCATGCCAAAAATGCGCTTCTGCGCCAGATCGCTTTCGACAAAGAGACGCCTCACCTCTGCGGCCATTTCGGGCGTTCCATAGGGCACGTCGGCGGTCATCGGCACACCGAGCGCCGCGGCGTTATGCCAGATTTCCGGCGAGTGCGCGTGCACCACCCAGAGAATGTGGCTGTCGAGCGCATAGACCGCGCCATGCGTCAGCGACTCGGAGGAAGGCGCGACCGGCCCTGCGGCCACCAGCCGGTTCTCGGCAGGATAGCACGCGGTCACCACCACGTAATCGTTGGGGCTCAAGTCGGCCTTGTCGCCGGTCTGGGTGCCGGTGATGACAAAGGGATGCAGCCGGTCGGCAAGATCGATGTCGTCGAGCCGGCGGCTGATATTGCCGAACCCATAGCCGCCATAGCGGTTGGCGTCCTGCCCGATCAAGCCGCTGATGACCATCAGCTTGCGCCATGCGTTCAATTCGCTGATCTGCGCGACAGGCAACGCCGGCCCTGGGGTGTACTCACATTGATATTTGACGATACCTTCTTTGGTGGACATAGTGTCTCTCCCTTATTTTTTGGACGATCTTTCATTCATCCTGCGCATCAATTCGCGCAGTTGTTGATACGTATCCTGGTATTGTCGCACGAAAAATGCGTATTCGTCGTGTCGGTGAGCGTCTGGGATATACGCGCGCTCGATCGAGACCATCTGCCGCGCCGCGGTTTGCAGATCAGGATAGAGCCCCGCACCCACCGCGGCCACAATGGCCGACCCCAGCAGCGACGCCTCCGGCTCGCGCGTGATCGACAACGGCTGCCCGACGACATCGGCGTAAATCTGCATAAAGAGGGGGCTGTGCGTGGCCCCGCCGCTGGCGATGATGCGTTCGACCACAAAGCCGTGCCCGCGGAAGGTTTGCAGGATGTCCTCCATCCCGTAGGCGATGCCTTCCATCAAGGCGCGGAAGATTTGTGCGCGCCCGCTCTGGAGTGAAAGCCCCCAGATCGCACCGCGCGCCGCGGAGTCGGTGTGCGGCGTGCGGTTGCCCTGGAAATAATCGAGCACGATCAGCCCGGCCGCGCCAGGAGGAACCTGCGCCGCCTCCTCATCGAGCAGCCGATAGACGGAGATATTGCGCGCGATGGCCGCGGCTTCTGCGTCCGCGCCAAAGTTGCGCTTGAACCACGACAGCAGCGAGCCGGTGGAGGCTTGCCCACCTTCCACCAGGTTCAATCCCGGAATGATAGCGTCTGGAAAGCTGCCGAAAACGCCAGGGAAGTGCATCTCCTCGGCGGCAAGTGCAGAGAGCACATTGGATGAACCCATCACCCCCAGCAGCCCGACAAAGGCATCGCCGCCGCCAGCCGCCACCGGTATGCCAGGGCGCAACCCCAGCGCACGGGCCGCGTCCGCGCTCAACTCCCCCACAACTGCGCCCAGCGGCAGGATGTCGGCAGGAAACTTGTCGGCAAGGCCGGCCAGCCCGATAGCGGCAAAAAAGTCCAACGGCCACCCGCCGCTCGGTGTGTGATAGAACCAGCGCTGCGTCACCGTATTCAGATTCAACATCAGCCGACCCGTCAGCCGCCACGCGATCCAGTCGGTGAATTCGAGCAGAAAAGCGGTGGCGGCATAGCGCTCCGGCTCATTTTCCTTCAGCCAGAGCAGCTTGGGCGGCATCCATTCGGCATTGGCGCCGGCAAGACAGTAGCGCAACGCGGGGTCGCCGGTGGTAAAGATGCGCCGCGCCTGCGCCGCGGCGCGTACATCCATCCACAACAGGGCGCGGCCAAGCTCCTGCCCTGCAGCATCCAGCGGCATGAGCGTGCAGGTCGTGGCGTCGGCGCTGAGGCCGGCGATCTCCTCTGGTGCGACGTGGGCGTTGTGCAGGCAATCCTGCACCGCGCCCACCAGCCCGCTCCACCAGTCAGCGGGGTCTTCTCCGCCCAGCCGGACGCCGGGAAAAATGTCGGATAGTTGCGCGCACCGATCGCCACACGGTTGCCCTGTAAGTCAAAAAGGCCGGCCTTGATTGCTTCCGTGCCCGCGTCGATGCTCAGAATATAAGGAGGCTGCCGCTTCTGGTTCATCATCCTCTCATCCGTTAGCTACTCACAATCCGCACCATGCGTGCTCGAAACCTCTAATCGCCGCCCCAAATTTTAGTACTTCACGAAACTCACATAAAGTCACAAAGAACCCAAAGAGTGCCATCGTCAACTTTGTGTCTTTGCGTCTTTGTGTGAGGCAAAATGGTGAACTGCTGAATTTGTTTACTCCGCTCCCAAAATCTGCTGACCGCCTACGTCATCAGCAGCCCGCCATTGACCGCGATCGTTTCGCCCACGATATAACCGCTGACCGGCGACGCCAGAAAGAGCACCGCCGCCGCCACCTCTTCCGGCGTTCCCAGCCGACGCGCGGGGTGTCGGCCATCCACCGGTCAACCTCGTGCGCGGTCTGTTCGTTTACCAGCAGCTCCGTAGCGATGCGACCGGGCGACACCGCGTTGACGCGGATGTTGTGCTCGATCACTTCGCGCGCCAACGAGCGGGTAAAGGCAAGCACGCCGCCCTTGGCTGCGGCGTAATGCGCGTGCCGCGCCGACCCGCGCTGCCCGGCAATCGAGGCCACGTTGACGATCGCGCCGCCGCCCGTCGCGATCATGCCGGGCAACACTGCCTGACAGCAGTAAAAGACGGCGTAGAGATTGACGCGCACGACGCGATCCCATTCGTCCGGCGTCATGTCGATCACCTGAGTCGCCGGAAACGCTCCGGCATTATTGACGAGCACATCGATGTTACCCTGCTCGCCTTGCACCTGCTGCACCAGCGCCGCCACAGCCGCTTCGTCCGTGACATCGGCCTGATACGCGTCGATATGGGCGCCGGCGGTGGCGGCCATGCGTTGCACCTCTTCGGCCGCGGCGCGGTCGCGGCGATAACAAAACGCCACCGCCGCACCATGCCGCGCAAAGGCCAGACAGATGGCGCGGCCAATGCCGCGCGACCCGCCCGTCACCAGCACACGCTTGCCGGCAAAGAGCGCTGCGTCAACCTGTGCGTTCATCTGCTCGCTCATTCTCCCACCTCGGCCAGGTCGTGGAATGGCTGGCGCAGCGCGGGATAGAGCGCGCGGTAGACGCGATAGAAGTTCTCGTAGCGCGCCACGTTGTCTGGCTGCGGCGTGAACGTCGGCCCCGGCTTGACCATCTGCGTGACCGCATCCTCGATCGAGGCATACAGTCCCACGCCTGCCGCGGCGACAATGGCATCGCCCATCGGCGCGCCAAAGGCCGCGCCGGGCAGCGCCACGGGCCGGTTGAGCACGTCCGCTTTGATCTGATTCCACAGCGCGCTGCGCGCGCCGCCGCCGACGCAAGTCAGCGTGGCGAGCGTAAACCCAGCTTCAGCCGCGGCTTCGACATTGTGCCGCAGCCCAAACGCAGCGCCCTCCATGATGGCGCGCACCAGATCGGCTTTCGTCGTCGCCAGGGAAAGTCCAAAGAAGACGCCGCGCGGCCGAATCCCAGATCGGGGAGCGTTCGCCGTACATGTAGGGCAGGAAGATCACACGATTGGCGCCAGGCTGGCTTTGCGCCGCTTTTTGGCTCAGCAGATCGAAGGGATCCACGCCCAGTCGCTGCGCTTCGGCGACTTCGCTGGCGCCCAGTTGGTCGCGGAACCAGCGCAGCGCGCCGCCGGTCGCCACCATCGCGCCGACGACGAGATGCAGTCCCGCCATTGGATGCCCCAGCGGAAAGAGCACCTTGCCCTGATAAGGCGTGTCGCTGCACACCAGCAGCACGGTCGATTGCCCGGTCATTTCTGCGGCCTCACCGGGACGCACCAGGCCAACCTCGATGCTGGCCGCGGTGCCGTCGGTCATGCCGGCGATGACGGGCGTGCCCGCGGCCAGCCCCGTCGCCGCGGCCGCTTCGCGCGTAACCGCCCCCACGATGTCAGCGCAGGGGGTGATGGGTGGCAGCTTCGCCGCGTCGACGTGCATGGCGTCGAGCAGCGCCGGCGACCAGGTCTGGCGGTCGTTGTCGAAGAGCAACGTCAGCGGCGCGTGCGAACTGTCCATGCTGAAGACGCCGGTTAGCTTGTGCACGATGTAGCCGTTTGTTTGCAGGACATAATGACAACGATCATAGGCGTCGGGTGCGCGGTCGCGCAGCCACATCAGCTTGGGCGCCAGGAAATAGGGGTCGATGCGCCCGCCGTTGATGCGCGCTACCATGTCTTCGTCGAGCGTGGCGCGCAGGTGATCGCACTGTGGCTCCGAACGGCGATCCATCCAGATCAGCGCCGGATGCACGGGGACGCCCTGCGCATCGACCGCGACCAGCGACGGCGCCTGACAGCTCACGCCAATGGCTGCCACGGCCTGGGGCGCAACGTTGGCGTCGGCCAACACTTTGCGCAGCACGCGCGTTGCTTGCCACCACGCGTCCGGATCCTGTTCGGCCCAGCCTGGCTGCGGAAATGCAGTCGGATATTCTTCACCGGCCTGCGCCAGAACCTGACCGTGACGATCACAAATGATGGCCTTCGCACCTGTCGTGCCTACATCGATGCCTACGAGCAATTCCGCCGGCATAATAGTTTATTTCCTCGCCGCCAATGCCGCGGCATTGGCGCAAAATTCAAAGGGGCGACCGGCGAAAAAGTTGGCGACATCGCGCACGACCTGTTCCGGGCCGCGCTCAGCCGAGTTTTGCGACGAGCCCGCGATGTGCGGCGTGACGGTGACATTAGGCAGACTCAGCAACGGCCAGCCCGCGGGCGGCGGCTCCTCCGGGAAGCAGTCGATGCCCGCGCCGCCGAGATGACCGCTGCGCAGCGCCTCATAGAGCGCGTTGTAGTCCACAAGCGGGCCACGCGCGGTGTTGATAAAGTACGCGCCAGCTTTCATCTGCGCAAATTGGGCCGCGCCCATCATGCCGGTCGTCTGCGGCGTCACGCGCGCGTGCAGGCTGACGATGTCCGCCTGCGCCAGCAGCGCCGGCAGCTCGACCTGCGTCACGCCCAGCGCCGCGCAGCGCGCCGCGTCCACAAAGGGATCGTAAGTCAGCATGTGCAGACCGAAGGGCGCCAGATAGGGCACGAGCATCTGCGCAATCGCGCCAAAGCCGACCAGCCCGATCGTCTGGCCGCGCAGCTCGCGACCGGTGCGGTCGTAGCGATAGAGATCGCCGCGCCAGACGCCCTGGCTCAAGGCAGCGTGCGCGCGGGCGATGCCGCGACACTCCGCCAGAATCAGCCCGATGGTGAACTCGACCACGGCCTGCGAGTTGCGCGCAGGCGCGTTGACGACCGGGATGCCGCGCGCGTGGCGGCTGCCACGTTGATATTCACCGGCCCGCCGCGGCAACAACCGATGATGCGCAGTCTGGGCGCAGCGTCGATCACCGCCTGCGTCACCGGCGCGACGTGCGTGAGCAGCACGTCGGCGTCGTGAGCAAGTCGCGCCACTGCCGCGGGATCGCCGACAAATTCCTTGATTTCGGCGTTATGTTGCAACGGCGTATCCGGCCACGGCACGTGCATGGCATCGACCGCCACCGCGCCTGTCACGGATTCGAGATCGCGGCGCAGGCAATCGATAAAGAGTTCGGTTCCGACAAATTGATCGCCAATGACGGCGATACGCACTTGCTTCGACATTGAAATGTCCTATTCAAGAGAGTATTTGAGACGCCTCTTTCGATGCAGAGCCGCAGAGCGGCAGAGGTGCGCAGAGGAAAAGCAAACAGCTTTACGCAAGCATTTCTCTGCGTTTTCTCTGCATCTCTGCACCTCCGCGTCAAACGCTGTTTTTACATCGAACGCGCTTCCCATACCGACATCATCGCCTGACGCTCTGCCCGATAGAGATGGAGCAGCGCCTGATAGCGTGCGTGGTTGCCAGGCACAGGCGTCACTGTGCGCGCCGGACGCACCATCTGCTGGATCGCCTCGGCGTAGGAAGCGTAGATGCCGGTGGCGACCGCGGCATTGATCACCGCGCCGCGCGCGCCGTATTCTGAACCTTCGGCGATGATCACAGGCGCGGCGAGGGCATCGGCCAGCATCTGCGCCCACAGCGAGCTGCGCGCACCGCCGCCCGCCAACCGCAATGTCGCCACGACCGCACCCATCGTGGCATAACAATCCAGCACAGAAAGGGCGACGCCCTCGTAGACCGCGCGCAGCAACGTGGCGCGCGTGTGGTGGACGCTGATCCCGCTGAACTGCGCCCGCGCCGCCGAGCTGATAAAGGGCGCACGCTCGCCTGCCGGGTCGAGATAAGGGTGATAGATCACGCCGCGCGCGCCAAGCGGCTCCTGCTCTGCGATATCTTCGAGGACATCCCAGATATTGGCGTGACTTTGCTGCGCCTCCGCCCATTCCGCCGTATAGAACTCGCGTGCGAACCACTGTAGATTCTGCGTGCTCGCCATGGTCGGCAGCAAGCGCACCAGTACGCCGGCCGGCGCGTGGCACATATTGTAGCCGATGTCCGCGGGTTCGAGGACGGGGCTGTCCACCATCACCTGATGCACGCCCGCGGTGCCGGGCACCGAGCAGGCGTCGCCGGGAAACGCGGCGCCGACGCCCAAGGCAGAAGCTGCCACGTCGAAGGGGCCAGCCACCACCGGCGTGCTGGGCGCCAAGTCCAGTGCGTTGGCGACGGCAGGCAGGAGGGGCGCTTTGTGTTCGACGGGGCGCGGCGCGGCGGGCAGGGCCGCGCGCCAGCGTTCGACGCCGAGGAGCTTCAGGATGCGGTCGTCGTAAGCTTGTGTGTACACTGAGAAATAGGTGTGGGAGGCGTCGGTGGCATCCGTACTCACCACGCCGGTCATGCGAAGGAAGATCCAGTCCTTGGCGCGCAACGCCGCCGCCGTGTTGGCAAGCGTAGCGGGTTCATGTTCCTGCAACCAGCGCAGATGCATGGCCTGATTGCATGTACTGAGCGCGGTTCCCGTGATCTGGAACACTTCCCGACCGACGCCAGTTTGCCAGCACGCTTTGACCAGCTCTGCCGTGCGGCCATCCGACCACAGGATCGCCGGGCGCACCGGCGCACCGCCAGCATCGACCAGCCAGGTCCCGTCCCCCTGCCCGGTGACGCCGATGGCAAGCACCTGCGCAGGATCGATGGCCGCGTGCGCCAGCGTCTCGCGCACGGTAATCGCAACCGCCTGCCACACGGTCTCCATGTCCGATTCCGCCCAGCCGGGGCGCGGCGTGAGGAAACTTGAAGCGTGTGAGGCGCCGGCAATCTCACGCCCGGCAAGGTCAAAAAGCGTGCTCTTGATCACTGTGGTGCCGGCATCGATGCCCAGCAAATAGGAGACGCTCACGCCGCACCGCCTCAGAGGGCCGCTTGCGTTGATGCGTCGAAGAGGTGGATGTGGTCAGGGCGCAGCCGCAGCGTCACGGCTTCCCCGCGCTGTAGCCGCAACGTCGGCGGCGTGACCACCAACACAGTCGCGTTCCCAATCGTGGCGGCCAACTGCCCTTCCTCGCCCAGCGATTCGTAGGTGGCGACCGCACCCTTCATTTCGCTGACGCCACTTTCCGACGGCGCGACCACTTCCATGTGCACCGGGCGCACGCCGAGGTCGATGGTTTTGACGCGCGCGCCTTCCACTTTGGCGCGCAGCGCATCCGGCAGCCGCAGCTTGAAGCTGGCGTCTGCCCCTGCTAAAAAGAGCTTGCCATCCTCGCTCACCGGTGTGCATGCAAGGAAGTTCATCGGCGGCTCACCGATAAAACCGGCCACGAACTCGTTGACCGGGCGGTTGTAGATCTCCTCGAAGGAGCCGACCTGTTGCAGCACGCCGAAGTTCATGACGGCGATACGCTCGGCCATGGCGACGGCTTCGAGCTGATCGTGGGTCACCAGGATGGTGGTGCGTCCGGTCTGGACGTGAAGGCGCTTCAGTTCGACGCGCATGTGCGAACGCTGCGCGGCGTCGAGATGGGAGAGCGGTTCGTCCATCAGGAAGACGTCCGGGTCGCGCACCAGCGCGCGCGCCAGCGAGATGCGCTGCTTCTGGCCGCCGCCCAGCTCGGCCGGTTTGCGCGCCAGGATGTCGGTGATGTCCAGCATCGTCGCCACGGCCCTGACGCGCTGGTCGATTTCGGCCGGCGCCACCTTTTTGGCGCGCAGGTTGAAGGCGATGTTTTCGTAGACGCTCAGCGGCGGGTAGAGCGCGTAGGTCTCGAAGGCGAGGGCGACGTTGCGTTGATTCGGCTCCAGTTTGTTGACCAGGCGGTCGCCGATGTACATTTCGCCGCGCGTGATCTCCTCCAACCCTACGATCATGCGCAGCGTCGAGGTCTTGCCACAGCCAGAAGGCCCCAGCAGAGCCAGAAACTCGCCATTCTTGACGATCAGGTTGAGGTCTTTGACGGCTTCGACCCCACCTTTGTACGTTTTGTAGATATGTTCGAGGCGCAATTCTGCCATGTTGGAAACCCTTATTTCGTGAACAACAAGTTTTGTTCGCTCTTGCTGTCGAAGATCATGATGTTATCGGCATCGATCGCCAGGCGAATCACGTCGTCGATCGCAAAATTCATTTCGATCGGCGTCAAGATGTCCATTTTTTGTGCGCCGACGGTTGCTGACAACACACCTTTCGTCCCTAAGCGCTCAAAGACATAGACCACGCCGCTGCATGTATTGGTCGCAGCTTCGCCTGAGTTGGCGACGACGCTCAGATGCATGGGTCGAACACCCAGCGTATAGTGATCGGCGCCATGCTTGAGCAGCAGCGGGCGCAGCTCGTCGGGTACGGTCACGCGGATGGCGCCGTCGCGGCTGACCAGGTGCAGCGCGTCGCCATCGCGCTGTACGCCGCACTCCACCAGGTTGATCTGCGGGTGGCCGAGAATCTTGGAGACCCACAGATTCACCGGCTTCTCAAAGATCTCGTGCGGCGGGCCGATCTGCTGGATTACGCCCTGGTTCAGCACGACCAGCCGGTCGCCCAGCGAGAGGGCTTCCAGGTAGTCGTGCGTGACGTAGATGGTGGTGTAGCGGATGTCGGCTTCGAGCGCCTTGAACTCCTGGCGCATACGATGGCGCAGTTTGGCGTCGAGATGGGAGATCGGCTCGTCGAGCAGGAGCACGCTGGGCTCACGCACCATCGCCCGACCCAGCGCGACGCGCTGCTTTTGCCCGTTGGAGAGATGTTGCGGCAGTCGATCCATCAACATCTGGATGTTCAGCGTCTCACAGACCGAGAGCACGCGACGGTCGATCTCTGCGGCGGGAAATTTGTGGCCGGGCGCACGCAGGGGAAAGGCCAGATTCTCCTTAACGGTCAGGTGCGGGTAGAGTGCGTAGCTCTCGAAGGCCATCGCTACGTTGCGGTAATGCGGCTCCACCGCGTTCATCAGCTTGTCGTCGATGTAGACCCGGCCGCTCGTCGGCGTCTCCACGCCGGCAATCAGCTTGAGTGTAGTCGTCTTGCCCGCGCCCGACGGGCCGAGCATGACGATGAACTCGCCGTCTTCGACCTGCAACGACATATCGTCGATGGCGCGCACTTTGCCAAAATCTTTGGTCAGGTGTTCGAGTCGTAACGTTGCCATGCTGCGATTACCCTTTCACAGCGCCGAAGCTGAGGCCACGGATGAGATAACGTTGGATGCTGAGCGCCAGGATGATCTGTGGCAGCGAGGCGAGCACCGAGGCCGCGGCCATGCGGTTAAAGAAGCCCTGCGCCGACGAGATGTAACCGAGCGAAGCCACGGTGACTGTCTGCACGTTGGAGCCGCCAAGCACGAGCGGGAACATGAAGTTGTTCCACGCAAAGATGAAGGCGAGCAGCGCGGCCGCGGCCAGACCAGGGCGCACCAGCGGCATCAAAATCTTAAAAAAGACGTGCCACCAGGAGTAACCGTCGATCATTGCCGCCTGCTCGATATCGGGCGAAATGTCCTCGAAGTAGGAGCGCAGCACCCAGATCAGCAGCGGCAGCGTCACGAGCTGGTAGACCCACATGATGCCAAAGTAGGTGTCGTAGAGGCCAAGCTGGCGATAGATGACGGAGAGCGGGATGATCACCACCAGTTCCGGCGCAAAGCGGAAAGAGAGGAAGGTGAAGGCCAGATCTTCCTTGCCGCGGAAGTTGTAGCGCGCCAGCGCGTAGGCCGCGGGCACACCCACGATGAGCGAAATCAGCACCGCGCCGCTGCTGGCGATCAGGCTGTTCATGAAGTTGCGCGGGAACTCCTGCCGCGCCACTACGCCCGCCGCGGCGCGCGCGTCGCCGAAAAGAATGGCGATGTAGTTGTCGATCGTCGGCGTAAAGATAAACTTGGTCGTGAAGAGTTCCGGCCCGCTCTTGAGCGAGACCAGCACCATCCACACCAGCGGGAAGAGCGCAAAGAGAAAATAGATGATCAGGATGCCATCGGAGAGGATGGCGAGCAGGCGGTTTTGAGTCTTTTCATTCTGCATAAGTCGGCTCCATCTCCTCCTAGTAACCGGCGGCGCGACGTTGGGCGCGACCCCATGCCTTGATCAAATACATGCTGACGATGTAGATGATGATATAGAGCAAAATGGCGTAGGGCAGGCCGGCCGACATGCGCTGAAACTGGATGCTTGTGCGATAGGCGGTGAGCTGGTAGGTCATCAGCGTATTGCCTGGGCCGCCTTCGGTCATGGCGAAGATGATGTCGAACATCTTCAGCGAATCCATGAAGCGGAAAACCACAACGATGATAATGAAGGGCTTTAACATGGGCAGCGTCAGGTTGCGGAAGGTGAACCAGAAGGAGGCGCCATCCACGCGTGCGGCTTCAAAGGGCGCGTTGGGGAAGGAGCGCAGTCCGGCCAGAATCATCATCGCCGCAAAGGGCGTGAACATCCAGATATCGACCAGCGTGACGGAGAAGAGCGCAGTTTGCGGCACCGCGGCCCACTCCAGGGAGGGCAGACCGACCGTGTTCAGGATCGGGTTGAGGATGCCGACGCTGGGCTGCATCATCATCTTCCAGACGAGCGTGCCGATCACCGGCGCAATGATCATCGGGAAGATCAGCATTGGCGTGAGAATCTTGGAGACGCGCGAGTCGCGGTTGAGCAGCATCGCCACGATCAGCCCCAGGCCAAGTTCGACGCCGGTGGTGATGACCGCATAGGCCAGCGTCACATAGGTGGAGTAGAGAAAATCCTCGTCGGTGAACATGCGCACATAGTTGCGCAGCCCGACGAAGTTGTACTGGCTGCCCGGCACCTTGAAATTGAAGGCCGTGAAGGAGTAGTAGACTCCCAGCACGAATGGATAGAGAATGCCGATGAGCAGCAGCAGCGCCGGCAGAATGATGAGATAGGGGCGGGCGCACCAGCCAGGGCAGGCGCGGCTCTGCTTCCTGAACCGGCAGTGGCGAGTGGATGGCTTGTTCGTTCATGGTGCAGTCTTGCTTTCCTTCATGAGGCAGGCGGCATATCGCGCCGCTGAACGAATTGCGGAGGGCTGACCCAGGTGACAGTCACTTCTAAAGTGACTGTCACCTGTCAGAGCCGCCTGCGTTACTCGAGGATGCCTACGTCCTGGAGCTGTTCGGTCAGGCTCTTGACCAGGGAGTCAAGGCGTTCCTGCGCGTCGCGCCGGCGTAGATGTCCTGCAGCGCCTGCGCCCACTCGGTCGTCGTCTCAAAGAAGATCGGCGACGGTGTGAAGTGGATGCGCATGTCATTCTCCGAAATGGTCTGGAGCGTGGACATGTAGTCGGTCTGCTCTTCCATGCGCGCCTGGAAATCCGGGTTGTCGATGATCGACTGGCGCACCGGGTTGACCATCGTGTACTGCGGCTCGACAACTGCCGTGGTCAGGAAGTCCTTGCCGGTGGCCCACTGCATGAAGAGCCAGGCCGCATCCTTCTTCTGCGAGCCGGCATTCATCGCCAGCGACCAGATCCAGACGTTGGTCTTGAGTGCGCCATCCGGGCCACGCGGGCCGGGCGCCCAGGCGATGTTGCCGAGCACTTCGGGCGCCGCGGCATCGGGCTGATTCTGGAAGAAGCCGAGAATGTCGGCGTCAAAGAGCGAGGCAGCCTTGCCCGCACCGAAGTCTGAACC
Source organism: Candidatus Caldilinea saccharophila (assembly GCA_016710365.1). Classification (GTDB taxonomy): domain Bacteria; phylum Chloroflexota; class Anaerolineae; order Caldilineales; family Caldilineaceae; genus Caldilinea; species Caldilinea saccharophila. Next base: position 35,423 of record JADJVW010000060.1, on the reverse strand, counting down.
GGCCTGATACCATGTGTAGGTGGTCCAGGCTTCCGGGCCGGCGCTCTTAACCATGTCGATCCACTTCTTGGTGACCTCGACCGCACACGGGCTGTTCATCTGCGGGATCATGTTTTCGTCATAATCCACACAGCCCTCGCTGGCATACATGGTCATAAAGCCGGGGTGAATCGTCGCCCAGTTGAGGCTGCCGCGCACGACAATACCGGCCATCTCGGGATTGAGCTCCTTCAATTGCTTAGAAACTGCAACGAGTTCGTCAATGTTGGCGGGCGGGGTCAGCCCGTTGGCATCAAAGATGTCCTTGCGGTACATGTACGCATTGGCTTCCCAGCCCCACGGCAGCGCCCACTGCGAGCCAGCGCCCATGCTGTCACGGCCGGCTTTGCCCGTCCACATTTCGGAGTTGCGCAGACCAGGCAGAATGTCCTCGAAGTCATAGTCGGCGTTCGTCTTGCTGGGGTCGTTGATGTACCCTTCCAGCGGTTCCATCCAGCCGGCGGGGGCATATTGCCAGATCATATAGGCGCCGGTCATGAATACGTCGTAGGTGCTGGCCTCGCCTGCCTGCAGGTCGATCGTTACTTTGTCGAAGTAATTCTGCTCCGGGAAGATATCGTAGGTGACATCGATGCCGGTCAGTTCGGTGAACTTGGACAGTTCGCCCACCAGCGCCTGCTGATAGGGATGCTGGTTGAGCAGCAGCTTGAGGGTCTCACCCTCGTGTGCACGCCAGTTGAATTCGCCGGCCGGCGCGGCTGCGACCTGTTCGGCAGGCGCTTCGGCCGCGGGCGCCTGAGTTGCAGGAGCTGCACCGGCGCATGCGCTGATCACCATCGACAGGATCACCAGCATCGCCACTACAAGATAAGTCGTTTTCGTCTTCATGCATCTTCTCCAATCGGAAAGTTTAAATAGTCGTGTCAGACTGTCGAACAAACCGCACTCAAGACTCTGGCCTCACCGCGACGGCCAAACGCCACCCTCTTTTGTTCTATATCCATTTCCTTCCCCGTCGCATTGACGGATTGTCATGGGTAACTTCCATTAGAAAATCGGGAGCAGAAGTGAACAAAGCTTTTCGGCCGCGTCCAATCAAATGGACGACAGCCTACTCCACAAGCGCAGGCAGTTCGCTCAAGCGCTCGACGGCAAACGTTGGCGGCGCCGCCATCGCGGCGACATCGGCCAGCGTGCTGACGCCCGTCAGCGCGACGGCGGTGAGCATGCCGGCGTTCTGCCCCATGAGAATGTCGGTTTCCAATCGGTCGCCCACCATCATGCAGCGCTCGGCGGCCAGTCCTAGCCGATCCAGCGCGACCTCCATCGTCAGTGTGGATGGCTTGCCGGCAAGCAGTTGCAGGCGCCGCCCTGTCATGGCCTCCAGCGCCGCAAGCGTTCCACCCGCATCGGGGATCGCGCCGCCCGGCATGGGACACGTTTTGTCGCCATTGGTGGCGTAGAACCACGCGCCGCGCATCAACGCCTGATAGGCGGTGTTGAGCTTGCGGTAGTCTAACGTGCGGTCAAAGGCGACTACCACGGCATCGATGCCCTGTGGATCGATGACTTCCTTGGCATCCTGCCCATCGAGTTCGTCGAGAATGGTGAGGCCGTGGCCGCGCAACTCCGTGCGCAAGTTTTCCTCACCGATCACATAGTAGCGCAGCTCCGGTTGATGCTGCGCAAGATGATGCCCCAGCACGTACCCCGACGTGATCACATCTTCCGCTGGGGTGGGAATGCCCAGCCGGGTCAGCTTGGCGGCGTATTGGGTGCGTGGCTCTAGTGGCTTGTTGCTGACGAACAGCACGCGCTTGCCGCGTCTGCGCAGTTCGGCAATGCCGTCGACGCTGCCAGGCAAGGCGGACTCGCCGAGATAGACTGTGCCATCCAGATCGAATACAAAGCCATCGCAACGAACACTCATCTGCACCGGGCCTTTATAATTGACGACAAACCGCACGCCGCCGCTTGATTTCTTTTTGATGATCGCTTTGGGAGCAAAAAAATTCAACTAATGCAATTTCTTGCAAAAGGGTAGCACAGTAGATTTAATTTGTCAACCCCCTATAAAAGATGAAAAGGATTTACGGCCTATTGACATCAATTATGTAGCGTGCTATCCTGATTGCAAATTTTTGCATTGCGTGAAAATTTACTCAAATTGGCGCCAGTGATGCCTTGAGGTGTGACGGCGATGAGGTGCGACGGCGATGAACGAGCGCGACGATCTGCTGGCCATGGTGGCCAGCCTCTATTACAAATTGAATCAGGGTCAAGCGGAGATTGCCGAGCGTTTGGGTATCTCGACCTCCAAGGTGTCGCGCCTGCTCAAGGAAGCGTGGGAGCGCGGGATTATCGAGGTGCAGATCAACACGCCGATTCCGCGCGATTTCGCACTGGAGATGCAACTTGCCACTTGTTTCAATTTGGCCGACGCCTTGATTTTGGAAACCAAACCTGACCATGATGATGCTAGCCTGGTCGCAGGGGCGGGCCAACTGGCTGCCATCTATCTACAGCGGATCATTCCCGATCTCCCGCAAGGGGCAACCATCGGGGTCGCGTGGGGCACGGGCGTGCATGCCACCGTCAACGCGCTGCCCAATAACCTCGGACGCCAAATCGATGTCGTGCAGTTGATGGGCGGGGTCGGCGCGCTGGCGGTTGATGGGCCTGATCTGGCGCGCATGGTGGCTGCGAAACTTGGCGGCCGCCATTACGATCTGCACGCGCCTGTGCTGGTTGAGCGCCCCGAAGTGCGCGAGCTTTTTCTGGCCGAACCGACAGTGAGCGAAGGGATGCGCCGGGCGCGCACCGTGCAGCTTGCCATCACGGGCATCGGTTCGCTTGACGAACATGATTCCAGCTTTCTGCGCGCCGGGCTGATCACGCGGGCCGATCTGGCGGTGCTGCGCGGGCTGGGCGCGGTGGGCGAGACCGCCGGTCGTTTCTTCGACGCCACAGGGCAGACCGCGGGCATCGAGATCAATCGCCGCGTGATCGGCGTCGAATTGGAAGACCTGCGTCGCATTCCCAAAGTGATCGCCGTTGCCAGAGGTCTGACCAAAGTTCCCGCGATCCTGGGGGCGCTGCGTGGCGGCTATCTGAATGTATTGGCGACTGACAACATAACCGCGCGCGCTATCTTGTCGCTGGCGAGTAAGGCAGTGGAATCCCACTAAACTGAGCGTCTGAAAATCGGAGAAGCTTGCATTGGGCGCCAGCGTGGACATTCAGGTTGAAATAAGTTGGGCGCCAGTGACTGATTGTGTAGAGTTTCGGAAAAACACCATTCGGGAGATGTTATGGCACTAGATTATGAATTCCCTGAAGGGTTCCTTTGGGGAACCGCGACGGCTGCTCACCAGGTTGAAGGGAATAACTTCAACTCAGATTTTTGGGTTTTGGAACATATCCCAGGCACAATCGTCAGTGAACCTTCCGGGGATGCTTGCGACCATTACCACCGCTATCGTGAAGATATCAAGTTGTTGGCAGAGCTTGGCTTTACCTCCTACCGTTTTTCCATTGAGTGGGCCAGGGTTGAACCCGAAGACGGCATGTTTTCGCCGGCGGTGATTGGACACTACCGCGACATGTTAGACGCCTGCCATGAATATGGGCTTACGCCCATGGTGACGCTGCACCACTTCACCTCCCCGCGCTGGCTTATGAAGTTGGGCGGATGGACTGCTGCTGAAACGCCCGAACGCTTTGCCCGGTATGCAGCCTATGTCATGCAAGAACTGGGCAACCTCATCCCTTATGTTTGTACGCTGAACGAAGTCAATCTACCCGACTTGCTGGCATTGATCATGGGTGCGCGTGAATCGGCGGCAAGTCATGCCCCCGTGGGCGTCAGTGACGAAGTGCAGACGTCATCCTGGCTAAAGCGAGCGGCGCTGGCTTTTGGTCTGGAAGAAAATACAGAAATTCATCCCTTTCCCTATACCTTTGTCAAGCGTGGGGATTTTGTAGAGACGGCGCTGGCGGCTCACCGCATGGCAAGAGCTGCGATCAAGCGCACCCATCCGAAAACCAACGTAGGGTTTTCGCTGGCGTTGCATGAGCTTCAGGCGTTGCCTGGCGCCGAAGCCAAAGCGGAGGCCGAATGGCATACGCTCTTCAAGCAGTATTTACCCACTCTCAAAGAGGATGACTTTTTTGCCCTGCAAAACTACACGCGCGAGATTGTAGGGACAGAGGGTCCAACGCCCTTGGCCGCAACGGCTGAGCGTACGCAAATGGGGTATGAATACTATCCAGAAGCGCTTGGGGGCGTGGTGCGGCAGGTGGCAAAAGACCTGAATATCCCCATTATCATTACCGAAAATGGGGTGGCGGTTGACGATGATCGGCGTCGGGTTGAGTTTATTGAACGTGCGCTAACAGGGCTTCATAGCTGCATCAAGGATGGCATTCGGGTTGACGGCTATTACTACTGGTCGGCGTTTGACAATTATGAGTGGATCATGGGGTACAGCAAAACCTTTGGGCTGATTGCTGTCGACCGCAAGACCCAACAAAGAATGGTGAAAGACAGCGCTCATTATCTCGGCAACATTGCGCGGGAAAATGGGTTTTGACGTGACCAATCGCCATTATCTCATTGAGCCGCCTGCCGCACAGCAAAGCCGGATTTAGGCCAAAGCATTTGCTATCACCGGGGGTGGGCTGGCAGCACCGGTTGATCTGCCAGCCCACCTGCCTGGGCTCAGCTATTTTCCTCCATACCAGAAACCGCGCATCCAGGCGTGCTGGCGCAATTTCTCCAGCAGCGCTTGGGGCAGCGGGTCGGCGTCGGCGGCTGCGGCGTTGGCCTCGGCCTGATAGACGCTGCGAATGCCGGGGATCACGGTGCTCACACCTGGATGCGCCAGCGCAAATTGCAGCGCCGCCTGCGGCATCGACAGCGCATAGGGCGCCACGTCCTCCTTGATCTTGTCGACGCGCGCCACCGCACGCGCCAGGCGGTCGCCGGCAAAGTAGTTGTTGCGGAAGTCGTCGGCGGCAAAGCGCGTGTCGGCGGTATACTTGCCGGTCAGCACGCCCTCATCAAAGACCACACGCACCAGGATGCCGACGCCATACTCCTCGGCGGTCGGCAGCAGTTCGGCGGCCGGCTCCTGCTCGAAGATGTTGTAGATCACCTGCACCGCATCGACATAACCCTGCTGCATCAGATCAATGACGCTGTTCTGATCCTGCTCCGGCGTGGAGACGCCCACCGCGCCGATCTTTGCCTTCGGCTTGCAATTTGCGCAGCGTCTCGAAGGGCCGCGGGTCCTTGTTCCACGCCCGCGTCCAGGTGTGCAGTTGCAGCAGGTCGATGCGCTCGGTCTGCAAGTTGCGCAGCCGCTCCTCGACGCTCTCGCGCAAATAGCGCTCTGGGTAGCGATCTTCCACGCGGTCGTAGGGGCTGGGCGGCCAATTGCCGGGCAGCGGCGGCGTCTTGGTGGCGACGTAGACGGTCTCGCGGCGCGCTTTCAGCACCTGGCCGATCAGCCGCTCGCTCTTGCCGTCGCCGTAGCCGGCCGCGGTGTCGATGAAGTTGACGCCGAGATCGATGGCGCGGTGCAAGGCGGCCAGCGAGTCCTGTTCGTTCTGCGGCCCCCAACTGCCGCCGATCGCCCAGGCGCCAAAGCCAACGGCCGAGACTTCAAGACCAGTGTCGCCCAATTTACGGTATTGCATGAGTCACCCCTGTGCGTTTGATTTGATTGAAATTGAAGCTGGCTTCAGGCCGGAAAGTTGTTCCAGCATACCATGAGGCGGCGAGATCGGCGGTGTGCGTTGATATGCGGGACGCGCCCTGAGCATCTCTGCTGCTTGGCTGTGTTCTTCTCGCGGTGATAGAATGGCCTTACGACAGGTTCGATTCCAAGGGAGGCATTCTGTGACTATATCGACCCAGCCCGTATGGATGGAAAACGTACGCAACGGCGTGCATTCCGTGGACGAGACGCTCGCACGGCTCGAAGTAGAGGCATTGACCTTCGACGATGTGTTGTTGATTCCCGGTTACACCGAGACTTTGCCCAATCAAGTCGATCTCAGCACCATGCTGCATCCCCAGTTGCGGCTGCACATCCCGGTCCTTAGCGCGGCGATGGATACTGTGACGGAAAGCGAGCTGGCGATTGCCCTGGCGCGCCAGGGTGGGTTGGGCGTCATTCATCGCAATCTGACGGTCGCAGAGCAGGCGGCCGAGGTCGACAAAGTCAAACGCAGCGAAAGCGGCATGATCGTTGACCCGATCACGCTGCCGCCTGAAGCCACGTTGCGCGAGGCCGAGCAGTTGATGGCAAAGTACAAGATCAGCGGCGTGCCGATTACCAATGCTGGCGGCCGCCTGGTCGGCATTTTGACCAACCGCGACGTGCGGTTTGCCACCGACGATGCGCGGCCGATCAGCGAATATATGGTCGCCGAGAAGCTGGTGACCGCGCCGCTGGGCACAACCTTGGCGGAAGCGCAAGAGATCCTGCATCGCTATCGCATCGAAAAGCTGCCGCTGGTCGACGACGCCGGGCATCTGCGCGGTCTGATCACCTACAAAGATATCCTCAAGAAGCTGGATTATCCACATGCGGCCAAGGATGATCGCGGCCGGCTGCTAGTCGCCGCGGCTGTCGGCGTGGGCGAGCAGGGCGTCCAACGCGCCGAAGCAGTGATCGAGGCGGGCGTGGATGCGATCGCCATCGACACGGCCCACGGCCACAGCAAAGGCGTCGTCGATACGATCCGCGCGCTGCGGCGCCGCTTTGGCGATATTCCCATCCTCGCCGGCAACGTGGTAACGCGTGAGGGTGTGCGCGACCTCGCCGGCGCCGGCGCTTCGGTCGTGAAAATCGGCGTGGGCGCCGGCTCCATCTGTACGACGCGCGTGGTGGCCGGGGCCGGGATGCCACAGTTGACCGCGGTGCTGTTGTGCGCGGACGCGGCGCGCGACTATGGCGTGACCGTGGTGGCCGACGGCGGCATTCGCTACAGCGGTGACATCACCAAAGCGCTGGCCGCCGGCGCCGCGGCAGTCATGTTGGGCAGCTTGCTGGCCGGCATGCAGGAATCGCCCGGCGAAATCGTGATCCGCGAGGGGCGTTCGTTCAAGGAGTACCGCGGCATGGGCAGCATGAGCGCCATGAGAGGTCGCGCCAGCGATCGCTACCAGACCGCGCAGAGCGATTCGGCCAGCCCCGACATCAGCGGCAAGAGCGTGCCCGAAGGCATCGAGGGGCAGGTGCCGTATAAGGGGCTGCTCAAGGATTTTGTCTTTCAGTTGATGGGCGGGCTGCGCAGCGGCATGGGCTACGTCGGCGCGGCCGATCTGCACGAGTTGTGGGCCAAGGCGCGCTTTCAGCGCATCAGCCGCGCCAGCTTCCAGGAAAGCCATCCGCACAGCATTATCATCACCAAAGAGGCGCCCAATTACCAGTTGTCGATTGGTAGGGGTTGACCTGACAGGAGCAGAAGGTGTCCACCGAGATGCAACGTAGATTTACAGGCAAGGTCGCCCTCGTCACCGGCGGCGGCACGGGGATTGGCGCGGCTATTGCCGCGCGTCTGGCGGCTGAAGGCGCGGCAGTTGCGATCAGCGGGCGCCGCGGCCATGTCGTGCAGAAACACGCCGACGCCCTGCGCGCGGCAGGCTATGAGGCGCTGCCGATTCGCGGCGATGTCGCCAGCGAAGCTGCCAATATCGTGCGCCAGGTGGGCCAACACTTCGGCCGGCTGGATATCCTGGTGAACAACGCTGCGATTTCGGCCGGCCTCGATCTCGACGAGATGACGAGCGAATTGTGGCGGCAGGTGCTCTCGGTCAATCTGGACGCGGCGTTTGGTCTGGTGCAGGCGGCGCGCGCCAACCTGATCGAGACGCGCGGCTGTGTGCTGCACATCAGCAGCATCGGCGTCGTCGTGGGCGAATTCGACGACATCGCCTATGTGACGAGCAAGGCGGCGCTGGAAGCTTTCAGCCGGCGGCTTGCCATCGAACTGGCGCCCTACGGCATCCGCTCCAACGTCATCCGTCCCGGCCTGATCCACACCGCAGCCTTCGACGCGATGCCGGCAGAATTTTTTGAGGCGCAGTTGCCGCTGATTCCGCTCGGCCGGCTTGCCGAACCCGATGACATCGCCCGCGCCGCAGTTTCTCTGTTCGGACGAGGCGTCGTTCGTCACCGGCGCCGTGCTCACGGTGGACGGTGGGGAATCGGCGAAGTAATAGAAAACCCAAATCTTTTGAAATCATTTACCTAGAGGGGAGAAACCGCCATGACCGTCACTGCAGTCGTGGGCGCCCAGTGGGGCGACGAGGGCAAAGGCCGCATTATCGACTATCTGGCGCAGGAGGCGGATGTCGTGATTCGTTTCCAGGGCGGCGACAACGCCGGCCACACCGTCATCAACGCGTATGGCAAGCACGCGCTGCACCTGATCCCCAGCGGCATCTTCAACCCGCGCACGCAGAACATTATCGGCTCCGGCTGTGTGGTCAACCCGCAGTCGCTGCTCAAGGAGATGGAGCAGTTGAAGGCGGCCGGCGTCGACCTGGAGAATCTCTGGATCAGCACGCGCGCCCAGATGTTGATGCCCTATCATCGCGAACTGGACGTGCTGGAGGAAGCCGCGCGCGGCAAGGACACCATCGGCACGACCAAACGCGGCATCGGCCCGGCCTACGCGGACAAGTCTGCGCGCGCTGGCTTGCGGATGGGTGACCTGCTCCAGCCCGATTGGCTGGAGGCGCGGCTGGACAACGCACTGCGCACGATCAACCGCAAGATCGAGATCCTCGGCGGCGAGCCGGTCAAGGGCGACGAACTTTATGCCCTGTGCATGGAGCACCGCGAGAAGCTGGGCGACCGCATCATCGACACGATGCCGATGACCCGCCGCGCGGTGGAGCAGAAGAAGCACATCCTGCTCGAAGGCCAGCTTGGCGTGATGCGCGACCTGGACTGGGGCATTTATCCCTACGTGACCAGCAGCAACCCGACTGCCTCCTATGCCGCGTCGGGGGCGGGGCTGCCGGCGCGCACGATTGACAAGGTGATCGGCGTGGTCAAGGCGTACAGCACCGCGGTGGGCGACGGCCCCTTCCCGGCTGAACTGCACGATGCCGACGGGGAGAAGCTGCGCGAGATCGGCGGCGAATTTGGCGCCACGACGGGTCGTCCGCGGCGCTGTGGCTGGTTCGACGGCGTGGCGATCGGCTACGCCGCGTGGCTCAACGGCATGACCGGGCTGGCGATCACCAAGCTCGACGTACTCGATGCGTTTGACATCATCAAGGTGTGCATCGGCTATAAGCTGCCCGACGGCGCCATCGTCACCGACTCGATGCCGGACACGCCGGTGCTCATGCGCGTGACGCCGATCTACGAAGTGTGGGATGGCTGGAAAGTCACCACCTCCGATTGCCGCCGCTGGGACGATCTGCCCAAAGAAGCGCGCGCCTATCTGCACCGCCTCAGCGAGCTGGCCGGCATCAAGATCGACTATGTGTCGGTCGGGCCGGAGCGGGATCAGATGTTTGCGGTGTAAAACATAGCACGCGGATTTGGCGGATCAACGCGGATCAAACCAAAGAGGGGCAGCGGAAGCCCGCCAGAGCCGACTATCGTTGGACTTTCTCAGATTATCCACAGATGACACAGATTGCACAGACTTTGAAAAAGCCTGTGCAATGACCGATTTCAAGGCAGTGACCATTCCCCGCTGGGGCACAACGAGCAATGAAAACCGCTTTTCTCTGCAAGCCTCTGCCTCTTTGCGGCTCTGCGTTAAAGTTGTTTTCGCACAGCGCGCCCCGCTTTTTATCTGTGAAATCTGTGGATTGTTTCGGTTTTAGAGGGAGTCGTCTGTGCGCTCCAGCATGTCGCACTGCTGCATCCGCCACTGACCCGCCTGCTCGCTCAGCCGCACCGTCGCCACCTCGAAGGGCGCCACCTCCAGCGCAAAGGGCTGGCCCAGCCAGGTCAGGGTAAAGCCGGCGCCGCGGCCGTGAACATCGGCGACGCGCACGATGAAACCGTTACCATCCTCCGCCGCTTTGATTGCGGTCACTTCGACGTCGCGGCTGTCAAGCGACGCCATCTCCGCCTGGCGCGGCAGGTCGCCGGGATGGCTGTGCATGGTGACGGGCAGCGGCGGCTGGTTGAGCGCCCGCGCGCGCGCCACCATGTCGCTTGCGCGCCAGTCACCCACGTGCGGGCGCAGAACCACGGTGAATTCCTGGCTGCCCTGATCCACCCAGTCGTAACGTTGGCGCGCGCCGAAGGGGTGCGGCTCGTGATAGGCGTAGGGTACGCAGCGCAGCACGGTCAGCCGCAGCGTGCTGCCGCTGACGTCGCAGCCATACTTGCCGTCGTTGAGCAGTCCCAGACCGACGATCTGTCGCTCCTCCGCGGCCGGGCCGCTGACATCCATCCACATGTGTGTGGGAACTTCGTGGCCGTCGCAGGGGCGCTCCAGCCAGCCGAAGGGAACGTCGTGCACGGCCTGCGGCGCGGGCGTGTTGACATCGCAGCTCAGCTTGACCAGCCGCCACGGCTCCAGCCACGTCAGCCAGTTGCGGATGGTGATCGCACTTTCGCCGCGGCCGAGCAGAATCTGCTGCTGCCAGCGGCTGGCGCCATAGCTGCGTTCCACCAGCAACGAGACGCGCAGCGGGCCGCGCTCGCCGACGGTGATGGTGGCGTCGCCAAAGCTTCCCAGCGCCGCACCGTAACGCTGCACCCCGTGCGACCACGTGTCGCTGGGGTCGTCGATCACCTCGCCCACATTCCAGCCGCCCGGCCCCACCAACTCCAGCCCGGCGCGCTTGTCAAGGCAGGAGACGATAGCGCCGCTCTGCGGGTCGAGGCGAATGTGCAGCCGCTCGTTTTCCAGCTCGGTCTCCGTCACGCGCAGCGTGTTGACGGGCGCATCCGCGCGCGGCAGCCCCGGCGCAAAGCGGAAAAGGCGATAGCCGCAGGCTGGCAGCGTCGTGGCGAAGAGCAGGCGACGGATCCGGCCCTTTGGCTCGCTCAGCGCTTCGATGGGGTCGATATCCTGATAGAGGACCGGCTGCCCCTCATCGTCCACCAGCCCCCAGCCGCGCTCGTCCCAGTGCTCCCAGCCGGTCCACGGTTCATATTCCAGGGAAGTCGTCGCCGACTGAGCGGCCGGGTTGAAGAACACCACGGTCGCGCCCGGTCCGCTGGCGTCGATACGGCTGGCGATGGCGCGACCGGCGTCGTCGGCCAGCATCTCGGCGGCCGCGGCCAGCCCGGTGAGTTCGGCGATGGCGTCGTCCTCGGCCACCTTGAGCGAGGAGCCGCCCAGCGTATCGTGGAACTGGTTGAAGGCGAGCGTGCGCCACAGTTCATCCAGTTTGGTCTGCGGCGTGGGCTTGTCCGCCCACAGCCTGGCCATGACGCCCAGCCGCTCGGCCAGCAGCAGCCTGTTCTCGGCCTGGCGATGTGCGCGCTTGAGCGCGCTGTTGACCGAATAGCAGCCGACCGCATGATATTGCAGTTCGTCGGCCACGGTAGGCAGCGCCGCCGCCTGCGCATGAATGGCGTCAAAGTAGGCGTCCGGCCAGCTAAAGCGGATGTCCAGCGCGGTTTCTCCATCGCCATGTTTCTTCGCCAGCGCCATGATGTTCTCGATCTGCGCCTTGGTCGGCCCGCCGCCGTGATTGCCCACGCCAAAGAAGCACATGGTGGCGTCGAGCACCTCCGGCTTGGCGGCCACCGCGGCCAGAATGTGTCCCTCCTGCTCCTCGCCGCGCGTGGTGTAGGCCTCGGCAATGCGGAAGGTGAGGATGCGGCTGCCGTCCGGCCCCTGCCACCAGAAGACGTTGGCGGGCAGCTCCTTCTCGTGCGGGCCGGGGCGCATAAAGACGAAGCCGTCGAAGCCGCATTTACGCAGGATCTGCGGCAGCGTGCCCGCGTGACCGAACGAATCGACGCAGTAGGCGATAGTGGGCTCGACGCCAAGTTGCTGGCGCATGTAACGTTTGCCAAGCAGCACCTGGCGCACAAAAGACTCGCCGCTGGGCAGGTTCATGTCGGGCTGGATCACCATGCCGTTGACGACATGCCAGCGCCCATCGGCGATCAACTGCTGAATCTGCGCAAAGAGCGCCGGATTTTCCGCCTCGATCCAGGCGTAGACCTGCGACTCGCCGCGTGTGAAGTGAAAGTCTGGATATTCCGCCAGACGGTCGACGGCGGACTGGCTTGTGCCCAACGCCTCGGCGCGGCCCTCGGTCCAGCGCCACAGCCAGACGGGGTCGAGATGCGCCTGGCCGATCATGTGTACGACGGTTTTCGACATAATAAACAGCTTATCCTTTCAAATCGCTCAGCATTAGGCTTGTCAGAAGGAAGCTTACACAGACCACGATGTCTCTGTATTACATCGAAGATGATAGCAGAAGTTGAGGAGTTGGGTTACACTAGGACAATCACCACACCCCGTTGGCAAAGCACCGAAAGGCATTGCATGATGACGACGATCCAATATTTCTTTGAAAGCGTCGAGCCGGGCGCTGTCCTCGAATTGGGAAGCCGCACCGTGACGGAGGAAGAGATTCTCGACTTTGGCCGCGAATATGACCCGCAGCCCTTTCATATCGACCCGGTGGCCGCGGAAGCATCGATCTTTGGCGGGCTGATCGCCAGCGGCTGGCACACCTGTGCATTGACCATGCGACTGATGGTCGACAGTTTTCTGAGCCGCGCGGCCAGCCTGGGGTCTCCCGGCGTCGAACAGATTCGCTGGTTGCACCCCGTGCGGCCGGGAGACACGATTTCGGCGCGCATCGTCGTACTGGAAACGCGCGCGTCTCAGAGCAAACCCGACCGCGGCGCCGTCAAAATGCGCACCGAGGTGACGAACCAGGCCGGCGAATTGGTGATGACAATGGAAAGCACCGGATTGGTAGGAAGGCGTCCAGAAGGATAAGCCACGCACATGCAGGCAATCACCGACTTCTTCATGCGCAACATGATCGCCGTTTATTTTTTCTATGGCCTCGCCTTTTTTACGATGGGATTGGCGCTGGCGCTGACTGCGCGCCACACCTCGCGGCTGCGCTTTGCGCGGGCGATTCCTTGTATGGCAGCCTTTGGATTGTTGCACGGTGCGCATGAATGGTACGAGATGGGTGAGCGGATCGCGCTGGAAACCCGCCAGTACGCGCCCAGCCTTCCCGCCGAGCTTGCCCGGCTTTTCCTGCTGGTGGCTTCGTTTGCGATGCTGCTCTGTTTTGCCGTCCAGTTGCTGATGCCGGCTGCCACACCGCGCCGGCGCATCTACGCGCCAGTAGCCGTGTTGGTGGTGCTCTGGGTCAGCGTGAGTCTCGTCTATGCGCGCATCGTCCAGACGCCGCCTCTCGAAACGGTGGCGATTGCTGATGGCCTGGCGCGCTATTTATTGGCGATGCCTGGCGCGGCGCTGGCAGCCTGGGCATTGATGCGCGAACAGCGCGTGCTGCGCCTCATGGATCTCTCGCAATTTGGCCGAGACATGGTCTCCGCGGCCGCGGCGCTGCTGCTCTACGGCGTCGTCGGCCAGCTCTTTCTGAAACCCAGCGCGCTGCCGTGGACTGCTCACCTAAGCAGCGAACAATTTATCTTGTGGTTCGGCATCCCGGTGCAGCTCTTCCGCGCGGTGATGGCGGTGGCGTTGACAGTCTTTCTCATCCGCATGATGAACGCCTTTGCCGTCGAGCATAATCGGCGCCTCGAACGCGCCGATCACGCGCGAATGATTGCGCAACAAGGCGCACTGGATGCCGAACGCCGCACGATGGTCGCCATGGAGACCATGAACGACGAGCTGCGTCTGGCCGCGCACAAACTTTCTCTGCTGCTCGATGTCTCCAACCTGCTCGATATGCCTGATGGGTTGGAAACGCGGTTGTGGCAGGCGATGACGCGTATTATCGAGGCGCTGCCTTTTGCCGACGCGGGGTTGGTGCTGATCAGCCGGTGGGATGGGCGCAGCGAGGCGGTGATGGGGGTGACAGGCTTTGACGCGATCGACGCCGACGGCGACAGCGCGATCTATGCCCAGGCCGTCGAACTCGGGCGCGTTTGCGCATCGAAAGGGCTGGCGGTGTGCCGTCACGCGGACGGTGCTGTGATCCAGTTTGACGTCGAGGCGGAGGCGAACGACCCTCAGCACAAATGTCGCGCCCACGGCGCGCCCACCACCATGATCAGCTATCCGGTGACGGCGCATCATCACGCCTACGGCAGCATTGCGCTGGTGCGTCTTTCGCCGATCCGCTACCGGCCGGCGCCGGCCGAAATGGCGCTGATGGCAGGTGTAGCGCAACAATTGGGCGTCTCGATCGAGAACGCACTGCTCACCGCCGAAGCGCAGCGTCACGAACAGGTGCTGGGGGAGATGTTGCGCCAGGTCGTCAGTGCGCAGGAGTCTGAGCGCCAGCGCATCGCCCGCGAGTTGCACGACGCCACCGGCCAGTCGCTGACCGCGGTGGGGCTGGGTCTGCGCGGGGTAGAGACGCGACTGGCCCAATCCGCGTGCGATCCGACCCTGGCGCCGCTAGTGAACCAGGTGCGTGAACTGCGTTCCTTTGCGCAGAACGCACTCGGCGAACTCCACCACATCATCAGCGATTTGCGTCCGCCGCAGCTTGACGAACTGGGATTGGCGGCGGCGTTGCGCTGGTACGTGCAGAGCTACGCGCGGCGGCGTGACATCGACGCCACCTTCCGCGTTGAGGGCGACGACAGCCGCCTGCCGCCCAATTACCGGACTGTGCTCTACCGCATCGCACAGGAGTCGCTGACCAACGTTGCCAAACACACGCAAGCCACACAGGTCAGCGTCTGTCTCAAAGTGGGTGACGAGCAGGTCGAACTGGAAGTCGCTGACAATGGGTGCGGGTTTGACCCAACGTTGCCCAGCCGCCTCGCCGGCCAGCCGATGGTTGGGTGGGGCGTCGTGGGGATGCGCGAACGAGCGCTGCTTCTAGGTGGCCATTGCATCATCGACACCGCGCCCGGTGCAGGCACGCGGGTGCACGTCACGGCGCCCGTCAATCATGATCGCCTCATCTTACCCAGCGAGGAGACCCGCGTCTATGGCTGATCGACCGTTGCATCTGCTGCTCGTCGACGACCATCCGATTGTGCGCACGGGGCTGCGCATGCTTTTCCAGTCCGAACCTGACATGCAGGTGGTTGGCGAGGTGGACAGCGGCGCCGAAGCCATTGTCGCGGTGCAGAAGTTGCATCCCGACGTGGTGATCATGGATGTCGCTATGCCGGGCATGAATGGCATCGAAGCGACGCGCCAGATCAAGGCAAACAGCCCGGAGACCGCGGTGCTGGCGCTCACCATGCACGAAGACGAACAATATTTCTTTGCGATGCTCAACGCGGGTGCGTCCGGCTACATCCCCAAACGCGCGGCGCCCGACGACCTCGTCGCCGCCATCCGGGTCGTGGCGGAGGGCAATGTCTTCCTCTATTCGTCGCTGGCGCGTTTCTTGATGAAGGATATTGCCGAGCAAAAGCTGACGGCCACCAGCGAGGATGACGGCCTGACCGCGCGCGAGATCGAGGTGCTGACGCTGATCGCCGAAGGGAGCACCAGCCGCGAGATCGCCGAGGAACTGGTGATCAGCGTCAAGACGGTCGAGCGTCACCGCGAGAATATCATGCGCAAGTTGGACGTTCACAGCCGGGTGGAGTTGGTGAAGTACGCCATCAGGCGCGGGCTGATTCAACCAGAATAGACGATGGAACGCGGAGGACGCGGATTGGGCGGATACACGCGGATCAAACGCTGTTATCGTTACTCTGCGAACCTCTGCGTTCTCCGCGCCTCTGCGTCAAGCCGGCAACTTTCAGGCGGTGACGGGTTGTACGGCTGGCCGCGTGCGGAATAAAGCGCACCCGTAGCAGCGGGCTGGCAATTTACCATCGGCGCGCAGCCGCGCCATCCAGCAGGGGATGTCGGTGCAGGTGCACGCTGCGCAGGCATTGCGCGTTTTGGGCGGGCAGGTGTTGTGTTCCCAACAGGAATGCTCAGCGGTCATCGGCGAAGCCACGGCAGCCGACGAAACCAATCCCGCGGCTACCGCACGGCTGGTGCGCTGGGCATCGGCCTCCGCTTGCCAACGCACGTCAAGCCGGCGCAGCCCGCCAGCAATCGCCACAGTAACGGCAATCGGTATGCCCAGCCGCAAAATAAAGAGGCTGATCAGAGCAAGCGTCTCCATCAAAACGTCCATTGCATGTCCTCTTACTTTCCACCCGCTCTGTTGCAAATCACGTGCTAAAAAGTCGATTAAAAGGAACTTTCTCGACGGAGAGGCGCAGCGTGGCGGAGATTCGCAGAGGAAAAACGAAAAGCTTTTTGCCAGCAATCCTCTGCGTTTTCTCTGTGCCTCTCTACGTCAAAGATTGTTTTCAATGCGTAGAATGCTCGGCTTCATCACCGCTGAAGAAGCGTATACCGATGATCCAGGCCAGCAGCGCCGCGGCCAGAATGCCAACCGTTGAGATCCACTCCAGCACATGAGGCGTATAGACCGCCCCCACCGTGCGTACGACTTGTGCGTACAGGGTGGCGTCGAAGCGATTCATCAGCACCCCAGCCAGCACCAGGCTTGGTGTGATCCATTGCACGGCGCTGGATCGGCGCAATGGCAGGATCAGCCACAGCGTAACCGGCGCCACGACGCCGATCGCCAACTCTGCCCACCACAGCAGCGCCGCGGACCCTGTCCACAGCAGCGCAGCCTCGCCCGCCCACCAGACTTCGGCTACTTTGGCCACAAGGTACACGATGCCGAACCCCGCCACCATGCGACACAGGCCGTGCACCACTGTACAATCTTCCGGCCGGTGCAAAATGCGCATGGCAGCGCGGGGCCAGTGTGGCGAGGCTCAAACCGGCCATGATCGAAGACAGATAAAACAGAATCGGCAGGAATGGCGTCCACCACAGCGGATGCAGACGATGCGGCATGTTGAGGTAAAGCGTGCCCAGCGTCGACTGATGCAGCGTCGAGAGCGTCACGCCGATGATCGTCACCGGCAGCATCATCCAGCGGATTCCCTTGAGCAGCGGATTGATCCAGCGCCACTTCAGGCGGCCCAGGAAGTTCGGGCTGGTTTCCAGCACCAATACCGTTGTGTAGAACAGCACGCAGCAACTGATCTCGAAAAGCGGCGAATGCACGTTCCAGTAAAGGATGAAGTTGTAGAAGTGATCAGGCCGCCCTAAGTCGAGCACCAGCAACGCCAGCACAGCCGTGTAGCCCATCAACCCGGCCAGGATCGCGGGCCACAGCGCCGCGTGATAGTGCTCGCGATGAAAGACGTGCACCACCGCGGCCATCGTGAAACCGGCGCCGGCAAAGGCGATCAGCCCAAAGTCGAAGCCGATCCAGATGCCCCACGAATACACGTCACTCAGGCCGGTGGTTGCGCCCAGCCCGAGCAGCAGGCGTCCCACGCCGGCCACCACACCGGCCAGCGTCAAAAAGCCCAGCACGCCCAACAGGATGTCGAACCGCCGGATCGCCGGCCAGACAAGCTCGGTTGCGGTGGTGGAAGCGTTGGCACGCAACGATGCGCCACGAATTGCCATGGGTCAATTCTCCTTCTTTTCCTGCCACGCCACGCGCCCGGCTTCATCCCCCTGGGGCGCGGACGTCTCGTCCGCCCGAACCGCCGCCGCCTCGTCTGCCTTAAGCTGCCGGCGGCGCAGGATCAGATGCAGTCCGGTCGCCAGTGTGGCAACGCTGAGCGCAAGCGCCGGCGTCAAGCCCATCACGGTTTCGGCTGTCTGTGAGATCGTCCCACCGGCCAGTTGCGGGAAATTCAATTGCGCAAAAGGCACGGCGGAGAGATAGAGCATCGAGGCGCCGCCCGCTTCGTGCTCGCCGTAGATGTGATCGATGTAGGATTGCGGGCGGCGTGCGATCTGCGCGTGCGCCTGCGCCAGCAATTCGTTGCGCTTGCCAAAGCGCAACGCGCCGTTGGGACATGCCGCCACACAGGCGGGCGGCTGTCCTTCGGCCGCACGCTGCTGAAAACACAGTTGGCATTTATGGATCAGCCCCAGTGGATTGTCCCAGTCATACGTAGGTACGCCAAAGGGACAGGCATATTGGCAGTAACGGCAGCCGATGCATTTTTGCGCATCGTAGACCACCGGCCCTTCCGGGGTTTTGCGCAGCGCGCCGACGGTGCACGCCGAGACGCACGCCGGATGCAGGCAGTGCATGCATTGGCGTTTGACGTAAGTGGGCTGTCCTGCGGCGTCCGCTTCTGTGGCCACGTAGGTAAGCGCCTTGCTGCTCAAAGCCTGTGGCGGCGTTTCCGGGTTTGGCATGTCGTTGGCGACCTTGCACGCCAACGCACAGGAGTTACAGCCCGTGCAGCGCGTGAGGTCGATCAGCACGCCCACCGCCTCGTCAGCGGTTTCGGCATCGGGTGCGGCGTTAGAAGCCTGCGCCGGCTTGCGATCCGCCAGCACGCTGCCTGTAGCGGCCGCCGCGAGGCCCAGCCCCGCGCGCCGCACAAACTCACGTCGGTTGAGCAGCTCGCACGCAGGAGACAGCTGATTACTCTGGGGCTGCGTCGTCGTGGTCGTGATAGCTTTGCGCTCCATCACAGGCCCCCTTTCCGGCCCCAGCGCGCCGCCACTAGAACGAACGCGATGCCCAACAAGCCGCCGATGCTCACGCCAAAGCCAAGGCTCATCGGGACGAAAAAGGTGGTGCGTGCGGGCCTGCTCTGCCTGATTCAACTGGGCGCGCAAGGCCGGCGCTTCCGCAGCGGCTTCGATCACGTCGTGACGACGCAGCGCATTTTCGCTTGCCCCGCTGGAAGTGGTGCGCACCTGTTCGGCGTGACAGTCGAGACAGTTCTGGCTGGCGATGGCGACAAAATCATGTCGCGGTGCGGTCAGCACGGCCAACGCTGGGTCGGCGGCGGCAAGCTGCTCGCCCACTGCCGGGACTTGATCGACCATGTGGCAGTCAGTGCACGCGACATCACCTAGCCAGTGCGCCGTGTGCAGCGAGTCATCCAGCGCGTCGCGGTGGCAGCTCTCGCAGAGGGTCTTCTCGCTGAGCCGCAAATCCTGCGAATGCGCCATGTGACAGCTAATGCACTGGACGCCAGCCTCGGCGTGCACGGTGTCTTCCCAGTTGTGCGAGATCTCCGCGTGGCATTCAATACAGACCGAGGAATCGCTGTCCAGCGGAATCATATCTTCCTCAGGGTGCCCGCGCGTATAGGCGCCATGACAGGTCTCACACGTTGTCACTGGCGCCCCATGCTCGCTGATCTGTCCATGCGTGGACATCTCCCACGTTTCACGTTCGATGCTGTGACAGCCACAGCCTTCTTCATCCGTCTGCGTCTGCGCCCTGGCCGTCGGCGTAAATGCCAGACAGCATACACAAGCCAGCAGCAGCGCGCACAGCACATACCACCGATTTAAGTGCAGAGTTGTTCGTTGCCCCATAAATTACCCCTAACTACCGGTTTATCCAGAAATTTGTCGCGTAGGTCGGGCTGTCAGCCCGACGTTGTGTTCGCACCCCGCACCCAACTCCCGGATGAAAATTAAAAACCTGCGCAACAAGTGCACATCCATCGCTTTCAACCAGATCATGCGTGCGTGTAGCGATGACTGAACATATTGACCAGCCACATCACCAGCGCCGGCACCCCAAAACGCAACGCGCCCAGCACAGTCAACGCCAGTGCAATGATGGAAAACTCGTAAAGCGTCATGCTTGCCCCCTTCGAGTGTCACTTTGGAGCCTTCTCCGCGCCTCGTAAATGGGCGTCGTCTCGGCCTCAATTCGCTTGCATCCACCTTAGCACGTTTGATGCGCGCCAACATCCAGCCTGCGCCCCATCTTGCCTCCCTATTTGCCGATTGGGCTCCCCTACAAAGATGGGGCGTTCATCCAAGAAAATTCAGTAAACGTGATGGGGTGAATCTTTGGGGAATATAGGGCGTGCATGGGGAAGATCACCCATTTGCGGGAACAAGTTCCCCTGTGCGCGCCGTTACTCAGCGTAGGAGAAATGTAGATGACGCGTAGGAAATGGGTTGCGCTGTTCAAACGACATGCGCTGCGCCTGATGCTGGCGGGGACGGCGATCGTCGCGCTGATGAGCCTGATGATTTTCCAGGGGCTGCTGGCCGATCTACCCGCGGTGACGGCGCTGGAATTGCGCACCGCGCGGCCGACGACGCAGATTCTCGACCGCAACGGCAAGTTGCTTTACGAAGTGCTTGACCCCGACGCCGGCAAGCAGCTTGATCTCACCCTGAGCCACATGCCACGTGCGTGTGTGCAGGCGACGGTCGCCACCGAGGACAGCCGCTTTTTCTACCATCCTGGCGTCGACCCGCTGGCGATCGCGCGCGCAATCTGGCAAAACCTGCGCAGCGGCGGCGTCTCGTCCGGCGCCAGCACGTTGACGCAGCAGCTTGCGCGCAACCTGCTCATGGGCGAAACAGAGCGCTACCAGACCAGCTATCGGCGCAAGCTGCGCGAAACTTATCTGGCCTGGCAGCTTGAGCGCCACTACGATAAAGATCAATTGCTGGCGCTTTATCTCAACCAGACTTATTACGGCAATTTTGCCTTTGGTTTGGAGGCGGCCGCGCAAATTTTCTTTGCAAAACCCGCGGCGCAACTGAGCACCGCTGAATGTGCGCTCCTGGCCGGATTGGTGCAATACCCCACCGGCTACAATCCCTTGCTCGACCCAGCGGCCGCCAAAGGCCGCCAACTCACGGTGCTGCGGCTGATGAAGGAGGCCGGCTATCTTGATGTCGCCGCGATGGAGGAGATCGCACGCGAGCCGCTGCAATATCGTTCGCGGCTCTTTGACATCGAAGCGCCCCACTTTGTGATGTATGTGCAGGATCTCCTGGTGCAGCAGGTGGGCGCGGCGCGGCTGCGGGAAGGCGGGCTGCGCGTCTACACCACGCTCGACCTCGACTTGCAACGCCAGGCGGAAGCAGCCGTCACGCGTCGCCTGGCGCAGTTGACCTGTCAGGGCGCCACCGCGTGCGACGACCCGGCCGCGCACAGCCGCCGCGTCGATAACGCCGCCGCGGTGGTGCTCGACAGCGCCACCGGCGAGATTCTGAGCATGGTCGGCAGCCCGGATTATTTCAGCGCGACGATTAGCGGCAACGTCAACGCGGCGCTGGTGAAGCGTCAGCCGGGCAGCGCGATCAAGCCTTTCACCTACGCCGCCGCGCTCGACCCGCGCTGGAGCGCACGCGCCGGCCAGCCGCCGCTGACCACGGCCAGCATCCTGCCCGACCTGCCGACCACTTTCCAAGTCGAAAATGTCGACGGGAGTTGGGCGCCCTATCGCCCGCAGAACTACGACCGCCAGTACCATGGCCCGGTGAGCGTGCGCGCGGCGCTGGCGAACAGCTACAACGTTCCCGCCGTCGCCACGCTCGACCGCATCGGCGTGGAAACGCTGCGCCAGCTTGCCGGTCAGGCCGGCATCGATACCTTCACCGGTCGCTACGGCCTTGCGCTGACGCTGGGCGGCGGCGACGTGCGCCTGTTGGATCTGACTGCGGCGTATGGCATTTTCGACGACGGGCTGACGCTGACGCCGCGGGCGGTTTTGAGAATAGAGGGATTGAGAGATTTAGAGATTGGGAGATTGGAGATTGGAGAGCGGGACGCAGACGCGCCGCAATCCCCCAATCCCCCAATCCCGCAATCCCGCAATCTCCACTCCCCCGGCCAACCGATCCTCTCCCCCCAAACCGCGTACCTCATCACCGACATCCTTGCCGACAACGTGGCGCGTGCACCGGCGTTTGGCGTCAACTCGGTGCTCAATCTGCCTTTCCCGGCCGCCGCAAAAACGGGCACGACGACCGACTGGCGCGATAACTGGACCGTCGGATATTCCACACAGCGGCTGGTCGGCGTGTGGGTGGGGAACGCCGACAACGCGGCGATGGCCGGCGTCAGCGGTGTGGACGGCGCCGGGCCGATCTGGCATGATCTTATGCGGCTGGCGCACCCGCGCGCGCCGCGCGCCTTTGCCCAGCCAGAGGGGCTGGTTGCGGTCGAGATCTGCGCGCCGAGCGGGATGTTGCCCACGCCCGACTGCCCGCGCACGCGCCGCGAGCTATTCATCGACGGCACACAGCCCGCGCAGCCGGACGATCAGTTCCGCCGCGTTGAACTCGACCTGGCGACGGGATTGCCTGCCACGGCAGCCACGCCGGAAAATCGCCGCGGCGCCAAAGTCTTCTGGTTGCTGCCGCCCATCTATCACGACTGGATGACGGCGCAGGGCATTGCCATCGCGCCGCCTGCCGTGGCGATGCAGATGGCGGCCAATCCTGTCGGCGCAACGGATGGAAACTTTCAGAGAACCGCCAACGTCTATCTTAAAGAGACAACAGCGCCGCTGATGTTGACCCAGCCGGACAGCTTTGCAGCTTATCAATTGCATCCTGGCCTGCCGGCGCGCAGCCAGCGCTTGCGCATCGAAGGGCTGACTGCGAATGGCAGTTCGTGGGCGACGCTGCGGCTGATGGTTGACGGCAAAGTGCTTGCGACGCTGCAAGACGCCGCGCGTATCAGCAGTTGGTGGGAGATGCAGCTCGGCGCGCATCGCTTCTGGATCGAGGGCGAGCCGGTCGCGGGGGCGGCCACCGTTCGGTCAGGGGACGCATCGATCCGGGTGGACGCGTTTCAGAGTAACCAGTCGCCATAAGAAGTATTACCTGCCTTGGAAGATAGCGCGCTTAATGGCCGCAATTTCTAAGAAACTGTTTGAAAAGTAACCACTAAGACCCGAAGCACGCAAAGCGGCACAAAGCAGTACAAAGCAGCACGTGAAAGCGTCTCTTTGTTCGCCCACCTCTTGCCTCTTTGTGGCTTCGTGGTAGGGCTTTTCAAACAGTTTCTAACATCCGTTGATCGACAGAGGTTGTCCATGCCTGAAATCAGCAGGTTCTTCGGCATCGTCATTGCGATGTATTATAAAGAACATGGCATTCCACATTTTCACGCTAAATATGCAGGACAGACCGGAGTTTTTTCGATCAACGAACTGCAACTTATCGAAGGACAACTCCCTAAACGGGTGACTGGATTGGTTTTAGAGTGGGCTTTTGAGCATCGGCAAGACTTGATGGAAGACTGGGAGCTTGCGAAAGTGAAAAAACGTATA
Organism: Candidatus Caldilinea saccharophila; assembly: GCA_016710365.1. Taxonomy (GTDB): domain Bacteria; phylum Chloroflexota; class Anaerolineae; order Caldilineales; family Caldilineaceae; genus Caldilinea; species Caldilinea saccharophila. The sequence continues at coordinate 12,192 of JADJVW010000060.1, read as the reverse complement.
AAAGACATCGCCCCTCTGGAATAAGGAGAGAAAACCATGCATTTTGTACGAGCTGTGACTTATCGAGCTGGATACCAACTGCTCCTTGAATTTGAAGATGGAAGTAGTCGGCTTGTTGATTTAGAACCTCACCTTGACGGCGAAATCTTCGAGCCGCTGAAGGATATTGCCTACTTCAAGACAGTTCGTGTAGATAAAGATATTGACACTATCGTCTGGAGCAATGGGGCGGATATGTCCCCAGATTTCCTGTTTGAAATCGGAACATCGATGGTTGAGATGGAATCGACGCAGAAGCAGCCTAACAAAAGGCAACCATTTATATTCTCATTTGTGATGAGGAGTTCTTTTATGCAACAGCGCAATCGTTTGCTGTCACTTCATTGGATTGTCCTTTTTGCGATGCTGTTCACTATCGGCGCCCGCGGTCAACCCGGCGGTGCAAGCGTCGACGCCGAACGCGCCAGCCTTGCAAGCAAGCGCCGCCGCGCCCGTCCTGCTGGCGACGACGCCGGCCAGCGGCGCGAACTGGGACGGCGACCCTGTCACCTTTACCTTTGACCAGGCGATAGCGTCGGCGCAGCTTGCCGTGCTGCCGGACAGCCATCCGACGGCGCCGTCGAGGTCGATCCCAACAGCCCGATCACCGTCATCTTCAGCCGGCCAGTCGTGCCGCTGGTGGGCGTCGAGGAGCAGGCCACCCTGCCGCAGCCGCTGGACTTCGATCCCTTCTTTGAGGGGCAAGGGCAGTGGATCAGCACCAGCGTCTATCAATTCCAGCCGGCAGTTCCCCTGGCCGCGGCGACGACCTTCAACGTGACCGTGGCGCCGCTGACCGGTGTGGACGGCAGCGCAATGAGTGAGCCAACCACGTTCAGTTTCGCCACCACGGCGCCGATCGTGGTGAGCGCCACCCCGGGCGGCATCCTCGTCGCGCCGGACGCGGCGGTCGTCGTGACCTTCAGCCAGCCCATGGATCAGGCGAGCACGCAAGCGGCGTTCAGCCTGCGCGGTCAGAACATGGAGTCACTTGACGGCGCGTTCACCTGGGAAGACGCCAACACGGTGCTGACCTTTACGCCGGCCGCGCGGCTGGACTACGGCGCCGTCTACGCCATTGACCTTGCAAAGACGGCGCAGCCAGCGAGCCAGCAAGGCACTCTGCGCGAGGCGTGGTACAGCACCTTCACCGTGGCGCCGCTGCCGGCGGTCAAGAGCACTTCGATCCTGCCGGACGCACAGGGCGTCAACCCGGAGAACGAACTGCGCATCGCGTTCACCGCGCCGGTGAGCGAGACGATGCTTTTCGACGCCATCCGCATCGAGGCGGTGCTGACGAACACGCAGGTCGTCAGTTACACCTACACCGATCTCTACGAACTGACCAATGGCGCCATGGATCAGGTGCAGACGCAGCCGCCCTTCGGCTACGCCACACATCTGATGCTCAACTGGTACAAGCAGCCCAACACCACCTACACGGTGACGATCGACAGCAACGTGACCGATTTCTACGGCAACGCGCTGTCGGAGCCGTATGTCGCTTCCTTTACGACCGGCGACTTCCCGCCCATCGTGCAGATCGACCTCGACCGCTTTACGCACCTACACGCGCTTTCACGACGACGATCGTGGGGTGCGCTATCGCAACGTGGACGCCATCGACGCCAAGCTCTATCGCCTGCCGCTGGTTGATCTCTTCCAACTGGCGGGTGAAAACTCGTGGTCGGTGTGGGATAATTACGTTGTGCCCGACCAGGCGCAAAATTTGATCTGGGAACGGAACTATACGCCGGAGGGCGGCGACAACGTTATCGAGCGTCTGGGCGTCAAACTCACCGCGGTGCAAAGCAGCGGCGGCCCGGAAGAAGCGCTGCCGCCCGGCGTCTACCTGCTGGAGGTGCGCGACCCGACCGCGCTGGCGCGGGAGGATGGCTCCCCTGCGGTGCAGCGCGCCGCGATTATCATTTCCAACTACAACCTCACCTTCAAACGTGCGTTGCAGGGCGATAGCCTCGCCTGGCTCACCGACCTGGCGACGGGCCAACCGGTCGGAGACGCGCCGGTCACCTTTACCCGCACCGGCCCCGCGCTGGGGGAAGGCGTCACCGACGCGAGTGGCATGGCGCTGGCCGACCTCGGCTTGACGCAAGACGAGCAGTGGAAGCCCTTCTTTGTCTACACCGGCGCACCCGGGCAGCCTGACTTTGCCGTCGTCTCGTCGGAGTGGGCGGACGGCATCCAGCCCTGGTCATTCAACCTGGACGCCAGCGGCATCAGCGACCCGATCGTGATGCATCTCTACACCGAGCGGCCGATCTACCGCCCCGGCCAGCAAGTCTTCTGGCGCGGCATCTTCCGCCTGTTGGAGGACGACGCGTGGACGTTGCCACCGGCTGGGCTGAACGCCATCGTCAACATCAACGACGGCATGGGCAACCTGATCTTTACGGGCCAGGTTCCAGTCAGCGAGAACGGCACGATCCACAGCGACTTCCCGCTGGCGCCCGATGCGCCGACCGGCTACTACAGCATCAACGTGCTGGCGCCGCGCGACACGGAGGCCTATCACGCGGCTAGCGGCTATTTTCAGGTGGCCGCGTATCGCAAGCCTGAATTCCAGATCGCGGTCAAGACCGGCCAGCCCGAATACATCCAGGGCGAGACGGTGACGGCGACGGTGCAGGCGGACTACTTCAGCGGCGGCGCGCTCACCAATGCACCGGTGGAATGGCGCGTTGCCGGTTATGGCTACACCTTCAACTGGGCGGACGCGCCGTCTGGCCGCTACTTCAGCTTCGAGCCGTTCGACCCGGATCAGCCGGCGTACAATCCTTACGACGCCTACCAGGGTCTCGTTCAGGAAGGGCGCGGTGTGACTGACGCCAGCGGCGCCTTTGTCATCGAACTGCCTGCGGACCTGGGCGGCTCGATCGCCAGCCAGATGTGGAATCTCGACGTGACGATCACCGGCCCGACCAACCAGGCGGTCTACAACACAAAGTCATTCCCCGTGCATCGCGGCGAGTACTATGTCGGCCTCAGCCCGGCGAGCTATGTGGCGGAAGTCGGCAGCTCGGCGCAGGTGGATGTCGTGACCGTGCGGCCTGACAAAACGATGTATGCGGGCGCCGAGCTCGATGTCGTCGTCTATGAATATGTGTGGAGCAGCGTCTACGAGCAGGCCGAGGATGGCAATTTCTACTGGAAGTCGTCCGCGGAGCGTACGCCGGTCTACACCACGACCGTGACCACCAACGACCGCGGTGCGGCGGAGATTCAGTTTACGCCAGAAAAGGGCGGACAGTATCAGGTGACGGCCACGGGTGAAGACAAGCTGGGCAACACCATCCGCAGCGCTGTCTTCCTCTACGCGGCGGGCGCGGGCGAATTTGTGGCGTGGCCGCGCGAGAACAACGACCGCATCGAACTGGTCGCGGACAAGAAGCTCTACGCGCCGGGCGAGACCGCGCGCATCCTCGTGCCGAATCCATTCAGTAGTGTATCATCCGATCATCCAGTGCAGGCGCTGGTGACGGTGGAGCGCGGCGGCGTGCTTGCTGCGCGCGTGGTCGAGTTCACCGGCAGCAGCGAGACCATCGACGTGCCGGTGACAGCGGCGCAGATTCCCAACATCTTCGTGGGCGTCGTGATCGTCAAGGGTGTGGACGAAACCAACCCCTTCCCGGCGACGCGCGTCGGCTATGTCAAGCTGGCCGTGGACACCGCGGAGAAGGAACTGAGCATCGACGTGCAGCCTTCGTCCGAGGTGGTGCGCCCCGGTGATACAGTCACCTACACGCTGACCGTGCGCGACCTGGACGGCAACCCGGTCGCCGGCGCGGAGACGAGCCTGGCGCTGGTCGACAAGGCGGTGCTCGTGCTGGCCGGCAATTACGGTGCGGAGCAGAAGCTGGTCGACATCTTCTACTACCAGCGTCCGCTCGGCGTCAACACCGGCTCGCTGCTCGTGATCAACAAGGACCGCGTCAGCCAGCAGCTTGCCGCAGACGGCAAGGGTGGCGGCGGTGGCGGTGGCGACGGTGGCCCCGAAGTGCGCGAGGAGCTGGCCGACACGGCCTACTGGCGCGCCGATGCGGTCAGCGACGAAAACGGCGTGATCGAGTTCAGCGTCACGCTGCCCGACAACCTGACCACCTGGACGCTGACGGTCAAGGCGGTTACGCCCGACACGCGCGTGGGCCAAACCATGAACGAGATCGTCGCCACCAAGGAATTACAGGTGCGCCCGATCCTGCCGCGCTTCTTCACCGCGGGCGACCGCGCCGTGATCGGCGGCATTGTGCTCAACGGCGGCAAGGAGAAGATCGAAGAAGGCGTCTTTACGTTCGACATCAGCGGGGCAGAGATCGAGGGGCGAGGGGCGAGGGGCGAGGAACAAAGCTTTGCCCCGAAAGCACCGGGCGACTATGTGCAGTTCAACTTCCCGATCACGGTCGATGCGGAAACGGCTTCAGTCGTGGTGACGATGACCGCGGTCGCCGGCGATCTCTCCGACGGCATCCGCATGGAGATTCCGGTCGTGCGCTACCAGACGCCGGAGACGGTGGGCACGAGTGGCGTCGTCCCGGCGGGCGGCGTGACCGAGGCGATTCACGTGCCGCCAAGCGCGACCGACGACGGCGAGCTGCGCGTGACGCTCGATCCCAGCCTGGGCGCGGGTCTGCTCGCAGGGCTGAGCTTCCTGGAGCACTATCCCTACGAATGCAACGAGCAGACAGTGAGCCGCTTCCTGCCCAACCTCTTCACGGTGCGCGCGCTCACCGAGCTTAATATCGACGACCCGGCGCTGGCGAGCCAGTTGAGCTACCAGCTTGGCATCGGCGTGCAGCAACTCATCAGCCGGCAGAACCCGGACGGCGGCTGGGGTTACTGGCCGCAGCAGGAGAGCACGCCCTTCATCACCGCCTATGTGCTGTGGGGGCTGAACAGCGCCGACGCGCTGGGCTATCCGGTTGCGCTCGACAACCGCACCCGTGCAGCCGACTATCTGGTCAGCCAGTTTCAGGCGCCGGCCGACGCTGCCAGCCAATGGCAGCTCAACGAGATGGCCTTTGTCCACTATGTGCTGGCCGACATGGGCCGCGGCGACGCTGGGCGCATGAGCACGCTCTACGCCGTGCGCGAGCGGCTGTCGATATATGCGCAGGCTTTCCTGGCGATGGCGCTGCACGCAATGGACGCCACTGACCCGCGCGTGCGCACGCTGATGGACGACCTGGCCGGCGCGGCCAATCTCACCGCGGCGGGCGCATCGTGGCATGAGGCGCAGATCGACTTCGCCAACCTGGGCAGCGACACGCGCACCACCGCCATCGTGCTGGCCGCGTTCGTGCAGATTCGGCCGGACGCGCCGATCCTGCCCAATGGGGTGCGCTGGCTGATGAGCGCACGCACGGCCGGCCGCTGGGCCACCACGCAGGAGAACGCGTGGAGCATCATCGCCCTGACCGACTGGATGAAGAACACGGGCGAACTGGAGGCGGACTATGGCTGGCAGGCGACGCTCAACGACGCAGTGCTAGGCAGCGGAACCTTCGACAGCACGAACATCATGGACTCGACGACGCTGCGGACAGCCATCACCGACCTGCTGCGCGACCAGGCCAACTACCTGCGCATCAGCCGCAGCAACGAGAGTGGCCAGCTCTACTACACGACCTACCTGACCTACAACCTCGACGCGCTGGCGGTGGCGCCGCTCGACCGCGGCATCGTCGTCGACCGGCGCTTTGCGCTGGAGGGCGGCCCGGTCAGCCGTGCGGCCATCGGCGATGTGATCAGCGTCACGGTCACGATCGTGGCGCCGACCGACCTCTATCACCTGATGGTGGAGACGCCGATCCCGGCGGGCACGGAGCCGGTCAACCCGAACCTGTCGGCGGTGACGCCCGACTTCTACTATGGCCCGCCCGAACTCAAGCCGGTCAATGCCGGGCAGGGTGGCTGGGCCGGCTGGACGCCGAGCTTCACCGACTATCGCGATGACAAGGTGACGCTCTTTGCCAGCTATTTGCCGGCCGGCTCCTATGAGTACACCTTCCAGGTGCGCGCGTCGCTGCCCGGCGAGTTCCGCGTGCTGCCCGTGCACGCCGCGCTGATGTACTTCCCGGAGGTGTGGGGACGCAGCGGCGGGGCGCTGTTTACGGTGACGGAGTAGAGATTGGGAGATTGAGAGATTGGAGATTGAGCGACTGGGTGGGTAGGCGCTCGGTGGGTTGAGATTGGAGAGGGTGATGGCGGTGAGGCTGTCGCCCTCTTTTTATTGGTCCAGCGGACTGCGCACGGCGCGGGGGCCGCGGTTGAGGACATGGGTGTAGATTTGCGTCGTTTTGACATCTTTGTGGCCGAGCAACTCCTGCACGGTGCGGATGTCATAGCCGGCTTCGAGCAGATGCGTGGCAAAGCAGTGACGGAAGGTGTGGGGGCTGACCGGCTTGGGGATGTTGGCCAGCTTTGCAGCCTTGTGCACTGCCTTCTGCACCTGGCTTTCATGCAGATGGAATCGATAGAGCGTGTCATGGTCTGCACGCGGATTTTTGGAGAGCGAAGCGGCAGGAAAGACGAATTGCCATCCCCATTCTGTATTGGCGTTCGGGTATTTTCGCTCCAGCGCATCGGGCAGCGGCGCCATGCCATAATCGTGCATTAAGTCACGTTCGTGCTGCGCCTGCACCTGCGCTAGATGCACATCCAGTTCGGGAATCGCCTTTTCCGGCAGCATCGTCACCCGATCCTTGTCGCCCTTGCCGCTACGAACGATGATCTCTCGACGCGCGAAGTCGATGTCCTTGACGCGCAGCGACAGACATTCGTGTAAGCGTAGCCCGCTGCCGTAAAGCAACAGCCCGATCAGGTGATAGACACCTTCCAGATGGGTGAGCACATGCTGCGTCTCGTCCACGGTCAAAACAGTCGGCAGTCGCCGACGCTCACACGCCCGCAGCGCCTCGACATTGCCTGCAATCGGCTGCTCCAACACATTCCGATACAAGAAGAGCAGCGCGTGCAACGCCTGATTCTGCGTAGAAGGCGCCACGTTGCCTTCGACTGCTAGATTGCGAGAAACGCCTCGATCCTCCGGCTTGTCCATTTCAGCGGGATGGCGCTTCTGATGAAAGAGGATATAGCGTCTGATCCAACCGATATAGGTCTTCTCGGTGGCGTAGCTGTAATTCTTGAGGCGCAGCTTGTCACGAACCTGGTCGAGCAGTTTCTTCGGTTTGTCAGCCATGATGTCACTCCGGCTTTGCGGGTTAAGATGACCTGTGCCAGGCAACAGTGGCGCTTATTTCACCAATTCGCCTGGGAATCGGTCGTTTGGCGGATCATATCCTCCGATTTGTATAGTATTATCTTTTGGGGGAGAAATCATCCGTCATTTGCTCGATAATGAGTAGTTAGGCGACACAGGGTGAGTATTTCCCCGAATTGGAGCCAGATGGCGGGGCGTCTCGTAGCAAAACTTGAAAGGATGACACCGTGGGGCTTTTGACTTTCAGTATCAACATCACTCTGGACGGCTGCGTCGACCATCAAGAGGGAATCGCGGACGACGAGACTCACGCCTTCTTCACTCGTCTCATGGACGAGGGCGGGGCAATGCTGTGGGGCCGTGTCACCTACGAAATGATGGAGAGCTACTGGCCGGCAGTCGCCCGCGGCGAAACGGAGGCGCCGCCAGCGATACGCGAGTGGGCGGTCAAGCTGGAGGCCAAGCCAAAGTACGTGGTGTCATTGACGCGAGAGAATTTCCCGTGGACCAACAGCCACCACATCGGCGGCGACCTTCGCTCAAGCGTGCAGAAGCTCAAGGATGCGACTCCAGAAGGCGTACTCCTCGGTAGCGGCAAGCTCGCGGCCGAGTTGACCGGCTGGATCTAATCGACGAGTACAAGTTTCTCGTCCACCCCAGGATCGCCGGTCATGGCCCGACCCTGTACGAAAGCGGACTTCTCAGCACGCGGCGACTCGAGTTTGTCTCGTCGAAACTGTTACGCAGCGGCGCTGTAGCCATGCACTACCGGCGCGCGCGCTGAATCAAAGGTGGCGTGTCGCCTAACATTTCGTTGCAGCGGACGTTTGACCCGTCGCCCATTTTGCTGCCGCAGAATGGCCGCCGCCTCAAACGCCGCTGAACTTAGCGTTGGGCAGCTTACCCCACTATCACTGTTTCGCATTATATGGAGCATTCACTTGGAAGATAAACCAGAAATCACTACATTGCTTGAACGAATGGCAATTGCGCTAGAAAAAATAGCGGATTTGCTTGATGTAAAAGATCTGCCAAAAATAAAGTCCGATACGGGCGATGTGGTGTCATTTGTTTCTTCCGAATTAGAATATCCTACGCCACCTGCCAATGACATCACCAAATTACAGGATTTCCTCTCTTCACGCGGAATTTCGATAAAGACTATACCGCCTGAGCAAGAGAGTGACGAAATTCTCGATAAAATAGCCTTATTCATTGGGGGCAGGCTTGAATCAGTCAAGGGGGTTCTCGATTCCATAAAAACAAATATGAATACTGGCAGAGCATTTAGCCTGAATCTCAGAAACGAGCCGCACCAAGCCGTTGCGGATGCCACCCATCTGTGTACTACTCTTTACAACATCGCATTTCTTACAGCATATCGCTATCAGAAGTCTCCCGTATATCAACTATATGCGACTCCAAGCACTGCACCCCGAGCATTGAATTTTTACTCTGGGCAATGGTTAGAACGATTTGTAAAGACCCAAGTGGTTTCAATACTCAAGAGTAAATCATTTGAATTCTCATATGTTTGCAATGCTCAGATTTCGCTACCAAACGGAGATGATTTTGAACTGGATATGCTGTTTGAGACGGAAGGCGTAATCTTCTGGCTAGAAGCCAAAACGAGCGATTATCGTAAGCATATCGAGAAGTATTCCAAAATGGCAAAAATTATTGGGATAGATTGCTCGCATATGTTTATGGTATTGGCAGATGGCACGGTAACTGACAATCTAGCCCGAGACCTGAGCAGTCTATTCGGGATGACAGTAGTGCGGATTGAAAAATTTGCAGAACAATTAACAAAGGCGCTACCAGAAAATCGTGACACGACAATTGAAAACGAAGCAACGCCATAACGCGCCGCCCAACACCCGCTTGCACCCGACACGCTTCGCGTGCGGGTGCAAGCGGGCATTGGGCCATTCCCTGTAACGCTCCGTCATCACAACTAGGCGAGGTGCATATGGCGCTGATCTTGATGGTCGTCGCACCGGAACGCTTCCGCGACGAAGAACTGTTCGATACGCAAGCCGAGTTGACGCAGGCGGGGCATCAAACCGTTATCGCCAGCACGCACACAGGGGTGTGTCCGGGTGCGCGTGGCGGTCAGGTCACGGCGGAACTGACGCTTGACCAAGTGCATTGCGCCGACTATGCGGCGGTCGTCTTTGTCGGTGGAGGTGGCTCGAAATTGTTGTTTCACAACATCGACGCCTGGCGTATCGCCCAGACAATGGCGCAACAAGGCAAAGTCGTGGCGGCGATTTGCCTGGCGCCGGTTATTCTCGCCTTTGCGGGCGTATTGCGCGGCCGCCAAGCGACGGTGGCGGGCACGGAGGCGACGACCATCGCAACCCACGGCGCGCATTACACGGGGCCAGGGGTCACCGTGGATGGTCATTTCGTCACGGCCAATGGCCCCAAAAGTTCACGGCTGTTTGGGCAGAAGATTGTCCAATTGCTTGTGACGTGCGCCGCGGCGTAGAGTCTACCCAATCACCCATCACGGGTCTAGAATCCCTGCGGTTCGATCCCACCCCTTCGGCTATCGAGTCCATGTTGCACGACTGCATAGCCGGCATGTCCAGCGCCGGCGCCTCATCGCAGCTCAGTTAACGCAAGCAGATCAGCCTGAATGCTACCTCGTCGGCGCAATCGCCGATGACATTCAGCACTTCACGAAACTCACACAAAGCCACGAAGATCACAAAGGACGCCATCTTCAACTTTGTGCCCTTTGTGTCTTCGTGTGAGGCCAAACCGTGAACTACTGACAGTGGGTTCAGATCCGATAGAGCGCTCACCCCTCGGCTTCGTCCAACACGGATTATGCGGCGGCTTACTCTGAGCGCAGGCGGCATTTGCGCTTGCTGCGCTGCATCACTCGCAGTACGTTATGTAGATATCAAGGGCAAGCACCGAGTTGCCGTGATATACTATAAAAGAGGGCAAGCTTGACAACTTCGACTATGCGCGCAACGGTGACGCACCTGCAAAGAAAGGGGAGAATCAAGTGACAACTACAAACACGAAAATGGAAGAGAGCATAAAGACATCGGGGGCAACAAGTCTGCGATCTGGATTTAAGCGTAAGTTCACTTTCGGGGAAATGTATCGTTCGTTTGTTTTCGCTCCAAGAGCAGTGTCACAGATGATGGGAAATAAAAGAGTAAACTACTCGACGAACATTTTGTGGAGCGTTTACAGTTGGCAGTAACCGAAGTAAATGGTTGTGCTGCCTGTTCCTATCATCATACTAAAATAGCTTTGCGTCAAGGCATGAGTAATGAGGAAATCAGCAGCTTCTTAAGTGGAGGAGATAATTTCATTAAGCCTGCAGAAGCAAAAGCGATCATGTTCGCCCAACACTTTGCTGATTCAAGAGGGTACTCTAAGCAATACGCTTATGCTTCTCTTGTAAAAGAATATGGCGAGAACAATACCTTCGCCAGTCTATGGTTGAGTGATAAGAGCTTGAGTCGAGTGAATTGCGCCCATGCTGGCAACATAGTGAAGGATGGCAGCAATAATATTTGGATTGGGTGGTTCGGGAAGCAATTCAATGGTTGCGTGGACATATCTACGACCACGGAAGAACGCTTTCAAATCCAAAACACCAGCGTCGGGATGTGACCTGCGAAAATCGGCAAGCTGGCGATGAGAAAGATTAACCATGAAGAGCGAAAGGTTGACTGCATTAGTGACGGGAGTCTCTTTGATGGTCATGAAGTCCTCCATGCCCCAGAATTGTTTAGCGTCGCGGAGTTGAACTCGATTTGGAAGCGAGGCGATAGTAGTGAATCAGGGTATCGTGTGGTTTGAGATCACTGCTGAAAAGCACCGCATGTGCAAGTGACGCCACTCTCCAGATTGGTTTTGACCAGGATCACGACATTGAGTGGGTCGGCAAAGCACTCGTGCAACATCGTGGCTTGGTAAACATCAGTGCGAATCCCCTTGTCCTGACCGGTCGCCATCTGATAACGCTCTGGAATGGCCTGATAATTGAGCTTGTCGCCAGAGCGACGACGGGGGCCAGACTTCTTCTGTTCACCCCGTACTCGAAGTAGAGCGCCGAATCGTGACGCAGTTTCGAGATCAGGTGCAACCCCAGACTTTGCTGCACCATCTGACAAACGTTGTTGTTGCCGAAATGACCATCCAGCACCAGATAGGTGAGGGGGAAGAGTCCACCAATCAGTTCCAACAACTTCTTGACCAGTCGCTCCATCATTCTCAGTTCGCCGTTCCATTCAACGACGTTTGTCTTTATTCTTGCTGCCTTTGGGACGTCCCGCCTTGCGCTTGCCTCCCTTGATTCTTCTTCGCTGCGCTTTTCTTGGTCGCACGCTGCTTCGCTTTCGCTGGAGCGTCCGTCTCTGCGTGCTTAACCACTTGCTCCGTCAGCAGCGGATGGGAAACAGCATCACTCACACTGACCAGAGAAAGGGTGAAGAAGCTGACCCCAGCGATGGGCTTGTTGTAGATCGACGAGAAAAAACGTCCAAACCCGTGTGTCTTCTTTCCGGCTTTGCTGACCACGCTCTCGTCGCCAACAAACCAGATACACCTCATCAGGTTGGAACAGGTGGGTGCGGAAGAACAGCCAACTCATCTGCGCCCACGGCAGCACTGTGTTGAACCAACGCCGCACTGTCCGGTAGCTGCCACCCTCTCCGTCCAGCGCGAAATACCCAACATCGTCACACGACCGGTCATTGCCAACATCGCGGCGATGATTCGTCCCAACTGACGTGTCGCTGTCTGATTCTGACATTATCCAAGCATTGAAGGAGTGCGATAATCTGGATCGCGAGCGGTTCTTACTCGATAGGAATTCCACTTTTGTCGGTGATAAGCCTATCCTACACGACCGCTCTATCTTTCCTTTTTTATGAAGGGTATTG
>JADJVW010000059.1 GCA_016710365.1 Candidatus Caldilinea saccharophila | reverse complement strand
GAGATCGACGACTGGCTGACTATTACTTTGACAGCGCGCCTTAACCTGGCATGGCTGTGCTATAATCGCGCCTGCAAGGTGGTTAGGCGCAAGGAGCAGACGATGGAAAGACTAAAATTCACTTACTGGAAACAATGTATTCGCTGATCCATAGTTTGAGTGATAAGAGCTTGAGTCAGTGTGAATTGCGCCCATACTTTAGCAACATAGTGAGAATGGCAACAATAATAATCGGATTAGGTGGTTCAGGAAGCAATTCAATGGTTGCGTGGAACGTATCTACGACCCACGGAAGAACGCTTTCAAATCCAAAACACCAGCGTCAGGATGTGACCTGCGAAAATCAGCAAGCTGGCGATGAGAAAAGATTAACCATGAAGAGGGAAAGGTTGACTGCATTGTTGGTGACAGGGTCTCTTTGATGGTCATGAAGTCCTCCATGCCCCAGAATTGTTTGAAATAGCGGAAGTTGAACTCGATTTGGAAGCGCAAGGCGATGGTAGTGAATCAGGATATCGTGTGTGAGTTTGAGGATCACTGCTGAAAAGCTGCCGCATGTGCGCGGACACCACTCTCGAATTGGTTTTGACCAGGATCACGACATTGAGTGGGTCGGCAAAGCACTCACATTGCAACATCTGTGGCAAGTAAACATCGATGCGAATCCCTTGGCTGACCGGTCGCCATCTGATAACGCTCTGGAATGGCCTGATAATTGAGCTTGTCGCCAGAGCGACGACGGGATGAACTTCTTCTGTTCTGCCAACACTCGAAGTAGAGCGCGCCAGCGAGAATCGTGAGCGCAGTTTTCGAGATCGATTGCAACCCCAGACTTTGCTGCACCATCGGCAAACGTTGTTGTTGCCGAAATGACCATCCAGCGCCCAGATGGGTGAGGGGAAGGGTCACCAATCAGTTCCAACAACTTCTTGACCAGTCGCTCCATCATTCTCAGTTCGCCGTTCCGTTCAACGTGACGTTTGTCTTCCTTCTTGCTGCCTTTTGGGACGTCCCGCCTTGCGCTTGCCTCCTTTGGATTCTTCTTCGCTGCGCTTTTCTTGGTCGCACGCTGCTAACTTCGCTGGAGCGTCCGTCTCTGCGTGTAACCTTGCTCCGTCAACGGCGGATGGGAAACAGCATCACTCACCCTGACCAGAGAAAGGGTGAAGAAGCGGTCCCAACGATGGGCTTATTTGTGAATCGACGAGAAAAAACGGCGATCCAACCCGTGTGTCTTCTTTCCGGCTTTGCCGGCCACGCTCTCGTCGTAACAACCGAGATACACCTCATCAGGTTGGAACGGATTGGGTGCGGAAGGGCAGCCAACTCATCTGCGCCCACGGCAGCACTGCTGATTGAACCAACTGCTGTCCGGTAGCTGCCACCCCTCTCCGTCAGCGCAGGAAATACCCAACATCGTCACACGACCGGTCGTACCAACGTCCCGCGGCGATAGTTCGTCCCAACTGACGTGTCGCTGTCTGACTTCTGACATTGAGATTAAGCATTGAACACGGTGCGATAATCTCGATCAAGACCAGGCAGTTCTGTCTGATAGGAATTCCACTTTTGTCGGTGATAGGCCTATCCTACACGACCGCTCTATCTTTCCCCTTTTTGGCGATGGTATTGTGAAAGATGGCAATTTTGATATCAGGTTTCTCAACGATTGCGGACTACGAGACGGGGATTGACCAAGAAAGAGTTGGTCGAAAACCTGCGTAGCCTGCTGCACGATATTCGCTCCGATCAGATTCCGTTTGTGCGCGAGGTTGAGGGAACTGGTTGTATCGACATGAAGCGACGTGACCTGCTCAAGCGCCTCGAAGCGTTGGGTTTCCATGCATGTTGCGGCACGGAGAAGCGCATGATTGGGCCCTAAACCCTGAAACGAAGCAAAAGAGTCAGCCAGTGCAAGCCCCAATGAGAATCTGGCCAAATCCATTATCAAAAATTGAGCGGTGAAAAGTAGCAACAGTTTCCATCTCTACTACTTTGTCATCAAGCGGCGAACGCTTTCAAATGGACAGAAGCGGGAGATTGTGCTGCTGCTAACACAGCGTAGTCAAGAAGAATCACAAAGGATAAAGCTGCATGATGGCGCATACCAACAACCTCACCTGCTGCCTAATCAAGGCTGGGACGAGCGCATCCTGATCTGCCCGCAACGATGAGCTGGTGCAGGTTTTTCATCGTCGTCACAGATCGTTATGTCGTCCTCGTCGATACGCTGATCAACCCGGCGACCGCGCGAAGCTGGTCGGTATGCGCAGCCGCATCTCGCCGCCGGCGGCCGAAGGACGCCGCGCATCCCGCGCCCATCGTGGCCAGCCTGCGCTGCGCCGCGCGCTTTGCGCAGCCCGACGCAATGGCGACCTTGCGCGCAATGCAGGAAGCCGAACCCGGTATCTTTGGCGAGGTGCGCCTGACCCCGCCTACCGTGCTCTTTGACGAGCAACTGACCATCGATGGCGGCGACCTGACGTTCCGGCTTTTCGCCCACCGGGTCACACCCCGACCATATCTCGATCTACATCCCCGAAATCGCCACGCTGCTGGCTGGCGGCGCGGCTGGTGCCCTATCCGCCCGCGCACTGCGGAGTTGCCGCTCATGCGCGCCTCGCTGCGCGCTGGTCGCGTTTGAAGCGAAGACGGTGCTATACTGTCACGCCGCACTGCCGCCGGGCTACAACTGCTGAGCGACAACATCGCCTACTTCGATGCGCTGGAACAAGCCTGCCGCCACGCCCTGGCGCACGGATGCCGTCGGCGGGCTTGTCGTTGACGCCGAACCTCATCACCCGCGTCGGCTGTCCCTGCATCGAACATCACCCCGCATACCGACGCCTGGCGCGACGTCCACGCCTTTTATCGCACTGCCGGTCATGCCGCGCAACTGCGCATGATGCTTGCCTGGCTGGCCGACAGCTTTTAAGAGGCTGTTTGAAAAGTAACCCCAAAACGCAAAGTATGCTAAGCAGCACAAAGCAGCACCTGGAAGCCGTCTCTGCGATTCTCCTCTTCGCGCCCTTTTGCGTCCCTTGTGGCTTCGTGGCGGGGCTCTTCACACAGCTTCTTAGTTCAGCCGCGCACATTCCACCAAAATGGGCGTCGTCAGCGCAGCAAATCGGCTCTATCACGGCATGAAAAAGCGTCTGGAGCGCCGCTTGACAATTACGCAGTGGGAAAATTGGATTTTGCCACTGCGTAGTTCTTTACTGCCGTAATGTCCCATTTCCCACTGCGTAATGAATCATTTGTAACCGGGGGAATTTTTGGCCCGTTGCAAAATTTCCTCCCCAGTTGCAAAAGCTCCGGAGCCGTCAAGCGCTTGTGACAGCGCTGAGGCCGCCTACCCAAACTGGCTTCCGCCCACCTACCCGAGCAGTGGATACCGCGCGCTCACAGCCTGTGCCATAAGTGAGCGTATCCTCTCACAGCCAAACGAAGGGCGCGGCGCAGGGTGCACCAGCCCAATTTTAGAGCACAAGGAGCCACTATGTCGGACGTATTGCAAGCTGTTTCAGAGGCGATGGCAAGCCTGGCCGAGCGCGCTGGCGCCAGCGTGGTGCGCGTCGAGGGGCGCAACCGCTTGCCCGCCAGCGGCGTGATCTACCGCGCGGACGGCGTGATCGTCACTTCCAACCATATCGTTGGCGCGACGATGAACTGCGTATCGGACTACCCGGCGGCGACAGTGTAGTCGCGGAGTTGGTCGGCCGCGACCCTGGCACGGACCCTGGCGGTGCTGCGCGTGGCCGGCAGCGGGTTGAGCGCCGCCAGTTGGGTCGATAGCGAGGCGCTGCGCGTGGGGCATCTGATCCTGGCGCTGGGCGGCGGCTGGAAAGTATCAGGCGACGCTGGGCGTGGTCAGCGCTGGGCAAGGCGTGGCGCACGGGCGGCGGCGGCGGATCGACCGCTATCTCCAGACAAACGTCGTGATGTATCC
The DNA here is from genome assembly GCA_016710365.1 of Candidatus Caldilinea saccharophila. Classification (GTDB taxonomy): domain Bacteria; phylum Chloroflexota; class Anaerolineae; order Caldilineales; family Caldilineaceae; genus Caldilinea; species Caldilinea saccharophila. Next base: position 167,923 of record JADJVW010000059.1, on the reverse strand, counting down.
CCCAGCTTTCCGGCGGGCGCTGGTGGCTGCGGATGGACGGATCGCCGGCGTCAACTCGTCGGCGCTGGTGCGCGGGGCCAGCGTGACCATCCCGGCGGCCACGGTCCAGCGCGTTGTCGAGACGCTCCTGGCGCATGGACGGATGCCGCGCGGCTATCTGGGCGTGGGTTTGCAGCCGGTGCGGCTCGACGCCGGCTTGCAGGAAAGTCTGGGCCAGCCGACCGGGCTGATGCTGTTGTCAGTCGAAGCGAATGGCCCGGCCGCACAGGGCGGGCTGCTGCAAGGCGATGTGCTGGTGACGCTGGACCGCGCCGCGGTGCGCCAGGTGGACGACTTGCAGGCGCTGCTGGCCGGTGAGCGCGTTGGCAAAGCGGTGACCGTGCGCTTTGTGCGCGCCGGCGCCTTGCACGAAGCAACCGTCACCGTCAGTCAGAAATGAACACGCTGTGCGGAGGGTAGCCCGACGCAGGGCTACCCTCCGCACAGCTGATAAAGCGACCTGGATTTTCCTGAGCGACGCACTCTTATCCGGGTGACGTCACCTGATCGGCGAACCGCTTGATTCTGACCAACGTACACAACGACAGTTTATGTACAAGTGGTGCAGACCGGTCAGGCGGCGCCGGTAAATTGATAGATAATGGGGCGATACTGCGGTAGTGGAATTGGTTTGCCGGTGGCACGCGCCGCTTCCAGCCACAACGTTTTTGCCTGTTCGACTTCTTGTAAAGCCTCCGCCTTGACGTCTTTCCCCAGGCCGAACGACGTTCAGGTCAGGGAATCATCGGCAATGTACCCATCATCCTCATCGCTGCAAAAGATATTGATATGAGCGTAATCGCGCATTACTCCTCCAACTTCAGATTATGCTGTTCCACCAATCAGAAACTGACGAACCTGGGTACGGCTTTTTCCCTGTCCTTGCACCTCTTGCGGATTCACCAACTCGGATAGCGCCGGGTGCGTAAAAATATGATGGCTGCCGTTGGCGCGCACCCCAAAACCAAAAGCTTTTACAAGCTGCGCCATATCCCCAAAAGCGATATTTTTCGGACCGCCCGTTTTAGTCAATATCTTGCGCATTTCACTCAACGCATTGTACTAAAAGTTAGCGGAAGGCCAACGGTTGACGCTCCGCCTGGAACGGCGTCATCAACTGCCTGGCCCGCTCCGGCAACCTGTGGGTGGATGTATGGGGTTTCTCTACTGCTACCCAATCAATAGCGATATATCGTAATAAGCCAATTTGACATTTATTTCCCCGTTATCTATACTGCCACGCATGATATAGCGATATATCGTAATAACACGATAGGCAATGCTGCATCAGGCAATCGGCCACCGAAAACAGGCCAGCGCCCAGAGGGTGCAAGTCTCATCATCACAAAAAATGAGGATTTATGCGAGTTGAAAGAACCTACGGAAGCAGTCAGCCGGACGACCGGCATGGCGAGCGCAAAGGGAGACGGCGCCACGGCGGCGAGGAAACTGCCAGTAACGAATTTGGCCCACAGGAGAGAGGCCGGCGCGGGTATGATCGGCGCGACGGTGGGAGTGGGCCGCAGGGGGCGCGGGGGCGAGGCGGCGGGCGCCCGTGCTCGGCGCGGCGATGCGCGGTACATCCTGCTCGACGTGCTGCGATGGCCCAAACACGGCTACGAGATCATCAAGGTCTTAGAGGAGCGCTCGGCGGCCGGTATATTCCCAGCCCGGGCACGGTCTATCCCACCTTGCAATATCTCGAAGATCAAGGGTTCGTGCGCGCCAACCAAGAGGCCGAGCGGCGGACCTATCAACTGACCGAGGCCGGCCAAGCGGAACTCGACGCTCAGGCCGAGCAGGTGACCGCTTTCTGGAAGCGCTTTGCCGACCAGAGGCGGCGCAGTGACGCAGCATGAGGTCAGCTTTCTGCAAGATGAACTCGAACACCTGAACCGCATTGTGTGGAGCGGGCTGCGTCCGGCGATTGCTCAGGGCAACAGGATCCTATCCGCCGTGTGCGGTGCCGTCGAAGAATGCCAGCACAAGATTCGCGAGATCATTGCTGCGGAGCAGCCAGCATGAGCACACCAGAAAAGACATGCAGAACTACGACCACTACATCAGCCAACTCTTTGCCGTCGAGGATGATCTCCTTCCAGGCGCGCGCCGCCATGGCACAGGAAGGCTTGCCGCAAATCAATCTCTCCGCCAGCGGGGGGCAGTTGCTGCACCTGCTGGCGTTGATGGTGCTGGCGGCGCATTTTGGAGATCGGCACGTTGGGCGGCTATAGCGCCATCTGGCTGGCGCGCGCTTGCCTGCGGACGGCAAACTGATCACGTTGGAGCTTGACGAGCATCACGCTGCGGTGGCGCGCCGCAATCTGGCCCAGCGGGGCTGGCCGCCAAGGTGGAAGTGCGCGTCGGTCCGCGTTGGCGACCCTGGCCGCAATGCAGCAGGCCGGCGAAGCCCTCTTTGACCTGATCTTTATCGACGCGGACAAAGACGGCTATGTGGGTTATCTGCAAAAGCCGTGACCCTCGTGTGCGAGGGCGGGTTGATCCTGGCCGACAACACGCTGCCCGACGCCGTGCTAGATGAGAAGGGCGACAGCGGCACCAAGCGCTACAACGCCGCGTCGCCGCGCACCCTGCCCTCGCGTCGAGCATTGCGCCCGTGCTGCGCCAGGAGGGGATAGATGGGCTGACGATCTCGCTCAAGCACACGCCGGAAGGCGCCCGCGCGTCTGCCTGAGAAGAGTCAGAAACAGTGACTATTCAGCTTGGCTCTAATCATTACAGATGGTGACGGATTAGACGGACAAATCTGGATATTTCACGGATGTGAACCGTGAGCATCCGCCTAATCCGCACCATCCGTGGCCTATTTTCGCCATAGCCTGAATCGTTACCGAAGTCGAGCGCTTGATTGACCCGCTTCTGCGCGCCGTGGGTGTAACAAAGTTCGATTAAGTCGCACATTGGGTTGGGGCTGTTGGTCTCTAGTCGATCAGTCCCTGTTCGCGGGCCGCGGCGCGCAGTGCGTTGCGCTGGTCGATGCGGCTGCCGTGCTCGCGCGAGACGCCCAGGCTCTCGTAGATGATCTGGAGCGTATGGCTGACGGAGGAGCGGGACATATCCAACCGTAAGGCGATGTCGCCCGTGGCGACGCCCTGCATGTGAAGCAGGAAAACAGCAACGATAGTCGGATTGTCGCGCCCGCGTTGCTGCGAGGTGCGCAGCCGGTGAAAGAGGAGCGTCAGCATCGCCGGGGCAATGAGGCCGCGCTCAATGGCGTCGGTGACGACGCGGCCGGCGTCGGCGTGGATGTCGGTTTCGTGTGGCGGCGACACGCCATGCACGCCCAATAGTTCGGCAATTTCGGCGCGCTGTGCTGAATACGATTGGAGGTAGAGTTGGCGCAGCGCACGCACCCCCTCTTCGCCTAGATAACCCTGCCGGAAGAAACGACGTCCCAACGCATGAAATTCTGGTGTGGTCAGCAGCAGCGCCGCCACCCGGCTCACCAACTTTGGATGCCACCACAGCGGGAAATAGGCGTTGTCTTCGCTTTCCAACCATTTCAACTCTGCACGCAGCAACTTGATGACGGCTGATGAACGCACCCTTTGGCTGATCTGCAGATAAGCCAGATGAAATGCAATCGCACAGGTTGCCTGGCGATCTTGGGAGTGCTGGTAAAAAGCAAGCGACTCGCACAGATGTTCTTCCGCCTCTTTTCGCCGTCCTGTCAACAACTCAATTACGCCCAAAGTGACCTGGAAGCTCATCGTCTGGCCATGATCGGCAGGGGCAAGCGCCTGCCGGATCAAACATTCCGCTTCGGCATACTGGCCTTGCAGCACAGCCAGCCAGGCTGTCTGGGCATCGACCCAGCGGATGAAATTGGGCGTGTGCTCGGCTGCAATCTGTCGCGTCATTTCATAATAGGCGGACGCCTGCTCATAGCGAGCTTGCGCACGCAGAATGTTCCCCATCATCCAGTGCGCGTAAAGACGTTGGCGGTGAAAGCCGCTGCCCTGCGAAAAGCGCACCCCCATCTGGGCAGTCGCAAGGCTTCCTCTAGATGGCGCGATGCCAGGCCAGATGGGTTTCGGCGTTCAGCAGCGCCTCATAAGAAGCGCTTTCCAGGTGTCCGATCTCGTAACAAGCGCGCGCCTGGCTGAGAGCCTCCAGCGCCACTGGATACGCTCCCACCTGTTGAGCCAGGCTGCACACCGTCAACCGCCCGAAACTCACGGGCATGGTTACGCTGGAGATGATATTGATGCGCCGCGCGCTGCGCATAGCCCATGCCTTCCGCCACCCGGCCGGTGTCGCCGCACAGGCTGGCGATCATATAGTTGAGAAAAGCTTCGTGCGCCAGTGCGAGCGCGCCGCTTTGTTTCATCAGCGCCGCCGCCGCATCGACATAGCGTTGTACGTGGTCGAATTCGTCGCGCGAGTAGTGAAGCCGCGCCAGTTCTAGATAGATCCAGATGGCGCGGCTGGGCTGAATGTCTTGGGTGGTGAAATGGTCCGCCGCCTTTTCCAGCCACGTAAATGCCTCATCGGCTGCATGAAGCCGTGCGCTGACCAGGCCGGCCACAAACCACAGGGTCGGTGAGCGTGCGATCAGCGGCTTGGGGAAGGGCGCGAACAGCGCGGCTAGTTCAGCCGTCGTCAGGCGATCCAGCAGATCGACGGCGTGCGTCGCCAACAGGTCGGCCGCTATTTCCCATTCGCCTGCTGCTTGTTGCCGGTGAATCTGGGCAAGCATGGCGTCAGATGAATCTTCCAATGCGTCGGAGGCCATTGGGTGCGTTTATCCTTGCATGCGCCGGACACGAAACAATCATGAAAAGCGTGCTTCAGCATGGCGCGTTTCCTGGCGCAAGTCCAGTGACAAACGTCCCTATTGGTGCATCGTTTTATCAAAACGGCGCACCAGCCATCTCAGCAACACCGCTTGATAGAGAAACCCGCCGACAAGCAGCAGCCACCAGTCCGGCGCGGCGCGCTGCAATTGCCATAACGTCTGCGCCGGCCACCAGGTTGGCGTCAGCGCCAGGGGGATTTGCCAGGCTGTAGGTAGAAAATAGGCAACCAGCGGCGGGACGAGCACGATGCCGGCCGCTTTCATCAGCGCCAGTCCCTGCACCTTGTTCTGCGCCGCTGCCGCCAATGACAGCGCTGTCAGCGGCGCCAGCGGCGCGACGCTCAGCGCCAGCAGCGGATAGCCCCACCACGGCAGATCAAACAACCTGGTGATCGGCATCACCAGCAGCGTCGTGAGCGCGGCCAGCAGCGCCGGCGCCAGCAGCCGATAGGCCAAATAGCCGCGCAAAGCGGCGTCACCTGCAAGGCGGTCAGCGTTTGCTCGTCGCGCTGGTCGAGCAGCAGAAAGCCGATGATGGCGCCCCAGAAATACGGCACGATCAGCAGCATCATGTAGCCCATCAAGGGCGGGTAGTAGGCCGCAAGGTCAAGGCCAAGCCAGCTTTGAGCAGCCCCGACGAGCAGCGGCAACACCCAGCGCACGGCCAGCGCCATGACAAAGGGGATGAAGATCATCCAGCGTAGCATGGCATCACGGCCGATGCTGTGCGCATCGATGGGGCCAAGCGCACGCAGCGCGCCGAGGCGTCGCGCCAGCGGCCCGTCGACATCCAGCCTGACGCGCGGCTGAGGAAACACGCGTGGGCGCAGATCGCCGGCGTTGACCTTGTCCACGACGAAGCGGCGAAATGACCGATTTGCCCACCATGCAAAGATCGCCACCCACGCCGCACCCGCGGCCAGGCCATACAGGATCACGGCAGGCGGCGCCGGCTCAACCGCGGCGCTGAGCAACACCAGGATCGGCTGCAACGGATGCGCCAACAGCAGCGTCGCGACCACAGGATCCCGCCCGATGCCGAAGTAGGTCAACAGTGGCAGCCCCAGCAGCAACATGTAACCCACCGAAGGGAGCAGAAAGGTGTTGATGGCATCATAGCGCGCTACCACGACAAAACCGGCCAACGCATAGAGCGCCGCGCCCAGCACGATGCCGGTCGCGAGCAGGTCTGGCCGAAAATCGAGGCCGGCCACTGCCAACGCGATTGCCAGATTCTCGACCAGGGACAGCAGCGCTAACGCGCCCACTTTGGCCGCCAGATATTCGCCACTACGCAGCGGCGTAACGATCTGCGCCTCAATCGACCCTTCGGCCTTCTCCAGCAGCACCAGCCCGCTCATGAAATAGAAACCATTGACGATCAGGTTATTGACGATCATGGCCGGCAACAGCCATGCCAGATCATCTACGGGCAGCAGACGCAGCACCACGACGGTGATGGCCGCAACGGCGACGGCCGCGTAGTAGAAGCCGTTGCGCGCTTGCAGGCGGATGTCGCACAAGAAGGTTGCCTGGAGGCGACTGTTCATAGCGTCCTCCCCGTCACCTGGATGAAGATATCTTCGAGCGTCGCTTCCTGGGTGTGGATTGTCTCCAGATAGCCCTGGTTGAGCAGCGCCAGGAATTCGGCGTTGGCGCCCAGTGCCGCCAGCGGGAATTCGCGGCGTTCCAGCCCATGCGCGTTGGCATTGAAGTCGACGCGCACCGTGGGACGGCCATAGCGCAGCTTGAGCTGGCGCGGCGCGTCGATGAGCTTGATCTCGCCATCAACCAGAAAGGCGACGCGGTCGCACAACTCGTCGGCGACGCTCATGTTGTGCGTGGTCAGGAAGATGGTTTTTCCTGCCTGCTGCTGCGCCTTGATCAGCGCCTTGACCATGCGCGCGTTGACCGGGTCTAGCCCCGACGTCGGCTCATCCATGAAGAGCAAGCCCGGGTTGTGAAGCAGGGCGCGCGCGATGCCCAGCCGGTTCTTCATCCCCTTAGAAAAGTGCGCCACCAACACATCGGCGCTGTCAGCCAGCCCCACCATCTCCAGCAATTGCATGGGCGAATGGCCTTGACGCTGGTAGAGCGCGCCAAAGTAGGTCAGGTTCTCCCGCGCGGTGAGCTTGGTGAAATAATTGGGCAATTCAAAGGAGACGCCGATCTGCTGATAGTAATCGGCGCCCCAGGTGGTCAAGTCGCGACCCATCACCGTCACGCGCCCCGTGTAGCCGCGCAGCAGCCCGATGAGGATGCGCTGCGTCGTCGATTTGCCCGCGCCGCTCGGCCCCAAAAAGCCACAGATCTCGCCCGGCTCGATCGCAAAATCCAACTTGCGGATCGCCGGTTGCGCGGCCCCCACGTACTGATAGGTCAAATCTTCTACGCTAATCATGGCTTCACGCATTCTTCAATTACCCCAACATTCGGCTCAGCCCGGCCACGACGCGGCGGATAATTGTCAGCAGTTCTTCCTTGCTCAGCGTCTCCCAGTGGGCCAGCAGCCAACGATCGCTCGCATCATCCACGCCGATCAACAGCGCGGCCAGCAGATCGTCCGGCAGGTCGGTGCGCACCACGCCAAGCTGTTGCCCCTGCCGGATCAGCTTGATCACGCCTTGCTGCACCGCGCCCAACGAGGCCGCCAGCCTGGGATGCTTTGCTAAGTCGGCCTCTGCAAGACGTCCGGCCGCCTTGATCGCGCCAAAGGCCCACGGTCGGTCGTAAAAGAAATCAAACTGTGCGACGTACATCTCGCTGAAGGTTGCCCAGAACTGCTCTGCGGTCAATCCGTCGACGAGGCTATCGAGATCGCCAATCAACTCGCCGGCATAATATTGCACCGTGGCGGCAAATAGATCGGCCTTATCGTCGAAATAATAATAAGCCGCGCCCTTGCTAAGCTGCGCTGCGTCCAGAATCTTGTTCATGGAGGCGTTGTCATAGCCATGCCCGGCAAATTCCCGCGCCGCCGCTTCCAGGATCGCCGCGCGTTTCTGGGGCGAAAGTTTGTCAAAGCGTGGGCGTGGCATCCTCAGTCTCCTGATGCAATTGATAATTAAACCGATTGGTCTAACAGCATGGTTTAATTCTATGCGCAAGGTTCGTCCATGTCAAAATGCAATCCACCCTTGCGCAGGTCTGCGCCAAGTTTTTGCCGCCTCTTGCCCCGCTTCGTAGGTCGGGCTACCAGCCCGACGCAGCCTCCATTACCTTGTTGCACGTCGTCGCCCCTGTCGGCCACCGTCATAGCTGCTGGTTGTGCCATCGGCAGCGTTGACGCAACATCGTCGGGCTGATAGCCCGACCTACGGCTACGGCGTGAGCGCCCAAAATGTGGCAACCCGCTTCGTAGGTCGGGCTACCAGCCCGACGCAGCCTCCATTACCTTGTTGCACGTCGTAGCCACCGTCGGCCCCCGTCAACGCTGCTGGTTAATGTCACCGGCAGCGTTGACGTAACACCGTCGGGCTGATAGCCCGACCTACGGCTACGGCGTGAGCGCCCAAAATGCGGCGCGCTCTAAAAAAGCAGAACAGGCCCCTCCTGCGCACCGGTTTTGCAGCCGCCCGGTTTGTTGCTAGAATGAAGGATATTCGCTGCATGCCACCAGTGGGCGCAACTGCATGTCTTTGACCGAACCATCCTATCCACCACTGCGCAACCGGACCTCCGCCGTGCTCACGACCAGCATCCTGGTCGCTTTCTTTGTTTTGGTCGGGTTGAGTTGGATGTGGTTTGCCGCGCAAAATGGCCTGCTGCTGGCGCCAACGCCGACAGCAACGGCAACCCCGCTGGCCGCCACGCGCACGCCGACGCTGGACGTGCGCGCCACCAACGTTGCCGGGGATATGCTGACGCAGATTGCTTTTGCAGCGACATCCCTGGCGCAACTGACGCCACACACCATGCCGTTCGATGCGCCAGCGACTGTTCAACCTGGCGCGCCCGCGGAGACGCAACAATCGCTGCAACTGCCGCTGGTCTCCATGGCCGATCCCCAAAGCCCCTTGCAGATTCCTGCACAGAATCCGCCGCCGGTGCAGCCCGAGTCGCCGCTGGCGTCGGACGCTGAAATGACCGCAACCGCGATTTTTATCCCGAACGTCAGCCAGCAAGCTCCGCCAACGCCGACTGAGACGCCGACCCTTGTAGTCCCGCCTACGCTGCCACCCCCGCCGGTTACGCCTGAGATCTTGGCGCCGACTGAAACGCCGACGCCACCCTTTGTGGCGCCATTTACGCCGACGTCGACCGCGGCGGCGCCGTTCGTGCAGGTTGCGGAGCTGGCCGCAATTTCTAGAGCTGCGAACACGACGGTCTACATCGGCCCGAGCACCTTTTACACGCCAACCACCGATTTGCTGCCGGCTTACACATCGATCCGGGTGCGCGGGCGGACGCAAAGCGGTGACTGGCTGTTTGGCTGCTGCCTGAACAACAACCAGCTTTTTTGGGTGCGCACAGCCTACGTCACCATTGCAGGCAATCCGGTTCCGGTTGGGTTTCCTGCCGGCGTGGACACCAACAGCGTGCAATGGGATCCGAACAATCCGAAATGGCTGCCACCTTCCCAACTCGATCCCGTGCTGACGCCGCGCCCTCAGCCGACGTTGATTCCGCCGGGCGACTATCCCCTGGCGCGCTATGACCGCGGCAATAGTGGGCGACTGCCGGCTTTGCCGAATTCCTCCTTGCAAAATGGCTGGGGTAGTATTTTCGGGCAGGCTGGCCAGTCCTTCCGTTCACCAATCGCCGTGTCGGGGCCAAACGTGCTTTCCTCAAGCGCGGATGGGCAATTCTACAGCTTGAATCGTGACACAGGCACCCAACGTTGGCGCGTCAACCTTAATAATAGCAGTGAGTTGGCGCCCGCGGTCAACGATGGGTTGATTTACGTCCCCTATGCCCCCAATCGAATTTATGTGATGCAGGATGCCGGCAACAGCGCCAACCCCGTGTCGGACATTGAATTGCCCGCCAATCTCTCGACATCACCGACCTTTCTGAATGACGTGGTCTTTGTCGGCATCGGTGAAAACGCCGACGCGCGCCTGGTGGCGATGAAACGTGATAACGTCAATGATCGGCGGACTTTCGAGGATCCACAAGCTAAACTCTTGCAGCCGGCCATCGGTCAAGAGACGATCTTTGTGGCGGCCGACCGGCTGTGGGCAGTGGACGTCAATTTCTGGCTGAGTCCTGAGATCATCTGGATAAGCCCTGACGTTGCCAACGTGATCGCGCCGCCCGTTTACGCTTATCCGGGCGTAATTCGGAATGCCGAGTTGTATGTGGCCGACGCGTCGCTCAACGTACACGCCCTGGACGCTAATACAGGAGTCCGGCTGTGGGTGCATCCATTCGGCAGCCAGGTGAACACACTGGCTGTGAACGATGCGTATGTCTTTATCGCCGGAGGGGGTCTGTTGCGCGCCGTATCGCGCCAGACGGGACAAGCGCTTTGGACCGTGCAAACCGGCGGCGCGCTGAGCGGCGGGCCATTTGTCACCGCCGACCGCGTGCTGGTTGTCACGCAGAGCGGCGCCATGTTGATCTACGACGCCATGACAGGCGGTGTGCTGGCGTCCGCCACCATCCCCACCGCCATCAATGCCGCGCCCGCCGTCAGCCAGGATTGGCTCTTTGCTCCTTCGGGCAACACGATCTTCGGCTATCGAGGCACTCCCTAGTGGCTGACGCAACACGCTGTGATGCCTCCCGCCGGCCTGGGTGGGACGTTTTTCTCCTGGCCGTGCTGGTCTTTGCTGTGCTGCAAACCGTCGGGTTGGCGGAGCAAGCCGCGCTGCCCAACCGCCTGCAAGACGTGTTGCGCCACCCGGTGCTCGGCGCTTTGTTGCCGCAGGCTGGCTATACGGCGATGGGCGAGGTCGGCCCGCGCCCCGGCGAGCCGATTGGCTTGCTGCTGAACGCGCTGACCCTCGGCGCCTTGATCGGCTATGCGCTGCTCGATCTGTCCTTGCGCGAACCACACCGCACCCGCTGGAAAGCCTGGCTGTTGGCCGTGGTGATCCTGACGGCGGTAGTGTTGCCAACCGCTAAGCTGATCCTGCTGCGCAACGCCAACGGGCCGGCCAGCTACACACACGACGGCGGCGTCATCCAGACCGAAGCGACGATTCGTTTCCTGCTGGAAGGCAAGAACCCATACACGGAGGACTACGTCGACACGCCGATGGCCGAGTGGGGCTTCAGCCAATATCGCACCGCGCTTTACCATTATCCCTACTTGCCGTGGACTTTTGTGTTCAGCGCGCCTTTTTACGTGCTCGGCCAGGCGATCGGTTTCTACGACCAACGTGTTCTCTATCTGCTGCTCTACGGCCTGGCGGTCTTTCTGTCCGCGCGGCTGGCAATCGGTTCATCCGCAAAACTCGCCCTCGCCGCGACCCTGGCGCTCAACCCGATCATGGCGCTCGATGTGGTCTTCGGCCAAAACGATGTTTTTGTACTGGCATGGATTGCCTTTGCACTGGTCTTTTGGCAAAGTGCACGCACCCAGGAGAAGCAGGGCAACGTGGGCAGGCGCTGGTTTGTGCTCTCTGCGCTTTGCTTTGGCGTGGCGTGCGCGTCCAAACCGACGGCCTGGTTCTTTGCCCCGTTCTATGGTCTGCTGCTTGTGCAAGGTGATGCACGTTTGCACCAGGCGGGGTGGCGCGGACTGTGGCGGGTGACGCCGACGCTCCTGCGCCGCGCTGCGCCGGCCATCGGCGTCTTTCTGCTGCTATTGCTGCCATACGTGTTCTGGGACGCGGCCTCGCTCTACGACGATGTCTGGCGTTGGAGCAGCGGTCAAGGGCCGACTGGCTATCAAATCTGGGGCTGGGGCGCCAGCAACTTTGTGCTCGGCCTGGGGTTGGTGGCGGATCGTTTCAGCCAGTGGCCTTTCTGGGTGCTGCAAATCCTGGCGGCAGTTCCGCTTCTGATCTGGTTCGTGGTGCGCCAGCTCGGCAAAAATACGCTGGCGCTCGCTTGCTGGCACTATGGGCTTTTCTTGTTTGTCTTCTTTTACGCAAGTCGCTTTCTAAACGAGAATTATTTGGGATATATTCTGGCCCTGCTTGCGATCGGCATGTTTGCCTTTGACGAAGAGTAGCGCACAAAAAGCACCAGGCGAGGGTACCCTCGCCTGGTGCTTTTTGTTTCTTACACGCGCGCCCATCACGCTTCTTCCGGCACGCGCGCAGCTTCCATTGCGGTAATGACATCCTCTTGCGTAAGAAACTGATACGCGGCTTCAAACGCATCCAGATGCCGGTCGACGGTGGCTTCACTTTCCTTGGCTGCAATCAACACCAGACCGCTGAGCGCCGCGTCCAACGCCACGATGCTGGGCAACGGCCCGATCGCCTCCGTGGGTGCGTAGATCACCAGGTCAGAGATGCGGTTGACCGGACTTGCCAGCGAACCGATGATGCCTAGCGTTTTGGCGCCGCGTGCGCGCGCGAACTCCATCGCGCGTGCTACGTCGCGACCATAGGCCGTCGCACTGATGCCGATGACGAGCACATTACTGTCCAGCGTCATCAACGTGGCAGCCTTCTTCACAGCATCGTTTGGGAGATAGTCGGCTCGGATCCCGCGATGGCGAAATTGTTGGGCAACCATTTCCGCCACAGCTTCCGCATAGCCCTCGCCCACCACCACCACGCGCTCGATGCTCTCGATCAGCCGGGCGACGGCTTCGAGATGCACAGGCGGATTTTGGACGAGCATCTGTTGTAGATTTTGTCGTTCTTGTTCGATCCGGTCATTGAAGACGCCGGCCGGATTATTTGGTGCGAGCGGCTTTGGCTCATAAGCCGCATAGATCTCCGATTTGACCTGCTCCCGAACATCGTGAAGCAGATCCGGATAGCCGTTATAACCGAGTCGCTGCGAGAAACGTACTACTGTAGTTGTATCAACGCCGACAGCATAGGCGAGCTGTGCAGCGGTCATAAAAGCCACATCGTAGTAGTTGCTCATAATATAATCCGCGACTTTCCGGTAACTACGGCTTAAGTGGTCGTAGTACTCACGGATCTTTTCCCTATACATCTGGCCCCCCTAGAATGTATGAGTGATGAGCAAGCGTTGTCTATGTGTGCATAAATTGTTCCTGTGAGATTGTAGGAGTATGCCAATCGTAAAATGATGAAACTTCCGCTCCAAAGTATAGATTGGACAATTGTTTTTGTCAATCACCTAATCAAAAATGACCTACAAATGAAACATAGATTGACGACAAACGTTGCATTTTCGGGGCAAAGTTCGCGATAAATAAATCAAAAACATTCATAACGAGTTGCTATTCAATGGCTGCCCCTTGATTTTGTCGCTGGAATACGCCAAACTCATGCAGAAAACTCTGTGTAATTAGCCCACCCCTCTCAACCATGCTATGATGCGCGTATGGGAAGCGAAGTCAAACAACTTGCCAGAAAGGCAGAATCCGCGTTGCGCTACGGGCGCCTTGGCCTGGCTGGTGGTCAGCTTATGCTGGCTGGGTGGATGTAGCCGTGGGGACAGCGTTTCCGCAGCGCCCGCCTTGGCGACGACTCCCTCGCCCGCGCTTGAATTGACGCCGATTGCAATAACGTCCACTGCCAGCCCAGCGAAAACGCAACCAGCGCGGCCCTCGTTATCTCCTGCCGCGGCTGTGGTGGAGCGTGCGGCGACATCGACGCCGCGGCCTGTTTCGCTGGCTGGCTTGCTCCCTACGCCGACGCCCACCCTGGCCGCAACGTCGCAACCCACCTATGCTCCAACGCCTGACGGCGTCGCCCGCACTCTGCGCGTGCCGATTCTCATGTATCATTACCTGAGCACGCCCCCCGACGATGCTGACATCTACCGCCGCGATTTGTCGGTGTCGCCGGAGTTATTTGCCGCCCAGTTGGATCGACTGCTGGCGGAAGGCTATACGGCGGTAAATCTCTACCAAGTGATCGATGCCTTGCAGCGCGGGGCGCCGCTCCCGGAGAAGCCCGTTGTCATTACTTTTGATGACGGCTATCGCGACAATTACGAAAACGCATTTCCTCTGCTGCACGCTCGCAACATGCCGGCGACCCTCTTTGTGGTGACTGACTTCATCGATGAGCAGCGCCCAGACTACTTGACGTGGGATATGGCGCGCACGATGTTGGCGGCTGGAATTTCGATCGAGTCACACAGCCGCAACCACGCGAGCCTGGCAGATCAGGGCGACGACTATCTGGTTTGGCAGTTATTGGGGAGCCTGGAGACAATCGAGTACGAACTCGGCGTGCGGCCGCGTTTTCTCTCTTACCCGGCTGGAGATTATGACCAGCGCACCATCGACATTGCCAGGAGTGCAAACTACTGGGCAGCCGCCACGACAAAACAGGGCGCCCTGCTGAACAGCGATCACCCTTTTGAGTTGTCGCGCATTCGTGTGCGCAATACCACGGATCCCGACGATCTCATCCGCCTGCTGTCGCTGGACTGGTAGCAGGCGCCGCCGGTGCGCTTGCCAGCCGGTAAATCTGTCAACACCCCGACCCCATGATCGAACTTGCTGCCATCTTTCTCAACATCCTGCTGCCGGTTTTCAGCCTGGTGCTGATCGGCTATCTCGCCGGGCCGCGGCTGGGGATGGAGCCGCGCACACTCTCCAAGCTGGCTTACTACATTTTGGCGCCGGCCTTCATCTTCAATATTTTCAGCAAAGCAGAGGTGCAGCTCGAGCTGGCCGTGCGCATGGCGCTCTATGCGATAGTCGTGACGCTGGGAGGCGTGGCAGTCGCTTTTGTGATGGCGCGGCTGCTTGGCGCGGGACCGCAGATGGTGGCTGCTTATGTGCTGGTGGCGGGCTTCGGCAATGTGGGGAATTTTGGGCTGCCGATCGTGGAGTTCAAGGTGGGCAGCGTAGGGATGCTGCCGGCCTCGATTTACTTTCTGACGGGTAGCACCTTTGGCTTTTTAATCGGCGTGATGGCGGCGACCTGGCAGCGCGGCGGCGCGCACTGGAAGTCGGTCTGGGCCGCGTTCACGACACCAGGCGTCATCGCAGTCCTGCCGGCCTTTCTGGTCAACTGGCTGCATCTCCCAACGCCGATGTTTGTCGACCGCGCGGTGGCGCTAATGGCCGGCGCCTTGATTCCCATCATGTTGCTGACCCTGGGCGTTCAGTTGGCGGGAATGGGACGGCCACGCATCGACCGTCACGTGGTCGCCGCCAGCGTGGCGCGCCTGCTGATTACCCCGGTGCTGGCGATCGCGCTGGCTGGCGTCTTTGCCATCACGGGCATCGAACGCAGCGTCGGGATCATGCAGGCTGCCATGCCGGCCGCGGTGCTGACCTCGCTGATCGCGCTGGAGCACGACTTGATCCCCGACTTCGTGACGACAGTCGTGCTCTTTTCCACGGTGGCCAGCGCGGTGACATTGACCATTGTGCTGGCAATTGTCTGACGCTACGCACTCAACCCGGCAAGGTGCGCCAACGCGGCGTGTCCTTCGCGCTCGAATCCGAAGAAGGCATAGTCGCGACCCCACAGGATGGCGTCCAATGCATATTCGGCGCGCGCTACAAAGCATTGCTGCTCCTCGTTTGGCGTCAGTGCACGACCATAGCCCTCAAAAAAGGCGTCGATTAACTCCGGACGATGAAGCCACGACCAAGTTGGATCCCTGCTGAAGTCAGCGACGCGCACATCCCAATGAGCAAACTCAAAGTCGATGACGCCACTCCAAACGCCTGCTGAGTTTACCAGCCAGTTGGCTGTGCAATAATCCCGATGGCAAGGAAGTGGACGCTCGCCTGCAAAGGAAGTCACAAGGTCGCTGGCGACATTAAGGAGCGCCAGTTCGCCGTCATGCAGATATTCATCGTTTGCGGCGCGTTCGATCTTGTTCTTGAGTTTAGTGGCGACAAATGCTTCCACCGCTTCGATAGGAGAGCCGGTGCACGATCCGTCGCGGTGACATGGGCCGAAACACCGGCCCGCTTCCAGGCTGTGAAGGACAACCAGCGCGGCGCCAGCCGATCGCCACATGTCCCGCTCCTGCGAAGGTGAGAGGTGAGCAGTTTCGGCAATCTGTCCGGGTATTTCGCTGATGACGAGTGCCAACGGCTCCTCGTCGCGCACAGCAAGCAGCCTGGGCGTATGGTCACCAAATACACCAGCCCATTGCTCATAGGCATGTACTTCCTGGTTCCAGTGCGCTCGGCTGGCGTGGATCTTGAGATAGCAATAACCGCTTGTGGTGCGCAGCCGGTAAGTTGCCGATGCATGTCCGTCATGCACTTTGCTATGATCGGCGATAAACTCGAACGGCCCTATAGTAGCAGTGCACCATGCGAGCGTCTGTTGGTATTCAGTTTCAGCTAGCTGCTCCATCTGCGGCATTCCTCGTCGAAAGCCGGCGGGCGTCAGGCGCGGCCGCTGGCGCCCATGAGCTGCAGCCGATGGCGCGCCACTTCATGCACGCGTTGCATCGCGCGGTCGAGCACTCCGTAGTGATCCGCTCCCGCCTCCAGCGCTTCGCGCGACCCCTGACACCAAGCGCGCGACAGCGCCGCGCCGATGTTGATCTTGACGACGCCCAGCCGAATGGCAGCGCGCACGTCGTCTTCGTGAATGCCACTGCCCCCGTGCAGCACCAACGGCGCGTGCACCTTGTCGTTGATCGCGGTCAGCAGCTCGAGATCCAGCCGGCTGGACTGGCCGTGCTCCGAGCCAACGGAAACAGCCAGCATATCCACCTGACCCTGCTCGAACATGAGCGGCGTTTCTTCAGGATTGGTGTATTCCTGACTGCCCTGCGCACCGCCAAAGGTGCCCAACTCCCCTTCGACCGCCGCATCGAGCGCATGCGCCGCACGCGCAATGGCAGCCGTCTCCAGCAGCGCCTCGTCCAACGGCAGGTCGTGGCCGTCAAACATCACCGAGTTGTAGCCGGCGCGCAGACAGCGCAGATTGTAGGCCAGTCCTGGGCCATGATCGAGATGCAAAAAGACAGGGATCGGCGCGGCTTGCGCCATCGCCCGGATCAGCAGCGGCAGCGGCCCCATGTCATCGCCAAACGCGGCGTGCGCCAGATCACCCGGATAGGTCTGGACGATGACCGGCGCGCGCTCGGCGACGGCCGCCTCAATCACGGCCTTCGCCATCTCCAGATTACAGACATTGAAGGCGGGCATGGCAAAGGGCTGCTGATAAACTTAGCGGTAAAACTCTCGTGGATTTTGGATAAGCATAGAAGTCACACTGTCCGATCAAACATAAAGTAACACGCTTCATCAATCAGATAAACGATCTCTTGCGCCCTCCAGTGTAACACACCGGAGACGGCGCGTGATCTTTGTCATCGCGGAAAGGACGCTCCAAAAAATTTGGCGGGGCCGATAGTAGGTCGGGCTATCAGCCCGACAGGGCTTCCATGATCTTGCTGAGTCTTGTCGTCCACCGGCGGCACGATCTGCTGCTGATTGATGTCACCGGATTGTTAACGCAACCCGTCGGGCTGGTAGCCCGACCTACGGAGAGCGCGCCAAAAAAATTTTGGCGCGCTCTCCAAAAACTGAGACAGACCCCGCAGAATGGCTGCTGTACTTGTGACAGCGATTATGCCGCGTCGCCGTCGAGCGTGGCGTTGACGGTGCGCAGCTCCTCGGCGGTCAGACGCCAATCCGCGCCCTGGACGTTGCTCTGCACGTGGTCGAGTTTGGTGGCGCCGGAGATGACCGAACTGACCTGTGGCTGGGCCAGCAGCCAGGCGTGCGCCAGGTCGGTCAGTGTATAGCCGCGTTCGTTAGCCCATGCTTCCAGCGCTTCCAGCTTGTCGAAGTTGGCGTCGGTCATGTAAGCCTGGACGTAAGAACTCGACTCGCCGCGCGAACCGGACGGCGCGGCTTCTCCGCGCCTGTACTTGCCGGTGAGGAAGCCGCCCGCCAGCGGGAAATAGGGCAGAATGCCGACATTGTGCACGTTGCAGAAGGGGATCAGCTCGCGTTCCTGTTCGCGCTCGAACATGTGGTAGTGATTCTGGATGCTGACAAAGGGCGTCCAGGGGTTGTACTCGGCCAGCAGATTGGCGCGCGCCAGTTGCCAGGCCAGATAATTGGAGGCGCCGATGTAGCGCACCTTGCCGCTGCGCACCAGGTCATCCAGCGCCCGCAGCGTCTCTTCGAGCGGTGTGTTATTATCCCACTGGTGCATCTGGTAGAGGTCGATATGGTCACTTTGCAAGCGGCGCAGGCTGGCCTCGACGGCGTTGATCAGGTGATAGCGCGAGACGCCTTTGTCGTTTGGCCCGTCGCCCATGGCGTTGTACGCCTTGGTCGCCAATACGACCTTGCCCCATTTGCCTTTGAGCGCCACACCTAGAGTGCTCTCCGAACGTCCCTGCTGATAGATATCGGCGGTGTCGATGAAGTTGACGCCCAGGTCGATGGCGCCGTCGATGATCTCGTTGACGCCGGCCTGATCCACTTTGCCGCCAAACTGGTTTGTGCCCAGCCCAATGGCGGAAACCTGAAGCCCCGAACGGCCTAGCGATCGATAGTGCATGGTGAAAGCTCCTTGTTTGAAATGCGTGATACGCAATATGTGATGCGTAATGCGTGATGCGTGATAGGTAACTTCCTCTCGTCCTTTATCTCTGCCCGCGCGCCATTTCCAGCAGACGCCCGAAGATCACCTCACCGTCGGCGCGCAGGGCGTTGTGCTCATACTCGTTGGTGATCCAGACCTTGCTGTCGCGGATCGTCGCCGCGGTCTGCACGGCGAATTCGCGCGCCACGTACATGTCGTCGTAGTAGATGGTGGCCGCGACCGGGACGGTGTTGGCGCGCAAGATGGCCGGGTCGTACAGCGCCGGCCACGCGTCATCGGCCGCCAACAACTCCGCAGCGGCTTGCAGCGGGCGCAGATGGCGATACTCTTCAAACATCCAGGGGTAGATCATCTCGCCGGTGAAAAAGAGCGGCGCGTCGGCGCGCAGCTCGAATTCGGGAAATTCCTGTCTTACCCGCGCGGCTGACCAGCGGGACGCAAATCCCTGGCAATAGATCGCCTCGTGCAAGATGGCGAAGAGCGGGTTGGCGTCGTAGGCTTGCAGGGTCTCCACGCCGCGTAGAAAGGTGTGGCTCAACTCGACCCCCTGCGCGCCCTGGACAAAGGCTTCTTCCAGCAGATAGTGGATGCGCTCGAAGCCGTCACTGGCGCCAAAGTCCAGGCCGAGTTGCTGGAAGCGGCGCGGGGTCAGGCGGTCGCCGGTCGGCAGCAGGACTTCGTGCGCGGCCAGATGCGCGGCAATCGCCTGGACGTGCGCCACATCGTCCGGGTAGCGTGCATAGTAGCGCTGGTTTTTCTCGATTACATGGCGGTAGGTGGTGCGGTAGATGTCGTCGGGATGCGCGGTCAGCGGCGGCAGCCCGCCGGTGATGAACACCTCGCTCAGCGTGTGGGGCGCGACGGAGAGATAATGCGTGGCGCAAAAACCGCCGTAGCTCTGGCCCAGCACGCTCCAACGCGCGGATTCGCCCAGCAGCGCGCGCCGGATCCACTCGGCGTCCTGCACGATGGCGTCGGCGCGGAAGTGCTTCAGGTGCTCCGCCTGGGCTTGTGGCGTAGACATGTGCGCCAACGTCTGAAAGGTGAGAGGCGTGCTGCGCCCAGTCCCGCGCTGGTCGAGCAGCAGCACGTGATAGTCGCTCACGGCGCGTTTGATCCAGCCGCTATTGGTGAGAGGGCGCGGCGCGGCAAAGCCTGGGCCGCCTTGCAGAAAGAGCAGCCAGGGCAGATCGTCCGTTGCTTTGCCCGCCGCACTGACCGCGCGGGCAAAAACTTCGATCGTGGCGGCATGAGGGCGCGCATGATCGAGCGGGACGCGGAAAGTGTGGTCGGTCAGCACAAGCCCTGGAATCCGGTGAGTTACGGATGTCATGATGATGCCTCCTGATTCGTGATTGTCCTATGGTACAATTCCGTGCCGTAAAGTTGGAAAAATCAGGAGCGTTGGAGCAGAAACCCATGACGAAGATCGGCATCACGCTGCACCCGCTGACTTCCCCCGATCGCGAAGAACTTGACTTGCTGGCGCGGCAGATTGCAGAAGGCGTGGTTGCCGCTGGCGGCGCGCCTGTGTTCATCCTACCGGACCTGGAGGAGACAGCGTTGTACGCACAGTTTTCCAGCCTGGACGGGTTGATCCTTTCCGGCGGCGGCGATGTGGCGCCCGCGCGCTATGGCGAGCAGGCGCTGCCGCAGGTGGGCGGCGTAGACGAGCAGCGCGACCACACGGAAACGACTCTGGTGCGCTGGGCGCTGGCCGCGCACAAGCCGCTGTTCGGCATCTGTCGCGGTCTGCAACTGCTCAACGTAGCCTGTGGCGGCGCGCTCTACCAGGACGTCAGCCAACACGCCGGCGCCATCCAGCACGCCTACTACCCCAGCTATCCGCACGATTATCTGGCGCATGCCATCGCTATCGCGCCGGAGAGCCAGTTGGCGACGCTGCTCGGCAAAACGGCCGCGCTGGTGAATAGTCTGCATCATCAGGCGTGTCGCACGGTCGCGCCTGGTCTGCGCGTCGTTGCCCACGCACCGGATGGCATCGTCGAAGCAGTGGAAATCACCGAGCATCCCTTTGCGCTGGCCGTGCAGTGGCACCCGGAGGCATTGTCCCAAGCCGTGGAGTCGAAGATGCTGTTTGGCGCGCTGGTGGCTGCCAGTGCCCAGGCCCAACGGGAAAGTCATCCACCGATGACACAGATTGCGCAGATTTTGGCGGGAGCCTTGCTTGATGACTGATTTCAAGATGGCGCGCCCAGGCTTGCCATCTGTGCAATCTATGGATGACTTTCGCAGACTATTCCCGTCACGCTGATAGCGTGACCTACAAAACTCCCGTCACGCTGATAGCGTGACCTACGGACCTACGGAACTACGGAACATGGTTACAGCGCCTCAAAGCGCTGCTTGGCCGGAATCACTTCCAGCACTTGGCAAGCGGTTTCGTAGCGGCCAAAGCTGGGCATGAGATAGACGCCCTGCACGTAAGGCAGTTCCTTCAATTCCAGCAGCAATTCCTGCGCCATGTTGACGCCTTCCTGTCGCCCATTGGCGCCGGCTTTGCGCATCCGCTCCAGCGCGTCTTCGCTCAGGGTGATGCCAGGCACCTCGTTGTGCAGGAAGGAAGCGTGTTTGTGCCCCTGGAGCGGCAGCACGCCGATCAACACCGGCACGGGGAACTGGCCGTGGCGCGCTTCGTAGAGCTGCACACACGCCGACCAGAGGCGCGGGTCGAAGATCGGCTGCGTCATGGTGAAGTGGGCGCCCCCACTGACCTTGTGGTGGAAGCGGTCGACCTCTTGCACCAAATCGGCGCGCGTGGGGTCGCAGGCGACGGCGATCGTAAAGCCGCCTTGCTGCCCCATCTCCTGACCCGCCACGTCGACGCCGTCGTTGAAGCGGTTGATGATGCGCACCAGCCCGATGCTGTCCACGTCATAAACCGCGGTCGATTGCCTGGTGTCGCCCAGGCTGGGCGGATCGCCGGTCAGCGCCAGGATATTGCGCACGCCGAGCGCGTGCGCGCCGATCAGGTCGGCCTGCAGGCCCATCAGCGAGCGGTCGCGGGTGGTGAAGTGGACGATGCTTTCAATGCCGACCTGCTGCTGAATCTGCACGCAGAGAGAAAGCGCGCTCATGCGCACGCGCGCCATTGGGCTGTCCGCGATATTGACCGCGTCCGCGCCCATGCGCAGCGCGTGGCGTGCGCCTTCGATCTGCTTCTCGGCGGTGAAGCTGCGCGGGGGATCGACCTCGACGCTAATGACGAATTTGCCGGCGCGCAGCTTGCGCAACACGTCGGTCGGCTGCGCCGCGTCGCTCACGCCATAATCCGCCCGCACCGCGGGCAGCGGCGTCTCGACCGTGAGGACGGCGGGCGTTGTCACGCGGCCGCGCGCGGCCAGATGCTCGTCGAGCGCGGCGCGCATGGCGCGGATGTGCATCGGCGTTGTGCCGCAGCAGCCGCCGATGATGTCCGCGCCTTGATCCAGAAAGGGCGCGGTCTCGCGGGCAAAATATTCTGGGCTGGAAGGATAGTAGAAGCGTCCCTCGACGCGCTCTGGGAAGCCAGCGTTGGGCATGACGATCAACGGCGCATCGCCCACCGCGGCACGAAAGTGTTCCAGCGTCTGCAACATCGAGGCCGGCCCGACCGAACAGTTGACGCCCACCACATCGGCGCCGGCCGCGCGCAGCCTGGCCGCGACCGCGTCCGGCGCGTAGCCGGTCATGGTCAGGCCGTCCTCAGCAAAGGTCATCGACGCCACGATCGGCAGGTCGCAGACGGCGCGCGCCGCGCGCACGCCGATTTCGATTTCGTGCAGGTCGGTAAAGGTTTCAAACAAGATCAGGTCGGCGCCTGCTTCCCACAGCACGCTGACCTGCTCGCGGAACGCGTCGGCCACGTCGTCGGCGCTGAGCGGGCCATCGGGCTGCAGGCGCTTGCCCAGCGGCCCCACATCGCCGGCGATAAAGAGCGCGCGGCCGGTGACTTCGCGCACATCGCGCACGAGTTTGACCGCGCGGAAGTTAAGGTCGCGCACCTTGTCGCCCAGGCCGTAATCGGCGAGGCGGATGCGGCTGGCGCCAAAGGTGTGCGTCTTGATGATGTCGGCGCCGGCGGTGGCGTAGGCCTGGTGAATTTCGCTCACCCACGCCGGTTTTGACAGGACGAGATGCTCCAGGCATTGCTCGCTGCTGGCGCCTTTGGCGTACAACATCGTGCCCATCGCACCGTCGGCCAACAGCGGCGTCTCGACCAGACGCTGAAGAAATGGATGACTGCTCATAGCGTTCTCTTTCCGTATAAGGTTTCCTCAAAACCGATGCAGTATAGCATAATGGTAGATCGTTATCTGGAATTGTCGACAGACTAGCTTTGCCTTTTCTCAGGTGACAGTCACTTTGGAAGTGATTGTCACTTCTGGACAGAAAAGTACAAAGGTAGACGGCGACAGAAACTTGGTGCAATCTGTGAGTGAACTTTTACCGCCAGCCGTTGCTGCGCCACCTATCAGCCCGCCGCCCTCGGCGCTGATACAGAACGAACTGCGCAGCATTATCGAACCCGACCTGCTGATCGAATCGATCCAGGCGCCGCGTGATCCGGAAAAACAGGGCGTGCTGCTGTTGCGTGGGCGGCTGCTGCGTCCCAGCCATGTTGTTTTCCCCCGCTGGCAGGCAGCGCTGGCGCGGCGCAACTTCACGCCAACGCTCCGCTCCGCCGCGGAAGAGCATGCGGCCACCGGCGCGCCGCTCGACAGTGCGCAGCCGGACGATGTGTACGTGCGTATTCTCCCAGGCGTCGCGCGCCCCGGCCGGCCGCGCGTCTGGATCAACGCCGTGCTCTTTGTGCTGACCGTCATCAGCACGCTCTTTGTCGGGTCGTTGTATGGCGACACGGGCCTGGTGATCAACTCGGCGTGGGATTTTCTGCGCCCTGAGAATCTGATGCAAGGGTTGCCCTTTGCCGCCACCTTGCTTAGCATTCTGGCCGCGCATGAGTTTGGTCATTACTTTGCGGCGCGCTATCACAAAGTCGCGGTGACGCTGCCCTACTTCATCCCGATGCCGCTGACCTTCGGCACGTTGGGCGCGTTTATCCAACTGAAAGAGCCGATTCCCGACCGCCGCAAACTCTTTGACATTGGCGTGGCCGGCCCGTTGGCTGGGTTGGCGCTGGCCGCGCCGCTGCTTTTCATCGGGCTGGCGTCCAGTGTGGTGTCTGTGCCGCCGCCGGCCGCGGGGCTGATGGTGGAGGGCAACAGCATCTTCTATCTTGCCGCCAAGTTTCTGGTATTCGGTGAAATCCTGCCCAATGCGGCGACCGGCCGCGATGTGATGATGAACCAGATCACCTTTGCCGCGTGGATTGGGCTGCTGGTCACGGCGCTCAACCTGCTGCCGGTTGGCCAGCTTGATGGCGGCCACACTGTGTTTGCGATGTTCGGGCGCAAGGCGCGCTACGCAAACCTGGCGACCGTCGGTCTGTTGACGATCTTTGCGCTGGCTGGGTTGCCCTTCGTGCAACAATTCCTGCCCATCATCGGCAGCATTGGCTATCCCGGCTGGTTCTTGTGGCTGTTCCTGATCCTGGTCATGATCGGCGTCGAACACCCGCCGGCGCTGGACGACGTCACCACACTCGACACGCGGCGCCGCATCATCGGCTTCGTCGTGATTTTGATTTTTATCTTGACCTTTGTTCCCGTGCCCATGCGCGTGTTGTGATTAGATTTTTATTTCCGTGAGGGACAAAGACGGTGGCGGCCTCACGCGCCCTCGTCCTGCGTCCCTCGCTAGAATGTGAGTTTTCCGATGTCCAAACCACCCTCCATGCAAGAAGTGATCATGCGGCTGCATGAATTCTGGGCCGCGCACGGCTGTACGACCTGGCAGCCCTACAGCGAGAAGGTCGGCGCCGGCACGATGAACCCGGCCACAGTGCTGCGCGTGCTCGGCCCAGAGCCGTGGAACGTGGCTTATGTCGAGCCGTCCTTCCGCCCCGACGATGGTCGCTACGCCGAGAATCCCAACCGGATGCAGATGCATCATCAGTATCAGGTGATCCTGAAGCCGGATCCAGGCAATCCACAGGAGCTCTATCTCGCCAGCCTGGAAGCGATCGGCCTCGACCGCACGCGTCATGACATCCGCTTTGTCGAGGACAACTGGGAATCGCCGGCGCTGGGCGCCTGGGGTCTGGGCTGGGAAGTATGGCTGGACGGCCAGGAGATCACTCAGTTCACCTATTTTCAGCAGGCGGGCAGCCTGCCGCTCGACCCGGTCAGCGTGGAGATCACCTACGGGCTTGACCGCATCGTCATGTACTTGCAGCACAAGACCCAGGTCTGGGATATCGATGTCGATGGACGGCATACGTTTGGCGAACTCTACCGCGACCCGGAGATCGAGCACTGCGTCTATGACTTCGAACTGGCCGATGTCGAGCGCATGAAGCGACTGTACGACATCTACAAGGCCGAAGCCGAGGCGTGCATCGCGCGCGGGCTGACGATTCCGGCGCACGATTACGTGTTGCGCCAGAGCCACACCTTCAACCTGCTCGACGCGCGCGGCGCCATCGGCGTAACCGAACGCGCCAAGTTCTTCGCAGACATGCGCGGCCAGGCCAAAGCGGTCTCCGAGTTGTACGTCGAACAGCGCCGCCGGCTGGAGTTTCCGTGGCTGCAGGAGAACGGCGTGACAGACAGGGAGAAGGGGAGACAAGGAGAAGGGGAGAGCGCCGGCAATCTCCCAATCTCCCAATCCCCCAATCTCCAATCTCCAATCTCCTTTTTACTGGAGCTTGGCTCCGAAGAACTGCCGCCGCAGGATGTCGTCGATGGGATCGCGCAGATCGAGGAGAAGCTCACTGTTTTGCTGGCGCAGTACAAGCTGGGCTACGACACGCTGCGCGTCACCGGGACGACGCGACGGCTGGTCGCCTTTGTGACTGAATTGACGCCGATGCAGGCCGACGAGCTGGTGGAGAAGCGCGGCCCCGCGCTGGCGCAAGCGTACGACGCGCTGAATCAGCCGACCAAAGCGCTCGAAGGCTTTGCACGCGGCCAGGGCGTGCGTCTCGACCAGATCGAGGTGCGTGACCACTATGTCTATGCGGTCAAGCGCGTGGCAGGTCGGCCCACCGCTGAGGTGCTGCCTGCGCTCTGCGTGGAGTTGCTCAATGGGCTGCGCTGGGGCAAGGCGATGCGCTGGAACAGCAGCGGCATCGCCTACTCGCGCCCATTGCGCTGGATGGTTGCTATGCTCGGGACACAGATCGCGCCCTTTACGTGGGCGGGCGTTGTCAGCGGCAACATCAGCCGCGGCCCGCGCTTTGCCGATGCCGCGGCGCGCCTGCCGGCAGGCGGCTTCACCACGTTCGACGTCAAAGACGCCCAAACTTACTTCGATGCCGCGGCTGCTGAAGGCATTGTGGTCGACCGTGCAGAGCGACGCCAGTTGGTGGCGGAACTTGTGGCGCAGGCGGCGGCCAGCGTAGGCGGCAACGTCCCCGACGAGACCGCTCTGCTCGACGAGGTGACTGATCTGGTCGAGGCGCCGCAAGCCTTGCTGGGAACCTTTGAGGCCAAGTATCTGGAATTGCCCGCGCCCGTCCTGATCGGCGTGATGAAGAAGCATCAGCGCTACTTCCCGGTGCTCAAGGGCGGCGCGCTCGTCAACCATTTTGTGGCGGTCGCCAATAGCAACGAACTGGCGCACCCGGAGGTCGTCTGCGCCGGCTACGAAGGCGTGATCCGCGCACGCTACGCCGACGCCGCCTACTTCTACCGCGCGGACACGGGGCGGCCGCTGGAAAGCTATGCTCCGCGCCTGGCGACGCTGACCTTTCACGCCAAACTCGGCTCGATGCTCGACCGCGTCAAACGGCTGAAGGTGCTGGCGCCGCAGATCGCACACATGCTGGGCGCCGCGCCGGAGGAAGTAAGCACAGTCGAGCGCGCGGCGGCGCTGAGCAAAGCCGATTTGATGACCCACATGGTGGTCGAGATGACCAGCCTGCAGGGCGTCATGGGCGAAATTTACGCACGCCAGAGCGGTGAGTCAGCGGCCGTTGCCCAGGCGATCCGCGAGCAATATCTGCCGCGCTTTGCCGGTGATGCGGCGCCCGCGTCGTTGCCCGGACTGGCTCTCTCCCTGGCCGACAAACTCGACGCGCTGAGCGGTCTGTTTGCCGTGAAAGCTATTCCCACCGGCAGCGCCGATCCCTTCGGGTTGCGCCGTTCGGCGTTGGGGATTCTCAACAGCTTGATCGCTGCTGGCGCGGATTTCAGTGTGCGCGCCGGGCTGGAAGCCGCGGCAATGCAGCAACCGGTCGCGGTCAGCGCTGAAGCCACCGCCGAGACCGCGCTGTTTGTCGAGCGGCGTCTGCAGGGCGTGCTGGCGGAGCAAGGCTTTGCCTTCGACGTGGTCGATGCCGTGCTTGCGGCGCGCGGCGACAACCCCATCGCCGCGGTGCGCGCGTGCGTGGCGCTGAGCGAAACTGTGCGTCAGCCGTGGTGGAGTGACGCCTTCACCGCCTACGCCCGCGCCGCGCGCATCACGCGCGGCCTGAACGAACAGATGGCGCTGCATGAAGCAGCCTATGTCGAGCCGGTGGAGTACGAACTCCATGCCGCCTACGTGGCTGCCGAGGCCGCACTCGCGGCGGCGCCGGAACCGGCTGTCATGCTTGGCGAAACATTGCGCGCATTGCAGACGCCCATCAATACATTCTTCGCACGCGTGCTCGTCAACGCCGAAGAGGAAGCTGTGCGCCGCGCCCGGCTTGCTTTACTGCAGCGTATTGCTCAGTTGCCGGCGCGCGTGGCAGAGTTGAGCAAATTGCAAGGATTTTAGAAAAATCGCTGAAAAATGTTTGAATATTCAAGTATTTTATCCAATAACCTGGACATCTAGCCGGTGACAAAGCCGGGCTTGTCCGATATCGTAATTCGTGTTACATTCGCGTATAGAATGCAGCACGAATTGCCCTATCTCTCCGTCCCTGCCCCTTCTATGCGCACACCATCGCAAGCGGCCTTTGCCGCGCCTCATGTCGCAGTGAAGCGAGTGATGAATAAGCCGTCGAGAGGATAAGTGTAAAGCATGTCTCAGTATACTCCGCAGATCCAGGTCATCCCGGCTGACCTGGCCGAAAGTAAAGCATCGGGCAAGAATCTCAAGTTTTTGGTGGGCGGTCTGTTGCTCATCGGGCTGGTGATCGCCCTCATGGTGCAGGCGACGATGTCGACCGGCGCCTATTACATGACCGTGAGTGAACTGCACGGCCGCAGCGCCTCGCTGGTCGGGGAGCGCGTGCGCGTCAGCGGCATTGTCGTCGACGGCAGTGAAGACTGGCGGCCGCAAGAGGTTACGCTGCGCTTTGCCATCGCCGATGAAAATGGCAGCCAGTTGCCGATTGTTTTCTCCGGGCCGCGGCCCGACAATTTCCAGCGGGCGGCCTCGGCCATTGTCGAGGGCGAACTGCTGCCAGATGGCTCCTTCCAGGCGGAAACCCTGTTGCTCAAATGCCCCAGCCGGTATGAAGAGGAGCCGGAAGAGGTTTTCGCCAAAGCCAATTCCTGATCAAAAATACGCCAGAATCGTCCGAACAAGAGGGGGCGCTGCCGGAAGCCGAGCGGCAGGCCGCCTGCTTGTTTCACCTGTTTAGGTTCAATGCGACTCATGTTCACTTGTCTGTCATTTCACCGCACGCGCCGCGCCGTTGTGGCCCTCCTCATCGCTTCTTTAATCGGAATCAGCCTGGTCGTCTCTTTGCAGACGACGCCTGTGTCTGGCCAGGATCAGGGTGTGCGCGAGTCGCCGCCTTATGACCGGGCGCAGGTGGCCGTTCCCGCCAATTTGCCATTTGCCGCAGCAGGTCGCGCCAGCTATCTGGAAAATTGCGCGCCTTGTCACGGCGAGCAAGGGCTTGGCGATGGCCCCACTGTCGCCGATTTGCCCAGCCCGCCGACAGCCTTTGCCGATCAGGCCGCGATGTGGGAGCTTAGCCCGGCCATGCTCTTTCACACGACGAAATTTGGCCGGCTGCAAAAGTTGATGCCGCCGTGGTCGAATCAATTGACCGACGATGAAATCTGGAACACCGTCGCCTTTGCGTGGAGCCTGCACACCGAGGAAGCGGCCACTGCGGCTGGCGCGCTGCTGTATGCGGAAAGCTGCGCCGCCTGTCATGGCGACGCCGGCGCCGGCGATGGGCCGGAAGCTGAGGGCAATCTGAACGATTTCACCGACCTGGCGGATACGACCTTGCCAGCCAGGCCGATTGGCTGGCCGGCTGGAATGCTGCGCACCCCGGAGCTTGGCGGATTGGTCGCAGACGCAGAAGGAAGAGACGCTCGAATATATCCGCACTTTCAGCTACATTCCACCGTGGGCGTCCGCCTATCGGCCCGGCGCCGGCGCGATCACGGGGCAGATTGTCTTTGGCGCGGATGCGCCGCAGCAGGTCGAGGGGAGCAATGTTTTTCTAGACGCGTATCTAGGATTCGACCCGGTGGCCACCTTCACCGCAACCGTGGGCGCGGACAACACTTTCACCTTCCAGGAGCTGGCGGTCGATCCGAATTTGACCTATCTCGTCACGGTGCTGGCGGAAGGCGTCAGCTACAGCAGCGGCATGGTCAACCTGACGCCGGATCAGCCGGTGGCGGACACGAGCATCGATGTCTTTGGCACCACCGACAGCCCCGGCGACCTGCGTATCAACCGGGTGCACTGGATTCTGGACGCACAGCCTGGCGCGCTGGTTGTCCTTCAGATTTACCTTGTGGGCAACACAGGCGAGCGCACCTTTGTCGGGCGCAGCGTGGACGGCGTCGATGTGCCTGTGACGGTCGGCATTCAGTTGCCGCCCGACGCCCAGGAACTGTCCTTCCAGAACGGCGCATTGGGGGATCGTTTCCGTCAGGTAGGCGATGTCGTCTATGACACCCTGCCGGTGACGCCCGGCGACAGCACCCAACAGATCATTGCTCAATACGCGATTCCCTATCAGGGTACCAGCTTCGATCTGAAACAGACCTTTGACTATCCGGTGGATGTCCTTTCGTTGCTGGTCTCCAATTTCCCCAACCTGCGCGTCGATGTGCCGGCGATGACCTTCGACAGCATCCAGAATATCCAGGGGACAGAATATCAGGTCTGGGGGCAGGAAGCCTTTGGCCCTGGCGAGGTCGAAGTCAAGCTGCAGGGATTGCTCGAACGTGGCGCCGCAAACCCGCGGTCAGTCGGCGCCGCGACCGAGGGCGGCGCAAGCCAACTCGCCGCAGTGGCCCCGCCGCTGGAGACGTGGGTTTCCTATGCCATGCTCGCCATCGTCGCCGCAAATTTGCTGGAAATGGTAGGGGTTGCGATGCAGCGCGGAGCATTTGCCGCCGCGTCATCGCGCCACGACTTGCAATCCGTGCGCGAATCACTGCTGACCGAAGTGGCGCGCATTGACGACCTTCATGCATTGGGACAGATGAACGACAACGAATGGCTGCGCAGACGCGCAGGTTTGAAGAGCCAGTTGTTGGATGTTGTGCGCCGGCTTGATGCAACCGGCCATGCCGCCGGACAAACATAATGATGCAGTTGACCTTTGCCAGCTTCTGCAGGACAAGGAATGGTGCGGATATGAAAAACATCTTCGTTTTGCTGGTTGCCTTATCGGCGCTCGTGCTGATGGCCGGATGCATTGCCACGCCAGCGACGCAGATCGGCCCGCCAGGGAAGCCTGGACCTGCCGGCGCGCCCGGCCCCATCGGTCCCCCTGGCCCCAGCGGGGAGCAAGGGCCGACAGGCGCGCAGGGTGATCCGGGACTCAGTTACACAGAACCCACCTATGTTGGCAGCGCCGCGTGCCAGGAGTGCCACGCCGATCTGCATGAAACGTATATGGAGACGGGTCACGCCTGGGCCTTGGTCAAGGTTGCCGAGGGCGCGGCGCCGAAGTTCCCAGAATCCAAAATTCCCGAGCCGCCGGACGGGTTTACGTGGGACGACATTCATTATGTGATCGGCGGGTATGGTTGGATGGCGCGTTTTGTCGACAAGCAGGGCAACCTGATCACCGGCGACGCCGATGCACTCACGCAGTACAATTTGGAAAACAAGAAGCTTGACGCCAAAGCAGGCTGGGTTGCCTATCATGCGGGTGAAGAGCTCCCCTTTGACTGTGCGCAGTGCCACACCACCGGCTATATTGCCGAAGGCAACCAAGAGGGGCTGATGGGGACGTGGGTCGAAGATGGCGTCGGGTGTGAAAATTGCCACGGCCCGGGCAGCAACCATGTCAACAGCCCCTATCTGATCGCGCTGCCGGTGGCGCGCGACAGTGAATCGTGCGGCGCCTGTCACATCCGCACTGAGGCAATGACCATCGAGGCGCACGACGGTTTTATCGACCACAACCAGCAATACAGTGAGTTGTTCTCCTCCAAAAAGCGCGTGATGAATTGTGTGGACTGTCACAATCCGCATCAATCGACGGTGTATGGCGATGGCGCTGACAAAGCGGACTGCGAGACTTGTCACTTTGAGCAGGATGAATATCAGAAAATTACTGACCGCAAACATGCGTCTTGCGTGGATTGTCACATGCCGCGCATCACCAAGAGTGCAGTAGCGGATGCAGAACGCTTTAGCGGGGATGTGCGTACACACCTTTTTGCTATCAATCCGAACGCAAAGTCGCAGTTTAATCGCGACGGTGCGTCGGCGGAGCCTTATATAACGGTGGACTTTGCTTGCAAAGGCTGTCACAGCGAAGAAGGACGCGGCCCCATTCTGGAGGATGCACGCCTGCAGGAGGCGTCGCTCGGTTTCCATGATCGTGGGTTGGCGGGCAGCGAAAACAAACGTTGACCCCCTATCTAAGTAGGCTGCCTGTCCTAGAAGTTAGCGTGGATTAACTCAATGGATCATTATAAAAACACTCGAACCATCAATAAACGCTTTTTGCGCGCGGTGGGGGGTGTCATCTGGTGTGCGGTCATCGGCGGCGTTCTGTTGTGGAGCCGACCGGCGATGGCGCAAACCGTGCCGCCGCTGCCGCAGCCACCGCCCGACGCCGCGTGCAAACTCTGCCATCGCGACAGCACGGCAACCGTGACGTTGCCCTCAGGCGACATCATCCATGCCGGCATCGATCCGGCGGTGCTGGATCAATCGGTGCATGGCGTGGGCGCCGCGGCGCCGGTCTATTGCACTGACTGTCACGCGCCGCGCCAGCGTTATCAATTCCCCCACGGCGAAAATCCCGCCCAGGATCTGGCGCAATTTCACAGGGAAGTGGCGCAGAATTGTGAGCAATGTCACGTCTCCGCCGAGGTGCACAATCCCGGCCATCTCCAGGCGGAGGACGCCAGCCAGCTGCCAAACTGCGTCGATTGCCACGGCGGGCACGCTGCCGCACCCGTTGCGGCGATGCAGGCCGATCCGGTGGGCGCGTGCCAACAATGTCACCAGGAATTTGCGGACCCCCACGTCGGTGACGTACACGCCGAGTTGGCGGCGAATCTAGGCGCCGGGCAGACGTGCGAGACGTGTCACGCCAGCACGCCGCAGAGCGAGGATGCAAAGTGCCAGACGTGTCACAGCTTGCTCACCAGCCAATTGACGCTGGCGTCAGGCGACACGGTCGAACTTCATGTGAATCCGCAGGACATTGTCGATTCGGTGCACGGCGAGCAGGTCATCGATGGCGTGCAATACACGACGCTGCGCTGCACAGACTGTCATCAGGACCAGGCGCTGTCGGGCTTCCCGCACCAGCCGATCGATGCGGAGACGCGCCGTGAGCTTACCATCTCCATGCAGCGAGTGTGCCAGGATTGTCACACTGAGATCTTCGAGCTGAATGCTGACGGCGTCCACGCCCAGCACATTGCGGATGGCGACTTGGAGGCGGCCACCTGCGCCGACTGTCACGGCAATCACGCCATCCACGACCCGGACGAGCCGCGCGAACGCGTGTCGCAGACATGCGGCAACTGCCATTCCGAAATCAACGAGCAGTATGAGGCCAGCGTGCACGGTGCGGCGTTGCTTGGTGAAAACAACCCGGATGTGCCGGTTTGTACAGATTGTCATGGCGTCCATAACATCCCCGACCCGACGACCGCCGCCTTCCGCCTAAGCTCGCCACAGATGTGCGGACGGTGTCACGCCGACGTTGACATGATGGAAAAATATAACATCTCAACCGAAGTGTTCGATACCTATGTGGCCGATTTCCACGGGACAACAGTCACACTGTTCGAGCGACATGGAAGCAATGAGGAGACGAACAAGGCGGTCTGCTACGATTGTCATGGCGTCCACAATATTTTGCCCGCCACGGATGAGAATTCACAGGTCATCAAGGCCAACTTGCTCGCCACGTGCCGGCAATGTCACCCGGACGCCAATGAGAACTTTCCAGATTCGTGGACCAGCCACTTCAAGCCTTCGCTGGAGCATAACCCGCTCGTCTACTTTGTCGATCTGTTCTACATGATTGTGATTCCGGCGACGATCGGCGGCTTTGTGCTTTTCATCGGCACGGACATCTTACGGCGCACCCGAGAACGGTTCCAGCGCAAACGAAGGGGGTCGAAAGGTGAGTAATCCACAGCCTCATTACCACCGATTCAATATCTTCCAACGGATCGAGCACATCATCCTGCTGATCAGCTTCACTGCGCTCGCCATCACGGGTCTGCCGCAGATGTTCTCGCTGCAGCCGTGGGCCAGCTTTATGATCGAGGCGATGGGCGGGATCGAAACGGTGCGCATTATCCATCGCTCCTCCGCTGTCTTGCTGATTATCGGCACCATCTATCACTTTGTCGCGGTGGCCTACCGTCTCTTCGTGAGACGCGTGGCGCTTACGATGCTGCCCAGCCTGCAGGATGTCAAGGACGGCTTGCAGGCGCTGGGTCACAACCTGGGCATCGTCAAGACGCCGCCGCGCATGGGGCGTTACAGCTTTGGCGAAAAGGTCGAGTACTGGGCTGTGATCTGGGGCACGGTCGTCATGGTGCTCACCGGCTTTATGCTGTGGAACCCGATCTCCACCACATCGCTTCTGCCGGGAGAGTTCATCCCGGCCGCCAAGGCCGCGCATGGCGGTGAGGCGCTGCTGGCGGTGCTCTCGATCGTGACCTGGCACTTCTACCACGTGCACGTCAAGCGCTTCAACCGCAGCATGTTCACCGGCTATATCAGCCATGAAGAGATGGAAGAAGAGCATGCCCTCGAACTGCACGCGATCGAGCAGGGGAGCGTGGGCGTTGACGCTGACCCGGAAAGTATGCGTCGCCGGCGGCGCGTCTTTATCCCCGCGGCCGCGGTCATCACCACCTTCTTGCTGATCGGACTCTATTTCTTTGTCACCTACGAACAGACCGCGATCACAACTGTGCCACGTCAGAACATTGATATATTCACACCGCTAACACCCGAACCCGGCTCTGTCCAATAGAGCAGCAGAAGCGTCTAAGGTTCTGCATTGCATCTGGCGGGAAAGCGTTGTAAAATTGTAAGCGTTCTCACTACTTTGCTGTCATTTCCCAGCATTTATCTTTGTTCAAATGGTAGAAGCAACCACTGGGCGCACGACAGCGACTCATCCATCCCCGCCAGGCAGCAGAAAGGAGCAAGCCAAAAATCAGATTTGGACTACGCGTCATTTTTTCGTTTTCTTTTTCCTCGAGCCTAAATCAATAGGCAAATATGGAACCCGAAGGGGGGTAACAGAGTGAGAAAGAGTCAGGTTCTCATTTTTGCGGTAATAACAGCGATGCTTGTCTTGCTGTTGGCCGCTGGCGTTGCCAGCGCTGCGCCGCCAACGCAAGAAGATCCGGCTGAACCAGCCGCGGTTCAGGTCCCATTTCTGGAGGAGTGGATGTCGTCCGGCCATGCCGATGCGGCTGCCGAAGCATTCACCCACTGGAATGAGGAAGATCCACAAGTCGTCCCCGAAGCCTGCGCTAAATGCCACAGCAGCACAGGATATCAGGACTTTCTGGGGGTGGATGGCAGCGAAGCCGGTGTGGTGAATGCACCGCATCCAATCGGCGCCGTAGTCGACTGTGTAGCTTGCCACAACGACGTGACAGTCACCAAGACCAGTGTCGTCATGCCTTCCGGCATTGAGATCACCGGGCTGGGCGCCGAGGCGCGTTGTATGGAGTGTCATCAGGGACGCGAGTCGAAGTTTAGCGTCGATCAAGCGATTGCCGATGCCGGCGTCGACGCTGATACAGTTAGCGAAGAGCTCGGCTTCAAGAATATCCACTATTTTGCCGCGGCCGCCACCAAATACGGCACGCTGGCAAAGGGTGGCTATGAGTTTGATGGCAACAGCTACGACGCAATGTTTGCGCACGTCGATGGGTACGAAACCTGCGACGACTGCCACAATTCCCACACGCTTGAAATCAAGTTGGAAGGCTGTACGGAGTGTCATACAGATGTCGCTTCCACCGACGATCTGAAGGACATTCGCATGGCCGGCTCCGAAGTCGATTATAACGGCAACGGCGACTTGGAAGAGGGCATCTATTATGAATTGGCCGGCTTGCAGGAAACTCTGCTTGCCAGTATGCAGACCTACGCCGCCGAAGTCGCCGGCACGCCGATCGGCTACGACTCGGCGAGCTATCCGTACTTCTTCGTGGACGCGGACGGCAGCGGCGAGCTGGAAGAAGGGGAAGTCGCCTTCGACAACGGCTTTGCCGCCTGGACGCCGCGCCTGCTGCAGGCCGCCTACAACTATCAAACCTCAGTTAAGGATCCGGGCGCGTACACACACGGTGGCAAGTATGTCATCCAGTTGCTGTACGATTCGATTGCCACCCTCAACGAGGCGATTGCTGAACCGGTGGACATGACGGCTATGCGCCGCATCGACGCCGGACACTTTGCCGGGTCCGAGGAAGCGTTCCGCCACTGGGACGCCGAAGGCGCTGTGCCGGGGTCGTGCGCCAAGTGCCACACCGCGGGCGGCCTGCCCCTGGCGTTGGCTGAAGGCGTCAACATCTCTGCGCCGCCATCCAACGGCTTGGAGTGCGCCACGTGCCACAACGACCTGGTCGAGTTCACGCGCTATGAGGCAAAACCCGTCAAGTTTCCCAGC
This sequence comes from Candidatus Caldilinea saccharophila, assembly GCA_016710365.1. Lineage (GTDB taxonomy): Bacteria > Chloroflexota > Anaerolineae > Caldilineales > Caldilineaceae > Caldilinea > Caldilinea saccharophila. The sequence goes on along the minus strand of JADJVW010000059.1, from coordinate 132,381 downwards.
GGCGCCGTTATCGACAGCGGCGATGCGGATACCAATCTGTGCTTGAACTGCCATCAGGGTCGCGAATCTACGGTCAGCGTCAACCGATTGATCGGCGACGCCGAGCCGGACGAACAGGCCGAAGGTCTGCGCTTCCTCAATCCGCATTACTTTGCCGCCGGTGCGACCCGATGGGGCGCTGAGGCAATGGGCGCGTATCAGTACGAAGGCAAGGAATATCTTGGCTTCTTCGACCATGGCGACGGTGACGTCAATCAGTGCGCGGACTGCCACAGCGTCCACGGGCTGGAAGTCAAGGTCGAGGATTGCGCCGAGTGCCACGAAGAGCTTGAAGACGGCGCCATGCTGCAGGACATCCGTTACACTTTGACGGACTTCGATGGCGATGGCGACGAAGAAGAAGGGCTGTACTACGAGATCGAAACAATGACCGAGGTGCTGTTTGCGGCGCTCCAGACCTATGCAGCAGACACATTGGGCGCGCCGATCGCCTACGACAGCCACAGCTACCCGTACTTCTTTGCGGACACCAATGCCAATGGCGTGGTCGACCCAGAAGAAGCTGTCTCTGATAATGGCTTCAGTGGATGGTCGCCACGGCTGTTGCGCGGTGCGTACAACTACCAGTGGGCCACCAAGGATCCTGGTTCGTATGCGCACAATGGCCAGTACATCATCCAGACCCTCTATGACAGCATTGAGGATTTGGGCGGCGATGTCGCGGCCATGACCAGACCGTAATCGACGTTTTGCACTCAGTTGCTTCTGCCACCGATAAGGGGGGTCGGGCGGTCTATGCGCCGCCCGACCCCCCTTTCTTTTTCGCTGCTCAGTGGTCGATCTGGCGCAAGCTTGAGGGTGGATGGCCGTCTTCCGAAGGGGCCGAAAGGTTAAAAATCTGGTGAAATTGCCAATCGATTAGCGGTCGTCCATTCAAAGTTGTGTTATAATTCCTGCTACAAATTGCGTTCAGGTGCATGGCGCAGCAGGCTCGTTCTCCCGGATGTGCGCATCCGAGGGAGATCATAAGCGATGTGCTGCAAATCCTGCTTAGTTATCAAATAAATTTCATAACCTACCTATGCTTCGAACTCCTCAAAGAATTTTCTTCCTTTTGTTTTTGCTGGCGCTGCTGACTTCCTTTTTTGGGAGCGCCCCATCCGCCAAATCTCAGGATAGCGCCGTCGAACCGCCAGCCACGGTGACTGCGAATGATGTCAAAGATGTGGCCGACGAACTGTGGTGTCCACTTTGTAGCGGCGTGCGCCTCGATGCGTGCGAGCTCAAAGCCTGCGAGCAGATGCGCGAAGTGATCGCCGACAAGTTGACGGCTGGCGAACCCAAAGACGACATCAAAAATTATTTCGTGGCGCAATATGGCCCGCAGGTATTGGGTGAGCCGCCGTTGGAAGGCTTCAACTGGCTGGCCTGGCTTTTACCCGTGGCGGTCATGATCGGCGGCGGCGTCTTTGTGTGGCGCCGTATGCGCGGGATGATCGCAGCCAAGACCACCGAAACGCCGCCATCACCAACCGCTGCCAACGACGAGTATTACGATCGTCTTGAAGAGGAATTGAAGCGCTATGACTGAGGCTACAACATCTGACCGCCCCCCAGCCGTCAGCGCCGATCCGCAGCAGTCCGCAAGCAAGCGCGCCGTGCGTATCTGGCAGACGGTCTTTGTCCTGATACTGGTGGGGTTCGTCGTCCTCCTTGCGCTCCGCCTGGTGCAAACCAATCAGTCGGAGCAGCGCGCCGCCGGGGAAGCGCCCCCGTTCACCTTTACCACATTTCAAGGCGAAACGATTGCGCTCGAAGACCTGCGCGGCCAGGGCGTCGTGTTGAACTTCTGGGCGAGTTGGTGCAACCCTTGCCGCGATGAAGCCGCCTTGCTGGAGGCGACATGGCGTCGCGAAAAAGACAACGGCATCGTCTTTATCGGGTTGGACTACCTTGACCAGGAGCCGGCTGCCAAAGCCTACCTGGCTGAATTCGATATCACCTATCCGAGTGGGCCTGATCTGCAAAGCGCCGCAGCGCGACGCTATGGCATCAAAGGGGTGCCGGAGACCTTTTTCATCGACCCACAAGGCAATATTCAAGAGCTTGTGATTGGGCCGATTGTCAGCCAGAATCGCCTGGATGAGCTTTTGGACCAGATCCGCCCGTAAGCGTAAAGCGATATAGAGGGAAGTGCAACATGATCTTTGACATAGGTCACTTAATTCTGTTAGCCGCGTTGGTGCTGGCGGCGTTTGGCATCCTTGGCGGCTACTTCGGCGGTCAGCGGCGCAATACGCGCCTGATCCAGAGCAGTTTCAACGCCGTCTATGCGGTGGCCGCGCTGGTGCTGGCCGCCACCGCCATCCTGTGGTATGGCCTGCTGAGCGACGCGTTCCAGCTAAGCTATGTGTGGAATCACTCCGAGCGCGCACTGCCGAACTTCTACAAATTTTCGGCGTTGTGGGGTGGACAGGCTGGCAGCCTGCTCTTCTGGTGTCTGCTGCTTTCTGGCTACAGCGCGATTGTCGCCTTTGCCAATCGTCACCGCCACCAGGTCATCATGCCCTATGTCAACAGTGTGTTGCTGGCGACCTCGCTCTTCTTCCTCACGCTGCTTGTCTTTGCGGCAGATCCATTCAAGCGCGTGGGGTTCGTGCCGCCCGATGGTCAGGGTCTCAACCCGCTGTTGCAAAATTACTGGATGATCATCCATCCTGTCATGCTTTATCTGGGCTACGTCGGGATGGTGGTGCCTTTTGCGTTTGCCGTCGGCGCGCTCATGAGCAAGCGACTCGACAACGAATGGGTGCACACCGTACGCCGCTGGACGCTCATCCCGTGGATGTTTCTGTCCGCCGGCATTATCATGGGCAGCCAGTGGGCGTACATGGAACTGGGGTGGGGTGGCTACTGGGCGTGGGATCCGGTGGAGAACGCCAGCCTCCTGCCCTGGCTGACAGGCACGGCTTTTCTACACAGCATCATCATTCAGGAGCAACGCGGCATCCTCAAGGTGTGGAACGTCGTGCTCATCTGGTTGACTTACTTTTTGGTGATCCTCGGCACCTTCACCACGCGCAGCGGCGTGCTCGAAAGCGTGCACAGCTTTGCGCGCAGCGACGTTGGCCCCTATTTCCTCGGCTTCCTGGTCATCATCCTGTTTGGCTTTCTTTGGCTGCTTTTCGACCGTCTGCCGTTGCTGCGCGGCGAGCACACCATCGACTCGTACAGCAGTCGCGAAGCCGCGTTTCTTGCCAACAACTGGCTCTTTGCCGGCATTGCCTTTGCCACGCTGTGGGGCACCTTCTTCCCCATGTTCAGCGAGATCCTGACCGGCGAACGCATCAGCGTGGCCGCACCTTTCTTCAACAAGGTCAATGGGCCACTCTTTTTACTCCTCTTGTTGCTGATGGGCGTGGCGCCCTTGCTGGGCTGGCGCCACACGAGTCTGGCTGCGTTCCGCAAGCAATTCACCTTCCCCACGCTGGCGGCGCTGGGGGTTGGCGTCTTTGTCTTTGTCGTGGCGCGTAGCCTCTACCCGATGATCGGATTGGCGATCTGCGCGTTTGTGATCGCCACGATCATTCAGGAGTATGTGCGCGGCGTGCAGGCGCGTCGCTCGACCACCGGAGAAAATGCGCTCGTCGCGGTCGGAAATTTATGGAGGCGCAATGGCCGTCGCTATGGCGGCTACATCGTTCACATCGGCATTGTGTTGATCGGCGTGGCCGTGATCGGGAATGAGTTCTATCAGCAGTCACTGAGTGTGACGTTGGCTACGGGCGAAAGCGCCACCGTGGGACGGTACCAGATCGTCTACAACGGGATGCAGACCGACCGGCAGGCCAACTTGATGGAGTTCGGCGCCCAGCTCGAGGCATTCAACCTAGACAGCGGCCAGCGGGTTGCGACTGTCGTGCCAAAGCGCAACATTTACGACAAGACGCCTGATATGCCGACCAGCGAAGTCGGGCTGCACATGTCGCCCATCGAGGATGTCTACGTCGTGTTGAATGGCTGGGACAGCGGCGGCGCCTCCGCCACCTTTACGATCTACATCAACCCGCTGACGATGTGGATGTGGGTGGGTGGCATTGTATTGGTGATTGGCACCCTGATCGCGGCCTGGCCCAATCCCGTGCGCCGCCGCAATGAAAGCGTGCGCGGGCTGGCCTATGCAACCGGCGACGATTGATTAAAAATAGCTTCAAGGAATCTGGTATGTCGTTCATCATTGGACTTCTGATCGCTTTGTTGATATCGGGTTTGGCGATCGCCGCGGTGGTCTGGCCGCTGCTCAAACGGGGGCCGGCGCCGGTATTGATCGAAGACGACCGGTTGACGGAGCTTCTTCATCGCAAAGAGCAGGTATTGGCCTCCATCAAAGAGTTGGAGTTTGATTACAGCGTGGGTAAGTTGAGTGAAGCAGATTATCAGCAATACGATCAGCGTCTGCGTCGGCAAGCCATTGGCCTCATGCAGCAGATCGAGCAATTGGCGCCGGAAAGTGCGGGGGTGGACGCCACCCTGGAGCACGAGATTCAACGCCGCCGCCTGGTCACCGCCGATGCCACCGCGTCGCCGCCTGTGGCTGATGTCAGCGTAGAAGCGGAGATCGCTCGCCGGCGTCGCATATCTAGCGTAACGTCCATCACGGCTGCGGCCCCATTGCCGGCCAATGGCGGGACAACCAAATACTGCACCGAGTGCGGCAGTCAGGTCTCGCCACAACATAAATTCTGCGCCAACTGTGGCGCGCCGTTGGCTGAACTGGCCGCCGCTCCCCAGTAGTTGCTAGAGCAACAAAAACGCTCGTTGGTGGACAATCAAACCAGCGGGCGTTTTCTGTCTGGATCGGGCCGCCTGCAACGCGCCCCAGCGCTGCTAGCTTTTCGTCTCAGGCTTCGAGCAACCGCACCACGCGTTCCCGCCCATTCCACCTGACTGTGATGCGAACATCGCAAATCGAACTGACCCAACAATAGCAATACCTTCGCCAAAAAAGGGGAAAGATAGAGCGGTCGTGTAGGATAGGCTTATCACCGACAAAAGTGGAATTCCTATCAGACAGAACCGCTCATGATCGAGATTATCGCACTGCTTCAATGCTTGGACCAATGTCAGAATCAGACAGCGACACGTCAGTTGGGACGAATCATCGCCGCGATGTTGGCAATGACCGGTCGTGTGACGATGTTGGGTATTTCGCGCTGGACGGAGAGGGGTGGCAGCTACCGGACAGTGCAGCGTTGGTTCAACACAGTGCTGCCGTGGGCGCAGATGAGTTGGCTGTTCTTCCGCACCCACCTGTTCCAACCTGATGAGGTGTATCTGGTTGTTGGCGACGAGAGCGTGGTCAGCAAAGCCGGAAAGAAGACACACGGGTTGGACCCGTTTTTCTCGTCGATCTACAACAAGCCCATCGCTGGGGTCAGCTTCTTCACCCTTTCTCTGGTCAGTGTGAGTGATGCTGTTTCCCATCCGCTGCTGACGGAGCAAGTGGTTAAGCACGCAGAGACGGACGCTCCAGCGAAAGCGAAGCAGCGTGCGACCAAGAAAAGCGCAGCGAAGAAGAATCCAAAGGGAGGCAAGCGCAAGGCGGGACGTCCCAAAGGCAGCAAGAATAAAGACAAACGTCACGTTGAATGGAACGGCGAACTGAGAATGATGGAGCGACTGGTCAAGAAGTTGTTGGAACTGATTGGTGGACTCTTCCCCCTCACCTATCTGGTGCTGGATGGTCATTTCGGCAACAACAACGTTTGTCAGATGGTGCAGCAAAGTCTGGGGTTGCACCTGATCTCGAAACTGCGTCACGATTCGGCGCTCTACTTCGAGTACAAGGGTGAACAGAAGAAGTCTGGCCCCGTCGTCGCTCTGGCGACAAGCTCAATTATCAGGCCATTCCAGAGCGTTATCAGATGGCGACCGGTCAGGACAAGGGGATTCGCACTGATGTTTACCAAGCCACGATGTTGCACGAGTGCTTTGCCGACCCACTCAATGTCGTGATCCTGGTCAAAACCAATCTGGAGAGTGGCGTCCGCGCACATGCGGTGCTTTTCAGCAGTGATCTCAAACTCACACACGATACCCTGATTCACTACTATCGCCTGCGCTTCCAAATCGAGTTCAACTTCCGCGACGCTAAACAATTCTGGGGCATGGAGGACTTCATGACCATCAAAGAGACTCCCGTCACCAATGCAGTCAACCTTTCGCTCTTCATGGTTAATCTTTCTCATCGCCAGCTTGCCGATTTTCGCAGGTCACATCCCGACGCTGGTGTTTTGGATTTGAAAGCGTTCTTCCGTGGTCGTAGATATGTCCACGCAACCATTGAATTGCTTCCCGAACCACCCAATCCGAATATTATTGCTGCCATCCTTCACTATGTTGCCAGCATGGGCGCAATTCACTCGACTCAAGCTCTTATCACTCAACCATAGACTGGCGAAGGTATTGATATCCACAACAGAGTTTTATGAACAAATCAGACGCGCTGGAAGAAGTCATTGTCGTGCTGCACCGGCCAGAAGACCCGGTCAATCTGGCGGCGGTGGTGCGCGCGATGAAGAACATGGGCTTCAGCCACCTGCGCCTGGTGCAGCCGGTCAGCTACGCGGTGAGCGAGCTGCAGCGGGTGGCGCATCATTGCGAGGATTTGATCGAGCGCATCGAGCACTTTGCCACGCTCGACGCGGCGCTGGCTGACTGCCATGTGGTGGTCGGCACGGCCGCCATCCATCATCCCGGCGCGCCTGTCAGCACAGACCTGCGCGGTCTGGCCGGTGAGCTGGCCGCACGCGGCCAGCGGGAGCGGGTGGCGTTGCTCTTTGGCGCCGAGGCCGACGGGCTGGATCGGGTGGCGCTGGATCGTTGTCACCTGATCGCCATGATTCCGGCCAACCCGGACTATCCGGCGCTGAATCTGGCGCAGGCGGTGTTGCTGCTGCTCTACGAAGTGCGCATGGCTGTCGTGGGCGTGGCGTCACTTGTGAAGACTGCGCAGCCAGAGCCGCCGCGGGCGACGCAGGCTCAGCTTGAACGCCTTTTCCAGAGCAGCGAGGCCGCGCTGGCGTCGATCGGCTTCTTCCGCTACAACCCGGCAGCCGTGATGCGCACGCTGCGCCAGCTCGCTTATCGCCGCCTTGCAGCCGGAGGAGACAGCGCTGCTGCTGGCGATGGCGCGCAGGATCGAGCGCGCGGCTCCCGCCCAGGACAGCAACGAAGACAATGGATAGTCTTGTCAGCAGCGAGTGCGCAAAAAAAGACCGCCCAGCGGGAGAAGGCGGTCTTGATACAGAACATGTTTCTACCCTAAAGCACTACAACGGATTCAAGGAAACAACGGATCGAAAAATCGACTTACCCGGTGCCATACTGCCGGTCGCCGGCGTCGCCCAGCCCTGGCCAGATGTAGCCTGGCGGGAACCCATCCGCTGCCGCGGTGAGCCGCTCATCCACCGCCGCAATGTGAATGGCTACATCGGGATGCGCGCGGTGCAGGGCGGCGATGCCTTCGGGCGCGGCGAGCAGCCCCACGAACTTGATGCGCGTGACGCCCCACCGTTTGAGGACATCGACCGCCGCCGTGGCTGAGCCACCGGTCGCCAACATCGGGTCGAGCACCAGGCAGAGTTCGACGGTGGGCGCAACCGGCAGCTTGTTGTAATACGAAACCGGCTTGAGCGTGCGCTCATCACGGTAGAGGCCGAGGTGCCACACCTCAGCCTGGGGCAGCAATTTCCAGGCGCCTTCCACCATGCCCATGCCCGCGCGCAGAATCGGCGCCAACCCGACTTTTTCCGCCATCAACGTGCCTTGTGCGGTCGTCAGCGGCGTCTCGATGGTCACCGGCTGCGTTGCCAAGTCGAGCGTGGCTTCGTAGACCAGCATCATCGACAACTCGCTGATGACTTCGCGGAATTTCTTGGGTTCGGTTTCCTTGCGGCGCAGAAGCGTAAGCTTGTGTTGGACGAGAGGATGCGGTGAAATAAAGACATTTTCCGACACAAGGCGCTCCCTACCAGTCGATCTGGCGCTGCGGGCGATTGCGGCGGCTGAGACGTTCGACTTCACGCTGGCAATTCAGACACAGCGTGGCATCGGGCTTGACTTCGAGGCGCTCCCTTTTCGATGGCTGTGCTGCAACGTGCAGATGCCATAGTTGCCCTTTTCAATTGCCTTCAGCGCTGTTTCAATGTCAATCAACCGGCGTTCCAGCACTGCGATCAAGGCAGCGTTCTTCTCACGCTCAAAGATCTCAGAATCGCCCTCATCCGGTTCGACATCTACTTCCGCCTGCATTAAATCGCGCAGGTTGTTTAACTCGGCGATGACGTGCGTTTGTTCCCCAAGCAATTTTTGGCGCTCTGTATCGATAAAGCCTGCAGTTGCGGTTGTCATTTTGCTCCTACTTTTTTAATGGAATTGGGATATAGTTTGGCGGCTGGCTGCGTTTTGAGCCTTTGCTGCGATGCTTTGCTGCGAGCCTGTAACATCAGCGTAATTTGTTTCAGATCCTACGATTACACAAGAAAAAATCGATGTGGTGCGCAATGGGTAAAATGGTTAACCGGTTATAGCAGTTTTACTAGCAAAGGTCAAGGTGCACTTGTCACTTTCTTCAGATTCCATGTGACACGGCGCGGAGATTGTCGATGTGACGCGGTGCGGGGCTTGTGCGCCGACCGACTGCATCCCCCAATATGCCCGCCTAAAGCGCCTGGTGCACGAAGGGGGCGTCTACCGCTGCCGCGTTTACGCAGAGGGTCGAGACTTTGTGGGCGAGCTACGCGCCGTCGGAAAATCCGCGCCAATCGATTGCAGAAAGCGTGATGGCTGCTGTATGATTCATCAGATCACGTCCTCTTACGGCGGACAGACGCGGTCTATCTGCGCCTGACGACCTGGAGTTTATGCAAGCTGATCGAATCAAGTAGCTAACGACTGAAAGAGAACCTGAAATGAATTCCACCGCAGCAAATGCAACAAATGAAACTACTGGAACAAATGAAATCACCTTGATCGAACCGTATGGTGGGCAGTTGATCGACCTGCGCGTGGCGCCGGAAGCACACGACGAGCTGCGCGCCTACGCCAACACGCTGCCCTCGCTCCAGCTTTCCGACCGCGCCCTGTGCGATCTGGAACTGCTCGCCACCGGCGCTTTTTCTCCGCTCGACCGCTTCATGGGGCGCGCTGACTATGCGCGTGTGCTCGAAGAGATGCGACTCGCTGACGGTCGCCTCTTTCCGATCCCGGTGACTTTGCCGGTCGAGCATATCGATGACCTGCACTATGATCGTGACCTTGCCCTGCGCGACGCCAAGAACAACTTGCTGGCGATTCTGACCGTGGAGGAGATATACACGTGGGATCGCGCGCTCACCGCCCAGCTTGTCTTCGGCACGCAGGATCCCGCGCACCCACTGGTCGCCGAAATGAGCCGGTGGGGCAAAACCAACCTGTCGGGAAAATTGCAGGTGCTCGATCTGCCGCGCCATCACGATTTTGGCGATTTGCGCCTGACGCCGGCCGAGACGCGCACCCGTCTTGCCGCGATTGGCCGGACGAATGTCGTGGCGTTTCAGACGCGCAATCCCCTGCATCGTGCGCATGAAGAACTCACCAAGCGTGCGGCCGACAGTGTGGATGGCACGCTGCTGTTGCACCCGGTCGTCGGCATGACCAAACCGGGCGATGTGGACCACTTCACCCGCGTGCGTTCGTACAAGGCGCTGCTCAACAACTACTACGCGCACGATCGCTCGCTGTTGGCGCTGTTGCCGCTGGCCATGCGTCTGGCCGGCCCGCGCGAGGCGCTGTGGCACGCGTTGATCCGCCGCAACTTTGGCGCCAACTACCTCATCGTCGGCCGCGACCATGCCGGGCCGGGCAACGACTCGCTGGGCCGCCCCTTCTACGGGGCGTACGATGCGCAGGAATTGGCCAAACAGCACAGCGCAGAGCTAGGCGTCGGTGTGCTGACGTTTAGCGAAATGGTCTACCTGCCACACGAGAACCGCTACGAAGAAGCAACGCTGATCCCGAACGGCGCGCAGACCGCCTCGATCTCCGGCACCCAGGTGCGCAGCGACTATCTCAACCGTGGCCGCCAGCTTCCCGACTGGTTCACCCGCCCTGAAGTGGCTGATATCCTCAGTGAAAGCTATCCGCCGCGTCACCGCCAGGGCGTTTGCCTCTGGTTCACCGGCTTGAGCGGCGCCGGCAAGTCGACCACCGCCGAAGTGTTGACCGTGCTGCTGCTGGAGAACGGGCGCCAGGTGACGGTGCTCGACGGCGACGTGGTGCGCACGCATCTGTCCAAAGGGCTTGGCTTTAGCAAGGAGGATCGCGACATCAATATCCGGCGCATCGGCTTTGTCGCGGCGGAGCTCGTGCGTCACGGCGGGATTGCGGTCTGCGCGGCGGTCAGCCCGTATATTGCCACGCGAGGACGTGCGCTCCCTGGTCGGCAAGGATCGCTTTGTCGAGATCTTCGTCGACACGCCGCTCGATGTCTGCGAAGATCGCGATGTCAAGGGCATGTATGCCAAGGCGCGCCGCGGCGAGATCACCGGCTTCACGGGCATCGACGATCCCTACGAAGCGCCGGTCAACCCGGAGATCACGCTCGACACGGTTGCCTTCACGCCCGAAGAGAACGCGCAGCAGATTCTCACCTATCTGGTTGCGCACGGGTATGTGCGCGGCGCTGCGCAGTAGAGGGTAGAGCGTAGGATGTCGTAACTGTTCAGTCTGGCTTCCATAGACCACGTATTTGACGGATGAGACGGATTCTCGCGGATTTACTCCGAAACTCATCCGGCTTTTTCCGTCAAACCCGTGACCGTTTTTTTTGCCAGGGCTGTATAGGGACAGGGCTGTAGAGGGGCAGGGTTGTCCGGCGCTGACTGCGGTCGGAGCGCCAGGCGCCGATGATGGAGCTTGAGGATTATATCCGGCGAGTCGTTCGATAATGACAAGTTTTGCGGACAGCTACGCCGCCCGCAAAAATGTCCCACTCACCTGCTAGCGTGAGCCGGCAGACACGCACGGAAGGAAGATCGTACTAAGGTCAGCCATCTATCATTGGGGCATCGGGGTATCCAAACCAATGCGTACGTCACTTTCGTGTTTTCGCTGCTCTTCATTGCGTAGAAGGAGTCTCAACCATGATCGATGGTGCAGCAAATTCTGTTGTGTCCTTACCAACCCCGACGTTGCGCACCGCTCGCTTGCGATTGCGCCCTTTCACGGAAGCCGACACGGACGCCATCTTTGCGCTTCAGAGCAACCCACGCGTGTTACGCTACTGGGATGCACCGCCCTGGAAGGAGCGCGGCCAGGCAGCACGCTTCATCGCGCGTTGCAACCAGATGGAGCAGGAAGGCAGTGGTGCGCGCCTTGCCATCGAACGCACAGCCGACGATAGGTTCATTGGCTGGTGCAGTTTGATGAATTGGGACGCAGTGTATCGCAGCGCAATGCTGGGGTACTGCTTCGATGGGTCGGCTTGGGGCCAGGGCTTTGCCACCGAGGCCGCAGGCGCGTTGCTGCAGTGGGCTTTCAACACGCTGGACCTCAACCGTGTCCAGTCTGAGGCCGATACACGCAACGCAGCATCGGGTCGAGTGTTGGAAAAGCTCGGTTTTTTGCGCGAAGGCACGCTGCGTGAAAATTGCATTGTCGATGGCGAGGCGTCGGATTCGTGGGTGTATGGGCTGCTCAGGCGGGAGTGGGAGCAGTTGCAGTCACACCAGACGACTAAAGTAAAGCTACTTTGAAACCAAGAGTTTCTCGAAGTCAGGGTCCAGTTCCAATTTGGGCCATAGGCGCTTGATGATGGCGAACGGTTCGGTGTTGATGCGATCGACGAAGGCTTTGCAGGCATCAAACAGCTCACGCGTGGAGGCATAGCAATGATTGCGAGTCACGTCTTCACGCATCCATTTCCAAAGACCCTCAATCGGGTTGAGATCAGGGCTATACCCCGGCAAGGGCACGAGGGTGAAGCCCAACCTTGCGGCCTCCGCCTGAACAGCTTTGGCGGTGTGACACGATGCACCATCCCAGATGATCACAGTCGGCGCGGTGAGCGGGCCCCAGCCAGGCAGCCAGATGGTGCAGGAAACTTGATCGTATTGTCGCCGTTGCAGCCGCCTTCGTTCCAGATGAAGCACTTCCCGTTGGTGAAGTCATAGGCGCCATACCAGTCGATCCTGTCCTGCAAGCGGGGGCAATGACTCAATCGCCAGGCTGGTTCACCCTTCTGTGCCCAGGTATAGCCCAGATCCATGTCCTGATGAAGATGCGCCTCATCAATGTAGATCAGCCGCATCGCGCCTGGCACACCTGCGTATAGAGTTTTCTGGAAGGCGGTCATGAAAGCCGCACGCTTAGCGGGATTCGCACGCTTGAGCACTTTCTGGCACTTCTTCCAGCTCAAATCATCGTGTGCAACACTTTGCTCAACGTACGCCGCCCGACCTCACAGGCGAAGACCTGCTTGATCCAGCGCCGCAGCTTCTTCAGCGTCCAGTTGTAACCAGGCAGGCCATGCTCAATGGGCGCACTCTCTTTCACTGTGGCAACGATTTGCTTGACTTGTTCGGGCGCAAAAGGGGGGCGCCGCCACTACGCTGATAGGTCACGGCTTCTGGCCTCAAGGAGTTGTACGTGTGCACCACTTCAGCACGGTGTTGTCGTCATGCTTCATGGCAGCCGCCCACTGCGTGGCATTCGTGTGGCCGCACCAATCTCGTACAACGCCAGGAATCGTTCACGCGCCCGTGGATGCTCCGCCGCCACGGATAACCGGCGCAAGTCCGCCAGCGTCTGCTCCCATTTTGCCAGGTCTGGTCGCACCATCTTGCCCTCCTCTCTGTCTCTCTGTTCAATACATCCGTATGAGGAGGGTTTTACCAGACCTGTCCATGTATCGCAAAACTATGATTCTGAATGTAGCTTTACTTTAGGCGGGCAAAGTTGGCTTCAAGCCAAGCATCAACCGTCCGGCCTTTCTGTTATAATGGCTAGGGTAGAATTGTGCGGCGTATGGGGAGATCAGCCACATAGCAAGGGGAACATATGCAGTTCGAGTAGAGAACCCTGAAATGGCAAGAACAAACCTGCGCAAGCACGGCATCTCTTTCGAAAAAGGCATCCACAGTGTTTCTCGATGATTTTTCCCTCACAGGTGACGAGCGAGATCATCCACGGTATGAGGATCGTTTTGTGATGTTTGGTCTTTCTACTGTTGGACAGTTGCCTACACAGAACGGGGAGAGCAGATTCGGATCATCAGCGCTAGACCAGCAACTCAGTCAGAAAGGAACTTTTATGAAGAAGGATGATAAGGAACTTGACGAGTTGCGTCCTGAATATCAACGAGAGAATTTGTTTCAATGGTGCGGGCAAATCTGCAAAGCGCATGAAAGAATCAACCAATATTGTCGTGCTTGATCCTGATAACTCCGATTCGCAGCGTATCTCCATCATCAGGTTGATAACGCCACCACACAACAAGGCGATGTCGTCATGCGATTGCAAGGTTTCGGGTTCAAAGGGTTCGCCGGCGACCTGAGCGCCGGCCTCTCAAAATCGATCGACGCCGTGGCCGGCGGCATGGGCAATGCCCTACTGGCGGGCGTCAATCCGGTGCATGGGCTGTATACGGTGCTGGCTGCCACGCAGGTCGGCGCAATTTTCACCAGCTCGGTCTTCATGAACATCGACTCGACCGGCGCGCTGGCTGCAACGGCCGGCAGCATGTTGTTGACTTACCCAGCCGAGCAGCGTTCGGCCGCGCTGATCGTACTGACGCTGTTGGCGGGCGTACTGATGCTGGCGGCCGGTCTGCTCAAGCTAGGATTCCTGACGCGTTTCATCTCCAACGCCGTGTTGCGCGGCTTTCTCACCGGCATCGGCGTCAACATCGTGCTGGGCCAGCTTGGCGACTTCACCGGCTATGCCAGCAGCTATAGCAATAAGGTCGTGAAGGGCATCGATACGCTGCTGCACGTCGCTCAGTGGCATTGGCCGACCTTCCTGATTGGGCTGGTGACCGTCGTGCTGCTCGTGCTGCTGGATCGGACGCGCCTCAACAAGTTCTCGCTGCTCATCGCGCTGGCTGTGGCATCGGCGCTCGTACCGCTGCTCAACCTGACGACCGTGCCGCTGGTCGCCAGCCTTGGTCCCCTACCCAATGCGCTGCCGCGGCCGGTGCTGCCGGAGCTGGCGCTGATCCCCGGCCTGCTCGCCCCGTCCTTTGCGCTGGCCATCATTGCGCTGGCGCAGGGCGCCGGCATCAGCCAGGCCTACCCCAACCCCGACGGCAAATTCCCGGACGCGTCGCGCGACTTCACCGGCCAGGGGGCGGCCAACATTGCCGGGGCTTTCCTGGGCGGTCTGCCGGCTGGCGGGTCGCTCGGCGGCACGGCGATGCTAGTCAAGGGCGACGCCCAGTCGCGCTGGGCCAACATCTTTACGGGCATCTTTGCCGCCATCATTATCCTGCTCTTTGGCACGCTCGTCGGCAAGATTGCCATGCCGGCGCTGGCCGGTCTGCTGATGGTGGTCGGCTATCAGACCATCAAGTTTGGGGAAATCCGCAAAATCGCGCACACCAGCCGGCGCGCGCTAGCTATGATGGCCATTACCTTCGTCGCCACGCTGATCGTGCCGCTCCAGTGGGCCATCTTCATCGGCGTTGCCCTCTCCTTTGCCGTCTTTGCTTACCAGGAATCGGAGAACGCGACGATCGTCGAGGTCACGATGGTGGATGGGGCTTTCCCCGCCGAGCAGCCCGCGCCCAGGACGTTGCCAAGCCAGGCGGTGACCGTTCTCAGTGCACGCGGAAGTCTCTTCTTTGCCGGCGCGCGCAACATTGAAGAGGATCTGCCGCTGGTCGACGCCACGCGCAACGCCGTCGTCGTCCTGAGCCTGCGCGGCCAGCGCGAACTGGGCAGCACCTTCATCAGTGTGATCGAGCACTACGCACGCGCAGTGCAGGCCAACGGCAACACCTTCATGCTGATCAGCGCCGGTCCGGCCCTGCTTGAACAACTGGAGGAGACCGGCTGCCTCACCGTGATCGGCAGCGACAACGTCTTCCCGGCGGGCGCGCCCGGCGAATCGGCGCGGCTTGCTTATGCCCGCGCCCGGCAGTTGATCGAGCAGGCGACTGCTCACGACGACGACCAACCGGCGGCGGCGAAATCGCAATGAGTCGAGTGTACTTGACCCCAATGTCAGGACCACGGACTGACGAAAATAAGATGGATCTGATAGACTGACCGCCATCTGCGCGGAGGATAGGGCAACATACAACTCGCTCTCCGTCCTGGTCGTCGGCTGACCCTTGGCTGCTGGCCGCCGCTCGAACAACCTGGCGCCCTCTGTCATCAGCGTGACTATACTTAAGCAAGCAGGGTAGCGCGTCAGCGCAATCGCCAATGACACCGGGTTTACATTCCATAGAGCGCTTCCCCTCGGCTTCGTCCAACACGGATGATGCGGCGGCTTGCTCTGAGCGCAGGCGACGTTTTGCTCTTTGCTGCGCCGCATAATCCATATTTCATTCGGCGGCTACAGGGCAAATAATCTAAAAGGAAACCTCACCATGCAACAATCTCCCCAATTAAGCAAACGCGAAAGGGAAACCATACAATTTTTATTAGAAGGCAAAAGCAATAAATTAATTGCGCTAGATATGAATATCTCTGGAGCGCACGGTTGAATTTCACTTTAAAATATTTACTCGAAATTTCAAGTCAATTCGAGAATGGAATTGGTTCTGAGACTAAAAGACGATGTAAATTGGCTTGAATCTAAAAAACTAGGGGATTCCACAGTTGTGCGGAAGATAGATTTTGCTGAAAATGGTGACGGACTCAATTTATCAGATTGGGTTACATCTTTGAGAGAAGCCGTCTCTAAAATCGGCAAGGAGTTAATAATGAATGTTCCTTCAGATTCAAGTACCGACAACGAAACAAGCCCCATTACATTTTTTGAATCAATTCGCAAATGCTTAACAAAATACGCAGAATTTAATGGGCGAGCATCACGTTCAGAATTCTGATGGTTTGCCTTGTTTATTGTAATATGCGTTTCGACGTTTACGCTTATAAATGAGACCATTGGAGAAGTGTTTCTTCTTGCCACTTTGCTACCTCTATTGGCGGCAGGTTCACGCCGACTTCACGATAGTGGAAAAAGCGCGTGGCAGTTATTGTATCTATTAGTTCCAGTTGCTGGCATTGTCATAGTAGGTATTTTATGGGCAGAGCCATCAATAGATTCCTTATCGGAGAAAGATACACTTCCACCATAAACGCCAGCCAACAAAGCGTGCACCTGACGTGTGGGATTCTGCGGCATTTTTAAGCATTTTTCTCGCTTCGAGTTTTTCCCTGCTCCCAAAAAGAGTCCACGCTCGCCCACACGCAGGCAACGCAAACCGTTGGGCGCACAGGTGAGCATCGGCGAGTATCGTCGAAACTCGAGCATGAACGACTCGGGTTTTCTGGTATAATGTCTCTAGAAATCTTCCCACTTGCGCGTGAATAATGGATTGATAGACGATCGAGCGCGACAGCCTGAAATCGATTCTGACAAGGAGGGGTTTGTGGAAAAGCAGTATGTCGATCAACGCGATCAAGGCTATTGGATTTCAGGTTCTCGGATTTCATTAGAATCGATCGTTTTTTCGTTCTTGGATGGCTTGTCTCCGGAAACTATCGTTGCCGAGTCGTTTCCAACACTCTCCCTAGAGCAAGTGTACGGCGCGATCGCCTACTATCTCAGTCACCGCTCAGAGATCGATGCATATTTGCGGCAGGTCGATGCTGAGTTCCAGGATTTTCAGCAGGCTACCCATGATGCAGCGTTTTCGCAGAAGATGGCGAAGGCCCGCCGGCAAATGCAATTGGCTTCACCATGAAGCTCCGTTTCCAAGCCGATGCCGATTTGAACCAGATTATCGTCAAGGCCACACTGCGCTTAGAACCCAGTATTGATTTTCAGACGGCACACGCAGCCGGACTGGCTAACTTGGATGAAGCAGCTGTACTGAAACGGGCGGCTGAACAGGGGCGGATATTGGTGTCACATGACCGCAAGACAATGCCTGGACATTTTGGCCGATTCATCATGTCCGAAAAGAGCCAAGGTCTTCTTATCGTATCGCAGAAGTTGCCGGTTTATCGAGTCGCCGAGGACTTGTTTCTGATCTGGTCAGCAAGTGAGTCGGAGGAATGGGTGAATCGTATACGTTCTCTACCGATTTAGACTCCGCAAACCTGCCACACCAATTCGTGTCGCAGTCGCCCAACGACGCGTCCAGCCGACCCGAAATGCCCACGGGATATTTGAAACCTAGACGACTCCCGGCGGCTGACGCAAGCGTTAGCCGCCTTCTTTGCAACTATCAGGTTTTGGATGATTGGTATTGTATAAAATTACGAAGATGTCATCCAACGCCAGCGGGCGGAACTTGGTTTATCGCAGGATGATGTATCCGACTTCATTGATTCCCTTTGCTCAATGGCTCATCATCACAAGATTTATTTTCTGTGGCGTCCGACTTTATCAGATGCAGGTGATGAACTTGGGCTTGAATTAGCTGTCACTGGAGGTAGTAAATCCACGCCCGCCCCACCGCCACTAACGTAAACTGTTAGGCGGCGGAGTCATCCCTGACCATGCAGCACCACCTTGAGCGGCTGAAGCAACAGGGGATTGAGGCAATCGAGGAGTGATTCGGCTCGTCCCACGTCATCATCGAAGCCTTCTCTGCGTCCCTACCGCGTATCTGACCGCCCCATGCGTCCCTCCAGCCGCGCCAACCCCCATTCCGAGAAGATCGTCAGCACCCAGTAGATCGCCGCGGCCAGCAGGAACATCTCCATGTACTTGCTGTCTTTGCGCGCAAAGCGGTTGGCGCGATAGGTGATCTCCCACACGCCCATGACCGAGACCAGCGACGAATCTTTCTGCATGGCGATAAACTGGTTGCCCACCGCCGGGATGATCAGCTTGAGCGCCTGCGGCAGCACGATCAGACGCAGCGTCTGCAGATGGCTCAAGCCAAGCGCCGACGCGGCCTGCCACTGCCCACGATTGACCGACTGGATGCCGGCGCGGAATATCTCCGTCATGTACGCGCCGTAGTTGAGGCTCAGCGCCAGGATGCCGGACTGGATGGCGGTCAGGATCAGCAAATTGCCCAGCCACGGATAGCCGCGCGCCGCAATCTGCTGGCCAATCTGCGGCAGCCCCAGGTAAATGATGAAGATCTGCACCAGCAGCGGCGTGCCGCGGAAGAGCGAGACATAGAAGCTGGCGATGCCGTGGAAGAACGAGTTAGAGGAAAGCCGGCCCAGCGCGCCAAAAAATGCGATGAGCGACGCAATGGTGATGGAGACCAGGGAGACGCCCAGGGTGACGCCGATGCCAAGCAGGACAAAATTGGCATTCCCGAAGATATAGCCGAAGTCCAGGTTGAGAAATGAGAAGAGAAACCACAGGATCGCAAAGAGAAAGACCCAGACCAGCCCGACCCGCACGCTTTGCAGCCATCGCCGCCGCCGCGCCTGCATCATCAGATGAGAAGCGTAGGCATCTCGATCGGCCTGCTTAGTCAGGTCATAGTTACTGCGCGGTGTGGGTTCGCCGCCTGTGTTTGTGGTCATTCAGCCATCCTGTCCGCCTTTGCCGTTTATCTGACGCAGAGGCGCGGAGTCGCTGAGCTTGCCAAAGAAAAAGCAAGAGTATTCAACAAGTGTTTCTTTGCGTCTTCTCTGCATCTCCGCGCCTCTGCGTCAAACTGTTTTCCTACTGATTCAACGCCGCCAGATCGAACTTGGCGCCAGCGCTGGCCAGGTCGGCGCCGTAATACTGCTCGGAGAGCTGCGCCAACGTGCCGTCGGCGTGCATCGCTTGAATGGCGTCGTTGACCGCGGCCTGGAAGCTGGCGGTGTCGGCGGTAGACGCCTTATCGATGGCGCCGGCCAGATACTCAAAATAGACCGGCTCGCCCAGTTGCTTGAGCGGGCCGCCGTCGGCGATGTAACCCTGACCGGTCGGCAGCGCGGTCAGCACCGCGTCGAGGCGCACGCCGTCACCTAGCGCCAGATCTTCGAGCGCGGGCACGTCGGTGTCGTAGCCGGCGAACTCGGCGTCGGTCACCACGAAGACAATCGTCTCGCCCGGAATCTCCAGCGTGCCGTCGACGTAGGCTTCGTAGGTGCAGCCGCTGCAGCCGCCGATCTTGCGGCCGGAGAGATCGGCCGGCTGGGTGAAGGTCGTGTTGTCCTGGTGGACGAAGAAGGCGGCGGGCGTCGTGTAGTAAGGCTGCGTGAAGTAAAGCTTTTCCATACGCTCCGGCGTGATCGTCATCGAGCCGATGCTCAGGTCCCAGCGCCCTGCCCAGCCGCCCGCAGTGATCAGCGTCCAGTCCGGCGTTACAAAGCAGACTTCGACGCCCAGCCGCTTGGCGATCTCGGTGGCGGCGTCGATGTCGAAGCCGGTAAACTGGTTGGCCGGCCGCTCGTCGCCAGTGCATTGGGTGTCGGCCGGCGGGTCAACATTATGACCAGCCTGACTGCGGCGGGTAGGCCGGGTCGGTGGAGACGATCAACTTGCCGCGCGCCTGCACCTCGGCGAGCAGATCGGTGGACGCTGCTGCTCCGCCCGCGGTCCCGCTCTGTTTAGCGCGATGGCGGCGGCGGTTTCATTGCCAGGGGCAGCCGGCTGGCGCAGCGCGGCGCCGGCGACAATCAGCAGCACGAGCAGCGCTGCCATGATGTTGCGTGGTGTGTGCATCAGGTTTTCTCCTTTTGACGATGAACGACTGCTTGCTTGTGGTGATCTTTCCTACTGAATGTGAATCTATGGTGTGGCGCCGCCGCTACTTTTCCTGCGCCAGCACTTCCAACGCAGCGTTGCGCCCGTTGACGCCGATCACACTGCCGCCGGGATGTGTGGCGACGCCACAGAGATAGACGCCCTCCATCGGCGTCTTATAGGCCAGCCGCTTCTCCCACATAGAGTCGGGCAAAATTTCGCCCTGAAAGATGTGGCCGCCCACCAGTCCGACTTTTTCCTCGATATGCGGCGGGCCAAGCACCTCCATGTGTTCGATGGCGGCGGGCAAGTTGCTGGCGTAGCGTGCAATCGACGCCACCGCCAACTGGCCCACCTCGTCGCGACGGCTCTCCCAGTCGCCTTCGACAAAGGTGTGCGGCACGTACTGCGCGAAAACGCTCATCAGGTGCTGCCTTGCGGCGCGATGGCGGCGTCTGCAGGCGGTCTGCAATAAAGCCTGGCCCACAAACGTGGTGGCAAATGGCCCGCTTTGGCGAGAGGATGATACTCTTTCCACTCCGGTTTGGTCAAGGGCGTGTTGATCTGCCCCATGTGCAGGTCGGTGGAATCCGGCCGGGCGTCGAAAATTGGCGCTTCGCGCAGCGCCAGCGTCACCTTGACCGTGCAGCCAAGCTGCGGCGTCGCCTCGACCTGGGCGCGCCAGCCGGCGTCGGCCGCGCCGTCGAGCAGGCGCAGCGTCGTGCACGGGTCGGCGTTGGCGATCACCACCGGCGCATGGATCGTTTCGCCGCCGGCCAGTTCCACCCCTGCGCCGGGCAGGATGCGCGCCACCGGCGCGCCGGCGGCAAGCGTCACGCCCAGGTCGCGGGCGATGTCGGCCAGGATAAACGAGACCGTGCCCATGCCCCCGCGCACATAGCCCCACGCGCCGTCGACGCCAAACATGCGCCCCGACGAGTGGTGGTAGTTGACCGACGCTGTGCCCGGATCGTGCGGGCTGGCGTTCGTGCCGATCACGCCCTGGCCGAGAAAGGCGCTTTGCAACTGCTCGTCGTGCAGATATTCCTCCACGTAGTCGACCATGGACCAGTGCAGCACAAGATTGCGCGCCTCCGGGTCATCTCTGAGCCGATCCTCGATCATCTGGCGCGACGGGTGGCGATTGAGCCAGATGTCGTCGTCCGTGGGTGGACGCAACGCGGCGCGGGCGCGGCGCATCGTGTCGCTCATGGCGCGCCAGCCTTTGACATCGCGCGGCGAGAAACGGCGCACCTCGGCCTCGCAGCGTTCATCGTCGTCCCAGAGCTGAATACTGCGTCCGTCGTCAAAGGGCACAAACATGCCCGACAGCGCCGGCGTCCAGTGAAAGCCGTAATCGACCATGCGCAGCTCGTCGATGACCGATGGGTGCAGCAGACCGCACAGGTACGCGCACGGCGAAACCCGATAGCCCGGCCACGTCTCCTCGATGGTGCAGGCGCCGCCCAGCCGCGCGCGCGCTTCCAGCACCAGCACTTGCTTGCCCGCACGCGCCAGATACGCGGCGCAGGTCAGCCCGTTATGCCCGCCGCCGACGATGATCGCATCCCAGCGCTGCTGCGCCAGTTCACGCACCGGCGCTGGCAGACCGACGCACTCCAATGATGTGCGGGCAGATGGTTGTTGCGTGCGCATAGGTTTTGTTTTCCTTACTTTTGTAGCTGTTTAGCCATGGCAAAAATTGCCCACGGATGGGGCGGATTAGGCGGAGTTTCACGGATTTACTCCGAAACGTATTGGGATTTGCCCATCTACTCCGTGGCCTATAGAAAAAAAGCTATGCAACTTTGAAACCAGGTATTCGTGACGAGCAATAGGAGTAGCGGGCTGTCACCAGGAAGCTTTGCTTGAGCGCAGTAGAAGAGAACACAGATAAAGACCGATAGCCTCAGATAGACGGCTCATCTGCGAGTATCAGTAGTTCACGATTTAGTCTCACACGAAGACGCAAAGTCACAAAGTTAAAGATAGCGTCCTTTGTGCTCTTAGTGGCTTTGTGTGAGTTTTGTGAAGTACTGAGTATCTGTGTTCACTTGCTGCCACCCTACCCAAACTCCGGCGTTTGACCGTCCACTGGTGCGAAGCGCTGAAAGTGCTGTTTTCAAAGTGGCGTGACTTTAGCTGAAAAGAATGCTTCTCTCTCCGCACCGCTCCGTTAAGGCTATTTGTCAGTCAAGTATTCCGCCACCAACCGCTGAAAATGATGGACGCCATTTTCGCGCTTTACGGAGAAGCGCCCCTGGTTATAAGCGCGCGAGTGCAGGTTGCGCTGCACCGTGTTGCAGATCTCCATATCCTCGCGCTGCACCTCGTCGCTGAAGGCGATCGACTGCTGCATCGACTCCCAGCCTTCACCGCTGCCCGGTTGCTTGAAGCACCACTCGAAGATCGTGAGCGTGCGTTCGGTGTCCAGCGGCACGATGATGTTGATCTGCATATTGTCGGGGTAGAAGTTGAGCATGAGGTTGGGGAAGACCCAGTAATAGAGCGCCTGCTGCTCGCCATCGCCGCGCAGATAGCGCCGGTCGCGGCCGGGGATCGGGCCGGAGGGCGGCGCCGGACGAATCGGCGCATATTGCGACGAGTAATAGCGGAAGGTGTCCACACGATACTGGTCGTAGTCGATCTCGCGAAAGAGGCCGGGGTGGGCGATGGGAATATGATAACCTTCGAGGTAATTGTCGACGTAGACCTTCCAGTTGCAATCCACCAGATAATCGCGGCGCTCCACCGGCTGCATGTCGGCGATGTCAAAGCCGGCGCGCGCCACCTCGGCGGGAATGGCGCCCAGCATCTCCCGCAGCCGCGGTGCGCCATCATCCAAATTGACGAAGACAAATGGCCCCCATTCCGTCACCTGCACCGGACGCAAACAGTATTCCTGTGGCGACCAGTTGCGCACGCCTTCGAACTCCGGCGCATTGAGCAGCTTGCCGTCGAGTACGTAGAACCAGCCATGGTAGCGACATTGCAGCGACTTGCGATTGCCTTTGCCGCTCGCCACCGTACCCGGCGCGGTGCAGACAGACATTGTAGAAGGCGCGCAGCGCGCCGTCCTGCCCGCGCGTGACCACCAGCGGCTCGCCGTAGAGGTCGTAGGTGAAGAAGTCGCCCGGCCGCTGCACCATGCTCGTCGCACCGACCCACTGCCACGTGCGGTAGAAGATGCGCTCCTTCTCCAGTGGCAGAAAGGCGGGGTCGGTGTAGCAGGTGGCGGGCAGGGTCCAGGCGCTTGCCAGATCATCGACAGGGTGATAGCCAGTCAGGTCAGCCATAACTTTCCCTCTTGCGCAGCGATGCTACTGTAATTTGTTAGCTGGAGGAGTTGCTTTCCTGCCAGGGATTGATCAATTGCACGCCAGCACTGGCAAAATCCTGTACATTGCGCGTGACCAACTGCATATTGTGTGCCAGAACGGTAGCGGCAATGAGGGCATCGACGGCCGGCATTGGACGTCCCGCCCGCTCAAGCTGCGCTCGTAGCGCACCCCATTGCAACATGACAAGAGTATCAATCACCAGCATCCGGCCGCTAAATCTTTCAAACACATCACTTGTCAGCCATTGCTCCAAACGTTCTCGACGCTGTGATGCCGGCAATCGTTCGGTTCCGCACTTCAATTCGCCAATAGTGATTGTACTGATGTAAAGTCTTTCTTCTAGTTGCTGCTCCAGCCAGTTGATTAAACCCTCATTTGGCTGCTTGGATGCAAACTCTGAAAGAACACACGTGTCCAGCAGTAGATTCATAGCTCAAGCGCCGGTCGAGGCAGACTCTGATCACGAATGACCTCAAGATCGCTGCCGACAAGTGGTGAAGCGCGCAAAAACTCGACCAATGATTGCGAACGCATCGTCGATTGCTTGAACTGTTGGATAGAAATCACCACGGCGACTTCTGTGCCATGTTTTGTAATTACTTGAGGCTCGCCATGCCTTGCGCGCTCAACCACTTCACTAAATTTGTTTTTTGCTTCTTGAAGTTGCCAAACTTCCATTCTCTTACCTCCAACATGCTGCACTGTGTCATCTAGACTGTCTAGATTGATTATCGCTTGGATTTGTTGTGCAGTCAAGCATGTAAAAATGGATGTTGGTTAACGCCGGAAGCGTCGCTGCCGCCGGCCGTCGACTGTTTCGTCGCTGCCGGGTGAACGCCAGTCAGGAATGGCGGGCAAGGCAGCGTCACCACGCATGCCGCTGCGCAGGATGCGCTCTAGCTCGGCCACGGCCAGCGGGTCGGTTGCGACGGGCGTGTAGGCGGCCAGCCGCTGCTCGACCTCATCGCGCGCTGCCAGAGTGACTTCTCGCCGTCGCGCTCCCAAGCCTCGCGGTTCTTGCGGTCGTAGACGGCGCCAGGCAGATAGAGCTGCTCCTCCCAGTGTGCGAGCGTGTGCGGCGCGGTGATCAGGTGCAGGTCGTTGAGTTGCGCCTTGACCAGAGGGTGCGTCGGCAGATCGTCGGCAACTTGCAGCGGGCGCACCAGTTGCAGCGCCTGCCCGCAGACTTCGTTGTCGAAGACGAGCTTGGGCAGGCTGAAGACGAGCACAAAGTCGAGCATCCCCGGCCCGGAGACGGAGTTGACGCCGGCCAGCGCGGCCAGCAGCGCGCTGCCAAAGCTCTCGGCGCCGGCCTGCGCGTCAAGCTCCTTGGCGTCGCTCAGCCCCATGTACGCCTGCACCGGCAGCCCCAGTCGCTTGCCCACCTGGGCGTTGAGCACATCAAGATAGAGCGCCTGCACGCCGAGCATCGGCGAAGTCGTCTCGCGCATGTGAAACTCAGCCGGCGCGCCGCCGTAGAGCACAGGCGCGCCGGGCCGCACGATCTGCGTCATCACCACCCCGGCCAATGTGTCCACGGCATGAAAGACCGCCGCGCCCACCAGCGTCACCGGCGCGGTCAGCCCCATCAGCGTCACCGGCACGATTTCGACCGGAATCCCCGCCTCCACACAGTCGAGCAGATTCTGGCACGAGTCTTCGCTGTAGCGGAAGCTGCCCGTGGCCGTGATGGTGAAGATGGAGCAGGGGCGGGTGATCAGGTCAGCGCGGTCGCGGCGGAAGAGTTGCATCATCTCCACCATGCGTGGGACGCCGTGCTCGGTGAACGCGCCGGAGACGATGGGGCGCGTCGAGTTGGTCAGGCAGAGCAGCAGCCGCCACGCGTCCGAGACTTCCGGCTCGATGTCGTCGCCGGTGGAGAAGGCCGTCGCCAGATAACGCACATGCTCGAGCCCCGCGCAGACGCGCACGTAGTCGACAAAGTCGGCGGTGGTGGCGTCGCGCGTGCGGCCGCTGCGGTGATCCTGCACCTTCAGCCCGCTTGACCCCGGCGTGAAATGCACATGATCGCCGCCGATCTCCGCATGGGCGGCGCCGTCTCGGTCGTAGAGGGTGAAGGAGGCAGGCGCGCTCGCCAGCGCCCGATCTATTACGGCGGCGGGGAAGAGCACGCGGCCATCCGCAGCGACCGGCAGGCCCGCGTCGAGCAGACGCGTGCGCAGCGCCGGGCCACGGATTTCCATGCCTGTGGTCGCTAAGATGTGGCGCGCCTCATCGATGATGCGGTTGAGCAGCGCTGGGTCGGCAACAGAAAGGATCGGGCGCACTGGTCACCTATTACTTTGTGGCGGAAGAAAGAGAATATCGAATTTGCTTTACATCGGGCGCAGTGCCCTTAAACTTTCAAAATCTGGTCGATTGATCAGTTCAAGGTGCAAGCAATGGTGCTCATTGTCTAGCCTGCGAGGGGCAGCACAATATGTTTGGTTTGCAGAAGGTCAACAGTTGCTCCGGGCGCCTCGCCTCTGGTGATATGGCCCACACAGAGGACGTTCATTGTTTCGTGCGAATTTCGACAAAGGTGGTTTGCCCCTCGCGCACAAAAAACTCGGCGCGCACGGCTTCACCGTTGACGCTGCCGACCAGCACATAATAGCCTGCGGGCACATCGCCCATCGCCCCGTTCTCGCCCCAGGAAGGGTTGGGGCCGATGTTCTCGTTGTCAAGATAGGTTTCGATCAGACGGCCCCACACCGCGCGGCCGTCTTCAAAGCGCGCCAGGGTGAGCCGCGCACCGGGCCACGATCGACCATCCGCCGTCACCAGCCGCACCGCAACCGCGCCTTCGCCCGGCGCCGGTTTCAGCCACAGATAGGAATTGACGCTGTTCTCATAGGTGTTTTCACCGACGCGCATCTCGACATGGAGATGGGGGCCGATGGCAATGCCTGTCATGCCAACTTCGCCCACGATGTCACACAAATGGCCGTACAGCACGAACGCGTCCAACTCGCCGCTGGCGACCGGCAGCTTGCGCTCCAGCTTGATGACCACGGTGTTGCCGTAGAAATTGGGATAGGGGCCCATCGCGATCGGGTCATCCAACCCGGCGAAGACCACCGTGCCGGCTGTGCCCGCCTGCACCGGCGTGCCCCAGCGATTGGCAATGTCGATGCCGTGATGGGGGCGATATTGACCGCCGGCAGTGGAGCCAAATTGATAGGAGGGCGCGGCCACGGAGTTGTATTCCGTGTTGAGGAAAGCCGACGCGACCCAGAAGTGATCGTTTTCTTCAGGCGGTTTTGGCTGGTAAGAAGACCACGCCCGCATCGGGCCGTTGTTGACTGCAGCCGGCAGCAGGGGCGCGGCGGGTTCAGGCGCGGCCAGCACAGGCGCGACTTCCTCGACCGGCTCCGCCGCGATGCCGCCGATGGGGATGATTTCCACCTGTGGCACGGACGCGCCCGTGACTTCTTCGATCATGGGCGGAATTCTGAGCGTCGAAAGGTCGATCATTGGCTGCGACGCCGGCGGTTCGGCCGCCAGGGCGACGGCGCCGATGGGCAGCAAGCCTGCCAGTCCAACGCTGGTGCGTTCGGCGCCGGCCACGGCCAGGGGACGGTCAATGATGGCGCCTGCCACAGTCAACGACCGGCGCGGGTCAGGCGTCGGGGTGACGATCACGATCTGCGCCAGCTCGCTGCTGTCTACAACGACTGACGGCGCGCTGGCGCCGGCAAGCTGCGTTGCCGCAAGCGGCGTCGGGGTAAAGGTCGGGCGCAGCCCTAAAATGGCGCCTGGCTCGGCTGCGGCGGCGCGACTGGCAAGCTCGGCCCCTGGGGGCAGCGTCTTGGCGTCGGCCATGCCGCGTGACCACAACAGCCATCCTGCGCTGACGAGCACCGCCGTCGCCACGCCGCCGCGGATGAGATGTTTGACGGGCAGCGAATGTCTTGATTTGGGCGCTGCGGGCATAATCACCTGCGCGGTGCCGCGTTCGTGTGTTAGAATGCCGTTGGCGTGTTCGGCTTGCTGGCCTGTATTGGCCAAAGCGGTGTGTGCGAGATGCGTAGCATCGTCACGATCGAGGGAGTTGGATTCTTGACTGGAAATGAATGTAGCAAGCTGACGCCTGACGTTGGCGACGAAATCGTTGAGACTCAAGTTGAAACCCTTCATCGTATCCATTTCGATGTCTTCACCCTATTCCCGTCGATGTTTGCTGGCCCGTTGAGCGAGAGCATCGTCAAGCGGGCCATCGACAAGGCGTTGATATCGATCTGCCTCCACAATATCCGTGACTTCACAACTGACCGCCACCACATTTGTGATGACACTCCCTACGGCGGCGGCGGCGGCATGGTGATGAAGCCAGAGCCGATCATTCGCGCGGTCGAGACGGTGCTATGTCGTCCGTCTGGCTGGGCGCTCGCCCCCGCAGATATCTACGAGCATCTGCCGGCGTGGAATCCTCTCGAACGTGCACCGCTCCCCGCCGACATTCCCGTCATTCTCCTCACACCACAAGGCCGACCGCTGACGCAGGCTGTCGTCGCCGAGTTGTCGCACCACACGCGCATGGCCCTGGTTTGTGGACGCTACGAAGGCGTCGACGAGCGTGTGCGGCTGCAGGTCGTCACCGATGAAATCAGTATCGGCGATTATGTGATCAGCGGCGGTGAACTGGCCGCGATGATCATCATTGACGCCGTGACCCGGCTGCTGCCTGGCGCGCTCGGTGCTGAACTGGGCGCACATCAGGACAGTCACTCTCCAGGGCTGAACGGGCTGTTGGAAGGGCCACATTACACGCGCCCCCCCGTCTTTCGCGACCTGGACGCTCCGCCGATTCTACTCAGCGGACATCATGCCAATGTCGAGCGCTGGCGGCGTGAACAAGCGCTGTTGCGCACGCTGGCGCGGCGTCCCGATCTGCTGGAGCGCATCCCGTTGTCGCCGCGCGATATTGCGTTGCTCAAACAACAGGGTTGGCTTCCCGCCTCATAAAACACGCGCGGCGTCCAAACCGTTAAGCAACGTCCATTATAGAATGGCGGCGGGATGCCACCAAATCGATGGGAAGCAACAATCATCTTCCTTGCCAGAATACATCTTGCTTGCCGCAATTACAGTCACAGTCACGGAATAATTGTGCGTCGGCGCGCCCCTGGTTTGGCGACAAAAACCCGCCATGCTATACTGCTCAAGTTGTTTTGTAGACTTTTTTCACGGAATTGCATTGCATTCAAACGCTATTTGTCTGCAATGTGTGATTGATGAGGATAAATTCTTATGACGAACGCATTGATGGCTTCGCTACAGCCGGAACTCAGATCCGATTTTCCCGATGTCGCACCGGGTGATACGGTGCGCGTTCATCAGAAAATCGTCGAAGGGCGCAACGAGCGCATCCAGGTTTTCCAGGGCGTTGTGATCGCAATGCGTGGGGGCAAGTCGGCGGGCGCCACTTACACGGTGCGTCGCACAGGATCGCATGGCGTTGGCGTCGAACGCACCTTCCCGCTTTACAGCGTGACGGTCGAAAAAGTCGAAGTGTTGCGCAAGGCGCGTGTGCGTCGCGCACAGTTGTACTACCTGCGCGAACGCCAGGGGAAATCCGCCCGTCTGCGTGAGAAGCGCTTCCTCAAGGTGTAGACGCTGCTTCAACTGATTACTCAATACTATAAACGCTGACCCAAAATGGTCAGCGTTTTGTTTTGCCTTTATCGGTGGCACGCGTCAGGCTGATAGCCTGACCTACGGGACGCCACTTCGTGTAGGTCGGGCATCCTGACAAAGATGGTTGGTGCGGGATGCGTCAGGCTGGTAGCCTGACCTACGGATCGCCACTTCGTGTAGGTCGGGCATCCTGACAAAGATGGTTGGTGCGGGATGCGTCAGGCTGGTAGCCTGACCTACGGGACGCCACTTCGTGTAGGTCGGGCAGCCTGACAAAGATGGTTGGTGCGGGATGCGTCAGGCTGGTAGCCTGACCTACGGATCGCCATCTCGAGACGCCGTCCATGCCAAAAGCCCCGATGCTTGGTACAATGTACGCATGATGACAAAGCGGACGCAAGACGCAGGAGTCGCGCCGACGTTCCAGGCGGAGCAGTTGCTTTGGGCGCAGGGGATGCGTTGGGTCGCCGGCGTCGATGAGGCGGGACGCGGCGCGTTGGCTGGCCCGGTCGTGGCGGGCGCTGTCATCGTCGCGCCCGAACACGCGGACGCGCCCGTGTGGCGTCTGGTGCGCGACAGCAAACTGCTCACTCCCACGCAGCGGCAGACGCTGGCTCCCGCGATTCAGCAGAGCGCTCGCGCGTGGGGCGTCGGTGTGGTGGACGCCGCTAAGATCGACCGCGTGGGCATTGCCGCCGCGACGCGTCTGGCCATGCAACAGGCCATCGCCGCGCTCGCACCGGCGCCCGAACACTTGTTGATCGACTGGATGCGCCTGCCGCAGGTGGCAATCCCGCAATCCGCGCAAGCCAAGGCCGACCGGACGATGGCGTCGGTGGCAGCCGCATCGATCCTCGCTAAAGTGCACCGTGACCAGCTTATGGTAGCGTATGACGGCTGTTACCCCGTGTATGGTTTTGGCGCACACAAGGGCTACGGCGTCGCCGCACACCTGGCGGCTATCGAGCAGCATGGCCCTTGCGCCATCCATCGCCACACTTTTGCACCACTCGCGCGCCAGCCGCTATTACTCGAAAGCGCATGAATAGCAGCGATCCACGCAAGGAGCTTGGCCGCGCCGGCGAAGAGATGGCGTTGCGCACCCTGCAGGAGGCCGGGCTGACGATTGTCGGACGCAATTGGCGCTGTCAGGTCGGGGAAATCGATATTATCGCCGAGGAGACCGCACCCGACTATGTGCGCGGGGCGCCGAGCCAGTGGCTGGTGTTGGTCGAGGTGCGCACGCGACGCGGGCTGCGATACGGCACCGCGCTGGAGTCGATCACGCCGCGCAAGGCCGCCAAGCTGCGCCAGGTTGCCCACCATTATGTGCAGACGTCAGGCTGGGAAGGCCCCTGGCGCATCGATGTTGTCGGCATCCAGATGGACGGACAGGGGCGGCTGCTCTCGATCCAACATATCCGCCACGCGGTGAGTGATGAATA
Organism: Candidatus Caldilinea saccharophila; assembly: GCA_016710365.1. Taxonomy (GTDB): domain Bacteria; phylum Chloroflexota; class Anaerolineae; order Caldilineales; family Caldilineaceae; genus Caldilinea; species Caldilinea saccharophila. The sequence goes on along the minus strand of JADJVW010000059.1, from coordinate 102,098 downwards.
GTCACACATCCTCCACCACACCGCCGCTCGTCGTGATCCTGGGGCCGACCGGCGTGGGCAAGACTGCCTTGAGCCTCGACCTGTGCCGGGCGCGCCGCGGCGAGGTGATCAGCGCCGACAGCCGCCAGATCTACCGGGGCATGACGATCGGCACGGCCAAGGCGACGCCGGCCGAGCAGGCCGCGGCGCCGCATCATCTGCTCGACATCCGTTCCCCCGATGAAGTGCTCACCGTCGCCGAGTATCAACAATTAGCCTTTGGCGCCATTGACGCCATTCATCAGCGCGGCGCCACCCCCTTTCTGGTGGGGGGGACGGCGCTATATATCCGCGCGGTGGTGGAAGGATTGCGTATCCCGGCTGTGCCGCCCGACCCTGTCTTGCGCGCGACGCTGGAGGAACGGCTGAGTCAAGAGGGAGTCGAAGGGGTGTTTGAGCAACTGCGCACGCTCGATCCGGCGACGGCGGCTCAGATCGACGCGCGCAATCCGCGCCGCGTCCTACGTGCGCTGGAGATCTTTCTGCTCACCGGTCGCCCTAAGATCGAGCTGGAAGGGAGCGAGCCGCCGCCCTATCGAACGTTAATGGTCGGGTTGACGCGCGCCAGAGAGGTGCTTTACCAACGCATCGATCAGCGGGTGGACGCCATGCTGGCCGGCGGGTTGGTCGAAGAAACGCAGCGTCTGCTCGACCACGGCTTCGATCCGCGCTTGCCGGCGATGACCAGCCTGGGCTATCGCGAATGCATCGATTATTTGTCCGGGCGCTGCGATCTGGCGGGCGCCGCCCAACGCATCAAGGTGGAGACGCACCGGTACGTGCGGAATCAGATGACATGGTTTCGCAAGCTGCGTGAGATTCGCTGGTTTGATCTGGATGTCATATCGACGGCGGCGATCGTGGATGAGGTGGCAGCGTGGCTGGATAGCGATATCACCTGACAGAATTGCGCCGCGCCGCGTCATGATGCGGTTTGGCGGCATTGCGGAGTGAACCTCACTCCGGGTATAATGGGCGCTACGTCCGCGGTCATGTCTCATAAGCGTCGGCTGAATGATGAAGACGCCGGCGGTCGGAGGGAGATAGTAAAGATGCTTCCCAGCATTTCTGTAAGCGATAATTTGGCGTCCAAACAGTCTTCTGGACGCGCCGCCGACGGCGTTGCGTCCAGCGAGGAAGATGACAGACTTGCGCGCACCAACCCCTATCGCAACGGTGTGACGCCAAATGTGGAGGAAGCATCTCCGTCTGAACAGGATGCATTGAAGGTTGCCACTGAGACAACCGACGAGACGGCAGTTCCACAAGCTGGCGTCGGCGAGGCGCCTGAGGGCGACGCGCCCCAAGCTATTGACGCAGACGCCCACGCGCTCTGGCAGGCTGTGGCGCGTGTAAAAGCGCTGCCGACGGCTGACGGACAGGACATCATTCGTATTGAACCTTCTGACGAAGAACGGCGGGCAATTGAATCACTTTGGCTGCACCTTCCTGACGCCTTCAAAAATGAGAGACGCGATCTGCTGGTGCGCGCCTATGTCCTGGCGAGCTACGCGCACCGCGCCATGATGCGCGACAGCGGCGAACCCTACATCACCCACCCCATTGCCGTCATGATGATCCTGGCCGAACTGCGCATGGATCCCGAAGCGCTGGCGGCTGGTCTGCTCCACGATGTGGCCGAAGACACCGAGTTTGGCATCGACTACATCCGCACACAATTTGGTCCGACGATTGCCAAGTTGGTGGATGGCGTCACCAAGCTGAAGAAGATCCAGGAGAAAAAGAGCAAAATCGACGCGCCGGTGAGCAATCAGAAGGCAGAGTCGCTGCGCAAGATGATGCTGGCCAGCATCGAAGATCTGCGCGTGCTGCTCATCAAGCTGGCCGACCGGCTGCATAACATGCGCACCCTGGGCGGCCAGAAGGAGCACAAACGCCGCCGCATTGCGCGCGAAACGCTCGACTATTACGCGCCGCTTGCCAATCGCCTCGGCATCTGGCGCATCAAATCCGAACTGGAAGATCTCAGTTTTCGCTATCTGAACCCCGCCAGCTACAAAGAAATTAAGAACACGATCCAGCAAAAGGAGAGCGACCGCCAGAAGCTCGTCATCCGCATCCGCGCTGATCTGGAGCGTGCGCTGGCGGAAGCCGGCTTGTCGGCGACGATTTACGGTCGTCCAAAGCATATCTATTCCATTTTCCGCAAGATGGAACGCAAAGGCGTTGGTTTCGAGCAGATCTACGATGTGCACGGCTTTCGCATCATCGTCGAGACGGTGGCGCAATGTTACGCGGCGTTGGGCGTCGTCCATACCATGTGGCACCCGATCCGTGGGGAATTCGATGACTACATCGCCAACCCCAAGGACAACATGTACCGCAGTTTGCACACCTCCGTGCGCATCAAGAAGGACGGGCGCCCGGTCGAGATTCAAATCCGCACCAGCGAGATGCACGAGACTGCGGAGCTGGGCATCGCCGCGCACTGGCAGTATAAGGAGCAAACGCGGCATAACGAAGACGTGCAAAACAGGATCAAATATCTGCGCAGGCTGATGTCGGAGCCACTCGCCATGAGCGATTCCGACGAGTTTGTCGACGGTATGAAGACCGACGTCTTTCGCGACCGCGTGCTCGTTTTCACGCCAAACGCCGACATTATCGATTTGTCCGCGGGTTCGACGCCGATCGACTTTGCCTACGCCATCCATACCGAGCTGGGTCATCGCTGTCGCGGCGCCAACGTCAACGGCAAATTAGTGCCGCTCGACTACAAATTGCAAAATGGCGACCAGGTCTCGATCATCTCGGCTTCGCGCGGCGGGCCGAGCCGCGACTGGCTCAACCCGGACCTGGAATTTGTCGCCACGCAGCGTGCGCGCAGCAAGATTCGCAACTGGCTGCGCCGGCAGAATCGTGACGAAAATATCCTGCGCGGCCGGCAGGCGCTCGATAAGGAACTGCGCCGTCTGTCCGCCGATATGCGCTTTGAGACAGTCAGCAAGCTCTTCCGCTTCGACGCACTGGACGATTTTCTGGCGGCCATCGGCTATGGCGATATCAACTCACAGCACATCGCCACCAAAATTATCGAATACGAACGCCGCGAGCAGGAACGGCTGGCGCCCCACGATTTCTTTGCGTTCCACACCGGCCAGAACGCCGCCGACGCCGACGGCGTATTTGATGGCTTGCGCGTGCAGGGCGTCGAGGGACTGCTCACCAATCTGGGCAAATGCTGCAATCCCGTGCCGGGGGATGCCATCGTCGGCTATGTCACCAAAGGCCGCGGGGTCACGATCCACACGCAGAAGTGCCCCAATATGAACCGCCTGATCACGCGCGACAGCGGTCGTATTATCGAGGTCTCGTGGACGACCAAGAAGGAAAAGACTTACCCGGTCAAGATTCACATCAGCGCCTATGACCGTTCGGGGCTGATGCGCGATGTGGCCGGCCTGGTCGCGGACGAACATGTCAACATGCGCAATATCGAGGCGGTCACCGGCCAAAAAGATAGCCTCGCCGTGATCACCGCTACGCTTGAGATTCAAGATATCGCACAGCTAACCCGCATCATGACGAAGATGGAGCGCTTGCCCAATATCAAGGATGTGTTTCGCAAAGTGAGTTGAAGACCGCGCGTTAAAGGCGTTTCACGCGGCTACTCGGTGCGGAATCGATAGCCCTTGCCGCGCACCGTGAGCAAATATTGTGGATTAGAGGGGTCGCGCTCGATGCGCTCGCGCAGCCAGCGGATATGAACATCCAGCGTGCGGGTGTCGCCCAAAAAGTTTGTCTGCCAAATCTCCTGCATGATCTCCAGACGTGAGACAACCTCGTTCCGCCGCTCCATCAACATGTGAAGCAAGGAGCATTGCTTGGGCGTCATGTGATGCTCCCCCCTGGGCGTGATCACCGTGCGATTGTGCAGATCGAGGCTCACATCGCCCGCCTGGCTCAGATAGCCGTTGGCGCCCGTGCGCATCATTTCGCCGATGGCGTTTTGGAGCATAACCGGGGACATCGGCAGCGGGATGCAGCGCTCGAAACTCACGGTTGTCTTTTCCAATAGCTCATTCGTGACCGCGATCATGCGCGCCGAAGGCCACCGGTGGGCAAGCTGCGCGCAAAATGCAAGCCGTCCTTTTAATTGCACAAATTCCACGACAGCAACCCCCGGCGCCTGCTGTCGTGCGGCCAGGAAAGCTGCCTTCTGGCTGCTGACAAGCGTCCACGTTAACAGGGGCACGTCCTGCCGCGTGACGCCCTGCTGCACCTCGTTCAGCGCAGCCTGGCGTGCTATATATTCCGACAATGCCAGTCGCCCACGTGCTACATAAAGCACATGCACGATCTCATCGTTTCGCATCAACTCGTCACATCCGCTGATTCGCTGTATTCCAGGTGAGGTGGGTGATTGGAGCCGGGTTGATTATAACGTAGGCGGGCAAACCACGCAACGGTCTGCCCGCGCCAGGGTGCGTCCCGCAATCCCACAATCCCGTAGGTCGGGCTATCAGCCCGACAGGTTGCGTCAACGATCAGAGTGGCGACAGCGCTCAGAAGCTACGTCGGGCTGATAGCCCGACCTACGGATAGCCCGACGCACTGATGCGGTGGCACGAGACAGCATCTCACTTCATGCGCACAAAGGTTTCCGCCGCGCTTCGCTCCCGCGCCGCACTCACGCACTTACACCTGCATCGTCTCCAACTCGTCGATCATGCCGCTGATCACGTCGAAGCCACCTTGCCAAAAGGCAGGATCCGTCATGTCGACGCCGGCCTCTTGCAGGATGTGTTCGGGATGCGCGGAGCCGCCGTAGGTCAGCAACTTGAGATAGCCGGGCTTGAAGGCGTCGCCTTCTTGTTGATAGCGCCGATAAAGCGCCAGCACCAACAACTGGCCGAAGCTGTAGGCGTAGCAGTAGAAAGGCGTGTTGTAGATATGCGGGATGCTGATCCATTCATGTTCAAATTCAGGCGCGATCTCTACGCTGTCGCCAAACTGCTCGCGCAGGTTCTCCAGGTAGAGCGCATTCAATTGCTCCGGCGCGGCATTTTCCAGGATGGCCTGATGCGCGGCCTGCTCAAAGCGCACGAAAAACGCCTGGCGCATCACAGTGGCGTACATATCATCGACCGCCGCGGCCAGCAGTTCACGCCGCACCAACACATCATCCTCTTTCGCCAGCAAGCGCTCGGTGAGCAAGATTTCCGCAAAAACCGATGCCGTTTCGGCCAGCGGCAGCGAAGGATGTTGCGTGAGCATCGAATGTTGTTCGGCCAGCATACTGTGCAACGCGTGGCCAAGCTCATGCGCCAGGGTGGCGACGTCGCGCACTTTGCCCGTGTAGTTGAGCAGCACGTAAGGCGTCACGTCTGGGCGCACGGTAGCGCAAAAGGCGCCGCCCCGCTTCCCCTTGCGCACCTCGCTGTCGATATGCTGCTCGTCGAAGACGCGCTGCGCCGCGGCCGCGATGCCAGGGTCGAAGCGGCGGAAAGTGTCGAGGACAAGCTCGACCGCCGCGGGATAATCAACCGTGCGATCTGATGCGGCCAGCGGCGCATAGAGGTCGTAGCGACGCAGCTTTTCCATGCCCAACCATTGCGCCTTGAGGCGGAAGTAGCGCTGAAAGACGGGCGCATTGCGCTGAGCCACGGTCAGCAGCGCTTCGACCGCAGCGTCGGGTACATCGTTGGCGACGTTGCGCACCGCAAGCGGCGACGCATAGCCGCGCATCTGCACCTGCTCGTTGTGCCAGTCTCGCACGCGATTGTTGTAGATCTGCGCCAGAATTTTGGCCTCGCCCGCATAGACTCGATAGAGTTCCTGATAGGCGGCGGCGCGCAGCGCAGGGTCGGGCGAGTGGACATAACCCATGAGTGCATCGCGCGTCAGCGTCCTCTCCTCGCCATCGACGGTGAGCTTGAACTCCAGCCGGTTCGTCAACATGGTGTAGAGGGTCATCAGCGCCGACACGCCATCGGCGTCCTTGAGGTTGATGATCTGCTCGGATTTCTCGTCGAGCGTGAACGGCCTGGTGCGCCGCAGGTCTTCTAGAAAGAAGGCGAAATCGGGCGCGGTGGCGGCGTCCGGCAGCAGGCGGGCGGCTGTCGCGTCGTCCAGACTTTTCCACCAGAGATCGAAAAAGAGCAGGCGATTCTGGATCGAGGTCATCACCTGCTGCATGCGGTTCTGAAAGGTCACGGCCGCGGTCGACTGCGTGTCGGCCGAGAACCAGAGCATCCCATAGTAGCCAAGCGTCCAGCTCTTGCGGATGATCGATTCATAGCGCGCCACGGCCACCAGCAGCTCGTCCGCGGCCAACGTTGCGCTTTCCAGCCGGCTGCGCAGCCCTTCAAACGTGCTGACTTCTTCCTCGATATCAGCCACACGCGCGGAAATTTCGGTTTCCGTCGGTTCTGACAACAGTTCGGACAAGTCCCAGCCGGAAAGTTTGTACTTGGTTGCAGTCGTTGTCATCGATCGTTATTCCTTGAAATGGAGATTGGAGAATTGGAGATTACGCGATTAAGAGATTGTGGGATTGTAAAAGGCAGCGAGCACCTTACCCAATCTCCAATCTCTTAATCTCTCAATTTTCCTGAGTTAATCCGCCATGCGCCGCAGCACCGTCTGTAAAATGCCGCCATTTTTGTAGTAATTGACTTCGACCGGGGTGTCGATGCGGCTGACGGCAGTGAACTCGGTCACGAGGCCGTTAGGCGAAGTGGCGCGCACGGTGTAAACCTGGCCGGGATGCATTTCTTCGTTGAGGCCAAGGATGTCGAAGGTCTCGAAACCGGTGAGGCCGAGACTCTGCGCGCCCGCCTTGAACTGGAGCGGCAGGATGCCCATCCCGACCAGATTGCTGCGGTGGATGCGCTCGAAGCTTTCGGCGATGACGGCGCGCACGCCCTGAAGCTGCACACCCTTGGCCGCCCAGTCGCGGCTGGAACCGGTGCCATACTCCTTGCCGGCCAGTACGATCAAGGGCGTGCCATCCGCCACATACTTTTCGGCCGCGTCCCAGATCGGCATCTTTTGCATCGTCGGGATGTAGACGGTGTCGCCGCCTTCGTCGCCGTCGAGCATCTGGTTCTTGATGCGAATGTTGGCAAAGGTGCCGCGCATCATGATTTCGTGATTGCCGCGGCGCGAGCCGTAGCTGTTCCACTCCTCGCGCGGCACGCCGTGCGCTTCCAGATAGCGAGCAGCCGGGCTATTGCGTGCAATGTTGCCTGCGGGACTGATGTGATCGGTGGTGGTGCTGTCGGGCATCACGGCCAGCACGCGTGCGCCGACGATCGGCTGCACGGGCGGCACGGCACGCGTGATCGTGAAGAAAGGCGGCTCCTTGATGTAGGTGCTGGTTGGCGCCCAGGCAAAGAGTTCACCGCCTGCCACCTTAACCGCGTTGAATTCCTCGTTGTCGTCGAAAACATTGGCGTATTGCTCGCGGAACATCGCCGGCTTGAGTGCGCGGCGGATCGTTTGCTGAATCTCGTCCTGGGTCGGCCATACATCGCGCAGATAAACCTGGTTGCCGTTGGGGTCATAGCCAAGCGGTTCGGTTTCCATATCGATGTTGACGGTGCCGGCAATCGCATAGGCCACGACCAGCGGCGGCGAGGCCAGAAAGTTGGCGCGCACATCCGGGCTGACGCGGCCTTCGAAGTTGCGATTGCCCGAAAGCACCGCCGCGGCCACCAGATCGCCCTGCTTGATTCCCTGGCTGATCGGCGCGGACAGAGGGCCGCTGTTGCCGATGCAGGTGGTGCAGCCGTAGCCGACGGTGTGGAAGTTGAGCGCCTCCAGATAGGGCGTCAGCCCGGCTTCGTCGAGGTAGCGCGTGACGACCTTGGAGCCGGGCGCCATGCTCGACTTCACCCAGGGCTTGATATCCAGGCCGCGCTCGACGGCTTTCTTGGCCAGCAACCCGGCGCCGACCATCACGCTGGGGTTGCTGGTGTTGGTGCAGGAAGTAATGGCGGCGATCACCACATCGCCGTGCTTCAATTCAAACTCGCGACCGGCAAATTGCACTTCGACGCGCGTCTCCAGCGCGTTGCGTTCCAGCCCATAGCCGCGCGGCCCCACCGGAGCGATGAGCGCTGCGTTCCACATCGCCTTCATGCCGTCCAGGTCGATGCGATCCTGTGGGCGTTTGGGGCCGGCCAGCGCCGGTTTAACCGTGCTCATGTCCAGGGCGAGCGTGTCGGAGAAGTCCGGGTCAGGCGCGTCCGCCGTGTGGAAGAGACCCTGCTCCTTGCAATAGCGAGAAACCAACTCGACCTGCTCTTCGCTGCGGCCCGTGCCGACGAGATAGCGCAGCGCCTCCTCGTCGACGGGGAAGAAGCCGATGGTGGCGCCATATTCCGGCGCCATGTTGGCGATGGTGGCGCGATCGGCCAGGCTTAGCTTGCCCAGGCCTGGCCCGTAGAACTCGACAAACTTGCCCACCACGCCCCTCGCCCGCAGCATCTCCGTGACGCGCAGCACGAGGTCGGTGGCAGTGGCGCCCTGCGGCAGTTCGCCGTTCAGCTTGAAGCCGACGACTTCCGGCAGGAGCATGTAGATCGGCTGCCCCAGCATGACCGCCTCGGCTTCGATGCCGCCAACGCCCCAGCCAAGCACGCCCAGGCCGTTGATCATCGTCGTGTGGCTGTCGGTGCCGACCAGCGAGTCGGGATAGGCGATGGCCTCGCCATTGGTGCGCTGCACCACCACGCTGGCCAGGTATTCGAGATTGACCTGGTGCACGATGCCGGTGGCGGGCGGCACGACGCGGAAGTTGTCGAAAGCTTCCTGTCCCCACTTCAGGAATTCATAGCGCTCGCGGTTGCGCTCGAATTCGCGCTCGGCGTTGTAGAAGAGCGCCAGCACGCTGCCAAATTGATCGACCTGCACCGAGTGGTCGATGACGAGATCGACCGGCACGAGCGGGTTAACCTTGTTGGGATCGCCGCCCATGCGCGCCATGGCGTTGCGGAGTGCGGCCAGATCGACCACGCTGGGCACGCCGGTGAAATCCTGCAAAATCACGCGCGCGGGCTTGAAGGGAATCTCGACCTTGCCGGCGCTTTCCGAGCGCCACGCCGCAATGGTCTCGACGGCTTCCTTGGTGATCTCGAAGCCGTCGGCTTGCCGCAGAGCGGCTTCGAGCAGAACGCGGATCGAGAAGGGCAGGCGGCCAATGTTGAAGCCATGTTTTTCCAGGGCGGAGAGACGATAGATGACCGCGTTGCCGCTGCCGGTGTCAAAGGTGTCTTTTGCGCCAAAATAATCCTGCACAGCCATGAGCGGATCCTTTCTGCTGATAATCTGATGCGTACGCTGGCAGCGCCGCGTAGGGGCGCCGTCAAATTCAATTGTCGGAGACCTAAATAGATTCTAATGATACCAACAGGCAGAGAGATAGACCTAACTATCACAGGGTCAGATATGTATAATCGCGGACTCCCCAGAAGCTTCCTTTTAATTTTGACTTATAGCGTAAGGTTTCGTGTTGTTTTCTTTCATTTTACTGACGAAAACCTGTGACCATAAAGAACGTATAAGGTTAGCTGGGCGTGTGTCGAGTTTTTGTTACGTCCCCGGCGCTGGTCAGGCGTGCCCTGTTTAACCAAGTCCTCCTGACCAGTGCCGGGGACGTTCTCGCCAAATTTTGGAACGCACCCAAGTTAGCTGCACATATTGACAGTATTTAGAAAGGCAGAACGCGTAAATTTCGCTGTAAGATAATTGTATAGATAAATAAAGGCCGTCCTTATAGGGCAAGTTGAATCCGGAGGACAACTATGCATATTCCTAAAACGATTACCACATTGCTGCAAAAATCACTTGGTCGCACGATACTGGCATCGATGCTTATGCTGCCTTTTCTCTTGCTGGGGGCGCCTTCGGCTCAGGCTGCCGATGGCCCACTGATGGTTGCGCCGCCGCCACTCTCCAGCCCGTCATTTGGCAGTTGCTATAACCCGGAGCAACAGGTCTTCCGGCTGACAGTGGTCAATAAGTCCGCCGGGGACGCTTACATCGCCTATGACATCTATGGCAAAGCCAATTCCTTTGTGAAATTGGGGCTTTTTCAGGCAGGGGAAACCAAAGTCTTCCCGGTCAGTGAGGAAGGCACACTGCGCAAGTTCATCAGCGATGACAACACGCAATGGCAGCAGAAAAGCGGCACGCATGTGCTGAGCATCGCCGGACACACGGCCAACCATCTGCTGTGCAAGGGCAGTGCGTCTGTCTGCAAATTTGACGATACAAACGCTAACGGCGTGCAAGATGAGAATGAGGCGCCGATCAGCGGCTGGCAGATGGATGTCTTCGCCGAGGCGCGTGAGGAAGGCGAACTGCCGCTTGCCAGCGGTGTGACTGGCGCAGAAGGCGGCTTTGTAAACTTTGAAAAGCTGGCGCCCGGCGCGTATACGGTGTGCGAAGCTGAAGTCGACGGCTGGTTGCCGACGGTCAATCTGTGCCAGAGCTTCACCGTGAGCAGCGAACAGGAAACCAGCGTCACCTTTGGCAACGTGCGCGGTGGACGCATCATCGTGGACAAAGTGACCGAGCCGGCTGGCGCGGCCGATGTCTTCGATTTCACGTTGCGCAAGGGCGAGGCCACGATCGATTTCGCCTTGACCGACAGCGCTGCACCGTTCGACAGCGGCCTGCTGTTCCCGGGCGTTTACTCGATTGCCGAGATGACGACGACCGGTTGGACGCTTGAGGACATCACTTGTGAAAGCATCAACGAAGAGTCGACAGTATCAGCACTGCCGAACCCGGTGACGATCAACCTGCAGCCAGGTCAGGTCGTGAGTTGCACGTTTACAAACACACAGATCCCCACGCCGACTGAGACGCCAAGCGAGACGCCGACTGAAACCGCGACGCCAGAACCGACGCCCACCGATCCCACGCCGACTGAAACGGTGACTGAGACGCCAACCGAGACGCCGACTGAAACCGTGACGCCAGAACCGACGCCCACCGATCCCACACCGACTGAGACGGTAACGCCAACCGAGACGGTGACGCCGACTGAAACGGTGACGCCAGAACCAACGCCAAGCGAAACACCGACGCCGGTAGGTAGCCTGACTGTAACCAAAGTTGTCGTGTGGGGTGATGTAGTTCAAGAAGCCGTGCAATTCACACTTTGCATTGCAGGCCCTTCCTTCCCCAATGGGAACGAAGCAGGCGCTTGCACTCCTTTGATGGAAGCGGCGGCAGTTATACGTGGTCAGATCTCCTGCCCGGCGTCTACACAGTGACGGAAGTGGGAGTAGACGCCGAACGCTGGGCCGTTGAAGGCAGCGGCGGTGCTGTGGAAGTCGTTGTCAACGGCCAAGCCACTTACACCGTCACAAACACCGCCGTCGATGTGGGTGGTGAAAGCGAGTTCCCCACCGCGCTCGACCCAACTACGGAGCCACAGATTAACTTTAATCAGCGCCTGTTCCTGCCGGCAGTGCTGCGTTAATTTGCGATCTTTGTTCGCCGGAGAGGGATGAGGCGATTGCCTCATCCCTCTCCTTATTTGCCCCTCCTATTTACATACGCCGCTCTCTCCAGGTAGTAAATCTTTGCAGAATAGAGCACTAGATCGACTTGCTATGCGCTTGGAGAGACTTTCTGGTATCGAAGTTGCCAATAAGTGTTGCTATCTTCTGTAAGCGAACTGAAAGCGCAGGATAGCAAGATTAGCTTTAGGATATAGGCAGCCAAGTGGATGGGCGTGCTTGACGATCCCTACACGTTTCAGTCAGAGTAAGCCGAACTCAATCCACCCATCGGAATTTGCATGGCGCCGGCGTACAAATAAGCTGCTGTATGCGCTGCGAGACTTTATTGCCGTGCAGAAAAACAAGCAGGTTGCAGTTCAAAGAAGTTGGAGTATGATTAACAGTGCAACAGGACAATTGACGTAGTTCTTCGTCAGAAATTGGTTGCGGTGTCTCGTGGTGATTCTTGCACTGCAGGTGAGCGGTTAGCGCTCTCTTAATTGTTGTGCAATCTGCTTCCGAATCGGGCTTTGTTGTATAGGGAAAGGAACAAGACCAATGGTACATTCAACATCGAAGAGAGAAATCGGCCTGGGGCCGATCATCGGGTGGGCGTTTCTGCTGACGCTTGCGTTTCTCTCCACAAGTTTTCTATTTGCGCCAGCCGCGCGCGCACAAACCGATCTGACCCCACGCGACACGCGTACGTGGGCCGATCCCAACAGCGGCCCAAGTTTCACCTTTTCAGTGCCGGCTATCTATAACAGTTGCTCTACACGCGGCGATCGCATCTGGACCACTGGTATGCGCGCTGGCTGGAGCCTGGACGGCTATGTGCGCGCGCCAGCCGCTGTCTCCAGATGTGGTCTTCACCGAGATCTCTGTCAACCAGACTGGCGATCTGAACCTGCTTGTGCCCTATCCGCCCGTCTCGGAGTGGCAGGACAACGGCAGCAACCGCGAGGTTCACGTCGATCTGTCGATTGGGGTCTTTGATGAGAACGGTGTTCAGGTCGCCTGGGTTGGTGGTGACCAGGTCAATGCCCCCGGCATCCTTGGACCAGGCGGCCAGGATTGGGACGTCTTCTGCAACGGTGCGCAGACGCCCGATATCGATATCATCAAGTTCACCAATGGCGCCGACGCCAACAATCCCGATGCCGCGGGTGTTCCGGTCATTGCGCCGGGTGCACCGGTCACGTGGACCTATCGCATCACGAATACCGGCAATGTAGATATCCCGCTCAGCGAGATCACCGTCACCGACAACATTCCGGGCGTCAATCCCATCTTCACCTCCGTCGTCAGCGGTGATCTCAAAGGCGACGGCAATGGACTGTTGCAGCCGGGCGAAGTCTGGCTCTACACAGCCGCCGGTGCGTCGCTCAACTTGAGCAACCCTGGGCCGGTTCCAGGCTTGCAGATCGTGCCTAATGTCTGCCGCCAGGGCAACGCAGGTGCGCCTGGCAGCCCGGCTTACACCAACATCGGCACAGTACAGATTCCCCAATATGTCGGCAACCGACCCTTCTAGCTACTGTAACCCGAACCTGCCAAGCGGCTCGATTACCAGCGTGTGTACAGAGGGTGTGCGGACGTTCACGGCGGTGGCGAGCGAGACGGGCGCCTATGTGGTGCGCTTCACGGCCGGAGCGAATGTGACGAATACGCCGGTGAACCTGACGGCGAACACACCGGTTAATGTCCCTTATGCTGGCGACTCGACGCTGCTGACCAGCGTGACGTTGCTCTACAACGGCGCCACCGTCGCCACCTACACCGGTCCGTTTGACAGTTGCACGCCAAGCGGCTCGTTGACGAGCGTGTGTGCAGAGGGTGTACGGACGTTCACGGCGGTGGCGAGCGAGACGGGCGCCTATGTGGTGCGCTTCGCGGCCGGAGCGAATGTGACGAATGCGCCGGTGAACCTGACGGCGAACACACCGGTTAATGTACCCTATACTGGCGACTCGACGCTGCTGACCAGCGTGACGCTGCTCTACAACGGCGCCACCGTCGCCACCTACACCGGTCCGTTTGACAGTTGCACGCCAAGCGGCTCGTTGACGAGCGTGTGTGCAGAGGGTGTACGGACGTTCACGGCGGTGGCGAGCGAGACGGGCGCCTATGTGGTGCGCTTCCGGCGAACACACCGGTTAATGTCCTTATGCTGGCGACTCGACGCTGCTGACCAGCGTGACGCTGCTCTACAACGAGCGCCACCGTCGCCACCTACACCGGTCCGTTTGACAGTTGCACGCCAAGCGGCTCGTTGACGAGCGTGTGTGCAGAGGGTGTACGGACGTTCACGGCGGTGGCGAGCGAGACGGGCGCCTATGTGGTGCGCTTCGCGGCCGGAGCGAATGTGACGAATGCGCCGGTGAACCTGACGGCGAACACACCGGTTAATGTACCCTATACTGGCGACTCGACGCTGCTGACCAGCGTGACGCTGCTCTACAACGGCGCCACCGTCGCCACCTACACCGGTCCGTTTGACAGTTGCACGCCAAGCGGCTCGATTACCAGCGTGTGTGCAGAGGGTGTGCGGACGTTCACGGCGGTGGCGAGCGAGACGGGCGCCTATGTGGTGCGCTTCGTGATCGACGGCGCTGTTGTCAGTTCGCTCAACCTCAACCTGACGGCCAATACGCCGCAGACCTTCACCTACAGCGGCGATCCAACGACGCTTGACCGCGTGGAGATCACCTTCAACGGCAACCTCGTGGCGCAGGAAAGCGGCCCGTACGAGGATTGCGTCACCGCGCCGGCAGTCACGCTCGGCAGTGTGTGCGTCGATAATACGCGCACCTGGACGGTCAACTCCAGCCAGAGCGGCGCCTATGTAGCTCAGTTCGTCATCAACAACATCGTGGTCGCTTCGACGCCGCTCACCCTGGTCGCCAACACCAACCAGACCTTCACCTACAGCGGCGACCCGACGACGCTGACGCTAGTGCGCGTCACCTTCAATGGCAACGGCGTCGCCCAGGAGATCGGCCCCTTCGAGAGCTGCGCGCCGCCACCCACCGGTGCGCTCAGCAGCGTCTGCGTCGATGACGTGCGCACCTGGACGGTCAACGTCAGTCAGACCGGGGCTTACGTCGCCCAGTTCGTGATCGGCGGCGGCGTCGTCAGTTCGCTCAACCTCAACCTGACGGCCAATACGCCGCAGACCTTCACCTACAGCGGCGATCCGACCACGCTTGACCTCGTGCGCGTCCTCTATAACGGCGCGCTCGTTGCTCAGGAAGAAAGCCCGTTCGAGAGCTGCATTGCCGATTTGCCCACGGTGGTGTTGGCCACCCAATGCGTCGAAAATGAGGGATTGGTCTGGCAGGCGACTGCAACCCGCACCGGCGCCTATGTGGCGCAACTCACCAGCCCGGGCGGCCAGATCATCGAGAGCGTGCCGCTCAGCCTGACCGCTAATACGCCGCAGAGCTTCGCCTTCACTGCCGATGCTTATATCCCCAATGTGGTGCGGGTCTTCTTCCAGGGGACGCAGGTGTTGGAGCAGGTTGGCCCTGAGTCGTGCGTCAGCGGCCTGTCGATTGCGCTGGCGCCAGCCTGCACTAACACGGGCGATGTTGAATGGACGGTGCTGACCAACATCCCCGGCGCCTACGTCGCACAACTGGTCAATGGCAACACGGTCATCGAGAGTCTGGACTTGAACCTTGCTGCGGGCGTCGACGTCCAGTTCACCTTCCAAAACGATTCGTCCAGCCCGCGTGTTGTCCGGTTGATCTTCCAACAGAGCGCATACGCCGAGCAGGAAGGTCTCGACATCCCTTGTGTGCCGACATCGCTGCCGCCCACCGAGGAGCCGACGATGCCCGGCATGAGCAACTTCATCTACCTGCCGACGGTGACGCGTCGCTAGACGCAAGCTGTGAAAGGCGGCCTCGGAACATCCAGGCCGCCTTTCCTTACTATGCTTCACAACAGGAGAGGCGCACTCGACGAGTGCGCCTCTCCTGTTGTCAGTTGCCAGTATTGTTGGCTAGTGCGTTTCAGCGCAGCGGCGGTCATGTACAGTTCGCCGGCGCTGAAGCCGCGACTGGCGTAGTAGCGCTGCGTGCCGGTGGCCGCAATTACGCTGATGCGCTCGAAACCGGCCTCATGGCTGATCTGGCGCGCGGCGTCGAGCAGACGCGTGCCCAGGCCGGCATGTTGCGGCCGCCCGTCGCTCTCCGCGCCGATGCTCAACGCCGGGCCGTAGACGTGCACCTCGCGGATCATGGCGCTGCCCGCGATCTCCGGCAGGAAGGCGCGGCTGCCGCCCTGTGCTTCGTTGGGCAGGCTGAGGCGCAGGAAGCCAGCGATCAAGCCCGGCTCGCTGGCAAGGTCATTTGTGACAAAGTGCAGAAAGTACTCCTGCGTCAGGTCGGTTATGTAGGAATGGACGCGCAGCTCAAGCTGTTCCAGCGCAACCTCGCGGCGGCGGATCTCGTGACAACGGATACAGCCACAGTGTTGGCCGCGGCGCGCCAATTCGTCATGCACCACCTGACGCAAGTTGCTCAATTTGACGCCCGCCTGAATATGATGCGCCGGGATGTCGCGGAAGAGCCGGTTGACGCGCGTGTAGGGCGGGATCGTCGGCTTGACATCGGCCAGCAGGTTGACGAGAGCAGCCTCACTGTAGGGTTGGTAGTCGCCAGCGAGATAGCGTGCGTAGAGTTCGGTCTCTGCAATCAGCGAGCACGGATAGATCTTGAGTTCGTCGGGGCGGATCGCCAGGTCCGCGAAGAAGCGTGCAAAGTCGGCGCGATCTTTGGCTGGCGTGGCGCCGTAAAGATTGGGCATCCAGTGCAGATGTAGCTTGAAGCCGGCCGTGCGCAGCAGTCCCAGCGCACGGCGCACGGCCTCAACATCGTGCCCGCGCTGGTTGAGCGTAAGGATCTCGTCGTCCAGGCTCTGCACGCCGATCTGCACCTTGGTCACGCCCAGCTTGCGCAGATGGACGATCTCATCTGGCGTGATCCAGTCCGGGCGCGTCTCGATGACCAGGCCGACGTTGCGGTGCAGCGCGTTTGTGTTGGCTGCCTGGGCTGCCGCCAGCGAGTCCGAGGTTGCCTGCGCCGGATTGCCCGCCGCGTTCATGGCGTCGAAGCAGCGTTGCACGAACCACTCGCGATAGTCGCGGCTGTACGCGCTCCACGTACCGCCCAGGATCAGCAGTTCCACTTTGCTGGCGTCATGGCCGATGCTCTCGAAGGACTGGATGCGCCCCAGCGTCTGCTTGAAGGGGTCGAAACCGTCGCGTTCGGCGCGCTGGCAGCCTGGCTCGTCGTAGATATAGCTCTTGGGCATGCGCCAGTCGTCGGGGCAAAAAATGCACTTGCCCGGACAGCCCGCGGGCGCGGTCAGCACTGTTACGGGCGCCACGCCGCTTTGCGTGCGCATCGGCTTCATGCGGATGCGTTTCTCCAGCAGCGGGTCCGCCTCGATGTCGCCCTCGGCCACCAGAAAGCGATAGCCGGCGATCAGGTTGGCTTTGGAATAAAGCCCCTTCCCCTCTTTGGGATAGCGCACCAGCACTGCCTGTAAGCCATTGTGTTCAGGCCACGCGTCCTCGGGGATAGCAAGCACTTCCTGAAAAATGGCGTAGAGCGCTGCCGCATGGTGGGCCGGCTCGAAGTCGCGCCGTTTTGCCTGCCAGACTTCGACCTTTTTAATGACATCAGCCGGAATTTCCTCCGGCGCAAGAATACGTTTCAATCACTGCCTCAAATCAGCCCTTGTTGGCGGGCGATTTCCAATTCACCGGGGCGAACTTGACCTTCAGATGGAAAAACCCACTCTGGGCGCAGCCAGAAACCAGGCAGCAGCCGCGAGCGCAACACGCTGTCTGCTGGGGGAATTACGACGAGTTGGCCGCCCACATTGCCGTAGAGCGTGATCGTGCGCTGGAGCGGATCGACCAGCCAGTACTCCTGCACGCCAAAGCGCCCATAATTGACAAGCTTCTCGACCGAATCGTACTGCCGACTGCTGGGGGAGATGATCTCGACGGCCAGGTCTGGCGCGCCGTTGACATAGACTTCGCCAGCCAGGTATAAGCGTCCGGTGCTCAAAAAGGAGACGTCGGGTTGATAGACGTTTGCGTCGTTGAGCCGGTAAGCAGCGTTTGACCCCAACACAACACCCAATTGGCGCTGATTGACAAACAAACGCAGAAGCGCGCCGAAAAACATCATTACATCTTCATGCCCAAAAGAAGCTGGGGACGCCATCACAAAGACTCCTTCAATCAGGTCTGACTTGTGCTCGCTTTGCGGCGAGGCGATATAATCTGTAGCGGACATGCGCGCCTTGACGGGCGTGTCGAACAGAGTGTAAATAGGTGTGACCATCGCAAACCCTCCGTGCGTCGAGTCCCTACACCGCTGCCAACCGAATCTTGCGCACAGTATACCATAGCTGAATTTGGCAAGGAGGACTTTCGGAGATGCGTCAGGCTGTCCAACAACAGTTGCTTGACTTGAACCGCCGCTTTTATGCCACCGTCGCCGACGAATTCGATCGCACACGCCAAGGGCTGCCGGAGGGGATGACAACCCTGGCGCAGATATTGCGCGCCCAACTGCCGGCGCCCGCCCGCATCTTGGACGTCGGTTGCGGCAACGGGCGCTTGGCGCGGGCGCTGGCGCAGCGAGGCATCGCCGGCGCCTACCTCGGAGTCGATGCTGACGAACGTCTGCTCGACCTGGCCGCTGCCCAGACTGCCGATCTGGAGAGACTGACCTGTCGCTTTGCGCAAGTCGATTTGGCGCAAGCAAACTGGTTCATGCGCCACGATGCAACGCGCTACGATGCGATCGTCTGTCTGGCCGTGCTCCATCATTTCCCAGGTTACGACCTGCGCCGGCGTTTGGTGGCGGAAATGGCCGGTTTGCTGACGCCCCATGGTTTGCTGGCGCTCTCGACCTGGCAATTTCTCAGCGCGCCACGCTTTGCCCAGCGGTTGCTGGCGTGGGAAGCAATCGGGTTGAGTGAAGCGGATGTGGAGCCAGGCGATGCGCTGCTGCCCTGGAACCAGGGCGCGCCGGCGGTGCGCTACGTCCACAACCTGGATTTGGAGGAAATCGAACGGCTGGCGGCGGAGTGTGGACTGGCCGTCGTCAATACTTTCCGCGCCGACGGCAAGGAAGGGAATCTGAATCTCTTTGTGATCGCACAATTGGGCGCGCCCTGCTGATATGCCTCCTTTATCTTTGTGGGTATAATAGAACGCAACGAAACGATCTCGCTTTTGCTGAGGTCTATTGCACGCAGAAACTTAAACGGAAGCACGCAAGCATTGGAGAGCCAGGGACGCATGACCACCTTACAAGATGATCGAACCGAAGCGTTAATTCAGGAATTCCGGCAACGGTTTGGGGCTGCGCCGCACTACGTGAGTCGCGGGCCTGGACGCGTCAACCTGATCGGCGAGCACACCGATTACAACGATGGCTTTGTCTTGCCGGTGGCGCTCAAGCGTGACGTGCGCTTTGTCTTGCGCCCGCGCGCCGATCGCCAGGTCCGCCTCTATTCGGTCGAATTCGGCGAGAGCGGCGTGTTCGATCTGGATGCGCTGCGCTTTGCGCCCGACCAATTGTGGCTCAACTATATCCAAGGCATGGCGCAGAGCCTCGAACAGGAGGGCATCCGGCTGACAGGCATCGATGCCGTTTTCGGCGGCAACGTCCCGCGCGCCAGTGGCTTGAGCAGTTCGGCTGCGCTCGAAATTGCCGCCGCCCACGCCTTTTTAGCCGCCGCCGGGCAGAGCGATCTCTTGTCTGGCCCACGCATCGCCCAGCTTGCCCAGCGCGCCGAAAATCACTTCGTCGGCGTCAACTGTGGCATCATGGATCAATTCATCAGCCAACTGGGGCGCGAAAATCATGCGCTCTTGATCGATTGCCGCTCGCTCGAGTACACACTGGTGCCGATGCCGGAAGAGGCTGCATTGGTGATCGGCAACACGCGCGCCAGCCGTTCGCTGGCTTCCAGCGCCTACAACGAGCGGCGCAGCGAATGCGAGCAGGGTGTGGCCTTGCTGCAACAAGCGCTGCCCGGCATCCGCGCGCTGCGCGATGTCACCAGCGCCCAACTGGAAGCCAACCGCGCCCTGCTGATAATGTATATCACCGCTGTCGCCATGTAGTGTCAGAGAATGAACGGGTGCTGCTGACCGTCGACGCCCTTCAAGCTGGCAATCTAACGGAGGTGGGGCGCTTGATGGACGCCAGCCATGCCAGCCTGCGCGACGATTACCTGGTCAGCAGCGCGGCGTTGGACGCCATGGTTGAGGCCATGCACAGCGCTGACGGCTGCTTTGGCGCCCGGCTGACCGGCGCGGGCTTTGGCGGGTGCGCGGTGGCGCTGGTCAAGCCAGGCTTCGAGCAAGCAGTGGCGGACGCCATCTTCGAGCACTATCCAAAGGCGACCAGCATCTGGCCGGAAGTTTACATGACCAAAGCAGCCGACGGCGCCGCGGTGGAGACGCTGCATCTGGCCTGATCAGTTCACGTGCAGCTTGGATAAAGCACTGCAATCGGTGTCATCTGCGAAATCTGTGGATGATCTTAGAATTTTTTTATCTACAGATTTCACAGATTTCACAGATTTCACAGATTTCACAGATTGATTATACGGCCTACTTCTAAAGCAAAAACATGCTTTTTATGACAGTAGCTCGGAAGTCAGATGGTCGATGCTGTCGTGGCTGCGCAAACGCCACACTTCGCGCCGCGGATGCTCGACATATTCAAAATGCGTGACGCCGGTGTTATGCGTCCACACTTCACAGCGCCGCCAGGGGCCGATGTTGAAGATATGATCAAAGGCGAATTCGATCACACCGCCGTGGCAGATGACGAGCACCTGCTCCCCAGCATGTGCTTCGGCCAGCTCCTCGATAAAGGCGCCTACTCGCGCGCGAAAATGCATCAGCGTTTCGCTGAGCGGCTCCTTCATGACGGGGGCGAAAGGGCGTTCGCTGGCCCAGAAGCTGGAAAATTCGCCCGGCTGATCGTCAACGCCCCACGGAGTATGGTCGAAGCGGTTGTTGCCGATCTCGCGCACCCGGTCGTCGAAACGGATCGGCTGACCATACATGCTGGCCAGCGGCGCGACCGTCTCACGTGCGCGCAACATCGTACTGGCGTAAATCGCGGCGGCTTGCTCGACGCGTTGCGGCAACCAGGTCGCCAGCGCCGTCGCCTGGCGTTGGCCCAGCTCCGTCAACGGTTGATCCCAGTTTGTGCCCGACCAATCAGGCAGGTTGACATAGCTTTGTCCGTGGCGAATCAAAAACAGATGCATAAATTTCCCTCCTCAGGATAGGTTTGTGATGCCCTGTATTGTAGCCTACAAGCACCCACTTTCCATTGTTTCACAGGGACAAACGGCTTTATGACGCAACGGCTGGATTATCTCGATCCCTATCAGCAACGTTTTGAGGCTGAGGTAGTCGCCCTGTTGGAACGGGAAGGCAAGCCAGCTGCTGTGCTGAATCAGACGTGCTTCTACCCGACTTCGGGCGGACAACTGCACGACGCCGGCCGCCTGGGCGGCGTCGCTGTCATCGATGTCATCGCCGAGCAAGGCGCCATTTTGCACGTGCTGGCTGACGCTCCTTCATTTGCCGTCGGCGATGTGGTGGCCGGCGCCATCGAGTGGGCGCGACGCTACGATCACATGCAGCAGCATTCCGGCCAGCATCTGCTCTCTCAGTTGCTGCACCAACGCTTTGGCTTCGAGACTGTTTCGGTGCACTTTGGCCGCGAAGAATCCACCCTGGATCTGGATGTCCCTGCGCTCGATCCTGACATCTGGGCTGAAGTCGAACGGGAAGCCAACACACTGGCTTACTATGCGCTGGAGATTCGCGCCTATTTTGTCGACAATCGCGAGCTGGCAAAGCTCCCGCTCCGACGTCCGCCGGCTGTCAGCGGGCAAATTCGCATCGTCGAAATCGATGGCTACGACTATTCAGCGTGTGGCGGCACGCACGTGCGCACGACCGCCGAAATTGCGCCCATCAAGCTGCTGCATCAAGAACGACGGCGCGCGCAGACGCGTATCACCTTCCTGTGCGGGATGCGCGCGCTGCGCGACTACCAACAGAAACATCGCCTGCTGCTGGAAAGCGCCGCGCTCTTCAGTACCGAACCCGCCGCCGTGCCGGCCATGACGCAGCGTCTGCAAAGCCAGGTGCGTGACTTGCAGCGGCAAACCGCGGCGCTCCAGGAGCAGCTTCTCGCCTACGAAGTCGCCGAACTGCTGGCCGGCGCGCCGCAGCAACGGCATGGCGCTGATTGAATCCCTATCGGCTGATCGGTCTGCGGATGCGTTAAAGCAGATGGCGGCGTTGCTGCGCACGCATTCCCAAGTGGTCGGCTTGCTGGCCTCGACGGCCGGTGACAAACTGACGGTGATTTTTTGCCGCAGCGACGACCTGACGCTGCACGTGGGCGACTTGCTGCGCGATACACTCGCTGCCTTTGGTGGTCGCGGCGGCGGACGGCCTGAGTACGCTCAGGGCGGCGGTTTGCCTGTCGCCACAGCCGCTGATGTGCTTGCCCACGCGCGTAGCCAACTCTTGCCATCAACATTCTGAAAAGGAATTCTGCCATGTCGTTGCACACACCATTGGTCGCGCTCGAATCCACCGTGATCGCGCATGGTCTTCCCTATCCACATAATTTAGCGCTGGCGCAGGAAATGGAGGCGATCGTACGGGGCCGCGGGGCCGAGCCGCGCACAATCGCGGTTATCGGCGGAGAATTGCGCGCCGGGCTGAGCGAAGCCGAGCTGCTCCACCTGGCGACCTCAACTGCGGTGCGCAAAGTCAGCCGTCGCGATCTGCCGATTGTGGCGGCGCGGCGGCTCGACGGCGCCACCACCGTGGCTGCCACCATGTGGGTGGCGCAGCGTTTTGGCATCAGCGTCTTTGCTACGGGCGGCATCGGCGGTGTGCATCGCGGCGCGGGCGACGACATCAGCGCCGACCTGCAGGAGCTGGCGCAGACGCC
The DNA here is from genome assembly GCA_016710365.1 of Candidatus Caldilinea saccharophila. Taxonomy (GTDB): domain Bacteria; phylum Chloroflexota; class Anaerolineae; order Caldilineales; family Caldilineaceae; genus Caldilinea; species Caldilinea saccharophila. The sequence goes on along the minus strand of JADJVW010000059.1, from coordinate 79,549 downwards.
GGTCATCGTCGTTTGCGCCGGCGCCAAAGCCATTCTCGACCTGCCCGCCACGCTCGAATATCTGGAAACGCAGGGCGTCACCGTCGTCGGCTACGGGACGGACGTGTTCCCGGCCTTTTACAGCCGCAGCAGCGGGCTGGCCGTGGATGTACGTTGTGACACAGCCGCGGAGGTGGCCGCGATCTGGCGCGCCAAGCAGCAGCTTGGCCTGCCCGGCGGGCTGCTCGTCACCGCGCCGATCCCGGTGGAAATGGAAATCCCCGCCGTCGAAATCGAGCCGGCCATCACGCAGGCGGTGCAAGAGGCGGCAACGCGCGGCCTGCGCTCCGCCGAAGTGACGCCCTTCCTGCTGACGCGCATTGCCGAGTTGACCGGCGAACGCAGTCTGCGCGCCAACCTGGCGCTGCTCCGCAACAACGCCGCCATTGCCGCCGAGATTGCGGTGGCGCTCTAAAGTATAAAAAAGCAGGACGAGTTCTCTGGAAACTCGTCCTGCTTGATTGGTGGCTAACAGTTCGGCTCGCCCTGCGAGACCACGGATTTGGTGATAAAACCTGGATGTGACTTTTAGATAAAATCCGCGAGAATCCGTCTAATCCGTGCCATCCGCGGTCTATTTGCGCGACATATCGTCTTTCAGTAGTTCACGATTTTGCCTCACACAAAGACGCAAAGTTGAAGATGGCGCTCTTTGTGTTCTTTGTGACTTCGTGTGAGTTTCGTGAAGTATTGTCTTTCTTTAATCTGCGCCCACAGCCAGCGGAGCCGGCAATTCGCCTTCAAAGATAACCAGGAATTCCTTGCGATCCATCACTTCTTTTTCCAGGAGACTTTCCGCCACCTGGACGAGATGAGTGTGGCGCCGTTGCAGCACTTCGCGCGCACGCTTGTAGGCGCTGTCAACGATGCGCCGCACTTCGCGGTCGATCTTGCGCGCCACGTCTTCACTGTAAGAGCGCTGTTCGCCAAGCTCCATCCCCATAAACGGATTGGATTCGCCCGGGTTCAACTGCATCGGACCGATCACATCGCTCATGCCAAAGCGCGTGACCATGGCTTTCGCCAACTTGGTGACGCGCTCCAGGTCGTTGGCGGCACTGGTCGATGGCTCTTCGAAGACAAGTTCCTCCGCCACGCGGCCGGCGAGCAAACCGGCGATGGTGTCTTCGTACTCGGCGCGGCTGCGCAAGTTGCGATCTTCTTCGGGCAGCGGCATCACATAGCCCAGGGTCTGGCCGCGGCTGACGATGGTGATCTTGCCGACGCCTTCCGTGTATTTCAGTTCCTCCATCACGATCGCGTGGCCGGCTTCGTGATAGGCGACCACGCGGCGATCTTCGATGTCGAGCACACGACTGCGCCGCGCCGGGCCAGCCATGACCCGCTCGATCGACTCGACAAACTCCGACATGCCGATGGTGCGCTTGTTGCGCCGCGCGGCCAAAATAGCCGCCTCATTGACAAGATTTTCCAGGTCTGCGCCCACCATGCCGGCTGTCTGCGCGGCGATGATGTTGAGGTCCACATCGGGCGTCAGCGGCTTGCCGCGTGAGTGCACTTTGAGGATCGCCTCACGTCCACGCCGGTCGGGACGATCTACCACCACCTTGCGGTCGAAGCGGCCGGGACGCATCAGCGCCGGGTCGAGAATATCGGGCCGGTTGGTGGCCGCGATGATGACGATATTGGTGTCGGTGTCGAAGCCGTCCATCTCCACCAGGATCTGGTTGAGCGTCTGCTCGCGTTCGTCGTTGCCGCCGCCCATCCCCGCGCCACGATGCCGGCCCACCGCGTCGATCTCATCGACGAAGATGATGCACGGCGAATTTTTCTTGGCCTGCTCGAACAGGTCGCGCACACGGCTGGCGCCGACGCCGACAAACATTTCGACAAACTCGGAGCCGGAACTGGCAAAGAAGGGAACGCCAGCCTCGCCGGCCACTGCTTTGGCGAGCAACGTCTTGCCGGTGCCGGGCGAACCCACCATCAACACGCCCTTGGGAATGCGCGCGCCCAGCGCGGCAAATTTCTGCGGCTCTTTGAGAAATTCGACGACTTCCAACAACTCCTGTTTGGCTTCATCGGAGCCGGCAACGTCGGCGAACGTGACGGTTGGGCGGTCGGCGCCTTCCATCTTGCGCGCGCGGCTGCGACCAAATTGCATGGCGCGGTTCTGTCCGCCGCCGCCGCCTGCCTGGCGCATGATAAAAATGAAAAAAGCAAAGACCAGCAACATCGGCAGCAGCATCAGCAACCAACTAAAGATGGCGCTGCTGTTGGGGGCGCTCTCCACTTTGATGGGCAGCGTCTGCAATTTTGCTTCGCTGACGCCAAACGAACGCAATGTCTCCAGCAGACTCTCGTCATTTTCTTTGCGCGTCTGGAGTTTATCCCCGTTGTTTAGCTGCACATAGACAGTGTCGCCCTGGACTACGATGGAGCGCACTTCGTCCTTATTGACATGGCCGGCAAGCTGATTCAGCCCTACCAGATTGGCGGCGTCGCCGAACCGTGGTGAATAAATAGCGTGAACCGATTACAAGCAGGATCACCAGCACGATCCAGAACCAGCCGCGGCTGAACCAGTTGCCGCCGCCAGGTGCCGGCCTGTTCCCGGTTGTTGGCATCGTTTGGTCGTTTGGGGGCGGGTTTCTTTTCACTCATCTGATTTCAAATCCCTGGAACGATAGACTCGAATGTTCTACTCCGATTTTCTCGCAACTAAGGCGCCACGTCAGTAAGTCGAGTTACGCATCACGTACTACTCGTTACGCAAAGCCACCCGCACATCCCCCCCGACGCGATGCGTCTGCGCACGATGCAGCGGCGCCAGATCGGGCGACACGCGCGCATGGGGGCGCGACGCCTCATCGGGTTTATCGCTGAGGCACAGAATCTCGCACCGGCGCTCCTTCAGCCAAAGCCCCAGTTGATAGACTTCTTCGGTGATTGTGATCTCGTTTTCCAGCAATTCCTGGACGCTGGCGGTGTCGGGCATGTTGCCCATGTGCTCCATGGTGCTGATGAATTCCTGGCGGCGGAAGCGTTTGAAGGGCGTCGGATCGCCAATGCGCACGCTGCCGTTGACCGCTTCGTGCACTTCGCGCAGGAATTCGCCTGCCACCGGGTTGATCATCATCCGGCTGTCCACCCAACGGATGAACTGCTCGAAGTTGTCCAGACTCTTGCTTTCCACCTCCCGCACCACTTCTTCCAGGCTGATGATCTGCGTGTTAAGCACCATGCAGATGTACGCAAGATAGTCCTGGTTGTCGGCGGTGAGCAGATGGTAACGTGAGCGGTTGAGCTCGTTGTAGTGCTCCTCGTAGCGCGCCTGGTCGAAATCGTCGCCGAGTACGGCGTTCATGGTGCGGTAGATGCCAGCGAGCCGAGCGCGGTCGATCACTTTATCGTTGCGACCTTTGGCGCCAATCGCAGTCTTGTCGATGTCAATGACCACGGCGGTGTTGGCGTCCAGTTGAAAGCCGAGCTCCTTGAGGGAATGGAGCCAATCGACGAGCGCACTCCAGCGGTTGACAATGGAAATCGTTCCTTGCTCGATGCGGAGGGTCGGTTCCTGATCGAGCCGTTCGGCGCCGATGAAACACGCGCCCCGCCAGCCGCTTACGTCGATCATGTTGGTGAAGGCCTGGCCATCGTTGAATAAGGTGTCACCCAGAAAGAGCAGTTCGCTGATAGGCGTACGCACACCGCGCACCTGCTGGATTTTGTTGATAAACCAGACTGCGGCTTTGGCATAGTCTCGATCCTGCTTGCGTGGAATCTGCTCGCTGCGCAGCTCCATGTCGTAAAATGACTGTTTGAGACCGGGCACACGTTTGTCGACCGGTTCCAGGTTGCGGAAGATCACCCAGTCGTCACAGATGTCTGCCAACGATGCCCGCCCAAAATTTTCATACATGGATGTTTTCTCATTCCTCAGTACAGCACTCGCAGATAGTGAAGGCACGTGCTTTCCTCCGATCGGGTTCCAACCTGATTTGGCTGCCGCCTTCCCTGATTTTCGTGAAATTGGGTGGTCGCGCTGCGGTCGTCACGACCACCCGTTTAACATATTCTACGCAAATGTTGCGCTTTTTGCCAGAAGTGCATGGTCTTGTCCGAGATAGCCCTGCGCTACCAGCAATTCAGCGTTGAGCAAGCTGCCGCCCGCGGCGCCGCGAATCGTGTTGTGGCCGAGCACGACGAACTTGAAATGGAACAACGGGTCGGGGCGCAACCGGCCGATCACCGTCGCCATGCCTGGCACGCTGCCCGCCATGCGATCGAGGCGTGGCTGCGGGCGATCCTGCCGTTCGTCGTAGAGGATCGCAGGGTGCGGCGCGCTCGGCAGCTTCAGTTGTTGCGCCAGCGGGTGATACTCGCGCCACGCTTGAAAGATCTGCTCCTGCGTCGGCTGATCTTCGAACTCGATGCTGATCGCCTCCAGGTGCCCGTTGCGCGTGGGCACGCGGGTGCAGTGGGCGCTCACCACGAAGTCAGCGTAACGGATGCCCGACCCGTCGAAAACGCCGAGCAGCTTCTGCGGCTCCTTCTGCTCCATTTTTTCTTCCTCGCCGCTGATGTAGGGGACGACGTTGTCGAGGATGTCCATGCTGCTCACGCCCGGATAGCCCGCGCCGCTGATGGCCTGCATGGTGACAACAAAGACCTTTTTGACGCCAAAGCGCACATGCAGCGGGTGCAGCGCCGAAACCAGATGCGTGGTGCTGCAATTGGGATTGGTCGTGATGTAGCCGCTCCACCCGCGCTTGCGCTTCTGCAGATCGACCAGCGCCAGATGCTCCGGGTTCACTTCCGGGATCAGCAGCGGCACGTCGGCGTCGTAGCGATGATTGCGGGCGTTGCTGCACACCGCATAGCCGGCGGCCGCAAAGTCCTCCTCGATCTCGCCCGCCGTCTCCGAAGGCAGCGCGCTAAAGACGATCTGGCAATCCGCGCCAGGCTCGCATTCCTGGACAATGAGGGCGCGCACCGCCGCGGGCATGTCGCCGCGCAGATTCCAGCGGCAGGCATCGACATAGCGTTTGCCTGCGCTGCGCTCCGAAGCAAAGAGCGCGGTGATCTCAAACCACGGATGTCCCTCCAGCATCTGCACGAAGCGTTGCCCGACCGCGCCCGTTGCGCCCAACACGCCAACTTTGATCTTGTTCATCGTCTTATCTTTCCCCTCAAGCGGGTCATAGGTTCCAGGTCATCACTTCAAGGCTAATTCCAGAATATCACTCAGCACGCCCGCGGCGGTGGCGTCGGCCCCGGCCCCGCGCCCCTGGATGACCAGCGGCGTGGGTTGATACCAACCCGTATGAAACTCCACCAGGTTGTCGGCGCCGCGCAAATGTCCCAGCGGGCTGTTGGCTTCCACCGCGGCTGGCCCGACCGTGCAGCGTCCATCCGCAATCGCGGCAACGTAACGCAACACCTTGCCGCTTGCCGCGGCCGCTTCCACCTGTGCGCGGAACTGCGCGTCGAGCGAGGGCAGCGCGTCCATAAACTCCGCCACCGAGCGCGCGGCCATCTCCGCAGGGTAAAGCCCCGTGATCGCGACATCTTCCAGCGCCAGACGCCAGCCCAAGCCGCGCGCCAGGATCAGCGCCTTGCGCGCCACATCGACGCCGCCCAGATCGTCGCGCGGGTCAGGTTCGGTGTAGCCCAGCCGGTGCGCCTCACGCACGACCGCGCTGAAGGGTTGACCAGCTTGCAGCCCGCTCATCACGAAGCCCAACGTGCCACTGAACGCGCCGGCGATGCGCGTCACCGGGTCGCCGCTGGCGAGCAACCGGTTGAGCGTGGCGATCACCGGCAGGCCCGCGCCGCAGGTCGTCTCCCAACGTGTGCGGTGGAAGCGGCGGGGCGCGTGTCTGGTTTCAGTGTCACCGGCTCTGGTGAGTCGGTCGTACACCTCCTGCTGCATGGTAAGGGGTTTCTTGTTGGCCAGCACGACGCGATGCTTGCGCGCCAGCGCCGCAAGGAGCACCGGTGCGGTCGCTTCGCTGGCAGTGCAGTCGACGACGATCGTGTCCGGCTGACCGGCAATGTCGATCACGGCAGCCAGATCGTGCTGAGGTCCGCCCTGGCTGTGGTCGGCCAGCCGCCCCTTGCGCGCCTTGAAGTCGACTACCTCGTACAAGGTCGCGTCGTCGATGGCGTCGCGCAGGGTGACGACGGCGCCGTCGCGGTCGCAAAGCGCCAGGATCGGCAGTTCCAGGTCATAGTCAGTTGCATGGTGCGCCCGATTCTGCACGATCTGCCGGATCAGTGCACTCCCTACGCCGCCAATGCCTAACAAGATGAGCGGTGCGCGCTGCATAATCCCCTTTCCAGAAAGTAGTATCGTCAAAAACAGCATCAAATTGTACCATGTGCGAATGCCAACGCGATAACCAAAAAGCGGCAAGTGGTTGCGTCAGAATTTTGGCGGCAACCGTTCCATGCACAGTAGGACTCACGCTGCAAGCCTTTTTTATCGTCCACGGATGATAACGGATGAGGCGGATTGCCACGGATTTCATCCAACGCCATCGGAGTTGTTCGCGCAAATCCGTCAAATCCGCCTCATCCGTGGTCTATCTTTACTTTATATTTTATGGGCGCGCTCTTCAGTGGGCACATGCAGCTCGAAAATGTCGTGGATGGCGCGCAGCGCGGACGTGACGTCCGCGTCGACGACAACCAGGCTGATGTTGGCCTCGCTCGACCCCTGGGCAATGGCGATGACGTTGAGGCCGGCCGTGGCGACGGCGGTGAAGACGCGCGCGGCCAGCCCCGGCGTGCCGCGCATCCCGCTGCCCACGACCGCCACGATGTTGATATGTGACATGCCGTGGATGTCGTCGATGTAGTGGCGTTCCAACTCGCGCTGGAACTCTTCGCGCAAGGCAGCAATCACTTCATGGGCTGACGTTTCAGGCACGACAAAACAGATGCTCTGCTCGCTGCTGCTTTGGCTGATCATCAGCACGTTGGCGCCGGTGCGCGCCACCGCGCCAAAGGTGCGCGCGGCAATGCCGGGCACGCCCATCATCCCGCGCCCGGCAAGCGTGATCAGGTTCATGGCGCGGATCGCCGTGATGGCCTTGACTGTGCCCCTCGCTTCGGCGTGCGTCTTTTCGACGATCAGCGTGCCAGGATGGGCTGGCTCGAAAGTGTTGAGCACGCGCACGGGGATCTTCTTGTCGATCGCGGGCGTCACGGTCTTGGGATGCAGCACTTTGGCGCCGTAGTAGGCCAACTCGGCGACCTCCTCGTAACTCAACTGATGCAGGCTGCGGGCATTGGGCACAATGCGCGGGTCGGCGGTCATGACGCCGTTGACGTCGGTCCAGATTTGGATCTCATCGGCGTGGAGGGCCGCGCCGATGAGCGCGCCGGAATAGTCGGAGCCGCCGCGGCCCAGCGTGGTGGGAACGCCCTCCACCGTGGCGCCGATAAAGCCTGTCACCACCGGCACGATGCCGCTTTGTAACATCGGCAACAGCCGTTCGCGGCAGCGCACTTCGGTCAACTCGTCGAGCGGGGCCGCGCTGCCAAACGCGTGGTCGGTGACGATCAGCTCCGTGGCGTCGATGGCCTCGGCGCGTAAGCCGGCCGCGCGCAGCACCGTCGCCAGCAGCGGCGCGGCCATGCGCTCGCCCAGCCCGCTCACGACATCCAGCCCGCGCGCCGTCAATTCACCCAGCACGGCGATGCTGCTGCACAGCCGGTCGAGCTCGGCCAGCCGTTGCTCGAAGACGCGCGTCAGCGCGGCGCGTTCGCTGCCATCCTCCACCAGCCGGCCCGCAACGACCTGATGTTTGAGCAGCAGGCTGTCCTGCTGGGCCTCGTGGAAGCTCTCGTCCCCGCGTGCGGCGCGCTCCGCCGCTTCGATCAGCATATTGGTGACGCCGGACATGGCGCTGGTGACCACCACGACGCCGGGCTGGTCGCTTGCTGCCTCGTGGGCGACGGCCTCTCTGACGATTTGGGCCACCTGGGCAAATGCATCGGCGCTGCCCACCGAAGTGCCGCCGAATTTCATGACAATCATCGTTGTCTCCTTGCTCCATTATTGATTTCTGTGCTCAAAAATAAAATAGTCCCTCTTGCCATCAAGACAAGAGGGACGCAGGGTCGAACATAAGGCGACGCCTCTCATCTTCCAGAATCAATCTGCCGGAGTTGGCACCTTTACCGAGTAGCGTCACCGCTACCGAGCAAGGTTGCCGAGGTTTCACAGGGCCGGTCCCTCCACCTCTCTGGATAAGAGTCTATCTATTCAATTTGTTTGCGAATATAGCAGGTCAGGAAACGCGTGTCAAATCGAAAGTGACTGTAAGCGCACTTCCTGGCTGGATATGAAGGCTCTCCTGGAATTGCACACTTTTTCCTTGCTGCTGGAACGCGATCTGCTCCGCATCCAGCCGCACTGCAGCCGCCAGTTGGCCTTCGGCAAGCGGCAGCGCCAGCGAGCGCAGCGTCAGATCGCCATAGAGCAGGCGAAGCTCGGCGCCGCCTGGCGTCAGTTCAAACTCGCCCCAGCCGCTGTCCAGCGACCAGAAGCAGCGGAAACTACCTGCGTGCGTGCGCACCGGCTGGAAGGCAATCGACTGGCGCACCATGTCAAACTGGAAGCCGGCGAAGGCGTTGAGCAGCGCATAGGCCGCCATCGACCGGGCGTAGTTGCTGCCGCACTCGAACTCATTCCAGGGGTTGCGGCGCTCGCCGTCGTAGCGTCTGCGGATCGCCTCGATGCAGGTCATGCCCTCGTCGACCAGCCCGTCCATGATCATGTGGATGGCCGCGGCGTACTCGAAGCCGTTCATGGTCTCCTGCGAATAGGGCGCGGGGATCGTCGGCTTGGTCGTGCCCGCGGGCCAGGCGCAAATCACCAGGCCGCCCTCGTCGTTGAGGCAGTAGATACGGCAGGGGTTGTAGACTTCGCCCATCACCGGGATGAAATTGTGCCTGTAGATGGCGGCGTTGGCGCTGCGCACCTGCGCGGGGTCAAAGATTTCGCCCAGGCCGTAGAGGCTGGCGTGCCACTGGCCCAGCAGTTGGTCGATGCTCGACCCGTCGCCGATCTGGTATTTGATCTCCTGATGCTCCTCATCCCAGTACGCTTCCATGGTGGAGCCGCCGACCAGCACGCTGCCGTCGCCGGCAAAGGCTTCCACGACCGCGCGGTCGTGCAGGTCGATGCGCTGGATGTAGTACTCGCCGTTGAAGAGGTTGGCGTCGGCCCACGCCTTGCCGCGGGCGAAGATGGCGCGATATTCGGCGGCGCTGGCTGCATCGCCCAGATGTTCGGCCATTTCGGCGCCGGCCTTGAGCGCGGCGAGATACATGCCCGTCAGCCAGGAATTTGGCTCGAATAGCTCCATGTCGAGCGTGTGATGCTGGCGGCCCCAGAGCACGCCGGTTTTTTCAGGGTCCCAGCGATCTTCGTTGTCCGGGAGCCAGGCAAAGTCGATCGACTGCTTGACCGCCGGCCACAGGCGGCGCAGCCATTCGCTGTCGCCGCAAATCTTCCAGTCGCGGTAGGTCTTGAGCACGCCGCCAAACTGACCGTCGGCGCAGGGGCGGAATTCCCATAACTCGGCGCCCAAAGGCAGTTGAAGACGGAAAGCCATGCCACCGTCGGGGCGCAGATTGTAGCGAAAATCGGCCTCGCGCATGGAACGTTCCAGGGCAGGGAAGAGGAAGGGCAGCGTCTGCTGATAGTTCCAGACGTGGGTGCAGCTTCCTTCACAGCAGCCGGCGTCGGGATGGCAGCCCTCCCAGCCGTAAAACGTGCCGTCCTCCAGCCGCAGCACGGTCGGCGACTTCAGAATTGCCATGTTGGCGGAGATGGCGTCGAGCGCGGCGGGCGGCAGGTCGGAGGCAAAGAGGGCGTCGTGAAAGCGCTGCGTCTCAGCGTAGAGCCGATCCCACTGCGCGATGGCATAGGCCGCGCTCGCCTGCGAATCGGGCCAGACCGTGGCGTAGTAGTTCTTCCAGGTTGGGGAGACGCCGGCCGGCAGCGTCTGCTCAGGTTTCCAGTAATTCTCGCAGACCGGGAAATTCCAGGCGATGACAAAGCGCACCGCCTTGCTCTCGCCGGGCGCCAGGCGGAAGTGAACGGCCAGCAAGCCCTCGTTGCCCTTGCCCGCGCGTTCGAGCGGGTAGTGGCGGTTCTGGAAAGGACCGGGCGTCGTAAAATCCTTCCAGTAGACCTCGAGGCTGTCAAACCAGACGCCGCGGAACCAATACTCCTGCCAGCTCAGGCTGGCGCCTTCGGCGCGGCCGCCATCGGTCGCCAGGGTCAGATCGCCGTAGGTAGTCGTGCCGGGTTCAACACTGTCTGAAGTGAGCTGAAGCGTATGTCCCCAGGGCTGCTCACTGACCGTGTTGCGATTGTTGGCAGGCAGTGGATTGGCAAGCACGCCGGCCAGCGTGTAATCGATCGCTTCATCGCTGGTGTTGGCGACCGTGTACTCGAAGAAGGCGGCGGGCAGGCTCGAATCGCGGTCGTTGAGCGGGATCAACGGGCTGAACGCGCGCAGCGTCACCTCACCGGGGAAGCGCGCGTCGGCAAAGGAGAGCGCTGCCAGCGGGTACTCGCCCTTGAACTGGGTGTCGGCGAAGTGGGGCAGCCCGGTCAGATACTCACGGCGCGGTCCCCAGCCATAGCTGGTAAAGTGCGCGCCGTTCAGTTCGCCTTGATAGGGCGCGGCCAGGTCACCATGCAGCACGCGCGCATCGAGGACGCGACCATCCGCTTCGGCGCGCACGGCAAAGTGGGAGAAACCGTTGACGCTGCCCTTGTTGGGCCGGTTGAAAATCTCCCAGTCGATCAGGCGGCCGTTGCCAGCAAGACCAATACTGCCCGCGCCGATGCCGCCGAGCGGGAAGCTGATCTGCGTGGTTTTGGCGCCTTGGTAGATAAAGTCGTTCATAAGTCACCTCTGGACGGTTGCGAAGCTGCGGGCTGGTTGATGGTTTCCATGCGATAAGTCGGACGCGGCGCGGCCGGGCGAAAGCAGTCGAATTGGGTAAAGGTACACGCAAAGTCGGGATAGGGAGAGAGTTCAGCGAAGACGCCGCGCACGACTGACGCCAGCACCTCTGATGCGACTTGCACGCGTGCGTTGAGCACGAACTCGAGGACTGTGCAATCGCGGTCGTCAGGGTCTAAATCCCAGCTTACCGGCGCATGGGACTGTGTCAGGCTCGCCTTGTAGTCCGCATCCGCGGTGCGGGCGTAGGCTTTGATGTGGGCAATCTCTGCCCCATGTATCGCCAGTGACGTATCCAGCATGCGCAACAAATAGGCAACCCAGTTGCGCGGGGAGAAGCCTTGACGGGCGGTGAGGACACCGCCAGCGTTGAGCCATCCCAGCGCGGCTTCACCGGCGGCATAGACGTTGTAGTCGATGTCGAGCGTGCGCGCGGCTGCACTGGTCGATGTCAAGACGAAATCCAGCCAGGCATCGACGCCCTCCCCCGTTGTCGCCGAAAGCGCAAAAACCGGCGCTGCACCATGACGCTGCACCAGCGCCTGCGCCTCCTTGCGACTTGCCACCGCCGCCGGCAAATCCTGTTTGGCCAAGACGACCACCTCTGCCTCGGCAAGCTGCTGCTGAAAAAAGATAGTCGACCTCCGCGGCAAATCGACTGTGGTTGCGCAAGGGATCGATCAGAATCGTGAGCGGCGCAATGCGGAAGCGGCCAGCATGGTAATGACGCAGCGGTCGCACCACCGTCGCCAGCAGATCCGTGCAACTGCCGACCGGTTCGGCCAAAATCACATCTGGCTCGACCGTGCGTTGCAGCGTCTCCAAGCCTTTGAGCAGATCGGGAAAGCGACAGCAGAAACAGCCGCCTGCCACCTCGGTGACGGCAAGTCGTTGCTGCTGCGCCAGCGCCGTATCCACGAGATCATCGCCCTGGTCGTTTGTCACCAACCCCACCTTCAGGCCGCGTGCGGTCAGCCGGCGCGCTGCGGTGAGGAGGAGGGTTGTCTTGCCGGCGCCGAGAAAGCCGCCGACGAGGATCAACTGGGTCATAAAGGTTGGATTATCCCTTGATACCGCTGAGTGCAATTCCTTGCAGAATAAAGCGTTGCGCAAACACAAAAATGAGGGCGAGCGGTAGAATTGACATGAAGATTGCCGCCAGAATCTCGGATTGGCTCCCCGACCCCATATATCCGGCGAGCGACACCAAAGCAAGCGGCAGCGTCATTTTATCCCGTGAAGTGAGAAAGAGGAGCGGAAACAAAAAACTGTTCCAGTTGCCAAGAAATGCAAAAACTCCAAGCGTCGATAGACCAGGCCCGACCAACGGCAACATAATCCGCCAATAAAGTGTGAAATACCCGGCGCCATCGATCTTTGCGGCATCGGACAATTCAGAAGGAAGCGTCAGAAAGAATTGACGCAGTAAAAAAATGCCAAATGCGCTGGTGGCGGCGGGCAGGATAATTGAGAGATGATTATCGGTCAGATTCAATCTGCTGACGATCATAAAGAGCGGCACCATGGTGACCACGCCGGGAATCATCATACTCGCCAAAAGTGTGAAAAAGAGCAGATCACGACCGGGAAAGCGCAGTCGCGCAAAGGCAAAGGCCGCGAGGGAACAGGTTGCCAGTTGCAATACAGTCACCGTGACAGCCAGGTAGATGCTGTTCCAGAAAAGCCGTGGATAACCGATGCGTTCGGACGTAATGACATTCCAGTAATTTTCCCAGCGCCATTGTGTTGGGAAAAAAGAGGGCGGCAACGAGAAGCTTTGGGCTGGCGGGCGCAGTGATGTCGCAAACATCCATAGGATCGGCATCAACATGCCGACAGCCACAATAAGTAGAAGAATCCAAATCAGAAGCTCTAGCGCCCCCTGTGCGCTTCTTTTACCGATGCTGCGCTTAGCGGCTTGTTGGCTGGCTGATGGCTTCAGATCGGCTGTGGTGGTTGCCATCTGTGTTCCTGTGTTTATGTTTTTACTCATAATTCACCCAGCGGTCGGCAACCCAGAATTGAATCCGCGTAAAGATGATCAGCATAATCATCAATGTGACAGATACGGTTGCGGCATAGCCATACTCGAACCGGTTGAAGGCCATTTCATAGATATACATGACGATGGTGCGTGAAGCATCACCCGGCCCGCCACCCGTCAGCACGAATACATTATCGAATATCTGAAATGCGCCAATCGAACTGATGATCAGGCAGAAAAACGCAGTTGGCGTGATGAGCGGAAGAGTGATGTAACGCATTTGACGCCATCCGTCCGCACCATCGATCATGGCGGCTTCGTACAGACTGTCCGGGATGCCTTGCAGCCCCGCAAGATACAACACCATCAGATAGCCGCAAGATTTCCACACGTCGAATATGACCACTGACCAGATGACAACGCTTGGATCGGACAGCCAACCAATAGGAGCAATGCCGATCTGACCGAGCATCCAGTTGATCATGCCGCGATCTTTCGTCAACATAAATCCCCATACCATGGCCAGCGACGCCGCAGTTGTGATATATGGGAAAAAATAGATGGTCCGGAGTGCGGTTTTGAAGCCGCGTGGCAGGGCGCGGTTTACCCCAACCGCCAGCAAAAACCCTAAGGTGTTGTTGAAGAATACGGCGCCGATGGTAATGAACAAGCTGTTGCGAAAGGTCGTCCACGCCCGCGTGTCTGCTGCCAGGCGCTGCCAGTTGTCAAGCCCGGTGAAGCGCAGCGGACTAAGCAGTTGATAATCTGTCATCGAAAGCCCGAGAGTGGCAATAATCGGCAGGATTGTGAAGATCAGCAACAGAATAAATGATGGCAGGACAAACAGATAGCCAGCAATATTCTCCTGCATGCGACTTGTAATGCGCACTGTCCTATGGGCGGTTGATGGCATAATGTTTCCTTTGCGGCGTGCAGGCAACTTCCGCCAGGACAGATTGGATGTAAGCAAGTTCGTTTGGATCCCTAGAGGAAAAACGAACTGCCTGTTCCACCCAACCCGTCCTGCGACCAATCCATCTAGCCTTTCAGCTTGTCCATTTCCGCCTGTAGCTCAACATCCGCACCCGCCAGGGCTTCTTCGACCGACATTTCGCCGTTCCAGATTTTAGCGTACCATCGCTGCATCAATGGATCGACGATGTTGAAGTTGATTGGCGACGTCACTAACGCTGCATAGTCCAGAGATTCCCAGAAAATGCTCATATCTGCTTCAGATGGCTTTGCAAGATTCATAAAGGCCGGAGAATCTGCCACTGACTTCCGTGAAGGCGGAGCGCCATCGACGGTAGCCCAACTTGTCTGCACTTCCGGTCCATTCAGCACCTTGATGACTTCCCATGCTTCCTGTGGGATTTGCGTGGTGGTGGCCATGGTGTACGCCGACGCCGACGACTGTCCGTAGATTGCCGGACTGATGGGGGTAATATAGGAATGCGAAATCGTACATCTCGTCGGCCAGGGTAGGATTGATACACCAGCCACCGCAAGAACGCATGGCCAGGTGACGCGAACCGAACTGCCCTTGCTCATCCCAGCCAGCAGGATTGGGCGAAACCTTGTGTTTGAGAATCAGATCGGCAAGGAACTGGAGCGTTTCCGCCACCTTCGGGTCTTTCAAATTGGAATCCGCCCAATCTGGCGTCAAAACAGCAGTATCGTTGTTGAAATACCAAGGACTCATGCCAAATGAGGAATCCCAGAATGAGTATGCATAAACATCATCCGCCGACCCGGTGACATTTGCCAGAGCAAGACAAGCCTGGGTGAAGTCATTCCAACTCCAGTCAGCAGTCGGCGGCTCCAAGCCCTTATCCGCAAAGAGTTTGGTGTTGTAATGTATGATCATGTTATTCCACCCGTTCGGCATGCCTACCTGCTTTCCGGCATACTGGGTGGCTTTGATCAAAGTAGGATGAATCTCACTTTCCAGGTCCTCTCTGGCGGGGGCATCCGCATCCAGCAGTGGATTTAAGTCCTGGATGATGTTCTTACTGGCAAATGTACCCAATGTCTCAGTAGGCGCATAAATAACGTCAAAAGTCTGCCCACCGGCGACCTTGGTCATAATGGCGTTCGCATAGGCGGCCCATCCATCCCCAATAGGCGTCGTCTCCATGACCAGTTCGATCTCTGGGTGCCGCTCCTTCATTATATCGGGGACAAGTGGTTCGTAAATTGCAATGTCGTAGGATGTTGTGAACTTCACGGTGACAGGCGCTTGTCCCGGCGCGGCAGATCCCCCGCCGCTCGATGGGGCTGCGGCTGGTGCGCAGGCGGCAAGAAATGCGCCAGCGCCCACGAAGGCCGACAAGCGAAGCATTTCACGACGCGTCAGCGCGTGCTGGTTCGAAGTATTGGGTTGTTCAGACATGGAATTTCCTCCTGGTTGGCGATTAAAATGCACATACACGAGAAGATAAGCAAGACGATATGAACCCGCATTCTTATTGAACTTGTAATCTCCTTTCAACCTATCGATTCAAACCAGAATTATGCACGGTCTAGCTTTGGCGAAATGGGGCGCTGGACGATCTGACAATGAGTTCGGTGTAGAGATGTGTGCGCACCGGTGGTAGAGAGGGTTCTTCGATGCGTTGCAGCAAGCGCGCCATCGCAAGCGCGCCCATTTCCTGTCGTGGATAACGAACTGTTGTCAGCGGCGGTTTGGCATGTTCCGCCCACACTTCATCATCGAAACCGACAATCGAAATGTCTTCCGGTACAGATAAGCCTGCCTCTTTGACGGCCTCCAGGGCGCCGAATGCCGCCCGATCACTCACAACAAACACCGCAGTTGGTCGATGTTTCAACTGGAGCAATTCCTTCATTTCGCGATAACCCTTATTCGGAAAACCGCTGGAAATCGACGGCTGGCGATATTCAGGTGGGATCGGTATGCCTAGTTCCTGTGCGGCTCTCAATGCACCGAATAAGCGATCTACCAATGTGTGATATTTTTGCGGCCCCTCAATAATGGCAATCTGTGTGTGACCCAGTTCCGCCAAATGGGTAAACGCTTGATATCCCCCCCATTCGTTGTCAGCCAGGACACTGTCCGCAGCCAACCCCACGATGTAGTTATCCAACAAGACGAAGGGAAACTTGCGCCGTAAAAGCGTGGCAGCCAGCTTATCGTTGGCCAGACATCCGCCCAGCAGGACAACCCCGCGCACTTGACCATCCTGAATGACTTGCGGGAGACAATCTTCTTCCACCGATGCATAGAGCATGTTGTAATTGGCCTGTTTTGCCGCCAATTCCAGCCCACGTACAACACCTCCATAGACTGCCTGCGGATAAGCAGGCGCCGATAATTCTTCCATTAGCAGGCCGAACAGTTGAGGTTGATCGCCATTGCGACGACGCGGTGTATAGCCCAATTTCGTGGCGGCTTCGGCAATGCGCTCCCCGGTGTCTACAGCAACACGGTCTGGGGCCTGAAAGTAGAGCGACACCGTCGAAGTCGATACGCCAGCCTCTTCAGCGACCTCACGGATCGTCGGGCGCTGCGTAGGTGCGAATATGGCCATCACTTTTGACCTATAAATTTGGCAATAGGATGAGGAACACTGACGACAGAATAGTAACATCAACTACGATAAGTGTCAATAGGTATTCCGATTATTTTTGCCGAAATTCCTATGAATTATTGGGGAATTCCTATGGATTCATGGATTTTTATCTTCTAAAAGTTGTCTGACGTCGAAACAGATTTGATAAAAGTCGTTTGAAGGCCGCCTCTGCTTCGCGCAAAAGGGGCGACGCCGACGGCGTCCATCTCTCCAACATTGTGGTTATGTGCCGGGGACGGGCTGATCGTTCTCTGCTCGACCGAAGCACCGCAAGCCCGTCCCCGGCACGTAAGACCCGGCCACATCAATTCCGGTTGAGCCAACTAATCATGGACAACACGCGGAAAATTTGTACAATAGGCTAAGCAGGACGGGCCACCAGCCCGTCGATCTTGCGTCGACCATCGGTCTTGCATCAACTATCGCCGTCGCGCTAGCAGCGTGACCTACAAGAATGGCTGTTGTGAAAAAAATTACCTGGCGCGACCGGCTACGCTACGCATTTGACAATACCTTGATGGGTGGAACGGCTGCGATCATCGGCTGGCTGGCGTTGTTGTCGATCATTGTCGTGCTGGTCGTTGCCTTGATCGTGTGGCTGGGCCGCATCGGCCCCGACGACGCCGACCCGCTGTCCCTGAACGAGGCGGCGTGGGCCAGCCTGATGCGCACGCTCGACCCGGGCACGATGGGCGGCGACTCGGGCTGGAGATTTCGCTTCGCCATGCTGGCCGTGACCCTGGGCGGCATCTTTATCATCAGCACTTTTATCGGCGTGCTCACCAACAGCATCGACAACAAACTGGACGACCTACTCAAAGGGCGCTCGCGCGTCATCGAAACCGGACACATCGTGATCCTCAACTGGTCGGAACACATCTTTACCGTGCTGCGTGAACTCAAATTGGCGGCCGGCGCCAGGCGAGACTGTGTGGTCGTCATGGGCGACCGCGACAAGGTGGTGATGGAAGACGCCATCCGCGAGCGGGTGGGCAGCGGCGGCGCGGTGCGCATCGTCTGCCGCAGCGGGGACGCGCTGGAACTGAACGATCTCGACATCGTCAGCCTGGACACGGCGCGGGCGATCATCGTGTTGTCGCCCGATCTGGCCGAGGGCGACCGCGACGCCCAGGTGATCAAAACGCTGCTGGCGATCATCAACAACCCGGCGCGGCGGCCCGCCCCCTATCATATCGTGGCGGAACTGCGCGACCCGCGCCACGTCGCCGTGACGCGCTTGATTTCACGGGAGGAAGTTGAACTGGTAGTCGCCGGCGACTTGATCGCGCGCATCATTGCCCAGACCAGCCGTCACGCCGGGTTGTCGGCGGTTTACACGGAATTGCTTTCCTACGAAGGCAGCGAAATCTATCTGGCCGATCAAGCAGGGCTGGCCGGAAAGACCTATCAGGATGCCCTCTTTGCCTACGCTCACGTCACTGTGATTGGCATCGCCAGGCCTGACCAGCCGCCGCGCCTCAACCCGCCCGCCGCCACGCTCTTTGAAGCCGGCGACCGTGTGATTGTGGTTGCGGATGATGCGCGCGATTTGCAGCCGGCTGCGGAGCGTTACGCCATCGACGAGCAAGCGATCCGCGTCCAGCCGGTCACGCCGCAGCCGCCAGATCGCACCCTGATCATCGGCTGGAACTGGCGTGCGCCGGGCATTCTCGAACAATTGGACAGCTATGTGACGCCTGGCTCGGCGGTCACGATCTTCGCCGACGCCGAGGACGTGCACGCCATCGAGCGTCAAACGCCGACGTCGCTCGCACGGTTGACGGTGCAGGTGCAGGTGGGCAGCACCACCGACCGCCGCTTGCTGGACGCGCTGGCGATCGAGCAGTATCGGCAGGTGATCCTTTTATGCTACGACAACATGCCGCCACAGCAGGCCGACTCGCGCACCATAGTGACGTTGTTGCATCTGCGCGATATTGCCAGCAAACACGACTATCATTTCTCCATCGTCACCGAAATGCTGGACGTGCGCAATCGCCACCTGATCGAACTCATGCGGCCTGATGATTTTATCGTGAGCGATCACCTGGTGAGTCTGGTGCTGACGCAACTGGCCGAGGTGCAGGAACTGAGCGAGATCTTCGCCGAACTGTTCGACGCCGAGGGCATGGAGATCTATATCAAGCCAGTCAGCGAGTATGTGAAGCTCGAGGCGCCTGTGACGTTTGCCACGCTGGTCGAAGCTGCCCTGCGCCGCGGCGAAACGGCCATCGGCTTTCGCTGCCAAAGCAGTAAGAGCGGAGACAGCAAACAGCGTGGCGTCACACTCAATCCGCCCAAAGCGGATGTTGTGACCTTCGGCCCCCGCGACCGGCTAATCGTGATTGCCGATAGCTGACAGCGCCACCTGAATAGTGTGCCGAGCCGCACAACTGATTTCGCATCTTTTCTCTGGAGACGAGGTGGCGGCGCGAGTTGAAGCGCCGGCCGCCGGCGTCAAGGTGGGGAACCGGCTGCTTGTTGAAGACTTGGGTAATAAATATGTTGCCCTGGTATGCAAGCGGCCAGCCCAGCGCAGGTAACAGCGCGATCATGCGCATCGCACCGCTGCTCGTGCCTTACGTGCGCTCGCCCAGTCCCGAGTTGTGGAGCGATACCGTGCTCGCCGCCGCGCTGACGCACAACGACAGCGCATCGACCGCGGCGTGCGTGGCTTTCGTCGCCATGCTGTGGGAACTGCTGGGCCAGGACGCACTGCCCTCCCCTGACTGGTGGGTGGAGCGTTACGTGGCGATTGCGCGTGAGCTGGAAACGGACAGCAAGAAGTACACACCCAGGACGCCGCAGCTTGCAGGTTACACTGGCACCCTGCACCAATTTGTAGAGAAGCAGATCACCAATGCATGGCGGCGTAACCTGAGCACGCTCGACGCCTGCAACGGCTGGTACTCCGGCGCTTATCTCATGGAGACGCTGCCCTCGACGATCTACATCCTCATGCGCTACGCCAACGATCCAGAAGAAGCCATTGCGCGCGCGGTCAATGACACGCGCGACAATGACAGCGTGGCGGCCCTGGTGGGTGCGGCTGTGGGCGCGCTCCACGGGATCGATGCCCTACCGACGCGCTGGCGAGACGGGCTGCTGGGGCGGCTCGGCGCCGCTGACGATGGACGGCTCTTTGTGTTGCTGAACGAAAGCCGTCGGCGTTGGGGGGGGCTGAGCGCACCTGCATGAGATAACAAGCTTCAGACATCGCGTTCACTTCAAGCCGGTGGTGGTGGAAACTGTAGCTACACCCTACGCACTATAATTTGGGGGATGCTCTCAAAATGAGCGTCGCCCGTTAGAAGAATGCTGCTCCGTTCCCAGACGCCGGCAGCAATCCAGAGATCGTTCGTGGGAATTGGCCTGCCGATTGAACGTAAATACGCATAGAGCAGCGCATAGCGTTCAGCCGTAAAGCGTAACCGGCAGCAAGGCAACACGGGAACTGGCAAGAAAGTTGTCGAGTTCTCTACGATTTTGTTCGGCGCGTGCGCCAAGGTCGAATCCAGCAAAAAGTTCGCCGAGCACGATAGTGGGTACAAGAATCATCTCTGCCAACTGAATGGCTTCCGTAGCAGCGGTAAGGCCACGCCGAAATGCCGGGTACGCCGAAGTATCCAGGACAAGCGTTGGCGTTACCATAGATCAGAATCGATCCCCCGCTGCTGCTCCAGGGTCGCCTGAAATTCGCTATACTCTGCCTCTGACCAGGTGCCGGCAAGATCATCCAGATCATGGTAGCGTCGCGGCTGGTTGGCGCGGGTTGGAAGGAGATCGGCCGCTTCCTGGAGCGCATCGAGCACGAGCCGATTGACGCTCACGCCTTTTTGCGCTGCCATTTCTTTTAACACTGTATGCAATTGCTCATCGATACCGCGCACGGTCATTTGCGTCATCGTAAACCTCCACCACAAAGTGAATGCACTAGTCACATGCTAGTGCATTCACTTTGTGGTGTCAATTGTTTGCTGCCGTTTCTGCTCGAACCGCGGCTACGCCACCACCATCCGGCGTGGTCGATGCGCAGTACTGCCGCCTGAGTAGGCAACACTTTGCCCACATCGACTTTCTGGCTGAACAGATCGGGCAGCGACGCTTTACAGCGGAAACGCGTCGAGGATTGCGCTCTGAATCTGCTCTTCCCAGCGATAGAAAGCGGAATATTCGCCCTTATACGTTTCTGGATCGCGACCTACACCGTTGATGATGTAGACAAACCCGGCGTCGTGCAGTGGGTCGAACAGCAGGGCGCTGAGCAATCCATACGCGTCCCCCGTGTCCCCACAGACGCGGGCTTACCCCGGCTACGATGCGATCGCCAGGGGCGACCGCATCAGCCGGTGCGTTGCTCAGGTGATGCAGCCCCAATCCCCAGGCGCGCATCAACCCGCCGTAAGGGTCGCCGTTGCCCAGGATAGGGTCGAAGCGCCAGTGCTCGGTCAGCATCTGTTGCACGGTGGCTGGCTGGAGAATTCGACCACCCGTGCCTTGCCCGCCCTGCGAAAACACCTTCATCACCTCGACCAGATCGAGCGCAGAGATGCGCAACCCGCCCTGCGGCGAAAAGAAGACGCCATTCGTCCCCGGCAGATAGGTTTCCAGCCCGGCGGGCGCCGCTGGACGCACCCCGCGCAGGTCATCTGCCTGCGCACACCACGGCGCCTCCGCATCCCACGCGCCGTCACGCTGCCGCCGATAGAGGACAGCCAGATTGCGGATGCCGTCGTCCGACAGGGTGCGCACGTTGAAGGATGCATCGATGCCCAACGGCGCCAGCACATGGCGGTCGACATGCAGATCGAAACGCTCGCCGGTGAGCCGTTCGATCAGCGCGCCTATTACGCCGAAGCCTAGATTGCAATAGGAGAAGAATTGACCGGGCGCGTGGTCGGTGAGGGGGACGCTGCCGGCAAAATGGGCGCCGTTTTCATAGAAAGAGCTGTCAGGGCGAAAGACTTCCGCCAATGCCGTGGCGAGAGGAAAAGCGTACTGCTCACCATCACGCAGCGAGGAGGTGTGCGTCAGCAACATGCGCGTGGTGAGGGGCGTCTGCGGCCAGTGCGGATTGCGCAATTGCCAGCCCAGCGCGTCGCTCACGTCAGCGTCGAGATCGAGCAAGCCGCGTTCGACCAACTGCATGATCGCCAGCGCCGTCACAATTTTGGAGATGGACGCCACACGAAATTTTGTCTCCGGCGTCACGGGCAGCGCGCGGGCTGCGCTGTCGAGGTCGATAAGACGATGGCCGAAATAGCCTTCATAGCGGATGCGCCCCGCCGCATAGACGACCACTGCCAACCCGGCGAGGTCTGCGCCCGGCGTCTGCAAAATCGCCGATAAACGTCGATCAAGATCGTTCATAAAGAGTAAATTTCAGTTGAACCTCAAAATTTAGCCCGCGGCTTACGCCAGCACGATGCAGACCTCGCGCGCAAAATAACAGGTGAGCGCCGAACCCACGGCAGGCACGGCCAGATGCGGGTTGTTGAACTCATCCACCAAAACAGTCATGTCGCCCACTTTGAGATGGATGCGCGCCACCGCGCCGAGAAATGCGACATTTTCGACTACGCCGGTCAATTGGTTTTCGTCGTCGGCGCCGCTCGCTGCGATGTAGATCAGTTCGGGGCGCAGCGCGACTTTGACTGTCTTGCCGCTGTGTCGTTGGGCCAGCAGCGCGGGAGAGACAAAGAGTTTGACGCCCGCCAGATGCAGGGTTCCCAGCGCCGGGTCATCGACGCGGCACTCGAAGATGTTAAGCGTGCCAACAAAGGAAGCGACAAACGCCGTCGTAGGAAAATTATAGATCTCGAAAGGCGCACCCACCTGCTCGATGACGCCCAGGTTCATCACGACGACGCGGTCGGAGAGCGACAGCGCCTCCTCCTGGTCGTGCGTCACGTAGACGGTCGTGATGCCAAGTTGACGCTGGATGGCGCGGATCTCATTGCGCAGCGCCACGCGAATCTTGGCGTCGAGCGCCGACAGCGGCTCGTCCAGCAACAGCAGCTTGGGGCGGATGGCGATGGCGCGCGCCAGGGCGACGCGCTGCTGCTGGCCGCCGGAAAGCTGGTAGGGATAGCGCCCTCCCAGTTGCTCCAGCTTGATCAGCGCCAGCATCTCATCCACCCGCTGTTTGACCTCCTGCTTTGGCGCACCTTTTACCTTCAGCCCAAACCCGATATTGTCGGCAACCGTCATATTGGGGAAGAGCGCGTAGGATTGAAAAACCATGCCGATGTTGCGCTGATTGGGACGTTCGGCGGAAATATCCTTGCTATCCATGACGATGCTGCCGGCAGTGGGCGCCTCGAAACCGGCCACCATGCGCAATGTCGTCGTCTTGCCGCAACCGCTCGGCCCCAGAAACGACACGAACTCGCCCTGCTTGACATCGAGTGAAAAATCCTCGACCGCGGCATTCTGCGCATTGGGAAACACTTTGCGAACGTTGCGTAGTGAGAGAAAGGCCATAGTCGCTTATCCGTGATTTACGCCCAATGAAGGCGCGATGGTTTTGCCAACCGGGCAGGTCATCGTGCGCCTGCCATCGCACCGCCTTGCGAGCCGCGCGTCACCAGATCGATCAACCCCATGGCCACCCAGGTCAACGCAAAGGTCACGATGGCGAGCGCGGCCGGCTCGTATGCCCGGTGGTTGCCCAGCAGCGCCAGGTAGGGGCCAAAGGCAGGCCGCGCCAGGAACGAGGCGATGGTCAGTTCACCCACGACGATGGCAAAGGTCAGCAACGCGCCGCTCAAAAGCGCCGACCGCAAATTGGGCATGATGATGCGCCAGAGGATGACGCCCCATCCGGCGCCCAGGCTTTGGGCGGCTTCGGTCAGGCTGCGCACATCCATGGCGCGCAAGCCGTTGTCCACGGCGCGATACATATAGGGCAGCGCCAGCACCGTGTAGGCGCAGATGAGCAATATATTGGTGCTCAGGTTGGAAGTCGTGAGCGAAGGGAAAATGGTGACGCCAAACAACGTCACCGGCTTGCTGTACATTTTGATGAAGCCAAAGACCAACACGATAGCCGGAATGACAAAGGGCATCAGCGTCACGAATTCCACCGCCGAGCGCCACCTCGGCATGCGCAGATGCACCCAGTACGCGGTCGGCACGATCAGCAACAGGCTCGTCAAAATGGTGAAGACGGCCATCACGTTGGAAAACAGGAAGGTTTCGAGGAATTTTGGGTCGGCAAAGGCCGCCTGATAGGCGGACAAACCGATCTCCCCGCGCTTCTTTTGCAATGAAAAGACCGCAGTGCCAAAAAGCGGCACGATAAAATAGAGCGCACCGATCAGGTAAAAAAGCCAGGCCAGCCAACTCACTTGTCGTTTCATTTGAGCCACCGTTCTGAGATGCGCTGCAGCCACGTGTACCCCGTGATGCACACCGCCATGATCGCCACCATGCCCAGCGCCATGGCATACCCCAGGTTAGGGTTGCGCAGCACATCGCCGCGCATTTGGGCGCCGATCTCAATGGTGATGATGTTGAGTTGACCGCCAGTCAGGGCGTAGGCAGTGGCATAGGCGCCAAAGGCGTTGCCAAACAAAAGCAGAATCGTGCCCAGCAGCGACGGCATGAGGATCGGCAACCCGACGCGCCACCAGAATTGCCAGGTGCTGGCGCCCAGGTTCTCCGCGGCTTCGCGCCATTCCCGCCTCAACCCTTCGATGGCAGGCACCATGATCAGCAGCATCAGCGGAAACTGGAAATACATGTAGGTCAGGCTCAGTCCCAAGAAACTGTAGAGATTGAAGCCGGCGTCATAGACATCAATGCCCAGCACACTGCGCAAGAAGACCGTCACGAATCCCGTGCGCCCCAGCGTCGAGATAAAGGCGAAGGCAAGGGGCACGCCGGCAAAGTTGGAGGCTACACCGGCAAACGTGAGGGTGAAAGGGCGCAGCCAGCGCGGCAAATTGCCCATCGTGAGCGCATAGGCCATCATAAACCCCAGCAGCCCGCCGCCTAATGCCGTGAATGCGCTGATGCGGATGCTCAACCAGTAGGATTCGGGAATGGGCGGCGCAAAGAGGCCGGCGATGTTCGCCAAGGTGAACTCGCCTTCGACCGTGCGAAAACTGTCGATGAAGAGTGACGCCGATGGCAAAAAGATAAAGAAGATAGCGAACAGAAAGAAAGGCGCCAGCCCCAGCCAGGTCCAGGTCAGTCGCCGCCGCGGCGTGGCAGGTAAGGTGGTAGCCATCTAGGTGTGCGTCAAGCCTCCTGATTGGATAGGAAGGGATGAATGACGGATGCGCTCATAAAGAGCTGTCGGGTGACGGAGCGTCCGTCACCCGACAGGAACGACTACTTTGCTTCGGTGATTTCTGCGCCGACGACACTGTCCCAGTTTTCCACGATGACATTCTTGCCATCGACCAACTGCTGAACCGTGGGGAAGACGGCGCCTGAGACGTCAGGCAATTTGGCCGACAGTTCTTCGGGCACCACATTGCGGGCGCGCAGGTCAGCCTCGCGGATCGGGTGGCAGTATCCCTTCATCCACATCAACTGACCTTCGTCCGAGTAGAGATATTCCATCCACAGCTTGGCGGCGTTCGGATGGGGAGCGTAGGCGCTGATGGCTTGTACGTAGACGCCGGCCAGACGGGCATCGGTAGGCACCACCACCTCTACCGGCGGGTTGCCGTCAAACGAGTCGGCGCCGGCCAGGGCATTATAGTCCCACGTGATGCGCACGGGGGTCTCACCGCGGGCCACCAACGCATTGTTGGCAATGACCGGCACGAAGTTGCCTTTGCTGTTCAATTGCGCAAAGAAATCGAGTCCGGCGGTCGGGTCTTCCAACGTGCCGCCATTGGCGATGCTGACGTTTTGCACCGACAGAATCGCCTGATTGGAGGTGCGCGGGTCGCCCGAAAGTGCTACCTGCGCCTTATACTCGTCGTTCAGCAGGTCCGCCCACGTCTGCGGGCTGTTGGCCACCACGTCCTTATTGATCATGAAAGCCATGACGCCGTAGTAGTCCCCATACCAGTAGCCATCAGGGTCCTTGGCTTCGGCTGGGATCGTGTCCCAGGTGCTGACCTTATAAGGTTGGAGCAGACCTTCCTCCTTGGCCTGCGGGCCAAAGGCAAACCCAACGTCGATGACATCCGGCGCCTGAGGGCCTTTGTTGTCCTTGTTGGCCTTGATCGCTTCCAATTCGTCCCCTGTACCGGCGTCCGGGTTCAACTCATTGACCGTCAGGCCGTATTTGGCTTTGAACCCCTCGATCGCCTCACCGTAGTTGCACCAGTCGTGCGGTAAGGCAATGGTGGTCAGTTCGCCTTCAGCCTGCGCGGCGGCGACCAGCTCTTCCAGGCCAGCGGGCGCTTCTGCCGCCGGTGCGGCGGCGACAGCTTCGGTTGCCGGCGCTTCGGCGGCAGGCGCTACGGCTGCTGTACAGCCCGACAACGCCAACACCACGAGACCGATGAGCACGGAATACAGCAGGTGCTGCTTGCTTGCTTTCATACATGTTCTCCTTTTTTGAACTGCTTGAATGGTAGAGTTGTGAACGGAAAATGCACTGATTCCGATGGAGTCAGGGAAATGACCGAATTGGTTTCCTCGCTATGTCTGTTATGAACAAAAATTACGCGAGAAGACGCTGAATCCTATAATAGCTTCTACCACAGAACGTCCTATCTCCGCTAATAGCAGAATTTCTTGCAAGTTAATACATATCAACAAAAGAAATCGCACTGCCGTCGACGGCAGTGCGATTTCTTTTGTCCCCATTTTAACGAAGCGCGAGGGGCGCGTCCGCTGCTGCAGGCTCCCCAGCGCGGCTTGCTACTCGGCCAGTTCGTAGGTGATCTGCAGTTGCATCGTCAGGCGCAATTGACCAGGCTGAATCGGCGTGCGATCGGCGCCGCCCATACCGATCTGCAAGCTGCTGATCGAGTTGTTATAGAAGCCGCCCGCGGCGCCGACAACTTCGCTGATCGCCAGGATCTTGCCCACCTTCACGCCGTTGAGCATCGCCAGTTCCTCCGCCGTCGCTTTGGCGTTCTCGACCGCCAAAGCACGCGCCTCGGAGCGGACGGCAGTCGCATCGTCCAGCAAGAATTCGATGCCGTAGATGTTATTGGCGCCCGCCTTGATCGAAGCGTCCAGCACTTCGCCGACTTTGTCGAGGTCGCGGATGATCACTGTCACGGTGTTGCTGACGCGATACTGCACTTCCTCGTCGCTGACCGGCCCGCCCGAACCGTAGCGCTCCGCATACACATTGTAGCCGCTGGTCTGAATGTCTTCGCCGGGGATGCCCAGATCGGCCAATGTCGCCAGCAGTGCATCGACGATGCGGCTGTTTTCGGCCGCCGCCTCCTCAACGCTGGGGCGCAGCACTTCAACGCCGATATTGGTGCGCGCCACATTCGGCTCCATGTTGACCACGCCTTCGCCGACGACGGTGATGGTGCGGCTTGTGGCCGGCGCTGCGTCCTGTGCAAGCGCAACCGGTGTGTGCACCCAGGCCCCGCCCAGGATCGCGCCCGTCAGCAGTAACGCCGCGGCCAGCGCTACGAAGAGGATACGATGGATTGGTTTGGTGTTCATTGTGTCGTAATATCCTTTCATCATGGTTATCCAGCATGGACTCGCTGTCGTTTACGTGACGAAACAAGCCAGAAGATTGTTCCCGCTTTCTCCCCAAATTTGACACAAACGCCGTCATCGCCTATACTATTTCCCGTTGGCAGTGATCCTCGGTAGCTCAATCGGCAGAGCATCCGGCTGTTAACCGGAGGGTTGTTGGTTCGAGTCTAACCCGAGGAGCCAAACAACTAAATCCCTCTCCTTGCAAGGAGAGGGATTTTTGTTGTCTCAAAACGACGTGTTGACCGCAAAACTATCCTAGGAAAATAGACCACGGATACGGCGGATGCACACGGATTACATCCGAACTTTTCCGTGCAAATCCGTCGCATCCACTGAATCCGTGGCCGATTAATAGTAAGCTGTGTAGTAATTACCGTCGCGTCAGAGGCATGTAGCTAAAGCTGTCCAACGTGACGCCTGCGATGCGCGTCGCCACTTGCGCGCCGTCGGCAGCTACGTAGCTATTGACCCACGCCGTGTCCGACGTCGTCAGCGCCCCGCTTACCCGCGTCGACGGCGTTACGACGAAGCTGCGCCCGCCGATCACCCAGATGCTGTTGGCTGCGCCGGCAGCCATCACGCTGTCGTCCATGCTCTCAACTTCACCGATGTGGTCGTCGTCGCCGGCGCCCGGCGGCACTTCCGTCTCTATCTCACGGATCACGCGTTCGCCATTCACCATGCGATACTCGACCTTGACGTACGCGCCCACCGTAAACGCACCGTGGTCTTCCTTGAACTTGCTGCGCACTGTAGCGGAGAATTCAGTGCCGTTGACTACCCACAGCCCGACGTAGCCGGCGTCCGGCATGGAGTCGATGAAGCCCACGAAGGTTGCCTCTTCCTGTCCAGGCGCGCCCTGCGGGGACTTGAGTTTGATCTCTTTCGCCACACGCACGCCGTTGCTGTCTACCTTGAACTCGATCTTCACGGTCTCGCTGATCGCAAAGGTTCCGCCCTTGGCGTTCAGTTCGGTCTGCTCGGTGACGCTGTATTCCACACCAGCGACGACCCACGCACCGATCAGCCCGTTGGCCGGCAGTTGCTCGATCGTGCCGAAGGCGTGTCCTTCGTCGTGACCATTGCCGTGGTGTTCGCCGTCGTTATCGTCTTCCCAATCGGGCATCGCGGTCTTGATCTCGCGCGCCAGGAAAGAGCCATCCTGCAGGATATAGAACTCGATCTTGACGATCTCGCCGACCGTGAACGGGCCATTCTTTGTCTTGAATTCAGTGTCAGTCGTCGCCGTAAAAGTCAGCGTGCCCACTTCCCAGATGCCGACCAACTCCTGCGGGAAAGACTTTAATTCGCCGTACAGTTCGCCCCTCCCGATGACGCCGGCCGGCGGGGCGTCGTCGTCGTGATGGCCGTCGCATTTGTAGCTGCGCTCGGTTTCCATCTCGCGCACCGTGTCCGTCGCGCCGGCGGCCAGGTGAATCTTGACGCAGCGGCCGATGTCGAAGGCGCCATACTCCGCCTTAAGTTCGCTCTGCTCGGTTACGCTGTAAACCTGGCTGCTCACCGTCCACGCGCCCACCGTGCCGCTCATCGGCATGGCTTCGACAATGCCGTAGACTTCGGCGCCGTCATCGCCGTGATCATCTCCGCCGCGGTTGCAGTCAGACGGATTCTCACGCTCGATCTCATGTGCGGTCGTCGATCCCTGGGCCATCCAGTGAACCTTGACGCAGACGCCAGTGGTGATTTCGCCCCGCATCACATTCAACTGCGTTTGCTCAGTCACAACCACCGTCTTGCCGCCGATCACCCAATCGCCGATCTGGCCGCCCTCGGGCATCTGCTCGACGAGGCCATAAAAACTCGGTCGTTCGCCATTGTTCTCATTTGCCTGGCGAATGGCCGGCGTCCCATCCTGCACCACGGCAGTATCAGCCGCGCTTACGGGGCTGGTGTTCAGGGCGATCATCAATAACGTCAACATGGCGGCGGCAACTACCCACCAGCGATGTGATGACATACGGAATCTCAGTGACATTTTTGAATCCTCCAAGCGATTCTATTGATTGTTCGTCAACATCCTTTATCACAATGATGTTTCATCCTCTACGTATCAATAGAGAGCCTGAAGTGGGCAAAAAATACATAAACTAACCCAAGTTGCCACCTAAGGGCGGAAGATAGAGAAGATGGAGGAAGCCAGGACGAAGAGGATGGTCTTGAGTTCGAAGCCATCGTGACAGCGTGAATGTGTTTGGGCAGGAGGCGTTCGATCTGGCTGCCTGCGGTTTCGACTTGTTTGCGATAGTGGGCGAGCAGGTAAGTCATCCATGGCTCCCGCGGTCGTTTGGAGTTGGCTTTGCGAATCGGCAAGAGGAATCGGTCGCAATCAGCCATGACATCTTCGATGTGGTAGACGTTATAGGCTTTGTCGCCGATGATCCAGCCTGCGGTGGAAGGTCAAAGTCAAACTGGTCGAGTGCGGACGTATCGCTGAACGCACCGGGCGAGAGCAGGAACTCGACAGGGAGTCCCTCTTTGGTGACGACCAGATGAATCTTGAGTCCATAAAAGTAGCGTCTCTTGCTGGCTTGATAGCCTCGATAGGCTTTGTCCCGATAGAGCTTGCAGCGGCGAATCCGGTAATTGTCACAGACTGCGACCGGTAGGCTGTCAATGATGTAGATGTTTCCGTCGTTGCGCTCTTTGGCAACGTCGTCCACCAGCCGGAAAAGCGTCATAAACTGCGCTTCACTCGCTTGAGACGACGACAGAGGCGACTGCGGCTGATTGTGCTCTTGAGATAGCCCTGTTCGTACAGCAGCACGCACGCCATTGCCTGATTGCCGCCAAAGTACATGGCAGCCACCATGGCGATCGTCATGACTTCCGCGTCGCTCAGCACGCATTGTGGATCATCTCGATGATGTTGCCATTTCAGCAAGTCGTCGCACAAGCAGTATACGAGTACAATGTTATGTCCATGGAGTTCTCCGTTCTCTGTCTTGGTTTGTCGACCTGTAACAGTAACGGAACTCCATGGCATTTTCAACTCACCCTCAAGGTAGCAACTTGGGTTAAACTACGATTCCCTACCGTGTGACGGCGGGCAGAAAGAGAGTGAACGCTGTAGGTTCAGGCTCGGTTGGAAGCCCATCGACGGCGGCGCCAATATTGAGATGGCGGCCTACTGCATAAGGAGATGGATTGAAGAAGCTGATGTCGTCGCCGTACGTCACCAACATTTCGTCGGCGCGCAGCGCATTGGGCGCGATGGTTGCTTCCTCGACGGCCAACGCGGCCGCGCCTGCCACAAACGGCGTTGACATCGACGTACCGCTCCATGACGCATAGCCTGGCGTGCTGTTACTTTCTGCGCCCAACCCCACCGGGAAGGTGGAAGTGATGCCCACGCCCGGCGCCGCCAGGCTGACCCACTCCCCATAGTTCGACCATTCCGCGCGTTGTCTGTTTTCGTCCACAGCCGCCACCGCCAGGACGCCCGGCAATGACGCCGGACATTGCCGGGCGGGACTCCCCTCGTTGCCCGCGGCCGCCACCAGCACGACTCCCTGGCTGACGGCAGACGCAACCGCCTCGCGCAAGATGCGCGACCCACAATCCGCGCCGAGGCTCAAATTGATGACATCGGCGCCGTTGGTCACGGCAAGCTCAATGGCGTACGCCAGCAAAAACGTGTTGCCACGCCCTTGGTTGTCTAAAATGCGGATCGGCATGAGCTTGGCATTCGGAGCGATCCCGTGAACAATGCCGGCGACGTGAGTGCCGTGTCCCCATGCCAGCCCTGGCCCAATATCATCCGGGGCGGCGGTGTCGGAGATCATGTTGCTGTTTGCCAACAATATCAGGCTGCCGTCGAAGGCCGGGTGCTCCAAATCGATGCCGGTGTCGAGGATCGCTACGATGACGCCCGCGCCTGTCACTTTTTTCAGCGCGGGCGCCAGATTGACCTGCTCGAAGGCATGTTGATTGGCATAGCCGCTGTCCTCTGCGACGCCCCATTTCCAGGTGCGATACGGGTTGCCGGTGGGAGCACGGCTCACCCAGTTGATCTCCGCCCATAAGACGGGTGAATCTTTGTCATCATTAAGTTTGTCAACTTCAATTTCTTCATCGTCCTTGGTGGAAAAAGATAGATGTTGGCGGAGGGCAACATTGCGCTCACCGTCATCTCATAGGTTTCCGCCAGAGACTGCGCTACCAATTCAGGGTGGTCAGTAGGCTTTAACCTCACGATCACCTGATTCGCCTCGAACGCGTCGGGGCGCACCTTACGCGCAGCGAATCGACCATCGGGCAGATAGCTGCCTTCCACCTCCAACCAATCGCCTGGAAGCGGCAACTGATTTTTGAACTTTGCGACGCTGGTCGTTGCGGTCAAGACGACGGAAACCTGCTCAGTTTCCTCAATCATAAGCACCCACTCGCCGGTAAACCCTGTGACGGGAAGAGCAAGTTGCCCGTGAAGCTCGTTGTCATGATCTCCGCCGCGGTTATGCGCAGCCGTTATCAGCCGTTCATCACCAGGCGCACCTTGTCCCTGGCGTGGTGCGGCTGTGGCCGGCAGCGAGCCAGCGGCGTGGACGCCGGCAATCAAAAATAACATCGCCAGCAGGCTGGCGCTGAGCGAAATCAGAATATGAGTTGTGCGCCGCTGTACAGTCGGTTGCGTGCACCGCATAGTTTCTATGGGCATCTGTTCTCTATTCATTTGTATTCCCCTTTTGGCGATGATGTTGCTTCAGAATCAGGGCAAGTACTAGCCAATGGCTGCGTAGGACGCCCAAAAATAAGGATGGCGCCCGCTTTGGATGGCATGGCGTTGCGCCTCGCGCAGCGCAGCCGACGGCGCAAGACGCCGCTCCATCAATTGTGCGTAGAAGTCGGTCATGATCTGCGCTGCGCTGGCATCGTGCACATTCCACAGGCTGACCACCAGCGACTGCGCGCCGGCGCCCAAAAACCCGCGCACCAGGCCAATCGCCTCGTCAGCCCCCTGCACCTGCACCGCGCCGCTCTCACACGCGCTCAGGACCACCAACCGCGCACGCAGCGGCAGCCGGTAGATCTCGCGCACGTCCACCCAGCCGTCAGCCAGCTTGAGCGCGGAGAAAAACGGGTTGTCCGGGCGGAAGAGGCCATGGGTGGCGAAGTGCAGGACATCGCCGCCGGTTCCTGCCAGACGCAGCGCTTCAACCCGCGCGTCGGCGTCGACAAAGACCTGCGCCGCGGCAAAATGGTGCGCCGCCGCCCGCACCTCCGCTTCGGCTTGTGGGATCGACGGCCTGCGCAATGCAAAGGCTACTAACGAATCAAATGGCTCTGGGCGCACCCGCCGCCGCCGCAGCAGTTCAACGCTGGCGCTCGGTGCATACCGCACCTCATACCCTTCAAGGAGATAGTGTTCGCCGTCCCACAGCGCATGAAGGGGCGCTAAATGCAAGCCTCCGTAGGGCACGATCAGCAATTGCTCGGCGTGCAAAAATGGGACGAGCGGTGCGATCACTAGATCGTGCAACTGATGCAACGCCTTTTGCGCGCCCCGCAGCAAGCGGTCGGCATGACGCGCGATATGATGGCCGCCAATTTCGACGCGGCCTAGCTGAAAACGCAGATCGGCCAACGCCGTCTTGACCTCGGCATCGGTGCAAAGACGCCGCACGAGCTGCACTTCAGCGGCGGCGACCACGAAAGCCATCCATTCGTCACCCGCGCAATAATAGACAATCGCCTGCTCCGTCTCCTTCAACGCCGCTTGCAGTGCATCGAGCGTCACCGGCTCGGCCTCTGCCAGCCACGGGGCAAGCTGCCACTCGATGCGCTGCAAAGTGGACTCACAAGCACGAATCTCCGCTGTGACGGCCTGACTGGCCGCGCGGCTCGTTGATCCTTCACCCAATAGTTGGTTGTAAAGCCAGGTAAGCTGCCGGCGCACCGCGACGCTGCGCTCGGCGCGCGGCGCGTCCGTCACCAGCTCGCTTTCGTCGACGGCGACCAGCAGCCGCTCCAGCAAAGCGCGCGAGCGGGCGCGTTCGACGATAGCAAACGCATTCGCCACTGCGTTTTCTTCCGGCGCGGGCTCATCAAGCAACGAGAGCACCAGATCGGCATAAATGGCGGTCTTGTCTGTCAGAAACGCAGTGCGGAAATCTTCGACGGGCAAAGCGGCGCGCTGATTTTCGAGCGTGGCCATGGCTGCCTCGAAAAGGCGCCGCGCGCCGGGCAAGTCGCCTTCAGCGCGCGCGACCTGCCCGCGTGCGTGCAGCACTTGTAATGTCAACTGCGGATAGAGCGCCTGGGCATCCGTCGGGGCGGCTGCCGCTAGCCAGCCCGACGCAAGCTCTACCAGCCGGCGCGCCTCCGGCTTGTCGTCGCGCTGGAGTGCAAGACGCAACGCCAGCAGCACCGCTTCGCTGCGCGTGCTGAGATCCCACGTCAATGCAGCGTCCTGGTCGGACGCCGTTGCTTCCGCTATCAGCGTGGCGAGCAACGTGGCAGCCTCATCGCGGGCGCCGGCTTGATAGGCAGCAACCGCCTGCGCCACGCGCACGCGGTTGCGCCAATAATGATTGTCTAGTTCTGCAAAGAGGCTAGCGGCAATTTCTAGCTGCCCGCGGGCGGATTCGACTGCATTCTCGCGCAGGGCGACCAATGCACGAAAGTAAATCGTCTGTCCCCATTCATAGCGTTGGCTGCTTTGCTCAAATAGCGCCAGCGCACGGTCGAGATCGGCGGCGGCTTCCGGCAACAGATTGAGCGACAGATGCGCGATCGCCTGCTCAAGGAACAGCATATCGGCGGCTTCCCACCGTTCGGGGACCGTGTCAACTTCGCTCGTGCCCAGGATGTCGATGGCAGCCGCGTTGAACTCGCGCAGCGCCTCGGCCACGCGTCCCGTGCGCGTGTAGAGATGTCCCAGGTTGGTGTGGGCGCGCCCGCGGTCATAGTGTGCGTCGGTCTGCGTGAGCATCTCGATTGCTATGCGCAGCGTAGCTGCGGCCTCCGCCGGTTGATCCAGATAGGTCTGATAGACCGCAGCGTCGATCCCAAGCTGCCCCAACAGAGCGCGCAATTCGACCTGAGCCGCGACGTCATCGTTCACCGCCAGTTGTTGCTCCACCGTCACCCGGAGCGCCTGCATGACTTCCAGGGCTTCGGCATGGCGCTCTTGATAGGAGAGCAGTGTAGCGAAATTCCCAGCTGCGGCCAACACAAGTTCCTGCTCCAACTCGCGCTGGTCAAGCTGTTCCAGTGCACGGATCGTAGTTTGGATCGTGGCGGCGGCCGCGGCAAAACGGCCCTGCATTGTCAGGATCTGCGTCAGACCCAGACCACTGCGCGCCAGAGATGTGGTCTCGCCAAGCGCCGCCCATAACTCGCCGGCCGCAGCCAGATTTGCCTCAGCGCCGGCCAGATCGCCGGCGAGCAGCGCCAACCGTCCCTGCGCGTAATGCAGCCACGGCTCGACCTCGGCGCTTTCACCAGTTGCCCGGTGCAAGGTATTGGCAAGCGCAAAGAGCAGCTCCGCCTCGCGGATTGCCCGCCGCGGCCAGGCTGTGTCTGGCAACTAGCGCCGCTGTGTCAGGTGCGATTTGATCGCTGCCCTGCAATTCGGCCAGCGCGTCCACTGCCGGCAATCCAGCCAACCGGACCGCCGCTTGCATCGAGATAGCTTCGGGCATTACGCGATCTCCAGCGCCTCGACTACAATCGTCGCCGCGCGTGGACGTGTAATAACCGCTCGATACATACCAGGGGCGATATCTTCGAGGCGGAAGAGGTTGTCTGCATCGGTTTCAACCCAATGGACAACCCTGTTCTGTGGGTCGACCAATTCCACCAATGCCGGTTCGTGGCCGCGCTCCTGATCGCCGGCAATCAGGTCGCCTTCTACGCGGCGCAACCGTCCGGAGCGCTCGACCATCAATTCAACTTCAACCTCGTCAGCCGCGTAAAGCTGGCGATAGGCAGCGTCGGCGCCGCTGCGCACACCCTGCAAGGCGGGTTGATGGCGGCTGTCCCACGTCAAAACGGCGTGCATCTGCTCTACAAAGCGCTGCACGCGCGAAGGTTGCTGCTGTACGTTGACGAACAGCGCGCTGTAGCGGTCAAGCGCAGCGGGGCGCGGCGCGCTGAGGCGGGCGATGGTCAGGTCCGTGGCCAACAGTTGCAACTCCTCCACTTGTTGGCGGCAGGTTGCACAGCTCGCCAGATGATCGGCAGCCGCGGTAAGGTCAGTAGCATCGAACGCCAGGGCAAAGAGTTCGTCAGGCGAAAAGTGCAGGGTCATTTTTTGTTTCCTGTGGCAACAGCTTCGTTTCATGCTGGGCAAAGGGGGACAACGGCGATATCGACAATGTGTTCTCGCCCTACGAAAGAAACTTAACCCCTTTCAACAATAGTGCGCGTAGGCAATTCGTATGATACATGAAGTTGTACAGTCGGGAGATCACGAAACGGTGGTGACGCCTATTCCCTCCAAGATCGTGCGCAGTTGCTGCAAACAGCGGTTGCGCGTCGGGCCGATGCTGCCCTTAGGCAGCCCCAACTGTTCGCTGATCTCCTCGTAGCTAGGCTCGGTATGATCCAAAAAGAGCAGCAACAAGAGTTGCCGGCAGCGACTCTGCAGCCGCTCCATGCCCTGCGCCAACGCCTCCTGCCGGCTCCAGGTGAGGAGCAGATCGTCCGGCGTCGGCGTTGTCGCAACGAGCAAAACCGTGTGGCGCCCTGCTTCGTCGCTCTCGCCGCCGATACCGCCTTCGCTGTCGAGGGACTCTTCCTGGCGGCGGCGCTGAATGACGCGTCACGTGACGCGCCGCGCGGTCGTTGCCAGCCAACCGGGCAGGCGTTCGGGGTCCTCGATCTCATGCAAGTTTTGCGCCAGCGCAAGAAATACTTCCTGGCCAACGTCATCCACCTCATGAGGCGTCAAACCATGCCGCACCGGTATCGCGTGCACCAGGCGCGCATACCGTTCGACCAGGCGCGACCATGCATCCATGTCGCCCTGAATACAGTGACGTACGAGTGTTGTCGTGCTCGGTTCATCCTGCGTACGAAGGTAAGTCACAGTCACACCTGTATCGTAACGGAAAAAGCTCC
The DNA here is from genome assembly GCA_016710365.1 of Candidatus Caldilinea saccharophila. GTDB lineage: Bacteria > Chloroflexota > Anaerolineae > Caldilineales > Caldilineaceae > Caldilinea > Caldilinea saccharophila. The sequence goes on along the minus strand of JADJVW010000059.1, from coordinate 43,259 downwards.
GTATTCATCTGCCGCTCGTCGTCATTTGCCCTGCGTCTAGGCGTCGCTTTCCAGACGCGTCCGCTGCAAGCCAGAAACAAGGGGTGGAGGCGAGCCAGCTTTGCGGGACATCCCGCCTCCTGGCCTGGCGCCGGCCAAACCATCCTGCTATCGCGTTTCACATAATGGCCTCAACATTATGACAGATTTGGGCGTAAAACTCTACTGGTAAGGTGTAAAGTTTGTGTGTAGGATGTCCACCAACTTGGCTGCACACGGCGCATGGTTTACGCTGTCGGTGCTGAAAATAGATTGGTGTAGGGGGTGGCGTAAACATGATCGAAACCAACGATCTGGTCAAAGAATATACCGCGTCAGGCAGTGAACCCGTGCAGGCGCTGCGTGGCGTAAGTTTGTCGATCAAGGCTGGCGAGATATACGCGTTGCTGGGGCCGAATGGCGCCGGCAAAACGACGCTGATTTCGATTCTCACCACACTGCTGCCACCCACCCACGGCCAGGCGCGCGTGGCGGGCTACGATGTCGCCACTCAAACGGCCGAGGTGCGGCGCCGGCTGGGCGTTACTTTCCAGGAGATCGTGGTCGACGCCGACCTGACCGGCCGCCAGGTGCTCGACTTTCATGGCCGGCTCTATGGGCTGGACAAGCGTACGCGCACCGATCGCATCAGTACGTTAGCCGAACTCGTGGAACTCAAAGAGGTGCTCGACCGCAAGGCGGGGACTTACTCCGGCGGCATGAAGCGTCGTCTGGAGCTGGCGCGCGGGTTGTTATCGGCGCCACAAGTGCTCTTTCTGGACGAACCAACGCAAGGGCTTGACCCGCAGAACCGGGCCAGTATCTGGCGTCACATCCGCCGGCTGCGCGATGAGGAGGGCATCACACTGCTGATGACCACCCATTCCATGGAGGAGGCTGAAGCGTTGGCCGACCGCGTCGGCATCATTGACCAGGGCCGGTTGCTCGTCGAAGGCGCGCCCTCTGCTTTGATTCAGGGGATGGGCGCTGATATGATCACGCTGAGTGGAACGGGGGACGTGGAGCTAGTTGAAAATCGTCTCCAAAGCCTGCCGGCCGTCACGCACATTGTCCATCACCCCGCCGAGGAAGCTGTCCGCTTTCAGATCGGCGTCGATAGCGGCGAGCGCCGTCTGGCGGAGATCATCGGCGTCGTGCTTGCCTCCGGCTTTCACGTGCAGCAGGTCTCTGTGCACCGTCCTACCCTGGGCGACGTTTTTCTGGCTTACACAGGGGATCAACTGCGCGATGAATGAAAGATTCACCCCCAGCAATCTGTAGCCACCCTCAGGTTGGGCGATTAGCCCGACGTATTCCGTCAACCACCAATGTCACGCCGGTAGCGTGATTTGGAGACTGTCGGCGCGGTCGCCAACGCCCACGCCACGGCATTCCACGCGGCTAAATCCGCCAATGACAGAAATGCGTCGGTCTGGGCGTGCGCCAGCGCCGCGGCCAGCCCAGCACATGCGCCAATCGCAACCCAGAAGGCCGCGCTGTTGCTTCTACCGCGCTGTTGCATCGCCCGCACCAGCGCGGCGACGCTGAGCACAAACCACGCCAACCCCAGCACGCCCCACGTCGTCACCAGTTCGAGCCAGAGGCTATGCGGATGAAGTTGGTCGACTTCCACCGCGCCCACACGTAGATAAGCAGGATAGCTCCAGAAAAAGCCGCCCGGCCCGACGCCCACCCAGAAGTGATCACGCCACAACGCCAGCGCGGCCCGCCACACCTCCAGCCGCAACACGACCGTCTCCAGGTTAGATAGGCGCTCCCACTGCCACACCAGCAACGCCAAGATCAGTGCGCCGCCGCCCATTAGCGCCAGGTAAAGCAAGCTTCTCCGCCGGCGCAGCCAGCGCCACAACCCTGGCCGCCGGCGCCCGGCGCAGCCTGCCATGACCACCAAACCTGCCGGCAGTCCGAACAAAAGCGCGCCGCGGCTGCCGGTCAGCACCAATGCCGTCACCACCACCAACACCGCCACCATGAGCAACACCGGCAGCAACACCGGCACCATCGGCAACATCGTCATCAGCGTTGTCTCACGCCAGCGCCGCGCCGTCATCAGCAGGAGTGCAAGCCCCAGAAACAGGCTGCGCTCCAAATAGAGCGCGGTGTGGTTGGATGAGAAATGTGGGCCTACAAGTCGCCGGATGCCATCTACCTCGACGCCGCCATTGTGCAGCCAGCCGGCCAGCCCGACCAGCGCCACCAGCATGCCCCCGGCAAAGAGCGCTGCCAAGACGCGCGTACGGTCGGCATCGGTGATCGCCAACACGCGCACCGCCCACCACAACAGCAGCGGCGCGAACACCACATCGAGCGCGCCGCGCACAAAGGCCGGCCAATACCAGACATTGAGCGCTGCCGCCAGGGTCATTGGCAGCAGCAGCAGCGGCGCCAACTCCCACCAAATGAGGGGCGGCGAGGGGCGAGGGGCGAGGGGCGAGGGGCGCAGGAGCGCGGGCAGCAGCGCAAAGACAAGCACGTGCGTCGGCGGTGCGGTCAATATGGCATCGACAAGCTGCACTTCCTTGTGCTGATAGTAAAAGGGGATGAGCGCCACTGCCAGCCACAGCCCGACCTGCGGCTGTGCAAGGCAAAGCAACACCACGACCAGCCAGCACACCCCGATCAGCGGCGGAAATGTCGCCAGGTAATAGACGAGCGCCAAACCGATCCAAGCACCCGCGTGAAGCCAGCCCGGCGCCTGACGGTAACGCGCCAACCCGCCCCGCCAGTCCACCAAACGCACCGCTGCCAGCGCACGCCAGCCAAGCAAGACGCCGGCAAGCAACAAAAGCGACCACTCGACCAGCGGGACAGGAAATTCGACGGTTGCCACACGCGTGCGTGGCGTCGTCTGCCAGGCGGCCAGGGCAGCGAACACCGGGGCCGGCGTCCCTGTCGCGTTCGTGAGCGCAAACCCCCAGGCAGGCATCCGTGGCGGCTCAGCGGGTCGATCGATCACCCAGCCCATCGTCGCCAGCCAGGGCCAGTCATGCCACGCTCGCGCCAACGCGTCGTGCGCATAAGTCGCCTGCGCCGCCGGCGTCACCGTGCCCCAGGGTGAATTTAGCGTGCGATTCCAGCCGTAGCGCACCGCCCAGATCGGCTTCTCGCCTATGCCGGCCTCGACCAAGGCGCGCCGGATCCAGGCAACGCGCCCAAAATTGAGCGTGTCCAGGTTCTGGCGAGGGTGAGCCGGGTTGTAGCCAAAGCCAAAGGGCTGCACCGCCACCACGTCGAAGAAGGGCGTCACACCAGCCGCGATCATCCTTTGTAGAAAATAGACCTCATCGATGGCAAGGTGGCCGCGGTCGACCGTCGGCGCCAACGCGGCGGCAAGCACGACGGCATCGTCGTCCGCGCCACGAATGACCGGCGTCACCGCGCGCAACATCTGTGCATACTCGACCGGGTTGATGTGACGTGCGCCCCAGTGTGGCGCAATGTTCGGTTCGTCCCAGATTTGATAGTAGCGAATGCGATCGCCGTAACGCCGGGTGAAGGCATCGGCGAAGTGGGCGAAGTCAGCAAAGTGGGCGGGGGGCGCCAAGCCGTTGTCCATCGCCACATCCGCCGGCGCCAGCGCCCAATCCGGCGCACCGTTCAGGACGGCAATCGGCTTCAATCCTGCACTTGTGATGGCATCGACTAGCGCATCCGCCTCTGCCCAATCGAACCGGCCGGGTGCAGGTTCGAGCTTTCGCCAGTCGAACGTTTGGCGCACCCAGCCAAAGCCGGCTTGGCGCAAAGCCGCCAGGCGCGCCTCAGTGTTCGCGGGTAAACGTCCTGCCAACTGCACTGTAACACCGGCAAAAGGCAGGGAGGCGCCGGGCGCATCCATCGGCGGCAGCGCACGATCCAGACCGAAGCCCGCTTCCAGCGTTGCCCGCCACGTTAATCCGGCCGCCAGGATCCAAAAACAGGCCAGTGTATAAAGCAATAACAGCCGCAGCAATGCAAGCGCTGGGCGTAATTGCCAGGACTGTAGCCGTAAACGAGCACTACCGGCGGCATCAAGCTTAGCCTCTCGCCCCTCGCCCCTCGCCCCTCGCCCCTCCCCTGTCAGTGTGGTCGCTCCTGCTGGTCACGAATAATGACCGCCAGTCGATTGACTGTGTTCTGTTTGGCGATGATGAGGGCAAGCTTCTCTTCGTACTGCTTGAACACATGGCCGGAGACAGGCTCCAAATCGAGCCTGCGCAACTGCACCAACAGGTCATCGATCTCCTGCAGTGCATCCTGGAGTGGACGCTGCACGGCGCGCAACGCAACCGGCAGCGGCGCGCCGCCCAAGTCGATCACACCGGCGTGCCACTCCTCAAATTGCTGGCGCTGGCGTTTGAGCGGCTTGAGATCCGGCGCGTTGTCCGGTGGTGTGGTGCGACGCAGTGAAAAGGGGGGCATAAGCTGATCTTCCATTTCGAAAATGGCGCCGTCCGCGGCGTTGAGCCATAGCACAGGCGTGCCATACCCAATGCGGTCAGGATTCAACGCGTAGAGATTGGAACGGGCAAAGCTTACTGCACGGTGGACTGCGCCGGGGCAGTGGCCGCCGAGCAAGGCTTCATAAAAAAACTGTGCAAAATCACTTGCGACATTTTCCTCTATATCATATTGCATTGCAATCACGGCCGGCGCCCCGGTCTGCAACAACTGGGCGCCGACTGAGGCCAGCCTGCGCCCCAATGCGCCTTGCGCTGTGGCGCAGGCATTGAGCACGACCAGCTTGATGCTGTACGCACCTTCCAAAGCGACACGCAGCGACGACGCCGGGACGATGGCGGGTTCGTCGTGTTGCCACAGCAGCAACCCGTCGGGCTGCCCGTGTGTGACCAAATGCAGGATATCCGGTTGCTCCTGTGCGATCGCCTGCCGCAACTCCACGATATTGAAGCGCCCGTCCAAAACGCTGATCGTCACCACGCTGCCTGCCAGCGCGCCAAGCGCCGCCGACAAACGGGCGACCTCCGCCTTGCCGTCGATCTGCCCGGTCGGGTCTTCAGGCGTGGCGATCAACAGCCGCAGCGGCAGTCTGGTTACTAAAGAACGCACATGCCCAACATGGCGCAGCAGCTTCTCGACGCGTACAAAGGGCGTCTGGATGCTGCCGGCAAAGGCAAGATTTTGCTCCGGGTCGAACATGACTTCCCAGGGCAGGGCAGCTACGGCCGGCGGCTCTGCCATCAGCCGGATGCAAATGCCGTCGGTGTCATGATTCAGCTCAGTGCGCGCCCGCACCCATAGGTCGCGCACCTGGTCACGAAATAGGTGGGCGTAGAGCAACCCGCCCATTTCTTCCAGCACACGCCGCCCAACGCCGCCGCGCGCCTGATCCAGATGATCGAAGTAGGCTGTCCATTCCGGTTGTGTACTATCGGCGGCAAACAGCCCAGTCGCCGCGTGCTGGCGATAGACGGCATGCACCAGATAGGGCGTCTGCTGGCCGTGAATTGTGATGTCGAAGTCGATGAAACGGCAATGAGCCATAGGCTTTGACAGAGTTGCGCTCCCTCTTTAGAATGGCAAGACTGTCGAACTGACAGCAATTATTGTACACAAGAATGGCTTATGCAAACCAATCGACTGGACGCTTGGCGCGACGAACTGACGCGTCGCTGGCAATGGCGGCGCAAACATAACGATTTTACGGGGGTCGATTATCAGGATCGCATCAGTGTGATGACCTGGGTGCTCGTGTTCGGCTTTGGCCTGAGCCTGCTTTTGAAGATTCCGGCCACCGTGATTGGTTTTCGCGCGCTCGGTTCGCCGACGAGCGTGGAATTCTCAGCCACTACCGTACTGGCGATTGTGCTGGCGGTTGCCGCTTCCGCCGGGACAGAAAGCCTAATCCGCCTGCATCCCAAGCGTCAGGCCAATCGGCTGGGGTTGACCTGGGCCTATTGGGCGCTGCCGGCTGCTATTTCGATCATCACCGTCGTCTTGCTGCCCAGCATCCCTACGCGGTTGCTCCAGGTCGCCGTGATTCTGTTTTCGGGGCTGCTGTTGACGATTGCGTTTTTCAGCCTCTACGCCACCATGGAACGCGGCCAGCCAGGCTTTCGGCGTGCGTCTCTGGCTCGATGCGTTGGCCTACGGCGCCGCGTTGCTGCTCTTTCTCTTTGTCTATCAATCGCGCACGCGCAGCCTGCTTTCCGGCACAATGGTCACCGTGACAGCCATGCTGCTGGCGATCGAACTGTTGCGCACCTCGACCAACGAAACTCGCCATGTCTTGATGTACAGCGTTGTGGTCGGCCTGCTATTGGGAGAAGTCACCTGGGCGCTCAATTATTGGCCGCTCTTGCCGGGGTTGACCGGCGGTCTGCTGCTGTTGTTGAGCTTCTATCTCGCCGTCGGCATTGCGCTGCAAGGGCTGCAAGGCCGCTTGACGCGGCGCGTGCTGGTTGAGTTCGCCTTCTTCGCCGTCATCGCCCTTATCCTGATCGTTGTCTTCGGCCCTGGTTTTTAGCGCTCCGTCACAGAGGCGATGACCTACGAAAACAACTTCGTCCCAAACGTGGAAGTAGACCCGGTAAAAAAAATTCGCTGTTGACAAATCTGTAGAAGTCCTCTAAAATCAGATTATGCAACCGCTTGCACAATTGATGCAACTAGTTGCACTCAGCGCTCCCACCTTTACTCTTTCCTTTGCTAAGTGAGTCATGAGGGGTTTACGCCCCGCCACTGTTCGCGCATCACCTTTGTGCGCAGTGGTCATCTGCTTCGTGTGCGATTGTCTGTCTACCCAAGGAGGAAAAATGAATCGGAAGATGAGTTCAGACGGCATGAGCCGGCGCGCGTTTTTACAGATCAGCGCGGCGACTGGCTTGTTGGTGAGTGCAAGCGGTGTGCTTGCCGCCTGCGCCCCAGCCGCGGCGCCGGCGGGGGCAGGCGCAGCAGCCGACGGCGCAAGCCAGGTTACGTTGCGCTTTGTGACCAACCACGGCGAAGCGGACGTCCCTCTCTTCGAAGCCGTGATCGATGCCTTTACGCAGGCGCACCCGGAGATTGCCATCGATCACCTGGATATTGCCGGCAACGAGTTTTACGACACGATCAATGCGCAGGGAGTTGCGCAGCAGCTTCCCGATGTCTGGTACACGCGCACCTTTGATGTGCCCGTCTACGCCAATAAAGGCTGGACGACCAGTATGCAGCCGCTCATCGACCGCGATGCAGCTGAGGTCAATGTCGACGACTTCTGGCCGGCTGAAGTAACCCAGATGCGCTGGAACAACGATCTGTATGCGCTGCCCTATGATTTCTCCAACGTCGGCATCTACTACAACAAGAAGATGTTCGACGATGCGGGGGTTGCGTATCCATCCGACAGTTGGACGTGGCCCGACCTGGTGGAGACAGGGCTGAAGTTTGCCCAGCAAGACGCCAATGGACAATTCACAGCCTGGGGCTTGCAGTTGTACAACTGGGATTGGGTGTTCCATGGGTTGATCATGGGATGGGGCGGCAAGATTTTCACCGACGACCTGAGCGAATGCATCATCGATTCGCCGGAAAGCCGCGACTGTTTCAAGTTCTTCATTGAAGCGCGCAAGCAGGGCCTCTACCCTGAAGCGGGCGCTGCGCCGGCCGGTGTGGATCCCTTTGCCAGCGGCCTGTTGCCGATGGCCTTCCAGGGTTCGTGGGCGACGACCTCCATGCGCGCCAATATTGGCGACAAGTTCGACTTCGATTGCGCGGCCATGCCACTCTCGCCGACAGGGAACAGTTGCATCAATGCGGCCGGCGGGGCATGGGGCATTGCCTCCAATGCCAAAGATCTCGAAGCGGCGTGGACGTTCGTCAAGTTTTTGACCAGCACCGACTCCACCAACACGCTGATTTCCGAGCCGTTGCGCAGCGTTCCGGGCCGACAATCATCGGTGCCGCTGTGGAATGAGACGGCCGCGGCGGGCGGTCTGCCGCCAAGCAACGTGCAGGTCTTCCCTGCGCAGATGGCAGGCGCCAATGCCGCTCCGTTCCCGTCCTACTGGCGCGACTACTCCAACACGTGGGCAAACATGATCGCCCCGATGATCGACGGCGTGACCGGCGATGGCCCGGAAGTGGTGCTGTCTGCCTTCCAGGATGAGATCAATCGCATCATCTCGCAGATGAACGCCTAACCAGCAGGTGAAGCCAGGGCATGTTGTGCAGAGCGGCGCTCTGCACAACATGCCCTGAGCGCCGGAGATCATGATGTCCATGCCAAAAACAAAAATGGCCCGACGCGAGGCAATCGAAGGGTTTCTGTTCATCATGCCCTGGTTGCTTGGCTACCTGATCTTTCGCCTGGGCCCGCTGTTGGCCTCCCTTTATCTGAGCTTCACGAATTACGGCGGCAGCGGCGCGCCCAAGTGGATCGGCCTGGATAATTACGTTTACATGCTGACCGAGGATCCGCGCTTCTGGGATTCGGTGCGCTCGACCCTTTCCTTTGTCGCCGGTTTCTTGCCACTGAGCCTGGTGATCGGTCTGGGCATCGCGCTGCTGATGAACCAGAAGGTGCGCGGCATTCTCGTCTTTCGCGGCATCTATTATTTGCCTGCGGTGACAACCGGCGTGGCCGTGGCCCTGCTGTGGCAGTTTGTGTTTCACAAACAATATGGCGTGCTGAACGGCATTCTGAGCTGGTTTGGCGCGCCGCAGATCGGCTGGCTGGTCGATCCCAATGTCGTCATGTACGCCTTCATCCTCATGGCGCTGTGGGGCGTTGGCGGCACCATGATCGTTTATCTCGCCGGCTTGCAGTCCATTCCCAGTGAACTCTACGAGGCGGCTACGATTGACGGCGCCAACAGCATCCAGCGCTTCTGGTCGGTGACGCTACCGCTGCTGACGCCGGTGATCTTCTTTAACGTGATTACCGGCTTGATTGCGGCGTTCCCAATTTTCGAGAATGCCTACATCATGACCAGCGGCGGGCCAAACTTTGCCACCTACTTTTTTGGGCTCAACATTTATTTTACGGCATTTCGCTCGCTGCGCTTTGGCTATGCGTCCACCATCGCCTACATCCTGTTCATCCTGATCGCCGCGCTGACCTTGTTCGTGATGAGCACCTCGCGACGCTGGGTTTACTATGCCGGAGAGAAAGAATAAACGGGTAAGTCTTGGGAGAACCGAGGATGGCGCATGAGAAACTGTTTGAAAAGCCCTACCACGAAGCCACAAAGGGCGCAAAGAAGCACAAAGTGGGCGATCAAAGAGACGCTTTTACGTGCTGCTTTGCGCCGCTTAGCGTGCTTAGCGTCTTCGTGGTTACTTTTCAAACAGTCTCTGAGAGACAACAGTCTGTGCTGCTGACACGATTGGAGACGCATCCATGTACAAAGGGCTAGGCATTGCGCGGGGCGCTGGTTGGGGGCGATTGCCACCTATGTCGTGTTGTTTGCAGGGCGTGGTGCTGATGATCCCGTTCTTCTGGATGTTGAGCACCAGCCTGAAAACGCTGGACGAAGTCAACACCTGGCCAATCACGTGGATTCCCAGGCAGCTTGTCTGGCAAAACTACGCAGACGTCTTCGAACTGACCCCTTTTGCGCGCTTTATCCTGAACAGTATCATCCTGGCTGCGGGCGGCATCATCGGCAGCGTGATCAGTTGCTCGATCACTGGCTTCGGTTTTGCGCGGCTGCGCTTTCCTGGGCGCTCGTTCCTGTTCTTTGTCATGCTGACGACCCTCATGATGCCGGCCTGGGTTGTCATCGTGCCGCACTTCATGATGTTCAACGCGATTGGCTGGCTCGACACCTTTCTGCCGATTATCGTGCCGTCATTCTTTGGCAACGCGTTCTATATCTTCCTCTTCCGCCAATATTTCCTGGGTATTCCGAAAGAATTAGAGGACGCCGCGCGCGTGGATGGCTGCTCCACCTTCCGCATCTTCTGGCAGATCTTCCTGCCCATGTCGCTGCCGGTGGTCGCAACCGTGGCGATCTTTGCCTTCTTCTACTACTGGAACGATCTGCTTTATCCGCTGGTCTATTTCCGTTCGCAGCAGAACTTCCCGGTCAGCCTGGGGATGCGCATGTTCCAGACTGCTAATTTCAACGTCATCCACTACCCGCGCATGATGGCGGCTGCGCTGATGTCGCTGATTCCGTGTGTGCTGCTCTTCTCGGTGGCGCAGCGGCTCTTTATTCAGGGCGTCGTGATCACCGGTGTTGAAAAATAGGCCAACCATGAACTATCTTCAGCGTTTTCTCAATTCCATGGATTACACAAGCGTCGATCAGGTTCCCAACTGGGAGGCCGGCGTCTGGGCGCAGACGGCGCAGCGTTGGCAGGCGGAAGGACTGGTCACAGGAAGCCTGCATTGGGACTGGTTCGCCGGGGAGGCATCCTTGGGCATGGATCCGCGCGAATTCATCCACTTCACCAGCAAGATGATCCCTGCCTTCGAGCAGGAAGAGCTGGCGACTGATGACGACACCGTGACCTTCCGCGATGAGAAGGGCATCGTGCGGCGCGCGCTGAAAGCTGGCTCGATCGGCGGCGCACGCATGTCCATGGATGAGTACATCGCCTTCCCGGTCGTTGGCCCGGCGGATTGGCAAGACGTCAAGCAGCGCTATCCCGCGGCCTGCGCCCAGCGCTATGAACCGAACTGGGAAGCCTGTCGCGTCAAAGGCTGGGCGGAGCGCAAGCACCCGCTGATCTTTGGGCCGAACTGTTCGACGCTTGGCTTCTACTGGGTTGCTCGCGAGTTGCTCGGTTTTGAGGCGCTTTCCTTTGCGTGGTATGACCAGCCCAACCTGATGCACGAGATCATGGAGTTCTGGGCCGATTTCCTGATCGAGACCGCGCGCCCCGTACTCGAGCACACGACGCTCGAATACATCTGCCTCAACGAAGACCTGGCCATGAAGACCGGGCCACTGCTGAGTCCGCAAAGCTACCGCACCTTCATTTATCCACGGCTGTGCAAGGTGATCGAGTTCTACAAGAGTCACGGCGTGCGCTATGTCTGCATCGACACCGATGGCAACCCCGAAAAACTGATCCCTATGATGCTCGACGCCGGCGTCGATGCTTTGTGGCCGCTGGAACGCGCGGCCAACCAGGATCCACATCGCCTGCGCCAGACATTTGGCAAGACGCTGCGGCTGTGGGGCGGCGTCGATTCAAGCGCGCGCTGGCCAGGATCGTGCGGCCATCGATCGGCATCTGTTGTCGCTGCAGCCCTTGATCGAGGAAGGCGGCTTTATCCCGACCGTTGACCACACGGTGCCGCCGGACGTGAGTTGGGAGAATTTCCAATATTACATGGAACGCAAGGCGTTGCTGCTGCAAGCAAAACTGTAACGCGTCCAGCTTTGCCAGTTTGAGGACACGAACGCCGCATGACCAAAGAGCATACAGTTGCCTGTTATTATTTTCCCAACTATCACGCCGACGCACGCAATGCGGCCACGCATGGCCCCGGCTGGAGCGAATGGGAGCTGGTCAAGCGCGCCGAGCCGCGCTTCGCCGGCCATCGCCAGCCACGCGTGCCGGTGTGGGGCTACGAAGATGAAGCGGACCCTATCGCAATGGCGCGCAAAATCGACGCGGCCGCGGATCACGCCATCGACGCCTTCATTTTTGACTGGTACTGGTACGATGACGGCCCCTTTCTGCAACGCGCGCTGGACGAGGGTTTTCTCGGTGCAGCCAACAACGCGCGCATCAAGTTTGCGTTGATGTGGGCCAACCACGATTGGACCGATATTCATCCTGCCGCGCTCAACGGCGTGGGCAGTCGTGCGCGTCTGCTCTATCCGGGCCGGGTCAGCCAGGCGACCGTTGACACTGTCGCCGATCACGTCATCAAGCACTACTTTTCCCATCCCTCCTATTGGAAGATCGACGGACGCCCCTATTTCTCCATCTACGACCTGCCTACCTTTATCGATGGTCTCGGCGGTCGAGTGCAGGCGCGCGCGGCGCTAGCCCGCTTTCGTGCCAAGGCGAAGGATGCCGGCTTTGCCGATCTTCACCTCAATGTGGTGCTGTGGAATCTTGGCATTCTTGCCGGCGAACAGAGTCTGCCCGATGCAGATGCGCTGGCGCACGATCTGGGCTTTGACAGCGTGACTTCCTATGTCTGGATCCATCACGGCGCGTTAGACCACTTCCCGGTCACCGACTATAACGTTGTGCGCGACCGTTATATGGCCTATTGGGACGAGGCGGAGAGAACTTTTACGCTGCCCTATTACCCAAACCTGACGATGGGGTGGGATGCCAGCCCACGCACGGTGCAGTCCGATGGATTCGTCAACGCACGTTACCCCTTTATGCCACTTATTGAGGGCAACACACCGGCGCGCTTCCGTGACGCACTCGTTATGATCCGGAAGCGACTCGACACTGCTCCTGCCGGACAGCGCATCCTGACGATCAATGCCTGGAACGAATGGACCGAAGGCAGTTACCTGGAGCCGGACGTCGAAACCGGGATGGCCTATCTTGCAGCCATCAAAGAGATCTTCGGCCAGTAGAACGTATAACTAGAGAAAATGGCGACCATCTACGATGTTGCAAAACGCGCTGGCGTGGCCCCATCCACCGTGTCGCGGGTCTTCAACAAGAATGCATCCATCAGCGCCAAGACCGTAGCGCGTGTTATGCAAGCCGCGCGCGATCTCGACTACGACCCCAACCCGCTGGCCAGTGGGCTTGCTTCGAGCCGGACGCTGATGGTGGGTCTGGTCATCTCCGATATCCAAAACCCGTTTTCATCGACGCTGGCGCGCGGCGTCCAGGATAGCCTGGAGCGGGAGCGTTACATCACGATCATCGTGAACACCGACGGCGACCCCGACAAGGAACTGGGCGTGCTGCGCGAAATCTACCGGCGCGGCGTCGATGGCTTTATCATTGCGCCGCCGCAGCATGGCAACGCCGCCGAACACAACCGCTACATCATCGACCTGACGCACAAAGGGCTGCCCGTGGTCACCGTCGGGAACTGGTTGAAGGACGCCAAGGTGGATTATGTGACCAGTCGCGCCCAGGATGGCGCCATGGCCGCCGTCGATCACCTGGCGGGGTTGGGGCACCGCGCCATCGCCTTTATCGGCGGCCATACCACGCGTGGCGTTGCCGTAGGCCGTTGGCTGGGCTATCAGGAAGCCATGCTCCAGCACGGCCTGCCGCTTTGCCCGGCATGGATGTTGGAGACCGACGTTTCGCTACAAGGCGGTGAGGAGGCAATGACCCGCCTGTTGGCCCTGCCCAACCGCCCGTCGGCAATTCTCGCCGTGAACGATCTGGTGGCGCTGGGCGCCATCAACGCGTGCCGCAACCAGGGGTTGCAAGTTCCCGCCGACATGTCGATCGTGGGATTCGACGACATTCCCTATGCGGCCATGGCCGCGCCGCCCTTGACCACCGTGGCGCAGCCTGCCTACGAATTGGGATATCGGGCGGCTGAACTTCTCCTGCAACGGATGCGCGCGCCGGATGCACCGGCGCAACAGGCCATACTCGATTGCCGGCTTATCGTACGCCAGACGGCGACAGCTTACCGGACAGAATTGATCAAACCTTCCGCAACAAAACCAAATGGAGTTGACCGTGAACCTTAGCTATGAGCAGTATCTCGACAAAGTGCTGGGCGGCTGGATCGGCAAGTCGATGGGCGGCGCGGTCGGCACGCGCTTCGAAGGCTACAAGGGCTGGATCGAGATCGACCCGGCCGACATGTTTCCTGCGGCGATGCCGCCGAACGACGACCTGGATCTGCAGGTGCTCTGGCTCAAGGTGCTGGAGGAAAAGGGGCCGGCGCTCACCTCCGACGACCTGGCGCAGGCGTGGCTCGACGGCTGCTGGTATCCGTTCAACGAATATGGCATCTTCCGCCGCAATTGGCGTTTGGGCATTCACCCCCCGATGTCAGGACGCTTTGGCAATCAGTTCTGGGAAAATGGCATGGGTTGCCCCATCCGCGCCGAAATCTGGGGCTACGTCTTCCCCGGCGCGCCGGACCTGGCCGCGCACTATGCAGTCAAAGATGGCACGCTCGACCACACCGAGCAGTCGGTCGGCGCCGAGATGATGTTGGCCGCCATGTCCTCCATGGCCTTCTTTGTGAGCGACGTCCGGCGGCTGGCCGCCATGTTCATCCATTACTTGCCCGCGGGCACGCCGATCGCCCGCATGACGCGCGCCGCGTTTGACGCCTACGACCAGGGAGTTCCATTGCGCGCCGCGCGCGACCGCATCATGGCGATGGAAGGCTTCCCAGAAGCGTGCGACTCTCAGGTCAACGTGCCCTTCACCTTCCTGGGGCTGCTCTGCGGTGGCAATGATCTGCAGGAAACTATGCTGGCCGCACTGCGCTGTGGCTACGACACGGACTGCACCCTGGCCACTGCGCCGCGCTGGGGCAGATTCTTGGCGCCAGCCGCATCCCGGCGGCGCTGAAGGAAGCGGTCGGCGACGAGCTCGTCATGGGCATCGAGTATCGCCGCGCCGAAATGACGCTGACCGCGCTGGCGCGCGACACCGCGCGCGTCGGCGTGCTGATCAACCAGACGCTTCCGACCGGCGTCACGATCACCGGAGCGCCCGCAATGGCGGCGGCGCCCCCAGCCTGGACCCCGCCGCCCGTCAAGGTCAGCGTGGAATACGCTGGCCTACCCACGGCAGCGCCCGGCGAGACCGTCCAGGTGACAGTTGCCGTGCGCGGCCTACAGGAGGCGACGCACGTGACCATGCGCGGGCCGGAAGGCTGGACCATCGTCCCTGACACTTTCACCGCAACGCCGGGGGCGACGCACACGCAGGTTGCTCTGTACGCGCCCGTCCACGCGGACGCATGGCCCATGCGCCAGCTCTTCCACGTCCGGGTGGACGCCGCCGAAGCGGTGGAAAGCACCTTTGGCATAGCGGGCAGCGGGCTGTGGCGCTTCCTCGGCGTCTATTACGACGCGCTGCCGGAGCCGGAGAATGTACTGCAAAGGCAGCGCCGCTTTATGCAGCACTTTGTCTCCCTGCAACGTGCGTATTTGCCGGAGCCTGTGGTCGATGTCGAAAAAGAGTATCAGCACTGGTCGCACGCGCTGGGCCGACCGGCCGTAATCTATTCGCGGGAGAACGAGGTCGACCTGTCGCAACTGATCGGGTTGCGCGGCCCCTACTGCGCCTACCTGACCCGCACCCTCTTTGCGCGTGAGGAGCAAACCGTCTATTTCGTCATCGGCAACAACGACGGCTATCGGCTCTACCTCAACGGCGAGCTTGTTCACGAGACCGAAGAATGTCTCTGGTGGACGCCCTTCAATAACATCCATCCAGTCACCCTGCGCGAGGGAGCAAACCACATTGTCGTAAAGCTACTCAAACGCGGCGACGACCTGCGCTTCACCTTTGGGGTGCGCGCACGCACCGGCGCCCAAGGCCAGAACGCGGAAGACTGGGTGGTCGATCTGAGCGACGACGCTTCCTTTCTGGCGACGCCGACAGCGATAACCGCGTGACCTGGTGCAGACGGAGCAAAATAAATGGGTCAACCGGATCTCGTGTGGTTACGTGCCGGGGACGGGCTGATCGCTGTCTGCTCGACCGAAGCACCGCAAGCCCGTCCCCGGCACGTAAGACCCGACCACATGAATTCCGGTTGAGCCTAATAAATTAGCAGCCAGCAGCTTCAATCGTCTGGAGGCCACCGATGGAGACCCTGTTTTTGATCAGCAACCTGCTTGTCATGCCGTTCTGGGGGCTGATGATTTTCCTGCCGCGCTGGCGCGGGACGGAACGGATTATGGCGTCGCTGTGGCCGGTGGCGGTGACGGCACTCCTGTACACTGTGCTGGTGCTGCCCAATGTGCCGGCCCTCTTGCCCGCGCTGAGCAACCCTGACCTCGCGACGATCGCAGCGCTGCTCGGCGCGCCGGCCGGGGCGACGGTGGCATGGGTGCACTTCCTCGCCTTCGACCTCTTCGTCGGGCGCTGGGTGTACTGGGATGGGCGTCGCACCGGGCTGCGCGCCTGGGTGACATCATTGATCCTTTTCTTTGTCTTGATGGTCGGACCGCTAGGCCTGGTGCTCTATCTGGCAGCGCGCAGCTTAAAAACGCACACCGTTTCGCTCGTTACCGAAGCTTGAAATACGGAAGCCCATCATCCTATCTATGCTTGTAACGATTCAGCCATCACAAGCATAGACCACGGATGGGGCGGATTAGGCGGATTCTCACGGATTTCCACCCGAAATGTATCCAGATTTTCCGTCTAATCTGTCTAATCCGTGGTCTATAGAACTGAAATGAATCGTTATCTTTGCTTTATAGCGCCGCGCCTGGCAATTTGCTCGCGCCCTTATGGTTCTGTCGGGATGCTGGCGCAATTGCTAGGAAATTGTCAGGCAAGCGCTGCAGAAGTAATGCTACACTCGAAGTGCGCAGGTGCGGCGCCAATCACGCAAAACCGAACCTGCCACTGTGGAAGTTGTCTGCTGTCTGCGTCGCGATGCTTTCTCGAGCAGGCAGCCTGTGCAGAAAGGAGGCAGTCCGTGAATTACACCCTTTCCTTCACTTCTCACGCCCTTTTCCGCATGGCGCAGCGCAATCTGTCGCTGGCCGATGTCATGTTTGTCGTCACGAATGGCACGCGCTACTGGCGCGCCGGCGCGCTGCACCTCGTGCTGCTTTTTAAGGACATTCCCAAGCACGAACAGCGTCAGTTTGCGCGCCTGGAAGGCACGGTTGTGCTGCTGGATCGGGAGGGCGAGGAAGTGCGCACCGTCTATCGCGGCAATGCACGCCAGATCAGCAAGCGCATCCGGTGCAAAACCAAGCTCGATCTAAAGAAGGGGCGAGCGTACGCACCGCAGGAGATGATGGCCGAGTATTAAAGTGGTGCAAGATAGAAAAGCCGAGTTTCTTTGAGAAACTCGGCTTTTGTTTGCCCTCCGGGAATGGGTCAAATGTCATGCCGCCGCTTGCTGGATCGCCTGTTGAAACTGCTCGATCTCCTGCGCGTCATAAACCTCGTATTCGCCCTCAGAATTCACTCGATACAGGTCATGCTGCCAGAGCACTGGCTCCGCCGCGCCAGGGCGATGACCCCACGGCAGATGCGTCTGCGTTCTGCCATTGACAAGCCCCCAATGAATCGCACCGACGCGCTGCTCCAGAAAAATCGGCAGGCAGTCCGCCACGGTGGAGGCGCGCGGACGGTTGAGCCATTCCGTGCAGATCAAGGGCCGGCCATGCGTCTTCAGGCCGGCGATCTGTTGGCGCAACTCAGCCGGCGTGTCGTAGTTGTGAAAGGTAATCACATCCGACGCGGCCAGTACGAATTGATTGCAGTTGCTGTCGCGGCCAAAGTAGCCCGATGTGATCGGCTGCTGCGGATCGATCGTCTGCGCCCAGCGAAACGCATCGGTCAGCAGCGGGAGCGTATCGTCGCCCATGCCGCTGTTGCCCGGCTCGTTGTACAGATCCCAGCAGACGACCCGCGCGTCCGTACGGTGCTGCGCCATGATGGCCTTCACGTACTGCTCCAGCCGCGGGCGCTGCTGCGGGTCGCGCACGCGCGTGTGGCCCGGACTGGGCGTCCAGCCGTTGGCGTACCAGCCGGCCACCACCTCCGGCTGTTGTCCAAACTCCGGGTCGGAGATGGCGCCAAAGACGCAATCGTCGAAAAAGCAGGGCATCACGCGCAGGCCGTGTCTGGCGCAGATCGCCAAAAATGTGTCAAAGCGATGCTGGAACGCCTCCGGCTCCGCTTCCCACACTACGAAGGGCAGCACCACGCGCAGGACGTTGAAACCGACCGTTTGCGCAAGCGCCAACTCGCGGTCGATCAGCGCCTCGTCGAAAGCATACGCCATCCACATCTCGGTGTAGCTGATGCTGTTGGCCGGCACGTAGTTGAAGCCACACAGCCACGGTTGATCGTTGCACCACGACCACGCCTGCTCAACTGACCAGCGCGCGGACGGCATCGAAGGGGAGGTATCGGTAGCGGTCGTCATGAGGATTCATCACCTTTCTGGCTGTAGTTGCACGGAGAGCGATTGACGATAGGGGCTTCTCGACGCAGAGCCGCGGAGATGCAGAGGTTCGCAGAGAAAAACAAAAAGCTCTTTGCAAGCGTTTCTCTGCGTTTTCTCTGCCGCTCTGCCTCTCTGCGTCAAAACAAGAGACACTTTGAACACTTTTTACCAATCAAGAACACTTGCGCCGTCGGTGGGAGAGACGGCGTAAATGGCCGGCGTCCCCCCCGTCGCCTGCTGATAGTGTGGCCCCACATGGCTGACAAAGGCGTCTGTCTGCGCCCCCTCCACCAGCGCCACCAGGCAGCCGCCAAAGCCGCCTCGCCTGCCGCCCGGCGATGAAGCCGGGCGCGCTGCGCATCGCCGCCAACATGGCGTCCATCGACGGCACGCACAGTTCGTACAACTCGCAGGCGCCGGTGTAGGAGTCGGCGAAGAGGCGGTGCAGCGCGGCGCAGTCGCCGGCGGGCAGCGCCTGCGCCATCGCCTGCACGCGCGCATTTTCTTCGACGATAAAGCGGCAGCGCCGCGCCACCAGATCCGGCAGCAGGCCAACGTATTGCTCGAACTCCGCCACACTCACATCCCGCAGCGCGGCGACGCCGGGCGCGACCGTACGGATCAGGCGCACGCCCTCCTCACACTGGGTGCGACGTTCGTCATACTCAGTGCCGGCGAGATTGCGCGGGGCGCGCGTATCGCCGATCACCACCTGGAGGCCAGCGGCGAGGGGAATATCCTGGCTGGTGAGGTGGCGGGCATCGAGCAGCAGCGCACAGCCGGCGCGACCTACCGCCGAGGTGTACTGGTCGAGAATGCCGCAGTTGACGCCGACAAATTGATTCTCGGCGCGTTGCCCCAGCCTGGCCAGCGTGACCGGGTCGATCGTCTGCCCGCTGAGTTGTTCGACCAGACGCGCCGCCGCCATCTCCAGCGCGGCGGAGGAACTCAGCCCGCTCGCCACCGGCACGGTGGTGTGGACAAGCGCATCAAAGCCGCGCACGGTATAGCCCGCGGCCTGCATGATTTTGACCACGCCGGCCATGTAGTTCGTCCAGCGCGCCCGCCGGTTGAATTCGATCTGTGCCAGGTCAAACTCGCCGCCGCCTTGTACGTTGAGCGAGTGTAGCCGGATGCGACCGTCATCGCGCGGCCGCGCCGCGATCCACGTGTCGCGGTCGATGGTCATGGTCAGGATGAAGCCGTCGTTGTAGTCGGTGTGGCTGCCCATCAGATCGACGCGGCCGGGCGCGCGCGTCCACAGCGTTGGTTCACCCCCGTAGAGGCGCATGAATTCGGCTGCCATCTGCGTTCGGCGTGCTTGCCTGTTCATGGGGATTCCTTTCGTGTATGGCTCATTTTGACGCAGAAACGCAGGGGGCGCAGAGCAACCCATAGCACCCTCTTGTTCTTCCTATGCGCATCTCTGCAACTCTGCGCCTCCGCATCAAGCAGTTTCACTCTTCTCATCCAGCGATGCAAAGACTGCCAGCAGCGCGTCGACGTTGGCCATGGGAATGTCGGACATCATGCGGTGGGAGGGCGCCAGGATCAGCCCGGTGTTGTCGGGCGCCAGTTCGCGCATAGCTTTGGTCGCGGCGACCCGCACCTCATCCGGTGTGCCAAAGGGGAGCGTGCTTTGGGTGGAGACGCCGCCGTAATAGGCCAGCCGCTCGCCAAAGGTGGTGCGCAGCCAGCTAAAGTCGCACACTTCCGGCTGCACCGGGTTGTAGACGGTCAGGCCGATCTCGACCAGGTCGGGCAGGATCGGCTCAATGTGGCCGTCGGAGTGCATCAGGATGGGCAGGCCGGCGGCGCGGAAGGGCGCAAAGAGCCGCGCCAGCCGCGGCTTGATCAGCGTGCGCCACATCTGCGGCGAGATGAGCATGTTGACCTGGCCGCCGTAGTCGTCGCCAAAGTAGCCGCCATCCACGCCCAGCGCGATAAAGCGCTCGATCAGCGCCACCTGGATATCGGCGACGCGGTCGAGCAGCGCGCCGGCATAGTCAGGCTTGCCCGCCATGTCCATGAAAAATTCGACCATGCCGCGCAGCGACCACGCCCGCTCGAAGAGACTCCAGCCAAAGTTGGGCATCAGGAAATGCTGGCCCTGATCCTTGGCAATGATGCGTTCGGCGTCGTCGAGCAGACCGGGCGCGTGCGGATCAGGCCAGGCAAAGGCATCGAGGTCCGGCTCTTCCTGCAGCGGGCTGACGCGCACAAAGTAGCCTTCCTCGCCCGTGTCAAAGCCGGCGCCCCACCAGTCGAACTTGACCGAACGATCCTCGTTGTAGCGCTCCGGGTAGGTCAGGTCGAGGCGCAAGAGATGATTGTCGAGCCGGCCGGGCAGTTCCTGCACCGTCACGCCAAAGTGCGCGGCCATCCTGGCTGCCTGTCGCCCCGTGTAGTTGATCTGCGTCGGCAGGCGATCCACGGCGTCGTAGCGGACCGCGCGGCGCACGCGCTCTTTGTGCGTTAGTTGCATGGTCTTCTCCTTGTTGCGACTGTGTAGCTGAGCTACGAATGGAACGCGGATCAAACGGATTTCCATGAATTTTTATGAACTATATAGGTCACAGATTAGACGGAAAAATCCGGATATTTTCGGATGAAATCCGTGAGAATCCGCCAAATCCGTCCCATCCGTGGGCTATTTTTGCGATGGCTGAACAGTTACATCTCTTGCAGATCAAACCCCTACAGACGCGCCAGATCAAACGCTTTCACGGCACTCTCGCGTCCCAACGCTGCCTGCACCAGCGCCGGCCACCAGTTGCTCTGTTCGCCAAGATGTTGGTATTCGTCAAGCACACTGGCGGTTGAGGCGCGCAAGGCCCAGCCCTGTTCGACGGCCTCGGTGGGGCGCAGCCTGAGCTTGGGCAGCAGCCACGCGCGCCCGATGTGCACGTGCAGCACTTCATCCGCCCAGTCGTAATCCTGGATGTGGGCTGCCAGCGGATCGCCGGCGTTGCGGCTGATCTCATACTCCAGCCGTTTGCCACTGTTGCCGGGCATCAACTTCTGCTCGATCGCATAGAGCACGGTGTGCGCATCCTCTGTGTCCAGCGCTAAAAGCCGAATCGCCATCCCCGGATGAATTGCGATCAGCCGCTTCCAGTCGATGCCCAGCGCTTCAAAATAGATGCTGCCCAACATGGCGTGGCGCACCTCGTCCCACAACTGGCGCGTCATGTCCACGTAGTAGCGCCAGGCTTCGTCCTCCGCCTTCAAGATGATGCGCGCCATATATTCGGGCACATCCATCTCGACCACGCGGCGGCACATCAACGCCAACGTGCGCTCGTCGAGCGGGACATCTTCATTTAGCGAGACCTGGCGCTGTGGGTTGACAAAGGTCCAGCGCAACGCAAAGCGTTCATCGCGCTGCGGGAAGAAGTCCGGCGCGAAGGGCGCATCAGATCGCGACGCAGGAGAGTTTCCCGGCCGGGGAAGGTCGCCCATGATGCCGCCGGCCGCCTGCAAAAATGACGCCAGATGTTCTTGCCAACGTGCGGCAGTCGCTTGCACTGCCGGCGGCTGGCTGCCGGCTGCCACTGCCTGCTGACCCCATGCATCGCTCTCGGCTTCGTCGAGTAGAAGGTGCTTCAGCAAGTAGTGCGTCGGGTAGTCAGCGATGGGATTGATTGTGGCCTGATGGTCACGGTAGGCGGCAAGCAGCGCCGGGCGTACGACCCCGTAAAGCCCCACCAGTTTTTCGACGCTGTTCTGGGCCAGCAGCAACTCGTCGAAGAGCCGGTCCAACGCGGGGTCGGGGCTGACATCCATACGCGGGGCAGGGCTGCGCATTTCGCTGATGCGCGTGCGAATTGCATCGACGTGGCGCGCATCCAGGTGCAGATGCAGGCCAAGCGCCTCCTTGATCTCCCATTCGGGCGTGGGCGCCAGCCAGTAGAGCGCCGTCTCCACCAGCCGTTTTTCGATCCAGGCGTAGCGCAACAGGCGGGTCACGTTTTGCTCTACACCGTAGCCCACCGTCGAGGCAGCCGCGTACGTGGCGAGCCCAGCCAAGGGCGGCAGCGGAAGCGCAGGTTGGACAGTCCTCAAATCGGCGGGCGCCGATGATAGCGGCATGAAATGCTCCGTCATGAACAGTATGAAACCGATTTCCGAGTATCCGCAGAATATCATCGAAAACGACTGGCTGTCAAGCAGTTTACGCAGACAAAAGAATGCTTACAGGAATAAATTAGCAACAATAACACAAATAACACCCCGCCTAAAGGTGGACACAAGGAGGTTTTGCAACTTCATAACCCTATTGACAACACCTGCTGACCAGTGCTATTCTAGAACCGGTTTCCGCAATACAACAAAATCCGTAAACAACAGCACGAGCAC
Source organism: Candidatus Caldilinea saccharophila (assembly GCA_016710365.1). Lineage (GTDB taxonomy): Bacteria > Chloroflexota > Anaerolineae > Caldilineales > Caldilineaceae > Caldilinea > Caldilinea saccharophila. The sequence goes on along the minus strand of JADJVW010000059.1, from coordinate 20,878 downwards.
TTTTGGTTGCCTCTTAATCCTTCCTCACAGGATGAGTTTACTTTATGTCAATCGTGTGCCTACATTCACAAAGGAGACAGTTGCGATGTCCAGTCAGTTTACTGTGTTGAAAAAACACAAACGCATGAAGACGCACTTGATCAGCCTTATCACAGGGTTGATTCTGGTCGCGTTGCTGGCGGCTGGTTGCGCGGCTCCGGCAAGCACAACTGCACCGGCAGAGAGCGCACCGGCTGAAGCCGCGGCGCCGGCCGAGCCTGAAGCCCAGGTTGAAGAGATGGGCGCCGGCGCCATCGAGATCAACATGTGGGATGGGATAGGCGCTTCCGACGGCGAAATTCTGACGCAGATGCTCAACAAATGCGTCGAAGAAAATCCCGATGTCAAAGTCAAGCGCCAGATCATCGGCTGGGACATCTACTTCGACAAACTGGCGACTGCGATTGTCGCCGGCAGTGGCGGACCGGATCTTTTTGTGCTGTGGCACTCGGTCATGCCGCAGTATGCCTTGACCGGCTATCTCCAGCCGTTAGGGCAGGAGATGTTTGACGAAGGTATGCTGCCGATCGAAGACTTCTCGCCAGAACTGATCGAGGCGTTGAAACTGGAAGGCAACATCTGGACGGTGCCTTTCGACAACTACGGCGTCGGCGTCTATGTCAACCTGGACTTGCTGGAGAAAGCCGGGATCGACCCCAATTCGCCGCCGCAGGATGCTACGCAATGGCTCGAATATGCCCGCCTGCTGACGGTGGATATTAACGGCAAACATCCGGGTGAAGACGGCTTCGATGTCAACAATGTCGATCAATGGGGCTGGGGCATTGGCTGGCCGCGTGCAACGGTGCAACCGGCGCTCTACCAGTGGGGCGGCGACATCATCAGCCGCGACGCGGACCCCACCGTCCTCATCAACAGTGAAGCCTCAATCGCTGCCACTCAGTTCTTTGTAGACGCCGTCCAAACGCACAATGTGGCGCCCAAACCAGAAGGCGTGAACTACGACGAACTCTTTGCCAACAACCGCCTAGCCATGTACCCGAACGGCAGTTGGATGTTCAACTTTATGAACCAGTTGGATGGCATGCGGGTGGCATTGTGGCCCTATCCCCGTCTGGGGCCGGAGCGCGGTTCGACGCTCATGTGGTCGCACACCTTTGCCGCCCCTGCCACTTTGGACGGCGACAAGTTGGATGCCGTCAAGCGCATCGTGAAATGCCTGTCCGACAATTCCACGCTCTGGACGGAAGGGGCGGGCATGCCGACCGCGCGCCTGTCACTGCGCGCAGGGCTGGAGGACAAGGTCTGGACGTTGCCGGTCTTTGATGAGCAGTTCCGAAAGGAAGGCGTCACAGAGTTTGCCTCAACCAAGTTCTCCGAGATCATGGGCGCCGTGGAACCCGCCTGGAGCGCCGCACTGAATGGCGACGAACCGGTCAGCCAGGCGCTGGATCAGGCGGCCGAACGCATCGAGCGGGCGCTGGGGCGTTAGTGGCTTGTCAATCGTGAGTCTGTAGTTTCTACAAACCGAGTTTCTTGAAGAAACTCGGTTTGTAATTCACTTCATCTGCTAACAGAGGAGATGGCGGTGCAAACAGATATCAACATGTCTGCCAAGGCGCAAGTCCGCCCGCGGGCCAGGCAACGCATGCACTGGCGCAAGGTGATGACGCCCTATCTCTTTTTGCTCCCCTATATGATCGCGTTCCTAGTCTTTCAGGCCGTGCCTTTTGTAACCGGAATTGCGCTCAGCTTTATGCGCTGGGAGTTACTGGAAAGATCGCAAAGTTTCATCGGCCTGCAGAACTTCACTGATGTCTTTGCCGATGATCTCTTCTGGCAGAGTTTCAGAAACTCCTTCTACTTTGCCGTGTTGACTACGGCCGGCGTCGCGGTCGTGGCATTGGCGGCCGCGCTGGCACTCAAGCACGTCACACGCGGCCAGACCTTTTTCCGCGTCGTGCTGTATCTGCCGGTGATTCTTTCCATCTCTGTGATTGGCATTGTGTGGGGACGCGTCATCAGCAACGATGGCCTCATCAACTACTACATCACCCGCCTGGGCATCCCGCGTATCTCCTTCTTGGGCGACGCCAGCCTGGTGATCCCCTCGCTCTCCGTCGTCACGGTATGGTGGAGCTTTGGCTTTCCCATGCTGATCTTCTTGGCCGCGCTCTACGCCATTCCCGAAAGCTTGTACGAGGCGGCCAGGCTGGACGGCGCCGGCAACTGGGCGCTGCTGCGCTTTGTCACGCTGCCGCTGCTGCGCTATGCGCTGCTGCTGGTCCTGGTGACCCAGTTCGTTGGCCACATGCAGGTCTTCGGGCAGGCCTATATTTTGACCAACGGCGGACCGGGCCACGCTTCCTATCCGCTCATCATGTACATCTATCAAACCGCCTGGCGCTACTATCACATGGGCTATGGCGCGGCCATGGCAGTTTTGCTTGGGCTGTTCATGTTGGTGATCGTGCTGATGCAGGTGCGGCTGATTGGTCAGCAAGAAGAATATTAGAGGGGTGCCACGATGCAGTCAAGACGCAGAGGATTGACCGGCGGCATGTTGTCAGGCTATGGATTGCTGCTGCTGTTAACGTTCCTGATCCTGTTTCCGGTAATCTGGATCATCGCCCAGTCATTTATGCAGGAAGCCCAGATCTATCGGTGGCCGATCAATTTCATCCCTTCGCCGGCCACCTTTCAGAACTACGCCAACCTGTTCACCTATCGACCGGACCGCCCCGACCTGCCCATCGCGCGCTGGCTCTTCAACAGCGCCTTTGTGGCAACGTCCGTCACCGTGCTGATCCTGACCGTGGCCTCTATGGCAGGCTATGCCTTTGCCCGCTTTGAATTTCCGGGGAAGACCTTCTTCTTTTACCTGTTTGGCGCCAGCCTGTTGATTCCGAGCCAGATTACCTTCATCCCCTCCTTTCTCATCGTGCGCGCCTTTGGCTGGATCGACACCTATCACGCGCTGATCTGGCCGCCTATCGCCGGCTTTTTTGGCGTCTTCTTTTTGCGCCAGTTCTTCTTGACGATCCCGCGCGACTTTGAAGATGCGGCCATCATCGACGGCTGCTCGCGTTGGGGCGTCTTTCGTAACGTTATCTTGCCGCTCTCAACTTCGGCAATGGTGACGCTGGCGATCTTCACCTTTCTGGGCGCGTGGAATGACTTTGTGTGGACGCTGATCGTGCTCAACAGCAATGAGATGCGCACGTTGACCGTCGGTCTCACGATCTTTAATGGCGAATATTGGAGTGAACAAGGCATCATCATGGCCGGAGCGGTCTTCACCTCGTTGCCCATCGTGATTGTCTTTTTATTCTTGCAAAAACGCATTTCTGAATCAGTGCTGCTGGCCGGGATTGGCGGCAGATAGATCAGGGGCTATATTGAAGGACGAAAAAAATAGAACGCGGAGCAGGCGGATTTTCGCTGATTTTTTTCTTGTTTGAATCCGCGCTGATCTGCCAAATCCGCGTCATCCGCGTTCTATCCATCGTCTCGTTCTATCGTCAAAATCAACGAAGGTTTCAATGTCCACCATTGCAACAAGCTATCCCATCACCGCCCTCCCCTTCACCGCCGTGCGCATCGACGACGCCTTCTGGTCGCCGCGCATCGAGACCAACCGCCGCGTCACCGTGCCGTACGATTTCCAGAAGTGCGAGGAGACCGGCCGCATTGCCAACTTTGCCAAAGCCGCCGGCCAGCAGCCCGGCGCGCACGGGGGCATCTTCTTCAACGACTCTGATGTCTTCAAGGTGATCGAAGGGGCCGCCTATGCGCTGATGCTGCATCCCGACCCCAATCTGGACGCCTATCTCGACAAGCTGATCGCGCTGATCGCGGCCGCGGGAGCCGGACGGCTATCTCTACACCGCACGCACCATCGCCGAGCGCAACGGGACGCCGGACGCACTGCGCGCCGACCGCGAGGGGTTGATGCGCTGGTCCAACCTGCGCATCAACCATGAGTTCTACAATGTTGGCCATCTCTACGAAGGTGCGGTGGCGCACTACCAGGCGACCGGCAAGCGCGGCTTGCTCGACGTGGCGCTCAAGAATGCCGACCTGATCGACAGCCTCTTTGGCCCCGGCCAGCGCCGCGACGTACCCGGCCATCAGGAGATCGAGCTGGGGCTGGTCAAGCTCTATCTCGTCACCGGCGAGGCACGCTATCTCGACCTGGCAAAGTTCTTTCTGGACGAGCGCGGCCAGACCGACGGCCACGAACTCTACGGCGCCTACGCGCAGGATCATCTGCCCGTCGTGGCGCAGGAGGAGGCCGTCGGCCACGCGGTGCGCGCCGTCTATATGTACGCGGGCATGGCCGATGTCGCCGCGCTGACCGGCGCGCAGCCCTACATCGACGCCATCGATGCGATCTGGCAGGATGTGGTGGCGCGCAAGCTCTACCTCACCGGCGGCATCGGCGCGCGCCACGAAGGCGAGGCCTTTGGCGACGCCTTCGAGCTGCCCAACCACACCGCGTACAACGAAACCTGCGCCGCCATCGCCAATATCTACTGGAACCAGCGCCTCTTTCAGCTTCACGGCCACGCCAAATATATCGACGTGCTGGAGCGCTCGCTCTACAATGGCTTTCTTGCTGGCGTGGACTTTGGCGGCGACCGTTTTTTCTACGTCAACCCGCTGGCCTTTGACGGCGACTACCGCTTCAATCGCGACGACTCGCGCGAGCGCATGCCCTGGTTCAACTGCTCCTGCTGCCCGACCAATGTCGTACGCCTCTTCCCGGCGCTGGGCGGCTACCTCTACGCGCAGCGCGACGACCGTCTCTACGTCAATCTCTTCGTCTCCAGCCAGACCACGGCGATGCTGAACGGTGAACGTCGCCATTGCCCAGCAAACGGACTATCCGTGGCTGGCACAGTGCGCATACAGATAGATCCTGAGCAGCCGGTCCATTTTGCGCTCGGCGTGCGCATCCCCGGCTGGGCGCAAGGGACGCCCGTCCCCAGCGACCTTTATCATTATCTGGATACGCAAAAGCAGGATGAAGCCGTGCAACTGAGGGTCAACGGTGCGGAGACGCCGCTGCAAATTCAGGACGGCTACGCCTGGATCGCGCGCGAATGGCGGGCGGGCGATGCGGTCGAACTGCACCTGCCGCTGCCGGTGCGCCGTGTCGAGAGCCACGCTGCCGTCACTGAAAATCGTGGCAAGGTCGCAATCGAGCGCGGGCCGTTGGTCTATTGCCTGGAAGGGATCGACAACGACGGCCGCGCCCTTGACCGTACGCTGGCCGACGACGCCACCTTCCGCGTTGACTGGCAGCCAGATCTGCTCCATGGCGTCACCACCCTGCGCAGCCACGGCGACGACGGCGATCTGCTGTTCGCGCCCTACTACGCCTGGGGCCACCGCGGCCTGGGCGAGATGGTGGTGTGGATGAACCGGGAAGCAGCGTGAGCCGATGAGCCGCGTCACGATCGCCGAAGTCGCCGAGACCGCCGGCGTCTCCAAAGCCACGGTCAGCCGCGTCTTGAGCGGCAACCATAAGTATCTGCGCGCCGCCACCCGGCAGCGCGTGGAGCAGGCGATCCAGCAGCTCGACTACCGGCCCAGCACCGTGGCGCGCAGCCTCACCTCCAAGCGCACCAACACCGTCGGCGTGCTCGTCGCCGATATCAGCAACCCCTTCTATCCCGACGTTTTTCTGGGCATCGAGGATCGCGCGTTGCAGCAGGGCTACAGCGTCTATCTCTGCAACACCAACTACGATCTGGCGCGCGGCAAGAAGTACATCCAGTCGCTGGTCGATAAGAATGTCGACGGTGTGCTGATCATGACGAGCAGTTTCTCGCCCGACTGGCTGGTGGAGCTGGCGCGCAGCAGCACACCAGTGATCGTGCTGGATTGGGCGGTGCAGACGCACGGCGCCAATGTCAGCACCATCGCCGTCGATTTTCAGCGCGGCATCGACGCGGCGGTGGAGCATCTCTACGAGCTAGGCCATCGCCGCTACGCGCATGTCGGCGGCCCGCCGCAGCTTCAGACCAGCCAGGATCGCCGCGCCGCGTTTCTGCACGCGCTGGCCCGCCACGGCATCGACCCGGCGGACGTGCCGGTGATCGACGGCAATCTGCGCATCGACGGCGGGCGCCAGGCGCTGCCGCAGGTGCTCGCGCTGCCCGAATGCCCCACCGCGCTTTTTGCCGCCAATGACATGACTGCGTTGGGCATCCTCTTTGAGGCGCGCGCCCAGGGGTTGGCCGTCCCGCGCGATCTCTCGGTGGTGGGGCTGGATGACATCTGGCTGGCCGCGCAGAGCGACCCGCCGCTCACCACCGTTGCGCTGCCGCGTTACGAGATCGGCCAGCTTGCCATGCGCCTGCTCTTCGACCTGCTAGAGCGGCCGCGCGAGGAATATATCGCCGCGGTCTCCACGCGCGTGCGCACCAGCCTCACCATCCGCAGTTCCACCGGCCCGGCGCCGGCAGCGTAAAAAGATCACTGTCAAACTACGAAGATCAATTGTAACTGTTCAGCCATCGCAAGAATAGACCACGGACTAGGCGGGGTAGACGGAAAAATCCGGATATATTTACGATCAATTGACCAGGGCCGCGGACGCACCAAAAGCTGGCGCACGTCCAAAGCGGCGCCGAAAGTTGACGCGCTGCGCACGAAATGTCACAATCGACCGACGCGCAAGGAGCAAGGACATGATTGTGACCGGGGCTGCCATACCAACCATCATCCGTAACGAGAGCCTGCGTCTGGGGTTTGACCTGTGCCGGTTTACACCCATCAGCGAGGCGCCTCACGCCGATTTCTTCGACGCCTGGATCGACGCCGGACGCGCCGGAGAGATGAGCTATCTGGAACGCAACCGCGAAAAGCGGCGGTTCCCCGCGCGGCTGGCCGAACCGCCCGCTGCCCCCTTTCAGACGATGGTCGTGCTTGGCGTCGATTATCATCAATATGAGCTGCCGCCCGCGCTGCGCGACGACCCCAGCCGCGGCGTCATCGCGTCCTACGCCTGGGGCGACGACTATCATGAGATCATCCGCCCGCTGCTCTACGAACTGGACGCCTTGATCCGCACCCACACAGGCCGCACCAGCCTGGGTAAATGTCTGGTTGACACAGGCCCCGTGCTCGAACGCGACTGGGCCGCGGCGGCCGGGCTGGGCTTCACCGGCAAGAACTGTTGCACCATCCGGCCTGGATGGGGAAGCTGGCTCTTGTTGGCGGTGCTGTTAATCACCGAAAAGCTGAGCGATCCTGCCAGCGCCGTTGCCGCCGCCCGCAGCCAGCAATGCGCAAAACGATGACCTGTGGACGCTGCACGCTGCCTCGTCGCGTGCCCGACCGCTGCGTTTGTCGGCGCTTATGACCTCGACCCGCAGCGCTGTATTTCCTACTGGACGATTGAGTCGCGCTCGATCATCCCACGCGCGCTGCGTCCTCGGTTTGGCAACCGCATTTTTGGCTGCGACATCTGCCAGGAGGTCTGCCCGTACAATCGCCGTCTGCCGGAACGCACGCCTTGGCTGGCCGGCCTGCACGCGCACCCTGCGCGCGTGGCGCCGCCGCTGCTGGAAGGCTTCGAACCGGCGCGCCCCTACTGGCTCGACCAGGCTGCCTTCAGCGCCCACTTTGCCCGGTCGCCCATCAAACGCGCCAAACGCGCCGGCATGTTGCGCAATGTCTGCGTGGCGTTGGGCAACTGGGCGGATGCGGCCATTGTGCCTGCGCTGACGCAGGCGCTGCACGACCCGGAGCCGGTGGTGCGCGTGCATGCTGCGTGGGCGGCGGGGCGCGTCCTGGCGAAGTGGACGCACGCGCCCGCCGCGGCCTGGCTGAGCGCAGCGCTTGACCGCGAGCCAGACGCGCGCGCGACGAGCTCCACCTTGCGCTCGCCGGCATTCCCTGAAAATACCCGCGATGAGTAACACTACAGATCTGGCAATCCATCGACCACGGATAAAACAGATGAGGCGGATTTCCAGAGACTTACTCCGAAAAGCATCTGGCTTTTTCCGTCAAATCCGTGGCCGATGAAAAAAGACGCCAAGTCGCAGCGGATCAAATCTGTTGTTTCCCTTGAATCCGTTGTAATGTTGCAACACAGAGACGCCAAGACTGAAACTTCTTGCCCGACCATGCGTACTGTTGGAAGACAGCAAATCAACCGGTGCGCCGCTACGAACAACAGCTTTGCGGCGTCAGCCGCGCGATGATTCGAAGAAAGAGGAGATTCACGATGGATTTTGTAAAAGCATTGACCTTTATTCCTGAAGACCCACGCTGGAAGGAAAAAGTGGCGATCGGCGCTGCGCCATGCTCCTTTCCTTTCTGATTGTGCCGGCCATCATTACGATTGGCTACTGCGTGCGCATGGTGCAGAATATGCGCAGCGGCCAGCAATTCCCGCTGCCGGAATGGGATGACTGGAGCGGCGACCTGGTGCGCGGCTTTAAGCTGGCGGTGGTCTATCTGGTCTGGGCGCTGCCGCTCATTATGGTCGGTGTCCCGATGGCGGTTGGCGGCGTGATGGCCGACTCTGATGGATCCGTCCAAATGTTGGGCGTGACCATCATGGTAGGCGCCTCTTGTCTGATGATGGTTTATGGCATCTTTATTACGTTGCTGACGCCTGGCTTCACTCTCTGGTTTGCACGCGATGAGGAGATTCGCAGCGGCCTGCAACTGAGCGAGATCTTCGAGTGGACGCGCACGCACGCCACCGACGTGATCTTGTACATGCTCGCCTATCTCGTCGCCAGCTTTGTCATTGGGACCGTGGCCGGCATCGTCGGTGTGTTGCTCTGCCTCGTGGGGTTGATTATCACCTTGCCGCTAGCGACCTTTGTGACCTATGTGTATCAGTTCAACTTGCTGGGGCAGATCGCCTTTAAAGACAGCACCGGGCGCAGCTACTACCAGCCGCCGATGATGACCCCAGCGCCGCCGGTCGCGCCTGCACCTTCTGCACCGCCGGTTGAGCCGCCGGTCGCACCGCCAGCAAACGACGACATCAGTACGCCGCAAAGCTGATCTCCCTGCTGCGTGCAACAGAATAGTAAAAGATGGGAAGGGCGCACGGTTGTGACCCTTCCCATCTTTTTATTGCTGGCTGCGCCCTCAATTGCGAATTACGTACCCTATTTGTCTAAAAACATGATAATTGTCATTATGACAAAGCCAGACTGCGTTTTTGGCATTCTGAGGTTGACAAGCGCTGATCCAACATAGTAGAGTGAGTGCAAGGAACAAACATCTGGCGGTTCGACAGCAACGCTGGATGCAGCGCAAAGGATCGGGAGCATGGCAGGGATAACTTTGGACAAAACTGACCGCCATCATCCAGGCGCTCAAAAGCGACGGACGTCACGCCCTTCAGCACCATCGCCAGCCAGTTGCAGGTGTCGCCGGGCATGATCCGCCAGCGAGTGCAGCGGCTGGTCGATGACGGCGTGCTCCAGTTTGTGGCGGTGACGCATCCACTGCGCACCGGCTACCACACGATGGCGCTGATCGGCGTCAAGGCGGACGGCCACCGGCTGCGCGAGATCGCCAACCAGATCGCCGCGCTCCAGGAAGTTATTTACCTGACGATCGCATCGGGTGCGTACAATTTTCTGGGGAAGTGACCTGCATCGATAACGCCGACCTGCTGCGCTTTTTGAGCGATAAACTCTACAGCGTCGAAGGCGTGCGTGAGGCAGAGACTTTTATTTATCTGGACATCGTCAAAGAGATCTACGCCTGGGACCCACCGCCGGGCGACCGCTGATCTGGACATGGCCTTCGATGCAGAGTCGCAGAGATGCAGAGTCGCAGAGATGCAGCGGCGTGCAGAGAAAAAGCCATGTTCATTTGTGCGATGGACGATCCTGGCGACTACCAAGGAGCAGAGTATGGACGAGGGGGGTGACACGCGTTGCTGATATGCAGCGCCAATCCAATTGCCTGTCATCCGTTTCAACCACCTTGTGAAGCCACGGAGCCAAACCAATGAGTCACACGCAAACCAAGACGCACCAACTTTTCAATAAAGCTAAACAGTATATCCCCTATGGCGTCAACTCGAATTTCCGCTATTGGGGCGAAGAGGACACGCCCATTATGGCGCGCGGGCGCTGGCGCGTATGGGGACGTCGACGACAACCGTTTTATCGACTATCGCCTGGGGTTTCGGGCCGATCATTCTGGGGCACGCCACCCGGAAGTCAACCGTCGCGTGGCCGCAGCGATCCAGGACGGTGTGTTATTTTGCCGCCACCACGCCGATTGAGATCGACTTGGCTGAACGCTTTACGCGCATGACCGGTATGGACAAGGTGCGTCTCTCCAACACGGGCACCGAGGCGAATATGCACGCGCTGCGCATTGCCTGCGCCTATACCGGCCATGTAGTTTATCAAGTTCGAGGGCAATTATCACGGCAATTTTGACTATGTGATGTTTAGCGCCCCACCGCAAAGGCTGAACGCTCGCCCACGCCGCCACCCACATCGTCTGCGGTACCGAAGGCATGCCGGCCGCCATCCGCACCTACATGATTTCGCTGCCCTACAATGACATCGAACTGTTCGAGCGCGCCATGGTCGAGCACGGTGAGGGGATTGGCAGCCGTCGTGCTGGAGCCGGTCATGGGCAACGTTGCATCTTGCCCGACCTGGCCTGGCTCCAGCGTGGGCGCCTGTGCGACGAATTTGGCGTCGTGCTCATCTTTGACGAGGTGAAGACGGGCTTTGCGGCTGGCGCGAGGGGCGCGCAGGAATATTTCGGCGTCAGGGCGGATTTGGCGGCGTATGCCAAGGCGATGGGCAACGGCTTTCCCGTTTCCGCTGGTTGCCGGTCGCGATGAAATTATGGCGATGGTCGAGCCGGGGCGTGTGGCGCACGGCGGCACCTATTGCGGCAATGTCGTGGCCGCGACCGCAGCCGCGGCCACGCTGGAGATCATCGAAACGCAGCCGGTGATCGAGACCATTTTCGCCAATGGTCGCCGGTTAATGGATGGGATTCATGCTATTTTGACGCACGTGGGCGTGCCGCACGTTGTTTCTGGCGCGCTCAATGTTCAGCGTGCTGCTGGGGAAGGACGAAGTGCCGACCGACTATCGCAGCTATACTGAGTTCGACGCCGAACTTTTCGGGCCGGCTGGAGCACCGCGTTGATCCAGCGCGGCATTCTGGTGGACGACGACCCGCGCGAACCCTGGTTTCTGTCCTACAGCCACGATGCCGCCGTGATCGATGAGACATTGAATCTGATTGAAGATGCGGTTTCCGCAGTGTTTGGTCGCAGCCCCCGGGTTCGACGGCTTGCAGCCTAGTGAAGAATCAGGTAACGTCCCGGCACGCAGCACCGCCATCTGGCCAGTAGAATTCATCTGCTGCGCCGGGGACGTTGTCTGTGGAAACACTAGTACGGGTGGGCGTAATTCTGCCCGTAAGATTTGGTAGGGACAAGGCCCCCATGCCTGTCCGGCTTCGGCGCACACGGGGGTGCGCCCCTCCCAGGAAACCAATGAGGTATTTCAGCCCGTGTGTACTAGTGCAGAGGGGTGGAAGTGAGTCAGCGGTCAAAAATTGAGTTGTCACGCACGACAAGATCAGTCACAATACACGGGATGCTGGCGGCCAGCATTCCGTGTATTTGATCTGACGAGGAGCGTATATGGAAAACAAGTCGATTGTCCGCCAAGAATTTAAAATTAATGCTGCTGCCTATGTCAACAGCGCCACCCGTGCCAAAGGCGCCCAGCCTGGAACGCCTGCTTGCGCCCGCCATCCGTCCCAACCCGGCGTGGGACGTACTGGACCTTTATCGCCACGGGCGCCGGCCACCTGCGTTTCCTGGCGCCCATGTCCGGCAGGTGTGGGCGACCGATATCACGCCCGGAGAGTGCTGGAGCCGGGTGCGCCAGCAGACGCCGATGCGCAGTCCAGGCAATGCGGTCGTCGAACTGGCTGACGCCCCGAGCAACTCCTTATGCTGATGGAGCCTTTGACCTGGTGACGTGTCGCATCGCGGCGCATCACTTTGAGATCCTACCGCGTTTATTGCAGGAGGCAGCGCGTTTGAAGCCGGGCGGGAGTTGGCCGTCGTCGATAACATCGTACCGCGAGGGGCAGCCTGCGACTATGTGAATGCTTTTGGAGAAGCTGCGCGATCCCAGCCATGTCGCTGTTTGAGCCCCTCGGGAAATGTGGCAGAACTATTCACAAAGGCCGGGCTTGTCGTGGAGCACGTGGAAACACTTCACAAGCGCACGTCCGAATTTGCCACGTAGACAGCGCCATGACGCCAACATGCAGCGCTATTTGCTCGCCTTGTTAAGTGAAGCCCGGAGGGGTGCGGCTGCCGAATTCCTCAGCCGCAGCTTGGCGGAGAAGCGAGCGCCTTCCGCCTGTGGGAAGGCATCCCCTGGTCGGCAGAAGACCCATAGACGACAGTGCGATCCAAAGTTGAGAAGAAAGCCCGGCAGGCCACACAAAATGAAAGAGTCGTTCATGCAAAACCACCTATGCTCGCGGTCTGGAACAGACGCTGACAGTTGTCATACAATTTCTGGCAAAAACCCATCTTTTGCCTACGAATTGACCACACAAAGTCTCCATTAGCAACGGTGCAAGGGCAACTAGCTTTACCATACTGAGGTAGGGGCCCAAGCGCGAGCGCGGAGCTTTAGCTTCATCGCTCTCTAAGGTATCGCAACGTTACACCAACCACCGTTCCGTCAGTATGCGCCAATCGACGGATCAACAGTTTTCTTTTCCGAGTTCACTGGTGACTCACCTTTATCTAACGGATCATCCAGCGCAGAGGATGTCAGCACTCACCTCAGGCGTCATCGATGTAGACGTAGATTCATGGATGTTCTGATCTGTCAAGCCAGCAATGCATTCATCCTGTTATTCATTTTGAATGGAGTGGAATCATGATTCGGGTGCTGATCGTCGAAGAATATGAGGGAATGAGACAAGGGTTATTTGAGGGCTAAGATCTGCCATGCGTAGAAGCTATCGACATTTCGGATGATTTGGGGGAAGCATCACGATTACGTGTCTAGCTAAATATGATGTGGTAGTGCTTGGCTCGAAGATACTGAACGCAGTGGACTTGTGGCGTGATTCAGGCGTTTCGTCAGATCAGCCCGCTACGTCCGTCCTGCTGCTAGGCACCGGGCATCGACAGCGGCTGGCGCTGTGGCCGATTCGCTTCGGCGTGATGGGGTATATTCCTGGCGAAGTCATTGCAGAAGAGTTGCCTTCAGCTTTGCAAAGCGCTGTGGCTGGCAAGCCTTATGTCCCGCGCATGTATCGTCGAGATGGCCGCCCTGGGATGGATGATGGCTCCTCGGTCGCTGCTAGTCAAACCTTGTCGATATCGAAACAACGGCCCCCAACGGGGCATTTTCAACACTCAGGTCGATTTGGTCCCAATCGCAGAGGACGGCTAAGGCCGTCCTCTGCTTTATGGTGGTCGCCCCAAGATCGCTTTGCTCAGTGATCAGCCAAAACGTTCTTCCTGCCAGGGTCGCCCCGCATGTGTGATATACGTAGCGCTCCCAAAAGCCGGGGCGATCGCCCTGAATAAACTCGAAACCGCACCCACTTGGCGCTCTTCCAGAAGTACTTCTTTGGCACGAGCAGGCGCGGTGGATAGCCGTGGTCAGCTCCAGCGGCTTGCCCTCCATGCATAGGCCAGCATGGTGTCGTCGTCGTCAAGCACATCGAGCGCAATGTTGGTGGTATAGCCCTGCCCGCAATGCACCATCACAGCCGTAGCCTCGGCCTGATCTGAAGTGGGTGATAAACTCTCGCGCCACGGTGCGCCTGTCCACGTCGTATCAGCCTTGCCCAGCGTCACGCAGTGAATATCGACCGTCTGTGTTGCGCGCACTTGCATCAAGTCTGCCACGTCCAGGTTTTCTCCGTCTCCAACCAGCCTAAAGACGCGCAACGTCCAGCCTTCCCGGTCGACATAGCGTGGCGTGGCGCCGTGGTGAAGCACGGAAACGTTCGGTCAGGGAAATTGACCCGGCGGGACGCGTTCATCCACCTGGGGGGCAGAGGGTATATTCTGACGCGCTTCCAGGCGCTCGGCCGAGTAAATGGATTTTCGAATCGCCCGATTGTTGTGCTCCAACGGGAAAATAAATCTGGCCGGTCAGGCTATGTCGATGAAGCAAACAACAGCCTCAGTTGTGATGGTAGCATAAACTATGTGGCCGGTTATTTCTGTAATTTTGCATGAACGCTTTCATGGGAGGATGGCTTGCGCTACAATGGTTGCTACTGTCCAACATCGGAGAATTTATGCGCTTTGAGAGTTATCGGTTACATCCTGCTGGTTTTGCTGGCGCTTGTCCTGCTGCTTATCTGACCATCTATCTCTGGTCACCATGGTATGCAGCCATCGCACCGATGGCGCTCACTTCGTCGCCCGACCCTGCGTCAAGCTACGACGAGGCGATGGCGCTTTTGACGCACTCTTGGCCGCAGAGCAGGCGCGCGGCGACATCGATGAGAAGTGTCCGCCCCATGTAGCGACGCACGGCCAACGCACCACACGCTCGATCATCCTCTTTCGCGCTGGTGACCGCCTGCCTTTCAATATCACGCATTGGCCGAGCTTTTACGAGCAGGGCTGCAACGTCCACGTGCCGCGGCTGCCCCGTCATGGCTATCTCGACCGCACGTCGACCGCGCTGGCCGACCTGACGGCTGAAGATTCAGCCGCCATGATGGATGCCACCGCGGACCTGGCCTCCGGTTTAGGTGAAGAGGCGACGATGGCGGGTCTGTCACTCGGCGGCAACGTTAGCCGCACAAGGTGGACAGTTGCGCGCTGACCTGCGCCTCGCCGTGCCGATGTCGCCTAGCCGTTTGGCTTCCCGCTTGCGCCCGACTTTCTGACGCCAGCCCCCACGCGCCTGATTCTGGGACTTTCGCCGGACATCTACATCTGCGTGGGATCCGATCGTTGAAGGGGCGTGACTTCCAGGCGGAGAGAGCGGCTATCCAGGTTCTCCTTGCGCGCTTGGAGAAATTACCGGTTAGGGCTTGCCGTGCGCGCTGGCGGACGATCAGCCGCCCGGGCTTCACAGGCGCAACTCGCGTGGTCAGCAACTGGGGTGATCCGGCGGTCAGTCAGGCCATCGATGCGTTGGATCCAGCTTGGCCTGGCAACGGCGGCGATCCGGCCAGACTTATCGCTTCCCCGCCTGCCCTGGCTGCCCCACGCGATTTCATTTCGACCGATGCAGTAGGCGCCAATCCTGAGATATACTATCCCAAGTTGCTTGAATTGATCACCCACCTATCCATAAGAGAGGACACAAGCCATGAGCACCCTGTACGATCCCGACCTGACCCAATGGTTGCAATTGAGCGGCGAGTAAGGTCGGCGTGTGCGTCCGACGAGCGTGTAAGATTGGTAAAGTGCGTTCCTGTTCGAGACCAGATCAAGCCCTTCATTTCCCAGGAAGAATATCAGAAACCGCTGGCGGAAATGGTGCAGCGCTGGAGGCGCAGCAGCAGTAAGGCGTCTTAGGATGCGCGTCGCCCCAACATTTTACTGCTTTTTACACCGACCAACAGCGTTGGGATGCACTCGGCGTCAACGGCAACCCGGATATCTTCCCCACCCCAATCTGGATCGGCTAGCAAGCTGACGGGGTCAACCTTTGACCATCACTTCGTGCAGAATCCCGTCTGCATGCTACTCGCGCAGAGTATGTTCACCGGCCACTATCCGTCTGCGCCTGCCATTACGCACACGGACGTCCCCGCGCCGCGACCCGGTGCACTGCCGCATCTGCTGCGTCCCTACGGCTACCGCGGCCAACATCGGCAAAGCTGCACTTCCTGCCGCACGCCAACCGCGACCATCGCCGCCGCACCCGGCCTACGGCTGATCACCTGGAGATCAACGGCGACGAGCCGGGCGTCCACGAAGACGCCCCACCGCGCTTGGGTGCGTCGTGCAGCGCCGAATCAGCTTGATTTTCTCAGCGTTGGACTGCGCCGGCGACGCGCGTCTGGTACGATGATGGGGTGCGGCGGACAGCGTGACGCAACTTCCGATCTGGCTGCACGCGGATTTACGCTGCGCCATCCTTCCGGTGCCGAGCGCTTCACCCCCTTCGCCTTTGTCGCCGCACATGTGACGATCGAATTTCTCCACCCAGCGACGACGGGTCAACCCTTCCTCTGAATCGCGGGCTTCTATTCGCCAGCGCACGCGCTAGGCGTTGTTCCGCAGCGTTTTCTCGATCTGTACGACCGGAAACACTGTCCGGTGCCCGCTTATCCGCCCGATCAGGGAGGCGGAACGCGCCCGGCGGCTTACCCACCGACGCACGCCTGCGCAGCGCCCGCCACGGCTATTATGCGATGGTCAGCGGGGTGGATCACCACGTCGGTCCATCCTGGGCGCGTTGTGACGCACGGCCAGTGGAGAGAACACCATCGTTCTCTTCACCTCCGATCGCGGCGAGTGGCTGGGCGAGCACCTGCGCTTTGGCAAGGGCTACCCCGGCGACGATGCCATCAGCCGCACCCCGCTGATCGTGCGCTGGCCGGGCGAAATTGCGGCTACCGGTCGCACCGTCAGCCAGATCGTCGAGGCGGTGGATATTGTGCCGACCCTTTGGATGCCGCGGGAATCCAGCTTTCGCCTGACCTGCAAGGGCAGAGCCTGTTGCCAACATTGCAACATCGACCTTTTGGAAAATCTGCCGCCCTCATGGAGTTCGCCGGGTGGAAAAATCTGCGCACGGCCGACTTCCGCTACCTGGTTCACGCTGACGGCAGCGAACTGCTGTGGGACTTGCGCGTCGATCCGGGCGAGTACAGCAATGTGAGCAATGATCCTGCCTATGCGCTGGAACTCGCTGAACATCGCCGCCTGCTGCTGCAGAAGCTGCTCCAGCTCGAACAGCCACTCGACCGTATCATCGCCATTGAGAGAAGCGCCAACCTTGCCTTACAAATTTTCCTGGAAAAATTCAATCGTCCTTCGCATCGCCTCGTTGAAGGCAGGCGAGGCTGATATTGGTGGCCGCCGCTGTCGTAGCGGTAGTACTGGTAATCCTTGCCGCCATTGAGCGTCACCGCCAGGTCGTCGAGGTGGCGCGATGACGACGACGTTGTCGTTTCGCGTGGTGAAGTTGCACCGGCGCTTGCAGCAGGTCGATGTGCTCGGTGAGCGAGACCGGCCTTCCAATAGGGAACCGTGGTGTTCGGCGCCCGTAGGTTTCACGGATCTGCTGGCCGATCTGGGCGGCTTGCCGGAGACATCGGCGGCGGTGGGATCATGGGATGGATCCTCAATCGAGTAGCAGAAGTCGTCGTAGCTCGTAGACTGCGCCGGCCTGGATCACCCCTGCTTTGATGGTCGGCTCCGATCAGCATCGCACGCAGCACAGATTGCCCGCCATGCTGGCCCTTTTACTGCCGATGCCCTCCTGGATCGACATAGGCGAGCGCGTCTGCAACTCTTCAACGCCTCAATCGCATCGATGGTATAGTCCGGCAGAGAAGTAGGTGCGGTTGGCTCCCCTTCCGGGTTGCCAAAGCCGCGCAGGTCGATCTTGAAGACGAAAGCCGCTGCAAGCCAGCGCATCGACACCGATCATGGTTCCGTCGTGCGATATTGATCCGGTAGAATGTAACCGTGGTTGAAGACATTGCTTTGAACCCTTTTTTCTGGCGGCATCGCCAAAAGGAATGGTCAGCAGACCGTAAATCTTGTTTGCCTTCGGAGATGAAGCTGGCGATCGCCCTGTGCATAGTTGGCCGTCGCTCAGTTGTTGCTCAAGGGTAATCTCGCTGCCTTCGATGGGCGTTTTGAGCAGCGCCCGATGGTCCGGCGTCATCGCCCACCTCAAAGAGCGGCGACGGTGTAGGCGTCAGCGGCGCGTGGCTGTCGGCGTTAGGGCGGCGGCGCGACGGTGTCCGTCGGCGGCGACGGTGGCGTCGGAGCGATGGTAGGTGTCCGCGCGATGGTGGGCGTTGCTAGCCTAGCGTGAAGGCGGACAAGCGCCACGTCGATCGAGGCAGCGTCAGCGGGTTCTGTCGGCGGGTTCACGTCCGTCTCCGGCGCCGTCAGATTGACGCTGGCCGTGCGCTCCCTTCGCGGTTGCCTAACTGCAGCTCCATTCGCGGGCGCAGCGACCATCTGGCAGGCGCTAATCCCGTCGCCAGCAGTGCGGCGCCGCATAATGTCTTGAAAGGCTGTAGGTTCATTGTTCAATTTCCCGGCAAGGTGATTGTTTGTTTCGGTGCCACAGATGCTACCGCAAAAGCTGCATCAGGGAAAATCAATGTTCAATGTCTTACGTTTGTGAACCCTGGCTCAGCAGGGCAGGGCGCCGTATCCTGGCGAAACAGCAGCGAGGCGCAAGATCGATCCGCTCCTCGCTGTCAGTTTCGTCGGGATCTCTCAACATCAGAAGCGTACAACAACCGGCTGCCTAGGAATTTGCCTCAGGCGTGGCGGTCGGCGTCGGCGTGTTTGGCGTCCTGCGGTGTGCTGCGGCCTGGCATCTGGCTGCCGTCGCCCGGCATCATGCCGCGACAGGGGTCGAACTGGCCTGCCAGCCCCACCGTGCATCCCTTCACCGCGCATCCCCTCACCGGACATGCCGCGTCCCATCCGTCCCGATTTACGGGCAGCAGATCAGCCTGTTCCTTGTGATGGAGCCCGCTTCGACCGCCGCGCTCAGCGTATCGGCGCGAAGCTCTGGTCACTCTCACCGGCATATATGCAGTAAGGCGCGGGCGCCAGCATTAAGTCAGCCTGCTCCTGTGTGATCGTCCCGCCTCCGACCGCTGCGTCGATCATCGCTTGCGCGTTCGTTGCTGCGCCGCCTGCAACTCCTCGACGGTGATGTCGAGTCCGTCGGCCAGATACCTTGGTATTCGCCGCTGCGCCCGCCATCCAGTTCAAAACCCTTCATGCCGAACATCATGTCGCCGCGACCCAAAAGGGCGGCCTACGGTAGCAACGCTGTCGCCACTGCTGTCATCGGTCTGGGTAAAGGTCGTCATCGGGCGGCGGCGAACGCTGTCAAGACCAACGCGCCGATCATCATACCGGCAGTAAGTCACTGTTTCCAGTTCACTCTTGCTGTTCATCCTGATTTTTACTCCTGTTTCGTTAAATTGTGTGCTTCGACAGAAGTGGCGTGAAGCACCTGGGTGATCGTCACTGAGGGTGAACTTGCCACTTCAGATTCACTCTATTGTGACTGAGAATGCAAACAGGCGTGCAGAATTTGTTTGGAGAAAATGTAAATTCTGCCGGAACTTTGCGTTCCCGTCACCACGCCTCTCACCGCTGACGTAACGACGAAGAGACGCCAGCGTCAGCAGAAAAATCCCTTTATACTCACCGCCAGATAGACCGGATAGAGCAGCGGTGTGTCCGTGCTAGCCAGCCAACTGTGCACCGTCGCAGTCCAACGCCACGTAGGTCAGATAGTGGAGACGGCGAGAATGTTTTGTACCCGATGTTTCACCCGTAGAACGAGATCGAAGCTCCGGGGCATGGGGTAGATGCGCCGATGACGCCCAACCCCACAGCCAACGGTTCGTATGGCCCAGAAACGGGATCAACAGATCGACCACTCAGTAGTTCGAAAACTTCTAAAAGCCAGCAGGTACGCGTGATAGATGGTCAACCGATCGCAGTCCACGACAGGTAGGTGAAGTTCCAGCGCCAGTGCCGGCGACACGCACCTTGACCAGCCTGCCACTCAGCAGATGCCCCATACCGCCGAGGCAGCCAGCAGCAAATAGCTGACCACCACCGCAGGCGCGGATCGCATACCAAATGCTTATCGCTCAGTTTCAGCCGTTTGCTCCAACATCAGGCTGCCTGCATAGAGCGCCAGCAGCAGCGTTGTCGAAAACGCACCGTAGATCAGATGCACCGCAGCCCGGTTCCAAGGCTCGGCCGCAACAGTGGATAGTTCCATGCGTAACTCTTCTCTCAAATTGGCTGGTCAGATGGCAACTTGTGCGTCGGCCATGCGGTAGCGGTGAGACTGTCCGTCTGGTGAATTTGTTGTCGATTGTCGATGATGACGCCTACGTTGCTGCTTGTGCAGGCGCGCCAGGCCAATCCCGCAGCCGGCGACAAAGCGTGGCCGCAGCCCATGCTCGGCGCGGCGCATCGCTGCAGCCGGGAACACGCTGGCCGTCACGACATCCGTTGCTGCGGGCAATCCTGTACGCTGGTCGATGAGGTGTGAGAACCGCTGGCCCATCCTGCTGCCACCGGCGATAGGCGTCGACGCCGGAAGTTGCCAACGTGGCATTGTTGAGCCACAACGTCAGCCCACTTACCGGCTTGCATCGCGAACGGGCGACGGCATGGCGACGGGCGACCGGCCAGCCCGGATATTCGTCCGGGCCATCGCCCGCAGTGAGATCACCGCCTGCATGCGACCGGGCAGGGTGCCCACTGGCCGAGAAAATTCACCATCTGCTCAGCCGTTAACCCTTGGCAATCCCGCCCAGGTCAAGGCCGATGCCCAGAGGGCAGCCGGATCGCATGGCGCTCTGGGTCAACCGCAACTGCCTGCCAGCGACCGGTGGCGATTTGTCTGCGGTATCGCGATGCAATTGCTCCGCGGCCGACCGCATCGAATGTGCCATCGCAGCCAGCCGCCAAAGCACGAAGCGGTGAGCACCGTCGGGTCGTCAAGTCTGCGTGGCCGCCCGCCAGTTGCAGCGCGCCCAGATCACTTGCTGGACGGCCGCGTAGACAAGCCCATTGACCGCTACCCGTTCACGTCGAGAGTTCACTCTGTTGCGCGGAACGGCTCATTCGTGCCTCGATGGTCGCCATCAACGCTTGCGCTCGGCGCAACAA
>JADJVW010000058.1 GCA_016710365.1 Candidatus Caldilinea saccharophila | reverse complement strand
ACCGGTCGTCGATAGTAACCAGGGCAGACGGCAGCACGGCGAATGTGCAGACGTACATAGACGCCAACATAGTGGCGACCATTGACGCCAAGGGCATCAACGTCAAGACGCTGTATAGCGCCGGCGATTCTGGCGGCGTGGCGAGCACGGTAGGCATTACCAACGACGTGCAAAACACAAGCACCGGCACAGGCACAATCAAGATGAACGGCGCGACCTCGCGCAACAGTAGCGGCTGGCTAAAAATTTGGTACGGCACCAATGCTTACTATGTGCCGCTGTTCTCGACAGTCACAGGATAGGGGGGGGTAGAACGTGAACGCTCGCGAGATTTCCATACTGGTGCGTGATGCACTCTTGCTGAAAGAGCAGCAAGAGGCAATGCAGCCAGAAACACTAATCAGTGAACTAGAACAGGAGGCAACATCAAGCCTTCGCGCATTTCAAAACCTTGTCGATTCGATGGCGCGCCAAAAGCGCCTTTGGCTTGCCAATGGTATGCGGGAAGCGTTGGCGGCTGGCATCCTGCCCGAAGGCGGAACGTTTAGTTTGCTGCGTTGGGCGAGATTGAAGAAGCGTTCAATACCCTTGAGGCATTTATGGGGACGCCGCTTCCCGGTTGCAAGCTGCCGCCTATCGTCATTGTGTCCCGGCGTGGTAATCCGGTTGAACCCGCCGAACCCGAACCCGTACCCGTACCCGTTGAACCCGCAACAGAGGAACCGATAGCATGAACGAACCTATTGCCATCAGTAGTCGCGCCGCCGATAACATCCGCACCCTGATAGAGCAGTCGCAACGGACGCAAGACACGTTGCGGACCTTTGTCGAGGCGATAGGTTCACAGTTAGATGTGCTGCAGGGATGGCGCTTTGCTACGCAGGCTATGGCGTTTGTACCTCCTACCAACCCGGCTGCAACTGTTCCGGCGACAGAACCAGACCCGAATGGGTGATGTAGGATAGAAGGCGACAGTACCGCGGGCGTGGTACTCCCACGGATACGGCGGGGGTTCGGGGATGGCGGCGACAACGGGGCGGGGCATGAGCAAGGCAGCAGGCAGGGCAACTAGCAGGATGAAGCGGCGCACGGGGTTTCCTTCGGTGGGTGTTGGTGGATACGTTGTAACCATTATACGCCCGATTTGGGATATTCGCTGACGGGTTTGGGATAAAAGGCTGACAGAATGGCGGCACCAACGCTAGGCGCGTATACAACCGCATCGCGAACCACCAACGGCACGACGTTGGCAATCACCGTGCCCACGTATTCGGCGGGTGACACGCTGTATGTTGCGTATGTGGACGATGCCGACGCGGGCGCTATCAGCATCGATGGTACTGGCTGGACAACTATCGTTGCTGACTACACGGTTCCGGCTAGTGGCGTGCCGGATTCGGGTTCCTTTGGCTTGTGGAAGAAACCTGCCGGCGGCGGGCCATACACCATCACGACGACCGTCAGCGAACGCGCCATTGCCTTCGCCTTTATTGCGCAAGGTGATGGCGGCTTTAACGTTTCTGTCGTCAGTGCCAACGGCTCTACCAGTTCGCCCGCAGTGGGCGACCTGATCACGACCGTAGCCGACTGCCTGCGCATCAGCATCATTGCCGATTCGACCGACCGCACGCCCGTTGGCACCTTCTCGGGCCACACACTGCTGGCTACTCACTCCTACGCCAGCGCCGGCACTATCAGCGTGCAGTACAAGGCTCTCCCGACGGCTGGCACGGATACAGGTGTCAGCACGACGCAGGCAGGCACCTACTGGACGACGCACACATTTGCCATTGCGCCCACGGTCAGCGCCATCACCGGCACAGCCTCACTCGCGCAGGCGGGGCAAACGGTCAGCGCCGCGGGCACGGTTGCGGTCGCGGGTGCCGCCACACCCACGCAGGCAGGCAACACCGTGAGTGCTGCGGGGACTGTCGCAGTCAAAGCGCAAGCCGCAATCACGCAAACCGCCAACACGCTCGCCAGTGCCGGCACGGTGGCAGTCAAGGGCACCGCGGCACTTACACAGGCGGCGCAGACTGTCACGGCGGCAGGTAGAGCAGCCATCGCAGGCGCGGCCAATCTGACGCAAGCCGCCAACACGGTGAGCAGCGCGGGCGTCGTTGCTGTGGCGGGTGCGGCGTCTATCACGCAAGCCGGGAACACCGTCGCCGCGGCTGGCACGGTAGCGGTCAAGGCAACGGCTGTAATCACGCAGGCGGGGCACACGACAAGCGCCGCGGCTGTGGTTGCGGCGGTTGGCTCCGCAAGTCTGACGCAGGCAAGCAACACGCTGGCGGCAAGCGGCACGCTCGGCAATGGTATCAGCGGCGCGGCAAGTCTGACGCAGGCTGCGAACACTGTAGCTGCCGCGGGTGTGGTGCCGGTAGTAGGCACGGCGGCACTCAGCCAAGCAGCCAACACCGTCGCGGCGACGGCGCAGGCGGGAATCGCGGGCACACTCGGCAAGACGCAGGCGGGACGGAAGCCGGGCGTACGGCGTTACGGGCACCTGCCAAGGCACAGGCTAACACGTAACGCGGCGGGCACGGTAACGGTAATAGTGCCGCCAGCGCAGGCAACACGCCGTCACTGCGTCCGGTGTGGTGGTGGTGGTTGCGTCTGCATCCATCACGCAAGCGGCCAACAGCCTGAGCGCATCGGGCGTGATTGGCAACGGCCTAAGCGGCAGCGCGGCACTGGTGCAGGCTGACAACGCATTGAGCGCGGCGGGTGTCGTCGCGGTCACAGGTGCGGCTGCAATCGCACAGGCGGCGCAGACGGTAGCGAGTACCGGGGGCGTGGCTGTCGTCGCTACAGCGGCGATTACACAGGCAGCACAGGGCATTACCGCATCCGGCGCGGTGGCGATTGTCGGCGCGGGCAGTCTGACGCAGGCAGGCAACACGGTTGCCGCAACGGGCGCGGTTGCCATCGGCGGCGCGGCGGCACTTGTGCAGGCAGGGAACACGCTGGCAGCGTCCGGAACACTCGGCGCGGCGGCTGTGATTACGGGCGTTCTGGACGCGACGCAAGCGGGTAACACGCTCGTTGCGGTTGGCGTAGTGGCATGGATTGCCATACTCGGCAGCGTGACAGGGCCGGGGATGGCGGCGTATGTAGCGGGACCAAATACAGCGGCAAGCGCGACGGGGCCGGGGTTGGCTAGTCGCGTCAATGGACCTAGAGAACAAGCAGCATAGGAGACTTAGAGAATGGCACTCCAATACTCGACCACAGTAAGAAATGCCCAACTTGACGCCCTGGAGACAGCGGTGGGCGTGTCGGCAGTCCTCAAGATTTACGACCTGACCGCGGGCGCGCCTGCCAACTGTGCGGCGGCTATCACCGGCACGGTGTTGGCGACAATGACCCTGCCTAGCGACTGGATGGCGGCGGCAAACAGCGGCAGCAAGGCGATGTCAGGCACCTGGCAGGACGCAAGCGCGGACGCCGCGGGAACCGCTGACTTCTGGCGTCTGTTTGCCAGCGACGGCACGACCTGCCACGCTCAGGCACCGTGACGGCAACGGGCGGCGGCGGCGATTTGACGCTTGACAACACCTCCATTGCCAGCGCACAGAGTGTGACGGTTTCCAGCTTCACAATCAGCGCCGGCAACGCGTAACAGGGGCGGTGCACTATGGCACTAGCAGCAGCAGTCAAGGGCGGGTTGCGGCCTAGCCAGATTGTAACCTGGCAGCAGGACAGCGGCACCGTTTGGACATCACCGGCGACGTTGACGGGCACGATCACCAATCGCAGCAGCGTCACGCGCGCCATTGCGGGCGCACTCACCGTCACCGATGGCGCGGGCCAGTTCAGATGGGACTACGCCGCGGGTGACGTGGCACGGCTGGCGAGTTCGACGTACAGTTCGACGCCGCGCTCGCAACCGGGCAGACCCCGCGCACGTTCCGCACGCTGGACGGTGCGCGATTACCGGACGGTGACGGCATGACAGCAACAAAGACGGCGCCTGTGCCGCCGTCGATGGCAGCACAGGCGGGGGCGGGTAGTCAAACGTGATACGTGCGCCGAACCTTGGCGGGTGACGGCGCTATAGTGTAGGCGGGTATAGTGGCGAACAAACAGAACGGCGCGCGGGCGAACAACGCGCCAAAGTACAGGGTGCTGCTGATAGCACCGGATTCGGGGCTACCGAACGCAGGCGAGGAAACGCAGCGGATAATCAACTCGCTGCGGCCCACGGTTCTTCTCGGTAGCGTAACAGTAGGCGACGTGCTCGACAAGATACAGTCGGCACAGTTCGACGTAGTATGGTTCCTTGGGGCACTCAGGACCACAGGGGTTACAACTCACAGACGGCGTATTATCCCCGCCCCACCTCGCGCAAATCCTCAGACAGACACCCCCCTCGTTAGTCGTCCTCAACTCTTGCAGCAGCCTACACACGGCGATGCGCGTCCATGACGACGTACAATGCGCGGTCGTGTGTACCGTGCTCGACATTGCCGACCTTGACGCCTACATCACCGGCGCGAGTGATGGCGAACGCACTCGCGCAGGGGCTGGACGTTGGCACGGCGTACCAGGTGAGCCGGCCATCTGCCAACCGGCAATATATCCTGCTTAACGGCACGGTGCGGCTTAATGGCGCCAACGAACTGGACGACCTCAAGCGGCTTGTCACGCGCACGGCAGCGGACCTGCACGGCGAAATCGTGGGCATGGCGCGGACGGCGGCGGCAATGCAGCGCCAACTAGCGGCGATACAGCAGGAGCAGGAGCGCGTCAGGGCTGGAGTTGACGCAGCAGCCGGAACGGTTCGCGGCGGCACTAACACGCAAGCGCGCGGCGGTGTGGACGGTGGGCTTTGTGCTGTTTCTGGCGGCGTATGCCATTCTGGAATTTCGCGACACGCTAGACGTGCCCATGTGGGTGGCGATAGGGTTCAGCCTGTTTGTCGCAGCGGTGGCGGGGTGGATGTTCGTTTGGGATTGGTTTCAGGTTGGACAGGTGAGGAAACGAAAGCCCCCGGCGAGGGGGTTAGTATGCGGTTGTGGGGGGGGCTAGGCGTTGGCAGCAAGGTCGCAGTAATGCCGGATTACCTCATTCCAAGGCATCGTATGTACGCCACTGTCGTAGTAAATTTTGGCGTCAGGCGACTCGAACTTGATGTCGTTTTCGCTCATTTCGATGTACTTGCCGTACCCATCTTCTATAGCGTAGAAGTAAGAATCGTTCACTTTGCCGATCTTGATGATTTTCATGCGCCTTATCTCCTGTTGGTGCATCCTGTCGATTGCCGTGCGAATTACGTCTGCCGTGTTCCCGAACCCCGCCGCCCTTTGTGCCAAGCATCAGGGCGCACGCCACAATAGCGACAGA
>JADJVW010000057.1 GCA_016710365.1 Candidatus Caldilinea saccharophila | reverse complement strand
GTTCATTCCCTGTAAGGTGCGCTTATGTTGAAGGCCACCAAAGCCAGGTGCGTGCTTTGGCCGGAACAACTTTGACATTTCACGAGGAAAACTAACCATGTCGCGAAAGTTCCTCATCTTTCCCGCTCTGTTCTTGGCAACGGTGCTCTTGTTCGGGCTGACAACTCCCCTGTCGGCTCAAAGCGCCGACTCTGCTACGGATGGCCACCTCCGCCAACCCGATCGTCAACATCGCGCATTTTGCCCCATTTGCCGCGAATCCAGCCGATACGTCGGTCACAATCACCATCAACAGCGCCGACGTCTTCACTGAAGTCGTTTTCGCAGATACGGTCGTCGGCCTGTCGATGCTGCCTGCCGGCGTCTACACCGTCGAGATCAAGCCAACCGGCACTAACACGGTGGCTATGTCTGGCGTTTTCACGCTTGAGGAGAATCAAGAGTATACGATTCTGGCAATCGGCGATGGCAGCGCTAATATGCCGCTCGAGCTTGAGGTGATTGCGAAGCCGATGATGGCGCAGGCTGCTGGCGATGCAATGGTGTTGATTGGCCACTATGCGCCCTTTGCGGCAACCGTGGCGGCGACGGCAGTAGACATCTGCAACGATGCTACGCAGAGTGCTGTGTTATCAGGCGTTCTATATGGCGCCAACTCCGGTTACCTGCCGCTGCCGGCTGGCCTTTATGATCTGAGCATTGCACTCCCGGGCACGAACTGCGGCACAGTTGTCTATGACCTGCCCTCCTTGCAGTTCAACGCTGGCGAGTTCTACGATGTTTTTGCGATCGGCAAAAACAATGCAGCGTATCCGCTGAATGTTGTTTCGTTGAGTGGGCTGGATTCACCGCCCGTCGTCAATATTGCGCACTTTGCGCCATTTGGCGCTGATGTGGCTGGCACCTCTGTGACCATCAGCGTCAATGGCACGGACACCTTTACCGAAGTTGTCTTTGCCGACACCGTCACGGGTGTGCAGCTTCCTGCCGGCGTCTACACAGTCGAAGTAAAACCGACAGGTACATCCACTGTTGCCATGTCCGGCGCTTCCCGCTTGAGAGCAACAACGAATATTCTCTCTTGGCGGTTGGTGACGGTTCAGCGAACATGCCGTTGGAATTGAAGGCAATCGTGAAGGATGCTGTGGCTCCGACGCCAGGCAACGCCAAGGTGCTGATTGGCCATTATGCGCCCTTTGCCCCGACTGTCGCTGCGACTGCGGTCGATCTGTGCAACGACGCCGACAACAGCAAGGTTGCAGGGCCTCTACTGTACGGTCTCAATTCAGGATATGTAGAGTTCCCAGCCGGTATCTACGATCTGAGCATTGCGCTTGCCAACACAAATTGTGCGGGCACGGCTATTGATCTGCCCTCCTTGCAGTTCAACGCTGGCGAATTCTACGATGCCTTTGCGATCGGGAAGAACAACGCCGCGTTCCCGCTAGATGTCGTCTCACTGAGCGGCCTGGACTTCCCAGCCCTGGCGACGATCGGTCACTTTGCGCCCTTTGCCGGTACAATTGCTGGCACTGCGGTTGACATCCGCGTCAATGGGCAACTGGCCTTCACCAACGTCGTCTACGGCCAATATGTGCCCGACGTCGTGGTGCCTTCGGGCGATGTGTTTGTCGAGGTCCTGACCCCAGCAGCCAATGCCGCGTCGGCTGAGGTGAGCAACGCAGTGATCCTGAGCGGCACCTTCCCGTTGGCGCAAATGAGCGAGTACGTGCTCTTCGCCATTGGCGGCGCCAACGGCTGGCCTGCTGCGTTCGCCGCCGCCGAGATTTCCAAGACGGCCCCATCAGGTGTGGCGCTTGTCACTCTGGGTCACCTGGCGCCCTTTGCCGGCACGGCGGCGGAGACCGGTCGATATCTGCATGGGCGGTATGCCGATTGCTGGTTTGACCAACCTTCAATATCCTGGCATTCTGGCTAATCTACCGCTGCCGGCCGGGCGTTTATGACCTTGCAATTACCGTGCATGGAACCAACTGCGAGACAGTTGCGATCGATGTGCCTCCATTCCGCTTGCGGGAAGGCGACATTGTCAACGCCTTTGCCATTGGAGCACCGAAGGAAGTTGCTCCAGCTGCCGGTCCGGAGTTCCCGCTGACGGTTGTCTCAACCACGGGGCTGCGTGCGGCATACGAGCAGTTCCTGCCGTCAATCTGGCGTGCCTTAGCTGAGTAACAAACAGGTTTATCTATAAAAAGAGGCGTCCCGCACCGGGACGCCTCTTTTTGGTTTGACTGGGTTTTTGATTTGTCAGGTTTCATCTCGGCGCAACTGTCAATGGCAAACCCGAGCCTGCTCAGTGTAGATTGCTCGCCACCAGGTCGGCGATCTCGTCCGGGTGGCGGGCGACTTTGGCGCCGGCCTGGGTGAGCGCAGCGATCTTCTCTGCGGCTGTGCCTTCGCCACCGGAGATGATGGCGCCGGCGTGCCCCATGCGGCGTCCGGGCGGCGCGGTCTGGCCGGCAATAAAGCCGGTCACTGGCTTGGTCATCTTGTTGGCGATGTACTCGGCCGCCTTCTGCTCGTCCGTGCCGCCGATCTCGCCGATCAGGATCACCTGTTCGGTCTCCGGATCCTGCTCGAACATCTGAAGCACGTCGAGGAACGAGGTGCCGTTGATGGGGTCGCCGCCGATGCCGACGGCGGTGGTCTGTCCGATGCCGCGGCGGTCAGCGCATAGACCACTTCGTAGGTGAGCGTGCCCTGAGCGGCTGACCAGCCCGACGTTGCCCTGGGTCATGATGTGGCCGGGAATAATGCCGACCTTGGCCTCGTCCGGCGTGATCAGGCCGGGGCAGTTGGGGCCGATCAGCCGGGTATGCGTACTGTCGAGGAAGGCGCGCACCTGCACCATGTCCATCACCGGAATGCCCTCGGTGATGCACACGACCAGGTCGATGCCGGCGTCCGCGGCTTCAATGATAGCGTCCGCGGCAAAGCGCGCCGGCACAAAGATGATACTCGTATTGGCGCCCGTTGCACTCACCGCATCGCGCACCGTATCAAAGACCGGCACGTTGCCAAAGGCCCACTCGCCGCCCTTGCCTGGCGTCACGCCGCCCACCACCGGCGTGCCATAGTCGATCATCTGTTTGGTGTGAAAGGCGCCCTCGCGCCCGGTGATGCCCTGCACCACGAGGCGGGTGTGTTTTCCGACCAGAATGCTCATTGCAACTCTCCTTTGGCCGCGGCGACGGCCTTCTGCGCGGCGTCGGCCAGGCTGGCGCCGGTGATCAGGTTGGCCTCGGCCAGGATGCGCCGGCCCTCTTCTTCATTGGTGCCCACGAGCCGCACCACAAACGGCACACGCACGTCGAGCGTGTCGATGGCTTCGAGCACCCCCCGCGCCACTTCGTCGCAGCGGGTGATGCCGCCGAAGATGTTGATCAGCACTGCCTTGACGCGCCGATCGCTGAGGATAATGCGCAGCGCGGCCGCCACCTTGTCCGCCTGCGCGCCGCCGCCAATGTCCAGAAAGTTGGCCGGTTCGCCGCCGTAGAGCTTGACGATATCCATAGTAGCCATGGCCAGACCGGCGCCGTTGACCATGCAGCCGATCTCGCCGTCGAGATGAATATAGCTCAACCCGTAGCGCCGCGCGTCGCGTTCGCTGGCGTCTTCCTCGTCCGGATCGCGCAGCTCCACCAATTCCGGGTGGCGATAGAGCGCGTTGTCATCCACGGAGATTTTGCCGTCCAGCGCGATCAGTTGGTTCTCGCCGGTAATGACCAGCGGGTTGATCTCGGCCAGGCTGGCGTCGGTGCTGACAAAGACCTGATAGAGATTCTGGGCAATTTTGATGAAATCGTTGGTGAGATCCTTGGGCAACCCGATGCCGTCGGCCAGGATGCGCGCCTGGTGCGGCTTTAGCCCCAGGAACGGATGCGCCGCGACTTTGACGATCTTGTCGGGCGTCTTGGCGGCCACTTCTTCGATGTCGATACCGCCTTCGCTGCTGGCCATCAGGATCACGCGGCGGCTGGCGCGGTCGAGCACTGCGCCCAGGTAGATTTCCTTGCGAATGTCCGCGGCGGGATCCACGAGCACCTTTTTGACAGTCAGCCCCTTGATGGTCATACCGAGGATGTCGTCGGCGTGCTGCTCAGCTTCATCGGGATTTTTCGCCAGCTTGATGCCGCCGGCCTTGCCGCGCCCACCGACCAGCACCTGCGACTTGACCACGACCGGCCTGCCAAAGCGGATGGCAATCTCGCGCACCTCGCCCGGCGTCGTCGCCACTTCGCCGCTGGGCACTGGAATCCCATAGCGGCCAAACACGCGTTTAGACTGATATTCATGTAGATTCAAGCTGAAACCTCCTCGCAGTGGGCTCAGTGGGTGAGCATAGCCGGATGTTGACGGGACGGTGCTGCCTGCGGTTAACTGTCCAGGGGCGCCAAGTAGCGCGTCTCGGCAAAGGTGTAGAAGATCGTCCTTTGGCGGGGGATGTTCTGCGCCTTTCCCATTGCCATTATAGTCCTCGGCCATCAGAGATGACAAACCAAGTGGGTATTTTGGGTGCAGTACAAGAAGGGAGCCTACTCAAATGATGATCAGCAGTGGGGATTCGGCCCCTATGCTGTGATGGAGCAGAGCAGCCGCGCGGTGATCGGCTATTGCGGCTTGTTCTTCTTTGCAGACGTGAATGGGCAGCCAGAAGTGGAGGTGGGCTATCGCCTCGCACGGGCAAAATGGGGACATGGCTATGCAACCGAAGCAGCCCAGGCCGTGCGCGACTACGCCTTCCAGACGCTGGGCATCAAGCGGCTGATTGCCATCATTGACCCGGCGAACCACGCGTCCATTCGTGTGGCGCACAAGCTGGTATACGGTGCGAACAGCAGGTAATGTTCGAAGGTTACACTCATCCTGACGATGTGTACGCGCTCAATGCCTGATCACATTGTGCGAGCGCGTGGTATGATTCTTGTGAGGAAGCATCGCGAGCGATTCGCTCGATAGTGAGTAGTTAGACGCCAAGGAGACATCATGACGATCAAGCGCATGGACAACGTCGGCATCGTGGTGGAAGACATTGACGCGGCCATTGCGTTCTTTACCGAACTTGGCCTCGAACTCGAGGGGCGCGCCCCAATCGCAGGAGACTGGGCAGATGGCGTCACTGGATTGCGCGGCATGCGCGTCGAAATTGCCATGATGCGCACGCCGGACGGTCACAGCCGGCTCGAGTTGTCGCGATTCCTCGCGCCGGCCGTGGTCGCCGATCACCGCAGCGCGCCGGTGAACGCGCTCGGCTATCTGCGCGTCATGTTCACCGTGGAAGACATCGACGATACGCTCGCCCGGCTCGGCAAACGGGGCGCGGCGCTCGTCGGCGAAGTGGTCCAATATGAAGACGCGTATCGGCTCTGCTACATCCGGGGCCCCGAAGGGATTCTCATCGGGCTCGCCCAAGAGCTCGGGCAGCAAACTTCCCGATGAGCACATGTGACAGGTGCAGACCTGATCGGGGTGCGTACTCGCGGGCGCTAGTTGCCGTTGAGGGCGTCTAACAACCCAGCAATGCCCCGGAGACGATCTCCTGCCAGTACCTCGTTCGTCTCAGCGGCCTGCGTTGGCCGGTCGAGATGATCTTCAACTGTGGAAAATTCTTTTTTATGCTTCAACCACAAATCCTTGCCTATCTGCATGAACATCGCGACGAATATCTGACCGATTTGCGCACACTCACGGCGATCGATTCCGGCACGCTGCACAAACCAGGCGTCGATGCGGTGCAATCCTGGCTGCAGGCGCGGCTGCAAGCGATGGGTTTTGCCGTTGAGCGACTGCCCCAGGCCAGGTTAGGCGACAACTTGCGGGTGCGGCGCAGCGGCGCAGGCGGCAAACGCATCCTTCTGCTGGGTCATGCGGACACCGTCTTTCCGGTCGGCACGGCCGCAGCCCGCCCCATGCGCAATGAAGACGGGGTGATCCTGGGGCCAGGCGTGTGCGATATGAAGGGCGGCCTGCTCACCGGGCTGTACGCGATCCGCGCGCTCGACGCGGCCGGTTTTCGCAATTACGGGGCAATACATTTCCTGGTCGTCAGCGATGAAGAAATCCACGACCGCGGCTCGTTGCCTACGCTGCGCCAGACGGCGCGCGACTCGGATGTTGCGTTCACACTCGAAGCGGCGCGCGCCAACGGCGACATCGTGACCGCGCGCAAGACCGCGGTGTGGGGCACGGTGCACGTCCAGGGCAAGGCCGCCCACGCCGGCGTCGAGCCGGAAAAAGGGCGCAGCGCCATCCTGGCCCTGATGCGCCACCTGGTCGAGATCGATAAACTCAACGGCTTTCGCCCTGGCGTCACCATCAATATCGGGCGCATTGCAGGCGGCGTCCAGCCCAATGTCGTCGCCGAGGAAGCGCACGCCGAACTCGACCTGCGCGCGTGGCGCAACGCCGACATCCCCGACCTGCTCGACGCCATCCGCACGCAACTGGCGCGGTCCGTGCTCGACAGTGCGACGGCCACGTTCGATGTCAAGCTCGACGGCGCCATGCCGGCCATGGAGCGCACGCCCGCGGTCGCCGCGCTCGAAGCTGTCACGCAGCGCATTGCTGCGGAGCTCGGTTTTGCGGTAAAAGGCGCCAGCACCGGCGGCGCGTCTGATGCCAGCTTTGTGGCGGCAGAGGGCGTCCCCGTTCTCGATGGCTTGGGGCCGATCGGCGGTCTCGACCACAGCCCGGACGAGTACATCGAACTGGAGAGCATTGTCCCGCGCACAGCGCTGCTGGCGCTGTTGATGGCGGAGGTGGGGAAAGCGTAAGCGGTTGGGTGATTGAGCGATTTGTCTATGCGGAGTATGTACATGCTAACACAGGCAGGCATCTCAACTAACTGTAAAATAGTGCATCTGGAGGACGTCGCACATCATGCCTGACTCTCTGCTTTCCGACATTTTTGTCCTCGACCTTTCGCGCATCCTCGCCGGGCCGTACTGCACGATGGTGCTGGCCGACTATGGCGCGGACGTGATCAAGGTGGAGGAGCCAGGCAGCGGCGACGGCACGCGCGGCTGGGGGCCGCCGTGGGTGGGCGACCAGAGCGCTTATTTCCTCGCTGCCAACCGCAACAAGCGCAGCATCACCGTCGATCTCAAGACGGCTGCAGGCCGTCAGATCGTCCAGGAGCTGGCCGCGCACGCCGACGTCGTCATCGAGAACTTCAAGGTGGGCGGCGCGGCTAGGCTAGGCGTGGACTATGCCACGCTGGCCGCGCTCAATCCGCGGCTTGTCTATTGTTCGATCACCGGCTATGGACAGAGCGGGCCGCACCGGGATCGGGCCGGCTACGACTTCATCATCCAGGCGCAGGGCGGCGTCATGTCGATCACCGGTGCAAAAGATGGCGAGCCTGCCAAGGTGGGCGTGGCGATTGCCGACATCACCGCGGGGCTGTTTGCCGCGACCGCCATCCTCGCCGCGCTGCATGAACGCCAACGCAGCGGCAAAGGGCAGGCCATCGATGTGGCATTGCTCGACGCGCAGATCGCCTGGCTGGCCAATGTGGCGCAGAATTACCTGGCGACAGGCGAGCCGCCCGCGCGCTACGGCAACGCCCATCCCAGTATCGTACCCTACGAGACTTTCGCGACGGCGGACGGGGCCATCGCGGTCGGCATTGGTTCTGACGCCCAATATCGCAAATTCTGCGCGGCGGTTGGCCGGCTCGATCTCGCTGAAGATGCGCGCTTTCGCACCAACCAGGCGCGCGTCGAGCAGCGCGAGGTGCTGATCCCCTTGTTGCAGGCACTTTTTCGGACGCGCACGTCATCGGCGTGGCTGGAATTGTTGACCACGCTGGACGTGCCCGCCGGCCCGATCAACGACATTCCCACCGCGCTCAACGACCCGCAGGTGCAGGCGCGAGCGATGGTGCAGGAAGTTGACCATGCGACGGCCGGGCGGATCAAGGTGCTTGGCCCCGTCGCCAAATTCGACCGCACGCCGGCTACAGTGCGCGGTGCACCGCCGCCACTCGGTCATCACACCGGCGAAGTTTTGCAAGAAATGTTAGGCTACCACGATGAACAAATCGCAGAATTGCGACGCCTCGGCGTTATCTGAGTCACCTGCCAATCTGCATCTGCGCGAGGTAATCGAAGCCGATTTGCCTGTTTTCTTTGCCCAGCAACTGGATGCAGACGCCGTGCACATGGCCGCCTTCACGGCGAAAGACCCTGCTGACGAAGCCGCCTTTCTTGCCCACTGGCGCCGCATCCTGGCGAACCCGACCGGTAGCGTCCGCACGATCCTTTGCGACGGGCAAGTGGCCGGCCACGTTCTGCGTTACGAAGAGGACGGCAAGCCCGAAGTGAGTTACTGGCTCGGCCGGACGTTCTGGGGACGCTGTATTGCCACACGTGCGCTTGCGCGCTTTCTGGCCGAAGTCGAGGCCACGCGCCCTATCTATGCGCGCGTGGCAAAGGACAACCTCGGCTCGCGCCGCGTCCTGGAAAAATGCGGCTTCGTGATCATCGGCGCAGACAAAGGCTTCGCCAATGCACGCGGTGCGGAGATCGAAGAGTGGCTCCTGAAATTAGATAGAATGCGTAACGAGTAATCACCCATCACCCATCACCCATCACGCATTACGCATTACGTCTCACGCATCACGTCTCACGCATCACGCATTACGTCTCACGCATTACGTCTCACGCATTACGTATTGCATAGTAAGCGCCACGCATCTTTGCGCACATGGCGTTATAATAGAACCATGCAACAGGCAACTGCCTATCTGCCCAGTGACCGTGGCCGGGCGCTGCTGTCTGGCCAAGCGCTGCCTGAGCGAGCCACCGGCGCCGTGCTCTTCGTCGATATCTCCGGTTTCACCCCGCTTACCGAAACGTTGGCCCGCGATTTCGGACGCAGCCGCGGCGCGGAATTACTGACGCGGACGCTCAATGAAGTCTATCAGGCGTTGATCGATCAGGTCGATCAACAGGGCGGCAGCGTCATCGGCTTTGCGGGTGACGCGATCACCTGCTGGTTCGACGCGGCCGACGATACGCTACCCGCAGCCGCGCAGCGTGCGATCAACAGCGCGCGGGCGATGCAACACGTCATGGCGCGCTTTGCGCAATATGCAGTGGCGCCGGGCGCCGTCGCCGCGTTGGCGATCAAGACCGCGCTCGCCAGCGGCTCGGTGCGGCGTCTACTGGTAGGCGACCCCACGATGCAACGTATCGAAGTGCTGGCCGGCGCGCCGTTGGAGCGCATGGCCGCGGCCGAGCATGTGGCGCAGCGTGGCGAACTCGTCGCCGATCTCGAAACGATCCACCTGTTGGACAATTCCGTCATCGTCGGCGTGTGGCGACGCAGCGAGGGCGGCGCGCCGGTGGCCGTGCTCACTCCCCTCAAAGCCTCTTCCTCTGCGCCGGCGTTCGCGCCTCGCCCCTTACCCCCCGCCCTGCCCAGTGACCTGATCCGTCCGTGGCTATTGCCTACTGTGTGGGCCAACCTCCAAGCCGGTGAGGAACATTACCTGGCCGAACTGCGTCCGGCGACCGCGCTCTTTATCCGTTTTTCCGGCCTCGATTTCGAGCACGACCCAGCCGCCGGCGACCAATTGGACGCATACATTCGTTGGGTGCAGCAGGTGCTGGCGCGTTACGAGGCATCACTGATCCAACTGACTACAGGCGACAAGGGCAGCTATTTCTACGCCGCGTTTGGTGCACCGGTGGCGCACGACGACGACCCCGAACGCGCCATCGCCGCTGCGCTCGAATTGCGCACAAGCCCCAGCCACTTCAGCTTTCTGACTCAGGTGCAGCTTGGCGTCAGCGCGGGTCTGATGCGCGTCGGCGCCTATGGCAGCAATACGCGACGCACCTACGGCGTGCTGGGTGACGAAACCAACATGGCTGCCCGCCTGATGATGGAAGCTGAATCCGGTCAGATTCTGATCAGCGCACGCGTCGCCGCGTCGGTCCAGCCGCTATCTGCTCCACGCACTGGGCGAACGCCAGTTCAAGGGCAAGCGCGGCGCACAGGTTGTCTACGCCGTGGTGGGGCTGCGTTCGCCAACGTTGCTGCAACTGGATGCGCTCTTTCGCGTCCCGCCGCTGGGCCGCGACGCCGAGTTATCGTCCATCACCGCGGCAATTGAAGCGACTGCACGCGGCGCAGGCCAGCTCGTGCGCATCGAAGGGGAGGCGGGCGCGGGCAAGAGCCATCTGGCGGCCGCCGCGGTGCGCCTGGCCGCGGCGCAAGGTTTCTCCGTCCTCTACGGCGCCTGCCAGAGCACCGGCCAGCAGCCCTACGCCGTGCTGCGCGAGCCGTTGGCCGTCTTGCTGGGGCTGAACGAGCTGCGCGCCGCACCGGCCGGCCAACAGATCGAGCATGTGCACGCAACGCTCGCCGCAATCGAGCCGGCGTGGCTGGTGCGTCTGCCGCTGTTGGGCGAGCTGCTGGGTCTGCCCATCGACGACAATGCCACCACCGCGGCGTTCGACCCGCGCCTGCGCCGCGAGGCGCTGGGCAATCTGGTCGTGAACCTTTTTCAACACTTTGCTCAACAACATCCCCACTTTCTGCTACTTGAAGATATTCATTGGCTGGACGAAGCCGACCAGGTGATCGTGCTGGCCCCCTGTCGGGCGCTGGCAGATTTGCCGCTGCTCATCTGTCTTCTCCATCGCCCGCTGAACCGGCAAGAAACGACGCCATTTTTTGACGAATTGAACGTGCTGCCGGGACAGCTTTATCTGCACTTGAGCGAATTGACGCCGGCGGCGACCGCGGCGTTGGTCGGACAGCGGCTGCAAGGCGCCGTCGAACCGCTGGTCACAGAGCTAGTCTACGCACAGACGCAAGGCAACCCTTTCTTTGTGGAAGAACTGGTCGATGCGCTGCGCGAGCGCGACTATATTGTGGTGGAGCACGCTGTTTATTGCGCCGCGCGTGCGCTTGTGCAGACGTTGCATGAGGCGCACGCGCTCGTACGCGAGGAGGGACGGTGGCGGTTGTGCGCAGGCGCGCGCCTCGACATGGTGACGTTGGGTTTGCCCGACACCGTGCATGGTCTGGTGCTGTCACGCCTTGACCGCCTGCCCGAAGCCACGCGGCTGACGCTCAAGGTCGCCAGCGTCATCGGTCGCGTCTTCGAGGCGCAGGTGCTCGTGGCTGCACATCCACGCACGCCCCACGCGCCGGCGCTGCACCAGCAAATTGCCGAGCTGGAACAGCGCGACTTTGCCCGCCTGGAGACGCCCCCGCCCCATCCGGCCTACATCTTCAAACACAGCATCACCCAGGAGGCGGTCTATCAGACGCTGCTGGAAAGCCAGCGCCAGGAGCTGCACCTTGCCGTCGCGCGCGTGTTGGAGCAGCAGACGCCGGCGGCCATCGAACGGCTGGCGCATCATTACGCGCAGACCAACGTCGCGCAGCCCGCCCCGCGCGCACGGGCGATCCACTATCTCGATGCGGCCGCGTGGCGCGCCAAACGCAGCTATGCCAATGAGACCGCGCTCATCTACTTTGAACGCACGCTGGCGCTCGAAACGCGCTGGGAATGGTTGCGCGGCAAAGCCGAGGTGCTGCATATTCTGGGACAACGTTTGCAGGAAGAAGCCACGCTGCTCGTCCTCGACGCTCAACCCAACGCCGATCGCGCGGTTGTGGCGGAATTGTGGGCGGATTTTCACGCGGCGACCAGCCGGTTTCCCGCGGCGCGCGGCGATCTTCAGCAAGCATTGGAACTCTATAACCTGCGCGCAGAGCACAGCAGCCAGGCGCGCGTCCTTTCCCGTCTGGGCGAAATTGCGCTGCTCGAGGGTGACAATGACGCCGCAGAACAACATTATCGTCGTGCATTGACGCTGCTCGCGGGCATCGATAGTGAAAACGCTCTTTCCCTCTCTGACGATCAGCCTGCCGCGCCCCCCGCTCCTCGCTCCTCGTCCCTCGCTGCAAGCATCCGCGCCCAGGTCATGCTCGGCCTCGGCGTGGTGATGCGGCAGCGCGGCGAGTATGACGCCGCGGTCGCGATGCTCACACAAGCCCTCCGCCTGTACGAGGCGCAGGAAAATCAGCCCGACGTGGCGACTGCGCTCACGCGGCTGGGGGGCGTGGCGTTCCTGCGCCGTGATTTCACCGCCGCACGGGAAGCCTGGCAGCGGGCGCTGACGATCCGGCGCACGATTGGCGACCGCGAGGGCGAAGGCAGCAGTCTGCTCAATATTGCGCAGGTCTACACAAGCCTGGGCGACTACGGCGCGGCCGCGCCTTTGCTGCGCCAGGCGCTCGACATTCAACGGTCGGTCGGCAATCGCTGGTGGGAAAACGCGGTGTGGAACGCTCTGGGCATCATTGCGCTGACGGTGGGCGACTACGCGGAAGCCAGGCGCTGCATCTCGCTGGCCGCGGAGCTTTGCCTGGCGGTGGGCGATGAAGCAGGCGCCGCCATCATGGAGTTCAACCTGGGACAGATCGAACGCGAGTGTGGCGATTCGACGGCGGCGCTGGCGCGGCTTGACCGCAGCCGGCAGTGGGCGCACGACAACGCCGATCTTGAATTTGAGGCGCAGTGTCTTACCGAAGCGGCATTGACCGCGCAGACGGCTGGTTGGCTTGATGAAGCGGAGCGCTATGCCAACCGTGCGTTGCATCTTTACACAACGCTGGACGTGCGCGCGACGATGACGACCGACCTGGCTACCCTGGCGTTGGTGCAACTCGCCCGTGGCCGTCCCCGCGCCGCGCGTGCTGCGACCAGGACGCTGCTGGAGATTCTCGACGCGAGCGAACCGCATCAGATCGAATACCCACAGCGCGATCTTTACGTTGCAGCGTTGACGGCCAGCGCTTGCGGGGAGGACGCACACGCGGCCGAACTGTTATCTCGGGCCTATACGGTCGTGCAGACGCGCGCCGCCAATATTTCAGATGCAGCGTTGCGCCACTCCTACCTCGAAAACGTGCGCATCAACCGTGACGTGCTCCAAGCCGCCGAGCGCTTGAAAAGGGTGCAGCAACAACCCGAATAGGAGAACGGCGCATATTTTGGCGCAAGTCCACCCGGCCCGCGCCGGCATGATACTGATAGGTGGGGCTTGCGCTTGCGCATTCTGTCGGGCGGTGGCATTTTACCATTGTAAAATGACTTCTATCGAGGATATGCTTTACAATGAAGAGGGTCGCTGCCT
The DNA here is from genome assembly GCA_016710365.1 of Candidatus Caldilinea saccharophila. Lineage (GTDB taxonomy): Bacteria > Chloroflexota > Anaerolineae > Caldilineales > Caldilineaceae > Caldilinea > Caldilinea saccharophila. The sequence goes on along the minus strand of JADJVW010000057.1, from coordinate 10,845 downwards.
CCTCCAATGATCAAGAATGATGATGGATACTGCTATGCCTTCCAATGATCTGCTGGATATCTCCGCTGTTGCCGCCACAGCCCGCCGCCTGGTCGAACAGATCGACCGTGTGATCGTCGGCAAAGACGCCGTAGTCGAGTTGCTGTTGGTCGCGCTCTTCTGTGACGGCCACGTGCTGCTCGAAGATGTGCCGGGCATCGGCAAGACCATGCTGGCCAAGACGCTGGCGCGCTCGCTGGGCTGCACCTTCAGCCGCATTCAGTTCACGCCCGACCTGCTGCCGTCAGACATCACCGGCGTCAATGTCTTCAACCAGAAGACGGGCGACTTCGAGTATCGCGGCGGGCCGATCCTGGCCGAGGTGGTGCTGGCCGACGAGATCAACCGCGCCGGCCCGCGCACACAGTCCGCGCTGCTCGAAGCAATGGAAGAGCGCCAGGTGACAGTCGATGGCGTTACGCGGCCGCTTGCCTATCCCTTCCTGGTGCTGGCGACGCAAAACCCCGTCGAACTGGAAGGCACTTTCCCGCTGCCCGAAGCGCAGCTTGACCGCTTTATGCTGCGTGTGGCCATCGGCTATCCTGGCCGCGAGGACGAGCGCACCATCCTGCGGCGCTTCCGCACGCACAACCCGCTGGTTGATATTCAGCCCCTGATCGGCGCGGCCGAGCTGCGCACGATCTCTGATCGCTGCCGTCAGGTCGTCTGCCATCCGCTGGTGGAAGATTATCTGCTCGACCTGGTAAGCGCCTCGCGCAGCGACCTGGCCGTGGAGTTGGGCGTCAGCCCGCGCGGATCGCTGGCTTTGCTGCGCGCAGGGCAGGCGCTGGCTGCACTGCGGGCCGCGACTTTGTAACGCCGGACGACCTGCAGACGCTGGCGCGGCCGGTGCTGGCGCATCGTCTGATCCTCAGCCCGGAGAGCCGGCTGCGCGGCCAGAGCGCCGAGGATGTCATCAAGCGCCTCCTCGACCAGACGCCGGTGCCGGTCGAAGAGCAGTGGAGCGCCAGCCGATGAACCGTTGGATGTGGGGCTTGGTCGGGCTGACGTTGCTCTCCGTGCTCCTGCGCAGCGCGCCGCTCTTTTTGCTGACCCTCTTCCTTGCGTTGATTGCGGGCGCGGCCCTGCTCTGGCTGCGTCTCTGTCTGGTGGGCGTCAGTTACCGGCGCCAGTTCGAGCGCACGCGCCTCTTCCACGGCGACGAGGTGGCGCTGGACATCGAGATCGTCAACGCCAAGCCGCTGCCGCTCGCCTGGCTGCACGCCGAGGACGAACTGCCCAAAGCCTTGCACATCGAACCGGCGCGGCTCTCGCACAGCCATCGCCCCGGCCGCCAGCGGCTGATCAACCTCATCTCGCTGCGTTGGTACGAGCGCGTGACGCGCCACTACCGGGTGCGTGCGGTGCAGCGCGGGGCGTGGACATTTGGCCCGACGCGTCTGCTGTCGGGGGACATGTTCGGCTTCGACGTGCGTGAGGAAACGCTGGAGACCGTCGACACGCTGCTCGTTTACCCGCGCATCGTGCCGCTGACCGCGTTGGGGCTGCCGTCCGACCGTCCCTTTGGCGAGTTCCGCGCCATGCGTCAGTTGGCGGAGGACCCGTTGCGGCTCAACGGCGCACGCGACTATGTGTCGGGCGACAGTATGCGCTACGTGCACTGGAAGGCGACGGCGCGACGCAGTGCGTTGCAGACCAAGACCTTCGACGCGTCCGCCAACCGGCCGCTGGCGCTCTTTCTGAACATCAACACGCACGAACACGCGTGGGAAGGCTACGACCCGGACCTGCAGGAATACGCCATCACCGCCACCGCGTCGCTGGCGCGCTGGGCATGGGATCAAGGGCAGGCGGTCGGGCTGTTTGCCAACGCGGTGACGCAGCCCGGCGCGCATCGTGCGCATCCGACCCGCGGGCCATCGCAACCAGTTGGCGCTGATCTTCGAGGCGCTGGCGCGCGTCATTCCCTTTGGGCGCTGGCCGTTGGAAGAGACGCTGCGTTACGAGGGGCTGCATCTGCCCTACGGCACGACCATTGTCGTCGTCACCGCGCTGCTCACCGAACCGCTGCGCCGGACGCTGCTCTACCTGCACGACCGCAGCTTTGCGCTGGCGTTGGTGACGCTCGGCCCCGCGGGCGAGACGCCGCCGATCCCTGGCGTGCGCCGCTATCACCTCGGCGGACACGCGGAGTGGGAGAAGTTGGCGAGGATTGCGCTGGCGTAGAGGTCGATGCAGCGATGGCAGTCATTGTCAGCCTTCTAATGGGGCGCCTGTTTTGATGAGCATAGTCATTCTGCATAGGTCACGCGGCCCGCGCAACACGGGTCGTCGACTCGCCACGTTGGGCTGGTAGCCCGACCTACGCAGCGGTGGAAGAACTCACTATGCATGGGCGCATGACCCTTCCGAAGCGTTGATGAAGCCGTGCGGAGTGGCGTGCGTCATTTGCCGCTTGCACGCGCCTCTCTTTCTCGCTAGGCTCAAGCTGATGAACACTGATCACTTGTCTCAGGGCCGCCAAAGCATCCGCTTGTGTTTTCACCGTCCCCTACGTTTCCACCGGATCATCCGGATGCAAGCTATCCCACTGCGCCGCCAGTTCGTCGCCACTCTTCCCCAGGTTGGCTGCATTGATAATCTTGCCGGTAAAGCGCCGTCGATCATTGATCGCACGCAGAAGGTGCGGGTCGGGCAGGATGCGGAGGGTCAGCTCGCCTTGCGTGTTCATGCTCGGCGTGATCAAGCCCAGGCCGGACAGCCGCACGCTGTGCCCCAGCAGCACAAAGTCCTCAATGGCCGCGCTCAATTCCAACAGGGCGTGCGTCACATCCGCCTTGCTCAGGTTGGAGCGCTCCGCCACATAGTGCGCCAGCAGGGTCTCGTCAATGCGCCCGGCCCGCTTGAGCCGCGGGCGCAGGCCTGATCGCTTTGATGCGTTTTGCCACAGATCGTCTCCTTCTTTGCATGGGCGAGAAATGCCGCTGCTTTTGACGCAGAGGCGCGGAGAGGCAGAGATGCGCAGAGGAAAAGCAAGAGATCTTCTGCAAGGCTTGCTCTGGGTCCCCTCGGCGCTTCCGCGCCCCGGCGTCGAACCGGCTCGGCGCCAACCGCCGTGCACATCACGGCAGGCTCATAGCCTGCACAGTTGAGTCGCATTCCAACTCTCAAATTTCTTGTGTAAATTATAAATTTCCTTGCAGGATTTTGAAAATTCCTGTAAGGAAGTTGGCAGTTTCTCAGCGAGTGGCGCTGGATTTCATCCTGAGAGAAATTTTTCTCTCAGGATGAAACGGGCGATTTCTCGGCAGGATACACTGGGGTGGATACAACAAACTGACTGCACTTTTACCCATAAGCTTGAGCAGGATTATGATGTGGTAAACTATGCACCATCGAAAGCCGATAATCTTTGCTACTCAAGCATAAGACTGCACCTCTATGACCTTTCACTACATCAATTCTGGCATCCGAGACAACCACCGTCGTGGCAGTGTAGGGGATTTTCTCAAAACGAATATCACCTCTGATTCGATGTTGTCAGTCGTTTCGGCGTACTTCACCATCCATGCGTATGTAGAACTGAAGACACAACTTGACCAGATTGCTCATATGCGTTTTTTGTTTGGCGAACCACGTTTTGTACGTTCAGTCGACCCAAACAAGAGCGACAAAAAGGCATTTGTCATTGATACCGACGGATTGAAGCTGGCCAATGTGCTGGCGCAGCGTCGTATTGCCCGCGAGTGCGCGGTGTGGATAGAAGAAAAGGTAGCGATCAAATCGGTGCAGCAAGCCGGATTGTTGCATGGCAAGATGTATCACATTGCCAACGGCGCAGTCTCTCAGGCCATCTTGGGTAGCTCCAACTTCACAACCCATGGACTGGGGCTTGCCAACAGCAACAACAATATTGAACTGAATCTGGTCGTCGACAGCAGCCGCGACCGGGACGATCTCAAAGTATGGTTCGACGAACTGTGGGATGACGAGAAGTTAGTGGTCGATGTCAAGCACGAGGTTCTGGACTATCTCGCTCAGGTCTATCATAACCACAGCCCGCAATTCATCTATTACAAGACCCTCTTCCATATCTTTGAAGAATATCTGGACGCTGCCGGGCGTGTAAACTTCGATCTAGGCAAGACCACGCTCTTTGATACGGACATCTGGCGCACACTCTTTGCGTTTCAGAAGGATGGCGCTAAGGCGATTATCAATAAAATCCTCAAATATAATGGCTGCATCTTGGCCGACAGCGTTGGCCTGGGTAAGACCTACACGGCGCTGGCAGTGATTAAGTATTTCGAGTTGCGCAACGAGCGCGTGCTGGTGCTCTGCCCCAAGAAGTTGCGCGAAAACTGGACGATCTATCGGCAAAACGACCAGTTGAACTCATTTGTCGACGACCGCTTCCGTTTTGATGTTCTCTCGCACACCGATCTGAGCCGGGATGGCGGGCTGTCAGGTGACATCAATCTGGCGACCGTCAACTGGGGCAACTACGATCTCGTTGTCATCGACGAGTCACATAATTTCCGCAACAATACGCCCGGCCGCAAAGACGAGACCGGCACAGTTGTGCGGCGCAGCCGCTACCAGCGGCTGATGGATGACATTATCAAGGCTGGCGTGCGCACGAAAGTGCTGCTATTGTCGGCGACTCCAGTAAACAACGACCTGCGCGACCTGCGCAATCAGCTTTATCTACTTACGGCAGGCGCCGATGATGCATTTGTCGACGCCTTTGATATTACCAGCCTGAAGGAAACGTTGCGCCAGGCGCAAGGGCAATTCACCCTGTGGGTAAAGAAGCCAGCGGAGGTGCGCACAACGCGTGACCTGCTCAATAGTCTGGGATCCGACTTCTTCAAGCTGCTCGACGAACTGACCATTGCCCGCGCACGGCGGCACGTCCAAAAATATTATCAGCAGGAAATGGAGAGGCTTGGCGGCTTTCCGGCGCGCACGCAACCCGTTGCCAGATTTGCCAACATCGATTTGAGTAACCGCTTCATGTCGTATGACAAACTGAGCGAGGAGATTGAGGGATATACGCTTTCACTCTTCAACCCGTCGCGTTTTGTCTTGCCGCGCTACCAGGAAGAATATGCGCGACGCGTAGGCAACTTCACACAGGCGCAACGAGAAGGCTTTCTGATCGGCATGATGAAGGTGAACTTCCTCAAGCGATTGGAAAGTTCGGTGCACGCCTTTGCACTCACTATGCAGCGCACGATTGACAAGATCGAAGCGCTGGAGCATCGTTTACACGTCTTCCAGGCGGCGCAGGAGAACGCGGACATTGACTTGGAAGTAGCCGATCTGGCCGATATCGAGGACGAGGAGCTGCGTGAGTCATTGCAAGTCGGCAAGAAGCTCACCTTTCGCACGGCGCACCTGGATGTAGAGCGCTGGCTGACAGCTTTACAGCAAGACAAACAGCAGTTGTACGGCTTGCATTTGCAGGCGCGCGATGTCTGCCCCGCACGCGATGCAAAACTGGCCGAACTCAAGGCGCTGATTCAGGCAAAAGTGACACAGCCTACGCACGACAAAGACGGCGCCCCTAATCGCAAGGTGCTGATCTTCACAGCGTTTGCCGACACCGCAACTTATCTCTATGCACACTTGCAGCGCTGGGTGCAACAAGAACTGGGCATCCATATCGCTTTGGTCGTTGGCAGCGGCGAAAATCACACAACCTTTACACCGACCGGCTATTCACATGCCAACCACTTCAACCACATCCTGATCAATTTCTCACCGCGTTCTAAACAGCGCGCGCGAATTGCCGCTATGCCGCAAACCGGCGAAATTGACCTGCTGATCGCCACTGACTGCATCTCGGAAGGTCAAAACCTGCAGGACTGTGATTATCTGATCAACTATGATATCCACTGGAATCCGGTGCGCATCATCCAACGCTTCGGGCGCATCGACCGCATCGGCAGCCGCAACGAAACGGTGCAGATGGTTAACTTTTGGCCGACGCCACACCTTGACCGCTATATCAGCCTGAAATATCGCGTCGAGGCGCGCATGGCGTTGGTCGATATTGCGGCCACGTCGGAGGATGACCTGTTCAAAACTAACGAATTGGAAGAGCTGATCAAAGACGACCTGAAGTATCGCGACCATCAGTTGCTGCGCTTGCAGAACGAGGTGTTAAACCTAGAAGATTTGGATGACGCGCCGTCATTAACCGAGTTCTCGCTGGACGATTTCCGCATCGATTTGTTCAACTATCTGGAAGCTAACCGCCGTCTGTTGGAGGAAGCGCCACTGGGTCTATACGCCGTGGCGCCGTCGCCGAACAACGACAATAAGGTTGCACCCGGTGTGATCTATTGCCTACGCCACCGCACGGCGGATCCACAGGAGAAACGGCGTGCAGCCAGTCAGGAGATCAATCCGCTACAGCCCTACTATCTGGTCTATGTGCGCAACGACGGAGAAGTGCGCCTCAGCTTTGCCCAGCCCAAGCAAACGCTCTCGTTGCTGCGCGGCCTCTGCGCCGGCCATGACGCCGCCTACGAGGAATTGTGCCGCCGCTTTGATGAATACACGCAGGATGGACGCGAGATGAGCCATTACACCCATCTATTGGAGCGCGCCGTAGCCTCGATTGTCGCCACTTTCCGCAAACGCATGGCGGCAACGTTACAAAGTGGCCGCAACGCTCAGTTGCCGGACGTGGGGCAGCAAGTGTCGGAAAATAGCGACTTCGAGTTGGCGACTTGGGTGGTAATTGGGGAGAACCGGGGCAGGTGACAGTCACTTCCAGAAGTGACTGTCACCTGCCCGACCTGCCTATCAAAGAAAGGCCGACATGCCTACCGACCTCCGCACCGATATTACCAATGCGCTGCACGCCTTTACTGGCGGCGACCTGACTGCAAACTGTAGCCATCTGCTCGACGTGCTTGGCTATCGCAGCGAGAAGCGCTATCCACTGGAGCCTAATACGGCGCAGAACTTTGTAGCAACGTTCGCCACTGCCCGCCCTTTCAATGCGGAGCACGCCCTCACTGACGCGTGGACGGAAGCCAACGTGCTCTTCCAGTTGACTGACAGGGAAGTTGCCCAGCGCGAGCAGATGGATTTAGCGCTTGACGATGGCGGCTGGAACCGCGGCCTTTATCGTTCCTTCCTCTTTCTGGCGGTCGGTCTCTCCGGCGAACGCTATTCGCGCAGCGCGCTGGCGACTATCACCCGCGCCGTCAACCGCCTCTTCGACATGCCGACGCCCATCTTCTTCCGCTACGGCGACAAGTTGACGCTGGCCATCATCCTGCACCGGCCTGGCAAGCGCGCTGCCAGCAAAGATGTGCTGGAAAAGGTAACGTTGATCAAGGATATCGACCTTCGCCGCCCACACGCCGCGCATGTGCGTATTTTGGAAGAATTGGCGCTGAGCAGCCTGCGCAATGCGCAGAGCGTGGGCGACTTCGACGAACTGCAAAGCGCCTGGGCCAAGACGCTGGATATCAGCGAACTCAACAAGCGCTTCTACCAGGAGCTGGCGAACTGGTACTACTGGGCCGTAGAGACCGTCACCTTCCCCCGCGGCGACAGCCAGGAGGACGAAGAGACGCGCAACGCCGTCGCCGTCATCCGTCTGATCACACGCCTCATCTTTGTCTGGTTCATCAAGGAAAAGGGTCTGGTTCCCGATGCGCTCTTTGACCGCCAACGCGTCTCCCAACTTTTGCACGACATGGGCGACGATAGCGACGGCTACTACAAGGCCATCTTGCAGAACCTCTTTTTCGCTACACTCAACACCGAAATGAACACGCCGGCGCAGCCGCGCAATCGCATCTTTCGCAGCGCGGCGGAGAGCGGCGGCTACAATCGTCACTATGGCGTGCACAACGTCTATCGCTATGCAGACCTGTTCAGGCTCGACGAGGCCGGCGCGCTGGCGCTCTTTGCCGAGATTCCCTTTCTTAACGGCGGGCTGTTCGAGTGCCTCGACAAAGAGATCGTGCGCGAGGGCAAGCGCAAAATGATCCCCGTCGATGGCTTCTCCGAACGGGACGACAACCCACTGCACGCGCCCAACGTCCTCTTCTTTGGCAAGGAACAATCGTTCGATCTGAACGAAGTTTTCGGCACGCACAACAAGCCGTACAAAGTGCGGTCTCTTCGACATCTTCCACCGCTACAAGTTCACTGTCGAAGAAAACACGCCCATCGACGAGGAAGTAGCGCTCGACCCCGAACTGCTGGGCAAAGTCTTTGAAAACCTGCTGGCTGCCTACAACCCGGAGACGCGTACGACCGCACGCAAGCAGACCGGCTCTTTCTACACCCCGCGTGAGATTGTCGATTATATGGTCGATGAGGCGCTGATCGCCTATCTGGGGCAGCAGGTGACTGAGCAGGTGACTGTCACTTCTAAAAGTGACAGTCACCTTAAGCCGCGCCTGCGCCGCCTCTTTGCCTACACCGACGAAGCGCACGATTTTGCGTCCGCCGAGGTCGATGTGCTGATCGACGCCATCGACCACGCCAAGATTCTCGACCCGGCGTGCGGCTCCGGCGCTTTCCCCATGGGCATCCTGCACAAGCTGGTCTTCATCTTGCGCAAGCTCGACCCCAACAACACCCGCTGGAAGCAACAACAGCTTGCCCGCGCGCAGCGCGACCGCGAGCTGACCGAGCAGATGGAAGACGAGAAGAATCGTCAGCACGCCCTGGAAGACATCGAGGCGCGTATCCGCGACATCGAATACTCCTTTACGGAGCAAGACCACGAACTCGACTACACGCGCAAACTCTACCTGATCGAGAACTGCATTTACGGCGTGGACATTCAGCCTATCGCCGTGCAGATTGCCAAGCTGCGCTTCTTCATCTCGCTGGTGGCCGACCAGCGCGTGGACGACGCCGCCCCCAATCGCAATGTGCGGGCGCTGCCGAATCTGGAGACGAAGTTTGTGGCGGCGAATTCACTGCTGGGCATCGTGCGCCCAGCGGAAAAGCCGAAGCTGGCGCCGGCGCTCGCGCCGTCAGCCACAGTCAAGCATAAAGTCGACGAATTGGCCGATGTCTTTGCACAATATCTCAAGGTGACGGGCGCGGCGCTCAAAGAAAAATGGTTGTCGATCGGCCGCGAAGTATGCGCTGAGTTGAACGCGCTGCTCGTGCACGATGCCACGTTTACACCGCTCAACGCCGACTGGCTTTTTCCGACGACGCCGGATACATCGGCATTGCGTGCGCTGCTGCCGGGCGACGGCGCGATGACGGCAAGTCACACGACCATCGAGATGCGCAACCCCGAGATCGAGCGCACCGAGGCCGAACTGCGCCGCGTGCGTCAGCGCCATTTCACAGCGAAGACGACGCAGACCAAGAAGAAATATCGAGACGCGGATGCCCGCCTGCGTGAACGGTTGGGTGATCTGCTGGAACGTGACGGCTGGGAGCACGCCACCACCGAGATGCTGGCGAAGTGGGATCCGTACAACCAGCACACCCACGCCGAGTTCTTTGACCCTGAATGGATGTTTGGGGTCATCGATGGCTTTGACGTGGTCATTGGCAACCCGCCTTATGTGCGCGCCGATGCGGGCGAAGCACATGTTGCCTTTCGCAAGCGGATCGAGGCAAGCGGCCAATACGAAACGCTGTGGGAAAAGTGGGACCTTTACATTCCGTTCATTGAACTTGGCTACAAGTTGCTGCGGCATGGTGGCGTCACGACCATGATCGTTTCCGATGCGTATTGCCACGCCAAGTATGCGCAGAAATCGCAGACCTGGTTCTTGCAGCACAGCCGTGTGCTGCGGCTCGACTTCTTCAGCAAGATTCAGATTTTCGATGCCGCAGTGCGGAATGTTATTTACTTCTTTCAGAAGGCGGATGGCAGCAACAATCGACCGGAGAGGCGCTTACATGAACCGAAATTTGGTCTAATTACGGAGCTTAGCACTGATTACCAGAGTAGACTGGATTATCGATTGTTTTTCCCGGATACAGACAATAATGCAGAATTTTCTAAAAGGATATTGCTATTGCAGAAAATATGCTACGTAAGTTATGGTCTTAGGCCAAATAGCGATGAGAATGCGATTGATGGAAAGTTTGTTACGTCTGACGTCGTGTCATCCACTAGAACAGAACTTCATAGCAAGCCATATGTCGAAGGTAAACATCTGGCAAATTGGCTACCGAAAGAACACATCTGGCTTGAATGGAATACCGAACGTGCTCCTGGTCGATTTTGCCGACCAACTTTTCCGGAGATGTATCCAGTACCTGAAAAGTTGCTTGCGCAGCGGAGCCCTGGACCTGATCCTGTTGTGTGCTATGACAGTGTCGGGTTTATTTTTACTCCTGCCAGCGTTGGTTTCATACCTTGGCTTAGTTTGGCTGGAGTGCGCAACAGATCTCTCCAGAAAAGTGCGCGCTATCGTGACGAGAAGCCACGTGCCGATTTGCCCAAGCGTGAGCAGTTGAAACAAACCAGCAAGCGATTTGCCGTGAAGTACTTGTTGGCCGTGATGAACTCCAGTGCGGCGCGTGACTATTTACGTGCGCATCGTCGCAGCAATATTCATCTCTATCCTGATGACTGGAAAGCCTTACCCATTCCCGATGTTTCGCTGGAAGAACAGCAGCCACTTGTAAAGCTCGTGGATGAGATCCTGGCTCTCAAAACCCAGAACCCCGCCGCCGACGTCAGCGCATTGGAAGCAGAGATCGACCAGCTGGTCTATCGTCTGTACGGGCTGACGGAAGAAGAGGTCAAGATGGTGGAGGGGAAGGCGTGAGCAGGTGACAGTCACTTCCAAAAGTGACTGTCACCTATGCGCACATTATTTCAATAAAGAT
>JADJVW010000056.1 GCA_016710365.1 Candidatus Caldilinea saccharophila | reverse complement strand
GCCCGGCCACGTTGCCCGCCAGCTCGCCGATGCGCACCCCGCAGGCGACCGGTTCGGTCAGCGCGCCGGTGCGCAGCGAGACCGCGGCCGGCAGCGGCAGCACGGAACCAGCCGGCGCGGCGACAAATTCGGCATAGGCGCCGGGCCGGTGCGCGCCCAGCAGCACGCGCGTCGGGCAGAGATGATCCAGCCCGCGCGCCTGCAGCTCCGACTGGCCGCGGCACGAGAGCGGATTGACCGTCACCGCCTGCCCGACCTGCAGCGCCGGATTCAGCGCGGTCGCCTGCTCGCCCAACTCAACAATTTCGCCCGAAAATTCGTGCCCCATGATCAGCGGCGGCACGCGCAAGGAGTTGTGCCCGAGATAGCCGCTCAACTCCGAGCCGCAGATACCGGCGTAGGCCACGCGGATCAGCGCTTCGCCGGCTTCCGGTGTGGGCAGCGGAGCATCACGCAGGGCCATTGAACGCGGGGCTTCCCATACTAGTGCTTGCATAAATCTTGACTCTTTCATTGACAAATTGGGTTCAAAAGCTGTTGCAGCCCGTCTCGACGCATTCAGCAGCAGCGCTGAATCAAGGGGGCGTCAGCGGTAGATCCAACCAGGCCAACCCTACATCGCGCCGCATGTGACTGGTGCTGTCGCCGCTGGGGGCATCGTAGAAGATCGCCAGCCGCTTGTCCGCCTGCACCACCGAAGGCAGACCGATGCAGCGTCGCGACCAGGAACAGTTGGCGCCATCCAGCACCACTGCTTTGTCGGCGGGATGCCAGCAGTTCAGATCCTGGCTCCAGTAGACCCAGATGGCATCGGTGTATTCGTTGTCGTCCAGCCCGATGTGGTTGGTGAAGAGAAACCAGGTGGCGTTGGCCGGCTCGTAGTAGAGCGATGCATTCTCGATCTGCTCCTCGATCGGTGCGATGGGCGACGGGTCGATGCGCCATGCGCCATCGAGATCGGTGGTTCTGGCAATGCCAAGCGTGCGCTGGACATAAGGGCTGTCTGTCTTTGTGGTCGTAGCGCTGAAGAATTGGAGATATTCGTCCCCGGACTGAATCACCATGCCGGGGCTGGTAGTGATGGAGTAATAAGTTTCAGGCTTAATGGTGAACGGCACAACGCCGGGCTGCTTTGTCCACGGGCCAGCCGGCCCCGCGCCCCTGGCCTTCAACGTCAGATAGGGGAAGGCGGGGATGCGGTTGATCGGGTCGGACACATTAGGCGTTCCCAGATAGAACATGTGCCAGTCGCCGCCGTCACAGTAGGTGACGCCGTAACTGGCCGATTTTGCGTCGGGGTCGCCGGGCGCGCCCAGCGTCAGCACCGGCCCCAGCTTCTCCCAGGTTGCCAGATCGGTGCTGCGCGCCAGGCAGGCGAGCCAGCCATGCGGACCGGCGCCGTCATAGTGCATGTAATAGACGCCATCGGCGACATAGACCCAGACATCGCGCGCGCCGTCCTGGTCGCACCCGCCCGGCCCGTCGCCGTGGCGCAGCACGACGCCCTGGTCGGTTGCTGTCATGCGCTTGAGTGCTGCCGGTCGTCCGTCAGGATAGTGAGAATGTGCGTGCATCATAGACTCTTTACTTGCTCCGATTTACGTTTTGACTGCTCTGCTATCAACCCAATAAACTGTGAGCAGCGGCATGATGTCTTCGTGGAAATCACGCGCAGCGGCCATGCCCAGCCGTCCTTGCACAAGCGCCGTCGTTTCAACCAGAATATAGTTAGAGGTGACCAATTCTACATCGTCCGCCACGAGTCGGCGCCAGCGTTCGCTTGCCGCGACATGATTAGCGTCGGCGCGATCCAGTAAACTGTAGAAGGCAGGAGTATCAACAAAGATCAAGACCCCACTTCGGCATATAGTGTGGCCAGGTAGCGATCATGTTCCTGACTTATGTCGCCCTGCTGCGATGTATATTTTCCGATAACAGATAAGGCGCGCGCTTTGTTAGTCTTTGCATCGTTGAGTTCGTTTCCCTGCACATAGCAATCGACGCTGCACCGAATTAGCGTAGCCATAGAAACGCCCTCGCGCACGGCAAGCTGTTTCAGCCGCTGCGCTTGTTCTTCTGTAAGTTGAATATGGGTGCGAACCATCTTTTCCCCCTTTGGCAAAATCATTCATCTCTGTGCAGTTGCGCAATATAAGGCGTAACTCAATATATTAATGGCCTGATGCTGCTCAGACGCGCAGCCGCTGGACATAGATTGGCTGCAGCGGGCGCCAGACAACGTCCAGCGGCTGCGCCGCCCACGTCCAACGCAGCGTCGCGGAAGAAGTCGCTGGGCCAGGCGTCTTCCTAGTGGCGAAAGTGTGGGGCGACGACCAGCGCGCCGTTGGGGAAGGCGCAGACAACGTACTCTGTCGTGCGCGAGCACACTGTCGGATTGTCATTGTCCGGCCCCGGCGTCTGCGACGAGTAAGCGCCGAACGCGTGCAAGATTCCAAACCAGGTGCGCACTGTCTCCTGGGCAAATGTCATCCGGATTGAAACATTTGCTTACACGTCTTTCGGCGTGTTGAACTTGGCCACGCGGGCATACATCGCGAAGATGTCGAACGGTGGCTTTTTCTCTGAAGATGGCGGTTCAGTCAGCGCGTCGAGATAGCTCTCTCGATCAATTTCGGTGGGATCGATCAGGTCGGCGTCGAACATAGCGAGCACCTGTTGCTTGCTGTCAAAGTCGCGCAACTCGGCCAAGGCGTCAACGATGCTTGCCCACAGTTCGTCGATCTCGTCATCGTTGTCCGGCGTCAAGTTCCCGTTCATGTGGAGGGGCGGCAGGTGCGAACGCAGAAATGACACGATTTCCTGCCGCGTCTGTGGAAACCGCATCGCGATCGCGCTTAAGATGGAGACGCTCATCGCCGCGCCGAAATCCCATTCTAGCCCCGGCGCCGCGTCCACCACGGCTTGAAAGACCGGAATCGCGGCGGGGCCAAAATGAGCAGGCTCTTCCTCGAACCACTCGATCAAATTTTCATAGCTCTCGGTGTTCGTGTAGATGGCGGCAAGATCGGCAGCGCCTTGCGTTCGCGATAGGCAATCAGCAGGAATCCGTAGTGAACTGCGCGATACCAGCGTGGATCGTCAGAATCATCCCAGTCATCATCGATCGAGGCGGTGAACCTCTCTAAGATGCTCTCCCGCAGCTCGAGCCGGCGCGCCAGCAGGACGCGGAGCAACTCAGGCGACAAAGTGATGCCAGCGATTTCTATGCAAGCCAGCAATTCATCGTTAGAGAGAGTCATGTAGTTTGTCATGTCTCGTCCTCATCTTTCCGTGAGCGCGATTGGGGAAATCGCGCCACTACAAACGCAGTGTAAGTTTGCCAGAGCACTGGCTGTCCGGTCAACTGCCGTTCAAACAGTTGCCGAATGTGCACAATTTCGTCGGGCTGCAACGCCGCGGCCAGCCGGTCGATGTAGGCCGGCTTCCCGCCGCTGACCGGCGTGAACCAGCGGGCGAGCATCGCCGGTGTGATCAGCGTTTCGCTCGTCTCCGCCTCGCCTTGCAGCGAGACGGTCAGGCCGGCCTCCATTAGAAATGCACGGAGATCGTGTTCGTCCCAACTGACCAGCGGGTCGGCGGGATCGGCGTAGATAGCTTCCTCAGCGCGTTGCCAGCGTTCCAGCAGATCAGCGTCAAGCATAGACGCGTCGATCAGTGCGTACAGCCGCTGCGTGCGCCGCGGGACGCGCTCGGCCAGGCTGATCACGCCGCCGGGCGCCAGCAGGCTGGCAAGCTCCTGGCAAGCCGCGGCCTTGTCCGCCTCGTCGAGCAGCGCGTTGTAGCCGACAATGGCGTCGAAGCGTAAGCGCGAGGAAGGGGCGAGGGGCGAGGGGCGAGGGTTGGCGGCCAGCGCTTCCTCTTTAATTTGCAGAGTTGATTTGGTTTGCAGGGATAAAAAGAGGGGAAGTTCCTCCAGCCTGCCCTCCATCACCACCGGTCGTTCGATCTGCGGCAACCTTTCCGCGCTCTGGCGGAGGGCATCGGCGTCGCGGCGGTTGCGCGTCAACGCGTAGACGCCGCCTTCCCGGGGTGCGCCCGCACCGCCTCCACGTCAGCAGGCGCGCCTGCCTTCAGGTCGAGCACGATGCTGTAGTTGGACAAGCGGGCGGCGTCGAGAACGCGGTCGCGCACCTGTCCCAGCCGGGCGCCCGCGCCGGAGATCGTGCGCTGCAACCAACGTTCGCGCGCGGCGTCGTCGGGCGAGTGGGTCAGGATCTCGCCGCGCGCCTCGTCGGCGTCGAGCATGGCGGCCAGTTGCGCCTCGCGTCGTCGCGCCACATCTACGCGGATGGCGGCTTCGTAGCCTTGATCGGAGGGCTGATAGAAGACCTTGCCTTGCAACGAAGTGGGCAAATATTGTTGCGCCACCCAATGGTCGCGATAGGCGTGCGGGTAGAGATAGCCTTCGCCGTGACCAAAGCCTTCCTTGTCGCGGTTGCCATCTTTGAGATGGTTGGGCACGCCGCTGTCCGCCTCTTTGCCCACCTGCTCCAGCGCATCGAAAAACGCAAAGGTGGTGTTCGACTTTTTGGCCGTCGCCAGGTAAAGCGCCGCCGTCGCCAGGTGAAAGCGTCCTTCCGGCATGCCCACCTGCTCGAAAGCCTGCGCACACGCGTTCACGATCTGGATGGCGTACGGGTCGGCCATGCCTACATCTTCACCGGCAAAGATGAGCATACGCCGAAAGATAAAGCGCGGCGCTTCACCGGCATAGACCATTTTCGCCATCCAGTACATGGCTGCATCAGGGTCGCTGCCGCGCAGGCTCTTGATAAAGGCGCTGATGGTGTCAAAATGGTAATCGCCTTCCTTGTCGTAGAGCACGGCGCGGCGCTGGATCGATTCTTCAGCGACGGCGAGGGTAATGTGGAGATTGGAGATTGGGAGATTGGAGATTGGGAGATCAGAGATTGGAGATTGGTAACTGGGAGCATCCGAGGTTTCCCGAAGCTCTAATCTCTGATCTCCAGTCTCCGGTTTTCCCGCACCGGTCGTTTCAATCGCCAGCTCCAACGCGTTCAGCACCGCGCGCGCGTCCCCGTTGGCAACCTCCACCAGATGTTCGAGCGCATCTTCGTCGATGGTGACGCTCAGCGCACCGTAGCCGCGCACCGGGTCGCTGAGCGTCTGCTGTACGACCGCGCGCAGGTCGTCTTTGGTCAGCGGCACGAGTTGAAAGATGCGGCTGCGGCTGACGAGCGCCTTGTTAACCTCGAAATAGGGGTTTTCGGTCGTGGCGCCGATGAAGATGACCGTGCCGTTTTCGACCCAGGGCAGCAGCGCGTCCTGTTGCGCCTTGTTGAAGCGGTGCACTTCGTCCACGAACAGGATCGTGCGCTGCCCGTAAAGTTTAGCGCGCTGCTGCGCCTCGTCGATGGCCTCGCGAATCTCCTGACGCCGGACAGCACCGCATTGATGGCGATGAAATGGGCGCGCGTTGTGTTGGCGATGACGCGCGCCAGCGTCGTCTTACCTGTGCCAGGCGGCCCGTAGAAGATCACGCTGGAAAGCTGGTCGGCCTCGATGGCGCGGCGTAGCAGACGTCCTGGCCCTGACGATGCTCCGCCCCACATATTCGTCGAGCGTGCGCGGGCGCATCCGCGCGGCCAGCGGCGCGCTGCGCGCCATGCGATCCTGGTGTGCCTGCTCGAAGAGATCCATCGTGTTACGTCATCACAAAATTGGGACGATACGCGCCGTCCGTCAATGCCACGGTGCGCCGCCAGAGATATTCCAGCGCGGCGACCGTGTGGCTCAATGCCTGCGCATCACGTCCGGGCGCGGCCAGGATGGCGCCGAGCGACTGTGCGTAATCGTCCGGCTTGAGGGCAAACTGGTCGATCATCTGCAGCGCGCCCTTGTCGCTCATGTAATAGCAGCGATTCAGCGCAAAGAGCGCCTGAGTCAGATTCGTCGCCGTGCGGGTGAGGCAGCCAACCGTGTTGTAGATGTCGCCTTGCGCCGCAAAGCCGCGCGCATGCAACAACGTGAACTCGGCGCTCCAGAGCGCATCGTTGACCACGCGCTGGTGCAACGGCTCAGGGTAGCGCGCCACACGCGCTTTCAGCGCGCGGATGACGCCGGCAGGGTCGAACAGCGGCAGGCAAACCTGCGTCTCAGCCAGATAGGTGACACTGTAGAAACCATAGGGCGGCTGCTGCGGATAGTCGTGATGGACAACGCCCTGCTCCGCCTCGGCAATCGTGTGGGTGACCTGTTCGACGTTGCGGTAGAGAAAATCAACCTTGCCGGACGCCGTGTGAAGCCAGGCGCCGCCGTTAACCCACGCGCCCCATGCGTAGAAGTCAGTGACGGTGGGCGGTTGGACAGCCGTGGCCTGCGCGATCTGGGCGATCGCATCGATGCGGAACGGCGCGTCGGGATAATAGTAGATACCCAGATCGACGTCGGAAGCGGGGCGCGCCGTCCCCCGTGCATACGAGCCGCCCAACACGACAGCGACGACGCCGGATGTCGCCGCCAGCGCGTTGACCAGGTCAACGACAGTTTGCCGCTTGTCAGCAGGCAGTGACGCAGGCAGCGATGCGGGCAATGAATCAAGCAGATTGGTGTCCATTGGATTCTGACTCCAGGGTGAAGTCCGCCACCACCGGTCGATGGTCGGAGACGCCGTCGGCAGCCGTCCAAATCGTGCAGTTTGTGACCGCGGGCGCCAACGACGCACTGGCAAAAATATAGTCGATGCGGATCGGCCAGTCAGTCTACGGGAAGGTCACTGCGCCCGACTCCGCCAAAACGCCGATAGAGATCGACGTAGCCGGCCTTTTCCATCGCGTCGATCACCTGCGGGCCTTGCTTGTCGCCGGCAAGGTTGCCTCCCTGGCGCGTCGGCTTGTCACGCAGCGCGGCAAGACGATCCTCCGACCAGTCCCACCGGCTGACGGCGTTGAAGTCGCCCATCAC
>JADJVW010000055.1 GCA_016710365.1 Candidatus Caldilinea saccharophila | reverse complement strand
CCGTATCAGCGGCGGCGGTGTCGGCCGCACCCGTGTCGGTCGTGGCAGCCGGCGCCGCGCCGCCACAGGCGCTCAGCAACAGTGCCATCACCATTAATAAAACAAGACCAAACGACAATTTACGCATACTATCTCCTTTGCGTCTACTGGGAACAAAGATACGATTACCTATTGGTACTGATTGGAAAACGCAGAGTATGACGCTGCGTTGTCACCAAAATTGTGTGCGTCCACCGGTCGCGTGTCCGCTTACGCAGATTCCCGGATGACAAACCGGCACGGCGCCTCAAAGCGACGACCTGGCCCGCTGTAATCGCCTTGAATCCGCTCAAACAGCGCCTTCGCCATCATATGGCCCATTTCCGCTGGATGTTGCGCCACCGTGGTCAGGCGTGGGCGCACCCATGTCGCAGGCGGAATATCGTCGAAGCCAATCATGGCGACATCTTGGGGCGTGCACAACCCTGCCCTTCTGCACAGCCTCCATCGCCCCAATCGCCATCACATCGTTCACGGCAAAGACTGCGGTCGGCGGCTGCGGCAGGGAAAGGAAGCTTCGCATGGCGCGCTCCCCACTCTCGGAGGACCAATCGCCGCATTCGAACATCTCCGGCAGGAGCGGGAGAGCGGCATGACGCATCGCTTCAACAAAGGCGTTTCGTCGTCGCACCCCTACGGAAAAGCTATCGGTCACCCCAATAAACCCAATCCGCTTGTGACCGCGCACTTGAATCAACCAGGTGATTGCCTCTAGCACTGCGCGCTCGTCGTTGCCAAAAACCGTATCGACCTGTGGGTGAGTCACGTGCTGGCCTACTGCCGCCACCGCCACGCCTGTGCGCGTGATGCAGCGTTCGATATCTATCTGAGTCAGATGGTAAGGCACCAGGATCAAGCCATCGACAGGACGTCGGATCACAGATTCGATAAAATGCATTTCCCCATCGCGTGTATGATCGGTATTGGCGATCATGACGTCGTAACGATGCCCATGGGCGACGTCTTGGACGGCTCGCACCATCGGGTGATAAAAAGGATTGGCAATATCAGCCACCATCATGGCGATCATGAAAGTTTTCTGACCACGCAGACTGCCTGCATGCAGATTCGGGTAATAGCCTAGCGCTTTGACCGCTTCCATCACCCGCTGCTTGGTTTCTTCGCCGATCGGGATGCCCTCTTCGGCGCCACTTAGCACGCGCGACACTGTGCTCTGCGAGACATTCGCCATCTTGGCGACATCGCGCATAGTGACAGCTCGTTTGCGGGATAAATGCTGCTTTTGCATCGTAATTCCTATTGTGAAATCGTATGCGGTAATCGGTAGTCTAGCATACGATTTCATCAGCGTCAATAGGCAATTTTGGATGCTAAAGGACAGCGTGTTGCAACTGGGGACGGGCTGTCGCCCTGGCGTGTCAGTTTAGAAAGTAACCGCCAAGCCACGGAGCACAAGAAGCGTCACAAAGATCTGTGCAAACTGACCGGACGCGCACGCAAACCGTATAATGGACCCCAATATTAGGACAGTTCGTTAAGTAAGACCAACTGTACCGAATAGGGGGAAGAGGAATGACGCAGCGACGCAAACGGCATAGTGCCAAGTTCAAGTTCGACGTAGCTTTGGAAGCTGCCAAAGGGGTTGAGACAGTCAACCAGATTGCGGGCAGGTATGAAGTACCAGCCAGGTAAGCCAGTGGAAGCGACAACTGCTGGACGAAGGAATCGGCGTATTCAGCAGTGCGCGCGAGCGAACGCAGCGGGAACAGGATGCGTTACAAACCGACCTATTCGAGCAGATTGGCCGCCTCAAGATGGAGCTTGAGTGGCTGAAAAAAAAAGTTGCCTACGTCGACTGACGACAAACGAGCGCTGATCGAGCCGAATCATCCAGTGATCAGCCTGGCTCGCCAGTGTGAGCTGGTGGAGTTGAGTCGATCAGCCTGGTATTACACGCCGGCAACTGAGACAGCGGCGCATCTGCAACTGATGCGGCAGATCGATGAGTTGTATCTTGCGATGCCCGTATCTGGGTAGCCGTCGCATCGCAGTCAAACTGAGCCAAACGGGACAGGCGGTCAATCGGAAGCGGGGTCCCAACGGTTGTTGCGCATCATGGGGTTGGAGGCGATCTATCCCAAACCACGCACGAGTCAGGCGGCGCCAGAGCACAAGATCTATCCCTTATCGCCTGCGTAACGTCGCCGTTACTGTGCCAAATCAGGTCTGGTGTGCCGATATCACCTACATTCCGATGCCCACCGGCTTCATGTACCTGGTTGCGATCATGGATTGGTATAGCCGCTATGTACTCGGCTGGCGCCTCTCCAATACACTGGACGGACAATTCTGTCTGGACACTCTCAGGAGCTTCTGGCACGGAACAAGCCGACAATGTTCAATACGGACTAAGGGGTTCAATTCACTGCACGCCAGTTCACTGCGACACTAGAAAACGCTGGCGTGATCATTAGCATGGACGGTCGTGGCCGCATGTTCGACAATATCTTCATTGAGCGACTCTGGCGTTCGCTCAAGTGGGAAGACATCTATATCAAGGAGTATGCGACGGTGCGTGCGCTGGAGGCCGGCTCAGCGCACTACTTCCAGCAGTACAACTTTGAGCGGCCACACCAGTCACTTGCATACGCTACCCCGGCCATGATCTATGCTGGTGGTACGCTACGGGGCGGGGAAACTGTGGACAACTCCCAACAGCCGAGTTGACCACACTTCCCCCACCCCTACGGCGACAGCCACGCACCGCCTCACAGGGTGGGCGAAGTCGATTGCCCGCATGGATGGCTTGGTTTGATGCTGAATAATCTTACGTATTTTCCGTGATCTGCTGTCTTGACAGCGGGGTCCACTATAGCCTATGGCCGGTGGTGAGCATAGCTTTGTGTACACAAAGTGGAATGCTGACTGAAACGTTGGTGGGTTGAAGGCAAAAAAATACGCCGTCTGTTGTCCCCCGAAGGCTGGTTTGGGGCCAGCCACAACAAACGGCGTACTTGAAGTATAGCACAGGTTTGTCTAAAGCGTACCCCCCCAATTCTGCAAAATCTGCAAAATGTTTCTCGTTGTGTTGCCTCCATTATTCAGTCAACCAATCACCTGCGTATTCGAGCTTGTAAGGCTTTGTGATATTTTCCAGCCTCAGGCGACGGAGTTCCACCAATTGGCGGATGTGAAGATTGTCATGCGCGACCCAACAGGCGAACATCTCTCCCGCGCTGATGGTGCGATGCTTCGTTGTAAAGGTTTTTTCCCAATCTGGATTCCGTAATCCATTGAGCCATGCAAAGGATTGTTCACGTTCGCCAAAGAATTTCTCCTGCATTTCAGCGAAGTTTTGCTCGTTATAACTTCGTTGTGTTACCCAACCTTGAGTGTCAATCATATGCCATGCTTCATTTTGGCGGTGAAGAATAAAATCGAGATGTTCTCGGAAATCTTCGCGTTCTTCATCATATAAGTGACACACCACTTCGAGAATCGACCACGACTCCGCACTCGGTTTGAGGCGCGCTTCCTCGGGTGCGACTCCTGCCAATAAAGCACGGATCATCTCTGTGCTGTTTTGAAGTTCCTGATAGAGCATACTGAATTCCATACTGCCTCTTTGCCTATCTGGATTCTGCTTCTGTCACACATGCGCCAGGGCAGTTGCACTATAGATGATAATCGCCAGAGGCTTCTGGTTGATAGAGGACTTGCTGCACCTGTAAACGTCGCGCGCCGTCGGGAACCTCCCACGTAAATGTATCGCCGACGCGGTATCCCAACATAGCGGTTCCGATACGGGCCAGTACAGAAATTTTGTCGTGGGCGATATCTGCATCCTGCGGGACCACGAGCGTATAGACCATTTCTTCCTGAGTATCCAAGTCGATTAAATTGACTCTGGAATTCATCGTGATCACATTGGGAGGAACTTCGGTAGGCGCGACGACGATGCCACGTGACAGTTCAACTTCCAGGTTATCCAAGTATTCGTTCCCGCGGCGATTTATTTGCTTGGCATCTTCGATGAATTTTCGCAGACGATCCAAATCATATTTCGTGATGTAAATGGTGCGGTTTTGCATGAGATTTACCTCTTGTAGTTGATGGGTTTCACTGGTGATTATTATAGCATGGACGCGCTTAAATCCGCATCGATTTTCGTTTTTGGCAGTCGTCATACATTTCGATGGAAATGGAAGAGAGACGTTCTCAGACAAATAGGGAGTACGAACAGCCACTTTACCAAAGGAGAAACGCCTCTATGCATAGTGTAGTCGAAGATCAGCGAACGATCAAAGGGAAATCGATCTGTTTGGAACGTCCAGGTAGGAGAAACAATGTCAAAGCGGCGGTCACTTCTAGAAGTGACCGCCGCCTGGGAAAATGCAAAAATCGCTGAGCAGGAGGATTTATCAAAGCAGGTAGTGAAGAACAGCTTAGCTGAGCTCAGCCGTGACGTTGCGCCGCCGGCTTATCTGCGTCCGGTGGCCGGTATTGCCATGGGCATGCCATTCGCCAGGTGGAGATGACCGGCAATCACCGCCCTGCGTCTTGCTAGCTCCGAACCCTATAGGTGCGACCTGCCTCAGTCGCAAACTCGACCATGCCGGGCGCGCATTCGAACGCAGGCGCGGGTTGGTCGTCACAGACAATCGTCACCGGCGCACCCACGCGCAGCCGGCATCGATTGCCAAGCTGCGAGCGAATGACGACCTCAGCAAACCTTCTGCCTTCCCAGGCAAAATCCACCTCGAAGCCACCGCGGGCGCGCAAGCCGGTGACGCTGCCGTCGGGCCACGCCGCGGGCAGCGCCGGCAACAGGTGCAAATAGCCCTGATGACTCTGCAGCAGCATCTCGGCAATCGCCGCCGTGGCGCCGGTGTTGTAATCCATCTCGTAGGCGTGACGCGGGGAAATTTTGGGTCCCATCATCAAACTGCGGTCGCCCTCGACGCGGAAGAGCGTGTTCAAGCTCGCATAGACAGCTTCGCGGTCGCCCAGCCGTGCGTGGTAGAGCATGATCAGGTTCCGTCCCCAACTGCCTTCCTCATAACCGCCCGGTGCATTCTCACGCCGTGCGATCGACGCACGCGCAGCCTCGGCAAGCGCCGGCGTTGCTTCTGGGGTGATCTGCGCATAGGGGAAGACGCCAAGCAACTGCGTCGTATGGCGGTGCTGCGGCAGCGCTTCGTCGTAGTCGTCCAGCCACTCCTGGATCTGCCCGTGCCGGCCGATCTTGTACGGCGGGAGCTTTGCCTGCGCCGCCTCAATGCGTTCGCGCAGCCCCTGGTCCACGCCAAGAATTTTGCTCGCTTCGATGCACTCGGCGAAGAGTTCATGGATCAGGATGCGGTCCGCAGTCGGCGCCAGGCAGACGGCGTAGGGTTCGCCTTGAAAGAGGAACTGATTTTCGGGTGAGTTGGACGGCCCGCTCAGCAGCCAGCCCGTTGCCGGGTCTTCGACGAGGTACGCCAGAAAGAACTCGGCGGCCTCCTTAAGCACGGGATACGCGTGCTCGGCCAGAAAGTGCTTGTCGCCCGTGAAAGCATAATGATCCCACAGATGGGTCGCAACCCAGGCGCCGCCGGTGGGATGCATCCCCCACCAGATGCTCCAGCCAGGAGCCGAGAAGCCCCACGGGTTGGAAAAGATGTGTGCAACCCAGCCGGGCAGATCATAGAGCGTGCGCGCGGTCTGGCGCCCAGAGGGAACCAGCGTCTCTTCGATCCAGCGCAGCAGCGGCAGGTGGCATTCGGGGATGCCGGTCAGTTCGGCGATCCAGTAGTTCATCTGCGTGTTGATGTCGAGATGATAGTCGCAGGTCCAGCCGATGCGACAGGCGACGTTGTCGTTCCACACGCCGGTCAGATGTGCGGGCAGCGGCGAATCGGGGCGCGAGCTGCCGATCAGCAGATAACGGCCAAATTGGAAGAGCAGCGCGGCCAAGGCCGGATCGTCTTCGCCCGCCTGCACCGCGGCCAGACGCCGGTCGAGCGGCGCGTCGGGATGGGGCGACGGGCCGAGGTCAAGCGTTGCGCGGCGGAAGAGCGCCTGATGGTCGGCAACATGGCGGGCTTTGAGTTCTGCGTAGGGCAGCGCAGCCGCGGCGGCGATGCGGGCGCGGCACGCGGACACCGGGTCAGCGCCGCCGAAGGTGCTTTCAAAGGTCAGCAAGAGCGTGACCGCATCGCTGCCCTCTACGATGATCTGCGCGCCAACCGTCTGCACCCGGCCGCCTTCGGCCAGCACCGCAAGCCGGGCGTGGCCATTCACGCCGCACGCGCCGTCGCTGTGGAAATGCTCGCGCGCCAGCACCTCCATCTCGATCACACCGGCCTCGACGCTGGAGGTCGCAAAGGGCTGTTCGTCGCCGTCGAGCAGCACGCGCAGTCCCAACGCGCCGGCCCTGCTGCACGTGATGCGCATGACCAGCACGTTGTCGGCATGGCTGGCAAAAATTTCGCGGCGGTAGGCAACGCTGATCGGTGTGTAGCCGTCATCATATGTCCCAACCGCGGCGCGGCCGAGATAGACCCCCTGCGCATCAACGGCGCCGCTCACGTCATAGGCGACGCTGGCAATGGCGGTGTCCAGGTCGAGCGTGCGCCGGTAGTTGGCGAGTGTCTCATCGCCATGCGCCATGAAGAGGCGCAGGTTGCCAAAGGGCAGATTCGTGCCGTAGTTGAGTTTGCGCCCCTCAAGCTGCTGCGAAAGGTGGTTGGCGGCGGCGATCTCGCCGGCCAGCAACAGCCGGCGCACTTCGGCGACGATAGCCGGGCCACCTGCATTGCTGTTTTGCGCTGACGGCTCGCCTGACCAAAAAGGTGGCGTCGCTCAGATAGACGCGCTCGGCGCACGCGCCGCCGTAGACCATGGCGCCGAGGCGGCCATTGCCCACCGGCAGCGCGTCGCACCATTGCGCAGCCGGCTGCGTGTACCAGATGGTATTTGTGTCGCTCATAGCAATCTCCTTGAATTTTTGGGTCGATCGGATCTCGTGTGGTTACGTGCCGGGGACGGGCTGATCGTTCTCTGCTCGACCGAAGCACCGCAAGCCCGTCCCCGGCACGTAAGGCCCCGACCACATGAATTCCGGTTGAGCCGAATTTTTTACAGGAAAAACTGTCCACAGATGACACAGATTGCACAGATTATGAAGATAGTTTTGCGCAATGAATGATTTCCAGCGAGCACCCACTTCTCATCTGTGCAATCTGTGCAATCTGTGGATGGCTTTTCCTACTCTTTGTTCAGTTTTTGGTTTCCATGACAACCACGTCCGTCGCGCGTTCTGGCGGCGTCACCTGAAGTGATTCCAGCTTACCCGCCACGTAGCGCCCTTCGACGGTGGTGTTGAAGGGCGCATGCAACTTGAAGTCGACATCCCAATCCACCGGCCAGGCGGGCAGCAGCAGAATCTGCCGGCCAGTGCACTGCATCAGCATCTCCTGCAGGCCGATCATGCCGGAGCCGCCCCAGTTGTGGTCGGGCGTCCAGTCGTGCCCCGGCCCCCAGAAGGCGGGGAAGCGCCGGCCCGAGTCCGCCAGCTTGAGCAGCGTGTAGCGCGCCGCATCCGCGATCAGCCCCAGGCGCGCACAGAAGATCGCCTGCTGGTGCCAACTGACATGGCTCAACTGCGCCTCGTTGTACTCCCCGTAGCACCATGTGTCGATGGCAACCTGAAGATCGGGTTTGCCCAGCCCGTACAGCGCGTAGGGATAGACCGGGTAAAGCTGCGGGATTTCGACGTTGATGATGTCGGTCCACGACACGGCCGGCGCGATGGTTTTATGGCCTTGCAGCTCACGGAAGGGCAGCGGCGGGATGCGGGCAAGCAAGCCGCGGTAATAGTCGCGCGCGTCGTCGCTGAGCAGATCGCCCGCGATCTCCAGCAGCGCCTCAACCGTGCCTTGCAGCCCCGCCACTAGATCAGCCGGGTTGAGCGCGTCCTTGTAGGTCTCGCACGCGGTGGAAGGATAAAGGACTAGATGACCATCGGCGTCGAGCGGCCGCGTAGCGTTGAGAAAGTGCTGCCATTGATAGTGTTCGTCGAAGAAGCGGATCGCACTCTCGATAAAGGGGAGATAGTCATCGATCTGCAGCCCGCTGTACTGGCGGTAGTGAAGGATCATGAGCGCAAATTCAAGCTGGCTCAAGTACAGATAGCGAATCCAGGGGGCGATCTGTTCGGTCGGGTCGAAGTGCGGCGGGCGGCGATGGTAGAGATCGGGCGTCTCCGGCCAGCCCCACGACCAACCCAGCGGCAGGCCAAAGTTCTCCAACTGCTCGGTGAAAGAGCAGCCATCGTGCCTCAGTAGTGGCGTGCGCTTCGGCGCCGGGCAGCGCGCGGCGATAGTACTCAAACTGCGGCGGCATCAGGTCGAAGTCGCCGCTCTTGAGCATGGGCCAGTAGAGCAGGCGCTGGTTCTGCGCGGTGTGGCTGCCGCCGCCCCACATACGAAAATCGGCCGATTCATTCGTCAGATCCCCGCGCACATAGCCGGCGTCGTAGGTAAACAGCCCGCCGTTGAACTTGGTCGGATACTCGCCGGCGCGGTTGCAGCCGAGCATGTAGCGAAAAAGCTGGTAGTTGCGCCCCACCTGCCATACAGGGTCGGTTGGATCGGGCTGCGCCGGGTGCAGACAGATAAAGCTACGCTGCCAGAATTGTTCCCACCAGGCCAGCGTGGCGTTGCGCGCCGCAGCGGTATCACGGCTGGCCGCAAGGGCGAGCACATCGAGCGCGGCCTGCCATTCCGCCAGCGATTCGCTTTGCGCCGTATGCAGCGCGATGTCGAGCCGCTGGTGCGTGGCGGGCTGTTCGCTGCGCAGCGCCCAGCCGCGATAGGGCGTCTGGCCGTAGCGCCCTTCGTCGACGCCCGCGGCCACCAATCCCGGCCCGCTCATCAGGCCGCCAAAGGTGCGGTCGCGCTGCGTGTTGGGAATCTCCGCTTTGACCGGCTCCAAGCCCTGCTGCTCGACCAGAAAGTCGTAGAGCAGGCGGTCGTTGCGGTTGCGATGGTAGAAGCACACCGCGTCGCCGGCAAAGGCCACCGTGTCCGGCTCGGTCGTGACCGTGTCGGGGTAACTGACCCAACTTGCGCAGGGCTGGCGCCGCTCGTACGGAATCTCGCGCACGGCCAGCCGCCAGTTCTCAGCTGGCGACAAGTGACAGCAGTTGTGTAGCAACAACCTCCACGTGAATCACGGGACGCTCGACTTCGACCCACAACACAATCTGCACCGCGGGATCGCTGGGCCACGATCTCGACGCGCCCCTGGCGCAGCTTCAACTCCTGGCGGAAGGAAGGCCGGCGGCAAATGGATTGGGCGACAGCCGCAGCCGCACGCGCCCCAGCTTGAGCATCTGGTTGTTTTCATCAAAGCTGCCGGCGCGGTCGATGTAAAAGAGCAGGTCGCCGGCGCCCGTCGCTGGGTCGGCCTCCACCCACACGTTGAGGCCGATGTCGTGGCCGCCGCAGGGCATCGACTCGCCCGAATTGCGGCTCGGCGACGACCAGACAATGTTGTACTGTTCAAGAAAGTCATGCATGGCGGTTACGCTTTCAATAGTAGAATTGCGCTGCGGCTGGGCCATCCAACTCCAATTTCACCACATTGAAAGGCAGCGCCGGCGGCAGCGGCGACAGCCCTTCGATCAACAACCGGCGTCCTTCGCGGCGCACCGTCAACGTCTGCCCTGTAGCCAGCAAGGTGGCGCGGCGCACGTCGTTCTGCAACTGGTTGAGCGAGAGCGACCCTGTGGGCGACCAGAGTTGGACGATCAAATAGGCAATGTTGTCTTTGGTGGTGATGCGCCCGGTCGAGGTATGATCCCACCAGTCGGGCAGGAGGCGTTCCGTGCCGTAAATGGCTTCGCCGTGGGTCTCCAGCCACCGGCCGATTTCGAGCAGGCGCGCGCAGGCCGGCAGCGGAATCACGCCTTCGGGATCGGGGCCGACATTGAGCAGATAGTTACCGCCCACCGCCACGCAGGAGATCAACTCGTCGAGAATGCGCCACACATCCTTGTATGGATCAGCAGGACAGTAGCCCCAATGTTTGTGCGTCATCGTCACGCAGGATTCAAAGACGCCGGGCTGGCTGCCATGTGGGATGGTTTGCTCAGGCGTGCGGAAGTCACCGGGCAAGCCGCCGCGGTTGTTGATCAGGATGCCGGGCTGCGCCTCCTCGATCCACGCCCCCAACTCCTGTGAGCGCCAGACATCCGGCGTCTGCTCGCCCCAGCCGCCGCGGAAGTTGGCGTCGTCCGGGCAGTCAAACCAGAGAATGTCGATCTTACCATAGTTGGTCAACAGTTCTTTGGTCTGGTTATGGAAATGATCGACGAGCGCTGCCCAACCCTGCGGGTTGCGCTCCGGGCCGTCGAAATAGGCCGGGAATTCCCAGTCCTTGACGGTAAAGTAGAGGCCGACGCCAAGACCCTCCGCCCGGCACGCCGCCACATACTCGGCCACAAAATCGCGTTTAGCCGCACTTTTGACGCTGGTAAAGTCGGTGTACTGGCTGTCAAAGAGGCAGAAGCCGTCGTGGTGCTTGGCGGTGAGCACCATATATTTCATGCCGGCGGCCTTGGCCAGCCGCGCCCACGCCGTGGCATCAAAATGACGCGGCTGAAATTGCTGCGCCAGCGCGTGATACTCGTCGGGCGGGATGGCTTCCGTATAGCGCGCCCACTCCCCGCGCCCCAGCAGCGCATAGAGGCCCCAATGAATGAACATGCCAAAGCGTGCATTCGTGAACCAGCGAATTTTCTCTGAATTTGGGTTGTCTGACACAGCCATAACCTCTCACTATCCATATAAAACTGTTCAGCCTGATTCCAATCGGCCACGGATTTGGCGGATTAGACGGATTTGCACGGATCAACAAATAATTTCGGATGAATCCGCGAGAATCCGTCTAATCCGTTGCATCCGTGGTCTATCTTTTCAACGGCCTGAATCGTCATGAATACTTTGGTATACATGCTTGAATGCTCGAAGGTTGAAAGGAAGCGCCACCCAGCGTGTCGATGTCTGGGTGGCGCTTGTGCATCACCGTCGAGAATCCATCTGAAATTACTTGACGGCGCTGGCGTCATAGGCCGCCTGCATCGTCGCCAGATAGCCGGCGAGATCAAGCTGATCCAGACCGGCGACATAGCTGTCCCAGTCGCTGTCCAGATTCTTGGCGCCGGTGACAAACTGGAGCGCGTTCTGGTTGATATAATCCGTGATGTTCTGCCGCTGTAGCGCAGCCGCGTCGGCCGTGGCCGGGTCGGGCCAGAGTGCCCAGAACGGGAAGTGGTCAGGCGACTCCTTGCCGGCATAGAGGTCGGTGGCATCCTGCAAGCGACGCTCGTAGCCGGGCCAGTTGTAGTACTCGGCCGGGTCTACCGACTGCACCCACCCGTCGCGGAACACTTTGGGTTGGAAGTATTGCGCCATCGCGCCCCATGAAGAATTGTGGGGCGTTTCACCGGCGGGCAGCGAAATCTGGAAGAAGATCGGCTCGACGCTCTTGTTGAGCGCCACGTCGCCTTCCTCCGGCCGGCGCCAGTCACGGCCTTCTTCGCCATAATGCGCGCGCAGTTGGCCTTCTTGCGTGAACATGTAGTCCAGCAGTTTGACGGCGGCGACCTGCGCTTCTGCGCTGGCTTTGTTGGTCAGCACAAAAG
>JADJVW010000054.1 GCA_016710365.1 Candidatus Caldilinea saccharophila | reverse complement strand
TTGCTGCGCAAGGTTTCGCTGCCGCCGCGCAAAATTACGGCATTGCCCGTCTTGAGGCAAAGCGTGGCGATATCGATGGTGACATTGGGCCGCGCCTCGTAAATGACGCCCAGCACGCCGATCGGAATGCGGCGGCGACTGAGACGCATGCCGTTGGGCAGCAGGCGTCCCTCGATCTCCGAGCCGACCGGGTCGGGGAGCGCGGCTACGCTGCGGGCGTCCGCGGCCAACGCGCGGATACGCGTCTCGGTGAGCAGCAGCCGATCCAGCAGCGCGGGCGTCAGTCCACGCGCGCGGCCATCGGCCATATCCTGGGCATTGGCCGCCAGGATAATGTCCAGGCGCGCTTCCAGCAGGTCGGCGATCTGGAGCAGCGTCGCATTTTTGGTGTTGGTCGAATAGGTCGCCAAGTGGCGGCTTGCCGCCCGCGCGGCCTGTCCCATTTTCTCGATGTCAACCGTTGGTGCGGCGATCATGACCATGTTCAGCTCCTCTCCATGCCATCTGCCGGGCGCTTTCATCGCCGGTGGATGCCCCTGTGACAATCTGCTGTACTTTACCACAAAGTGGAATAAGCGCCACAAGGCATCACGCTGCCGGGCGCATCACCAATCTGCGACCTTAAAAATCACATGTCATTTTCCAGAATATATTGCTTCCTTAAGCAGAATGGAGTACAATGACAGGAGAATGAAAGGATTGTAAGTAGTTCGTCGTGATAGGATGCCAGCTAGAGAAGATAATTTCGGCGGAGGGGTAAATGAACCGCAAGCTACTGATGGCATACATGACAATCATCCAGATCGTGCTGATCGTGTTGATGGCGGCGCCAGCGCTGGCGACTGATCATGATGCCAACAGCGGCATCGTGTCCGGCACGGTATATTATGACAGCAACGGCAACTCGGTAGCAGAACTGGATGAATTGAATGTGCCCCATGCCACCGTCTATGTGCAACGCCAGGGTGGGGCCGCCCCGATCGTGGTGACCGCCGACGCCGCTGGCGATTTTGTGCTGACTGACCTGGCGTATGGCGCGTACCTGGTGTGGGCCGAGGACGCCCATCACAATATGTCGTTGGTCATCGACGTGGGTGAGGTTGGGGGCGCCGTCACTGCCGATGTACCGATCGTTTACGACCTCTCTATGACATTGAGTTTATGAATATAACCAGCCTTTATCTGCCGCTTGTGAACCGGTGATTGACTGCACCGATTGATAGATTTGCTCTCTCCTCTTTGTAGCGCTCCAGCAAAAACGCCACCAGAATCTGGTGGCGTTTTTGCTGGAGCGAGCAGCTCAGTTGCGCCGGAAACGCGCCTTGAGGCTATCCCACCCTCGCGGTTTCAGCTCTTCTTCCGTGATCTCGACCACCACGTCGTCGGCGTCGAAAAAGATGTTCAGCCGATCGCCGACATATTTGGCGCCGGCGATCTCCAACTTTGCCAGCCCAGTGGGCAACGCGATGTTGCGCTTCCAGTTGCCGATGCGAATGACCAGTTCGTCAAAAACGCTGCGATGCAATTGCACCTCGTCGCGCTCGATCAGCGGCAGCGATAAGCTCAGCACATATTGTGACCCGTTCTTGAATATCTCCTGCGGCTTGCCCGCATAGAAACGCTGCGTCGGATCGCCGCTGCCGCCGCGCACCTTTTCCGGCCCGAAGACGGCATTTGCCATTTGCGTCAGCATCGGGATGCCCATCACCTCCTGCTCGAAGAGCGGCGCCTCGAAGATCGGCAGGGGCTGGAAACATTCGTGAACAAGTTCCAAATTCTGCGCCTGCGCGTTTTTCCAGATGTCGAAGTAATTGTCCGACAAGGTGCGCGGAAAAACACGATTGCAGATGACGGCATCGACGCTGTAGCCATAGAGGTTGAGGTAGGTGTAGGCGCGTTGCGCTTCCTTGACCACCATTTTCTCCGGGTTCAACACGACGCGCATACTGCTCTGCTCACCGTCACTCAACAGGCGGCTCATGCGCTCCAAAAAGCTGACCAATTCTTCGATGCTGTCGAAGATGTCGTCGCCGGGCAAGGGCATGTCGGTCATACGCTTCATCATCGGCCGCGCCAGTTGAATCGTCTTGCGCTGGAAGGGAAAAATTTTCTCGATGTACCAACGCGCAATATCAGGGAAGCTCAGCAACTGAAGCGTCGAGCCGGTGGGCGCGGCATCGATGATGATCACGTCGAATCTGCCGCTCTCCGCCAGCGATGTGATCTGCATCAGGCTGGAAAGCTCTTCCATGCCGGGCAGCACCGCAGTCTCTTCCGCGACCAGGCTGTCCATGCCCTGCCACATAAAGAGGGCGTTGAGGTAGCCTTGCACCGTGCCCCAGTATTGATCCATCTGGCTCAACAGATCGATCTCCTGTCCCCAGAGATTGGGCGCAAGCTCAACCATGTGGCTGCCGATGCGCCGATCAAAACTGTCGCCCAGGCTGTGCGCCGGGTCCGTAGAGAGCACCGCGGTGCGATAGCCGAGTTCGGCGCAACGCACTGCACTGGCGGCGCTGATGCTGGTCTTGCCGACGCCGCCCTTGCCTGTATAGAGCAAAATCCGCATAGAAATTCCTTCTTGTGCTGTTTGATTCAGCCAATTCGCAGTGACTTGAAGATAGCCTTTGACGCAGAGGCTCTGAGATGCAGAGGCACGCGGAAAAAGGCATTTTCATTCCCATGCGCTGGCAGGCAGGACGCCCGCTGATGGCGTCCGCCGCTAGCGCAATAGCTGTCGCAGTATAGCATACACTCTCTGAGTGTGTTGGTACGCAATGCCCCGTTTATAATGAGAAGATGCGTGTGCTTATGGTCAGTAAAGCATTGGTCGTCAGGCGCCTATCAACGGAAGGCCAGAAGAGATCGCACGGCTGGGCGTCGACCTGGTCGTGTTGACGCCGCCTGCCTGGCGCGACCGCCGCGGGTCACAGAGGATGCGTCCCGTACATACCGAGGGCTACACCTTGCGCGCCATTCCCATCCGCGGCAATGGCAATTTTCATTTCCATTATTATCCAACTTTGGGAAAGGAATTGCGGAGCGTTGCCCCCGATGTACTGCATTTCGACGAAGAGCCGTACAACCTTGCCACCTGGCTTGCGCTGCGTCTGACCGCCCGCGCCGGCATCCCAGCCACCTTTTTCACCTGGCAGAACTTGTATCGCCGCTATCCGTTGCCGTTTTCCGCCTTCGAGCGCGCCAACTATCGCGCCGCGCGCGTCGCCATCGCCGGCAATCAGGACGCGGCGGCTGTGCTGCGCCGTAAGGGTTTCTCCGGCGAGGTGGCCGTGATCCCACAGTTTGGCGTCGACCCGGCTGTGTTCACACCTGCTGCGGCCGCACCGCGCCCGGCTGACGGGCGCCCTCTCCACATCGGCTATGCGGGCGGACTGCTGCCGGAAAAGGGCATCGCCGACTTGCTCCATGCCTGCGCGGCCTTGCGCGGGGAGTGGCGTCTGGCGCTGGCAGGCGAAGGGGATGAGTTGTCCGCGCTGCAGCAATTGGCCGGTGTGCTCGGCATCCGCGACCGTGTGACCTTTGTGGGGCGCATCGAAAGCACGGACATGCCGGCATTCCATCGCGGCCTGGACGCGCTCGTCCTGCCCAGCCATACGACCTCGACCTGGAAGGAACAATTTGGCCGCGTGCTGATTGAAGCCATGGCATGTGCGACGCCGGTCGTCGGCAGCGACAGCGGCGAAATCCCGCACGTGATCGGCGCGGCCGGGTTGATCTACCCCGAACGCGATTGTGCCGCCCTGGCCGCCCAGCTTCAGCTTCTGCTCGATGAGCCACGCAGGCGTGCAGAGCTTGGCGCAGGCCGACGGCGGCGTGCTCGCTCACTTCACGATGGCGCAAATCGCTGCGCAGACGGTGGCGGTCTACCGTCGGATGGCGGGCGTCGCATGAGAGTCGCCATCAACGCTCATCTGCTCGGCGATCAGCGCAGCTATCGGCGCCAGGCGTGAGCAACTAGCGCTGAATTGCTGCGTGCGCTCGGCGCGTTGGCGCTGGAACGTCAGGCGCGGCAAGGCAGCGCGGCATCCAGCAGCGCTGCGATTGACATCACCGCGTATCTTCATGCCACGACCTTTGCGGCGACGGGCGTCCGCCTCGTCCGTTCTGCGTTGCCGCTGGAAAATCCGGCCGCGCGCATTGCCTGGGAGCAGATCAGCCTGCCCGCACATCTGATGCGCCAGCGCGCCGACCTGGTGCATGGGCTGGTCAACGTGCTGCCGCTGACGGCGCCATGTCAAGGCGTGGTGACGGTGCACGACCTGGCCTTTGTGCGTACGCCGGAGATGTTGCCGCCTTTCAAGCGCGCCTATTTGACTGCGCTCTGCCGCGCCAGCACCGCGCGCGCGGCGCGCATCATTGCGGTCAGCCATCAAACCGCCGCCGACCTGCAACGCTATTTTGGAACGCCGGCGCACCGGATCACAGTTGTACACAATGGGGTGTCGCCGCGCTTCACGCCGCGTAACGCAGAGGCGACGCAAGCCTTCCGCCGGCGCAAGCATCTGCCTGAACGCTATTTGCTCTATCTTGGCACGCTGGAGCCGCAAGAATCTGGAGCGGCTCTTGCGTGCGTTTGCGCGGTGGCGGGATGCTTGTGCGCCGGCGGAGCGTACAGTGAAGCTGGTGCTGGCGGGCGCACAGGGCTGGTATTATACGGAAATTTTTCGTACGGTGGAGACGCTGGGGCTGACGGAGCAGGTGATCTTTCCTGGCTTCATTCCTGGTGATGAACTGCCGGATTGGTACGCGGCGGCAGAGGTTTTTGTCTATCCCAGCCTGTTCGAGGGCTTTGGTTTGCCCGTGCTGGAGGCGATGGCGTGTGGGACGCCGGTGGTGTGCAGTCGTGCACCGGGCGTCAGCGAAGTGGTGGGTGAAGCCGCGCTGGCTTTCCCCTCTCACGATGAGGATGCGCTGGCTACAGCCTTGCATCTGGTGGTGGGGCAGCCGGAGGTGCGCGGTATGCTGTCAACGCGTGGGCGTATACAGGCGGCGCGCTTTTCATGGCGGCGCTGCGCCGAGGAGACGCTGGCGATCTACCAGCGCGTACACCGATGCGTGTAGCATTCCCGGAATGCTGTCTGGCCGGGCCTGTCCCAGTTCTTGGGACGTTCCCTGTAGGTCGGGCTATCAGCCTGACGGTGTTGCGTCAACCAGCAGCAGGTCGGGCCGATGTGGGAGGCGACGACGCTCAATCAAATGAGGGAAGCTACGTCGGGCTGGTAGCCCGACCTCCTATCTGGCAAGCCGTAGGTCGGGCTACCAGCCTGACGGTGTTGCGTCAACCAGCAGCAGGTCGGGCCGATGCGGGAGGCGACGATGCTCAATCAAATGAGGGAAGCTACGTCGGGCTGATAGCCCGACCTACTCAGTTGGCTTGCCAACTTGTGAGCAATGCAATTCGCTGGCACAATGCAGGCTGGATCGCTCTCCACTAACACATAGATCGCGGCAACTTGGCGGCCGCTCCCGGCTAACTCCAACATGAGCATAGCAAGTAGCTTGTTGAAATGGCAACCGTTGACAATCTAAATCTGACTGACACGACATCGAAAAGCAGCGTAACCATCAAGCCCCAGCGCGAAAGCTGGCTTGCCATGGCTGCGCGCCGCGTCCCCGCACGGCTATGGATGCCGTTGCTGATTGGCTCGGACGCGCTGCTGATTTTTGCCGCCTTTCTCACGGCTTATCTGCTGCGCTATCAACTGCAACTGTTTATTGCGGTTGACCCTGCGTTCCAGTTGTCGCTGGTGAGTTATCTGCCGTTGGTGCTGTTGCTGGTCGTCTTCATGTTGTTCTCCTTCCGCTTCTCGCTCGTTTATCCCTATCAGCCGGGGCGCAGTTGGGTCGAAGAAACATGGCGGATCGCCACTGCTTCCACGATCGGCGTCATTCTCCTGATCGTGGTCAACCTGATCTTCCGGCCGATGCTGTACAGCCGCCTTGTTTTCTTGTATACGGCCATACTTGTCACCGTCTATCTGGGCGCCAGCCGCCTTGTGATCATGATGGCGCGCGGCCATCTGCGCCAGTACGACATCGGCGTGCGCCGCGTGCTGCTGATCGGCGCCGGCGATGTGGGACGCATGGTCATGCGTACGCTGGCCGCACGCCCCGATTATGGGCTGAAGCTGGTTGGCTTTCTCGACGACAACCCGGCCAAAAGCAGCACGGATGTCGGCCGCTTTAAGGCGCTCGGTTCGGTGGAAAAGGCGCCGGAGGTGATGGCCAGCCACGGCATTCAACGCGTCATCATCTGCCTGCCCTGGCAGACGCACCGCACGATTCAGCGCCTGCTGCGCGA
Source organism: Candidatus Caldilinea saccharophila (assembly GCA_016710365.1). Lineage (GTDB taxonomy): Bacteria > Chloroflexota > Anaerolineae > Caldilineales > Caldilineaceae > Caldilinea > Caldilinea saccharophila. The sequence continues at coordinate 18,123 of JADJVW010000054.1, read as the reverse complement.
GTGCGAGCAACTGAAGGTGGAAGCCTTTGTCGTGCCCGACCTGTTTCAACTGACCAAAAACCAGATGAAGGTCGTGGAACTCAACGGCATTCCGCTCATTTCAACGCGCGATGTTTCGATCCAGGGCTGGAATTTGGTGATCAAACGGACGTTTGACATCGCCGTTGGCGTGTTGATGGCGTTGGTGGCGTTGCCCTTCGTGCTGCTGATCGCGTTGGCGATCCGCCTCGACACGCCTGGGCCGATTCTCTTTCGGCAGATGCGCGTGGGCAAGCACGGCAAGGAATTTGCGTGCTTCAAATTTCGTTCCATGGTCAGCAACGCCGACGAGTTGCGCAGCCAGGTCGCTGAACTAAATGAATCGACCGGGCCGCTGTTCAAAATTCGCAACGATCCGCGCCTGACGCGGGTCGGGCGCTTTATCCGTCGCTACAGCCTGGACGAGCTGCCGCAGTTATTCAACGTGCTGCACGGGGAAATGAGCCTGATTGGCCCGCGCCCCAACTTGCCCCAAGAAGTCGACCAATATCAAGAGTGGATGAAGAAGCGACTCTCTGTCAGCCCAGGGCTGACGGGCTTGTGGCAGGTCAGCGGGCGCAGCGACCTGACCTTCGATGAGATGGTGCTGCTCGACATTTATTACGTCGAAAACTGGAGCATCGGTCTGGACATTAACATCCTCCTGCGGTCGGTGCCGGCCGTCCTCCGCGCCAAAGGCGCTTACTAAAGCTGCTATGCAACGCATCTTAATCCTGATGAGCGACACCGGCGGCGGCCATCGCGCCAGCGCGCAGGCGCTCAAGGCCGGCTTCGACGAGTTGTATCCCGGCCGCTTCGCCATCGACGTCATCGATTTCATCACCGACTATCTGCCGTGGCCTTTCAACCAGATGCCCAAGGCGTACCCTTTTTTGTCGAACGACGCGCCCTGGATGTGGAAATTGCTCTACGGCGGCCAGACGCATGGCCTCAGCAACGCGCTGGCGCAAGTCAGCAGCCGGTTGCTGGTGGGCGCGGTCGACCAAGCCATCGCGCAGCACACGCCGGATTTGATCATCTCCGTGCACCCGCTGCTGCAACTTGTGAGCATGTTAGCTATGGCGCGTCGCCCGCAGCGCGTTCCTTTTGTCACCGTCGTGACCGACCTGACAACCGCGCACCCGCTGTGGTTTCACCCGCAGGTCGATGCCGTCTACGTAGCCAGCGAAAACACACAGGCGATGGCGCGTCGCGCGGGCATTACCGATGAGCGCATCCATCTGCTCGGGTTGCCCATTCGCCCGGCCTTTGCACGCACCCCACGCCCTCAAACTGAGTTGCGCGCCGCGTTGGGTATGGCGCTGGAACTGCCGGCCGTGTTGTTGATCGGCGGCGGAGAAGGCATCGGCCCAGTGGAGGAGATTGCCGCCGCGTGCGACGCCAGCCTCAGCCAAGGGGGGAAGATAGCCGGGCAAATCGTGGTTATCTGCGGGCGCAACAAGGCGCTGCAGGAGCGGTTGGCCGCGCGCACCTGGGCAACGCCGGTGCGGATCAACGGCTTCGTCGACAACATGCCCGACTGGATGACGGCGTGCGATTGCGTCGTGAGCAAGGCCGGCCCCGGCACCATTGCCGAAGCGCTGATCTGCGGCCTCCCGCTCGTGTTGAGCGGCTTTATTCCCGGCCAGGAAGAGGGCAATGCGCCCTATGTGGTGGACAATCATGTCGGCTTCTACGAGGAGTCGCCGGCGGGGATTGCCGCCATTATCGCGCGCTGGTTTGGGCCGGAGCGCGACCATTTGCGCACGATGTCGGAACGGGCGCGCACGCTGGGACGTCCGCACGCTACATTCGATATCGTGCGCTCGATTGTGGAGCTGGCGTGGGGATAGCCTCGGTCTTTTACTCTTGACGCAGAAAGCGCCAGTACGCGTCGCCGACCGCGGTCGAACGCCCGTAATTGTCGAAGAGGTTGCCGGTTGGATAGCGGCTGTCGCGCGCGGAGTACCAGTTCCAGCGCTGCACCAGCCGGTAATCGTCATCGGCAAAGCCCAGCGCCGGGTCGCGCAAGGACAGGAATAGGTCGAAACTTCCTTGCAGGAAATTGATCACACGCTTCGTGTCAAAGCCGTAATCCGCCGGCATCAGAATGCCATACTCCGTGATCCAGAGCGGTTTGTCCTGCTGCTGATGCGCAGCCATCCACGCGCGCATTGCCCATATCTGCTGCTCGACAATCGTCAGATCGTCGTGGTCTTCCACATCCCACAGCTTGCCGCGATGGTCGATATCGAACCCAGGCGGGATGTTGACGCCCCAGCCGGCGCGCTCTTCACGCAGGATAAAAGCGTGCATATTCCACACGTCCACGGGCATGGGCGCGCCATAGAGTGACAGGTAGAACTCCCAAACACGGTCTAGATAGCGGAGCCGCAACGGGGTGATCTGGCTCAGCCCGCCGATGGCGATCTGCGCGGTCGGGTCGGCCGACTTGATCGCCGTGTACGCGCGCTGATAGGCGACGGCGTAGACTTCGGGCGTTGTGTTGTCCTGCCAGCGCACGTCCGGCTCGTTACCGATCAACCAGGTGAGGCCACGGTTGCGCTGCGCCAGTTCGTACAGCGCCTGGGTGTCCGGGTAAAGGCGACCATTTTTCATGCGCACCATCGGCGTGAACTCCATCCCGATGGTCGCGGGCGGTGGCTCCATCACCGCGCGTCTGTCCAATCCCAGCCAAATTTCTTCTGTGTGGTGGTTGGCGCCCCAGTTCAGATACCACCCAGGTCGATCCAGCGGCCAGTCGTAGAATGTAATGTCTCCATCAGGCGCGCCGACGCCTGCGCGCCAGCGCAAGGTGTAAGGGGCGGCCATCGGCGCAGGGTGGATGGAGTCGATCGGGCGTTTGGTGAGCGTTCCTGGCGTAAAGTGTGGGGGTGAAGGATCGTTGGCTGGAATGAGCGTATCGTCGAGCGGGTTGACCTCGGGCGTCCACTCCGGTGGCTTGCCGACCACCGCCAGGAGTACGACCAGCAGGAGCAGGATGCTCCCGCCAATGAGCCAGATAAAGCGCCGCACGTGCCGTGGCTGCCGGTCAAACATAGGTGTGGAAATGATCGTGCATGGGATGTGGCCTGGAAACTCAATGACGCGTGGTCAATCGGAGTCGCCGATCAGTTGATCCAGACGATCTAGGTTGTGTTCGAGGCGATTCAGTGATGTCTGCAACGAAAGGGCTTTGGCGTCCTCTTGTGCGTCCTCTTGCCCATCAAGGGGTGAGGCGCCGTTGCGTTGCATAGATGGTTCGGTGAGCATGTGACGCAAGAACTGCTCGCTTCCCGGCTGCTGACGCAAGGCGTCCAGTTCCTGGCGCACCACGTCGATGTGCAATTCAATATCGTGGCGCGCCAGGACTTGCTGGTAGTAATCGAAATTTTCGATCAGCCCATTGGTAACCGTGGAAAAGCCGTGCTCGGCGAGGAGCAAGCGCGAGCTGAAATACATCGGATTATGTGAAAACATGCGTTCATCATTCCATTCCGGCTGGATCAGGATGATGTCCACGTCTGGATATTTCACCTTCAAGTTTTTGATGTGATAACGCAGGGTGGAGTGGAGCAACGTGCGCACCGTCTGGTTGACGATGGCTTGGATGCCATGCTTGCGCATGTAATGTTGCTCTGGAAACGCACGCCGCATTGAGGGCACCATGGAGTTGATGCAGATGACGAGCTTGGCCCCCGCTTCAATCGCCAGATCGAGGCTGGCCGTGCCATGCAGACCACCGTCTACGTAGTCCTTATCAAAAATGCGCACCGGTCGGTAGAGTACAGGGACGGCGCTGCTGGCAGCCACGGCGCGGCTGATCGGGACGATGCCTTTGCCGCCTTGACCAAAAATTGCGCGATTGCCGCTGTCCAACTCGGTGGCGACAATGTATAACTGCTTGTCGAGAAAGTCGAAGCGATTGTGGCGGCTCGGCATCTCCAAGACGCGGCGCACATAGCGCTCCAGGGCATTGCTGTCGTACAGTCCAGATGGCAGCAGTTCTGCCAGTTCCCACAGTACATCGGAAAGCGCGAGATTGAGGGGGTGCGTCAACGAGGCAAGCCCCAAATTCCAAAGCGTGCGCGGTAGGTTGAGCAGGCCGCGCAAGTATTCCGGGATGTCTGCCTGAAAGAGATCGCCCACGCCAAAGCCGCCGATCTCGGGATGACGATTGTCGAGGGTCTGGATGATCTCTTCGGGGGTCAATTGGTTGGCGATCAGCGCGCAGATCAAGGCGCCGGCGCTGGTGCCTACATAAATATCGAAGTCGTTTACGGTCAGACCCCGCAGTGCATCGTTGATGGCGCGCAGCGCACCCACTTCGTACACCGCACCGGTGATGCCACCACCGGCGAGCACCAGGGCGACCTTGCTGCGTTTTTGTGGGCGTGGCGCTTTATGATTCTGAGGCATGGGGTTCGGCCGATGATTCGTCTACCCATTCGTCCGTCTGTTGTGCTTCGAGCAACGCACCGATCTTGGCGTTTAGATCGTCAAGTTGCGTCTGAAGCCGTTTCAGATCACGGGTTGTAGGAACATTGAGCGTCGTCAGCACATCCTGAAAAACTTCGTCGATGCGGGGCAACGGTGAGTGATCGCCGGCGTCGACGTCTGCTTCTCCCTTCGCTGCACCCTCGATGTGAAGCGGCGCAATCAGCGCCCGGCGCATCTGCTCCAGGGTGTCGCCGCTGGTGCGAATCAGATTGGTCAGAAGCGAACGTGAAAGCAGTCCCGACCCTTTCTTCTGCTGTTCAAAGATAATCTGCGACAGCGTGAGATTGGTCAAATCTTCACCAGTTTCATGGTCGATGACCACCACATCTTCATTGACCTGGATCAAGGCAGCAATGTGATCGAGGGTAACGTATCGTTTCGCTTCTGTATCGTAGAGCTTGCGATTGGGATAGCGTTTGATTACTGGCATGGCGTTATCACTGGGAAGCACATAATTGAATATCTGAAAGCGCTTCGATCATAGCATAGCCGACGCGCTGCGTCAAAACGAATTCAAATAGGGGCACAGTTTGCATAATGAGTCAGAAAATGTCTGCGACTCCTGGGAAAGTCAAGTTAGAACTTTGCGTTTTGTCCACGTTAATGCAAGTCGAGTCGATTTCTCATAGATTATATTATCTACTCACAAAGATTGTACAATTGCTCACGGCGGTGCAGAATGATATGCGCTATATTGTTTACGTTTCTTCCTCCTTTGTGTACAGAGAGCGACGTGCTTGCACGTCGCTCTCTGTCATAATAAACATTTCGCACGCTGAACCTAGCTCGCTCCGCACGCAAGCTTCATGCTTGACCGACCGCTAGGCGGGGTCGCGGCTGAGGATCAGCGCGCTGTAGGGGCCGATCTCGATCACGCCGTAAAAGGGCAGCGCGCCATCTTTCGCTGGTTGGGCTTCCACTGCCGCGACGCCTTCGTTGCCCCAATTCAGGTTATACACGGCGCCGTCGCTGTTGAAGCGTGTATGCCAGACGCCTTCCGCGGGCAGACCCACGGCGTAATCCTGATAGGTCGCATCGGCCATGTTGACGATAACAACCGTACCGTGTTCATTGCCCTTGTCATCCCAGCGCACAAAGGCGATGACCTTGCGCTCCTGATCGATGTGATGCACCTGGACGAAATGGCCGCATAGACCTCGCGTGTTGTCATCGTGGTTGCGGCGCAGATGAATCAGATCACGGTAAATGCGCAAAATGCCCGTAAATTCCTTTTGCTTGGCCCAGTCAAGCGGGGCGTCGTCACGGAACCATTCATCTTCCAGAAACTCCTGCCCCTGGAAGATCATGGGGATGCCGGGCGCCGTAAAGACGAGCACCGCGCCCAGCACAGAGCGCTTTTGGGCGAACCAACTGCCAGCATCGCCGGGGTTGATGTCCTCTGGCAGGCGCGCCCGTCCGTTGGCCACTTCGTCGTGAGACTCGGTGTAGATCACACGGTCGAAGGCGTCGCCGTTGTAGATCGTGGCAATGGCTCCGGCCACGGCGTCGAGATCGCGGAACGCGTCGTCATCAGTGATCAGCGCGGTGCGCACCGGGTGCACAAAGGCGCTGTCCCACTGCGCATCGAACGCAGCGCCGCCTTCGCTGGTGGGCTTGGTCAACCAGGGGTTTTGTTGCAGATCTTCGGCAATTGAGATCCTGCCGGGAAAGTGCGCCTTGATCTCTTCGTTGATCCATTGCATGAGCGCCCAGGCTTCAGGAATATCGCTGGCTTTAGCGTTGTCCTGGCCGATGACGTTGCGCATGTAAATGGTCGAATCCCAACGCAGCCCATCGATGTGATACTCATCGAGCCACATGAGCGCGTTGTCGCGCAGATACTGGCGCACTTCGGAACGACCATAGTCGGGGCGCGTTGCGCCCCACGGCGTTGTGGCGCGTCCGTCGTTGTAGAAGTAGATGCCGCCGCCCTCGTTCTCATACCAGCCGTCGAAGCGCCAGAGGTCAAGATCGCTCGGCCCCATGTGGTTGTAGACTACGTCTAAAATGACAGCAAGCCCATGCTGGTGGGCGGCCTTGACAAAGTCCTTCAGCGCGTCGGGGCCGCCATAGTCGCTTTCCACGGCAAAGATCGAGCTGGGATTGTAGCCCCACGAGCGCCCGCCGGGAAACTCGGTGATCGGCATGATCTCGACGGTGTTGACGCCCAGCTTTTGCAGATAGGGAAAGCGGGAGATGGCGTCGCGCAGGTTGCCGGGCTTGTTGCGCTTCATGGAGTTGAAGGTGCCGATGTGCATCTCGTAAATGATCAGTTCGTGCCAAGGCGCGATCTGAAAATTATCGCCTTCCCAATCATAGTTGTTGGCATAGATAATGCTGTTGCCGACTGAGTTGGTCACCTGGCGCGCGTACGGGTCAATGCGTTGCAGCTTCTGTTCGCCGTTGACAATGACGTATTTGTACTCGTCGTTCGCTTTGGCCTTCGCAACTGTGCCCGCCCAGTAGCCGTTTTCATCCCGCTCTAACGGATCAGCCGTCTCGGACCATTTGTTGAACCCACCGGTCACATAGACTGCTTCTGCATTGGGCGCCCAGACGCGAAAATGGACGCCATTTTTGTGGATAATAGCGCCCATTCCATCAGGTGCAATTGATTGTTTCTTACTCATATCCTTAGAATCTCCGGTAGTCGAAGTAATTTTAACTGGAACCCACACTAAACTTCCAACAGGACAGGGATTGTACAACTTTTATCTAATCTATGTCAAGGTAGATCCCGCGTCATCGATCAGGGCGCCGTTGCTGCGTCATCCACCAGTTTGTCCAGGCGCGCAGTCAGATCCTTCACTGTTGGGGTGAGCTGACCTGAATCACCCTCCAGCCGCGCCTTGAGCGCACTCAACTCTTCACACACGGAGGCAAGCGTTGCCTGGCTGGAAAGGTCGGCAGGGGCCTGCTCTCGATCAAGCAGCCGTTCGATGACCATTTGCACGAGCAACGCAACCGGCGGCGCGATCAACAGGCCGATCAGACCGAGTGCGTCGCCCAACGCCAGCAACAGGATCGCCATCAAAATGCCCCAATAGTGGCGGCCACGATAGAGGCGCGGTTGCACCAGATATTCGGAGATCAACAACACCAGGAAAGTAGCGCCTGCCGCCAACGCCGCGGTCGGCAGGTTGACAAACCAACCGCCCAGCATCGCCACGATGACGGCCAGTGCGCCGCCATAAATAGGTATCAGCCACAGGAACGCCACCAGCGCCGCCACCAGTAGCGGCGAATGCAAGTTGATAAGGATGAAGATCATGGCCAGCACCGCGGCCACCATGACAGTCTGGGCAAGCTCGCTGCGCACATACGCCCCGATGCGGGCTTCCAGATCGTTGATAAAACGCCGTAGCGAGGTGCGCTGCGCCGGCGCGACCAGGGAAAGCCAGATGCGTTCAAAGCGGTCGTTGCCCATACTCCAGTAGACGGAAATGACAAATGCCAGCGCCAGTTCGCCCAACATGTTAAGCATACGCTGTGCGCTCGTTATCAAGCCTTCCGCAATGCCGGTGTCCGGGTTGGTGACAATCATTGCCGCCACATCATCGGTGCGTGGCAGGTTGAGGATCAAGATGCCGCGATTCGTATCGGCCATCTGCGCCAACTGGTTTTGTAGCAAACCGTATTTGGACAGAATATCCTGGACAAAAGGGTCAAGCTCGCTGATCAACGGTGTAAACAGGAAGACGACCACTGCGCCGCTCAAAACCATTGCCACCAGATAGAGCGAAAGGACGGCCAGCCAGCGCGGCGCACCCCATTTCTGCACCCTTTCGATGGGGCGCTCTAGCGTGGCTGCAATCAGCAACGCCACCAGGAAGATGTAGACGACATTTTGCAGCCGCCAGACGATGACCAAAAAGCTTAACACCAGCAGCACGACAAAGGCAATCAGAGCAAAGCGCTTCATGCATGATTCTCCTGGTTGGCAAGATAGTGGTTCAGGTGCACCGCGATGCTTTCCATTTCGTCGAGCACCGTTATCGTGGCGGGGTCGGGTGGTTTTTCATCGGTGCGGGACAATTTGCGGACATCCCTCGCCAACTCCTGGGTCTGAAATTGCAGCAGCGCCCAACGCCCACGCATCGCTTCGGCAGAATCTGTCGCCATCGTTTCCTGCGCCTCGCTCTGGGATGGCTCGAAGACCAGCCGCGCAAAGAGAATCTGCAGCACCGCGGCCAGCGGCACAGCCAGCAGCGCGCCGGCAAAGCCAAAGAGCGCGCCAAACGCCGCGATCGCCAGCAGCGAGACAATAGCGTTGACGCTGACCGCCCGATCCATTACCCGCGGCACCAACAGGTTGCTCTCGGCCACCTGGATCGCGACAATGGCGCCGATCACCCACGGCACTTTCTCCGGTGCAGTCGATGCCGCCATCAAGATGGCAGGAATGGCGCCCAGGATCGGGCCGGCGATCGGCACCGATTCAAAGAGCGCCATGAGCAGACCCAGCAGCAGAGCATTGGGCACGCCGATGGCAAAGAAGGCAATGGTCGAGAGCACGCCAATGACGCCGCATAGAATGAGCTGGCCGCGGAAGTAGCCGTTGATCTTCCCCTGGATTTCTGCGATCAGCGTGCGCACTGCTTCGCGCCGCGCGGCGGAAATTTGCAACAACAGCCGGCGGATGATCAACTCGCTCTCCAGCGTCCAGTAATAGGCCATGACAAAGACAGAAACAAACGCAAACGCGACCTGCACCAGCGTCAGCGGCATCGCCCACGGGTCGGCCGGTTGATCGGGGTTGCCTTCCATGGTCAGGATGGCAAGTTGCGGCAGCGACAGTTCCGGCGGCATCACCAGACCGACGCCACGCACCAGCCCAATCGGCTGGTTGATCAGAAAAGTGCGGGTCATTTGGTAAAGATCAGGAAGCTGGCTGGCTGCGATTCCGGCCTGTTCGATTAAGGGCGGAAGCAGCGTCCACACCAGGGTCAGCAGCACTACCGCGAGCAGCGAGTAAAGAAAGATTAAGCTTACTTCGCGGCGCAGACCGCGACGCTGGAGCCAGTTGACGGCCGGTTCAAAGGCAACCTTGAGCGAAAAGGCGATAAAAAAGAGAAAAACCACCATGTAAAAGCGATAGAGCAGGGCGAAACCAATGACCACCCCCAGAATCGCGAGCGTGGCAAGCAGCACCCGTCGCGCGCTCCAACGCGCCGGGGGCGAGCCGATCGGTTCAGACAAATCTGGTAATACACGTGAAGACACGTCAGCTCCTTCTTGTTAGTCCCAAATCACAGGACAATCGTATACGATGACCACACAGTAGTGGATTCGCTTGTCGCTGACAAGTATCCAGGGAGAGATTTGAGGAACGTAGCTGGATATATTCCGAAAGCAATGCGTGTGCAAGCGCATCCTGCACAAAGTTTCCTTTTTGAAATTTGAAAACAGAAAAAAATAGACCGCGGATTCAACGGATTCGGAGGATTTTCACGGATTTTTCTTTATCCGCGTCGATCCGTCTAATCCGCTTTATCCGCGGTCTATTTTTTTTGATCCTGTCAACTACACCCAGTTCTCCGGCACATACTCGCCGAAGACGCCGCGCAGCGTGTCGCAGATCTCGCCGAGGGTGGCGTACGCCTCGACCGCCTCGACGATCAGCGGCATCAGCAGCGCCTGCGGCTCGCGCGCCGCCTGCTCGATGCGGCTCAGCACATCTGTGACCGCCTGATTGTCGCGCTCGCTGCGCAGGTCCGCCAGCGCCGCCATCTGATTTTGTCGCACTGTTTCGTCGACGCGCAGCAACTCGCCCTCGTTGTGCTCGTTGGTCTGGAAGCGGTTGACGCCGACGACGACATCCGCGCCTTTTTCCACTGCGCGCTGCGCGCGGTAGGCGGCGTCCTGAATCTCGCGTTGGATGTAGCCTTCTTCGACCGCACGCAACGCGCCGCCCAGCTCGTCGATCTTGGCGATGTACTCCCCGGCGCGACGCTCGATCTCGTCGGTCAGCCACTCCACATAGTAGGAGCCGGCCAGCGGATCGACCGTGTCGGCCGCGCCGCTCTCGTATGCGATGATCTGCTGCGTGCGCAGCGCGATCTCAACCGACTTCTGCGTGGGGAGGGCCAGCGCCTCGTCCTTGCTGTTGGTGTGCAGGCTCTGCGTGCCGCCCAGCACCGCGCTCAGCGCCTGGATCGTCACACGCACGATATTGTTGTCGGGCTGCTGGGCCGGAGGGTGCTGCCGCCCGTCTGCGTGTGAAAGCGCAATTTCCACGAATCGGGATTTTGGGCGCCAAAACGGTCGCGCATGATCTGCGCCCACAGCCGCCGCGCGCCCGGAACTTAGCCACCTCTTCCAGGAAGTTGTTGTGGGCGTTGAAGAAAAAGCTGAGGCTGGAGCGAACTTGTCGACGTCCAGCCCCGCGGCCACGGCTTGCTTGACATACTCGATGCCGTCGGCAAGCGTGAAAGCCACCTCCTGCACCGCGGTGCTGCCCGCCTCGCGGATGTGATAGCCGCTGATGGAAATCGTGTTCCACTTTGGCGCCTCGGCCGCGCAGTAACGAAAGATGTCGGTGATCAGCCGCATCGACGGCGCCGGTGGGAAAATGTAGGTGCCGCGTGCGATGTATTCCTTGAGGATGTCGTTCTGCACGGTGCCGCGCAACTGCTTGGAGGGGACGCCCTGCTGTCTGCCCACGGCGATGACCATCGCCAGCAGCACCGCCGCCGGCGCGTTGATCGTCATGCTGATGCTGACCTTGTCAAGCGGGATGCCGTCAAGCAGCGTTTCCATGTCGCGCAGGCTGGAGATCGAGACGCCGACCTTGCCCACTTCGCCCTCCGCGAACTCATGGTCGGCGTCATAGCCGATCTGCGTGGGCAGGTCGAAGGCGACAGAAAGGCCGGTCTGCCCCTGCGCGATCAGGAACTTGTAACGCTCGTTGCTCTCTTTGGCGTTGCCAAAGCCCGCGTACTGGCGCATCGTCCAAAAGCGGCCGCGATACATGTTCGGCTGCACGCCGCGCGTAAAAGGAAATTCGCCCGGCAGGCCCAGTTTCTCCAGATAAGCGTCGCTATCCGCGTCGGGCGTGTAAACCGTATCGATGATCAGATCTTCAGCGCTGGTGGTGAACTTCGGCTTGCGTTCGCCAAAACGCTTGACTGAGGGCGCTAATGTGTTTTCCTGCCAGCTATTTTTTAAGGTCTCAATTTTATTTTGTGTGGTGTGTATCATTAATATCTCCCAATAGGTGCAGATGAAATCCGCAGGAACCCGCCTAATCTGTTTCATCCGCGGTCTATCTGCTGGCGGCCTGAACAGTACAAAAAACGTTGAAGCTACCTACATCTCGCTGCGCCCGGTCAGCGCACGGCCCAGCGTCACCTCGTCGGCATATTCCAGGTCGCCGCCCATCGGCAGCCCGCGCGCCAGGCGTGTGACGCGCAGCCCCAGCGGCTTGGTCAGGCGCGCGATGTACATCGACGTCGCCTCGCCCTCCAGGTTGGGATTGGTTGCCAGCAGCAATTCGCGCACCGGCGTTTCACTTTCCTGGATGCGATGCAGCAGTTCGCCGATCTTCAGATCTTCCGGGCCAATGCCTTCGACCGGCGAGATCGCGCCGTGCAGCACGTGGTAGACGCCGGTGAACTCGCGCGTGCGCTCGATTGCCTGCACATCCAGCGGCTCCTCGACGATGCAGACCAACCCGTGGTCGCGCTGCACGTTGGCGCAGATCGGGCATGGGTCCTGGTCGGCGATGTTGAAGCAGACGCTGCAAAAGAGCGTGCGCTGCTTCAACTCCTCCAGCGCGTGCGCCAGTTTGAGCGCCACCGCTTCGTCATTGCGCAGCAGGTAATAGACCAGTCGCGTCGCCGTCTTGGGGCCGATGCCCGGCAGTTGGCTAAAAGCGTCAATTAAATTGGATACCGGTTCAGCAAGTGGTTGCATTGTTAAAATAGCCCTGGCGGCAGCCCCATCCCGCCGGTCAGGCCGCCCATCCGTTCTTCTTCAAGTTGTTTAACCTGTTGCAGCGCATCGTTGAACACTGCCAGCAAGAGATCCTGTAACATCTCGACATCGTCGGGATCGATGACCTCCGGCTTGATCGTCACCTGTTTGAACTCACGCGCGCCGTTCACGACGATAGTCACGGCGCCGCCGCCGGCGCTGACCGTGATCTCCTCGGTGGCAAGGTTGGCCTGCGTCTTCTCCATTTCTTCCTGGAGCTTCTGCACCTGCGACATCAAACTGCCCATATTGGGCATCCCGCCGCCAAAGCCTCGACCTGCACCGCCGCCCCCCCCGCTTCGCTTCTTGCCACTCATTGGTTATACCCCTTTCTGGTACAAAGTACATGGGGCGCATGTCCCTAGTCGAGGCGTCAACCTTCGCCTTCTTTTGGGACAGCGCGCTTGCTGAATAATTCATTACACTGGAGACGCTTTGCGCCCACTCTGCGCGCGTTTTTCAACATCCTGCGTCACCTGAGCGCCCAGGTCTTTCACAGCGTATTCGACCAACGGATCCGGCCCCTCGGTCATTACTTCCTGTGCATTGACAAGTTGGCCGACGATCACGGCCTTCTCGCCAAGCTGACACTCGATCGACACTTCACGTCCCAAAAAATTTGGACAGCGCCGCGGCCACATCGGGCAGAACATCCGGCTTGGCGATCAAATTGCGCGAAAACTCGTTGCTGCCAAAGGCAAGAGCAACAGCATGGTCAGTCACCGCCACATCGCGCACGGCCTGAAGTGCGGCCGCGGCCTGCTGGCCGCATTGCGTCTTGACTACAGCAAGGTACTCTTTCCAGCGCGACCACAGCCGCCGCGCGGTTTCAGCATCGAGTGCGACAGGTTCACTTTTCGCCGTTGCGTTTGTAGCGGTGGGCGCGCTGGGAATGGGCGCAGGCTTTGCTGCGTCCTGGCTTGCAGAAACGCCAGCGGACCTGGCCGCTGCGTAGGGTGCAGTTGCCGTGACGATGGTGGGCGCGGCCGCCTCCCCCTGCACGACCTCGATCAGCGCCATTTCGAGCGGAAGCTGTGGCTGAAAACCGCCCTTCAACTCGTTGACCGCAGTGCTGAAACGCTTGATCGCATAAAGCGTGGTGGGGAGATCCATCTGGCGCGCCTGCTGCTGCATCTGCTGCACGGTTTCGGCCGGCAAGTCATCCAGCAAAGCAGGATCGTTGGTCATCTGTAGTACCATCACCGCGCGCAGTTGCTCGACCACCTGGTGGCTGAATTCGGTCAGACTGGCGCCGTCGGTCGTCAGCTTGTGGATGAGCGCCAGCCCCTGCCCCGCCTCGCGCGCCGCGATCGCGCCGACGAAATCGACCACAGCCTGCGTGTTCACCGCGCCCAGCGCTTGCTTCACCTGCGCCATCGTCACGCGGTCGGCGCCAAAGCTCAACATCTGGTCCAGCAGGCTGATCGCGTCGCGCATACAACCTTGCGCGTTGCGGGCAATCGTCAACAGCGCATCCGATTCGGCACTGAACCCTTCTTCGCCTGCAATGTGGTTCAAATGCTCAGCGATCTCCGGGGCGGGAATGCGGCGAAAGTCAAAACGTTGACAGCGGCTGATCACTGTGGCGGGGATCTTGTGAGGCTCGGTCGTTGCCAGGATAAAGCGGGTGTGAGGCGGCGGTTCTTCCAGCGTCTTGAGCAGAGCGTTGAAAGCGCTGCCGCTCAACATGTGCACCTCGTCGATAATGTAGATCTTAAAGCGCCCTTCGCTGGGGCGAAAACCCACCTTGTCGCGCAGTTCGCGGACGTCATCCACGCTGTTGTTGGACGCAGCATCGATCTCGATCAGGTCGATCATGCGCCCTTCGGTGATCGCCTGGCAGGTGGGGCATTGGTTGCAGGGGCGTTCGCCTTCGGGTGCACTGCAATTGAGCGCCTTGGCCAGGATACGCGCGGTGCTCGTCTTACCAGTGCCGCGCGGTCCGGAAAAGAGATAGGCGTGCGCGACGCGGCCATCGCGCAGTGCGTTTTGCAGCGTGCGTGTGACGTGTTCTTGGCCGACGACCTCGCCGAAAGTCTGGCTACGCCATTTGCGATACAGGGCGGTGGACATGCCGGAAGTGTACCACTGAAAGCAGTGTGCGGCAAGCAATTTTGGAGCTATTCAACAGAAGATTCCTGCACGCGCATGGACAGCACATACTGGTTATTTTCGATCACAAAGAGCGCCGGCAACTTCCAGAGTAAGGCCATATTGAGCGTCTTGTGGAAGATACTCTCGTTGGTAGCGCCGTCGCCAAAAAAAGCTCACCGCAACCTGCTGCGCGCCGCGCACAAGGGCTGAGAGCGCCGCGTCGGCAGCAATGGAATGCCGTCGCCTGCGATGCCGAACGCCCCGAGCATGCCGCGCGAAAAGTCGCACAGGTGCATAGGGGCGTGCGTGAATCTTACAAAGGGGATTGTTTTGAACACTATTTTCCTCTATACTGGAGACACCGATTCTCACCGCCGAATCATTGGAGCCTTCCCCATGTCCAGCACACACTCCCAATCGTTATCGTCACATTCTAGCAACTTTTTGCGCAATCCACACCGTTTACGTCTACCAGAGATCGTGTTTTGGTCGCTGATCGAGTGGTTTTACTGGATGGCATTTATGGTGCTGATCGTATGGGCGGTTGCACAGATGCAAGTTGAATCAACGCTGCGCAAAGAACCGAATCTAGTGGGGCGACTCCACGATTACGCGCAGGTTGGACGTGATTGGGAAACCCTTTCTGTTGCTGCTGATATAGCAGGGCCAGTGTTGCAGGTTGTCACCGATTTAAGATCAGCACCCTATTGGTCTGAAATAGATGTTCTGATCCTTAGGATGGGATTGCCAACGAACATTACGATCCGATCCGTTGAAGAGGCGTTGAAAATTATCGTCTATGCCGGTAACGAATTCCGTGAGATCAGTAAATTAGATAGGGTCGCACATGACATAGCACTTTATCAGACCGATCATAGGATTGAAAGTCTAAGATTGATGAAGGATTCACACGCTGCTGGCGCCAAAACCATGCAACAAGCACACGGGGACTTCGACAAGATCGTATCAGCGGTCAAACCGCTCGTAGACGTTGGCAGTTCTGCATTTGGTGCGATAGCTAGCGGTTTGCGTTTCGGGTCTCCAATAGCTGTAGGATATTCCGATCAAGTCATCCAGGCCGCTGATTATCTGGAGCAGTTGCCACAACCGGCTACAGATCTCATGAAGGAGGCGCAGGGTTTTTCGAAGCGAATGGTCACTGACGCCGGGCTGCTGCATTCGATGCACCAGGCCATTGTCGCCGCCGACACTCGTGAAACAATCTTCACCTATTTCGTATTCCGCGATTTTATTCAGTGGTTCCTGGCGCATATCTGGTGGATCAACGGCGTCGTCTTCATCGCAATTGCCATCCGTCTGTTGCTCGCCTATTTCCGATTGAACGTTCCTGCCGCAGTGCCTCCGCGTCCGCGCTATGCGGCTCCTCCCACCATTTGACCTTTGCGTTGTTTCAATCCAATCGCAGGAACAAACGCACGCATCCTGGCGTTATTTCCGCAGGTTGGGCAAGTCTAGCCCGGCTGCGTTTGGCGTACTGAACTGCCACTTCCATCGCGCTCTCCCTGTCTCCGGGTGCGCAGGTACGACCATTCTGTAGCAAACATCAGCCGTACATGTTTGAGCATAGCTGACGTTTGGTGACTGGTCACAGCTCACGGTTATTGATTGTCAAACCAGAGGAAGCAATGTCACAGCAGTTCGAGCATCTCACTCGACGCGACGCGGACGCGCAGTCGATCAGCAGACAAGGGGACAAGGAGACAGGGAGAAGGAGAAATAACGCCCAGTCACCAATCTCTAATCGCCAATTCTCTCCATCCTTCAATCGCTCCGTGCAGCTTGCCCTGCTGGCGACGATTGTGCTTGCCTTTTTCTTGACCGCGTGCGACGCACAGCCCAATGTGTCGGCGCGGCGCGAGGCGCAGGTCGCTGTTACGTTGCTCCAGGGGGAAGCAGATCGACGCATCGCGACCTATCAAGCGGCGTATCAACTGGCGCCGCGCCCGGCGGGCGATCTGCAGGCCGTGGCTGAAGCCTACATGCGCCGCTATCAACCGGGGCCGGAGCCGCGCGTCTTTGCCAGCAGCTATGTGTACGACCGCAAAGGCCGTCTGCTGGACGAAATCTTCGACGAAGGGCGACGCATCTGGATTCCCTTGTCGCAGATTTCACCGTCGCTGGTGCAGGCCATGGTGGCGACGGAAGACGCCACATTCTACACCAATCCGGGTGTCGATACGCGGCGCGTCGTCGCGGCAATGGCGCGCAACCTGGGCAACCCCGACCAGCTTTCGGGCGCCAGCACGATCACGATGCAACTGGCGCGTGCGATCTTCCTGCCGCCAGATGTACGTTTCTCGCCCACGCTCGACCGCAAGGTCACCGAAGTGTTGATGGCGCAGGAGTTAACCGCGCTGTTCAGCAAGGACGAGATTCTGGAGATGTATCTCAACCTCGCTTACTTCGGCCACCTCGCCTACGGGCCGGAAGCCGCGGCGCGCACCTATTTTGGCAAATCGGCGCTGGCGCTCTCGATGGCCGAGGCGACGTTGCTGGCCGGCCTGCCGCAACAACCTGCCAATCTCGACCCCTTTCGCAACTTTGACGCGGCCAAACGGCGACAACGCATCGTGCTCGACCTGATGGTGCGGCATGGCGCGCTGAATGCGGCGACTGCCGATCTCATCTTTGCCGAGCCCATCGTGTTGGGGCCTGACCCTGACCGCCGGGCTGTGCAAGCGCCACATTTTCTGCAATACCTGCGCACCTATCTTGCGCAACACCCGACCCTGCCCAAACTGGGCCGCACAGGCGTGAGCATCTACACCACGCTCGACCTCGACCTGCAGACGCTGGCGCAGCAGATCGTCAGCGAGCAGGTCGCCGCGCTGCGCCCGCGCTTCGATCTGAGCAACGCGGCGCTGGTGGCGCTCAAGCCGGGCAGCGCCGAAGTGCTGGTGATGGTCGGCAGCGCCGATTTCGCCAATGAGGCGATTGACGGGCAGGTGAACGTTGTCCTGCGCCAGCGCCAGCCAGGCAGCGCGCTCAAACCGGTGATCTACGCCGCAGCCTTCGACGCCAACATCGTCAGCCCGGCCACCGTGCTCTGGGATCTGTCGGTCACGTATCCCATCACAGGGTCGCGGCCGTACACCCCGCGCAACTACGACAGCAAATTGCGCGGCCCGGTGACTGTGCGCATGGCGCTGGCGAACAGTCTCAACGTGCCTTCTGTCAAGCTCATGGAAGGGTTGGGGCTGCCGCGCTTTGTCGAAACGGCCAATCGTATGGGCATTGCCAGCCTGGATGAGGACGATATTGTGCGCGCCGGGCTGGCAATGACGCTGGGCGGCTCCGAAGTAACGCTGTTCGAGCTGGCAACGGCCTATCACACCATCGCCAACCAAGGCGCCTATGTGGAGCCAACGCCGATCTTGCGCATGACGGATAGCCGTGGGCGGCCGTTCGAGCTGTCGGCCGCGCCGCGCCGCCAGGCAATCTCGCCCGCCGCCGCCTATCTCGTAACCAACATCCTCAGCGACAACGAGGCGCGCACGCCGCTCTTTGGCGTCAACA
>JADJVW010000053.1 GCA_016710365.1 Candidatus Caldilinea saccharophila | reverse complement strand
CGACCGCGGAAACCATACGCACGGTATTCGTCCCCTCCTCCTTGGCAATATAAAGCACCTCATTGCCGTCAAGGATAGCAAGATGCACTGTCTCATCGCAGGCGTGCGCGGTCTCACGCACCACCTCCTGCCCCTCGGTCAGCAAATCGGCGCCAGCCATGTAACTGCTGCCAAGCTCGAAAAGCCGCGCGCCCAGGCGATAGGTGCGGTCGTGTCGCCCCTCGCGTAAGTAGCTCCGGCTCATCAATGTAGCAAGCAAGTTGTGTGTGCTGCTCTTGGGAATCGACAGTTTGGCGGAAATCTCCGAAAGGCTGATGCCATCGGGATATTGGGCGAGCAGTTCAAAGATGTCGAGCACACGCAACGCCGACTTCACGCCTTCAGGTTGCTTCAGACGATCCATACGCAGTGTTCACAGATATGAATGGTTTTCGATATGGCGAATAGAAAGGAGTATAGCAGTCTGGCATCTGGCTGTCAAACCAAGTTTTCGGAGCAGGTGTGCGCCGGGTCTACGTCGGGCTGGTAGCCCGACCTACGCATCAGGCTGCCAAATTTTTAGGCTGCGCCCTTTTGGAGGCGCCCCAGAGTTTCGACAACGCCAATGCAACAGCCTGCATGGTATACTCACGACAATAAATTTTTCATCCTTGATTCAGACTTTGCAGGAGGTCAAAGGTGACTGACGCACAGAGCTATATGGGCAAGTTGATCACGATCGATCGCTACATCCTGGAGCAGCAACAATCTCACCCGGAAGCGACCGGTACACTGACAAATCTTCTTTACGATCTGGCGCTAGCAGCCAAGATCATCGCCAGCAAAACGACGCGTGCGGGGCTGGCTGAGATTCTGGGCAGCGCAGGTGAGGAGAACGTGCAGGGCGAGGAAGTGCAGAAACTCGACGCCTTTGCGCAGCGCACGATCTTCCGCCTCAACGATCACACGGGGCGTCTGGCTGTCATGGCGTCGGAAGAGGTCGAAGATGTCATTCCGATCCCGGAGCGCTTCTCTGTCGGGCCGTATGTGCTGGTTTTTGACCCGCTCGACGGTTCGTCAAATATCGACATGAACGTAAGCATCGGCACGGTCTTTGGCATCTACCGGCGCAAGACCACCACTGGCCGAGGCGCGCTGGAAGATGTGCTCCAGCCGGGGCGTGCGTTGGTGGCTGCCGGTTACATCCTGTACGGCGCCAGCACGATGATGGTCTACTCGACTGGCCAGGGGGTGCATGGCTTCACGCTCGATCCCGCGATCGGTGAATTTTTGCTTTCGCATCCACATCTTATGCTGCCGGCGAAACCCAAATATTACAGCGTCAACCAGGGCTATCAACCCTATTGGGCGCCAGGCGTGCAGGCATACACGGCATGGCTGCAACACGATACACCGGAAAAGCCGGGACTGTCGTTGCGCTATATCGGTTCGCTGGTGGCCGATTTTCACCGCAATTTGCTGGCAGGCGGCGTCTTCTATTACCCTGCAGACCATAAAGACCCCCAAAAACCGGGCGGCAAGCTGCGGCTTGTTTATGAGGCCAACCCGCTTGCGTTTCTGATCGAGCAGGCTGGCGGCTATGCCTCGGATGGCGCACGGGCGATCCTCGACATCCAGCCGGAGCAGTTGCATCAACGCGTGCCGTTGTTTATCGGCAACCGTATTTTGGTTGAGCAGGCTGAAATGTTGCTGCATCAGCAGGATGCAACGGTCGCCGCGTGACCACCATGACGCCAATGCCACAGCAATTAACGGGTGGACGTGATGCGCCAACCCTGACCGCGGCCAAATGACTTCGGCATCAGCAACACCGATGTGGTGGTGCGACGCGGCGACGAACTGATCACCTGGAGCCAGCCTTACACCCGCGACCCGGATGAAGCCAGCGTAGTCGCACTGCTGGCCGCGCACGATGTTGACCTGAGTGCGCTGCCGTGGCTGGCCGTGACTGGCGGCCGCCACCGCGTGCTGTCCGACTTCCTGTGCAGCACCAGCATTCTAAAGATCAGCGAAGTGCAGGCCATCGGTCGCGGCGGACAGGCGCTGCTGGGGCTGGAGGGCGAGCAGCGCGCTGTGCCGTTGATGGTGGCAAGCTGCGGCTCCGGCACCGCGCTGATCAAGGCGCAGGGGGACGCCTACGCGCACGTCTCTGGCAGTGCAGTCGGCGGCGGCGCCATGCTTGGCCTGGCGCGACTGATCCTGGGCACGATGGATCCGTTGGAGATCGAGCAGTTGGCCGCAGCAGGCGACCGCAACGGCGCTGACCTCAGCCTCGCCGATGTGATCACCGGACCGATCGGCTCGCTGCCCGCGGACGCCACTGCCGTCAACTTCGGGCGGCTGGGCCGTTCCAGCTTTCACGGCGACGTCAGCCGCGCGGATCTGGCCGCGGCGCTGGTCAATCTTATCGGCCAAACCATCGCGCTGATCACGATCAACGCCGCGCGCGCCCAGCAGTGCGAACGCATCGTGCTGATCGGCCACATGCTCGACATGGCATCCCTGCGCGAGGTCATCGCGCTGGTCGGCCAGTACTACGCCGCCGAACTTCAGCTTGTCGAGCGGCCGGGGTACGCCACGGCTATCGGCGCGCTGCTGCTGGCGGAGCATCAAGCCAGCCAGTGAGAAACGACAATATTCTCGACGCGGAGGCGCGGAGCAGCAGAGGTTCGCAGAGGAAAAGCAGCAAAGGGTTCACCGGTTTTTTCTGCGCGTCGCGGCCTCGCTTCGCCACTGCATCAAAGTGGCAACTGATCACAGGAAGGAAGTATATACTATGCACTATCGTCTCTTAGGCAGCACCGGCGTGACCGTTTCCAGCCTCTGCTTCGGCGCGATGTCCTTTGGCGGCGACGCCGACGAAGCGACCTCGGCGGCGATGTATGCGCGCTGTCGCGACGCGGGCGTCAATTTCTTCGACTGCGCCAATGTCTACGGTCGCGGCCGCGCTGAGGAGTTGCTCGGCAAGTTTATGGCCGGCCACCGCGACGAACTGGTCATCACCAGCAAGGTCGGCTTTGCGATGCGCGACGGTCTCAACGGCAGCGGACTGGCGCGGCGCCACGTCCTGCGCGAAGTCGAAGATAGCCTGCGCCGGCTGGGCACGGATCGCATCGATGTCTACTTCTGCCACCGCTTCGATGCCAGCACGCCGATGGAGGAGACGCTGGCTGCGCTCGACACGCTGGTGCAGCAGGGTAAGATTCTCTACCCGGCGGTGAGCAACTGGGCGGCGTGGCAGATCGCCGGCGCCCTGGGTCTGTCAGCGCGCAACCACTGGGCGCGCTTTGCCGTGATGCAGCCGATGTACAACCTCACCAAGCGCCAGGCCGAGGTCGAGCTGCTGCCGCTGGCGCAGGCGGAGCAGATCGGCGTGATCCCCTACAGTCCGCTCGGCGGCGGCCTGTTGACCGGCAAGTACGGCGTGGGGCAGCGGCCAGACGCCGGGCGGCTGGTCGAGAACACGATGTATCAGAAGCGCTACGGCGACGAGATGCATTACGCGGTGGCGGAGCGCCTCATGCAGTATGCGCAGGCGCGCGGCCAGCATCCGGCCACGCTGGCCGTGGCGTGGGTGATGAACCATCCGGCCGTGACCGCGCCGATCATCGGCGCGCGCAATCTGGCGCAGCTTGAACCGTCGCTGGCCGCCGGTGATCTGGCGATGACGCCGGCGGCGCGCGCGGAAATTTCGGCGCTTTCGGTCGAACCGCCACCGGCGACGGATCGCAGCGAGGAGAAGGCGTAATTTGTGAACAAACAACCCAACAGCCACAACTGCTTCGTCTGCGGCGTCAAAACAGCGCCGGCGTCCACGTCAGTTTTTATGAAACTGTTGCCGAGGATGGCAGCGGCGAAATTCTGGCGCGCTTCACCGGCCAGCCCTACCATCAAGGCTATCCCAATCGTATGCACGGCGGCGTGATCACCGGCATCCTCGACGAGACGATCGGCCGCGCCGTCAACATCGACGAAGGCGAGGATCCCTCTACGTGGGGCGTCACCGCCGAGCTGACGGTGCGCTTCCGCAAGCCGGTGCCGCTGGGCGTCGAGCTGGAGGCGCGCGGGCGCATCACGCGCGATATCCATCACCTTTTCGAGGGCACCGGCGAAATCTACTTGCCCGACGGCACGGTCGCCGCCATCGCGCACGGCAAATACATTCGCCTCAAGCTGGACACCATCGCGGACGCCGAGCCGGAGGATTTGGGGTGGCGGGTGTATGAAGATTGAGCGCTTCTACGCGCAGATGCAGTTGATCCGGCGCACGGAGCAGACTTTTTTCGACCTTTACAGCCGCGGGTTGATGGCGGGCACCGTGCACACGTCGATCGGGCAGGAGGCGTGTGCCGTCGGGGTGGTCAACGCGCTGAATCGCAGCCGCGACGTGATCTTTTCCAGCCATCGCGCGCACGGCCATTTTCTGGTCTGGTGCGACGACGTCGAAGGGCTGGTGGCCGAGCTGCTGGGGCGGCGCACAGGCGTGGTCGGCGGCGTGGGCGGCACGCAGCACCTGCACGTGCGCAACCTCTACACCAACGGTGTGCAGGGCGGCATCGTCCCCAACGCGGCCGGCGCGGCCTTTGCCGAACAGATGCGCGAGAGCGGCGCGGTCGTGACCGTTTTTCTGGGCGACGGCACGCTGGGCCAGGGCGTCGTCTACGAAAGCATGAACCTCGCCAGCCTCTGGTCGCTGCCGCTGCTCTTCGTGCTGGAGGACAACCAGTACGCGCAGAGCACGCACCGCTCGTTAGAGCACGCCGGGACACTGGCGCAGCGGCCGCAGCCCTTTGGCATCGACTGCGCCGAATTGGAGGCGGACGATGTGCTGGCCGTCCACACCGCGGCGCGGCAGGCGGTCGATTTCGTGCGCAGCCAGCAACGGCCCTTCTTTCTCACCCTGCACACCTACCGCCTCGCGCCGCACAGCAAGGGCGACGATACCCGCACCGCCGAGGAATTGCAGCGCCATTGGGCGGCTGATCCGCTGGCGCGGCTGGCGGCAACGCTGCCAGACCATCAACGAGCGGAGATCGACGCCGCGGTGGAACAACGCATCCAGGCCGCGGTCGACAAGGCGCTGGCGGAGGAGCCGCAAAGGGCGGCCGAGTTTCACGCTAGAATGGGAGAGATTGGAGATTGGAGATTGGAGATTGAAACAACGCAATCGCCCAATCGCCCAATCGCCCAATCTCCAATCTCCAATCTCTACTCTCCAATCTCCTACCTCGACAGCCTGCGCAACGCGCTCCATACCATCCTTGACGCAGACCCACAGGCCGTCGTGCTAGGCGAAGACATTCTCGACCCCTACGGCGGCGCCTTCAAGGTGACGAAGGGGCTGTCCACCCGCTTTCCCGACCGCGTGCGCACAACGCCGATCTGCGAGGCGTCGATTGTGGGCATGAGCGTCGGCATGGCGCTGCGCGGGCTGCACCCTATCGCCGAAATCATGTTTGGCGACTTTGTCACGCTGGCTGCCGACCAGATCGTCAACCATGCGGCCAAATATCCCGCCATGTACAATGGCCAGGTACGCGTGCCGCTGGTGATCCGCACCCCGATGGGCGGCGGTCGCGGCTACGGCCCGACGCACAGCCAGTCGCTCGAACGGCTCTTCTTTGGCATCCCGCATCTCAGGATCGTGGCCGCCTCGCAGCTGCACGACGCCGGCGCGCTGCTGCGTCAAGCGGTGGCCGATCCGCAGCCGGTGATCTTTGTGGAGAACAAGCTGTTGTATCCGATGGAGTTGATGAGGGGCGAGGGGCGAGGGGCGAGGGGCGAGATTGGGAGATTGGGAGATTGGGAGATTGGGGATTGGGAGGGCGTGAAGGCGGGTGGTGTGGTGCAGATGACAGAGAGGGCGGATCGCTTTGCGTATCCGGTGGCGCTGGCGCGTAATTATGGCGAAGGCGAGACGCCGGACGTGACGGTGATCGCCTATGGCGGGATGAGCCGACTGCTCGTTCCGCTGCTGGAGCGCCTGGCAGGCGAGGAAATTCGGCTGCTGGTGTGCCTGCCGTCGTGCATCAGCCCGCTGGATGCGGCGCCGCTGGTGGAGGCCGCGCGACAGAGCGGGCGCGTGCTGGTGGTTGAAGAAGGCCCGGTCGCCTTTGGTTGGGGCGCAGAAGTCGCCGCCCAAGTCAGCGTGCAGGCCGCTGATCGCCTGCTTGCACCTGTTGCGCGTCTCGGCGCCGCGCCAACGGTGATTCCTGCCGCAAAAACGCTGGAAGAGACAGTGCTGCCGTCGGCGTCGTCCATAGAGGCGGCTATCTTCGAGTTGATTTCAAAGAGTTCGCTATGACTGATTTCACACCGATCTATCTCCCTCAGTCGGGGCCAAACGATGTGACCGCCACCCTTGTCGAGTGGACAAAGGCAGCAGGGCATTGGGTCAATGCAGGTGAAGTTGTGGCTGTGGCCGAGACGACGAAGAGCGTTTTGGATATCGAGGCGCCACAGGCAGGTTATTTGCACCCGCTAGTCGACAGCGGAGCGGAGGCAGCCGTCGGCGCGGTGATCGCTGCGCTCAGCCCCGGCGCAGCATCGACGGCCGCGGCGCAAGCATGGCTGGCAGCGCAGCAGACTGCTCCGGAACGCACTCAGCCACGCCAGGACGGCAGCACGAAACCGGCAACCAAGAAGGCCGAATTGTTGGCCCAGCGCCACGGCATCGACCTGGCGGTGATCCACGCACCAGGCGACCGCATCACCGAGGCGGACGTCCTGGCGGTGGTGGAGCGAGGGGCGAGGGGCGAGGGGCGGAGGAGAGGCAGGAGAGGGGAGACAGGGAGAGGGGGAGACAGGAGAGGGGAGACAGGGAGAGGAGACAGGGAAAGGGGGGAGACAGGGAGAGGGAGACAGGGAGTCTACCCTAACACCCCAACACCTCAACACCTCAACACCCCACCTCCCCGATCTGGTCGACGACCGTTATCCGGCGCAGCGCGTGCAGCGGCTGCTGATCGTCGGCGGGGGGAACGGGGCGGTGCAGATTCTTGATGCGCTGGCGCGTATTCCGCAGCAGCGCGGCGTGGCGATCATGGATGACAACGCGGCGATCCACGGCAAGCAGGTGGCAGGTGTGCCCATCATCGGCGCCATCGACGAGGATCGCGTCGCGGATCTGCTGGCGGCAGGCGCCATCGACGCGGCGGTGATCTCGGTGAGCACGAGCATTCCGTTTCGGGAACGCATCTTCACGGCGTGGCAGGCGCGGGGCATCCCTTTTGCCAACGTGATCCATCCCAGCGCGGTGGTCGGGATGAACGTGGCGCTGGGCGTGGGCAACGTGGTAATGGCCTTTTGCCACGTCGGCGCGTGCGCCACGGTGGGCGACAACAACTTTCTCAGCGCCTATTGCAGCATTGAGCATCACTGCGTGCTGGGCAGCCATTGCAGCTTTGGCCCGGCCGTGGTCACATCGAGCCGCGTGCGCATCGGCGACGGCGTGCGTTTTGGCACGGGCATTGCTATCGAGCCAGGCGTCACGATCGGCGCGGGGTCTGTCATCGCCTCCGGGCTGGCGATCACGCAGGACATTGCCGCGCGGTCGCTGGTGAAGGCGAGGGTGGGGTATACCGTGCGGGGACGGTGATGCGCTGGCGCTCAATAAATCCCTGCACATTTGGCGGGAAGTATCACATACTGCTCTGTCCGCTCCATTTGGTCCCGCGCATTTTTGTGTTCGATGGGATTCAGGCGCCGGCAACCTGGCAGCCGCGACCGCCACTTGATCAGGGAAAAGTCGCGAATCTTGCCCGTTTTGTCCAAACGCACGCAGATGAGTATGTGCTAGCGCCATTCGTGGCAACAGTGACCGCTACGGTAGAGTTCGCCCCCGCCAGTGAGTCATTTCCCGAACTCGGCTCAGTCAAAATCCCGCTACGGGCGGTCATGGTTATTCAGGACGGACAACACCGCCGCGCTGCCATTGAGCAACTGTTAGTCAATACACCAACGCTGACGGATAACACGGTTGCTGTCATGCTCTTTCCCGACCCTACACTGGAGAGATCGCCGGCGATCTTTGCGTGGCTCAATCAGACATATGTGCAGCAGAATGCTTCGCGTCGTGTTACGCACGATCCGGTAAAGCCGCTTGCCAGCGTTGCAAGACGCCTCACCGAAGAAGCACCGATCTTTCAGGGGCGCGTCGATTATGAACGAACGACTATCTCCAACCGGTCGATTGCGCTATTCACGATAAATGCTGTCTATCACACACCCTAACGACTGGCAGGCACGGCTCAAACCGTGGAGTGGGCTGGAGTGGTCACGCCAGAATCCGACCTGGGAAGGGCGCGCTATGCTGCGCGGCCGCATGAGCAAACAAAGTTCAAGCATCCAGTTGACGGCGAACACACTGAAGATGTCGCTTGGACTGTCATTGACCGAAAAGGAAAAGGAGTTGAGAAACTGCTGGAAACGCTGGACCTTACGAAAGATCTTTTTATTGCGCCAGTCGAGATTGGCGGGGTCAGGATGAAGGGTAGTTTCTAGCGGCAGAAAGATTGGTCGAGCATCCAGCATTGAGAGCAGTCCCGGCATATTGCCATGCGCCGCAAGCTGTGGTGACAGGATGACACGATAGTCCGTGGCGACGCTCATCAGCCCTTCGTCGAAGGACCAGTGACAGAGCCGGCACAGCGCCATGCCATTGGTGGGCTGATCGTTGCGGGATTCGCTCCACGGGATAATGTGCGCTGCCTCGACCGCCGTGTGCCCGCCCGGCGTGACGATGCGTAGTCCGCAGCACGCGCACCGATGATTGTAAGCAACGACGACGGCGCGCCGAAAGCCCTGGTCGCGTACTTCGCGTGCAAAGCCATCATCTTCGAGTGATGGGCGCAGTTCTTTGAGCTTTTTCCGCGCTTGCTCCAGTAATTCACTGCTGTACAAGAAGGCCGCCTGGTTGGTAGCAACGCGTTCCCAGAGCAGCGGCTGTGTCGCCTCGACGAAGTGGGCGTCAATGAGGGCAGCCCGGAGTACGTCTCGATTCTCCTTGACGGCGAGCAAGGTGAATAGCTCATCGTCTAGCCGCGCGCCGGCAACGTTATTGAGTAGCTGGCTCTCCGTGATAAGTCGCCACCCAGAAGCAACGTTGGCTTCCTTGCCCGGCAACGGAACAAGTTGCCAAAAGCCTTCACCCTGCATGTGAAAGAAGGGCATTGCGATGTTGCAGCCCATGCCAGGCAGCAGTACAGTTGCGCAATAGAGCTCGAACAGGTTGCCCAGGTCAGCGGTGAGTTCGATCAGATTGTGGGTGAGCTGCCCCTGGTCGAACTGGTCGAGGGCGGCGAGGAGAAGAAGTGGTTTGTAGGGTGATTTGCCACGAGTTGAGGCAGGCCAGCCTTTGGCGGGGTCTCGGCGGAGTATAGTGAATTTGTGAATGTATTGAGCGAGGTCAAACAAGCGACTATCCTGTTCTGTCTAGCAGTGGCATATTGTGTGCTTGAGCCACCCCGGCGCCGGGTACGGGCGTTCGCTTGCGCGCAGCCGCAGCATTGACTCGGTCATCTCCGCCACCTCAAAGACACGCACGTTTGGGTCCAAATTGCACCACAGCCGGTCAAATCGCTCCTGTTCCGACTTCACGAGCGGGGGCAAAAGATCGGTTCCCATGACCTGAACACTTTGATCGACTCGTAATTGCGTGTACCCTGGATGCTGTCGTTGTACGAGCCGTTGAAGCTCACCTGGTCACCCGCCAGGTCGGTGAAAATTCCAAACTTGTCGTGGAAATCGCCGTCGTCAAGCTTGCCACGCGGCAGCGCCAACTTGAAGCTCAACACGCCATCGGCAATCATCCACGCTAACGCCGAAAGCGTGTCATCTTCCAAACTGCGCTCCAGGTCTTGAACATTGCGATAAAGAATCTCGCGTAACTCAGGATCGAGGCGCGCTTCATCCCCAGCCAACAACGCTTCCCAATCTTGTTGGTTGAGGATCGGACTCGTCACCCAGC
>JADJVW010000052.1 GCA_016710365.1 Candidatus Caldilinea saccharophila | reverse complement strand
GATCCCGCCGCATGGGGGCTACCGCCATTTGAAGAGCTTCCAGTTGGCGCAGTTGGCCTACGATGTGACGGTGCGCTTCTGCGACCGCTACATCGACAAACGCAGCCGCACCCACGATCAGATGGTGCAGGCCGCGCGGTCGGGCGTCCAGAATATCGCCGAAGGCAGCCAGGCGTCGGGCACGTCGAAGAAAATGGAGATGAAGCTGACCAACGTGGCGCGCGCCAGCCTGGAGGAGCTGCGGCTGGATTATGAGGATTTTCTGCGGCAGCGGGGGTATGCGTTGTGGGAGCACAGCGACCCACGGCGCCAAGAATTGATCGATCGGCGCTGCAAAACAGCCGATGAGGTGGCGCGTTGGGTGAAGGTGGTTCAGGATCGGGCTTTGGGTGGGCGCGGTGGACAGGGCGCGGCGATGATCGACTCGGCGGCGTCCACAGGGTCTTCACCGTCCACACTGTCCACAGGAACGACGCCAACGGACTACGCAGGAACAGCCGCCAACGCGGCTCTGGTGCTGATTGTTGTTGCCACGGCCCTCCTAGACCGCCAGCTCGCCGCGCAGGCGGCTGCCTTTGAAGAGGAAGGCGGCTTTACAGAGCGGCTGTATCGGGTGCGGCAGGAGAAGAGGCGGGGCAAATGAGCGACAAATTCACCGAATCCATTGTCGAAGAAGCCGCGCTGATCTGGCTGGAAGCGACCGGCTACACCATCCGCCACGGCCCCGAGATTGCGCCGGAACAGCCGGGCGCCGAGCGCGCCAGCTACAAGGAAGTGCTGCTGGTGGGCCGGCTGCGCAGCGCGCTGGTGCGGCTCAATCCGGCGCTGCCGGCCGCGGCCATCGACGAGGCGGTGCGGCGGCTGGGGCGCTTCGACAGCCCCAGCCTTTACACCAACAACCACACGCTGCACAAGCTGCTGATCGACGGCGTCCCGGTCAGCTACCAGGAGAAGGGGCGCACCGTCTACAAGAGTGCGCGCCTGCTCGACTTCGACCCGGCGACCTGCCGGCGCACCAACGATTGGCTGGCCGTCAACCAGTTCACCGTGACGCGGTTGGGCGCACAGGCCAACCCGGACGCGCAGCTTGAAGGGACGCGGCGCCCCGATATCGTGCTCTTTGTCAACGGCCTGCCGCTGGCGGTGCTGGAGTTGAAGAATCCGGCCGACGAGAAAGCGAATGTCCACAGCGCCTACCAGCAACTCCAGACCTACAAGGCGGAGATTCCCGACCTGCTGGCCTACAATGCCGCGCTGGTGGTGGCCGACGGCGTCGATGCACGGCTGGGCAGCCTGACCGGCGGCTTCGAGTGGTTCAAACGCTGGCGCAGCATCGACGGTGAGGGGCTGGAGCAGGGATGCTCGCTGCTGGAGACGCTGATCCGCGGCGCGCTTGACCCGGTGCGCCTGCTCGACTTGATCCGTCACTTTACCTTCTTCGAAGTGACCGGCGCCGAGATCGTCAAGAAGATCGCCCAGTATCACCAGTTCTTTGCCGCCAACAAAGCGGTGCAGGAGACGCTGCGCGCGGTCGGCGCGGCGGCGGGCAATGCCGTGGATGATGCGGTGGGCGCACGCGGCGACCGCAAGGCCGGTGTGGTCTGGCACACGCAGGGCAGCGGCAAGAGCCTGACCATGCTCTTCTACGCCGGCAAGATCATCTTGCAGCCACAGATGGAGAACCCAACGATCGTCGTGCTGACCGACCGCAACGACCTCGACGACCAGTTGCTGGGAAACACCTTTGCGCCGGGTCACGAGCTGCTGCGCCAGAAGCCGGTGCAGGCCAAAGACCGCGCCGACCTGCGCGCCCTGCTCGGCGCCACGGCCGCGGGCGGCGTCATCTTCACGACGATCCAGAAGTTCCTGCCCGACCCCGGCGACAACAGCAACCCCACCTTGTCGGCGCGGCGCAACATCATCTTTATCGTGGATGAAGCGCACCGCTCGCACTACGGCTTCGAGGCGCGCTACATCACCACGAACGAGCAGGTGCGCGAGGTCTACGGCCTCGCCAAGTACTTGCGCGATGCACTGCCCAACGCCACCTTTATCGGCTTTACGGGGACGCCGGTCTCCAAGACCGACCACGACACGCGCGGCGTCTTTGGCGAGTATATCGACGTCTACGATATCCAGCGCGCGGTCGACGATGCGGCCACTGTGCCGATCTACATCGAGGCGCGCTACGCCAAGATGAAGCTGGACGAACGCATGGCGCCGCGCATCGACCCCGAGTTTGACGAAGTGACCGAGGGCGAGGAGGAGACGAGCAAGGCCTGGCTCCAGAGCAAATGGGCGCAGATCGCCGCGGTGGTGGGCGACCTCGACCGCATCAACCTCGTCGCCGCCGACATCGTGCAACATTTCGAGCTGCGCACCCAGGCGTTGCCGGGCAAGGCCATGGTCGTCTGCATGAGCCGCGAGATTTGCGTGGCGATGCAGACGCCCTGGTTGCGCTGCGTCCCGGCTGGTGCGACGCCGGCGACGACAAGGGCGTGCTCAAGGTGGTGATGACCGGTTCGGCGGATGGCGGAGCCGTGGCAGCAGCACATCCGCACCAACCCGGCGCAAGCACCTGGCCGACCGCTTCCGCGACCCCAAAAGCGACTTCCAGATCGTCATCGTGCGCGACATGTGGCTCACCGGCTTCGATGCGCCGTCGCTGCACACCATGTATGTAGACAAGCCCATGCACGGCCACAACCTGATGCAGGCGATCGCGCGGGTCAACCGCGTCTATCCCGGCAAGGACGGCGGGCTGATCGTGGCGTATCTGCCGATGCAGACGCAGTTGCAGCAGGCGTTGCAGGATTACACCGAGGGTGATCAAGAACTCGCCGGGCGCTTGCAGGACGCGGCCGCCGAGGTGATGCAGGAGAAGTACGAGGTCGTCGCGGCGATGTTCCACGGTTTCGACTACACCGCCTTTTTCAGCGCGCTGCCGACCGAGCGGCTCACCGTGTTGTCGCAAGCGGTGGACTTCATCCTGGGCGGGCGCGACCAGCTCAAGGCGCGCTACATCGACGCAGTGACGGCGCTTGGCCGCGCCTTCGCCCTGGCCGTACCGCACGAAGCCGCGCTGGCGATCCGCAACGAGGTGGCCTTCTTTGTAGCGGTGCGCGGCCCGCTGGTCAAGACCGAGACAGCCGGCGTCACACGCAGCGGGCGCACCACGCAGGAACTCGACGCCGCGGTGCAGCAGTTGGTCCGTGCGGTGGTGCCCGACGGCATCATCGATCTCTTTGCCGTGGCTGGGCTGGATCGCCCGCGCATCTCGATTGTCTCCGACGAGTTTCTGGTCGAGTCAAGGCGCTGCCGCGCAAGAATGTGGCGGTTGAATTGTTGCGCCGGTTGATTGAGGATGAGATCAAGGCGCAGCGGCGCACAAACCTGGTGCAGGCGCGCTCCTTTGCCGACATGCTGGCCGGCGCGGTGGATCGCTACAACCGGCAGGCCGTCTCCGCCGTGCAGGTGATTACCGAACTGATCGAGCTGGCCAAGGCAATGCAGGCAGCGCATCGCCGCGGCGACGACTTGGGGCTGAACGCCGACGAACTCGCCTTCTACGACGCGCTGGCGGCCAACGAAAGTGCGGTACAGGTCATGGGCGACGCGCAGCTTGCCTTTCTGGCGCGAGAGCTGCTCCAGACCGTGCGCCGCAACGCAACGATCGACTGGTCGGTGCAGGAGAGTGCGCGGGCGCGGATGCGCATCGCCGTCAAACGCCTGCTGCGACAATATGGCTATCCGCCCGACTTGCAGGAAGGGGCGACGAAGATCGTCATCGAGCAGGCGGAGCTTCTGGCGGGCGCGTGAGCAGGCCGCGCGTGCAGGCGCCAATCGACTTGGGAGCCGCCCAGTACGTCCCAAAGTAGACCTTCGACGGCGGTGCTTTGGGCTGGCTTTGCACCAGGGAGTAGAATAAAAGAGCACTTTTGCTTACCGCCCGTTTATTCACCTGGTGAGGAGCCGCGCTTACTCATGTCCATGCTTTCCTCTCTGCCTGCAGCCACGCCACAACCGGCGGGACCTTCATCCAACCGCGCCGCGCTGGCTGTGCTCTTTGCGTCGCTGGTGATCGTCATGTTGGGCTTTGGCATTGCCATCCCGCTGATGCCCTTCTACATCATTCACTTCGACGCCTCCGGCACGGCGCTGGGGTTGATGATCGCGCTCTACTCCTTCATGCAGTTTCTCTTTGCGCCGCTGTGGGGGCGCCTGTCGGATCGGATCGGGCGCAAGCCGGTGCTGCTGATCGGCATTGCCGGCTTTGCGGGCGCGTTCTTTCTACAAGGGATCGCGCAGAGTCTGCTCTGGTTCATCCTGGCGCGTTCGCTGGCGGGCGTGCTTTCCTCGGCCGCGCTGCCCACGGCGATGGCCTATGTCGCCGACACCACCACCGCGGAGAATCGAGCGCGCGGCGTCGGCATGATGGGCGCGGCAATGGGCATGGGCATGATCTTTGGCCCGCTGCTGGGCGGCCTGCTGGTGCATGTCAACCCGGCGCTGCCTGCGGGCCTCGCCGCGCTGCTGCAGGTCACCACCGACCCGGCCAGCGGCGAGACGATCAACCTGTCGATCCCTTTCTTTGTCAGCGGGCTGCTGGCGCTGCTGGCCCTGCCGCTGATCGCCTTCCTGCTGCCGGAGTCATTGTCGGCCGCACAGCGCAGCGCGCC
Source organism: Candidatus Caldilinea saccharophila (assembly GCA_016710365.1). Classification (GTDB taxonomy): domain Bacteria; phylum Chloroflexota; class Anaerolineae; order Caldilineales; family Caldilineaceae; genus Caldilinea; species Caldilinea saccharophila. Next base: position 6,462 of record JADJVW010000052.1, on the reverse strand, counting down.
GAGTGAAGCCAGCGGCAGCCGCCTCACCTATCTGCTGGCGGGGCTGCGCGGGCCGTCGGGTTTTCTCTACGCGCTCGCTTTCCTGCTGGCCTTTGCGCTCGCCAACATGGAGGCGGTGCTGGCGCTCTACGGCGCGGCGCGCTTTGGCATGGGGCCGGCGCAGGTGGGGTTGATCATGGGCGGGATGGGCGTCCTGTCGGTGATCCAGCAAGGCGCGGTGATCGGGCCGTTGACGCGCAAAGTGGGCGAGGCGCGCGTCGTGCAGGGCGGGCTGGCGATTGGGATTGCCGGCTTTGCCGGGCTGGCGCTGGCGCCGACGCTCTGGCTCTTCAGCGCGGCCGCGTTGCTCTTCACCAGCGGCAATGTGCTGCTCCAGCCCAGCGTCACTTCGCTGATCTCCAAACGCGCGCGGGAGGGACAAGGCGCGGCGATGGGGCTTAATAATTCCTTCCAGGCGCTGGGTCGGGCGACGGGGCCGCTGTGGGCCGGCTTTGCCTTCGACCTCAGCAGCACGCTCTCATTTTGGACCGGCGCGCTGGTGCAGGCGATTGCGCTTGCTTATGCCATGCGACGCTTGCCTGCGTTGGCGCCGGCGCCTGAAGCAGTGATGGTCGAAAGGGCAGCTGGTCGCGTGTGATGTGTGGATGACCAGCGGTGGCCGCGGATTTTGTGCTCAAACCGCTTGAATACCTGATGCGTTGCATCGCTTTGGGAGGCTGGCGCTGCTGATGAGTCTCTTGACGTGCGCCTGCCTCGGCGTGTAACCGAGGCAGGCGCTTCCTTTTTAGTGAAACGGATGGCTTACGCACCCGTTATCAGACATGGACCTCATCAGAATTGGAGATTCCAAACATCTTTTTCGACCGGATCAGGGACGAAATAGAGCCAAAGCACGCGTTCTTCTTTCTCATTGATCAAGAAGTCGGCGTTATCAGACAAGCCGCGCCAGGGTGTGCTGGCGGTAAAAGCCACCATGCCCGGATACACCAGGATGGTGATCGAGGCCCCAGGCTCAAGATCCCATTCGCCGGTCAAATTATCGCGCTCTGGCCGAAACTTCTGGTCAAGCGTGAACCGCATGACTTGGTCGAAGCCATTGTTGACGACGATGCGCGCCAACCCTTCCGGCACTTCGGCCACCTGCGGCATCGGCGTAGCTTCCTCGGTGGGCGTCTCCGCTTCAGCCGGCGGCGCTTCGCTGGGAGCAGGCGCTTCTTCCACTACAGGCGGTTCCTCGCTTGTGGCGTTCTCTTCCACTACGGCAGCTTCGGTCGGCTCGGCGACGGCTACACTCTCGGTCGGCGCAGGGGGGGCGACTTCTTCGGTTGGCGCAGCAGTGGCGAGTGCGGCAGCGGGCTGTCCGTCCACTGGCAACTGAGCCAGATCGCCCTCACATAGAATAAATTCCGGATCCGCCGTGACCCATCCATCGCGCGCCACGCGCTCTGTCACCTGCATCCACGTCTGCGTGGCGTCGAAACCTACGACAATGACCGAACCCGGTTCACTCTCCGTGCCGCGAATCTTGGCAATGATCGGAAATTCCAGACCTGGGCCATTGCGCACATTCAAGGTCGGGACGCGCAGCCGGCAAAGCGCCTGCGGCGGCGCCTTGACGGTTTCGCCGCTGCTGGCGATGATGCCTTGCAGCGTAACCGTGGTAAGGCGTGTGTTGTTCGGGCCAGGTGTATCGTTGCGCAGCAGGCCGTAGTAAAAGCCAGGCTCAACCCCCTGCGGCGCCCATTCACAGACGTTCTGCCCGCCGGCGTCGATGCACGAACGTAGCTGTACAATCACAGGATCGCCCGGCGCCACACTAAACTCCTGCACGGAGGCTGGCGCCACTTCGTATAACGCGTTGTTGACGATCACGGTTTCGCGTTCGCCTGTGCGATTCTGAATCCAGATCTGATCCGACGGCGGCGCGCCCGCTGTGCGCAGCGAAAGCATGATCTCGTCACCAAGCTGCTGGCTAACGATGACCTCGTAAAAGCCATCACGCGTCAGCAGATAAGGATCCCAGAAACAGCCGGGGTCGGCGTCGCTTTTGGAAGCTTCACAGTTGAAAAGGTTCAGGACCGCGGTGTCACGCACCAACTCCAGCCGGATCGACCGTAACGGGGCCACTTCGTACGTGCTGCCTTCCACAAAAAACGAATCGCCACATCGGCGCGGTTGGCAATAATCGTCCCTTCCAGGATCGTGCTGTAAGCGCCATCCAGCGTAGCGTCATCGCCGGAAACGACGTCAGCAGGGGAGGCCACAACGTCCTCACTTTCGACCGTCGACGTCAGCGCGGCGGTATCCGTCAGCGCGACAGTCAAAGTCAGCGGCACAGCCGTAGGTAGAGCCACGGTTGAAGTCGGGGCTACAGCCGAAGTCAGGATACAGCCGGGCCACGGTTGGCGTCAGCGCTTCTGTGGACGTCAGGATCACCGTTGTGGTCAGACGATTGGTTTGCGTCACAGGAGATCGCTGACGAAGAGGGGAGAAGGGCGTCGTTTCGCTCCAGTTGTGGGTGGCAACTTCTTTCATCTGGGTGTGTTCGGTGCTTGTGCGGACTGCAAAGATGGGGTTAGCAGTCGTTGCGGCCATGACCGGCGTTGCTACGGTCGCGACCGCCATGAGCACGAGCACAGAAATCAGTGCTTTCTTCATAAGGCTTACTCGTCACTCAGTTTCTGTTAATGTCTATCCAGAAATTTCTGCGCAGCGCTTGTCGCACAGAAGTAGTCGCAAGACGACGCAACCACTTTCTGGATGAAGACTAATCCAGGCGCAATGCTGTAGGTTCCAGCCATTCAGTATAAGCAAGGCGTCTCCACTTTGCTCTTTAACGACCCTACAGAATCAGTACGCCGGCGCTACATTTCATTGCGTATGCCAGACTTTGCAGGGCTGGCGTTAAACTTGTGCGTCGTTTTTACGTCATACTACGACAAACAGGCAAATTTCTACGCATACTAAACGTCTAGCAGCAGATTATAGTTTCGTGGAGAATAATGATGCTCCTTACGTGTAAAAACTTTCTCAATGGACGCAATCCGCAACTATTGTTGCAGAAAAGCAAAGGCGCAGGGCTGTGCCCCGCGCCTACCATACCAATGGTCGATTGCGTGCACTCACTTCGCTTCGCGATAGACGACGTGGCGGCGGACAATCGGGTCAAACTTGCAGCTCGATCCGGCTCGGATCGTTGCGGCGATTCTTCGTGGTCGGAATATGTGCGAGCTTTCGGTGCTGCGCATCTTGATAAGCTGCCGTGGTCCCTTTTTTGCCATGATCCATTTTCCTTTCCTGCTGCGGCACAAAACCTACAAACAGACAGTATAGCGCAGACGGGCGGAGAACACAAAATTCTGCGCCGCAAATCGCCATCACGCTTGGTGAAAATATTTGCCGACCAGGAGATCGAGACGCTCGACCACCTCTGCCGGCGCCACATCTCGGTTCGTGATGATGGCATCGCGCAACGCTTCTGCCTGCGGCGAAGCGCCCGCCGTTTCCAGCCCGCGGATGGCGTTGAGCACCGCTTGCTTCGCCACCGCCGTGTTCGACAGCAGCGTCTGGATGACCATTTCGACCGTGACGGGCGTCTCATTCGCGTGCCAGACGTCGTAATCGGTGACGTGCGCCATGACCGCGTAGCTCATTTCGGCTTCGCGCGCCAGTTGCGCTTCGGGCGTTGTGGTCATGCCGATGATGTCCATCCCCCACGTGCGGAAGACGCGGCTCTCGGCTTTGGTGCTGAAGCGCGGCCCTTCAACGGTGATGAAATTGCCGCCTTTATGCACAGGCGCCCCGGTTTCCATGACCGCCGCGTGGCAAATGTCGGAGAGGGTGGGGCAGAAGGGATCGGCGACGCCGACATGGACGACCAGTCCGGCAGTGCCAGCATCGGGGTCGTCGAAAAAGCTGAGTTTCCTCGCATGAGTGCGGTCAAAGAGCTGGTCGGGAATGACGATGTGACCCGGTGCAATGTTTTCACGCAGGCTGCCGCAGGCGCTGACGCCGATGAGATACTCGACGCCGAGCTGCTTGAAGCCGTAGACATTGGCGCGATAGTTGACCCGGCTGGGGTTGATGCGATGGCCGCAGCCATGGCGCGCCAAAAAAGCCACGCGCTGTCCACCCACCTTGCCGACGATATAGGCGTCCGACGGTGCGCCAAAGGGGGTGTCGAGCACCACCTCTTCGATATCGGTCAGTGCCTCCATTTGATAGACGCCGCTGCCGCCAATTACACCAATGCGAATAGGATCCTTCATACCTTGCTCCAAACTTCTATGTTTTTTTGCGGTTAAATCTTCATCAATATTTCTGGATAGACGCTAAGGTTGTTGCGGACAGGGATGTCCGCTAGCCGCGGGTTGGCGCGATCGCGGCCAGAGAGAATAGGCTCTGTGACGCCCCAGGCGACGGCCAATGTCGGATCATCCCACGCCACGCCGAATTCATCGCTCCCGTCGTAGTAGTTATCGACCAGATAGGTGAGCGTGGCGTCCGTCAACGCATAGAAACCATGCGCCACGCCGGTGGGGATAAAGATGCCTGTGTCGTTGTGGTCGCCGATCTCGATCACCTCGCTGGCGCCAAAGGTCGGCGATGCGCGCCGCAAGTCGGCCAATCCCACGCGCACGCGTCCGCGCGGCACATACCAATAGTCGACCTGATGAAAGTGATAATGCAGCCCGCGCAGCACGCCCGCCCGGCTGTCGCTGCGATTTGTCTGCACGATCTCCCAGGTGCGCTCGGGAAACCAATCTTTGCGAAAGGTCTCCAGAAAGCGGCCACGGTCGTCGCCAAACGCCTTGAGCCGGGCAAATCTGACGCCAACAATATGGCTGGATTCGATAATCTCTGTCATGCGTTCCTCGATTTAGAAAGTTGCGAGCAGGAGGCGGCGCAGGTGCGCTGCGGCTTTGTCATCCCGGCGCCAAATGGGTGCGCAGCCGGCCAATTACATTTTCCACGGCCGTCCGCTTGAGATGGTAAGCCGCGCGGTTGGCGATGAGCACGGCCTGGATCTGCATAATTGTGCGCGTCTCCACCAGACCATTGGCTTGCAGTGTGCTGCCCGTTTCGACCAGATCGACGATGAGGTCGGCCAGCCCGACCAGCGGGCCAAGCTCCACCGACCCGTTGAGCGCGATGATCTCGGCGTTGACGCCGCGTGCGCGGAAAAAGTCGGCGGTCAGATTTGGGTATTTGGTGGCGACGCGCGGCTGGCTTGCATAGCGTAATGGCGTGTCGGGCCGGTCGACCGGCGCGGCCAGACACAGCCGGCAGTAGCCGAACGGCAACAGCAGCGGCTCGTAGACATGCCGCCGGCTCTCGCGCAGCGTGTCCAGCCCGCAGATGCCCAGGTCCGCGGCGCCATATTCGACGTAAGTTGGCACGTCCGCCGGCTTGGACATGACATAACGGATGTCGCCGACCGCGCTGGCAAGGATCAACTTGCGGCCATTGTCGGCAGCCGGCAAGGGCAGCCCGGCGGCGGCGAAAAGTTGCAATGTCTGGTCGACTAAACGGCCTTTCGGCAATGCGATCATCAACGACGCGCGGTCGGCGTCAAGGGATTCCATCAAGATCGCACCTCATTTCCGGCCAGAACCTGGCTGCACTCCTTGCTCTCCAGGAGGCTGGCCAGGAGAACGGGTGCACTCTGCGCGGTCAGAGCGTCGGCAACCGGCGTCGCGCCGGTAAGGTCAAAGATGGTTGGCGGCGCGACGCCCCAATCCAGCGCCGCGTGCGCACCGACAGCGCCGGCATAAGCGCACAGGGCCGCATCGCTGCGCTGCTCCAGATCGAGGACGACGACCAATCCGGCGCGGCGCGCCCTCTCGGCAAACTCCAAATGCAGCCGGATGGTTCCCAGTGGCGACCACCAGATCGGGCGCCAGCGCGCGCGGGGCGGTGCGGTCGCGCCCAGTCGCCACGCCAGCAGGACGCGCTCCAGCCCCAGGGCCGCGCCCACCGCGGGCAGTGGCGCACCAAACGTGCCGATTAAGTTGTCATAACGTCCACCGGAGGCGATGCGAAAGCCGACGCCAGGCGCCAACACTTCAAACGTGATGCCCGTATAATAGCCGAGATTATGAATCTCGCTGAGGTCCAACGTGACTCGCTCCAGCATACCGCAGGCCGCCAGCACATCGCAGATGGCGCGCAGATTGATGATGGCGTGCTGCATCGTCTTGTTGAGCGCCAATCGCTCCGCACGATGAAGGATAGCGTCGATGTCGGCGCCGCCCAGCCGGGGGAGTTCGGCCAGCGCACGCTGCTGGCGACGCGGCAGCGGCGTCTCGCGCAGGAAGGCGTCCAGCTCCGGCTCGCTGTTGCGGTCAATGGCCTGCGTCAGGCGAACTTGCGCCTCTGGAGTAAGCTGGAGCGCCTGCAACAAGCCGTCGAAATACTGCATCTGACCGAGCACCAGTCGAAAATGTTCGATGCCGACCGCGG
>JADJVW010000051.1 GCA_016710365.1 Candidatus Caldilinea saccharophila | reverse complement strand
GGCGACCTGCCGCTCGGCCTGCAAATTGTCACGCGGCCCGGCGCGGACCGGCTTGCTCTCGCCATCGGCGCCGCGTTCGAAGCGCTGCGACCGGATGTGATCCGGAAGCCACCCTTATAAATTTGTCGACGATAAAGCTCAGTCACGCAGAGAATTCATAGCGTACGCCGGATTTCAACTGAGACCGCCGCTGCATCCGGTCGATTTCGGCGTAGTTGCAGAAACATCAGCAGCAGAATCACGGCCCAGATGGCCAACCGTATCGTCATGGCGATCAGGCTCTCGCGCGCCACCACATCCCGAAAGGCGAGCAACAACACAAACAGCGCTCCTCCGTTGGCGGCGAAAGTCAGAAGAACAACCGGCGCCGCATAGCGGCTGCCTCGCCAGATCAGCGGGGCGACGATCAGCACTGCCAGCGCACCCACGGCAAAGTTGAAGACCGGCAACCAGCCGATCACATTCCAACCAGGCGGCCTGCCAAGCAACACCTGCCCGCCTGCAAACACTCCAACATTCCTACCAGCAGGGCAAGTGCGGCGGCGATTCTATTCAGCATTTTGTTCATGTCATCCTCCCTAATCCACTTGGGCCTATCTTGTAACGCTTCATGATCCTACTACCTGGCGGCGGGAATGTCGTCGACTTTTGTCGGAACCTGTCTCTGCGATAAGCGTCTACCCAGAGATTTCTGCGAATCAGCTCCTGCAAACAAAGTGTCAGCTAAAATTGGTTGTGCGCGGCGCACACTTCTTGGTATACTCATGTCGCCCCGTGATTGAAGGGCATTGCAGGAAAGGAGCTGCCTAGCGCGCAACGATACTTCTGGGAAAGAGAGCGCATGGCCCGTGACCGGTGAACATGACCGGCGCGGGTGACGAGGAAGGGGTTCCCGGTGTGCGCCGGGATAACCGCACCGGCGTGTCTGGTGCGGGAAAATCGAATGATCAGCGGATGCCCCTGGGTCGATCCACCGGCCCAATCCAGACAACGAAAGTCTGGGTCAATCTTTCCCCAAAATCACATCCTTCAAGCCAGCGTTGAAAAGCGGCAGGCAACTGTCGTCACAGAGACGCCCGCAGTGGAAAGCAATCGAACAATCAGATCGATCGAGGCTGTGCAGTTTGCGTGCGCGGCGCGCCCGGATCGCGGACCCGCCCACCCGGATCGCGGACGTCTCGTCCGCACAGCAGGCGGACGAGACGTCCGCGATCCGGGGCTGAGTTGCTTTTTCACAACCAAAGGAGGATGTCCCATGTGTGGTATCGTCGGTTACATCGGCGGGCAGGAAGACCGCCCCTATCGTGTTGCATGGATTGCGCCAGTTGGAATACCGCGGCTATGACTCCGCCGGATTGGCGGTGATCGGCGGCGGCGGCGCTGCAGGTGCGCCGGGAGCCGGGCAAGCTGCTCAACCTGGAAGCGGCCCGTGACGGAGGCGCCGGTGCAGGTCGGGTCGGCGTCGGGCACACGCGCCAGCCACCACGGCCCGCCCAGCCAGCGCAACGCTCACCCCCACAGCAGCCCGGACGGCGAACTGGTCGTCGTGCAGAATGGCATCGTCGAGAACTTTCTGGAATTGCGCCAGTCGCTCGAAGCGGCCGGCTACACCTTTCGCAGCGACACCGACACCGAAGTGATCGTCCATCTGATCGACCAGCACTACCACAACGGCAGCGCCGCGGATCTGGAGCACGCGGTGCGCGCGGCGCTGCAGGAACTGAAGGGGCCGAGCGCCATCGTCGTGCTCTCGTCGCGCCACCCGGACCGGCTGATCGCGGCGCGGCTGGGCAATGCCGGCGGGGTGACAATAGGCTACGGCCAGGGCGAGATGTTCGTCGCCAGCGACATCCCGGCCATCCTGCGCCACACGCGGGAGATCGCCTTCCTGGAGAGCCGGCAGATGGCGATTGTGACCGCGGCCGGCGCGGTTTTCAAGAACCTGGATGGCGACGTGGTTGAGAAGGAGTGTACGCGCATCGACTGGAACCCGACCGCGGCCGAAAAGGGCGAATTCCGCCACTTCATGCAGAAGGAAATCTTCGAGCAGGGGCGCAGCCTGACCGACACGCTGCGCAGCCGGCTCGACTTTCAGCGTCACAGCGTGTCGCTCGACAGCCTGAACCTGACGCCGGACGCGGCGCGGCGGCTGAGCAAGATGACGATCGTGGCCTGCGGCACCAGCTACTATGCCGGTCTGGTCGGCAAGTACTACATCGAGCGGCTGGCGCGGCTGCCGGTGGAGGTCGATTACGCCAGCGAGTTCCGCTACCGCCAGCCGCTGGTGACGCCCGACCACCTGGTGCTGGCGATCACGCAGAGCGGCGAAACGGTGGATACGCTGGCCGCGCTGGAAGAGGCGCACACACACGGCGCGTTCACCGCGGCCATCGTCAACGCCATCGGCAGCCAGGCCGTGCGCGTCACCGACGGCCACATCTACATGCAGGCCGGCCCGGAGATCGGCGTGGCCAGCACCAAAGCATTCACCGCGTCGGCGACCGATCTGCTGCTGCTGGCGCTCTATCTGGCGGAGCAGCGCGGCGTGCTGGCCACGCCGCAGCGGGCAGAGATGCTGCGTGCGCTGTCCACCCTGCCTGGTCTGGCGGGCGAGCTGCTGGAGGACGCCCAACACAGCGGCTACTATCAGGAATTGGCCGAGCACTACCACACCTTCTACAACTTTCTCTATCTCGGCCGCGGCATTCACTACCCATCGCACGCGAGGGCGCGCTGAAGCTCAAGGAGATCAGCTACGTCCACGCCGAGGGCTACGCGGCCGGCGAGATGAAGCACGGGCCGATCGCGCTGATCGACGCCTCGATGCCCACCGTCGTCGTCGCCCCACGCGACAGCGTCTACGACAAGATGATCAGCCAGGTTGAGCAGGTCAAGGCGCGCAGCGGGCCTCGTCCTCGCCGTGGCGCACGCCGGCGACGGCGTCATCCGCGGCAAAGCCGACCACGTACTGCCGATCCCGGCTACGCCCGATCTGCTCACGCCGATCCTGGCGGTGATGCCGCTGCAGATCTTTGCCTACGAGATGGCGGTGCGCCGCGGCGCGGACGTGGATCAGCCGCGCAACCTGGCGAAGAGTGTGACGGTGGAATAACCAGCACAGGCTCCCCTGAAAATATCATTCCCAGGGGAGCCTGTGCCAGAAATGTCTGAAATTGAGGGGAGATGGCATCTCTACAGATGCTTGCATCGTTGACCGATTGTCAGTATACTGCCTCACGGTGGTTCGTTCTGGCGCGGATAGTACGGAGGCGACAATGATTTTACTCGATAAAGTTGATTTGCTGGTGGAACATCATCTCTTTGACAGCCAGCGCAGCTTATTGACGGCTGCCTATCGCAGCCTGCTTGCATTGCGCCCAGAGCTGAAGACTGAACTGGCGGTGCTGCTGTACAGCCAGGAGGAGGTGTCGCTTGGCCGTGCGGCCGAGCTTGCTGGCCTTGGGCGCGAAGAATTCAAGGAATTGCTTACTGTGCGTGGCGTCGAGCGTCGCCTGTATCGTGCGGAGCCGTCTGCCATAGACGCTGATGTCGATCTCCTCCTGGGATGACAATAAGTTTTCTGGTAGACACTGATATTCTCAGCCTCTTCGCCAAGACAGAGGCAATTCAGATATTGCTGCGGCTATTTGGCGCTGAGCGCCTTCCCATCACACCGGGCGTATTCAGCGAATTGTTGGCGCCTCTCGACTACGGATATGATTTTCCACATCAAGTCTTCGCCAATAGCACCGTTGTATCACTTTCGTCGACCGAACTTGAACTTTACGCGCAGCTACGTCTGGAAGGTAATGTGAGTTCGGCGGATGCGGAGCAAATAGCGGTTTGCCATACACGAGCCTGGGTCTATGTGACAATGGATCGGGTTGCAGCCCGTATTGCCGCCAGCCATCAGGTGCACACGGTGGATTTGTATGCGCTGTTCAAAGCTCTGCGAAAAGGTGAGGTGCTGACCGATGACACGCTTTACAAGCTGATACTCAGGATGGAACATTTGGACCGCACAAAGTTTCCATTCCGCGACGAGTTTTTTTCTCCATAGCGCCGCCGGGGGCGTTGTTTGTGGCAGCGATAGGCGGCGATGCAACAGGCCAGAGAGGTGGAGATTGTCGAGCGTTCAGGCGTTGGCGCTTAGATGTCAGTTGCTTTACTGCTGTTTGGAAGCGCGCGCACCTGCGCAAAGACCATTGTGTCGCGCAGTTCCAGTGTGAGGTGGTGGCGCGCTTCGTGGCGCAGGATGCCTTCGAGGTCGAAGCCGGCGCGCCGCGCCACCGCCGCGCTGCGTAGGTTGCGTTCGTCGCAGCGAATCTCTACGCGGTGCGCGCCGACGGTTTCGAAGGCAAAGTGAGTGATGGCGTTGACCGCCTCGCTGATGTAGCCCTGGCCCGCCAGCGACGTGCGCACCCAGTAGCCGATCTCCACCGTCGGCACTTCCCAGTCGATGCGGTGCATGCCGCTGCCGCCGACCAGTTCACCCGTGTCCTTGCGCCAGAGCAACAGCATAAAGTCCTCGCGTTTCAGCCACTTGGCCGCGGCGCCACGCACGACCGCTTCGCTGTCGGCTACAGTTGGTGCGCTGGCGGCCCAGGGCATCCACAGTCGTAGCTCCTCCAGCGACTCGACGACGCCGGCGTTAAGGGCTGCGCCGTCGCCCGGGCGCGGCGCGCGCAGGATGAGCCGGGCGCTCTCAAAGGAATCGGGAATATCAAGGAGAATAGGGCGTTGCGTCATGGTCAGAGTTTCGCGCGCTTGAGGTACGCTTCTTTTTGGTTGTGGTGGCGGTCGCTGATGCTGACAAGCTCCCAGCCTTCTTTCCCGGCGTTTTCGAGATAGGCGATCAAGGTGGGGCCGCTTTTCCAGTTGCCCAGTTCGCGGCCATCGACAAAGCGCACGCGCCAGCCGCGGTAGTCGCGGAAAATCACTTCCCGATATTCCCACTCAATCGGCTTGAGAATGACCGGCAGAGGCGGCATCGGGACGCTTGCTTCAACGGGCGCGGGCTGAGCCTTGGGACGTGATGTCCGGCTGCGCGGCGCCGTCGGCGCGGGCTGGAACGCGGGAATCTCTACGATGGTTTCATCCGGGTCAACGTCGCTGAAAATGTCGTCCAAAATATCAAGCGTCGGTTTATCGCTGCTCATCGCTCAGAATTCTTTCCGCCAACAGGCGATAGTCCTCGGCGCCGGTGGAGTGCGCCGCATACTCAAAAATAGTCTGCCCGTAGCCGGGCGCTTCGGAAAGTCGCACATTATACCGGATCGGGCTGCACAGCTCGGCAGGGTAATTGGCTTTGAGTTGCTGCAGAATATCGTCCGACTTACGCACGCGGCGGTCGAGGAAAGTAGGCAGCACATAGCGTAGATGCAGGCGTTCATGGTAGCGGCGGATCGCGCCCAGGCTGCGCACGAACTCCTGCAAGCCTTGCAGCGCCAGCATCTCCAGCGCCACCGGCGTCAGCACCTCATCCGCGAAGAAGAGCGCGTTCACGGTCAACACATCCCAGCCGGGCGCGGTGTCCACGATGACATACGCGTAGTCGCGGTCCAGTGCGGCGAGCGCTTCGCTCAGCGTCTGTTCGCCGCCAAAATCCTTACGGTCGATGGCGCGTTTGAGGCCGGCCAGCCCGCGCCCACCGGCAAGCAGGTTCAAGCCCGGGCGCGCCTCGCTCACGGCCTCGGTCAGCGCGACGTCACCGTTGATCACGTCGGCAATGGTGTGCGTTGGCGCCACGTTGAGCATTCTGGCGGTCTGCCCTTGCGTGTCCATATCGATCAGCAGCACACGTCGCTGCCGTTCGGCCAGGGCGCTGGCGAGGTTGACGGCGGTCGTACTCTTGCCTACTCCGCCCTTCGACAGGGCAATTGCCAGTTTGCGCATAGCTCACTCCTCCTGATGATTGTACAACGGAATGAGTGCGTCAGGGAATTGTGGTTTGGCGCGTGGTCTAAATCTCTCGATTCTGCAGCTTCTTCCCCGGTCGGGGGAATAGCAGGTTTGGCGGCGACGCCTGCTGTGCGCTAGTATGTTGCCCTGACATGATGTCGAATGCTCGGCCAGAGGAACCAAATCCATCGTGAATATCGTTGTCGAAGGATGCATGGACACAGTCAAACCAACAAGCAAGGTGGTCAAGATGTCACATAACGCGCGACTGTGGCTTGTGATTTTGGCAGGCGCATGGTTGTTGGCGGCGTGTGGCGGTGGTGCAACAGAGCCAACGCGCACGCCGATCCCAACGTGGACGCCGACGCCGGTGGGTGCGGCGCCGGCCGAAGTCGCCCAGGCCGACGCGCCGGCGCCTGTTGTACAGGCAGGGCCGGCGCAGCCCGGCGAGCAGGCCGCGGATCCAACGCAGATCGCCGCGGCGATCGCTACGGACACGCCAACGCCGACGCCTATCCCGACGGACACCGCAACGCCTGAACCGACGGCGACGCCCACGGAAACGCCGACGGCCACACCCTCCCCGCTGCCGACCGCTACGCCCGCGCCGACCGAAACCCCGACGCCGGAGCCGTCACCCACGCCGACGCCGGAGCCAGCCTACCCATTTGCGCTGGAGGAAGCAGTCAAGTTTCCGACAGAGTCGCTGGCGCCGAACGTCGTCCGCATCTTTGCCTACGTCTATTCGCCGGCTGAGTTTGGGTTGGGCGACTATTCATTGCGCGTCGAACACGACGGCGCCGTGCTGGTGGTCGATGAAGTCTCCAGCGCAGGTTTGCCCGCGCAGACGCGTGAGGATGTCAGCCCGTACACACGATTTACCAATTTCAACGTCGTGTTCGTCGAGCCACAGGCCGGAACCTGGCGCGTCCAATTGCTCGATGCGGAGGGCCAGCCCGCCGGGCCTGAAGCCAGCTTCGAGCTGGCAGCCGATGAAAACACACGCGAATTATATGTGCGCTACGCACAGAAATAGGTCGCGATTCTATTCAGGCGGATAAGAATAGAACGCGGATGACGCGGATCAGGCAGATAGCTGCGGATCAGATCGGCAAAAATCTGCTTGATCCGCGTCATCCGCGCATTGCTTGGCCGATTTCGGTCGCGCCTGAATAGTCACCAATTGGCAAGTCTGGGCTGCGGCTCCGGCTTGCCGATTGCTCTTCTATGACCCGCCGGGGCCTTGCCCAAGGCGGGCATTTCTTTTACAATCAATGCGGCTTTTCAACCCATGCTTATGCCCGGATTAGCTTCATCGACAGGTCTTCCCCGGATCACAAAGCGTTCAGGATCAACCAATGCCACCGACGACCCATGCCGCCAACCTCGGCTTTGAGGACAAACTGTGGAGCGCGGCGGACAAGCTGCGCGGCCACATGGACGCAGCCGAGTACAAGAATGTCGTGCTCGGCCTGATCTTTCTCAAGTACATTTCCGACGCGTTCCAGGAGCGCTACGCACAGTTGAGCCTGTGGACGGCCGACGCCAAGCACGGCTACTATCTGGCCGAGGAGAAGGCGCGTTATTCTGTGCTGGAGGACCGCGACGAGTACACGGCGGAAAATGTCTTCTGGGTGCCGAAGATCGCACGGTGGGCGCATTTGCAGGCGCACGCGCGCCAGCCGTCGATCGGCGAGAGCGTGGACGAGGCGATGGTTGCCATCGAGGAGGCCAACCCGGCGCTCAAGGGGGTGTTGCCCAAGGATTACGCGCGGCCGACGCTCAACAAGCAACTGCTGGGCGAACTGATCGATCTGGTCGGCTCGATCGGGCTGGGCGACAAGGAGAGCCGCGCCAAGGATGTGCTGGGCCGCGTCTACGAGTACTTTCTGGGGCGCTTTGCCGAGGCCGAGGGCAAGCGGGGCGGCCAGTTCTACACGCCGCAGAGCGTGGTGCGGCTGCTCGTCGAGATGATCGAGCCGTACCGCGGGCGCGTCTATGACCCGTGCTGCGGGTCGGGCGGCATGTTTGTACAGTCGGAGAACTTTGTGGCCGCGCATGGCGGCAATCGCAGCGACATCTCGATCTATGGACAGGAGTCCAACCCGACGACGTGGCGGCTCTGCCGCATGAACCTGGCGATCCGCGGCATCAGCGGCAACATCGGCAGCCAGAACGCGGACAGCTTTCTCAACGACCCGCACCTGATCTCAAGCGCCGACTTTATCCCGGGCCAACCCGCCCCTTTCAACGGCAGCGAGTGGGGCTGCCCGCTTGCGGAACGACGTCCGGTGGCGACATGGCGCGCCGCCGGCAGCAACGCCAACTATGCGTGGCTTCAGCACATCAGTGCACCATCTGGCGCCCAACGGGATCATGGGCGTGGTGCTGGCCAACGGCTCGATGAGCACGCAGACGAGCGGCGAGGGCGAGATTCGGCGCAAGCTGGTCGAGGCGGATCTGGTCGACTGCATGGTGGCGCTGCCGGGGCAGCTTTTCTACACGACGCAGATTCCGGTCTGTCTGTGGTTCTTGGCGCGCAGTAAACGGGGACGGCGGGGCGAACGGGATCGGTCGGGCGAGACCTTGTTCATTGATGCGCGGCAGATGGGGAAGCTGGTGGACCGCACGCACCGCGACCTGGACGACGCCGACTTGCAGCAGATCGCCGGGACCTACCACGCCTGGCGCGGGGAGGCGGCTGCGGGCGTCTATGCCGGCCGCCGGGCTTTTGCAAGGCCGCCACGCTGGAGGAGATGCGCGACCACGACTACGTGCTGACGCCGGGGCGCTATGTGGGTGCGGCGGCGGTCGAAGAGGATGGGGAGTTGTTTGAGGAGAAGATGAGCCGGTTGACGATAGAATTGTGGGCGCAGCAGGCCGCAGCAACGAAACTGGATGCGCTGATTCGGGCGAATTTGGAGGCAATCGGCTATGCCGCACCGCAGTAACGAACCCTACAACGAACTCCCTTTGCTGCCGCCGCTGTCGTCCGTCGAGACCACGCGCGTGCTTCGGCGTGGCATGACGGCAAGCCGGGCGCTGGCCGAGCTCAAAGGCGCCGGGAATCTCATCCCGAATCAGGCCATGCTCATCAATGTGATTCCACTCCAAGAGGCGCGCCTGAGTTCGGAGATCGAAAATATCGTCACGACGCAGGACGCCCTCTTCCGGGCTGCGGTCGAGGCGCCGGGCCGCGCGGATCCACAGGCGCGGGAGGTGCTGCGCTATCGCACCGCCCTGCGTCACGGCTACGATGTGCTGCCAGGCCGCACCATCGACATCGACCTGATGATCGAACTCTGCACGATTCTGCACG
>JADJVW010000050.1 GCA_016710365.1 Candidatus Caldilinea saccharophila | reverse complement strand
CGTGATGCGCACGGCCAGCGAACAGATCCGCGCCAACGCGCAGCAACTTGGCGCCACGCCGTTGGCCAGGGCGCGCATGCCGGAACCGGAACACGAACAACTGTCGCTCGCCGACATCCTGTTTGCGGACACGCCGGTCAGCCATGAATGACAGCGTACAGGTTCGACGAACGCGCCGCCACGGTGGCCGAACGCTTCTTCGAGCGGATGCTAGTGCACATCGAAGGACCGCTAGTGGACCAGCCGTTCAGGCTGGAGGGCTGGCAGCGCACCTTGGTTCGCGAACTGTTTGGCTGGAAGCAACCGAACGGCGCGCGCCGCTACCGCAAACTGTACCTGGAGGTGCCACGCGGCAACGGCAAGTCAACCTTTGCGGCCGGGTTGGCGCTCCTGCTACTGGCGGTGGATGGCGAGAAGTCGGCCAAGGTGTATTCGGCGGCGGCGGAAAAAAATCAGGCGGCCATTGTCTTTGAGACGGCAAAGAAAATGGTTGCAGCGTCGAAGGAACTGGGGAAGCGGATCAAGCCATTCAAAAATCGCACCATGACCTACGATGAAACCGGCAGCGAATACATTGTCCTGTCAGCCGATGCCTACTCTAAGCACGGCTTGAATCCGCACGGCATCGTGTTCGATGAACTGCATGCGCAGCCGAACCGCGAGCTATACGATGTGCTCAATACGGCCATGGGCAAGCGCCGCCAACCGCTGATGATCATGATCACGACGGCTGGGTATGACCGTAACAGCGTGTGCTGGGAACAGCACGAGTATGCGCGCAAGGTGTCTGAGGGCATTGTCGATGACCCGACCTTTCTGCCGGCGATCTGGGCGGCCGACAAAGACGACGATTGGACCAGCCCTGAGACATGGCGCAAAGCCAACCCGAACTATGGGGTATCGGTGCGCGAGGACTTTCTACAGCAAGAGTGCGCGGTGGCCATGGCCAGTCCGGCCTATCAGAACACGTTTCGTCGGCTCTACCTGAACCAATGGACGCAGCAAGAATCCCGGTGGCTGGATATGGCGCGTTGGGACGCCTGCAATCAGGCGCTACCCGACCTCGCAGGCCGGGCGTGCTACGGCGGCCTCGACCTGGCCAGCACCACCGACATCGCCGCGTTCGTGTTGGCGTTCCCGCCGGTAGAAGATGGTGAACCGCTGTGGCTACTGC
This sequence comes from Candidatus Caldilinea saccharophila, assembly GCA_016710365.1. Taxonomy (GTDB): domain Bacteria; phylum Chloroflexota; class Anaerolineae; order Caldilineales; family Caldilineaceae; genus Caldilinea; species Caldilinea saccharophila. The sequence continues at coordinate 11,703 of JADJVW010000050.1, read as the reverse complement.
CATCCTTTTGGATCCCGGAAGACAACATGCGCGAGCGATCGCTACGGGATCGGGTGCCCTATGATGGCTGGGTCCGCGATGGGCTGGTGATGGCAACGCCCGGCAACGTCATCGACTACGGGGCCATCGAAGCGCACATCAACGCGCTGCGCGAAATATACGACATCCGCGAAGTGGCCTATGATCGATGGGGTGCCACGCAGATCAGTCAGAACCTGACCGGTGAGGGGCTGACCATGGTGCAGATGGGGCAGGGGTACGCGTCCATGACCGCGCCAACCAAGGAACTTGGGCGGCTGGTGCTGTCGGGCAAACTGGCGCATGGCGGCAATCCGGTGCTGCGCTGGATGGCGGACAATGTGACTGTGGAGCAAGACGCCGCGGGCAATATCAAGCCGTCGAAATCGAAATCGCGAGAGAAGATCGACGGCATTGTGGCCGGCACCATGGCCCTGGCCAGGGCCACACTGCACGACCCGGAGGCGAGCCGGGGACGATGACCCGCCGTGCGCCGCGGGCAAGCCCCTGTGAGGGAGGCATCATGGCGACATTGACGAAACGGCAGCGCGAGATCGTGCGGCTGCTGGCGACTGGCGACTCTCAGAAAGAGGTCGCGCGTAAGCTTGGGTTACGCCATGGCACCGTGCGCCAGCACATGATGAAAATACGCGAGCGCACGTCCTGCCGATCTACGTCCGAGGTGACCTACCGCGTGAGCCAAGAACTATAACAATTGTGCGATAGACGCGTCGGGAAAAGCCACTATCCTTATGGGTAGTGGCTTTTTCTTTTGCGAGGTGTCGATGGTTTCCAAGCAAACATGGCGAGTCGATCTTCTGCTATTGCTAGGCATGGCTATTTTGGGCTACGGTCTGTGGCTTGACTTCGGCGACGCCGCGGCGCTCATGTATACCGGTACGGCGATGTTTGCAATGGGCGTCATCTTGTCGACTGGGCAGCGGGGGAATCAGTCGTGAGTCTGTCTACTGCGCTGGCCAGGTTGATGCCAAGCGCGAAGAGCGCCATCATCGGCGGCGCCGGTCCGTTACGATGCCCTAGATGATATTCCAATGCGATCCTCGTCAGGCATCGCCGTGACGCCGGCGAATTCGCTGCGCAGCACAACGGTGATGGCGTGCGTGACGCTGATCTCACGCTCGCTGGCCAGCGTGCCATTGGTGCTCTACGAGCGCAACGGCGACGGACGACGCACGGCGGAAAACCACCCGCTCTATTCGCTGCTGCATGACCTGGCGAACCCGTTGCAGACGGCGATGGAAGTGCGCGAGTCTCTATTCGCCAACTGCCTGCTGTATGGAAACGGTTACGCAGAGATCGAGTGGGGAGAGGACGGCTACCCGGTGGCGCTGTGGCCCTTGCCGTCGGATCGCATTGGCGTGCAGATCACGCGTGATCGCCAACTCGTCTACACCTACTATTCCGACGAAAGCCGATTGGTGCTACTGCCCAAGTGGCGCGTGCACCATATGCGCGGACTGGCCATCAATGGCGTGTTAGGCATGTCGCCAATCCGCGAGGCGATGAATGCCGTCGGACTGGATATTGCAGTTGAGGATTTTGGCAGCCTGTATTTCGGCAACGGCGCGCGGCCGTCACTGGTTTTGAGCCATCCGGCCAAGCTCACACCGGAAGCCATGAAGAATCTGCGAGCGTCATTTGAGGCACAGTGGTCCGGGCTTGAAACTCACACCGCGTGGCCGTCGTCGGCGAGGGCGTGAAACCTGAACCGGTTTCGATTCCAGCCAATGAGGCGCAGTTCCTGGAGACACGCGCATTTCAGGTGTTCGTCATCTGCCGCATGTTCAACGTATCGCCCGGCCTGGTGGGGCCGCCGAAACGCAGACCTACGCCAGCGCGGAACAGGACATGATCCGTTTCCGCGAGCTGACGCTGGGCCCGTGGGCGGAGGCGCACGAAAAAACCATCCTACGCGACCTTTTGACACCGGAAGAGCGGAATCGGTATTTCGCCAAATACCGGCTGGACAAACTGCAAGCGACAGATCTAAAGACGCGCTACGAAACATACAGCATCTCCAAAACGGCTGGGATCCACACCACGAACGAGATTCGTGCGATGGAGGACCTTAACCCGGTCGAAGGCGGCGACATGCTGTGGATGCCACTCAACATGGCCCCAGCGGACCAGGTTGCGAAGGGCGCGCAAACCGACAGCGCACCGACGAATAACGATCCGGCTGACGATGGCGATAACCAGGTCGACACGCAGCGTGCGCTGCTGCCGCTGGTGGATGATGCGCAGCGACGCATTACGGCGCGCATCGCCAACGATGTACGCCAAAACGGCACCAAGGCATTGCGCGGCGGCGGGCGGTCGCAACTGTCGGATTGGGTGCACGACACCTACGCAGACTGGCGCCAGGCTGCCAACGATATGCTGGCGCCGGCGGACCAGGTGGCGCGCTTACTTGGCGTAAACCTGGCCGCAGATCCCGCGCGATGGATTGACGACGCCGTACACGCGGCGGTGGGGGAATTAACCAATGGAAACTGAGATCAGGATAATCCAGCCGGAAGAACTGGAGATTCGTCAACTGGACGGCCTGTCGCCGGTCATTGCCGGTTACGGCGTCGTCTTCAACTCCTGGTCTGAGGTAATGACGGACAGTCGCGGCCGCAAATTCCGCGAGCGGGTTGCACCGACGGCTTTTGATCGTGTACTGCGTTCGGGCAGTGACGTCATGGCATTGTGGAGCCACGACCGCAGCAAACCGCTAGGTCGCCTGCGCAACAACACGCTGCGGCTGGCCAAGGACGCGCGTGGCATCCGTCTTGAAATTGACCCACCTTCAACGTCGTGGGGCGCGGATGCCGTCGAAAGCATCCGGCGCGGCGACGTGACCGGCATGTCGTTTGCGTTCGGAGTGGAGGGCGCGAGCGGAGACACGTGGGCGCGGGGCGGGCCGGATGGCATTGCCGAGCGCACGCTGTTGGATGCCGATCTCTACGAATTTAGTCCGGTCACCGAACCGGCCTACCCGGCCACGTCGGTGTCTGTGCGGTCGGTCAATGTGCCGGATTTTGAAGAATCAGACAGCCGGGCGGCTGATGAGATACTGGCGGCTAGCGACAACCGGGCGGTTGCGGTCGGGCTGCTACAGCAACAACTTGAGATACTACGGAGACGATAGCCATGAGTAACGTAATCGAACTGCGTCGCCAACGGGCCGCTGTGCTTGATGCCGCCGACGCAATCCTGCAAGGTGCGCTCGGAGAAGAGCGCGCGCTGACCGATGATGAGACGGCACAGGTGACCGGGCTGAAAGGCAAGGCGGATAAGTTAGCGGAGCAGGAAACGCTCGCCGATGAAATCAGCCAGATGCGCGGCAAAACCGTTGCGGCCACAGCCGTCAACCGCAGCCAGCGTGGCGACAGTGAAGCCAACGCCTGGCGCGCTTATCTGCGCGACGGCGACCGGGGCGGCCTCCGCCATTTGTTCCAGGCAGGCGAGGGTGGCGACAAGCCGCAAATCGTGCTGACCCTGCCGGGCCAGCGCGAAACGCGTATGATGATCGAGCAACGTGTCACCGACAGCACCATGAACATCACGACCGCGGGCGATGGCCTGAACGTGGTGCCGACGGGGCTGGTTGGCCAGATCGCCGTGCGCAAAAACGAGAAGATGTTGGCCGAACGGCTGGGCTGCCGCCGAGTGCCGGGTGTAGGGACAACGGTCAACTATCCGTACGAAAATGCGGATCCCGATGAATTCGCCACCACGTCTGAGCAAAGCGACGCGCACGCCAACAACTACGAGCGCGCCGCGTTCACCACGGCGCTGCGTGCGTTCACGCTGGTCAAGTACACCCGCAAAGTGGAACTGACCGAAGAGATGCTGGAAGACACCGGCGTCGATCTCACGGCGTACATTGCCGACAAGATCGGGCGTGAGATTGCCCGCACACACAACGGGCTACTGGTCGCCAACGTGGGTGCCCTGGGTACCAAGCTCAAGGACTTCGCCTCCAACAGCGCGATTGCGGCGGGCGAACTGGAAGCCATCATCGGCAACGATGCGTTGGGTTTCTATTTGGAGGATGCCAGCGACGTGCACTGGCTGATGAGATCTACCACGCACTGGGCGATCAACGCGGTGACCGGTGACGCGCGCTTCTACAGCGCACAGATGCAGGGCCTGCTGGGTCATGATGTCGTGTACAGCACCAAGGCGGCCGCCATCGGCGCCTCGGCGAAGTCGGTCATGTTTGGCGACTGGAATTACATGGGCTACCGCGAAGCGCCTGAACTGCGTTTCATTCAGGATCCCTACTCGGTCGATGGCCTGGTCGTGCTGAAGTACAGCTTCCGCGCCTGCTACGGTTTGCTGCAAGCCGGTGCAATCGGCTACGGCCTGCATCCGCAGTAGCGCATCCGCAGTAGTGCAGTGACTGTCGAATCAATGGGGTTGGGTGACCAACCCCTATCGAATGGAGGAACGATGAGTATCCGTAACTCTTGGCCGATGGCCATGTTTGCCCTGATTGTGATGGTGGTCCTGGCGGGGTTTGCTACGCTGCCTCAGTCACCGGCTGCCGCTGCGCCTCTCGCTGCGCCCACACCGGTTTCCGTGACGCGGCCATCCAGCGAGGCGTCCGCGATTACGTTCAACCCGTTTAGCGCCCAGGCCGTTGCAGCCGACACCACGTCAACCTGTTTTGACGTTTCCAAGTTTGCCGTGATCGACGCCCTGTACAGCATCGATCAGGGCGACACCAATACCGTCACGCTCACTACGAAATGGAGCATCGACGGAACGACCACGGCCAGCGGCGTCGCCCTGGTATCAGCCAATGCCGCCGATGCCACCGAGATGCAACAGTTGCAGGTGTTTGGCAAATACTTCTGCGTGCTGGCGGATGTGGCCAATACGAATCCGGTGACTATCACAGTGCAGGCGATTGCGAAATGAGAGTCAAGGCGCGGGTGTCATTCACGGGCAAAATTGGCGATGGCTTCGTCGCCGTGCGCGCCGGCCAGGAACTGGACCTGCCCGACGGCTGCGACTGGCTGACGGCTGGCTTGGTCGTCGAAGTGGCGCCCGCGCCGATCGTTGAGACGGCGGAACTGTCGCCGCCAAATGTCGAGTACGCCACGACGCGCAAGCGCACGGCAAAGGGCAAGTAAAGCGACATGCAGACTGACAGCGTGCGCGTGATTACAGCGCCAACCGTAGAGCCGGTGACAGCCGCAGAATGCAAACTGGATGCCCGTGTCGACAACACGGTCGAAGACTCCTTATTTGCGATGTGGATTGCGGCCGCGCGCCAAGAGATCGAGATGGTTGCGCGCCGGTCGCTGATCACGCGTACGCTGGAAGTGACGATGGACGCCTGGCCCGCCGACGGCTGGCTGTGCCTGCCCTATCCTCCACTGTTGACGGTGACGCAGGTGACCTACTACGACGCCGCCAACGCGGCGGTCACGTGGCCTGCCGACCAGTACATCGTGATCGCAGACCAGGAACCGGGCGTCATCATGCCCGCGACCGGGCTGTGGTGGCCGTCCGGCCTGCACGCCTGGCCGCGCATCAGAGTGCGCTACACGGCGGGCTACGGCGCCACGGCGGCGGCGGTGCCCGACTACTACAAGCAAGACATCAGAGGGCTGGTGAAATTGCAGTACGATTTCCGGTCTGGCTGGACGCCGGAAGCGGAACGGGCACGCGCCATGATTTATGCGCATGCCGAAATGGACAGGGGCTGGTGATGGCCGTCACCACCCGCGACCTGCGCGAGCGCATCGACTATCAGCAGTCGGTGGCCACACGCGATGAGTTCAACGCCGTCAAACTGGTTTGGACAACCAAGGCCACGGTGTGGGCCAGCGTGCGCGAGGTATCCAGCCGTGAGCAAGTGGCAGCCGGCAGACCCGCCCAGTTATCGCTGTATGACGTGTGGATCCGCACGGGCGGCTCCACGCCGACGCACAAAGAACAACTGGTCTGGCGCACCAAGGTGCTGCTAATCGAGACGGCTACCGTGATGCAGGGGGAGGGCATGATTCACATGCGCTGCTCCGAGGTGACTTTGTAATGGCGAGACGACGGGCCGGTAAACTGCGCGTTAAATTTGAAGAGAACGTCACCGGCAAACTGGCGGCGGTTGGTAAGGATTTGCATTCGCCGGCAGTGACCAAAGAGGTGCACAACGCCGCCAACGTGATCGCGGCAGCCGTGCGCAGGCGCGCTCCGGTTGGCGAGACAGGCGCATTGCAGCGCGGTGTCTACGTCGTCAGTCGTGTGCGCAATGACCAGCCGGCCATCCAGCGGCGCGGGCGCAACATCGTGCAGGGCCTGCGCTATCCGCCCGTGCCCGGCCAGGCGCTGGTAGTCAGCGGCACCTACTACGGCGTGTGGGTAGAACGCGGGCCGCAAGATCCGCGGGGCTGACCCGTCACGCGGCGCTGCGCACGAGCGGCGCGCTGTGGGCAAGGCGCGCAAGCGGCCATTCTTCAACGCCGGTGTGCGCGAAGCCAAGCCGACGGCTGAATCGTTCCTGCGGCGGCGCCTGTCGCGCATCGTCGACGAAGCGTGGGGCAAATGATCGAAGAGGTGTTGGTCGACCGATTACTGGCCTGGGCGGGGCTGTCGGCCCTGATCGGCACGCGGCTCGACCCGGTGCTCACCGTCGGCGACACGACCGTGCCCGGCGTCGTCTATCGGCGCATCAGCGAAGAGTGGACGTTCAACCTGGCCGGCACCACCAGCGGTGGCGTGTGGACAGGCGAGTTTGAGTGCTGGCACACGGAGTACGCCGGCGCACTGGCCATCGAAAAACAACTGCGCCTGGCGCTCAATGGCTGGCAGTCGCTGTCCGAGAACATCTACGTCGCCTCAACGCAGGGCGGCGGCGATATCTACGATGACCTGGTCAACGTGTTCGGGCGTGTGATCGAGGTGCGGATTGAATATCACGAGTAGGGGGCCTTATGCCGGTACGCTCATATAATTCTCGGATCCTGATCGACCAGTGGGATTTCAGCGGGGATACCGTTGGATTATCCATCAAGCGCGGCATAAAGGTTTTGGCCCCAAACGTGTTGCAATCGGCGGCGGCCATCGCCGTCCCCGGTAACCCGACGGGCACCATCGCGCAAAAGGGCTATTTCAACGGGCCGGGCGCGGGCACCATCGAAGAGGAAATCGACGCACGTCTTGGCACCGAAACGCCGGTGATCGTCTCTGCGCTCCTAGACACCACGGCGCTTGGCAATCCGGTCTATGTTTTGTCCACGGCGTGGGGCGATCAACTGGATCTCGATTTCCCGATTGACGATCTGATGACCCTTGACGCCAACTGGCAGGGGGCCATGCGGCGCGGGCTGTCGATTGCACACAGTGTCGTCAGCACGGTGGCTGCGCTCACCGGCATTGATTTTGCGACGGCTGGGGTAGACGGCGGATGGGCGGCAATCCACGTGCGCGCCATCGTCGGCACGGCCACCAATGCCACATTCACCGTGCAGTCGTCGACCGTAGTCGGTTTCGGCTCACCGGTCACGCACGGCACGTTTACGGTGTCAGCAGTAGGCGCGCAGATGCTGACATTTACAGGCGCGGTCGGGCGTTACGTGCGGCTCAATTGCACTAGCTTAGGCGGCGCGACCAGTCTGGCCGTCACGGCCAGCGCAGGAGTGACCGGAGTGACCGGTCGTTAATTCAGGAATCAGCAGGAGGGAACCATGCCGGCAAAGGCACTAACCAACATCGTAATCACGTACAACTCGGTCAACATCACGCCGTACCTGAACAAGGCGTCGCTCAAGGCCGTCGTCAAGGCCATCGACACGACGAACCTGGCCAGACGGCGCAGCAGCAGGGACCGGGCGCGCCCGGGTTCACGGTGCCCGTTGGCGGCCTGTGGGACAAGGTTCTTGACGATTGCTTAGGCGCCGACGCCGACAGCCCGCCCACATCGCTGCGCACGCTAGTGGTGCAGATCGGGCCGGTCGCCAACCGCGTGATCCGCACATGGACCAGCTCCACAAACGTCGGCGCGTTCGTCAGCGATTACAGCGTCGACACCGACGATCCGCTTGGCAACATCGGCTGGTCCGGCACGCTGCAATGCTCCGGCGCTCCGGTGCGGTCGTAACATGACCGCAGCAGCCAGCAGCAGGTGTCCTCGCCATGTGAGGCGTTGGCGTCGACCCAAACAGCGTTACGGGTTGCATCTTGGCCTTGGTGATGGGCTATCCCGCGAGCGGCGGCTGCTCGACCGGTTGCGACCCATCGAGCGGGGGATGAAGATGCCAGCAGTCCGCGTTGAATGCACAACCGAAGGGCTGGAAGAGAACTGGGTCGAGGTGTCCGATTTCTGGACGCGCGCCGAACTGCGCGACTACACCGAAAAATCAGGCGACGAATTCATTTCTCTCTGGCGGCGCAAGGTAATCGCCTGCCATATCGTCACCGGCGACCTGGTCGTCGATGATCCGCTACAGATACACGAGCAACTGGATGGCCTGGACATCCGGCTGATGCGTTTCCTGACCGGCGCTGTGACAGAGGCGACCAGTTACCTGCTCACATTGGGGGAAGCGAACAAGCGGCTATCATTTCCTGGCGCCGGGGCAGCCGTGACGACGAAGATGACGGTGCCAGCGTTGAATTAGTCCTACCAGATTCAATGCTCGATTCCATGCTATTGCAGCGGTTTCCGGGCAAGACGCTGGAAGACCTAGACCTGGTCAACTGGCCCAGACTCATGCGGGCCATGGCAGCCGGGGAAGCGGAACGTATAGAGCAACTGATCGAGTTGCAGCGCACCGGCAAGGCCACGCCAACCCAACGGGAGTGGATCGCGATTGCCGAACACGACAGGCTGTGGAACGCAGCGCGGGGTAGCGGACGATGACGACGAAGATGGCGACGAATACGCGGAGGATTGATGGCTGATACTGCGCGCCTGAAATACTCCATTACCGCCACCGACGAATCATCGGCTACGCTCAAAAAGGTCGGCAAGAATATTGACGACCTTGGAAAGAACGCCGGCAAGAACATCGATCTGGGCGGCATTGCCGACTCTCTGAGCATCGGCGGCATGGGCGACATGCTCGGCGGCGCGCTTGGTGCTGGCCGGCCCGGGCGCAGCGGCGGCGGGCGGCGGCGGTTTCCGTGGGAGCTCGGTAAACGGGCGCGCGGGATCGCTGCGCGTGCGTGATCGTTTGCCGAGATGGCGGCAAGCGCCGGCTTGTCTGGTGATGCCCTGATGTCAGCCATGCAGACGGCTACAGCTGGCACGGTGTCCGACAGCGAACTGATGCTGGCAGCCAACCGCGCCTGATGCTAGGCGTGGTGACCAACTCGGAAGATATGGGCGGCCTGATGGCGGCGGCCATCGAACGCGGCGGTCATGGGTGTCAGCGCAGGCCAGGCCGTCAGCGACATCATTACTGGCATTGGGCGCATGTCGCCATTGATCCTGGACAACCTGGGCATCGTGGGCGCGGCGGCGTCGATGGACAGATACGCCAAAAGCTTGGGCGTCGCTTCCGACCAGCTCACCGACGAACAGAAAAAGCAGGCGCTGGTCAACGCTGTGATCGCGTCGTCTTCGGGCGGGTCCGTTGTCGACGACGCCGCGGCGTCATTTGAGCGCATGGACGCCAGCCTGGCCAATGCCAAGGAATCGCTAGGCGTCCTGTTCTCGCCGGCCATCTCTGCGATTGCCGACAAGCTGGCTGACACCGTCGGCAGGCTCACCGCCGACATGGAACGCGGCGCCAAGGCCGACGCATTTGCCAATCTAGGCGGTCTGTCTGAAACCTTGCAGATGGGCATGGCCGATTTGCAGCACTGGCAGGACAACCTAGCAGTTGTGCAGATCGGCGGCGATCCGACGCAGATTAGCGGCGTAGAGGCGCAGATTGCGCGCGTAGGCGCCGCACTGGCTGACGTGGGTGCACAGTACAACGCGCTGCGGCAGTCACCGGAGCGCCGCTACTGGACATCGGGCAGTTGCAGAATGGCGTGTTTGCCTTCCAAGAACTGTCCGTCGCCATCGCATCCGGTGCGGCGCATCCGCCACAGGCGCAGATCCGCAGTTGGTATCCATGGCGGCGGGCCTTGGCCTGATCGGCCAGATGGCGCTATCGGCTGCCACCGATGTGGCCACCTTCAAAGCCGAAGTCGCACGGCTGACAGGCATCGCCACCGCCATCCAGTCGGCGCGTGATTCGGCCATCTCGCAGGCCATGGCCACCGGACAGCGCGCCATCGCAGCCGGCGCAAACCCAGAGGCCGTGACGGCCATGGTCGGCGACACGGCCGACGCCGTCAACGGGCTGATTCTGTCAACCGACCAAAGCGCGGAGGCGCAATTCCGCAATAAGCTGGCGGTAGAGGCGTCGCTAGGCGGCCTGCAGGAGTATACGACCGGGCTGGAAGATGCCAACCGCGCCGCCACCAAACTGGCGAGCGGCGGGCTGTCCGACATGGACGCCAAATTTAACGACCTCAAAGGCAAGGTTTCGGGCGTCTTGGGCAGGCGCTAAATGTGGGCGTCGACTGGGAGGGCAAGAACGCCAACGCCGACGGGCGCGACCTGAACGAGAATGCGCGCAGGATGGCGGCGATTGCCAACGAGGGGCTGATCGGGCAGGACTGGCTAGGCGACATGGCCAATGAAGCACCGGCAGCCTACGCCGATCTGATGCTCAAGATTGCGTCCGGCATGGATGCCAAGAGCGCCGCACAGTCGATCACGGCCGATTTCCAAGACGGCCTGCGACCGGACATGGTGAATCAGGACGCGGTCAAGGACCGCGTGCGCAGGATGATCCTCGGCGAGCAATCTACCGCCGAGATGGCCAATCAGATTGCGCAGGAGCTGAGCGCCGAACTGGGCGTCTCGCTTGCCTCCGCGCAGGCAGCCGCAGGGTCCGTACTGGGCGTCAAGCCGACCACAGACGCCGCCGGCCTTGCGGAAGGATTGAGCCAGGCTACCAACGGCAAGGCACTGATCACCCAGATTGCCACACAGATGGGAAGCGGCCGCCGAACGCATGCGCACGGCTGGCAACACTGCCGGGTCGGTGTGGGGCGTCGGCTTCATGGCGACGGTCGAAACGTCGGTCGCAAACCCGCTGATCAACATGCTGGTGGCGCTGGTGACGCCTGGCGTCATGGCGGCATGGGCGGCCCAGCAAAGCCAAACGGGAGCCAAATAGATGGCATTTAACGCGCCGGTCCTCGCGGGCTACACGCTGCCGTTGCCGTCCGGCTATGAGCAGGAGGATGCGCCGCGCGGGGCGTCGGTGCAGCTCGCCAATGGCGACATCGGCTGGGATCTGGTATCCGCCAACAAGCGAGTTTTCAGGCTATCGTGGGAAACATTGACCAGCTCCGAACTGACGACGCTGCGCAGCGCGTTTGCAGCCATCGCCAGTGCATCCGTCAGCTTTACGACACCAGAGGGCGGGACAGCCGTCACCGTGCGCAGATCTGCGAGCAAGCCGACGCTCAATGTGCGCTACGTCAGCGCGGCGGGTGGTCCCCGCTTCGCTACGGAGATGGAACTGCGTGAGGTGTATCGAGCAACGTTACCCTGACTGTTGACCACGTAGGCGAGTCGATATCTGCCACGATTGACGCGGCAAGGCATTCACTGGCGATAACTTGACGTTAAATTGTCACGTTGAGTCTGTCGAATATGCGCCT
>JADJVW010000049.1 GCA_016710365.1 Candidatus Caldilinea saccharophila | reverse complement strand
GCATCGCACCGATCAGGTCGGCCGGCCCCGCGGTGTAGCCTATGCGCCACCCGGTCATGGCGTAATCCTTGCTCATGCCGCCCAGGTGGATGGTGCGCTCGGCCATGCCGGGCAGCGCGGCAAACATGATGTGATGATGGCCAGCATAGACCAACCGGTCGTAGATCTCGTCGGAAATGACCAGCAGGTCATGCTCCGCGGCAATGCGGGCGATCTCCAACATGCCGCCCAGATCCATCACGGCGCCGGTCGGGTTGCTGGGGAAGCCGATCAACAGCGCCTTGGTGCGCGGCGTGATCGCAGCGCGGATGGCTTCGGGGCGAATCTCAAAGTTGTCGTCGGCATAGGTCGGCAGATCGACGACGTTGCCGCCCGCCAGGATGATGCTGGCCGTGTAGCTTACGAAGCAGGGCTGCGGCACGATCACCTCGTCCCCTGGATCGAGGATCGCCTGCATGGCCAGATACATCGCCTCGCTGACGCCTACGGTGATCAACACTTCCTTCTCGACATCGTAGGCTGGCGCGCCGTAGCGACGGCGCAGGTTTTGCGCCACCGCCTCGCGCAACTCGTACATGCCCGAATTGGAGGTGTAGGAGGTGTGCCCGCGCTGCAAACTCTGGATGCCGGCCTGCAAGATCGGCGGCGGCGTCACAAAATCCGGCTCGCCGATGCCCAGGCTGACGACATCCTCCATCGTGGCCGCAATGTCAAAATATTTACGGATGCCCGAGGGCGGGACGGCGAGCACGCGTTGGCTCAGGCGGCTGCTGAGGGAGCGCATGGCAGGTGTGACGCTGTGGTCAGGCTCAGTTTGCAGGCTATTGGACAGAGTTGACGGCTGAAGGGAGAGCGAATTCATAAGGAAACACCTTTCTGGTGTAAATAAACAATGTTGTTGCAAGCTATGCTCCGAACGCGCATGATGCCAGATTTTTCTGCATCAGCATCCAGAAACCACGGCCGGTAAGCGCCGCTCACAACGCACGATCCGGCTGAACCGTACGTTGCCGGCGGCTAGCTGTGGCCAGCCCTCCCACGCCTGCGCCCCGGAAACGGGGACTTGTGACGACAAGTCGCATACGCACCTCAGCCTTGACGACGATAGTGAACGAGATAATCCGGCGCGTCGAGGCCCGGCGTCAGTTGCGGGTCGGGCACAGGAGGCAGCGCCGCCTGCTGCAAAGGCAGCACGCCGGCCCAGATCGGCAGCGCGTAATCTTCAGGCTCATCGTTGGGCGGCCCCGACCGCGCCTTGGCGGATGCGCTGGCGATCGACAGCGCCACCACCGTCGTGGCATTCAATTCCTGCGCAGTGGGCAGACGCGCGTCCTGCCAACGACCACGCGCCAGGTGCTCGGTCAAACAGGCCAACGCGGCCATCTTCTCGTCGTTGGTTTGCAGCGTGCGGCCATGACCAAACAGCACGACCGACCGGTAGTTCATGGAGCTATGAAAGACTGAACGCGCCATCACCAACCCGTCCAGCAAGGTGATCGCCACGCTCACCGGGTGGCCCGCCTCGATGTGCTTGAGCAGGCGGCTGGCTTTGGCGCCATGCAGGATCAGTTCGTCGCCCATGCGCGCGTGGATCGTGGGAATCACAAAGGGCTGCCCATCGACCGCAAACGCGACATGGCAGAGCAGCGCCGCGTCGATGATTGCGTAAATCGTCGCCTGGTCGTATTGCCCCCGCTCCGGGATGCGCCGGACGCGATTGAGTGCTTGCTGCTCGAATTCCATGCTACGCTCCCACGGTGTTACACGTTGATGGCAACTGGCTGCGCCCAATGATTATGCCACGTAGTCGCCTGCTCGTAGGCGTGCGCGGTGCGCAGCACCACTTCCTCACCGAGATGCGGCCCCATCAGTTGCAACCCGATCGGCAGCCCGCCCTTGTCGAAGCCGCATGGCACGCTGATCCCGCACATCCCGGCGAGGTTGAGCGTGATCGTAAATACGTCCATCAAATACATTTCGAGCGGATTGTCCGTCTTTTCGCCGATGCGGAAGGCCGTCGTCGGGGCAACCGGGCTGGCGATCACATCGACTGCCTCGAACGCACGCTCGAAGTCCTGCTTGATCAGCGTGCGCACCTGCTGCGCCTTGAGGTAATAGGCATCATAGTAACCAGCGCTCAACACATAGGTTCCCAGCATAATGCGGCGTTTGACCTCGGCGCCAAAGCCCTCGCCGCGCGACTGGCGGTAGTTCTCGAACATGCTGTCGGGCGTGGGCGCTGAATCCATAGCGCACGCCGTCGAAGCGGGAGAGATTGGCGCTGGCCTCGGCGGTCGCCACCAGGTAATAGACCGGCAACGCCTTCTCGGTGTTGGGCAGCGAAACGCGCACGATTTCGGCGCCCATCTCTCCCAAATGGTCGATGGCCTGGCGCACGGCGGCCTCTACGTCGGGCTGCACGCCTGCGATGAAATACTCGTCGGGCAGGCCGATGCGCAGCCCGCGCACATCGCCCGTCAGCGCCGCAGCATAGTCCGGCACGGGCGCAGGCATACTGGTGCTGTCGTGGTCGTCGCGCCCCGCCATCACGCTGAGGATCAAGGCGGCGTCGCGCACGTCTTTCGCCAACACGCCGACCTGATCGAGGCTGCTGCCATAGGCCACCAGCCCATACCGGCTCACGCGGCCGTAGGAAGGCTTTAGCCCGACCACACCACAATACGCGGCCGGCAGACGCACGCTGCCGCCCGTATCGGTGCCGAGCGCGGCCAACGCCTCCTGCGCGGCCACCGCTGCGCCGGAGCCGCCGCTGCTGCCACCGGGCACGCGATCCAGATCCCACGGGTTGTGCGTCGTGAAGTAGCCGCTGTTCTCCGTACTCGATCCCATCGCAAATTCGTCGGTGTTGGTCTTGCCCAGCATGACCATGCCGGCCTCGGCCAGGCGGCGCACTGCGGTTGCCGTGTAGGGCGGTGTGAAGTTCTCCAGCATACGGCTGCCGCAGGTGGTGCGCACGCCCGCGGTGCAAAGCACATCTTTGATCGCCATCGGGATGCCCAGGAGCGGCGCGTCGTCGCCGGCCGCACGTCGAGCGTCGGCCGCCGCGGCCTGATCCAGCGCCAACTCTGCGGTGAGCGTCAAGTAGGCTTTGACCTGGCTGTCGGTCTGCGCGATGCGCTCCAGCAACGCCTGCGTCAGTTCGACCGCGCTGAATTCACCGCGGCGCATCCCCGCCAAAGCTTCATGGATGGTCAACTCGTACAACGCTTTGCTCATGCTATTCCTCAAAGACGGCGCGCACGCGGAAGAAACCATCGGCTTTATCGGGCGCGTTCGCCAGGGCGACCGCGTTGTCCAACGAGGGCGCAGACGCGTCGACCGCCATCACATTGTAGAGTGGCAGCACGTAGGGCGTCGGCGCCACATGGCTGGTGTCCACCTGTTGTAAACTTTCGGCATAGTCCAGAATTGCCGACAACTGCTCGGCGTACAAGGCCAATTCGGCCTCGCTCAGGCGCAATTTTGCCAGCTCAGCTACATGGCGAACTTCATCGATGGTCAGGTGCATCAGAAAGCTCCAGACGACAAAAAGAAGCAACAAAAAACGTCGTGGCATCAAGGCTCCACGACGTTGGGTAGATTGATCATCCCGTCAAAAACGCCGTGGAGGTGCCACGGCGCGGGTGTTGATTCACCTCTGCCGGGACACGCGTCTAGCTGCGGCAGCCTGTACGGCTGCCCAGGTTGCGGCGACGCGATTGACGGAGAGGTGAAGGTGTTTCATGCTCGATCTCAATTGGTTTCTTACCAGCATTGTGGCAGAGTATAGCCGCCGGTGGTCAGCCTGTCAAGCCGGCCAGCGCTGTAAATCACGTTCGCAGCGCCCTTTCGTCCATCCAATGAAACTATCCAGCATAGTCCTATAGACCACGGATTAGGTGAACAGAACCGGATGGTCTTCGGATGAAATCCGCGAGAATCCGCCTAATCCACACCATCCGTGGTCTATGTTTGCGCTGGCTGTATAGTTGCCATCTCATCAGAGATTGTTTGAGAAGCTGTGCTCACACCGGATGTTGCGCCCAAACCAACTGTTATCATCTACACCGACGGCGGCTGTCTTGGCAACCCTGGCCCTGGCGGGTGGGCGGCGATCCTGCGCTACGGTCGCCACACCAAGGAATTGACCGGTCGCGCCGGCATGACCACCAACAATCGCATGGAACTGCGCGCCGCGGTCGAGGCGCTCAACGTCCTCAGCCGGCCTTGTCCCATCGAAATCTTCACCGATAGCGAATATCTGCGCCGCGGCATTACCGAATGGGTGAAGCAGTGGCAGCGCAACGGCTGGAAGACCGCGGCCAAGCAGCCGGTCAAGAATCGCGATCTATGGCAGGCGCTGATGGCAGCGGTCGAGCGTCACGCCGCGGCCGGAGACATCACCTGGCGCTGGACAAAAGGTCACGCCGGCGATGAATTCAACGAGCGTGCAGACGAACTCGCTAACGGCGCCGCGCACGCCGCGACTCGCAACGACCCGCCCGATCTGGATTCACAGTGAGTGGTTTGGCGTCTCCGCGCCTTTGCTGCTTTGCGAATTTCAGTAGTTCACGATTTTGCCTCACACAAAGCCACAAAGGCACAAAGTTGAAGATGGCGCTCTTTGTGTTCTTGGTGACTTCGTGTGAGTTTCGTGAAGTACTGTCTTGGCGGTAAAGAGCTGCGTTTCCAACTCAGGCCCGATCGGCCAGCGCGCCTGCCACTAGCGCCGGCAACAGCGCAGGCGAAGTGCGCCGCAGCCAGCAGCCATGCTGGATCCCGATGCGCCCGTTGACGACATCTTTGGGGCTCCAATAGCCGCCATAACGCACAAACCCCGCCACTTCCCAGAGATAAAGGAGAGGCGTCGCCAGCACGGCAGGCAGCCAGAAGCCGACAAAGACAAAGGCGATGTAGTGACGCGGGGTTGTCGTCGTCGACGATCTCCGGCGCAAAGCCACTGGTTCCGAACTGGCGCGGCGGCGCGCCCGCCATCTGGCGCAGAAAACGCAGCGGCGCGCCCACATCCTGCGTGCGGATGCCCGCGCAATCTTCGCCGACGCGCAGGACAAACCACACCGACCCTGCCCAACCGGGTGGCGACTGGACGGCCATGGCTTGCAAATAATCAAGAAACTGGTCAAGACCTGTGCGCATGAGAAGCACGCCAACGCAAATGCAACGGCGCAGGATGGCAAAGCCAACCACTGCGCCGTGTCTGGATGAGAGATCAGATTGCAACGAAACTGAAATTCGGCTTGTTGAAAAGCGCGTTGCCTTTAGGCGTCGCTATGCGTAGCAGGCACCCGGCTTAATGCCCGCCAGCGATCCGCCGCGCCGTGCCGGAAGAGCGCCGGGTCAAAGCTGGCCAGGAATTCCCACCCTTCCAGCGCCAACCCTTCTTGGATATCGCTGGTCAGGTCAAATTCCAGCGTGCGGTCATCGGTGAGCACCGTAAAGTGGAGCAGCTCATCGTTGCCGTCGTCGACGATTTCGACAATGCAGGGACGGTCAGTCCCCATTGGCTTCTGAAAGAATGCGGCCGAACAGCGTGCACAAAATGATAACGCCGCGTCGCAATAGCCACGATCCATCACGATCTTCATGAGACCTCCTCATGTACTGCTGATCTTCTGTCTTGATCTCCAGGCCCACTGATAATTATTTACCAGTATGCGCTACTACACTATATGCCAACATGGGGCAATCGTCACCAATCGGCAGGGACACCCCCGCGCCGGCCCGCCTCGTCTCAATGGCGGAAATGGCGTGCGCCGGTGAAACACATCACCAACCCAAGCTGATCCACCGCCGCGATCACTTCGTCATCGCGCACCGACCCGCCAGGCTGCACCACCGCGGTAATACCGTGTTTGGCCGCGGCTTCGATGCCATCGGCAAAGGGGAAAAAGGCGTCGGAGGCCATCACCGCGCCCCGGCTGCGTTCGCCGGCCTTGTGCCCAGCCACCATCACCGAGTCGACGCGGCTCATCTGCCCGGCGCCCACCCCTACCGTGGCTCGATCTCGCACATAGACAATGGCGTTGCTTTTGACGTGGCGCGCGACGCGCCACGCAAACACAAGGTCGGCCAGTTGCGCGGGCGCAGGCTGGCGTTGGCTGACGACGCGCCACGTAGCCAGGCTCATATCCTCCTCGCTGCGGTCAAGCTCCTGCACCAGCACACCGCCGACGATGCTGCGCAAGCTGAGCGGGCGCGTGTGTGCGCCGCTGTGCAGCAGAATCCGCACATTTTTCTTTTTCTGAAGCAGCGCCAGCGCGTCTGGTTCATATGCAGGCGCGGCCACCACTTCGAGGAACAAATCGGCGGCCTGTTGCACGGTTGCCAGGTCGAGCGGACGGTTCATGGCCAGGATGCCGCCAAAGGCGCTCACCGGGTCGGAAGCAAAGGCTTTGGCATACGCTTCGGCGAGCGTATCGGCGCTGGCAAGCCCGCATGGATTGCCGTGCTTGACGATCGCAACCGTCGGCTCGGCAAAATCCGACGCGGCCGTCCAGGCGCCATCCAGGTCGAGCCAGTTGTTGTAGCTCATCTCCTTGCCGTGAAGCACCTCAAAGGCAGGCGGCTCGCCGGCATACGCGTACAATCCGCCCTGTTGGTGCGGATTCTCGCCGTAGCGGTTGCGTTGCGCCAGCGACAAATCGAGATGCAGTTCCGGCGGCAGTGCAACGGCAGCGCCATCGGCGGCGGGCATGGTTTCGTCACCGATTTGATCGGCAAGATAGGCGGCAATGGCGGTGTCATAATCGGCCGTGTGCTGGAAGGCTTTAGTCGCCAGCACGCGGCGCAGATGCGCCCCGCTGCCGCCGGCCGCAAACGCCTGCGCCACTGCGTCATAATCCGCCGGGTCACAGACCACGGTGACGGACTCGTGATTCTTGGCCGCCGCACGCAGCAACGCCACCCCGCCGATATCGATCTCTTCGATAGCAGTTGCCAGCGAAACATTGGCCTGGGCAATGGTCTTTTGGAAAGGATAAAGGTTGACGACCACCAGATCGAGCGGCTGGATCTGATGCTGCGCCAGCTCTTCCAGGTGTTGCGGGGTGCGCCGCGCCAGAATGCCGCCGTGGATCGCCGGATGCAGCGTTTTGACGCGTCCGCCGAGAATCTCCGGAAAGCCGGTCACATCCTCCACTTGCAACACCGGGATGCCCGCCTCGACGAGTCTGCGCGCCGTCCCCCCGCTGGCGATGAGCTCGCCGCCCGCGGCCACCAACCTTGTCGCAAACGCCTCCAGGTCAGTTTTGTCTGACACCGATAACAGCGCCCGAAACCATGCCATGTCGATTCTCCTTTGCAGATTCCTCCAAGAAAAAGCGGGCAGCCAGATAGATAACAGTTATCTATCTGGCTGCCCGACCCAGGCGAACGATTGACAGCACTGTTCTGTATGTTTTCCCGGTGGTTGATTCCACCTCGCGCGCGGGACGCATCATCGCCAGTCAACACACAGCTTGATTGAGTTGATTCGAGTATAGAAGCGTCGCCATCGGCTGTCAAACCGCATCCATGCCAAGGATGGAAATTCAAGCTCTTCCGCCGCCGCTTGCGTGGTCAAAACAGGGCTTACACATCCCCAAAAAGATGTTATAATCGCCTTGCAGATTTGCATCCCCGTTCTGAGTTCAATGGAGACAACCTCATGCCAACGTTGCCGCCCGGCCCTTATGAATCGCTGCCGTGTCCCGGCGCTGTCCCGGCGCCCTTTTACGTGCTCCCTTTCGACAAGCGCGGAGTTTGTGAAGCGCCCGCCACGCACGCCCGCCTGCTGGAAGACGTCGCGGCCGGTCGCTACACCGACATTTTTGTCTTTTCGCACGGCTGGAACAACGACTGGCCGGGCGCGGTGCGCGCCTATCGTCACTTTATCAACGGCTTTATGCACATGGTGCAGAGTCGCAACTTGGCCTTGCCTTCCTCCTTCCGTCCCCTGCTGGTCGGCATCCACTGGCCGAGTGCAGCGCTCACCTTTGGTGACGAGGCAGGCCCTGCGATGGCGGCTGCACTGGGCGAGGAACGCGATCAGGTGATTGCAGTGGAAGCTGATCGCATACGCGATCTGGCCGAAGCGCTCCCCGCCGAGGACGCCGTGCGTTTCTACGCCTTGCTGCAGCAAGAACGCCTCACCGCGGCGGAGGCGCTGGAGCTTGCGCGTCTCGCCGCTCCGCTCTATGCCGCCGCCGATGACGAAGCGCCAGCCAGCGAGGCGCCCGAAGACGAACCGCTGACGCCCGCAAGTGTAGTGGCGTCCTGGGCGCGCGTGAGCGGCCCGCCGCCGCGTCCCTTCGGCAGTTTTGGCGCGGCGGGCGGTGCAGTTGCAGGCCCAGGCGCGGCCGGCGAGATCCAGCAGTTTCTCGACCCGCGCTTGATCGTGCGCGGGTTGACCGTCTATCAGATGAAGGATCGCGCGGGCGTGGTGGGCGCGCACGGGGTTGGGCCGCTGCTGCGCGAGCTGCTCTCGACCAGCCATGCCCGCGTCCACGCGGTCGGCCATTCCTACGGATGCCGCGTGCTGCTCTCCGCGATCAGCTTTGGCGATCGCTGGCCGCGGCCGCTACGCTCGCTGTTGCTAATGCAGGGCGCCATCTCACACCTCTGCTTTGCCGCCGATGTCACCGGCCAACAACATCCCGGCGGCTATCGGCGCGCGCTGGCGCGCGTCTCGCTCCCGATCCTCTGCACCTTCAGCCAGCACGACGCGCCGCTGCATCGTTTCTTTCACCTGATCTTGCGCCGCGACCGCGACCTCGGCGAGATGCAGATCGCCGCGGCCGGCGAACCGCCCAGCCGCTTTGCTGCGCTAGGCGGCTACGGCCCTCGCAGCAGTGACGAGCGTCTGGTTGACGTGCTCGACGCCGCCGCCATCGACGCCGGCGACCGCTACGATCTGAGTCGCACGATCCCACTCATCGGCATCGACGCCACGCCCGCCATCAGCGGACACAGCGCCATCAGCAACGATGCGACCTACTGGATGCTGTACAATCTGGTGACGGAGTAAGGAGGAGCGATGGCCTTGCTTTTGCGACGACAATACGACCTGACGACGCTGGTGATCGGCTTCGAACTGGCGGGACGGCAGCCGATGGTGCGCTGCACACTCGAGCGCGACCGCTGGCGAGCGGGCGCAGCTCCTCGACTACACGCTTGACCCCGCTGAGCTTGGTATTCCCGACCGCCTCGACCGCAGCATGAGCCTGTTCCAGGGCTACCCATTCTCCATGCCTGACAGTGTGCTCGCCGCGCTGCGCGCCGAACTCGACGCGCGTCTGCTTCCGGGCGAAGCGGTCTGGCTCTATCTGAAAAGCCCAGTCGGCTACCTGGCGCTGGCGCCGTGGGAGCAGATCCTGTTCCCTGCATTGGCTCGCCCCGTGCTGCGTCTGCCCGATTTTCTGGTGGATCCGGCGCAACCAGCCGGCGAGTTCAACATTGTGCTGTGCAGCAGCCAGCCGATCTCCGAGGAAGCTTTTGCGTCGAGCGAATACATGGCGCGCATGACGCGCATGATCCTCGACCAGGCCGCGCGCCGCACGACCGTTCATCTCTTCACCGACGGCGAGATGATGGCGGACTTGACCGGCCGCTTGATGAATTACGGCGTTTACGACAGCCGCGTGATACTCCACAACCCGCAGGGGGCTGAACCTTTTGCCGTGCCCGACCGCACCAGCCGCATCACTGACCCGTCGGGACAGCTTGCCAGCCCCTGGCTGTTGTGGATGCGTGATGCACTGGCGGGACGCAGCATCGACCTCGTGCATTTGATCGCCCACGGCTACCTCTCCGGCGAGAGCGCCGCGCTTTCGGTGGCGGAGTCGCCGCTGGAAAACCTGGATCGGAAATTGCCGCGCTTTATCGGCCCGAACGAACTCGGCGCTTTCCTGGCGCAGACCGGCGCGTGGGGCTGTGCGCTCACCTCGCCGCTGCACAACTATTCGGAGATGGCGCATCGCCTGCTGGTCACCACCCTCGCCAACTTGCGCCCCGGCCCGATCCTGCACCACGAAATGCGGCTCGACCCCGATCTGAGCGCGCTGGCGGCGGCCTATCAATTGCTGTTGGCGGCGCGGCCAACGCCACCGCCGGTCGCGCCTTCGCTGATGCTTTACTGCCATCCAGCGCGCGTCGCGCCTCCCCTGCCTGAAGGCGGTGCAGCCGCTCTGTACCAGCTCGATGACGCGCTTGGCAGAGCCTGACGACACCAATCGTTTCGTCGAGGAGTTGTATACACCCGAGGAGGAGGTGCCTGGTTGGGTGTCGGCGGCAATGCGCTACATTGACCAACGCACGCTGGAGATCGCCCAACAAAGCGAGGCAGCGCCCGGTCAGGCCATCAGCACCTCGCGCATGGCCGGGCTTGAGCAGTCCGATACGCTGCGCAAATTGCAGTCTATTGTGGAAGATGAAGCGCGCAGCGAGGCGAGCAGCCGGCAAGGGGGCGGACAATGACCATCAGCCGCATCGTGGTCACGCTACAACCGACTTTCGACGGTGGCACGCAGGTCAAGCTCGACAAGGCCACCGTCAATTTCCCGCAGGGACAGCTTGCTGCGCCTTTTGTCTGCCAGACGCCGACCACGACCACGTGGACCGCGCCCAACGCCGTCATGCAACACGGGCGCGACCTGCGTCAAGCGCTGGCGCAGCACCCGGCCATTGCCCAGATGTTGCAGATGTTGGCACTGGCGCCGCCCGCGACCGTGACGCCGATCTACTTCTATTTGCAGGCGCACGAAGCCGAACAACTCTACTGGGAAGCGCTCTACGACGACGCACAAGGGATCTTTCTCGCGCTCGACTTGCGCTGGCCGATCGGACGCATCGCCGACGCGTTGGCGACGCAGCCTGCGCAGACCTTCTATAAGTTTGATGGCCGGTTACGCATGGCAGCGGTGCTTTCGGCGCTCGACGCGCCGGCCGCGGTCGAGTGGCAAAACTTGCGTCAGGCCATCGACGCTGCCCGCACCCAAGGCTTGCCCGTCGATGTGTTGCTGCTGGTGGGCGAGGAATCGTTGCATGACGACGTCCACGCCGAGCTCGCGGGCGGCGCGTTGTCTGGCGTGACCGTCAAACTGTTGGAGGCGACGGTCGATAAACTCGAAACCGCGCTAGATGATTTCAAGCCCCACCTGTTGCATTTCTTTTGTCACGGCGCGGTCAACCACGGCATCAGCCGGCTGGAGGTGGCGACCGCGCTGGACTGGGCGTCAGGCGCGGAAGTTTCGTCGCTCGTGCTGCCGGTCGAGCAATTGATCGCGCTGCCTTCGATGCGCCAGGTCTGGCTGGTGGTGCTCAACTGCTGTCAGGGGGGCGCGGCCACCGACCAGCTTCACTCGATGGCGCACGCCCTTGTCGCGCGCGGGGCGCCGGCGGCGGTGGGTATGCTCGAACCGATCGCGGCGGCGGACGCGCATCGCTTCTGCGCGGGCTTTTACCCGGCGCTCTTGCGTGAAATCAGCCAGGCGCTCGGCCAGTCCAACGCCGCGTCGCCTGTTCCCATCGAATGGAGCCTGCCGCTGCGTGCGGCGCGCATCCAGTTGCACGACGGCGTCGATCCAAAGAACGAGCGCACATGGGCGCTGCCGGTGCTCTATGCCCGGCCGGAGTTGTTCCAGGTTGTGCGCGCGGATAAGCAGGCGGCTGCGCCTGGCCAGCCTGTGCCTGCAGAGACGCCAAAAGGCGTGGCGTCTCTGCAGGCAATGCTTCAGCGTGCGCAAGAGGTCGCTGACTTCCTGCGCACGCTGCCCGTCGACGCGCCCGGCGCCATCCGCCAACGCGCCCTCGCCTTGCTCGATGAGGATCCGGCCGTGCCGCCCGATTTGAGACCCGATGTGTTTGGGAAGTTTGCTTAAAACTGGAGATTAAGAGATTGGAGATTGGTGGCTCAGGAGCATCCTGGGTATTGGGTGCGCTGCGTTCCAATCTCCAATCTCTTAATCTCTTAATCCCCCAATCTCAATTTTAGAGGAACCTACTATGCCGCTACCCTTCCCTGCCGAACTTGCCGCCAACCTCTGGACGGGCGCTGAGTCGCCAGCGGCAACGCTGGACGAGACTTCGCGCAAGTGGGGGCTGAAGCAGCGCATGGCAAAGGTCGGCAAGGAGCTGGCGGCGGTCGAACCGATCGATCTACGCGACTGGCGACACCCGGCAGTCGGCTGGGGGCTGGTGTTGCCCGATGACGATGCGTTGCCCGCCGCCGCGCGCCACCGCCGACGATGCACCCGATGCGATCCGCGCATTGCTGGCAGCCCGGCCCGGCTCGCCTGTGTTGCGCTACCGGTCGGACGTAGGCGCCAAATTCGTGCGCCGCTACTATCCTGACGGCAGCGTGCAGGATATCGCCCTTTCCAGCGCGGGACAACGCGGCGTCGCACCCGGCGCGCTGCCCTATTATCTGCTGATCTACGCCGGCCCCGATGTGATCCCGTGGAGCTTTCAATATCTGCTCAACCAGCCCTGCTTTGCCGGCCGGCTGGCATTGGACGGGACGGCGCTGGAAAATTACGTCAACGCCCTGCTCAAGGAGTGGGGCGACGCCGGCTGCGATCCACACAAGCCGGTGGTGTGGACGGTGGATCACGGCGCCGACGACATCACGACCTTGATGCGTCAGGCAATCGCGGAACCGGTGGCCGCGCAACTGGCCGCGGACAGCGACGTTGGCGGCGGGTTGCGCCTGCTGGACGGCGCCGACGCCACGCTGACAGAACTGTTCGCGGCGCTCGCAAAGCAGCATCCCGCCCTCATCGTCAGCACCAGCCACGGGCAGACCGGGCCGCTGCATGACCCGGCAAAGATGGCCGCGCAGCTTGGCGCGCTGGTCGATCACCAGCATCGCACACTGGACATCGACGCGCTGCTGGCCGCCTGGCAGCCCGACGGCGCCATCTGGTACGCGCACGCTTGCTGCTCGGCCGGCTGCGACAACCGCAATTCTTACCAGGGGCTAGTGCCCGCGGGTTCGTCGCTCGACCAGGTGCTGGAGGGCGTCGCCGCCTTGGGCGCGCAGCTTGCGCCGCTGCCGCAGCGTCTGCTGGGCGCGGCCAAGCCGCTGCGCGCCTTTGTCGGCCACGTTGAGCCTACCTTCGACTGGACGCTGCGCCAGCCGGAAACTGGGCAGATTCTGAGCGGCGCCACGATCGAAGCGCTCTACTCCCGTATGCACCGCGTCCGCCCCGAGCCGGTGGGCATGGCCTTCAATCCTGGCTACAAGGTGGTGGGTGAATTGTTTCAGCAGTGGCAGCAATTGACCGGCCAGTTTGCTGGTTCCACGCCTGAAAGGCGCGACTTCATCCGCCTGATGACGGCCAGCGCCCAACTTGCCGCGCTCGACCGCCAGAGCCTGGTGATCCTGGGCGACCCGACCGTGGCGCTGCCCGCGTTGCAATAAAAACCCAATACCTGCTGTCTGACCGCTGTGCGGCTGAGGAAATATCCACAGATTACACAGATTTTGAGAAAGTCCCGATCTACGTTAGCAAGCACATGCTTGTCATCGGTGAAATCTGCGCAAGCTGTGGATGACTTCTTCTAGCGTGAGTCTTGTCCAGCGCTGTATTCCAGGAATGACCCAAAGAGCACGACCCTCATGCAGGATTTGCACCGAGATTCTGCTACACTATGGGTCAAATTGCCGCCGAAGAGATGCGCAGTGCGCAGGTAGCATGGTCTCGGCGGTGCTGTTTTCCCATCCTAGCCCAGTCACCAGCGGGAGCATTCCTATGTCCGCATCATCCCTGCCGGCGCCCAAACGCCAGGCCGCCTACACCTTTTTTGAACGCATTCCCTATTGGCTGCTGGCGGCGCTTTTTTTGGGCGTGCTCATGGTCTGGCGGATTACGACCAACGACAGCTACGCCACGATCTTCGCCGCCGTGGCCAAGGGCATCGGCGTCACGGTCTATGTGACCATCGTCGCCTATGCGGGCGCGCTGGTGTTGGGATTGTTCGTGGGGCTGGCGCGCGTCTCCAAAAACCGCGTTGTTTACGAGATCGCGACCTTCTACGTGGAAATCATTCGCGGCGTGCCGATGTTGGTGCTGCTGCTCTACATCGCGTTCGTGCTGGCGCCGGCGCTGGTCTATGCGATCAACTGGCTGGGCATGCAGCTCGCCGGGCTGGGCGCGCCGGCGCAACTGCTGGCCGAGTTTCGCGTGCGCGATTTCGACTACGCCTCGCGCGCATCATCGCGCTGATCATCGGCTACAGCGCCTTTCTCAGCGAGATCTTCCGCGCGGGCATCGAGAGCATCGAGCGCGGGCAGGTCGAGGCTGCACAAAGCCTGGGCATGTCCCGTTGGCAGGTGTTGCGCCTCGTCGTGCTGCCGCAGGCGATCCGTCGCGTGCTGCCGCCGCTGGGCAACGACTTTATCGCCATGCTCAAAGATTCATCGCTCGTCTCCGTGCTCGGCGTGCCCGACATCACGCAAATGGGCAAAGTCTACGCCGCCAGCACTTTTCTTTACTTTGAGACCTACAACATCGTGGCGTTTCTCTATCTGACGATGACCATCGTGCTGTCGCTGCTGGTGCGCTGGCTGGAACGCAAGATGCCGCAGCACGTCCGCTGATCAGGATGGGAACTTATCTTCCTATACAGAACGTTTCCGAATTGTATCATCGGCGCCGCCTTGGTCAGCCGCGCTGATGCGCTTTTATACATAAACCGCACATCCTTGAAAGGAGCTTTTCCTTGAAAAATCAAAGTTTGCGTTGGCTGATGCTGGCGCTTGTCGCAGCGCTGGTGTTTGGCAGTTTCCCCGCTGCGGCGCTGGCGGCGCCCGCCCTTCAGCAAGCAGAGCCATCTTCCGACGTGCTGACAGTGGATGCACTTTCCAACATGACCTACCAGTCTGCACTGGCGCCCGACCGCGCGGTGACGCTCGTCGACGGCAGGTACGAAGGCGCCGATGACCTGCTCGTGGTGCTGGCGGACGAACCGATGGCTTATGGCCAGCTCGACGGCCAGGATGCGGCGGCCGTGCTGATCGCTGAAAATGGCGGCGGCAGCGGCGCCTTCGTCAACCTGGCGATCGTGCTCGACCAGGACGGGACGCCCGTCAACGTCGCCAGCACGCTGCTTGGCGACCGCGTCGATGTCTATGCGCTGGCGATCTCAGATGATATGATCACTGTCGAGATGGTGCGTCAGGGGCCAAACGACCCGATGTGCTGCCCCACCGAAGTGGTGCGCATCACTTACACGCTTGACAGTGACCAGTCGCTCCAGGTCGATGACGTCACTGTGCTGGGCAGCGGCGCGCAGGCAACGTTGAATGTCGCGCCGGAGAATGGCTACCAGACGACGGTCATGCCGGCAACGCCCTACGACATTACATCGCTGATCCCCGCCGGCGCGCCGATCCACACGCTGTTGACAGTGGGCAACGACGACGCCGCGACGGTCTTTGCCGTGGGCGGCCCCTATATCGCCGTCTATCCGGTGCAGGAGTATGTCCAACTGTGGGAGGCCGCGGGCGACAACACGATCGCCAACCTGGTCGCCAACCTGGAAAGTGTGCTGGCCGAGCAGCCCGTCACACTGACGTCGCCGTTGCCGATTGCGCCCCCGGCCGCGGTCAATGGTCTCGTCGGACAGGTGCGCTATCTCAGCGGCGAGGGCTATAGCGGCGTGCGCTTCGTGGCGCGCGCCACGCCCACCGGCGCTTTAGCCGCCGACGACCAGCTTGCTTACTACTTTAGCGGCTTGACCGACGACGGCCGCTACTTGATCGGCGCGCAATGGCCGGTGACGCTGACTGTCGCGACCGCGGCGCTTGACGCAGACGCGCTCGATGCCGCCGACGATGCGCAGTGGACGCCGGCGCTCAGCTCGCTTGATGAAATTGTGGCATCGCTAAGCATCCAGCGCGCAACAGCGGTGGCGCCCGAAGCGCTGGCAAACATGGCCTACGCTTCGATGCTGCTCGAACAGCCGGTGGTGTTGACCAACGGCGTCTACACCGAAACCATCGTGCCGGACTCCGCCAGCGGCGTGATCACCGTGTGGCTGCTCGACGAGCCGATGGTCTTTGGCACAGTCGAGGATCTGGACGCGGCGGCGGTGTTGATCGTGGAAAATGGCGGCGGCACTGGCAATTTTGTTTCGCTGCACCTGGTGCAAGATGTCGGCGGTGAAGCAGTGAACACGGCGAGCGCATTGCTCGGCGACCGGTCGCGCGTCACGAATCTGGCCATCAACGCAGACGGCAGCATCACCGTGGACATGATCCAGGTTGGCCCCAACGATGCCTTCTGCTGCCCAAACATGCCCATGACCATCACCTTTGTGAAGGTGGGCGACCAGTTGGTTTATCAGGATCAGCAATCCGCCACCATCGATGCCACCGGCGCCGCGGAGCAGGTGACTGCCTTTGTCGCGCCGGCCACCGCGTACGACAATACCGTCCCGCCGAGTGGGCTGGGCGAACCCAAGCACTTTGCCTGGGGCATTGGCGAGGAAACTGATCTGCAGAACGCCGCGGGCTACGTGGCCGTCTATCCGGTCGCGGCCTATCAGTCGATCTGGGACGAAGCCGGCGATCCGTTTGTCGCCGACGCGCTGGCGCAGCTTGAGACGCTGCTGAGCGAACGCCCGGCCAACCCGGCGCCGCCGCTGCCCGTACTGCCACAAGTAGGCGCCACCAATGACTTTGCCGCACAGGTGAGCTACCTCGACCTGCCGGATGGCGGCGCGGGCGTGCGCTTTGTGGGTCGTTTCGCGCAGGATGTCTCCCCCATCGAGAACTTCCAGTTGCGCTATCTCTTCCAGGGGTTGAGCGGCGACGGACAGTTCCTGATGGTGGCGAGCCTGCCCATCACAACGACGGCGCTGCCCACTGACCCGCAGTCGCTGGATGGTGACGCCTACGACGCATTCGTCGCCAATTACGAAACCTATCTTGCCGAGACGACCGCAACCTTTGACGCGCTGGCCGCGCCCAACTTTACACCCGACCTGGCCGCGCTCGACGCGATGTTGCTATCCGTGACGCCGGAGGCTACGCGCAATCCGCTGGCGCCGAGTGCGCTGGCGAATATGGAGGTCAAGTCGGAGTTGGCGTCCGATGGCGTGGCGCTACTGGAAAATGGCGTTTACACCGAAACCGTCGCCCCCGACAGTGCAAGTGTCATCGAAATCCAACTACTTCCCTCGCCAATGGCGTATGGCACGCTGGACGATCAGGACGCGGTGGCGGCGCTACTGGCCGAAAACGGCGGCGGCAGCGGCACGTTTGTCACGCTTGCGCTGATCGTCGACCAAGATGGCGCGCCTGTGCACGTGGCAAGCGCCCCGCTCGGCGACCGCGTGCAGGTGCAGTCGCTGGCGATTGCTGACAATCAGATCACGGTCGAGATGCTGACGCAGGGGCCGGACGACTCGCTCTGCTGTCCTAAGCAGCCAGTGACGCAAGTTTACGCATTCCAGGACGACACCCTTGTGCTCGTGGAGGAGACTGTAGGCAGCGCGTCATCGGCGCTGGCAGGCGCAAGCTGGGTGTGGACGCAGACGCAGATGAACGACGGCGCGGTGAAATCACCCGCGGCCGAAGGCGACTTCACGCTCACCTTTGGCGACGACGGCACGGTCGTCGCCACGACCGACTGCAACACCTTCATCGGTTCGTACACGGAAAGCGCGGACAGCGGCCTGGCCATCGAATTCGTCATCTCCACGGCCATGGTTTGTACGGACGAGACGCAAGCGCAGGAATTCATCGCCGATGTGACCAGCATTAACAGCTACCTGATCACCGATGAGGGCGTGCTGGCTTTGCTGTTGCCCTACGACAGCGGCTCGATTCTCTTCGACCGGGCCGTGGCCGCGGCTGCCACAAATGATGACGCGGCAAGTGAGGACGCGGCAAGCGACGCGCCGGTCGCTGCCGAAGCGTCGCCGATTCTGGCGGGAACGACCTGGAACTGGGTGCAATCTCAGTATGGCAATGACACTGTCGCCGCCCCGGCTGAAACCGCCGACTATGTCCTGATGTTCGGGGCGGACGGCGCGCTCACGCTGCAGGACGACTGCAATGTGGTCAAAGGGAGCTACACCGAAGACGCACGCGGTGCGCTGCGCATCGATCTGCAAACTTCGACCTTCGCCGCCTGCGCGCCGGATTCGCAACACGATCAGTTCGTCTTGGACCTTTCCAACGTAGCCTCCTACCTGGTGCAGGAAGGCAATCTGTTCATCGCCTTGAAATACGACAGCGGCGTGATGGAGTTTGCGCTGGCAGAGTAACTGCTTTGATGCAGAGCTTGCATCGATAGAGCAACTGCTTTGAAGCAGAGGCGCGGAGATGCAGAGAGACGCAGAGAAAATGCAAAAACAATTCTCAGCCTTTCTCTGCATCTCCCTTCCCCTTTCTCGCTTTCTCCTTGTCTCCCTGTCTCCCCCTCTTTGCATCTTTCCCACTTTACCGCGATACTCTACGACATGACCGGCCAGGCTTTCGACATCATTCTGACCCACGAACGAACGGACTTCGACGCGCCGGCGTCGTTGTTGGCCGCGTCGCTGCTCTTTCCCGAAGCGATCCCTGTGTTGCCGCGTCAAATGAATCGCAACGTGCGTGATTTCCTGGCGCTTTACAAAAACCATTTCCGCTTTGTGGCGCCCGACGACGCGCCGCGCGGCAAAGTGCGCCGCGCCATCCTGGTCGACACGCGCGCGGCCAACTCGCCCAAAGGCACACAGAGCGACACCGAGTATATCGTCATCGACCATCACGTCGCGCTGGCGCAGGCTAACCTGATGAGCGAGGCGCACAAACTCTTGCCACGCGCACGAACTCTGGTGTGGGCCGACAGGCGCCAACACGACGCTGCTGGTCGAAAAGCTCATTGAGCACGGCATCGACGTGACGCCCGTGGAGGCGACCCTACTGGCGCTTGGCATCTATGAGGACACCGGCAACCTGACCTACGCCTCTACAACGAGCCGCGACGCCGCGGCATTGGCCTGGTTGCTCGACCCGACGCACGGCGTCAACCTCGGTGAAGTCAACGAATTCCTGCACCATCCCGTCACCGACGCGCAACGCAAGTTGCTCCAGGAATTGCTGGACGCGTGTGAGTTCCTGGAGATCGAAGGGCACAGCGTCATTATCACGATGGCGCGCGCGCCGGCTTTCAACGACGAGTTGAGCACGTTGGCCGCGCGCCTGCGCGACTTTCACGAGCCGGACGCGCTGTTCCTGGTGGTGGATCTTGGCGACATGGTGCAGGTCGTCGCCCGCAGCACGACCGATGCGATCAACGTGGGCAAAGTGGCGCAGATGCTGGGCGGCGGCGGGCACAGCCGCGCCGCGGCTGCTCATCTGCGCGATGTCACGCTGGAGACAGTGCGCATGCAGATCGAGCATCTGGTGCGCACCCATGCGCGCGCGGCGCTCACCGTGGGTCAGATCATGAGCGCGGGCCGACCGCACACGCTTTCGCCCGATATGAGCATGACCGAAGCCGATGGATTGATGCGACGCTTCGGACATGAAGGCTTCCCGGTCGCCGCCGCCGATGCCCAGGGACAGGAAACGCTGGTTGGTGTGCTGACGCGCCGCGAGGTCGATAAAACGTTGGGGCACGGCATGGGCGACCAACCCGTGCGCCGGTTTATGCGCACCGGCCAATTCACCGTGCACCCGGACGATTCGATCACCGCGCTGCGTCGCCGCATGATCGAGAGCAACTGGGGACAGATTCCCGTCGTCGACGCAAACAACGCCATCATCGGCATTGTCACCCGCACCGACCTGATCAAGCTTTGGGATGAGTCCGCGCTGCCTGGACGCCGCACCGACGAATTGGCCGCCAGGTTGCGCCGCGCGTTGTCGCCCGTCCAACTTCATCTGCTGGCGTTGATCGGGCGCGAGGTCGATGCCATGCACTACGATGTCTACGTCGTCGGCGGCTTTGTGCGCGACCTGATGTTGGACATCGTCAGCCGGCGCGCGCTGGCGCTCGACGTGGACATCGTAGTCGAGGGGGATGCGATCACCTTTGCGCGGCGCATCCAGGCCAAATATGGCGGCAGAATCGTGGAGCACAGACGCTTTGGCACCGCCAAATGGTTGCTCACCCGCCCCGATGCCCCGGTGGATGTTGCGGCGCTGCTGAACGGGTTA
The DNA here is from genome assembly GCA_016710365.1 of Candidatus Caldilinea saccharophila. Taxonomy (GTDB): domain Bacteria; phylum Chloroflexota; class Anaerolineae; order Caldilineales; family Caldilineaceae; genus Caldilinea; species Caldilinea saccharophila. The sequence continues at coordinate 5,634 of JADJVW010000049.1, read as the reverse complement.
GAGGGCGCCGCTCCCGCGGATCTGCCGCCGCATCTCGATTTCGTAACCGCGCGCACTGAATTTTACGCGGCGCCGACCGTACTGCCTACGGTGCAGCAGAGCAGCATCAAGCTTGACCTGCACCGCCGCGACTTCACGATCAACACGCTGGCGCTCTGTCTCAACCCCGACCGCTGGGGAGAGTTGCTCGACGCCTGGGGCGGGCTGACCGACCTGCGCGCAGGGCTGGTGCGCGTGCTGCACAGCCTCAGCTTCGTTGACGACCCGACGCGCATCCTGCGGGCGGTGCGCTACGAGCAGCGCTTCGACTTTGCCATCGAGCCGCGCACGGTGGAACTGCTCGGCGACGCGCTCGAACTGCTTGACCGCGTCACGCCGGCGCGCATTCGCCACGAACTTGAGCGCATTTTGCAGGAAGCCACACCCGAAAAGGCCATGCGGCGGCTGGACGCGCTGGGGATTCTGCGCCAGATTTACCCCAGCCTGAGCATGACGGCAACCATGGCGCAACAGTTCATTGACCTGCGCGCCTGCCGCCAAGCCGGCGATGCCGACCCTCAGCTAGCCGAAGCGCCGATTGAGCGTCTCTATCTGGCCATCCTGGCCTATCCGCTGCGGGCGGAAGAAATGCGCGCCTTGCAGGAACGGTTGGGATTACGCGTCGAAACGCGGCATTTATTGCGTGACCTGTCCATTTTGCGCCGCGCGCTTGACCGGCTGGCCGATCCTGCCACGCGCCCCAGCCAGGTGGTGCAAATTCTCGACCAGGTGGGGCCGGTCAGCATGGCGCTGCTGCCCGTGCTGTGCGACGACCCGGCGGTGCTCGAACACATTCGCCGCTATCAAGCAGCATGGCAGCGTATCCAGCCCGATTTGAACGGCGACGACTTGCGCCGGATGGGCATCGCGCGCGGGGTGATCTACCGCAACATCCTCGGTGCGTTGCGGATGGGGCGCATCGACGGCGAGATTCACAGCCGCGCGGAGGAGGAAGCCTTTGCCCAGGCGATGGCGGCATTGATTTGAAGTCGTAGGTCGGGCTATCAGCCCGACGTGGTGGGTCGACTACCAAAGTCGGGCTGGTAGCCCGACCTACGAACTACGAACAATATTCGCAAAAGCGCGTTGCGTTCTGCTAAAATGGAATCGGCGCCGGTCGCTGCTGACCGGCTGGACAGGAGGAAACTGCTGATGGATTTGGCTTTTTGGCGTGACATTTCGCGCTTTTATTTATTATCGATGCAGCTTGTCGTGACGCTTGTGACGGCGGTTGTCCTCTATTTTGTGGTGCGCGGCGTCATGATCGCCCGCCGCAAAGCCACCTCAGGCGTCAAGCTGGCGCGCTACTATGTCGGCATTGGCCGTATGCAGACCACTAAGTTTGCCGACAAAGCCGCCACACCGCTGGTGCGCAGTCACGGCATGGCCGCGCGTGGAGATGCAATTTTCCGCACCCTGGCGCCCTCCTCTCCAACCGATAAAGTAATCAGTAAAGCTAAGGAGTAACGAATATGGGTCACAAGATGCGCTCATTGATGATTGGCATGGCCGCGGGCGCGTTGCTGGGCGCGGCGTTTGCCTGGGTCGCCAGCGACGGGAATGGGGACGGCGAGTCCGACGCGGTCGCCGCCGTCAAGCAACTCGGGCCGATGGATTATTTTGGGCTAGGCATTGCAATTCTGACATTGGCGCGGCAATTTGGCGGGATGTTGAAAAAAGCTTAACGCGCGGCGACCATTCTCCTCTGCAATTTTTTACCACAAAGGGGTGTACCGATGACAGCAACGATAGGCACGACTGAGCGCCCGTTGCGCGCCGCAATTGTCGGCGCCGGGCCTTCCGGCTTCTATACCGCGGCGGCGCTGCTCAAGCAGGAAGCTACGATCACGGTTGACATGTTCGAGCGTCTGATCGCCCAGCGGGGTCTTGTACGGTATGGCGTGGCGCCAGATCACCAAAACATCAAAGCCGTTGCCAAGACCTATGATCGCACGGCAGCGGAGCCAAGCTTTCGCTATTTTGGCAACGTCGAGTTTGGCAAAGATATTACCCACGACGAGTTAAAAAAGCACTACGACGTGATTTTCTACACGACAGGCGCGCAGTCGGATCGACATCTCGGCATCCCGGGCGAAGATCTGCCCAACAGCATGTCCGCCACGGAGTTCGTCGCCTGGTACAACGGCCACCCGGACTATCAGCATCTAGCGATAGATTTGAGTTGCGAGGCGGCCATTGTCGTCGGCGTTGGCAATGTGGCAATGGACGTGGCGCGCATCCTGGCAAAATCGGTGGACGAACTGGCCGACACCGACATAGCCGACTACGCCCTGGCCGCGCTTGCCAAGAGCAACATCAAGGACATCTACATTGTGGCGCGGCGCGGCCCCGCGCAGGTCAAATTCACCAATGCCGAAATCCGCGAGATGGGGCATCTGGCGATCACCGACGCCATCGTGCTCGACAGCGAGTTGCGCCTGGATCGCGCCAGCAGCGCGGCCATCGAGGGCGACACCTCGATGCAGAAAAATCTCGACTACTTGCGCGCCTTTGCCGAGATCGGCGCCACCGGCAAGCCGCGTCGCGTCCACTTTCGCTTTCTGCTCTCGCCGGTCGAGATCATCGGCGAGAATGGCAAAATCGTGGCCGTCAAGCTGGAGAAAAACGAGCTGCGTCCCTCGGTCAGCGGCGATATCAAGCCGTCGGGCGCCGGCCAGTACGAGACGATCCCCGCCGGCTTGGTGCTGCGCTCGGTCGGCTATAAGGGCGTACCGCTGGAAGGCGTGCCTTTTGATCAACGCCATGGCGTCATCCCCAACGAGGTCGGGCGCGTCACCGATCTCGACACGGGCAAAACGGTCACGGGCGAGTACGTTGCGGGCTGGATCAAGCGTGGGCCGAACGGCGTTATCGGCACCAACAAACCGGATGCGATCGAGTCGGTCAACAGCATGTTGGAAGATCTGCAAAAGGGCAAGCTGACGCCAGCGCCCGAACCAGATCCTACAGCCGTGCCCGCGCTGCTGCATGCGCGCGGGGTGCGCTATGTGACGCAGGAAGAGTGGAAATCCATCGAAGCCAAAGAGGTGGCCGACGGCAAGGCGCGTGGCAAGCCGCGCATCAAGATCGTCGAGCCCGAGGCAATGCTGGCGATGCTTGATGGAGAAACGGCTTGAAAAAAGAGCCGCTTTGACGCAGAGCCGCGGAGACGCAGCGGCGAAGGCGTCCTGCATTATGTTTGCGCTTGCGTGCGCAGCCGTGCAACTTGCTCGGCAAAACGGCGACAACCCGCCATGCTGTAGGCGAGGAAGGGCGCGGCTTCCGTGAAGCGTGTGTGGCGGATCGACAACTCGAAGCTCAGCGGCTTGGTGTACGGCGATGCCACGACCAACGCCGCGACGTCCGCCCAGTTGACGACGCCATCGCCCACGGGCAGGTGAAGATCGTTGACGCCGTCGTTGTCGTGCAGGTGGAGCACTGCCAGCCGGTCGAAGAGCGGGGCGTAGCGTGCGGTGCGGTCGAAGCCCAGCACCGCGTGGCCGGAGTCAAAGCAGAAGCCGAGAAACTCTGGAGCATAGGCCGCCAACAGCCGGGCCAGCAGATCGGCGTTATCGCCGGCGTGCGCCATGTCCGTGACGCCAGCCTCCACCGCAGCAAAGTCGATCAGATTTTCGAGGGCGATGCGCACCCCGCATTCACGCGCATACACTTCGAGATCGTCCAGCGAGCGACGGATCTGATCGAATAAGAAGTCGTTGAAGCCACTGAGCTTCGGCTGTACGGTGGGCGGGTAAACATGCATGACCACGGCGTCGCCGCCCAACTGCTCCGCCAGGTGGATGCGATTCTTGACCAGTTCGATCCCGGCCAGCCTGGGCATATTCTTGCGGCGCGTACCAGAACTTCTCGATGCCTTCCGAGCCGTGCACGTCGTTCAGCTTGAGACCGTAGTCGCGCAGCCAGCGCCCAATCTGCGCGATCTCGCTGTCGGCGTAGAGAAAATCGGAGCGCCATTGATGACACCAATGAACATGCGTGAAAACCGGCTTTGGCCAGGCGCCAAATAAGGCCAGGGTCGCTGTGGTCGGTGATATAGTCGCTGGTCAGTGCAAGCATGTTTTTCCCTTTCTCGTTCCGATGAGCTCGATCCGGTGAACTGCATACGGTGAATAAGATGACGCATCATCCCCAACTTCACAAAGTCGCACAACGCGCCGACAGCTATCTGGCGCTCAATCGGTTGGCCGTGCGCGCCGGTGCACGCACCGTGGCGCACCGCGTGCAACATCACCCGCGCCTCGCGGCATGGTCGCTGCCCTACGAAAGCATCGTCGAGATGATGGCGCTGGGCACGCCGCATGGAGAGATCCGCAGCGCCGACGAAATTCGCCTGCCACTTGACCGCATCACCTCGCTCACTCACCCGTTTGGCGTCAGACGCCAGCCCGTGGTCACGCCTATGTTTCAGGGCGAATGGGTGACGACTGCGGCCACGGACGACCGGCGCGTGGTGCTGTTTCTGCACGGCGGCGGCTATGTCTCCGGCTCGCCCACCACCCATCTGATGGTCACGGCGCGGCTGGCGCACGAAGCGGGCGCGCGTCTTTTTGCACTCGATTATCGCCTGGCGCCGGAATATCCTTACCCCGCCGCGGTGAAGGATGCCTGGGCTGCTTACTGGTGGCTGCTCACCGAACAAGCCATTGCCCCAGAGCAGATCGTCGTCGCCGGGGATTCGGCGGGCGGCGGGCTGACGATAGCGCTGTTGCTGGCGCTGCGTAATGCACACATGCCGCTGCCCGCGGGCGCCATGGGACTGTCGCCCTGGCTCGACCTCACACTTTCCGGCGCCACGATGACGGTCAACCAGGCGACCGATTATCTCAATCGAGATGTCTTGCGCACGTCGGCGCGTATGTACGGCAACGGGCGTGACCTGCGCGAGCCGCTGCTTTCGCCGCTCTATGCCGATCTTGCCGGGCTGCCGCCGCTCCTGATCCAGGCTGGCGCGGCCGAGATGCTGCTGGACGACAGCCGGCGGTTTGCCCAGCGCGCACGCGCCGCAGGCGTGGATGTACAGTTGGAAGTTTTCGAGCACATGGTGCATGTCTGGCATTTCACCTGGTTTGTCCAACCCAAAGCGCGCCAGGCGATGAGACAGCTTGGACGTTTTGTACGGCGACGCGTAGCGTTCTCGACCTCACCCGAAAATACCTTTGACGCAGAGGCGCTGAGATACAGAGGCTCGCAGAGAAAAGTATTATCAGGGCTTCGTGCTTCTCACACCAAGCTATAAAGAGCACAAAGGGCAGGTGTCCTTCTTAGCCTTTCTTTGTGTGCTCTGTGACTCTGTGTGAGATTTGCTGATTTTCATGGGGAGCTTTCGATGACCGATCACAATCGCCGTGTTGTTTTCTCCACCGATCCGGAACCGGAGCAATCCACCGCGCCGCGCTCGAAGGCAACGCCGCCGCGCCAGCAGCAGGTGCGCGTCGCGCTGGAACGCAAGGGACGCGGCGGCAAGACCGTCTCGTTGGTCACCGGCGTGATCGGCGCGCCGGCAGAGCTGGAAAAGCTGTGCAAGTTGCTCAAGAATCGGCTGGGCACAGGCGGCGCGGTTAAGGCGCAGATCAT
>JADJVW010000048.1 GCA_016710365.1 Candidatus Caldilinea saccharophila | reverse complement strand
CTGATGGAGACGCTGCCATCCGTTCCGCTGTTGATCCTCTGCGTCTATCGCCCGCAAGAGAGCCAAGCCGACGGGCAGTTGGCCTCACTGGCACGGCATCGCTGCCCCCAGCACTTCACCGAACTGCGTCTGCAAGCCCTCACCGAGGATCAGAGCCGGCAACTGGTGGTCTCGTTGCTGGCCGTTGACGCCTTGCCGCCGCCCATGCGCCAACTGATCACCGAGAAAGCCGAGGGCAATCCGCTCTTCCTGGAAGAGATCGTACGCACGCTCATCGACGGCGACGTGCTCTACCGGGATGGGACCCGGTGGCGAGCGCGACATTCGCTGGCATCGGTGGTCGTGCCGGCCAGCCTTCAGAGCGTCATCCTCAGCCGTGTCGACCGCCTGGAGCCTGCGGAGATGCGATACTTGCAGGCCGCGGCTGTGCTGGGCCGGCTCTTCCGGCCGCGGCTGGTGGATGCCATGACGAGCAGCGCCGAGGCGCAGGCCGGGACCTTGGATGTTCTGGTAGAGGAATCGCTGGTTCACCAGGAGCGCGGTCAGCCGGGGCCGGAATATTCCTTCCACCATGTGCTGGTGCGTGACGCCATCTACCAGGACCTTCCACGCGGCTATCGGGTCGATCTGCATCGGCGGGCCGCTTTGGCCATTGAACTGCACTATGCCGAGAATCTGGAACCGCAGATCGATCTTCTCGCCCGGCATTACGATCTGGGCGACGATGCCGAAAAGGCCATCCACTATCTGCTGCTGGCCGGACAACAGGCCCAGCGGATCTATCTCAACCAGGAAGCGTCCATTCACTACAAGCGTGCGGTGGAACGGTTGGACGCGCTTGATACGACAGAATCGCATCGTAAACAACGGCTGGAAGCGTTGCACGCTTTGGGCGAACTCCAGACCATGCTGGACAACCTGGAGGAGGCCGAAACCTATCTGCGCCAGGCCATCACGCTGACGACTGAACTGGATCTGCCGCCACGCCAACAAGTCCATTACATTCTTTCTCTCTGCCAATTCTACGCTTCGACCGGCAACATATTCGCTCAGATCGAACAGGCCGAGCATGGCTTGGCGCTCATCGCCGGTCTCGACGCGCCGGTGGAGTTTGCCGCGTTGACAACCTATCTGGCTACGGCATTTGCCAATCGCGGGGACTGGCGCTCGGCCATCTTCCGGGTCGGAACGATCATCGACATCCTCCCGGAACTGCCCTACTCAGCAGACCTCATCGATGTTTGGTTTCATGCCGTGCTCTGGTGCCGCTTGGCCAAACAGCCGGATCGGGGATTTGACCTGATCGATCCGGTCATCGACGAAGCAGTGCACCGACGAGATTTCTGGTCGGCTGCTCAATTGTACTTGTTGCCCAAGCTATTCTTGTATGAAATCATCGGCGACAGCCACGGCGCGCTGACGACGATTGCAGAGGCTGAACGGTTCGCCGAAGTCGTTGGCGACAAAACGACGATTCGCAACTGTCAGTACTGGCTTAGCGTCTGCCATGGCTGGCTAATCGGCAACCTTGCTGAGGCCGAACGATATGCGATGATGGCCCTGGAAGATCTCAATGCGATGTACAGCCCAAGCAGTCATGTGTTCGCTCACACGGTGCTTGGGCTGGTGCACTACTGCCGCCACGACTGGCCGCAAGCGCTCATCTGGCTCGAACATTCCTATGGACTTGCCACATCTGAGGGTGTGCTTGTCGACGGTGTGCGACGTTGTATCGTCGGACTGGCCTGGACATACGCAAAGCTGGAACGCAAAGCGGAGGGATTGGCGCTGCTGTCCAAGATCGCGGGGGAAGAGGAACTGCACATCGAGTCCTGGCCCACGGTGGCCTGCGCGCTGGCCGGGCTGGAACCCATGTGTGCAGATGCCGATGAGTACGAGACCGTCCAACATCAGATCATGGCAGCACGTGAGCAGGAGCCGCTGCCGTTGGTGCAGTGGCGGCTCACTCCGGCGAAACCTGATGCGCGATTTGAGGATGACGGCGCCGCGCACAGACCAGGTTTCTGGAAGAAACCCGATTTGTCAGCCTGGACGTGGCACGATCAATTGGGCGACTGTTCTTACTGGAAAGAGGACGACGCCCTAATCATAGGCGCCGCCAACTATCACGACCTTTGGCTCAACAACTTTGCTGCGCCGCGCATGATGAGAACTGTTGAGGGTGATTTCGCCGTGGATCTGATCTGCACGTCTGCCGACACGGATCACCTGCCGCTGGGCGGCCTCCTGCTCTGGCAAAATCGGCAAAACTATCTGCGTCTCACCTGGAACACGCTCTCTCCTGCCGGCATCGAATTGCTTGGCTGTGTGGATAACGTAGACGGCCTGTTCGGCATCGGTCACCTGCCAGGGGCTGACCGGGTCCATCTGCGCCTGGAGCGGATCGGTAGCCGAGTGCGCGCCCTGTGCAGCCCCGACGGCGACATCTGGTACTCAGCCGGCGAGGTGGATTTCCCCATGGATGATCCAGCCGGCAAATCGGCCAGAAAATCAGTCGGGGTAGGCCCGCTGGCCATCGGCATGATCCATCGCTATGTCCATGCCGGCGCCTGGACCGACGGAACGGCGATTCGGTTTGAGTCATTGTGTCTGTGGCAGGCGTCATGCGTTCTCAATAATCCGAAGTCCATCCCTGCCGCGAAGTGTTGAGAAGGCGCCGGGCCTGTCCAAACCACAGAAAAATACCCGTACCAGAATTTTGATAACGTACGCCAACGCGGCCTTCTTGGATGTGCCATAGTGGCATCGGGACGACCACAACGTCGACAGTTCAGATACGGAACTTGGTCGTTTCGGACGCGGTGATGCGGCAACATCAGCCAACTGCGCCGGTCTGGTCGATGACGTTGCGGCTGTCATTGATGCCGCCTGATCTTCCAGGAAGCTGGCAGCTTCCTGGAAGGTGACAGTGCCCACTTGTTTCTGAACACCCACTGCGCCTTGCGCGACTATGGCGGCTGCACGAATGCAGCCGCCATAGTCGCGTTGTTGGACATCCTCCGCTATTCCGGCAACACCCAGTTCATCGCCATCGCGTCAATGCAGCTTGCATCCGGCTCCTGCGCCGGATCGGCCAGGAACTCGGCCATCAGATCGACGCCGCAGTCCACGAACAGCAGGGCGTGGCCGGCTGGCAGTTCGTAGTCGAAGCTGTGCGATAGCCGCTCAACCGCCGCTTGGCTAATGCGAGGCGGCGCCTGCTCATCAAAGATGCCGCCGAGCGTCAAGGTCGGCAGATCGCTCTCCACCGGCTCGATGGCGGTGTTCGGCTCCGGCGGGGTCACCGCCCAGTATTCGCAGGGCGCCAACCATTCGCCGAGCATATGCGTGACGCCCCAGTCGCGTAGCGAGGGCAATGTGTCGACGCCATCGTAGACAGCCGTGGCCTTGGCCAGATCGGTGATGCTGCCTTCATGCAGACACATGGCCGAATAGGTCATCCCCTTGGCCCCGGAGCCATTCTCCGCTACGACTGGCGCATGTTGCCCGCCGACATAGCCGAGCCATGTCGTCGCTGGGGCCTGTAGATTGCCCTCGCTGGCGGCGTAGATACTGGCCGGCAGCGTGGTGTAGCCGTCGCCGATGAAGATGTTGTCGTAGACGAAGTGGGCCATCTTGACGTCATCTACGGTTACGGCGTGCTCCTGCCCGGCGTCATCGGTCACCGTGACAGCCACCGGTTCTTCCCGCAACTGGGCCAACACGTCGGCGAAAACGGTTGCCCGATCGGGATAGGCGGCATCGCAGGCTGGATCGGCCTGGCAGGCGGCGAACACGTTGTCCAGAGCCATCGTCAGGCTGCCCAATACGGTTTCAAGATAGGCGACATCGGGCGGAATGATCGAGTCCAGGATCACGCTGCGTATGCCTTCGGGCTGATCGCGCATCAACATCATGGCCGGCGTTGTGCCATAGGAGACGCCGTAGACATTGATCTCATCGACACCCAGCGCCGTATGCAGGTCGACCACATCGCCGGCGATGTCGAGAAAGCCGTAGTTCGACAGGTTGGCGCCTTCCGCCACCAAACGATCATGGCATGCCCGGTACGCATCATTGGTCCAAGACGCTTCTTCAGCCATGGTCTTGCCCACGAAGTCAGCAATTTCGGCTTCCGCTTCCGGGCAGTAGAAGGCCGGTTGCGAAGACATGGCGCCGCGTGTCTCTAGCAGATAGACATCGCGATCTGGCGCATCGCCGCGCCAAATGGCAGCGCAGCCACGAACCACGAGTAGGTAGGGCCGGACGAACCGGGACCACCGGGAATCACAATGACCGGGTCGGGATTCGGAGCGTCGCTTCTGCTCAGGAACTTGACCACAAGGACGCGGGTGGTCGGGCTATCAGGGTCGCTGCGATGGTTCTTCCGGAATTCATGTGGTTGACACGGTAGAGAGCCGCTTGGTTGCATAAAAGAGGCGTGCTTCCAGGTCAAGCCATAATCTTTGAAATAGAGTGGAAGGCTTGCGTATGCCGTAGCAACGGCGGGTGATGGTGCGGATCTTGTTGTTCAGCCCTTCAACAAAGCCACTGGTAACACGGTCGGCGAAGTAGTTGATGATCAGCGTCCAGTGCGACGAAAGCGTCTTGACGAAAGGTCGAAAACAGGTTGCCTTCAGTTGCACAACTTTCTTGATCCAGGATGCCAAGCGCCGTTCGGCTTCTTGGATGGTCTGGGCGCGATTGAAGATGGCTGTCAATTCTTCACGCAGGGTATAGGCTTGATGGAGGCGAGGTGCGTATTGAAAGAGGCGCCGTAGCCGTAGCCGCTCCTCCTCATCGAGGTCTTGATGATTCTTGCGCAGCGGCCAGAGTGTCCCTTTGACGTTCTGAGCATAGATGTCTGGGGGAAGTTCCTGTTTGAGCCGTTTCATCTCCTGCTTGCGCAGGTCGTCAAAGTCATTGCGGTATGGCTGGGCAACATGGAAGCGGTCAACCACCAAACGTGCGGTGACATCGTCATGTTCGGCAATATACGCCTCAACCGCATTCAAATACCCTTCCCACATATCAGTGGTGAAGGAACGGATGGTTGGGCGCAAGCGTGACGGGATGTCGTTCAGAAAGGCACTCACAGTCGTTTTTTTCGATCTGGCAGCACGGCCAGAATGCGCACCTTGCCGTCCTTCTGGCGAGCTGTGATGATGGCAGCATAGTTCTTGCGACCTTTGCTCATGGCGACTTCGTCGATGCCAACCGTACTCAAATCGTCAACCTGCTCCCAGTCCACCTTGGCGTCAATCTGGCGGTTGAGCGCACTGACAATGGCGTCGTAGCCAACATTCTCGGAGAGACTCACATCTTCAATCGTGCTGTTCACCAGTTGCTTCAGCAGATAGCGGTCATAGACCTTCGTATGTGGACTGCGTTGGTCATACCACGCCAACACCTGCGTCGTCGTTGGCTCCGTCTCGCACTCAACACAGCGCCCTCGCCGCGGCCTCATACAGATGTACGTCTCCATTCCCAACACAGGCAGGTGACGCAACTGAATCTCTTGACCATGTCCAAACGTCGCTCGCACCTCTCTGCCACAAAGTCCGCAGCGCACGCTCTCCACTTGACTCTCCACCCAAATCAGCAGCTTGCCATCGGGATGAATCTCTGTGCGCAGTACTTCCACATCCGGTATGTCGAGTGGTATTTCGATTGTCGCTTGTATCTGGGTCGCCATGTCGTCCTCCTTTCCGACGCATAGCCACCAAGTTTACATCAATTCGTTTCTGTGCGGCGCCACATGGATTCCGGAAGAACCGCCATATATGCATAAACTTTATCAAACCATCGCAGCGGGCGATTTGAAGGCCAACACCAATGCAGCCTTTGCGATGGCGGAAAAGGGGCCAGTCGTTGTTCTCAGCAAGGCCACGCCCAAAGCCGTCCTGATTTCCCCAGACGAGTGGAATCGCAGTGCGCAACGGCTAAGCGTGCTTGAGGCGCTCGTGGAAGCCCAGCGCATCGAAGTTCTCAATGAAACTCACCAAAGTTGGGTGACAGGCGCTGAATTGAAGGACCGGCTGGCGAAGCGAGGCGTGAATCTGAGAAGTTCGCTATCGCCAAGAAGCAGCGATATAGATCGTCACACCCACCACAGTGTAGTAGCAATATACCGCTCTGTGGCGGGCTGCTCGTTGAAGTAGTAGGTGGTGACAATTGTTCCGTCGCGGCGCTGGATCGTGCGCGGGTATCCCAGGTCAGAGCAGCCTCCATCGTCGCGCAGATGGATGACGGATCCCCACGTTGCGCCGCCATCTTCGCTCACCCGGGCGCGGATGCCAAAGGGCGCGGCGCGATAGCCATAGGTCAGGCAGAGCCGGCCATCGCGCAGCTTGAGCAGGGCCGGAGGGTTGCCAACAGCACCAGCTTTTGAGACCGGGCGGTTGAGATAGCGCCACGTGGCGCCGTTGTCGGTCGATTGGTACAGGTCGATCCACGATGAGTCCGCTTCAAACCTGTCACGTATCGCGTTGCAGCGGATGGCAGTCACGAGGGTGGTTGCATCCACGCGTACGCTGGAGGGCATGAGCAGGTAATTTTCTGGCGACCTCGCCACCCACGCTACAAACTTAAATGTGGCCCCCGCATCCGTGGTGCGTGCCAAAAAGACCCCGGCGCCCTCGTCGCCATTGTCGCGCGAGGCGGTCAGGAAAAGCATGCAGTCGCTGGACGAATTCACGAGACAGTCGGTGCGCGCTTCGATCCCCGGCTGGCCGAACCTGGGCAGCGCATACGGCCCCTGCCAAGTGTGAGCGCGGTCGTAGGAGGTGTAGAACCAGGCCTGCGTACCCGTACCCAGACCCGTGCGCGCACACATCAGCGCAAAGTCCGGGTGGGCGAAATCGATGCCGCCCGGACACGGCCTGGGCAGCGGCTCTCTACCGAGCTCGATCGCCGTGGCGACCCGCAGGTCGGGAATCATGTGCTCGTCGGCGGAAAAGCCACGCTGGCCGGGCGACGGCGCAGGCGTCGGCATCGTCTGCCAGGTGCGCCCGCCATCCAGGCTGCGCGATTGCAGCGGGTACGCTGGCAGTTCGGGTGTGCGTGCGTGGAATCCGGCATCGGCCTGGTGGGTGCACTGGGTGAAGCTGACGACGATTTCATCATCCCAGACCCACATGCCGTAGTTGGCCGGGCGGCATGGGCAAGAGCCGCTTGGCCATTCAGGCGGCGGGCGACTTGGACAAGCACTTTGCCGACGGCGTCTGGTTTGTCGATCTGGCGCCGCTTCACGCGCCGGACCAGATCGCCGGCGCCATCCTGCGCGAATTCGGATTGCCGCCGGCCAGTCCCGACAGCGCAGTCGCTCGACTCCTGGAACACCTGCGCAGATGCCAGGCATTGCTGGTGCTCGACAACTTCGAGCATCTGCTAGCCGGCGCCGAATTCCTGCCGGTGCTGCTGAACGTCGCCCGCGCTCAAGCTGTTGGTCACCTCCGCGTCCGGCTGCATCTTGCAGAAGAATGGCTGCTGCCGCTCGGCGGGCTGGCAACGCCGCCGGCCACCGGCACGCTCGCTGAAGACTCACTGAAGCACAACGAGCAGGAAGAATTGACCAGCTTCGCCAGCATACAATTGTTTCTGCAACGGATAGAGCGACTCGACCCGAGCTTTCAGCCCACGCCCGCCGAGTTGCAGCAGATCGCCGATATCTGCCGCCTGCTGGATGGGATGCCGTTGGGCATCGAGTTAGCGGCGGCCTGGGTGCGCAGCCTCTCGTTGGCTGAGATCACGGCTGCGGTGCGTAGCCGGCTGCAACTCTTCACCACGACGCTGCGCAATATCCCGCCGCGCCACCGCAGTATGCCCGCCGTCTTCGACCATTCTTGGCGTCTGCTCGATACCCATGCGCGCGGTTTGCTGCGTCAGCTTGCCGTTTTTCGCGGCGGCTGGACATGCGCAGCCGCTGCGGTCACCGGCGCAACCCCAATCGAGCTGGAAAGCCTGGTGGATAGCTCCTGGGTGCGCGTCGCCAATCAGCGGTTTTCGTTGCACGAGTTGGTGCGTCAATACTGCGTGGAAAAGCTCTGCGAAGAGCACGAGTTGGAGACGGGCGAGCCTGTCATGGCCGTGCACCGCCGCCACTGCGCCTACTATGCCGATCTGACCGGCGCCGAGGAGCAAGCGCTCAACTGGCAGCGCGAGCCAATGGCGCGATTTAGCGCGGACTTCGGCAACCTGGAAGCAGCCTGGATGTGGGCCATCGACCAGGGTGAATTTTCCGCCACCCGCCAGATGATGATCGGCCTCTTTTTCTTTGCCGAGATGATGGGCTGGTACAGCGCGATGCTGCCCTTTTTTGAGCGCGCCGCCAACGCGCTGCGCACCCGCTGGCAGCACGCTGGTGGCGATGCAACTGCGCGCCAGGAGACGGCGCTGCTGTTGGCGATTATCCTCTACATCGAACAGACGCTGCTGGTGCATTTGGGGTGGCTGGCACGCGTACAGGAGTGCGTGGACGAAGCGCGGGCGGTGTTGGATGGTGCGATCCGCGACGCGCGCTGGGTGGAACAGGACTTTCTCGTGCGATGGGCCACGACCTGCCTCCGCCTCGAATGGGGGAACTTTGCGGTCGCGCATACGTCAGCGCGCGAATTGCTGGCCTTTTTGCAGACCAATACGTTTCCATGCTACCCCTATCGGGCCGAGATTGGCACGCGCTTCTGGCAGATGCAAATGCACCACATGCTGGGCGTCACCGCACGGCTCATGGGTGACCACGCAACGGCCTGGACACACAGCGAGGCGGCCAATGCGCTCTGCGATGAGATGGGAGAACAGCGTTTCAAGACGCGCAATTTGCGCGAGATCGCCACCCTCATGCAACTGCGCGGGGAGAACGAGCAGGCGCTGAGCAGCGCGCAAAATGCACTGGCGCTCAGCCAGCGCTTTGAAGATCAGATGGGAGTGGCCTACGGTGCATGGAGGCTTGGCGAGATCGAACTCGACGCTGGCCTGCTTACGCTGGCGAGTGAGCACTGCCGGCATGGTCTGGCCGTGGCGTTGGAGACCGGCGAACATAAATTGCACATCCGCAGCCTGGTGACATTGGCGCGCGGCGCGCGACTTTCCGGGCAGCTTGCCGCAGCGGCAGCGACTGGAGGAAGCGCTGCGCGCCTGCGCCCAACCGGACATCACCCATTCCAATCTGCTGGCCGTCGTTTTTCTGGAGTTAGGGCATGTCGCTTGCGCCGAGCAAGCGTGGGCGCAGGCGCGCCACTTCTACATCGAGGCATTGGCTGTCAAAGGCTGCGATGCGGCCGAGACGCAGGCGGCGCAGGCCGGGCTGGCCGAGGTCGTATGGGCTGACAACAAAAGCGAATTCAGAAGCTGATAGTCAACTGCTTACCTTTGTCTGTCAGAGGCGGTTGGCTATCCCTCTTTTCTGTACGGAACGCCCAGTTCCGCCGGCACATTGAACGAGCGACGGGCGACGGTCAGCACGATCGTCAGGATATAGGGCAGGGCAATAAACAACTCGTTCGGGAACAGACTCGCACCGCTGGACTGCATGAAGATGGCGACTGCTTCGGCCAGACCAAAGACCAGCGTGCCGGCCAGCACACCGTACGGCTTCCAGTTGCCCAGGAAGCAGATCGCAAAGGCGATCCAGCCGCGCCCGCCGATGATGGTCGTGGTGAACATGCCCAGATAACCAATCGAGTAGAAGGCCCCACCGATGCCACACATGACGCCGGCAAAGAGAATCGTCAGAAAGCGCAGCCGGTCCACCCGAATGCCTGCAACATCGCCCGCTTCCGGGTTCTCGCCGATGGAACGGATCGGGAGGCCGAGGGAAGTCCTGTAGAGCATGAAGCTCCCCAGCGGCACCAGCACATAAAGTAGATATGTCAGGATATTTTGCTCGAACAGGATCGGGCCGAGGAGCGGAATGTCAGAGAGGAAGGGGATGGCGATGGGCTGCAGCGGCTCTACAATCAGCGGGGTGACCGGGACGCCGAAAATAACGCGCTGAAAGAAGGCGCAAAACCCGAGCGCCAGGAGGTTGATGGCCACCCCGGTGACAATCTGGTGCTGTTTCAGATAGACGCAGATCCACCCATAGAGCGCGGCCGTGATAACACCGGCGACCATGGCGGCGAACATCCCCACCAGCAGATTGCCGCCGGTCTGGTAGGCCGCAACAAAACCGGCCCAGGCGCCAATCAAAAAGATGCCCTCAATCGCTGTATTCATCACGCCGCTGCGTTCGGCATAGACTTCGGAGAGAGAGCCATACAGCAGCGGCGTGCCCATCAGAATGGTTCGGCTCAGCAATTCGATCATACGGTTACCGCCTTCTTCAACTTGGCTTTCTCGCGGTTTTCCTCCAGCTTCTCGCGCACAAAATAGGCGAGGATGACGAAGACCATCACCGACCCCAGCATCAATTCGGTGATGCTGGACGGGATGCCGGCAAGCTGGCCCATGATCGTGCCGCCGACCTTGAGGGCGCCAAACAGGATCGCGGCAAAGATGATCCCAATCGGGTTGCCGTTGGCCAGGATGGCGATGCCGATGCCGGCGGCGCCCACATCGGGGTTGAAGCCCTGCACCAGCATGTGTTGGACGCCGTTTACCTCGGCAAAGCCGCCGAGAGCCGCCAACGCGCCGCTGATGAAAAATACCACGACGTACAGCGTCTTATAGTTGATTCCTGCCAGGCCGCAGCATCCTTGCCCTGGCCAACCGCACGGATGCGAAAGCCAAGCGGCGTCTTGTACAAGAGCACCCAGGCGCCAATACACGCGAGCACGGCCAGGAGAAACCCGCTGTGCAGCCTGGTGCCTGGCATGATCGTCGGCAGCCAGACGGCGCTGTCTAGCGGATTGGTCTGCGGGTACTCGCCCTTGGTTTCGAGGAGGAACGTGCGCAGCAGATAGTTCATGAGGTTGAGCGCGATATAGGTGGACATCATGCTGACCAGGAACTCGTTGGCGTTAAACCTGGCCTTAAGCCAGCCAATCAGCCCGCCCCACAGTCCACCGGTCACTATGGTCGCACCTGCCGCGATGACCAGCACCAGCGCTCCCGGCAGCTTGTCCTGCAGAAAGAGGGAGATTCCCACCGCCGTGATCGCTCCGATATAGAATTGTCCCTGGGCGCCAATATTGAACAAATTGGCCTGGAAGGGCAAGGCAAACGCCAGCGCGGTGAACATCAGCGGCGTCGCTTTGACAAAGACATCGGCGAAGGTGTAGCTGTCCCGAAAAAGCGAGCCAAAGAGCGTGGCCATTGCCGTCAAGGGATTCTCGCCCAGAAAGAGCAGCAGCAGCCCACTGACCGCCAACCCCATCAGCACCGCCAGCATGTTCGTGACCAGCAGATCCCTCAGTTTACTGTTCGTAGCGCTTACCTCACTTCCGGTCAGGCGCCTGGCGTATAGCCGGCCATCAACAGCCCGATCTTCTCTGTATCCAGGTCGTGATTCCTGTAAATGCCCACGAGCTCGCCGCGATAGATGACGGCAATCCGGTCGGACAGACCGAAGATCTCCGACAGTTCCGTGGAAATCAAAACAATCGCCTTGCCCTGCTTTTTCTCGTTGAGAATCGTGCGATGGATGTGCTCGATGGCGCCGAGGTCAAGCCCACGCGTCGGCTGGTCGAAGACGATCACTTCGCTGCCCAGGTCCACTTCGCGCCAGGATGACCTTTTGCTGGTTGCCGCCGGAAAGGCTGCGCGCCACGGCATCGGGACCGGTCGCCTTGACATCGTAGGCCAGGATTTTTTCAGCAGTGTAGCCGTCAAGCCTTGGTTGATCGATCAAGCCATGTTTGACCCAGGCGTCCTCGAAAGTACGTTTTAGAAACATGTTTTCGGTCAATTTCATCGGCAGGATCAGACCGTAGCGATGGCGGTCGGAAGGCACATAGCCGATGCCAAGTTTGATGCGCTCGCGCACGGGTTGAGCGCTGATCTCCTGACCGTTCAGCAGGATCTTCCCCTGCGTCAAGCCGCGGTAACCGCTGATCGCGTCGCAAAGCGCATCTTGCCCGTTGCCACTGACGCCGGCAATCCCCAGGATTTCCCCTTTGTGCACCTGGAAGCTGATGTCTTTGATGCGGAACACATCCTCCTTCAGGTCGCGGATGCTGACATGCTGCAGCTCCAGACCAACAGCCTGGCTTGCGTACTCCGCATCTTCCACATAGGTGCGCTCGTGGATTTCTCGGCCGACCATGAGCTTTGACAATTCGATCTCATTCGTCTCGTCTTTGCGCAGGTCGCCGACAACCTTGCCGCCGCGCATGACGACGATGCGATCGGCCACCTCCATCACCTCGCGCAATTTGTGTGTGATAAAGACGACCGCCTTGCCCGCGCGCGTGTTTTGCTGCACGAAATTCATCAGGACAGCGGATTCCTGCGGCGTCAGCACAGCGGTCGGTTCGTCCATGATCAACAACTGCGCATTCTGATAAAGCGCCTTGAGGATCTCCACTTTTTGCTGCACACCGACCGGCAGGTCACCGACAACTGCGGCCGGATCGATCTCAAAGCCGTGGCTGGCGGCCAGATCGGCAACGATTTTTTCGTAATGCTTGAGGTCAAATCGGCCGCGCACCAGGCCAAGGATGATATTTTCCGTCACCGTGTGCGCCTGCACCAGCGCAAAGTGCTGCTGGATCATGGCGATCCCTAACTGCATGGCGTCTTTGGGGGAATTGATGACTTTTTGCTCCCCGTCCAGCAGAATCTGGCCTTCGTCTGCTTTGTAGAGGCCGTAGAGCACCTTCATGATCGTACTTTTGCCGGCGCCGTTTTCCCCCAGCAGCGCAAGCACTTCTCCTTTGCAAATCTCCAGGGAAACGTCCTGGTTGGCAACGACTTTGGCAAAGTACTTGCTGATATTTCTTAGCTCAATAAACGGCGCCGCTGACAAAGATTCCAATCCTTTCTTGCTGGCAGGCTGGAAAAAGGCATCTTCAGCACCTGACTGAAAAGGCCTTTTTGAGCCGCTGCCGCTACTGCTGTTTGAACATGGTGGTAAGATCTACTTCGCCGTCGACAACTGACTGCATCCCGGCGTCAACCTTGGCTTGCACCTCGGCGCTGATCGCATCGGTGTAGACGGGATTGAAGATGCCCTCGGCGATGCCCGCCTGGTGAACCATGTTGCCGGCCAGTTCGCCTTTGAGGAACATGTCGATCGTCCAGGTATAGAACGTTTCAAAGTCAAAGGCAACGGAAGCGACGACAGTGCCAGGCGCAACGTCGTTTTGATCGCCGGAGAAGCCGATAAACGTGGCGCCCTTCTCTTTCGCCGCCTGGATCGAGCCTAGTCCGACCTGGTTGGCATAGACGAACAGGGTGTCGGCGCCACTGTCGATCATGGATTCAGCCATCTGCTTGCCGAGCGCAACGTCATCCCAACTGTTGGCATAGGCGCGCGTCGCCTGGGCATCGGCCAGACCGCGTTCCTGCGCAACGCTCACCGCAGTCGCCTCGTACACGTCAAGCAGCTTTTCCATGGCATCGTTGGGGAAGCCGCCGATAGTGGCAAACTGGCCGTTCGGAGACACTTCGCCGGCGATCAGGGCGGCAATGTAGCTGGCTTCATACTCTTTCGGAAAGATCGGCGCGACATTTTCGCCTTCGCTCATCATGCCGTTGACGACCGTGAATTTTGTATTCGGGTAATCCTTCGCAACCTTGTTGGCAGCATCGTCGAACTGGGTGCCGGCGGCCATAATCAGGTCATAGCCGCGCTCGGCATAGTTGCGGAAGGTGGATTCGAAATCGGCGGCCTGGACATTCTCGATATATTCCATCTTGGTGCCCAGCGTGGCGTTGGCTTTTTCCAGCCCAGCATAGTTGGTGGCATTCCAGCTCTGGTCGTTGATGGGGCCCGGGCAGGAGCAAGACGATCTTGTAATCGCCGGCGCTCTTTTCGGTGGCTTGTGGCGACGATGGCGGCACAGGGGCACAGGCAGTTACAGCAAAGATGACAATCAGAATCACGAGCAACGACAGTAACTTGAGTGGCGTCTTGTGTCTCATTTTGGTGTCTCCTGTACTCTTTTGGGTAGTTTGGCAGCGGAGTCTCCTGCTGCTCATGAAATTATAGGGGCCTTGATCAAGAAAGTCAAAGCTTGCCGGTTTGGGTGGGGGAATGCGTCCTGGCCTGGGGTCGCTTGGATCGGCAGAGCGGAGCCTCTGTGTTATACTGTTCCATACGAACATTTGTGCTTATGGAGTCCATTCCATGCCCGATCCAACCAATCCGCTCGCCGCCTTTCTGCCCGTCACCCGCGCCTGGTTTGAGCATACGCTCGGCCAGCCCACGCCGCCGCAGCAGCAGGGCTGGCCCGCGATCCAGCGCGGTGATCACACGCTGATCCTGGCCCCCACCGGCTCCGGCAAGACGTTGTCGGCCTTCCTGTGGGGCATCGACCGTTTGTTGAGTTCGGAGTTGCGAGGGGCGAGGGGCGACGTCGAGCAAGTGTCTGCGCTGCAAGAAACGCGCGTCAAGGGGCGCAAAGTGACCAAGCGTCGCAACTCGCCCCTCGCAACTCGCCCCTCCCTCCGCCTCATTTATATCTCGCCGCTCAAGGCGCTCAACAACGACATCGAGCGCAACCTGCGTGTGCCGTTGGCCGGGATTGCCAGCATAGCGCGGGAGCGGGGCGAGGAACTGCCCGCGATCAGCGTGGCCGTGCGATCGGGCGATACGCCTTCCCGCGAGCGCCAGGCGATGGTGCGCAAGCCGCCGCACATTCTGATCACCACGCCGGAGTCGCTCTACATCCTGCTCACCAGCCCGGCCGGCCGCGAGATGTTTCGCACCGTCGAGACCGTGATCGTCGACGAGATTCACACGCTGGCCGGCTCCAAGCGCGGCGTCCACCTGGCGCTGAGCCTGGAGCGCTTGCAGCAGATCGCCGCACAGCCGGTCCAGCGCATCGGCCTCTCCGCCACGATCCGCCCGCTCGATGAGGTGGCGCGCTATCTGGGCGGCGCAGCCTGGCAGGGCGAGGGCGAAGATCGCCGCTTGACCGCGCGCCCGGTGACGATTGTCGACGCCGGCTATCGCAAACCACTCGACTTGCGCGTCGAAAGCGTGGTGGATGACTTCCGCGACCTCGCCGGCGACTCGATCTGGCCGCACGTCATGCCGCGCGTCGTCGATTTAATCGAGCAGCACCGCACGACGCTGATCTTCGTCAACAACCGGCGGCTGGCGGAGCGCGCGGCGGATTGGATCAACGAGGTGCGCGGGGCGCGAGAGGAGATTGGGGGATTAGGAGAGGGGGAGATTGAAAGAGGGGGGGAGACCGGGAGGGGAGGAGAAGGCGCGACCGCTGGACCTGACCCAACACGCTTCTCGCAACTCGCCCCTCGCAACTCGCAGGGTCTCTACGCAGGCGGCGTCGCCAAAGGCATCGGTATGTTTGGGGCGGGGCGCGGCACGCACGCCGACCCAATCCGGGCGCATCACGGCAGCATGTCGAAGGAGACGCGGCTGGCGTTGGAGCAGGCGCTCAAGGCGGGGACGTTGCCGGCGCTGGTCGGCACTTCGTCGCTGGAACTGGGCATCGACATCGGCGCGGTCGATCTGGTGGTGCAGTTGCAGTCGCCCAAGTCGGTGGCGCAGGGCTTGCAGCGCGTGGGCCGCGCCGGCCATCTTGTCGGGCAGACGAGCCGCGGGCGCATCTTCCCGACCCATCGCGAGGACATCATGGAGGCGGCCGCGGTGGCGGGAGGCATGTTGGCTGGCGAGGTCGAGCCGCTCCACACCCCGCGCAACTCGCTCGACATTTTGGCGCAGCAGATCGTGGCGATGGTCTCTGTCGAGCCGTGGGCGGTGGACGCGCTCTACGATCTAATTCGCGGCGCTTACCCATACGCGGACCTGACCTTGCGCGCGTACACCGCCGTGCTGGAGATGCTGTCGGGGCGCTATCCCAGCCAGGCGCATCGTGAACTGCGCCCGCGGCTGGTGTGGGATCGGGTGAACCATCAACTGGCGGCGCTGCCCGGTGCAAGGCTGCTGGCGCTCACCAACGGCGGCACGATCTCGGATCGCGGCGCCTTTTCCGCCTACCTGGCCGACGGCAAGACCAAGCTTGGCGAGCTCGACGAGGAGTTTGTCTACGAGACGCGCCTCGGCGACACGCTGTTGCTTGGCTCGCAGGTCTGGCGCGTGATCGAGCTGACCGACGACAAGGTGATCGTCGCCGATGCGCCGGGCGCCACCCCGCGCATGCCCTTCTGGCGCGGCGACTTCCCGTGGCGTCCCTACGAGTTGGGCGAGCGCGTCGGCGCTTTTCGCCGCGCAGTGGCCGAGCGGCTGGATGCAGTCAAGACGGCGCTTGACTGGGCTGACTATCGCGATCTCCGCAGCGCCGCGGAGGCGACGCCGGTACAGGATTTGCTCGCCTGGCTGCGCGCCGACTATGCGCTGGATGAAGCGTCGGCCTGGCATGTGATCGACTACGTCGCTGGCCAGCTTGACCACGCCGGCGCCATTTCGTCCGACAGGTCGATTCTGGTTGAGCTTTTTGACGATGCACTCGGCGATCAGCGGCTGGTGGTGCAGTCGCCCTTTGGCGGCAAGGTCAACGGACTCTGGGGGCTAGCGTTGGCCGCCGCGCTGAGCGAGCGTACGGGCGTCGAGGTCGAGGTGCAGAGCAACGACGACGGTATCCTCTTCCGCTTCCCGGAGGCGGAGGGCGACATCCCGCTCGACATCGTGACCGCGGTGGGTGCGGACGAGGCGCGCGAGCGCATCCTGGCGGAGTTGCCCAACTCCGCGGTCTTTGGCGCACAGTTTCGCCAGAATGCGGCGCGCGCGCTGCTCCTGCCCGGCCAGCGCGGCAAGCGCACGCCTTTCTGGCTGCAACGCCTGCGCGCCAAGGATCTGCTCCAGCTTGTGCGCCGTTTCGAGGACTTCCCGATCGTCGCCGAGACCTACCGCGACTGTCTGGAAGAGGTGATGGACTGGCCGCATCTGGAGCAGATTCTGCGCCGCATCCAGCGCGGCGACATCCAGGTGACGGCGGTCGAGTCGCTCACGCCGTCGCCGGTGGCGCAAAGCTTGCTGTGGGATTTTGTCAGCGTCTATATGTACGAGTGGGACGCGCCCAAGGCAGATCGCCAACTGCAGACGCTCTCGGTCAGCCGCGATCTGTTGCAGGATCTGCTGCAGGATGTCAACCTGGCCGATCTGCTGCGCCCGGAGGCGGTCAGCGAGGTGCACCAGCGCCTTCAGCACACCGCGCCCGCGGCTCACGTGCGCACGGCAGAGGAACTGGCGCTGCTCTTCCAGACGCTGGGCGATCTCTCCACGCAGGAGATTGCCGAACGCGCCGCCGTGGACCCCGCCGCCTGGATCGGCAATCTCGCCGGCCGCCAACGCATCGCGCAGATCGACATCCCCACCGCGCACCGCGTCGAAGCGCGCTGGGTCGCCGCCGAGTACATCGAGGAATATCAGGCCGCATTTCCAGAGCCAGATGACATCTTGCCCTGGAAAGAAAATCTGCAAGAATCCGCCCAATCCGCGTCATCCGCGTTCCATTCCCCCGACGAAGCGCGCCGCCATATCCTGCTGCGCTATCTCGCCCACGCCGGTCCGGTCACGCTCGATGC
Organism: Candidatus Caldilinea saccharophila; assembly: GCA_016710365.1. Taxonomy (GTDB): domain Bacteria; phylum Chloroflexota; class Anaerolineae; order Caldilineales; family Caldilineaceae; genus Caldilinea; species Caldilinea saccharophila. The sequence continues at coordinate 6,197 of JADJVW010000048.1, read as the reverse complement.
GGTCCGCACGCGCTATGACTTTCCGGCCGCGTGGCTGCAAGCCGAGCTCGACCAGCTTGTCGCGCAGCGCGAGGCGGCGCACGGCCGCTTCACGCCGCAGCAGCCGGAGGGCGCTGCGGCGGAATTTGTCGATCGCCGCACGCTGGAGCAGATGCACCGCCGCACGCTGACGATCCTGCGTCACGAAGTGCGTCCTGTCCCCTTCCCCGTCTACGCCGACTTTGTGGCGCGCTGGCAGCATCTGCACCCGGCGACGCGGCTCAGCGGCGGCGGCGCGCTGCTGCGCGTCTTGCAGCAACTGCGCGCGGCGCCGGTCGTCGGCCGCATCTGGGAGCGCGATGTGCTGCCGCTGCGTCTTGACCGCTACGACTCGGCCGAGCTCGCTGCCCTCTGTCAGAGCGGCGAGGTGGTGTGGGCCGGCTCTGGCGGCGTCGACCCGCGGCGCGGGCGCATCCGCTTCTTCTTCCGCGGGGAGGGGAACGTCTATCTTGAGCCGCCGCCAGACGACCTGGCGAGCATGAGCGCAGAGGCGCAGACGGTCTACGCGTTTCTGAAAAGCGAAGGTGCGCTCTTCCAAATGGAGTTGGCCGAAGGCGCCGGCTTGAACGAGGGCGCACTGGAGACGGCGCTGCTTGATCTGGTGATGGCCGGGCTGGTGACCAATGATGCGCTGGCGGTGTTGCGCCGTCTGGTGGCGTTCGGCGCGCCCAGGCCAGCGCCGCAACGTGCCTTGAGTTCACTGGAGGCGCAACTTGCCGAACGGCTCGGCTCGCGCCAGGAACGCATAGGCGGCTTTCGCCGACCGGCGCGCAGCGAGTTGCAGGCGGCCAAGCGCCGCGTGCAGCAGCGGCTGGAGCAGAGCGCGCCCGCGCCTGTCGTGCAGACGGGGCGCTGGGCGCTGGTGCATCGTTTCGGCGTGCTGGGTAAGGCGCTGCCTGCCCACGAACGCACGACGCTCCAGGCGCGGCAGTTGCTGGCGCGCCATGGCGTCGTCACGCACGCCAGCCTCGATGACGAGTTTGGCGCGTGGGAATGGGGCGCGCTCTACCGCGAGTTGCAGCGGCTGGAGATGCGCGGCGAAGTGCGGCGCGGCTTCTTTGTGCAGGGGCTGGCCGGCGTGCAGTTTGCGCTGCCGGAGGTGGTCGAGGAGTTGCGCGCATTGGCCGGGCAGGGCGAGGCTGCCGGCGATCTCGTCGTGATGAACGCCTGCGATCCGGCCAATCTCTACGGTGCTGCGAGTGAGTCTGCGCCACAGACCGCGACCGGCGCGCCGCTTAGCTTTGCTCGCATTCCGTCGTCGTGGCTGGTGCTGGAGCGCGGGCTGCCAGCGCTGCTCGTCGAGGACGGTGGCGGTCGCGTCACGACGATGGCGCATGCCCGCGACGATCTCGTGCGGCGGGCGCTGGAGGCGTGGCTGACGCATGTCGCCGCGTTCGAGCATCACGTCCAGGTGATGACATGGAACGGCGCGCCGGTGCTGCACAGCGCGGGCCAGCCGCTGCTGGAGGCGGTCGAGTTTCATCGCGATTATCCGGGGATGAGGTGGGAGCGGTAGGAGAGGGGGAAACAGGGAGACAGGGAGACAGGAGGGGTGGAATGTTTGTGGCAATTTTTGCGATTCTGTGATGGGTCAAATTGACAGCGACACACGATTGGCACATGCTATGGCCATAGGCATGACTGTAGTCTTATACAACACTTTTTGTGAGGGAGGCGTCTTGTGCGGACAATCTCGAAGAGTAAACTCAAGACCCATATGTTGCAGGTTTTTCGTCAGATCGAGCAGAGTGGTGAGGAAGTTATCGTTACTGACAATAACCGCCCTGTGTTGCGGATACAGCCCATTGCGCGGAAAGCAAGCGTCGACGAAATTTTCGCTCCCTACCGTGGCAAGATGGTCATTCACGAAGATCTCGATCTGCCAACGACAGCGGAATGGAACGAAATTTAGATGGTGGTTCTAGACACTTCCGCTTTGCTTTACTGGGCCTTTGCGCCCGAGATGCTCACAGAGAAGGCTGCGGCGGCGATTGCGTCCGCTCAGGAGATCGTGATCAATTCGATTTCGATCTGGGAAATCGGCTTAAAGGTCAAGAACGGCAAGCTTGATCTGCCGCTCTCACCAGCGGCCTTTGTTGTGCAACTGGAAATGACTGACAAAGTGCGCATTGAACCGGTGAGCGCAGCGATTTGGCTAAAGAGCTTGGAACTGGCGTGGGCGCACAAAGATCCTGCAGATCGCGCCATTGTCGCCACGGCCAGCCTGCTCAACTGCGCTCTGGTGACCTCCGACCTGGAAATTCGCTCCTTCTATACGGCAGTCACCTGGTAGACACGTCAATATGATGGCGCCCGCTGTGGAACGCCATCATGCTCGAACGTTACGCCCAAAGCTTCCCACTTTCCAACCGTTGCTCCCCCTTTGAATTCAATCGATCAATGCCTGATAGACCAAATTTCGGAAGTCGCTGACCACCGGATAGGTGTCTGATGGCATGTATTGCAGCATGAGGATGCCGATCAATTCCTCCTGCGGATCCACCCAGAAGTTGGTGTTGGCCGCCCCGCCCCAACCGTAGTTGCCCACCGAGCCGAGCACCGACGACTGCCCCAGTTCAGCTAGCACGCTGACGCCCAGACCAAAGCCGGCCGCGGGGTCGTCAAAGGGATGCACGCCGGGCGGCAGGTGATTCGTGGTCATCAGGGCCATGGTCTTGGGACCCAGCAGGCGAACGCCATCCAACTCGCCGCGATTGAGCAGCATCTGAGCAAAACGCAGGTAGTCGCCGATCGTTGCGACCAGACCGCCGCCGCCCGAAGGAGAGCGGGATGGCCGCGCATAATTGCTCGTCTCCACCCCATCGACCAGCTTCAGTCCGCCCGCTTCCCCCGGCCCATAGGTGGCGGCAAAGCGCGGCAGCTTCTCCGCCGGCACGCAGAAATCCGCGTCCACCATGCCCAGCGGCTGGAAAATCCGCTCTTGTAGGAAGCGCTCGAATGGCTGCCCAGAGACGATCTGCACGATGCCGCCCAGCACATCCGTGGACATGCTGTAGCGGAACTTCGTGCCTGGCTGGCTGGCCAACGGCAGCTTGCCGATGGTCTCCACCAGCCACGCCAAAGAAACCTCCGTCGGATGCTCGTTCCAGAATTTCCAGACCTGCTGCTGGTAGAGCTGATCGATATAGACGCCATCATCGAAGCCGTAGCTGAGCCCGGCGGTGTGGGTCAACAGGTCGCGAATCGTCGGTGGGCGCACCGGCGTCACATAGCGCACGCCGGCGTCGAGGCTGGCGTCCAGCACCTTGACATCCGCGAAGGCGGGAATGTAGGCCGCGATCGGATCGGCCAGACGCAGGCGTCCTTCCTCCATCAACATGAGTATAGCGGCGCTGGTGATGGGCTTGGTCATCGAATAGATGCGGAAGATCGTATCTTCCTGCATCGGCGCGCCGGTCTCGCGAACTGCGTCTCCGCAGGCGTGGAAGTGCACGACCTCGCCGCGCCGGGCGACGAGCGAAATCACACCGGCCAGCTTTTCGGCGGCGACGTAGACGTCCATTGCCGCGCCGATGCGGTCCAGGCGCTGGCTGGAAAAACCTTGGCTTTCGGGCCGGGTAAGTTTCATCGAATGGCTTCCTTATCTGTTGGCGCTGCTTATGCGCAGAAGATTGATTGGTGACACCGGCTATTATACCCATCCCGATCCGAACCGGAAACACGATCCACAGATGGCATAGATGACACAGATTTTGAAAAGATTTCGGTCAATGCATGATGGCAAGGAAGGGTGCATAGCGGCATGGGACGCTACCCTGACGCCACGCGCAGACACGCAACGCATAGGAATACAGCCTCACTGACTTCGACGACCGCACCAAAGACATCACCGGTCACGCCGCCGAGACGCTGCTGCGCCAGATGCAGGACGCCCAGTCCCGCCAGAATCGCTGCACCCGTCGCCAGGATAACCGGCCAGTGTCCTATTCCCATCACGGCTGTCAACACAACTGGCAGCAGCGCGGCGAACGCCAATTGCCGGTTGGATAGCGTCGGCCCCAGGCTTGCCCCCATTCCTTCCGCGCGTGCGGCGGGAAGTCGCGCGGCGAGTAGAATCAGCCAGCGCGCCCAGATCGGCGCCAGCAACAGCGCTGGCGCTAGCGCCGGCCTCATCAGCGCCAGCGCGGCCAGCGCGGCCGTCTTCAGCAACAAAATCAGCACCAACGCGGTTACGCCAAACGCACCCAGCCGGGGGTCGCGCATAATCTCCAGCCGGCGCGTGCGCGCGAGCGGCGGCAACAGACCATCGCCGCAATCAGCCACCCCGTCGAGATGCAGCGCGCCGGTGAGCCCAGCCCACAGACCCACCACCAGCACCGCCGTCACCGTTGGTGGGAAAAGCCACGCGAACGCCCACGCACTCCCTGCCAATATCACACCAAGCAGCAGCCCGATGGTGGGAAACCAACGCGCCGCACGGTGAAGACCGTCAGGCAGCAGGTCGTGTCTCGGCACAGGCAACGTCGTAAGGAAACCAACCGCGGCCCAAAATGTGTGCATCATGCTTGTCCTCATCCAGGTGAAACCATATCGCCAGTATACGTCGCCTGTTGCCGGCGACGGAAACACGCTTAGCCCAGCGGCCACGAAAAATGCACCCCTTTTTTCAATTTTTGCCTATTGACAAATCGGTAAGATTATATTATCCTATCATCACACATCCGATATCTGACATCTAATATCATATATCTAAGAGGGGTTTGCTGGAGCACCCTGATGGAAAAACTTGCGCGTGGCCGCTGTTGAATCGGGTTATCCAAGACCAAATCAAGCGCTACATCACCGACAACCGGCTGACGTCAGGGGATCTGCTTCCGCCTGAAGGCCAGTTGGCGATTGATCTGGGCGTCAGTCGCGGTTCGGTGCGCGAGGCGATCAAGGCGTTGGAATCGTTGGGCATCGTCGAAGTGCGGCACGGTGACGGTGTGCGCGTGCGCGCATTCAACTTTGATTCCACCTTTGATTTGCTCTCCTACGGCATCCTGTTCGACCCAGCCAGGATGACGGAGATCTTGCAGGTGCGCGTCTGGCTGGAAGTGGCTGCGGTGGCCGACGCGGTCGATCGCATCGGCGAGGAGGAGCTGGCGCAGTTGAACGCGCTGCTCAACGCATGGGAACAGAAAGCCGCGCTCGGCGAAGATGTTTCTGCAGAGGATCGCAGCTTTCACCGCATTCTTTACACTTCGCTGGGCAACGAATCGCTGATCCGCCTGATCGATATTTTCTGGGTGGTCTACCATGCGCTGGCGGTTCAGACGCTTGATATCGACCACAATCCGCTGGCGACCGTGGCGACCCATCGTACATTATTGGACGCCATCCAGGCGCGCGATGTGGCGCTTGCTACACAACGGATGCGCGATCACTTCCGCAACCTGGAAACGCGCATCACTCTGGCGGCCCAGCTAAAACGAAACGACGCACCCGTGGAAATCGACGCCACAACGGCCACTACCAACAGTTGAAGACGGGGAGCCACGTCATGTCCTGTTTACTCGAAGTCAAGCATCTGGTCACTCGCTTCTATTCCGACGGCGCCACCATCCACGCCGTCAACGGCATCTCCTATGCGCTGGACGAAGGCGAGTCACTTGCCATCGTTGGGGAAAGCGGGTCAGGCAAGTCGGTTGGCGTGATGTCGGTCATGGGGTTGATTCGCTTTCCGCCTGGGCGGGTGGAGAGCGGTGAAGTGATCTTCAAGGGCCGCGATCTGCTCAAGCTCTCATCCGCGGAGATGCGCAAGGTGCGCGGGAGGGAGATCGCCATGGTCTTTCAAGACCCGATGACTTCGCTCAACCCGGTGCTGCCCATCGGGCTGCAACTGATGGAGCCGTTGCAGGCGCATATGGGGCTGGATAAGAACGCGGCGCGCAACCGGGCGGCGGAACTGCTCTCGCTCGTTGGGCTGCCCAACGCCGTCGAACGGCTGAGGGATTTTCCCTTCCAGTTTTCCGGCGGGCAACGCCAGCGCGTCATGATTGCCATGGCGCTGACGTGCAATCCCAGCGTGCTGATCGCCGACGAGCCAACCACCGCCCTCGATGTCACGATTCAGGCGCAGATCGTCGAATTGATCAAGGATCTGCAACAGAAGCTCGGCATGGCGATTATCTGGATCAGCCATAACCTGGCGCTCG
>JADJVW010000047.1 GCA_016710365.1 Candidatus Caldilinea saccharophila | reverse complement strand
CAGCTTGTCGAGCGCCATCCTTTCCGGCGAGCTGCGACCCGGCGATCGCCTGACCGTGCTCCCGATCGCACAGGAGTTCGGCATCAGCCAGTCGACGACGCGCGAGGCGTTGCTTATGCTGGAGCAGCGCGGGCTGGTCAGGAACAATCCGCGCCGCGGGGCATCGGTGACGCGGCTTTCCGAGCAAGAGGCCGACGATCTCTGCCGAATGCGCGCGCTCTTGGAAGCGTATACGATCACCGTCGGCGGCGTGCAGATCACGGAAAGTACGCTCGACGCGCTGCACCGACAGGTCGCCGAGATGCATACCTGCGTCATGCCCAAAGATCTGCCCCGTCTCATTCAATGTGACCTGGCATTTCACCAGGTGATTGCAGAACTGGGCGGCTCAGAGACATTGCTGGAAAGCTGGGCGAAGCTCAGCGGACGCATTGGGGCGTTGATCCTGCGCAGCATGGAAGAAAAAAAGCTCAATGTGCAGGATATTGCGCGTTATCACGCCGAGGTCATCACCGCGCTGGAGAGCCGCGATCTGGAACAGGGTCGCAACGCCATTATTCGTCATTACATCCGCGGCCAGGCGCACGAACAGGCGTTGACCAACTCGCTCAATGTGGCCGCACACGTGGCTGCTGCCTTTGGCGCCGTTGGCGCAGAAGCGCGGCAATGACATCATCTTGATCGCACCAACGCACAGGAAAGTAGGGAAGTAGTATGCAGGAGAGCAAATTGCGCGTGGCCGTCCTCGGCGCCGGCGCCTGGGCCAATTTCGCCCATATTCCAGGTTGGCAGCGCGACCCACGCTGTGAAGTGGTGGCGATCTGTGATCCGGTCGCCGAGCGTGCCCAGGAATTCGCCGCCCGCTTCAACATCCCGGCAGCCAGCACCGATTGGCAGCAGATTGTAGGCGATCCGTCGATCGATGTGATCGATGTGTGCACGCCTTCGGCAACGCACTTTCGCCTGGCGTGGGCGGGGCTGGAGGCCAACAAGCATGTCCTGTGCGAAAAGCCGGTGGCATTTGACTATCGCGAGACGCAGCGTGCAGCCGCACTGGGCCGTTTTCGGTTGAAAACCAAGCTCGGCTTTACCTTTCGCTGCAGCCCCGGCGTGCAATATGCCAAGTCGCTGATCGACGAAGGCTTTACCGGCCGCCCTTTTATCTTCAACGGTTACGAACAGAATTCGCAGTGGCTCGACCCCATGAACCCGCTACGCCAGGTCGATGTCGACGCCGATCAATCGGTCATCCAGACCTCGTCGCTCGAAGGTTATGGCGCGCCGGTGATCGACATCAGCCACTGGTGGGTCGGCGCCGACTTGCAGCGCGTGGTGGGCACGATGCGCAATTTCATCCCCGAACGCATGGTGCGCGATGCCGGCAAGATGATGCGCATGAACATCGACGACGGTGACATCTACCCGGCGAATTCACCAACGGTGCGCTGACCTCGATCCAGACCAGCTTTGTGACGATTGGTAACTATCCGGGCATCGAGGTGCGCCTCTACGGCGAAAAAGGCGCGATCATCTGCCGGCTGGTCGAGGAGTTTGGCGTCGCCGAGACGATCAAGATCGCCACGCCGGACGATGTCGAGTTCAAGCAGATGGAGATCCCGCAGCGCTTCTATCCGCCCGACGGCCATGCCCGCGAGTCGTGGCGCTCGCTCTTCTATGCCAACCTGGTGCGCGACTTTATTGACGAGATTTTGGATGGCGGCGCGCGCAATCAGGGCAACTTCGACGACGGCGCCTGGGTGCAGGAGACGATCAACGCGGTGGAGCGCTCGTTCCACGAAGAACGCTGGGTCAGACTGCCGCTGGAAGGAGATGCCGCATGAGCAGCGAATTCGAGCTCTGGTTGAACCGCTTTTTTGAATCGTACTACCGCCATCGTCCGGTGAACGCCACCTTTATCGGCGATCACCGCTTCGACGACCGGCTGCCCGATTTCTCGGCCGCGGGCGTCGCGGCCATGCTGGGCGATGCCGAGCGTTTACTGGAGGACGCGGCAGCCATCGACACAACGTCGCTTTCCGCGGTCGAGCGTATCGACAAGCGGCTGGCCGAAGGTTTTCTGCGCATTCAGCAGTGGGAGCTGGCTTCGCCCCACTTCCAGCGCGGCAACCCGTCGCTCTACACCGGCGAAGCCATCTTTGGCGTGATCGGCCTCTTCCTGACCGATTACGCGCCGCTGGCGGAACGCGCCGAAGCCGCGATTGCGCGGATGAATGCAATTGGTGTACTGCTTGACCAGGGGACGCACAACGTGCATGAGGCGCCGTTAGCCTGGACCGAGCGCGCGCTGCGCGAGTGTCAGGGGGCGCGCGCCTTTTTGGGCGCCGGGATCGATAGGCTGGCGGCTGACATTCCGGCCTTGCAGCCGGCGCTGCGCACCGCCGCCGATGCAGCGTTGGCCGCATTTGCCCGCTACGCAAGCCATCTCACCGACACGTTGCGTCACGCGCAGACGCCCGCACCGGCCGCTGGCCCCGAAGCGCTGGATCTGTTGCTGCGCGAGGGGCACTTTCTGACCCAGAGCGCGGACGAGATCCTGGCCTACGCGCTGGCAAAGATGGCAGAGGCGGAAGCCTATCTGACGCAGCACGCCGCCGACTTTGGCGCGGCGGACTGGCGAGAGGCGCTGGCCGGGCTGGCGGATTTCCACCCCACTACCGCCGGCTATCTTGACCGCTACGGCGAGCTCTGGGAGCAGAGCCGCCAGCTTGTGCGCGACGCCGATCTGCTCACCTGGCCGGACTTTCCCATCGAGTATACGCCGCAGCCGCACTGGGCGCGTGAGGCCGCGCCGTCGCTCTATTTCCTCTTCTACCGGGCGCCCGCGGCCTTCAACCGGCCACCGGTGCACCGCTATCTGGTGACGCCATGATCGACGATTCGCTGCCAGAAGCCGAGCAGACGCGCCGGCTGCGCGCGGCCAACGACAGCGTGATCAAGCTCAACCACGTCGTCCATCACGGCGGCGTCGGCCACCACGTGCAAAACTGGAACGCCTATCATGGCCCGTCGCGCATCGGCCAGATGGCGGCGGTGGACTGTGCGTCGCGCATCGCTCTGTTCTGCGGCGGCACGATGGCGGAAGGCTGGTCCTGCTACGCCACGCAGTTGATGGCGGAGCAGGGCTTTCTCACCCCGCTGGAATGTTTTGGCGAGGTGCACGGCGACCTGCGCATGGCCGCACGTGCGGTGGTGGATGTACGGCTGCACCGCGGCGAGATCAGCGTGGACGAGGCCGCGCGCTTCTACGCCGAACGCACGGCCATGAGCGCCGAAGCGGCCCACGGCGAGGCGGTCAAGAACAGCATGTTCCCCGGCGGCGCGCTGATGTACCTGATGGGGCGCGACGCGATTCTGGAGCTACGCGCCGATCTGCAGCAGGCGCTGGGCAACCGCTTCAATTTGCGCGCGTTCCACGACCGCTTTTTGTCCTTTGGTTCGATCCCCGTGGCGTTGATCGCCGCGGCCATGCGCGAGGAGGTGACACATGTTGAGTGAGGCGACGTTGGCGTATGGCGAACGTGCCGCGAGCGCGCTGTTGGGCGTCGATGCACTCTATCGCAACGAAAGTCAGGATGAGGATGGGCTGGTGGTGCTCAACATGGGCGCAGAAACACTCAGCCCGGCCGTCTATACCGATTACGCCGCGGCCACTGACGCCTGGCAGACGCTGGCGCGCGACGCCGCGACGCTGCCGGAGCCCGACCGCCGGCGCTACTACGCGCAATTGTGCGGTTCGACGCTGGCATTCATGCAGTGGCGAGCGGAGGGACTGCCCTTTGCCGACCAATTGAGCCGCTTCCTGCATGTGCCTGCGGCGCCGGCCAGCGAAGCGGAGCTGGACGCGCTGCGCGATGAGTTGCGCCAGCTTTGGAATGGCCTGGGCTACAGCGGCGATCTCGAAGCGCAGGCCGCGGCCTGGCAGGCGCGCAACCGCGTGCCCGCCGATGAAGTCGCCGGCACGTTGGCCGCGCTCTTCGACGAGGCGTGGGATCGCACGGAGCGCGTGTTGCCGATCCCCGCGCCCAAGTCCGACGGCATGCGGGTGAGGGGCGTCAGCGGCGTCGCCTTTAACGCGCGTGCAACTACCTGGAGCGCAAGGTCGAGTTGAACACAGACCCGGTGCTGACGCGGCCGGGTCTCAAGCACCTGGCCGTGCACGAGTGCTATCCCGGCCATTACGTTCAGTTCAAGCTGCGCGAAGTCCTCTATGCGCAGGGCAAAGCGCCGGCCGACAACCTGCTCTCGGTGGTCAACACGGCCAGTTCCAGCCCGTTTGAGGGCATCGCCGACCACGGCCTCTTTCTGCTCGACTGGATCGAGAGCGACGACGACCGCGTCCAGCACGCGCTGACCCGCTATCGGTCGGGCATCGGCACGGTGGCCGCCTGGAAGCTGCACGCGCTAGGCGAAGCGGAGGCAACGGTGCGCGACTGGCTGCGCGCCAATGCGCTGGTGGGCGGCGAAGGCTGGGTGGACAATCGCCTGCGTTTCATTGCCGCGCCGGCGCGCGCCGTGCTGATCTGGTCGTACTGGTGGGGTCAAGGGGTGGTCACGTCTGCGTACGACGCTATCCCCCCGCACCAGCGAGCGGACTATCTCGACTTTCTCTATGGCCGGATGCATTCATTGCAGACAGTCGCCATGTTTCATGCAGAAACTGATTGAAAAACTACTTGCTTTGACGCAGAGAGGCAGAGGTTCGCAGAGACAACGCAGAGAAATCCGACAGAAGATTTTTCACTTTTCCTCTGCGAACCTCTGCTGCTCTGCGTCTCTGTGTCGAGAATGCCATTTTTCAAAAGGAAGGAGATGTCTACTGGCTTGACGTAGATAGCATGTGAGAAGCGAATAATTCATCCAAGCGAACGAGTATAAGGAGACCCTAGATGAAGCAAAACACCTGGATCAAGATCGTGTCGCTGCTGATGGTCGTGGCGTTGCTGAGCACGGCGTGCGCCGCGCCGGCTGCACCTGCCGCGCCCGTTGCTGGCGACAATGCAGCGACCGATGCACAGGCCGCTGCGCCGGCAGAAGGCGGCAGGAAGATCCTGCGCGTTGCCTATGGCGCAGAGCTCGACACCTTGAACGCGCTCACCAGCCAGAACCTGACCGACATCGAGATCACCATGGTCGATGGCCTGATCATGAGCGACAACAACAACAGCTATGTGCCCGTGCTGGCCAAGGAAATTCCCACAACCGAGAACGGTGGCATCGTCGTGAAAGATGATGGAACCATCGAGATGACGTGGAATCTGCACGAAGGGGTGAAGTGGCACGACGGCGAAGAGTTCACCAGCGCTGATGTCTGCTTTACGCTGGACTTTATCCAGAGCGAAGCCGGGCAGGCGGTCTACAACCAGACCGATTACATGGGCATTATCGACTGCCAGATGCCCGACCCGTACACCGTCGTCTTTGTATGGGATAAAGTTTCCGCCGCCTATGCCACGCTGTTCGACACCATTCTGCCTAAGCACGTGCTCGAAGGCCAGGATGTGCTGACCTACGACGCTTACAACCGCAGCCCGCTGGGCACCGGCCCCTTCAAGTTCGTCGAATGGAAACCGGGCGAGTATATTCGCGTGGAGAAGAACACCGATTACTGGCGCGGCGACGAGTACCCGATGATCGACGAGATCGTCTTCAGCTTTATCCCCGACCCCAACACGCGCGTCAACGCGCTCAAGGCCGGCGAATACGACATCGGCCAGATTCTGCCCAATCAGGTCAAGGAAGTGCAAGACCTGGCTGGCTACAAGGTCGACCTGGTGCCGGCCAACTCCTGGATCATCTTCGAGTTTAATGTCGCCACGGAGCGCGGGCAGAAACTGTTCAGCGATCCCAATGTGCGCAAAGCCATCTTCCACGCCATCGACCGCAGGCCATTGTCGACGGGCTGATGGAAGGCACCGTGCAGATCGCCAACTCCGCGATCAGCCCCACCAGCCCGTATCACAACCCGGATGTGCCGGTGTACGCGTATGACCCGGCCCAGGCGGCGCAGATGCTTGATGAAGCCGGCTGGGCGCCCGGCGCCGACGGCATCCGCGAGAAGGATGGCGAGCGTCTCTCGTTCACCATTACCAATCGCAACAGCCGGCCGGAGCGCACCGCCATTGCCCAGGCTATTCAGGCGATGCTCAAAGAGGTGGGTGTGGAGGTCAAGTTCGAAGATCTGGAGAACGCGGCCTGGCTGGAGAAGTGGCTTTCCACCGACTGGGAAGCGATTGTCGGCGGCTGGATCATCCCGGCCGACCCCAGCCTGACCGCACTCTATGCGTGTGAAGGCTCCAACAACTTCACCGGCTTCTGCAATCCGGAGCTGGACGCGGCCATGATGGCGTCCGACGAAGTCTTTGATTTCGCCGATCGCAAGCCGCTGATGGACGAGGTGCAGCTTCTGATGGCAGAGGAAGGTCGCGAGCTGCCGCTCTATTACAACGTGTTGCCCTACGTGATGCGCGAAGATATGCAGGGCTTCAAGGGTAGCGGCACCAATCTGGGCAGCTTCTGGAATGTCTACGAGTGGAGTTTGGGCGAATAACGCGCAGACAAGTTCAAACTGCCCCAAGACACGAAGAACGCGGGTTTATGTTCTTCGTGTCTTGGGGAAACTTCTCAAGACGTTAGCCTGCAAGCATTTTATTCACGGAGTTTCCTGGCATGGGCCGTTACGCCATCCGCCGCACCGTCCAGATGATCCCGCTCTTTATCGGGATTTCCATCATCATCTTTCTGATCATCCAGGCTGCACCCGGCGGCCCGGAGACGACCCTGCTGGCGACCGGACGCTTTGTCAGTCCGGAAATCCTGGCAGCCTATCGCACCCGGCTGGGACTGGATCAGCCGATCTTTGTGCAATATTTTCGTTGGCTGGGCGCCGCGCTGACCGGGGATCTGGGCTACAGCTACACCTCAGCGCAGCCGGTGCTCACCATGATCCTGGAGCGGCTGCCGGCCACGATCCAACTGATGTTGTCGGCCTATCTGCTGGCCGCCGTGATTGCCCTGCCCCTCGGCGTCTACAGTGCGATTCATAAGTACAGCGTGCTGGATTATTTGGGCGCCGGCCTTTCGTTTCTGGGCATTGCCATGCCTGTCTTCTGGTTTGGGCTGATCCTACAGCTTGTCTTTGCCGTTCAGCTTGGCTGGTTGCCCTCCTCCGGCCGCGAGACGGTGGGCGATACGGGACTGGTCGACCAGATCAAGCACCTCATTCTGCCGGCGACCGTGTTGTCGCTGCTCTACATTGCCGGCTGGTCGCGCTATATGCGCACCAGCTTTCTGGGGGTGATCAACACCGATTATGTACGCACCGCGCGCTCGAAAGGCTTGCGCGAACGGCGCGTCATGCTGGTGCATGCGCTCAAGAACGCGGCGATTCCGGTGGTGTCGATCATGGCGCTGGATGTGGCCGGACTCTTTTCGGGCGCCGTCATCACGGAGACGATCTTTGCCTGGCCCGGCATCGGGCGGCTCTTTATCCAAAGCATGTACGCGCGCGATTATCCGCTGCTGATGGGCATCATCATGATGGGATCGATTTTGGTGGTGGTCTTCAATCTGCTGGCCGACATCATGTACGGCTGGCTGGACCCGCGGATTAGTTTTGACTGATGCAAAGAGAGAAGCAACAAGAACGATGACGACATCCACTGTCCAGATTGAGCGGAGTGCGATCCCGCAGATGCGCCCGCCGCGCACCCAGGCTCAGATCATCTGGGATAAATTCCGAAGGCATAAGGCGGCCATGGTTTCGGGGATCCTTATGATTATCCTGATGATTCTCTGCTTTGGCGCTCCTTTTTTCGCTCCCTATGAGTTCGACGCCATTGACCTGCGCAACACGCGCCAGCCGCCGTCGTGGCAGCATCTCATGGGCACCGACGATCTGGGACGCGACGCCTTTACGCGATTGCTGTACGGCGGGCGTATCTCGCTGACGGTCGGCATCTTTGCGGCGCTTGTCGCCACCAGCATCGGCGCGCTCGTCGGCGCGGTGGCCGGCTTCTACGGCAAACGCACCGACAATGTGCTGATGCGCTTTACAGAGATCATCATTGCCATTCCATCGTTGCCCTTGCTGATCATTCTCGGTTCGTACACGCAAGCTTCCGTCGTCATCATTATTCTGATCATCGGCTTGCTCAGTTGGATGGCGACCGCGCGCATCGTGCGCGGCTCGGTGCATTCGGTGAAACGTCAGGACTTTGTGATGGCCGCGCGCATGATGGGCTGTCGCAACGCCGCGATCATCGGCCGCCACATCATCCCCAACGTCATGGGGCCGATCATCGTCGGCGCCACGCTGGGCGTCGGCGCTGCGATCATCATCGAGTCCTCGCTCAGCTTCCTGGGGCTGGGCATCTCGCCGCCCACCCCCACGTGGGGCAACATGCTGCAGGATTCGCAGAGCACTATGTCCACCAAGCCGTGGCTGACGATCTTTCCCGGCCTGGCGATTCTGATCACCGTGCTCTGCATCAATTTTCTGGGCGAAGGGCTGCACGATGCGCTCGACCCAACCGTGCGAGGAGACCACTGATATGCTACGCTGGGGGATTCTTTCCACCGCCAATATTGCGCGTGCCGCCGTCATCCCGGCGATTCAGGCATCCACGAATGGCGAAGTCGTGGCGGTCGCCAGCCGCGACCGCGACCGTGCGGATGCCTTCGCCCGCCCCCTCGCCATCCCGCGCGCCTATGGCAGCTATGCCGCGCTGCTCGACGACCCGCAGATCGACGCCATTTATATCGCCCTGCCCAACAGCCTGCACCACGCATGGACGCTGAACGCCGTGGCCGCGGGCAAACATGTGCTGTGCGAGAAGCCGCTGGCCATGAGCGCCGCGCAGTGTCTGGAAATGGCCGCGGCGGCCGAAGCTGCGGGCGTCACGTTGATGGAAGCCTTCATGTATCGCTTTCATCCGCAGATCACAACCGCCCAAGAGATCGTGAGTAGCGGAGCGCTTGGCGACGTGCAGCACATGCATGCCGCCTTCACCTTCCGCCTGACCAACCCGGCCAACATCCGGCTGCAGGCGGAGCTGGGCGGCGGCGCGCTGATGGATGTCGGCTGCTACTGCGTCAACGCCCTGCGCACCTTTGCCGGCCGTGAACCGGTCGAAGTGCAGGCGCACGCTGTGTGGCACGCCAACGGCGTGGACGAACGGATGGCCGGACTGTTGCGTTTCGACGGTGGTCTGACCGGCCAGTTCGACTGCGCGCTCACGCTGGCGCGGCGTGAAACCTTGCTGGCTGCGGGCACGGAAGCCACCCTGGAATTGCCACGCGCCTATCTGCCCGGCGCCGGCGACACGATCGTACAGGTGCGCAAAAGCTACAGTGAAGTCAGCGAGCAGGTAATTGCCGGCGTCGACGAGTATCGTCTGATGGTGGAACACTTCGCCGACTGTGTGCGCACCGGTCAGCCGCCGCGCTATGATGCGCGTGAAGCGGCCTGCAACATGGCCGTGATCGAGGCGCTCTACCGCTCGGCGCGAGCGCAGGGTCAGCCCGTGGCCGTCCCAGCCTGTTGATCGGTGCGAATGTCTAGGGAGCTGTTGAAGAAGTCACCACGAAGCCGCCAAGTACACAAAGCGGCGCAAAGAACTACACAACATGAACTACTGTGGTTATTTTCGTGCTCCTTTGTGCCCTTAGTGACTTCGTGTTGGGCTTTCCAAACAGCTTTTACTCGTAGCAAATGAGATGAGGCTCGACAATGTTAGCAATTATCAATGCAGACCTTCGCACCTGTGGCCCGCGCGGAGACCTGCGCCATGCGACGGTGCTCGTCGCGGACGGCAAGATCGTCGCCGTGGGCGAGAACCTGGCAATCCCTGCTGATGCCACGCGAATTGATGCCCGTGGCCTGTGCGTCACGCCGGGCTTTATCGACGCGCATACACACATGGGGATGGGCTGGCAGGAGCTGGCCGGCGAGGCGGACGCCAACGAGAGCACGAGTGTGGTCAATGCCCACCTGCGCGCCATCGACGCCATCAACCTCAACGACGTCGCCTTTGACGATGCGTTGGAGGGCGGCGTCACGACGCTGATGATCCTGCCGGGGAAGCTCATGATCGGCGCACAGAACATCAGCCCGGTGGCGGGTCAGGCGGTGGTGATGAAAGCGCGCGGCGACGTGCGCGCCGTGAAGTGTTGCGTGACCCCGCCGGCATGAAACTGGCGCTGGGCGCCGATGTTGCGGCTTTTCTGAACGGCCGCAACATCGGGCCGAACAGCCGCATGGGGATCACCGCGCTGCTGCGCGGCGTGCTCGATGAGGCGCGGCGCTACCGGGTGCGCCAGCCGCAGCCTGGCGCGCAGGACGCCAGGCTGTCCGCCCTGGCCCAGGTGCTGGCGCGTGCGCTGCCCGTTCACATCCACGCCCATCAGGCAGACGATATTCTGACCGCGCTGCGTCTCGCCGACGAGTATGACCTCGATCTTGTCATTCATCATGCCACGGAAGGGCATCTGGTGGCGGAGACGTTGGCCGCGCACAACGCGCCCTGTGTGGTCGGCCCTACCAGTGTGGCGCGCGAGACAAGCCCTGAACTACGCAATGCCACCGGACGCACGCCAGCGATTCTGGCCGCGGCCGGCGTCAAGATCGCGTTGATGACCGACCACCCGACCGACCCCATCCAATTTCTGCCGCTCGTGGCCGGGGAAGCGGTGCGTGAAGGGCTGCCGCATGACGAAGCGCTGCGCGCCATCACCATCAACCCGGCGCAAATCCTGGGCGTGGCCGACCGCGTTGGCTCGCTGGAAGTGGGGAAGGACGCCGACCTGGTGATCCATGACGGCGACCCGCTGGAAGCCATGACGCGCATTCGGCTGGTGCTGGCTGATGGACAGGTCGTCGTCAACCGTCTCGATGTGCAGGCAGGGAGCAACTCATGAAAGCTATTATCGGTGGACGGGTGCTGACAATTACCGCGGGTGACATGGAGCAAGGCGTTGTCCTGGTCGAACAGGGGCGTTTTCAAGCCGTTGGGCGGGACGTGGATATTCCGCCCGGCGCTGAGGTGATCGATGCCGCGGGCAAATACGTCGTGCCTGGCTTGATCGACGCACACACGCACATCGGTCTCAGTGACTTTAGCGAGACCACCAGCCCGTTCACCCCGCAGGTGCAAATTCTGGATTCTATCGATTTGGGCAGCCCCGGTTTTGAAGACGCGCTCAATGCCGGCGTGACTACGGTCATCATCACCCCGGGCAGCGCCAACGTGATCTGCGGCGCCAGCATCGCGATGAAGACTGCCGGCCCTGACCTGCGCGCACGCATCCTGCGCGACCCGGCGGGGATGAAGATGGCCTGGCGCAAGGGAACCAACCGGCCTTCGCACGACATCCCCTATCCTGTCAGCCTGATGGGGGTCGCCGGCATCGTGCGCACCGCGTTGAGTGAGACGCAGAACTATATGGCGCGTCGGACGCGTGACGAAATTCCGGTGGATGCAGGGCAGGAGCTGCTGGCCAGGGTGCTGCGCCGTGAGATCCCGATCCGCATTCACTCCTTTACACCTGTGGAAATTCAGGCTATCCTACGCCTGCAAGATGAGTTCGGCTTTCTCTTCACCGTTGAACACGGCTTTGAAGCTCACTTCATTGCCGACGAATTGGCGCGGCGCAACATTCCTGTCGTCTATGGCCCCGGGCCGGGGCTGCGCCGCCACAAGATGTTCCCCCATCGTGGCCCTCATGTCCCCGCGATCCTGCAGCGGGCGGGCGTCAAGGTCTCGTTGCAGACCGACCACCCCGACCGCAACATCACGCAACTGCGGCTTTTCGGCGCTGTGCTCGTGCGTTACACCGACTTGACTCCCGCTGAAGTCATGCAGATGTTGACCATCAACGGCGCCGAGATCATCGGCGTGGCCGACCGGGTGGGCAGCATCACGCCGGGCAAGGATGCGGATTTCTCGATTTTCTCTGATCACCCGCTGAAGGTGCAAAGCCGGGTGGAGCAGGTCTACATCGGCGGCGAGTTGGTGGCGGCGGGCGGCAAGCGGCTCGTCGATCCGTACGGTGCGGCAGGCGCACGCAACGCAGTCATTAGCCGCGTGTAGCATCGCGGCAAGTCCGCTCAGTTGATCTGAATAATTTCTATTTGATTGGCGAGGGTTTATGCGTTTCACAGACAAAGTAGCCATTATCACCGGCGCCGGCAACGGCATCGGGTTGGGCATCGCCCACGCCTTTGCGGCCGAGGGCGCACAGGTCGTGATTGCCGACATCAGCGCGGCGGCCGGTGCGCGCGCCGTCACCGAAATCGAGGCGGCCGGAGGACGTGCGTTCTCGGCGCCGACCGATGTCGGCAATGAGGAGCAGGTCGCAGCCATGACCGCCACGGTGCTTGCCGAGTTTGGCCGCATCGACATCCTCATCAACACCGCCGGCGTGGTGGTGCACAAACTCCTGGTCGATCTGGAGTTGGACGCGTGGCAGCGGCAGCTCGACGTGCAGTTGACCGGCCCCTTTCTCACGATCAAACATGTGGGCCGCCATCTGATGGCGCGGGCGGCGAGCGGCCAGCCCGGCGGCAAGATCGTCAATATCTCCTCGGTCTCGGCGATGATGGGGCGCGTCAAGGGCGGCGCGCACTGCGCAGCCAAGGGCGGGCTGACCATGCTGACCAAGGTGGCGGCGATGGAACTGGCGGCCTATGGCGTCACCGTCAACGCGGTCGCGCCCGGCCTGATCGACGTGCCGTCGCAGCGCGCCGAAGAGAATATCTCCACCGCCTACAAGACGCGCTACCTGCAGGAGGTGCCGCTGGGCCACATGGGCGAGACCACAGATATCGCCGAGATGGTGCTCTTTCTCTGCTCCGACGCCGCGCGCTGGATCACCGGTCAGCTTTATCTGGTCGATGGCGGGCTGATGGCCGGCCACTATTCGTTCCAAGGCAACCACGATTTTACGCTGCTGGGCGGCCATGCCGGCGCGCAAGGGATGACGCCATGAACAACGGCCTGATCTACTTCCACAATGCGCGCCTGATCGACGGCAGTGGCGCGCCGGCGCCGGAGACGCCGCACGCGCTGCTCGTCGAGGGTGAGCGCATCGTCGCGGTGGCGCCGCAGACACAGTTGCCGCGACCGGCGGACGCGCAGGGAATCGACGCGGCCGGCATGACATTGATGCCGGGGCTGATCGACTGTCACGACCACCTCGCCAACCTGCCCGGCGGCATGGTGGCGCGTGCGGCGATCCCGCCGAGCCTGGCCGTCTTCCTGACCGCGCAGTCGTTCCGGCAGACACTGCACGCCGGCTTCACGAGCGTGCGCGACGCGTCGGGCGTCGACCTGGGCATGAAGATGGCGGTCGAGCAAGGGCTGATCCCCGGTCCACGCCTCAAGATCAGCGTCAACATCATCTGCCAGTTTGGCGGCCACAACGACCACACCGAACCGGCCGGCGTCGACTCGACCTATCCCAAACTACAGGGCATCCCCGACGGCGTGTGCGACGGTGTGGACGCCTGCCGCCACAAGGTGCGCGAGATGGTGCGCGCCGGCGCCGACTGGATCAAGATCGCCACGACGGGCGGCGTGGGCACCCCGACCGGCGGCCCGCTGCTGCGCCAATTTTCGCTCGAAGAGGTGCGCGCCATCGTCGACACCGCGCACGCGGCCGGCAAGCCGGTCATGAGCCACGCTTATGGCGGCGATGGCGTCAAGGTCTGCCTGGATGCGGGCGTGGACAGCATCGAGCATGGCGCCGCGCTCGACGATGCGCTGATCGAGCAGATGGTGCGCCAGAAGACCTGGCTGGTGCCAACTTTTACGGTGCTGCGCAAGATCGCGGCGCTGGGCGAGCTGGATCCTTGCCCGGCGCCGGCGTACATGCCGCGCAAGGCGCGTATCCTGATGGAAGCCCAGGCCGAGAGCTTTCCCAAGGTGCTGGCATCCGGCATTCGCATCGCCCTGGGCACCGACCTGGGCAGCTTTGGCCGCGGCGAGAACGCGGTGGAGCTGGCCTACATGGTGGCGGCGGGCATGACGCCGATGCAGGCCATCGTCGCGGCGACGCGGCGCGGGGCCGAATGCATGGGGCTGGGCGATCAGGTCGGCGTGCTGCGGCCAGACATGCTGGCCGACCTGCTGCTGATCGACGGCGACCCGCTGCACGATGTGACGATCTTGCAGGACGCGGCGCGACTCAAGCTTGTCATGCAGGGCGGCGTGATCCACAAGAATCTGCTCGGCAATTGAGTAGAAGCCCACGTTTCGACGCAGAGGCGCGGAGGGGCACAGGTTCGCAGAGATCGTGACGATTCAGGTGAGGTAGAACGTGGTGGAGAAATAGAACGCGGATTCAGCGGATTTTTGCTGATTTGAATCCGCGAGCATCCGCCCAATCCGCTTCATCCGTGTTCTATTCTGTCTGGAGAGATGGCAATGACACCCTTGTTTGACCTGATTAAAACCTACACCGAACTGCCCGGGCCGGGCGGCGACGAATGGATCGTGCAGGACTTTGTGCAGGAGCGCTGGCGCCCGCACGTGCAGGAGATGACGCTGACGCCGGTCGGGAACGTGATCGCACGCGTCGGGGGACAGGGGCCGCGGCTGATGCTGGCGGCGCACGCCGACGAGATCTGCTTTGTTGTGAAATATATCGACGACAACGGCTTTGTGTGGATCGCATCGGGCCAGCGCGACCCGGAGCAGCGGCCTACGCTGCGCAGTTCGGTCTTCCTGCCCTGGGGGCATCCCGCCCTGATTCTGACCGAAACGGGGCCGGTGGCGTGCCTCTTCGCCACGCTGACCGGCCATGTGCTGACGCCGGCGCAGCGCGCCATGACGCAGCCGACATGGAACGACATCTTTCTCGATGTTGGCGCGCCGAGCCGCTGAGGTCGAGGATCAAGGCATCCAGATCGGCGACCGCGTGATCTGGAACCCGCCGACGCGGCGTATGGGCGACTTTGTCTACGGCAAGGCCATGGACGATCGCGTCTGCCTGGCGGTGATGGAGCGTCTGCTGGCGGAAGTGGACCGCGAGCGGCTCGCCTACGAACTGGTCTTTGTCTCGACAGTGCAGGAGGAGATCGGGCTGGTCGGCGCCGAGTCGGCGGCCGAAGCGGCGGGCTGCGAGCTGGCGATTGCGCTGGATGTCGGCCTGGTGGGCGACGCACCGGGCGTGGATGCGCGCGATGCGTCGCCGCGGCTAGGCGGTGGCCCCACGATCGTGCACAAGGACTTGTCAAACTACAGCCGGCCGCTGACGCGCGCCCTGATGAAAACGGCAAAAGAGGCGAACATCCCGGTGCAGCCGGCGGTCTTTGCCTTTTACGGCAGCGACGCCAGCGCCTTCACGCGGCACGGGTTACAGGCCGCGCTGGTCGTCGTGCCCACCCGCTACACCCACAGTCCCTTCGAGATGGTTCACCTTACCGATGTCGAACTAACCGTGCAGTTGCTTAAACGATTTCTGGAGACAAGATCATGAGTGAAAAAAGCAAATTTTCCTGGCTGCCCGTCACGACGCTGTCGGATGGCGCCGAACTGCGTCTGCCGTTGCATGTGCTGAAGGGCGAGCGCCCTGGCCCCACGCTGGGCCTGACCGCGCTGATCCACGGCGACGAGCCGTTGCCCTCGGTGCCGATCATTCGTCGCGTGCTGGAGTTGATCGACCCGGCGCAGCTTTCCGGCACGGTGATGGCGCTGCCGGTCTGCAACCCGGTGGCGGCTGGCGTGCTGGCGCGCAACTCGCCGCTGGACGGCGCCAATCTCAATGCCGCGTTTGGCGAGAGCGGTGAGGACGCCACGATCCAGCCGGTGCCGACCGTCTCGGAACAGATCGCGGCGGTGCTGGTCAAGTCGTTTTTGCCCCACCTGGACTATCACATCGACTTTCATGCCGGCGACGATGGCCTGGCCGTGCACATGATCGAGTTCACCGACGATCCTGATTCAACGGCGATGGCGCGCGCCTTCAACATGCCGATTCTGCTGCGCGACGAGTGGGGCGCCAACCAGCTCTGGGGCGCATCCGCGCGGCTGGGCGCCAAGGTGATCGTGGCCGAATGCGGCGGCGGCGGGCTGCTCTACGACGAATGGTTCGAGCGCGGCGTGCGCGGCGTCTTTAACGTCATGCGCCAGTTGGGCATGTTGCCGGGAGAGGTCGAAAAGCCGCCGCGCCAATATGTCGTTGACAACACACACGGTCATCATCGCAACCTGGTGCTGTTGCGCCAGCGCGCAGGCGGCTTGCTGCTGCCGCACCCCGCGATCAATCCCAGAGCCTCATTTGACGGCCAGCCGATCGAGGGCGTGCCCTACCTGGCGCAGTTGCTGAACTCCTATGATCTGACGGTGCATGAGACCTTCGAGACGCCTTTTGCCCGCACCTTGATGCTGGCGGCCGCGGTCGGGCCGGCCTGGCGGGCGGCGGGCGACACCGTCTACATTCTGGCTGACGCCGACGCAGCGGAAATTCTAGAGGAAGGCGTTGTTGGAAAAGCTCAACCACAAAGTCGCTAAGCGCACAAAGAGGCACGAAGAGAGCCACAGCAGCGATCATTTTGGATAGTCTTTGTGCCGCTTCGTGTTCTTCGCGTCTTGGTGGTTACTTCTCAAACAGCTTCTGACTTTGCAAATTCCGTGAAAGGGGGTGATGCGGGAGCAAGAAATGGGTTTGAACGCAGTGCGCAGTAAAAACAGAGAGGCGGTTTGCAGCCGTCCGATCGGCTACACGATGTTATTTATGGAGAAAACCAGATGAGGAACACCAAAGTTCGACGACTGACTACTTTGCTTGTGCTGTTGATTGTGTTTGGCCTCAGCCTGTCGGCTTGTGCGGCCCCGGTGGCTGCCCCTTCCACGGGCGAGACAGGCGCAGCGGCAACGAGCGCGGATGCGGCGATGGGCGCTGAGATCGTGGTGGGCGTTCCGGCCGGCTTTGATCGGCTGGACCCGAATGTCACGACCTTCTCGCGCGTCGGCAACATTACCATGCACATGACCGACCCGCTGGTCTGGCAGCAAGAGCCAGGCGTCTATGTGCCTGGGTTGGCGACAGAGTGGGAAGTCAATGCTGACGCCACGGAATATCGCTTCAAACTGCGCGACGACGTGACCTTTCACGATGGCACGCCCTTCAACGCCGAAGCCGTGAAGTTCACCTTTGACCGCATCGTCGACCCCGAGACGCAGGCGCAGTCCGCGTTCAGCGCGATCGGCCCCTACAAGGAGACGGAGATTGTCAACGACTACGAGATCATCGTCCGCTTCAACACCGGTTACGCGCCCTTCCTGGACAGCCTCTCCGGCACGAATCTGGTGCCGGTCTCGCCCACGGCTCAGCAGCGCGTCGGCAATGAGGATTGGGGCATCACCGAGTTCGTCGGCACCGGCCCCTTCATGTTCGATTCCATGATCCTCAATCAGGAGATCGTCCTGGTGCGCAACCCCGACTACAACTGGGGCCCGGAGTGGCTGGGTCAAACCGGGCCGGCCAACGTCGAGAAGCTGATCTACAAGTTTATCGAAGAGCCGGCCACGCGCACCGCCGCGCTGGAAACCGGCGAGATCGACTTCATGGATCAGACGCCGGAGATCGACTTCCCCAACCTGGAAGCAAACCCGGACATCGTCACCGTACAGATGCCGCAGCCAGGCTCCGGTTGGGCGCTGATGTTCAACCACCAGAAGTTCCCCACGAGTGAGCTCGAAGTGCGCCGCGCGATGCAGTTGGCGATGGATCGCCAGGGCATGATCGACACGGTCTACAATGGCTTTGGCACGCCGGCCTGCGGGCCGCTCACCAGCGTCGTCTTCTGCTACGACGCCAGCCTCTGCTCGATGTATCCCACCAATCTGGACGAGGCCAATAAAGTGCTGGAAGATGCAGGGTGGGTGGACAGCAACGGCGATGGCATCCGCGAAAAGGACGGCCAGCCGCTCGTCATCGGCCACTACTATCGCGCCGACGCCGGCAACAGCAACGCCGAAGCCGCGTTCCTGAAGGACAACATGGCCAAGATCGGCATGGACGTAGAACTCAACGGGCTGAGCCGCAGCGGCTACTTCGACGCGGTGCGTTCGGGCCAGCACAACACACAGGGCTGGTGGGAGACGGGCACCGATCCCGACATGGTGCGCACCTTCTTCCACAGCAGCAATGCGGGCGGCGGCACCAACCGCAACAACTACATCAACGCCGATATGGATCGGATGATCGACGAAGCCGCGGCGCAGCCAGACCCGGCCGCGCGCTGCGAGTTGTACAGCGAAATCCAGAAGAAGGTTAAGGATGAGGCCATCATGGAGTTCTGGGCCGACCCGGTGATCTTGTACGCACACAGCGGCAAGCTTTCGGATGTGGTCTATTACCTGGGCGGCAATACACCTTACTTCTACACGGCCAAGATCACGGAATAACGTGCGGGCCTAGCCAAAATAGACCACGGATATCACGGATTAGACGGATTCTCGCAGATTCCATCGAAAGATCATCTGGAAGATGTCCGTCCAATCCGCCGACTCCGTGGTCTATGGAACCAAGCTGAATCGTTATAGAAGTTGTCTGAAGGGGCGCCGATTTTGACGCAGAGGCGCGGTGTGGTGGAGGTTCGCAGAGGAAAAGTAAAAAGTTTGCTACAAGCATTTCTCTGCGTTTGCTCTGCATTTCTGCGGCTCTGCGTCAGATTGGAAAGCTTTTCAGACAGCCTCTTTGCGATGCACATAGGTGAAGAACGATGTCCATGACGCGGTACGCAATCAGCCGTCTGATTGCAACGATCCCAACCCTGATCGTGTTGACGATTGTGGTCTTTCTCATGCTCCAACTCGTGCCGGGCGACCCGGCTGAGATCTTTCTTGGCGAGAAACGCAGCACGCCAGAACTGCTGGAGCAGGTGCGCCATGACATGGGGCTGGATCGCCCGCTCTACATACAATATCTTTCCTACATGGGAAATGTGGTGCGGGGCGATCTAGGTACATCCCTTTTCAACAATCAGCCTGTGGTGGGGCAAATTGTGACCGCCTTGCCCTATACCTTGACGCTCGCCCTGAGCGCGCTGCTGATCAGCACGGTGTTAGGTGTGGGTCTGGGTATTATTTCTGCGCTC
The DNA here is from genome assembly GCA_016710365.1 of Candidatus Caldilinea saccharophila. GTDB lineage: Bacteria > Chloroflexota > Anaerolineae > Caldilineales > Caldilineaceae > Caldilinea > Caldilinea saccharophila. The sequence goes on along the minus strand of JADJVW010000047.1, from coordinate 2,629 downwards.
AAACACAACACCTGGATCGACAGTCTGGCGATGGGCTTTGCACTGCTCGGGGTGTCGATGCCGGTTTTCTGGCTGAGTATGCTGTTGATTTTGCTCTTTTCCGTGAATCTAAAATGGTTTCCGCCCATGGGTCAAGGCAGCCTGGACCGGCTGGTGCTGCCGGCATTGGCGCTGGGTCTCTTGAGCTCGGCAACCCTGGCCCGTTTGGTGCGCAGCAGTATGCTGGATGTCTTGAGTGACGACTATATTCGCACGGCGCGCGCCAAAGGGTTGCGCCGCAATACAGTCGTGATCCGCCATGCCCTGCGCAACGCATTGATTCCTGCCGTCACGGTAATGGGGCTTCAGTTTGGCGGACTGATCAGCGGGGCTGTCATCACTGAGACCATTTTCGCACGCGTGGGGCTGGGGCGCATGTATGTTGAATCGATTCTGAACAAAGACATCACCATGATCCAGGGGCTGACGCTTGTCCTTGCGATTATTATCATGTCCATCAATATCCTGGTGGACCTTTCCTATGCAGTGCTCGATCCGAGGATTCGCTATGAGTGAGCGCGTTGCTTTGCCCTCGTCGAACAAGAAGCCGGCGCGCAGTCACGCTCGCTGTGGGGCGATGCGTTCCGGTCGTCTGCGCCGCAACCCCGGCTCCATGCTCGGCTTGGTTCTGCTGCTCATTGTTGTCGCCCTGTCGCTGCTGGCGCCGGTGCTGACGCCCTACGATCCGGTCGAGATCGTTGCCGGCGACCGGCTGCAACCGCCCAGCGCCGAACACTGGTTTGGCACCGATTCGTTTGGCCGCGACATCTACACGCGCGTGCTCTACGGCGGGCAGATTTCGCTGCGCGTCGGCATCATCGCGGTGGGGATTGCCGCGCTGCTGGGCGTGACCAGCGGCATGCTGGCCGGCTATTTCGGCGGCTGGACCGACTCGGTGATCATGCGCACCGCCGACATCACGCTCGCCTTTCCCGGCATTCTGTTGGCATTGGTGGTGATTGCGGTGCTGGGGCCGAGCCTCTTCAACGCCATGATCGCAGTCGGCATCGCGGCTGCGCCGACCTATGCACGTGTGGCGCGCGGCATGGTGCTCAAAGTCAAGAATGAACCCTATATCGAGTCGGCCATCTGTGTCGGCGCGCCGGCGCACAGCGTGCTGCTGCGCCACATCCTGCCCAACATTCTCGGTTCGCTGGTGGTGGTGGCGACGTTGGGCGTGGCCGGCGCCATCATTGCCGGCGCCGCGCTCAGCTTCCTGGGGCTGGGCGCCAAGCCGCCGACGCCGGAATGGGGGCTGATCCTGAGCGAAGGACGCAGCTATCTGCGCCACGCCTGGTGGATCACCACCTTTCCGGGGCTGGCGATTATGATCACGGTGTTGTCGATCAACCTGCTCGGCGACGGCCTGCGCGACGCCCTGGAGCCGCGCATGACGCGCTAATTTCAACGCAAAGGCGCAAGGGCGCAAAGGACAGCAGAATGTTTAGCGTTTTTGCGTCTTTGCATCTTTGCGTTTCAGCAGTTCATCTTTTTTTAATTCTGTCTACAAAGGAGCACTGGTATGACAGACCGACTGCGCGTCGGCGTGATTGGGGCGGGGCGTTGGTCGGCCTCCGCCCATTTGCCCGGCTTTACCCGTTCCCCGCTCTGCGATGTGGTGATGCTGTGCGATCTCGACCGCGAGCTGGGCGAGGCGCGCGCCAGGCAATTCGGCATCCCGGAATTTGTCACCGACTACGAAAAAATGCTGGCGCGCACTGACATCGACGTGATCGATGTGGTCACGCGCGCCGATCACCAGCAGATGGTCTTCGATGTGCTGGAGGCAGGCAAACACTGTCTGGTGGAGAAGCCGGTCTGCCACGACTATCGCGATGTCTGGCGCGCCCAGCGCCTCGCCGAGTCCAAGGGGCTGAAGACCAAGGTGGGCCTCACCTTCCGCTATGCGCCGGCCGTGCAGTATATGTTTGAGTTGCAGCGCGAGGGCTTTATCGGCCAGCCTTTTGTCTTCAACGGCTATGAGCAGAACAGCCAGTGGCTCGACCCCGACAACCCGATGGACAAACGCATCCACAAGACAAAGCCGGTGGGCGAAGCCGAATGGGGAACCGATCTGAGCCGCGCCGGCATCCATGTTTCGTCGCTGGAAGGCTACGGCGCGCCCACCATCGACATCGGTTTGGAGCTGGTCGGCAGCGAACTGGCGCAGGTGGTGGGCATCCTGGCCAACCTGGTGCCGTACCGCCGCCGCACCAATCTGGACACCGGGCGCGAGCGCATCAACATCGACGACGCCGACATGTTCATTGGCGAATGCGCCAACGGCGCGCTCTACTCGATGCAGAGCAGCTATGTCACCGTCGGCAACTATCCCGGCATCGAAGCGCGCATCTACGGTTCCGAAGGCGCGCTGATCGCCCGGCTCGTCGACGAGTTCGGCCAGATCCAGACCCTGCGTGCAGCCAAACCGGACGCCGTGGAGTTTGTCCAACTGGAGATTCCGCAGCGCTTCTTTCCGCCTGGCTATCGACCCGACGACCCGTGGAGCACCGCCTTTTACGGCAACCTGGTGCACAACTTCCTGGAAGAGATCGTCGCCGGCGGCGAGACGAACCAGGGCAATTTGCCC
>JADJVW010000046.1 GCA_016710365.1 Candidatus Caldilinea saccharophila | reverse complement strand
GGCGCTTCGTCTCGGCTGGGCCGATCATCACCGCGCTGCGCAGCCGCAAGACGCCCGCCGAGATCGAACGCATCCAGACGGCCATCGCCACAACCTTTGATATTTACGACCGCGCGTTTGAGGCAATTGCAGTTGGCAAGCAGGAGCGCGAGATCGGCCAGGTCATGCACGATCAGGTCGACGCGCTGGGGCTGGAGACTTCGTGGGAGCGTGCGGCTTGCCCGGCGGTCAACAGCGGGCCGGACACGCCGATCGGCCACGCCGGCCCGACCGAGATTCGCATCGAGCCGGGCGCAGTATCGTCCCGCGACTTTGGCGTCAAACAAAACGAAAATGTTCTCCGACGTCGGCGCGTCACCTACGTGCTGCTGGCGGACACAGGCGCCCGCGCCGGTGCAGCGGAACAGCTTCGACGTCGTGGTGACGGCGATCAGGCGCAGTGGCGGCGATAAACGACGGCGTCACCGGCAAAGAGTTAACGGTCGCGCAAAGTGATCAGCGACGCCACTAGCTGCGGAGTACAAATACGCCACCGGCCACCACCACGAGGCGCATGCCGTCACGACGGCGGCGACAGCGTTCTCGACCCCGCTCTGGGAGCGCCGCGGCGACACGCCCAACCTCCGCTGGAGGCCGGCCATGTCTACACCGTGGAGCCGGGCCTCTTTGTCGAGGGCTACGGCTACGTCGGGCTGGAGGAAGATGTGCTGATCACCGAAGAGGGTGCGATTTTTCTGGGTGAGCCGCAGACGGAGTTAATTCTGATCGGGTAGACAAAGATAGACCGCGGATGTTACGAATTCGGCGGATTCACACAGATTTTAATCCGTGAAAATCTGCCGAATTCGCCAAATCCGTGGCCGATTGAAAGTAAGCGAAATCGTTCTCCCAAAGTATTGTTTTCGCGAGTAGGTTCATGCCAAACAACGAGATTTTGCAGCTTTACCCAACGTCGGCGAGCGTCGCGCTGGAGGGGCTTTACCTGGCGCACGATCTGCGCAGTGCGGCGGCAGGGCGCACTCTGGTCTACGCCAATTTCGTAGCGAGTCTGGATGGCCGCATTGCGATCGCCGACCCCGTGAAAGGTGGCATGAAGGTGCCGGCGCAGGTCGCCAATGACCGCGATTGGCGGCTCTTCCAGGAGCTGGCGATCCAGGCCGACCTCATCATTACCACGGGCCGCTACCTGCGCGATTACGCGGCGGGCAAGGCGCAGGAAATCCTGCGCGTCTACGACGACGCGCGCTTTGCCGATCTCCAGGCGTGGCGCGCCGCGCGATGCCTGTCACCCCAGCCCGATCTCGCCGTGGTCAGCAGCAGCCTGGATTTTCCCGTGCCCGACGCGCTGGCGCATGGCGGCCGCCGCGTCGTCGTGGTGACCGATCGTCGCGCCGACCCGGCGCGCGTGCACACACTGGAGACACAGGTCGGGCAGGTCTTTGTAGCGGGAGAAGAGCGTGCAGGGCCGCAGTTTTGTCGAGCAGATGGCAGGGGCCGGCTACCGGCTGGTCTATTCTGCCGCCGGGCCGAAGATCGCGCACATGCTGTTGGCCGACGGTGTGCTCGACCGGCTCTATCTGACGCAGGTCAGCCGTCTGCTGGGCGGCGCGCCGGTTTCGAGCATCGTCGAGGGGCCGCTGCTGGAGCCGCCGGTCGATCTGCCGCTGCGCCATCTCTACTACGATGCAAGCGGCGTCGAAGGCGTGGGGCAGTTGTTCGGCTGCTACGCACACCGCTGAACCGGGTCAATCCTCATCCTATTACAGACGGGCGTCAGGTATCATTCAATGATACAGAACTGATGCTTGATTCGTGCGCCTGCTGATGCTAAACCTGTTGTAACAGTATCCAGCAGTTCTTTTCGCACCCGAGCCATCTCTTCGCTGCAAAGGAGGAAGTATGTCACTTTTGCATTCGCGCCGTCTGCGCATCCTGTTACCGCTCTTCATCTTCTTGTTCGGCTGTTTCAATCCTTCCCCGCCGCCCCGCGCCATCGAGCCGGATCGCGCCAGCGTGGTCGTCCTGGGCGAGTACGCACGCCTGGCGCCAGGCAGCACAGCCAGCTTCCTTGTCCAGGTGCGCGATCCTACGCCGCCGGAGCAGATGGCGCTTGCCGATCGCCAGGTTGAGGTGCTGATGGCGGGTGAGGACGGCGTTGCCCAGCCGCTTTTCACCGGCGTGACGGACGATAACGGCCTCGCGCATGTCGAATTCGAGACGCCCGACGTTGGCGACGACCCTCAGCAGACGCTCTTGATCCGCGCCGCCACCGACAACCAGGACACGGTGCTCACCCAGGATGTCTATATCGGGCGCGTCTACGACATCCTGGTCTCCAGCGACAAGCCGGTCTATCAACCTGGCCAGGTGATCCACCTGCGGACGTTGGCGCTCGATACGCTGGACCTGCACGCGGCCGCGGATCAGATCATTACGCTGACCGTGGCTGATCCACAGGGCAACAAATTGATGCGCAAGGAGCTGGCGAACAGCCAATACGGCGTCGCCAGCGTCGACTTTGACCTCGATGCGCAAGCAGTGTCGGGCGATTACCAGATCACGGCGGAGATTGGCCCGAACACGGCCACGCGCACCGTGGAGGTGAAACCCTACACGCTGCCACGCTTCGAGATCACCTTCCGGCCAGACCAGACCTTCTACCTGCCCGGCGAAACCGCGACCGGCGTCATCCAGGCGCGCTACTTCGTTGGCAAACCCGTGGCAGACGGCCAGGTCACCGTGCGCGGGAACGTGACGGACGTGACGACGGAGACGCTCTTTACCGTGACCGGCGAAACTGACGCCGAAGGCGTCTACCGCTACGAGATTCCTGTGCCCGACTTTTTCGTGGGCCGGCTCGACAACCAGCGCGCGCAGGTCGATCTGACCATCGAGGTCGTGGACACGGCCAATCACCTGGAGTCGGTCGACGAGAGCATCACCGTGGCCGAGAAAGCCTTGCTGATCGACGCCGTGCCGGAATCCGGCCTGCTGCGCCCCGGGCTGGAGAATCGCATTTATATCGACGTGAGCACACCCGACGGCGTCGCGGCCCCGGCCACCCTGACGATTGCCAGCGAGACCTTCCCCACTATCACCACCAGCACCGACATCTACGGGCTGGCTGTCATTACACTCACCGCGCCCGCGCAGCCTTATCTGCCGCTGGAAGTAGCCGCAACCGACGCCGCGGGCCGCGAAGTGACGCAGCCTCTGCTGCTCGGCGGCGTGCGGGGCGCCAGCGCAACCGTGCTCATGCGTCCCGCGCGTGCCGAATACCGCGTGGGCGAGACGGCCGACATCGACATCTATGTTAACGGCAAAGCCACGACGGTCTATCTGGACATCATCAAGGGACGACAGACCTTTGCGCTGGTGACCCTGCCGGTGGTGAACGGCGCGGCGCAGGCCGCGCTGCCTATTGACGGCAGCCTGCTCGGTACGGTTGAACTCAACGCCTACGTGGTCGGCGACGACGGCGAGATCGTGGCGGACCGTCGGCTGCTGCTCGTCAACCCGGCGCCGGCCGACATCACCGTGAGCGCCGACGCCGACGTGTACCGTCCAGGCGACACCGCGACGCTCGACATCCAGGTGCAGCGCGACGGCGCGCCCATGCCCGGCGTGGTGGGGCTGGCCATCGTCGATGAATCGGTCTTCTCCGTCCAGGAGCAAGCGCCAGGCTTTGCCCGCACCTACTTCCTGCTCGAACGCGAGCTGCAGGAGCCGCGCTACGAGATCCACGACTTCGTGGAGTTGGAAGACGATGTCTACTCGCCCTACGACGATTTGCCCACCAACATCCGCTATGGTGACCACACGAGGGCGCGTGAAATTGCACTCGCCGGCCTCTTCGCCGACGAGTTGGCTGCGCGCCAACCCGCGTTTGTGCAGGAGCCAGCGAGCCCGGCGCCGTCTTTGGCGGCGAATCTGGCCGTGGGCTGGGGGAATCGACTCTACTTGCTGGCGCCGCTGGTGGGGCTGGCGATGTACAACGGCAGCCGCAAACGTCGCCGTCTGCTGATCGCGCTGACTCTGTTTGCGTTGGGCGCTTTCTTCTGGTCCGCGTGCGCGGCGCCGGCCGCGCCAGCAGCAGAATCCGCAGCGTCCGCGGTAGAGACCACCGCCACGCGCGGCCAGGAGCCCCCGCGTCTGCGTCAATATTTCCCGGAGACGCTCTACTGGATGCCCGAACTGGAGACCGACGCGGAGGGGCGCGCCCAGGTGCAGGTTCCCATTGCCGACTCCATCACCACCTGGCGCATCAGCGTGCTGGCGTCCGACCAGGCGGGCAACCTGGGCAGCGCACAAAGCGAGCTGCGCGTCTTCCAGGAGTTCTTTGTGGAGCCGGATCTGCCGCGTTTCCTCACCGTGGGTGATGAGATCTCCGTGCCCGTCAGCATCTTCAATTACCTGGACGCGCCGCAGAGCATCGCCCTCGACGTGGCGCCGGGGGATTGGTTCGAGCTGACCGACGCGGCGCCATCCACCGTCGAGGTGAGCGCCAACGAAGTGAGCGCCGTCTACGTGCCGATCCGTGTGCTGCGCAGCGGGGCGTTTCAGTTACAGATCACGGCCACCGGTTCGCAATTCAGCGATGCGGTTGTGCGTGCGGTCGAGGTGCTGCCCGACGGCCAGCAAGTTTTTGACAGCATGGGCGTGAATCTGGCAGCCGCGCAAAGCTTTTCAGCCGGCTCTCCCGACATCGCCATCCCCGGCACGGCGCGCATGACGGTGCGCGTCTATCCCGGCGTGGTCAGCCAGGTGCTGGAAGGGCTGGAGGGTCTGTTGCAGACGCCCTACGGCTGTTTCGAGCAGACCAGCAGCGTCACCTATCCGAACGTCATGGTGCTGGATTATCTCAAGGCGACCGACCAGGCGGCGCCGCGCATCCAATTGCAGGCCGAACAGTTGATCAACCTCGGTTATCAGCGGCTGTTGACCTTCGAAGTAGACGGACAGCCGGGCGGCTTCAGCCTCTTTGGCGACCCGCCCGCGCAGATGATGCTCACCGCCTACGGACTGATGGAGTTTGGCGACATGGAAGAAGTGGCGTATGTCGACCCGGCGCTGCTTGCCCGCGTGGCGTCCTATCTTGCCGGGCAACAGGCGAGCGACGGCAGTTGGGCTGCAGAAGGCATGACCATTGAAAGTGGGTTGGAGTCGGTGCAAAGCCGGTTGGCGACCACGGCTTATATCGCCTGGGGCATGGCGGATGCCGGCGTCGAACCGTATGCCGTCGAGAGGGCGGTGCGCTTTATCGAGCAGGCATTGCGCGCCGCACCCGTCATCACGGCGCCGCAAAGTCCGCTGAAATCGACCGTCGGCAGCGCTGCCACGGCTGTCAATCAGAAACCTGTCGAGCAAAAGTTTGTACTGCCATCTCTGGGTGGATATGACGATTACACGCTGGCGCTTGCCGCCAACGCCCTGGTTGCGGCTGGCGCGGATGCGACGGAGGTGCTGGATGAACTGGCGGCGCGTGCGTCGGTCACGGAGGGGACAGCCTTCTGGGGCGCCGGCGATCTGACCTACATGGGCAGCTACGGCCAGGTGGCCGCGATCGAGACCACCGCGCTAGTCGCACAGGCGTTGCTGCGCGCTGAGGTGCATCCCGACCTGGCCGCACAGGCGATCACCTATCTTGTGGAGAACCGCGCTCCGAACGGCAGCTTCTACACCACGCAGGCCACGGTGCAGGCGCTCAAAGCGCTGGTGTTGGCCGCACGCAACGCCGGTGAAGGGGGAGCGGCGACGGTGACGGTGACGCTGACCGACGCCGCCAGCGGCAGCGACAGCCGGACGCTGACCATTGACGCGGAGAATTCTGATGTCGTGCAACAACTTAGCTTCGAAGAAATTGGCAGCGATGGAAGCCAATTAGAGATCACGGTCGATGGCGACCGCATGCTGCATTATCAGATCGTCACGAGTTATTACCTACCGTGGCGCCGTGGTTTCCGCACCAGAGGCCGCGCAGCCGATGCATGTGAGCGTCGCCTACGACCGCACCGAACTCCAGGTCAACGAAACCGTGCAGGCGCTGGCGACAGTCGAACTGCTCAGACCGGGCATGGCGGGCACAGTGCTGGTCGATCTCGGTATCCCGCCAGGATTCACGCCAATAACGGCGGATCTGGATGCGCTGCTCAAAGCCGGCAGGATCGAGCGCTACGAGCTGACCGGCCGCCAGATTATCCTCTATCTGACTCAGGTGCGCAGCGGTGAGCAACTCACCTTTGCCTACCGGCTCCAGGCAAAGTATCCGATACGTGCGCAGACGCCCGCCAGCCAGGTGTTCGATTACTATGCGCCCAACCAGGGCGATGTCGAAGCACCGCAGCGGATCATCGTAACATTGGGCACGCCGGATTAAGCGCAGCCAGGGTTCGCGCCGGGCGCACCGGCGCGAACCCTGGCTGCCTCTGCAAATCTCCTCGGTCTGTGCGTTCGCCGGCGAGAGCCTTGCAAAAGCGCTGATGCACGCGTTCACGCAGTGGCGATCAAGCTTCGACAAGATGTAGCGTTGACGGCAGCAGGGCATCATGGAGAAGAGCGGCGCCCCGCAGTCGCCATACGCTCGAAGTGGGCAATATACCGTCGCGCCAGATGCGGCCAGCCTAATTCTTGCTCGATGCGGGCTCGTCCAGCCGCGCCCATCTGCTGGCGCAGCGTTGGATGGGCCGCCAGGTTAAAGATAGCAGCCAGCGCGCGGCGTCCTGCTCCGGCACGATCAGCCCGGTTTCGCCATTCACAATCGCCAGTGGATTGCCGGCGACCGGCGTGCCGATCACGGGTTTAGCGCAACTCATGGCGTCGAGCACACAGACATTCAGCCCGTCGGCGGGTCTGCTCACGGAAGGCATAGCCAGCAAATCGGCCAGGTTATAGTAGCGACCGATCTCTGTTTTTGGGACATTTCCCACCCAGCGCAGCCGATCGGTCACGCCTAGCCTGGTAGCAAGCTCCTGCCAGGTTGCCTTGTCGTCCCCTTCCCCCACCATCACGGCGACGATGGGCTGCGCTTGCAGCATCGGCTCCGCCAGCGCTCGGATCAGCACGTCAAAGCCTTTCTTGGGCACCATCCGCCCGACGCACAAAGCCACAACCGCACCGCTCTCGATCTGCAGACGCTGGCGCAACAACGCAGAGGCGCTGTCGTCAGGGCGCAGCGCGGCCGGATCGGTTCCGTAAATGATCATATCGAAGCGGCTCAGATCTGCCCCCAGCGGTGCAACCGCATCGCGCAGGTCGGTGCTGTTGGCGGTCAGCAGCGCAGCCTGACGCAAGGCAAAGCGCGCCATGGCGCGGAAGAGCGCGTTGCTGCGAGCCACCTGCGCGTCGGAGCCGGGAATCGAGATCGCCAGCGGAATGCCGAGGCGCCGGCTGACCACGGCGCCGATAAAACCGTTCGGCAGCAGCCAGTGGGCGTGAAGCACGTCGGGGCGGCGACGGCGCGACTCCCGCAGGACGGTCTGGATGCCTCGCGTAAAGAGCGCGGGGCTGAGCGCGTACGCTTCCATGCGCAACGCCAGGTCAGATTGCATGGTGCGCATGTAACCAAGCCGGTGCAGCGCGTCGGGCCAGGCATAGCGATAGAGACGCAGCGACACCGCGCCATGCAGTGGGCGTCGATAGGCAGGATCATAAGGCGCCCACACTGTGACTTCTTGTTGTTGCGCGGCCAACTCTTCGCACAACGCCTCGACAAAAACGCCGCTGAAATCGCCGGGAAAGCGGGGATAATTGTGAGTCAACACGCCGATATGCATGGAGGGAGTGTAGCATCTTTAGCGGGGGTAGGGGAAAAATAAGGGAGACAAGGAGAGGGGGAGACAAGAATAACGATTCATCGCATGATCACAAAAAAGCCGGGTTCCCCTTTGGAAACCCGGCTTGAGCGCTGCTATTCAGTTGTCAGGCGTCTACGACAGACGCCAACGCCGGCCCCCCGCCAACGAATCTGACAACAGCCTGAGTGGTAATCTTACGGCACACAGACCGAATCGCCTGGATAGACGTAGTAGTGCGGTCGGCTATAGACCCACGGATTGGCAGCCAGCATCGCGCTGGCGGACACGCCGTAGGCGGCGCCGATGCCGTACAGGCTGTCGCCCGGCTGCACCGTCACACTGTAGCGGCAGCTACCTGACGTTGCACCCTGGTGCGGGCCATAGATCACGCTTTCCCAGTGACCAACCTGCTGATTTTCAAAGTCCCACACCTTGACAGGCGAACCTGGCTTGGCAGGCAGGCGGACGTTGTAGCAGAGGGAGGTGTGCGGCAGCCAGCCAGCGCGTTCTTCTTCGCAGATCTGGTAGCGGGCGCCGGGCACGCGGTAATCGTTGGTGGCAAAGTCGAAGCGGTAATTGCCAAGACCGTCGGTCGTGACATACGCCTTGCCATCTTCTTCAGTGCCATTAGTCGGCAGCGCGCCGCCATTGTCCAACGGCTTAATCGTGATCTTCCAGTTCGGGAGGCCGACCTTGCCATTGGTGTCGATCTTGCGCCCAACGAAGCTGTAGCCGAAGTCTTGTTCGTTGTAGAATTCGACCCTCACACATTCTTCACTCTGGATGACATCGACGGTGAAGCCGGTGGGGCTGGAGGGCGCCCATCCATCACGGGCTTCTTCCACCACGGTATACGGATCAAACGGCAGCCTGCTGAAAGTGACTTTACCACTCGAATCGGTGAAGCCGCTGGTCACCAGGGTGCCGTTTGCACGCTTGACAGTCATCTTCCAACCAGGCAGTGGTGTGGAAGTTTCGTCAAATACGTCAGACTTGTATACATCGATGCAACCATGCTCTACGACGCGATTCTTGAAGCGCAAGGTCTGCGGAATTGGCTGACCACTGTCATCTGCGTTCCATTCCACCAACAGTGACTGCTGGCCGGTGGAGGGGATGATCGGTGTGTAGTGGACGCCTGCTGGCGCACGCTCTTTGAAATTCCACTGGCCTTCGGTCAGATAGAAGATCGCCTCGCCAGGGTTGGAACCCGGAGCCTCACCTGTCTTTACTTCTGACGGCGATGCAAACCAGTTGCCACGTGCTGGTTCGGCGCGAATGATCCAGTCATTCAGTGGGTTGTGCTGATCGTCGATCTTGGTGACGATCACCGGCACGCGGCGCACTAACTTCCAGCGAATCTGGACGCATTTGTCGCTGCCATACTTGAGCGGCACACTGAAAGACAGAGGGGTGATTCCTTCCCAAGGGCCATTCGAGGTGGGATCCATCGAGAACGTCCAGTCGCCAACGGACAGACCATCCTCAATCTTGAACTTGCCGTCGGCGTCGGTTGTCACCTGACTCATTTCTGTGCCACCGGTTGGTCCATAGCTGATGGCCCACGTGTAGTCACTGAGCAGAACTTCATTGAAGTTGATGACGGAGCCTTCGACACAGATTTTGTCGTTCGGGGTGACGGGCGTATTTTCATCTTGAGCATACGCGCTGACCACAGGGATCAGCAGTCCCAGCGCCAGGATTACTGCCAAAAGCGTCCGCACACGCCGAGGCATCCACTGTCGCTGACTGGTTTTACCAGACATACGACTCTCCTTTCAAAAGAGTTACACTGTTGTTGTTGGGGTATGTTGTTCTTCCAAAAACGATGAGTACTACGTGCTACGGTTTGTGCTGCTCACATGGCGTGCTCCTTTCGCAAAAAAGAATCTTGCAAACATGGATGCGATTGGCGGCCCTCCGTGAAACAAGATTCGTTGACAAGTTTACCATGAATTTTGCAGGAACGCAAGGGGTTTTCATAACGTAATGCCAGGAAATTTGGAGGAATACGCCATTTGTCCATACGCAGATGGTCTAATTCCAGAGAAATCTAACCAATCCAAACAATTTCTAGTGGCTATTTTTGTGGGGAGGAATCGATTTCTTGTTTGCAAAATAAATTGAGCCTATCATTTTGATAGGCTCAATTTATAGCAAATGATGGCGCCTTGCCGTTAAAAGCTTGCTGCCCTACGCTGTCTGGGCGCGCAACTTTTGCACCTCTTCCTCCAGCCGGCGCAATTGAGCGCGTAGCTCCTGCAACTGCTTTTGCTGCCCTTTTTCGGCTGGCTGCGCCGCGCGGCGCAGCGTATCCGCCGCGCGGCGGGCGACCACGGCTTCCTGATGGACGCGGCCGCGGGCAAATTGCTCTATTGCAGCGACGGCTTCGATGGCCTGCAGCGTTGCCAGCCCGCGCACAGCAGCCATCGCAACCTGATAGCGGGGGTCGCGCAGCAAGGCAACCAATGTTTCTGCAATGCGGGTGCGCGCGGGTTTGTCGATATAGTTCCCCAGGCCAGCCAGCGCCGTCACTGCAAAGGGCCGCACCGCGTAGCTGCTGCCGCCGTAGCGGACAAGCGGCAGCAGCACATCGATGGCTTCAGCGCGCCGCGTGGCGGCCAGCCCGCGAATGGCGCCGACTTGGGCGATGCCGTTGACGGAGGGCGTCTGCGCCGCCGCGACGAGCAGGTCATAAGGGGCGGCTTCCTGCTGGCTGCCGAGCGCTTCGTAAGCGGCCTGGGTCGCCAGTGGCGCCAGCCCGCGTTCCAGCCGCTGCATCAGCGCGTCGCGCACGGAAACTTCCCGGTAAGCGCCGGTCGCGCGCAGCAATGTCGGCAGCACCAGCGCATCCTGCTCGAACTCGATCAGCGCTGGGAATCCCGTTGCCGCCGCGGCGCTGTTGGCCTTTTCCAGCGCTTTTGCCATTTCGCAGCGCACGCCCCAAAAAGGCTCCGTTTTGTACGCGCGACAATCGCCTGGAGGTTGGCGTGGCGTCCAGTAGCAGCCAGTTCTTTGGCGGCGTGGATGCGCGTCAGCACAGTCGGGCCGTCGGTCAACTGGCGGCGCAGCAGGTCATCGCCTGGGTTGAACGCCAGCTTGTGCAACACGACGCCCGCGGGGTCAAACAGCGCCAGCTCCGGCGGTTTGGACATCGGGAACATGAAAATGTGATGTGACTGCTCGATGCGGATCGGCGCGGTGTGCAACTCCCCATCGAGGCGCCAGGCCACCGCGGTCTGGAAGTGGAAGACCGGGATGTTCTCCGTCGCGTTGACCTGTTGCTGTTCGACGGTGAATACGCCGCGGCTGGCGTCGGCGTCGAACTCGAAGGTCACCTTCAGGTCGGGATAGCCGGGCTGATAAAACCACTGGTCGAAGAAACGCCCCAATGCGCGTCCAGAATGCTTTTCCATGATCAGCCGGAAATCATCCGTCTCCACGACGCGGTCGCGATAGGTGGCGAGATAGTCGCGCACGGCCGCCCAGAAGATGTCGTCGCCCAGTTCGCAGCGCAACGTGTGCAGCCGGCACGCACCCCCTGGATAGAGATGGCTGTCGTACATATCCCAGGAAGACTGAAAGTGGCGATGAACGATCGGGCGTCGATAGTCGTTGTCAGCCTCTTCCAGATAATTTTCGACGTTATTATAATAGACGTAGAGCGCCTCATCCTGCGAGGTGTTCTCTTCGCGATACACTTGCTCGATGTAGGTTGCCCACGATTCCTTGAGCCAGGCGTGCGCATAATCGCGACAGACGACGGCATCGCCAAAGTAGCTGTGCGACATCTCGTGCACGTTGACGGCGTCGAGCAGCCAACTCCATTCGGCGGCGAGCGCAGCATCCAGCACGTACCGCTCATCCCAACTGACCAGCGAGATATTTTCCATCGCGCCGGAGACGCCAGGCGCGGCCCACTGGTAATATTTGGGGTAGGGGAAGGGTTGGTCGAACTTTTGGGTCATCCAGGCCAGCATCGGTTTGGTGCGGCCAAAGCTGCGCATCAGGTCGTCGGCAGTGTGCAGCGGACTGCAGAAATAGGCGACCGGAAGTCGCTTCTCGCCGTCGTCGAATGCGCCGTCGTCGGCGCGGACGAATTCCCCCACGGCAAAACAGAGCAGATAACTTGGGCAACGCTGGTCAAGCCGCCAGTGTGCAGTTTTTGACTCGTCATCGTGCGTGCGTTCTTCCACCAGATAGCCGTTCGCCAGGATTGTGAAGCGGGCGTCGGCGCGCAGGCGGATATCGAGCGTCGTGCGCACATTGGGCAGGTCGATGCACGGCAGCCAGTGGCGCGCCCGCTCGGTTTCGTGATCGGTGACTGCGTACCAGGGCATGTCGGGATATGCGTCGTCTGGCTGCGAGAAGTAGAGGCCGGCGCTAGGGTGTTCCACCGCATAGTGGACGGCAACGCGCCGCTCCTCGCCCAGCGCAAAAGGATCCTGCCAGCGGATGGTCAACTTCTTCCCGTCGTGGCGCCACGTCAGTTTGCGTCCGTCCTCATCCGCCACCGCCGTCACATTGAGATCGACGGCATCGAGCGTGAGCGTTTGCATTGGCGCACGCCGCGCCACGACTGTGTGCGTAACGACGCCGGCCGCGCGCTGTGCGGCAATATCAATCGCCAGCTCGACGCTCAGATGCAGCGGCTCCAGGCCGAGATCGGGCGGGTATTGGACCTCGGCAACCGCCGGGTCGAACGGTGAATTTTCCAGGGTGTATCGATTCCAACGATAAAGGCTTTGCGGCATGAGTTTCTCCATAATGACAGAGTAGGGATGTTTTCCTGAAGATTCTAGGACGCACCCATACAGACAGCAAAATTGGCTTTCATCCATTATGATATGATGAAGCAATGCTTGCTCCATGCACGCGGCAAGCTCCATTGAGGAATACGAAGGAATGCCATGTCGATCGATCAAAGAAAAGCAGATCATATCCGCATCAACGTGACGGAAAATGTCCAATTCCCCACGCTGACCACCGGGCTGGAACGGTTTCGGCTGGTTCATCAGGCCCTGCCCGAATTGAACTTGAGCGACGTGTGTCTTGGCGTCACCGTCTTGGGCAAGCGGCTACACGCGCCGCTGCTGGTAAGCTCCATGACCGGCGGCGCCGAGCAAGCTGCTTTCATCAACCGCAACCTGGCGGAGGCGGCGCAGATACAGCGCGTGGCGATGGGCGTCGGCAGCCAGCGCGCCGGCCTCGAGCACGACGCGTTGCGCCAGACCTTTCGCGTGCGCGACGTGGCGCCCGACGTGTTGCTCTTTGCCAACCTGGGCGCGGTGCAATTCAACTACGGTTACACCGTCGATCAGTGCCGCCGCGCGGTGGAAATGATCGACGCCGACGCCCTGATCCTGCATCTGAACCCGCTGCAGGAAGCGGTGCAGCCCGAAGGCGACGTGAACTGGCGTGGTCTGCTCGGCAAGATCGCCGAAGTCTGTGCGCACCTGGGTAAACCGGTCATCGTTAAGGAGGTGGGCTGGGGCATCAGCGCGCAGACGGCACGCCGGTTGATCGACGCCGGCGTCAGCGCCATCGACGTGGCCGGCGCGGGCGGCACCTCGTGGAGCCAGGTGGAGATGCACCGCGCGCCGACCGAGCGGCTGCGCCGGCTGGCCGGTGCGTTTGCGGACTGGGGCATCCCAACCGCCGAAAGCCTGGTCGCTGCGGATGACGTGCGCGCCGAACTGGGGCGCGATGACGTGCATCTCTTTGCCAGCGGCGGCATTCGCACCGGGCAGGACATTGTAAAATGCGCGGCGTTGGGCGCCGACCTGGTGGGGTTGGCGTCGCCTTTCTTGAAAGCTGCCATGGAGTCCGCGGCAGCCGTCGCCGAAGAGATGGATCTGTTGATCGCCGAGGCGCGTATCGCCATGTTTTGCAGCGGCGCGGCTGACGTTGGCGCGCTGCGACAGCCGGGTGTGTTGGTGAAGGAAAAGCAGAGATAAGGAATGAGCGACATGTTGAACAACTTTTCCGCGCAGTGGCTGCCTGTGCTCGAAGACGAAATGCGCGCGGTGTTGGCTGGAAATGAGCCGGCGACCACTGCTCACTATGGCATGATGCACTACCACATGGGCTGGGTCGATGCCGAGTTTCAACCGGTGACGCTGCCCGCGGGTAAGCGATTGCGCCCCTTGCTCTGTCTGATGGCGTGCCAGGCGGTTGGCGGTGAAGCTGCGCAGGCTGTGCCTGCCGCGGCCGGGCTTGAAATTTTGCACAACTTCTCGCTGGTGCACGATGACATTGAGGACGGCGATGAGATGCGCCGCCATCGCCCGACCGTGTGGAAGTTATGGGGCGCACCGCAAGCGATCAACGCGGGTGACGCTATGTTTGCGCTGGCCTTTGCCGCCTTACAACGGCTGCCGGCGCGTGGCGTCGCGGCGGAACGCGTGCTGGCCGCGCTTCAGATTTTTACAGAAACCTGTGTGGCGCTGACCGAAGGGCAGCACCTTGACATGCGTTTCGAGCAGCGCGCGCAGGTCACCGTCGAGGAGTATCTGCGCATGATCCAGGGCAAGACGGCCGCGCTGATCGGCGCCAGCGTGGCGATCGGTGGGCTGATCGGCGGCGCGCCGGCCGGCGCTGACGCATCATTGCGCGGCTTCGGGCAGTCGATCGGGCTGGCCTTTCAGATCCAGGATGACCTGCTCGGCATCTGGGGCGACCCAGCGGTCACGGGCAAGGCCGCGGGCAACGACATCCTGCGCCGCAAAAAGAGTCTGCCGCTGTTGCATGGGCTCAACGACAAGCACAACGGCGCCGCCTTGCACGCGCTCTTGCAACGCAGCGATCTCAGCGCGGCGGATTTGCCCGCTGTGCTGCACCTGCTCGAAGCCGCCGGCTCGCAAGCGTATGCCGTCGAGCGGATGAATGCGTTCTATGCTGCGGGACTCGCTGCGCTGCGCGAAACTCTGGGCGACCGCGCCGAAGCCAGCCTGCTCTGGGCCACGGCGCAATGGTTGATGGAGCGGAAGACGTGAGGGAGTTGCGAGTTACGAGTTGCGAGGGGCGAAGAATAGGACGCGGATCACGCGAATTAGACGGATCGACACGGATAAGAAAAAAATCCGTGCAAATCCGCCTGATCCGCGTGCTATTTCAGGCAGTGTAGTTTTCGAGATGCTGCTTGACCGCGGCGCAGAAGGCGTCGGCGGTGGCGCCGTCGAGCACGCGGTGGTCGTAGCTGAAGCCGAGGGTCGTCATCGGCTTGAAGGTCAATGAGTCCCCCAGGTTTGGCTCGAGTGGATGGCCGTTGCTGACGACGACTGCGCGCTTTTCCACCGCGCCCACCCCCAGGATGCCCACCTGCGGCTGCACGATGATCGGCGTCTGGAAGCGACTGCCCGAGGTGCCGTAGTTGCTCAGCGTAAAGGAACCGTCGGCAAGATCTTCCTGCTTGAGTTCGTTCTTGCGGGCGCGGTCGGCCAGGTCGTTGACCGCGCGGGCAATCCCCATCAGGTTGAGGTCGCCGGCATTTTTGATCACCGGCACGATCAGCCCGCCAATCCCGTACTGATCCATCGGCAGCGCGGTAGCCATGCCAATGTTGTAGGCCCGCTTGATGATGACGCCCTCATCCGTCCACGTGGCATTGGCCGCAGGCACGGCCTTGAGACCGGCCACAATCGCCTCGAAGAAGTAAGCCGTGATCGTCAGATTGACGCCGGCCGCGGCAAATTCTTTCTTGTGTGCGGCGCGATGTTGCAAGACGGCGCTCATATCCACATCCCACATCGTCGTGACGTGAGGGGCCGAAAAGGCGCTTTGTGCGGTGTTGCGCGCCACCGCGGCGCGCATCCGCGACAGCTTGACCAATTCCTCGCCAGGCTTGAGTTGCCCCGGCGTCTGTGCCGCAGCAGGCTTGGGCGTGGCAGGCTTGGCAGTATCCGATTTGGTGGCAGTTGGCTTGGCGGCCTCCGGTTTGGTTCCAGCCGCCGCGTCCTTGGCCTTCGCCCCTCGCCCCTCCGTATAAGCCGGCTCGACGCGCACGGGTTTTCCCGCGGCGCGGCTGGCGACGGCGCTCAACACGTCGTACTTGGTCAATGTACTCAGCGGACGGCCAGCAGCCATCTCGCGCAAATTGATATTGTTGTCGGCGGCCGCGCGACGGACGGCCAGGGTTGGCTCGTCAGCCAGATCGCCGGGTAAGGGGGGGGCGGCGCCTGGCGTCCCGCCCGCATGGGTCAGCACGTCCTGCTTGGTGATCTGCCCACCCGGCCCGGTGCCCGCGACGCCGGCCAGATCGACGCCCTTGTCCGCGGCGACGCGCTTCGCTACCGGCGTCGCCTTAGCGCCTGCGCCTTCTGCCGCCGGAGTGGACTCATTTTGGGCAGCGGGTGCTTTGGGGCTGGGCGCTTCTTCTGTGGTCGCCTCTTCGGTGGGAGCTGCTGCCTCTACAGACGCGCCATCCACGCTTTCACCTTCCTGGCCGATGTACCCCATGATCTCGGTGACTGGAGCGAGCTCGCCTTCCTGGAAGTTGATCTTGAGCAACACGCCGGAAGTAGGCGCCTGGATTTCGGTGTCCACTTTATCGGTGGCGACTTCCAGAATCACGTCGCCCTCGTTGACGTTATCGCCGACGGCAACGCGCCAGCGGTTGATCGTTACATCGTCGATACCTTCGCCCGCATCGGGCAGCCTGATTTCGGTGGTCATGCTTTCCCCTTATCTCATCATTTCCAGGACGGCGGCCTTGATGTTCTTCTTCCAGGGCAGAAGTTCTTCTTCCAGCGGTTTGGAGACCGGGATCGGCGCGGGCGCCATGCCAAGTCTCCGCGCCGGGGCTTTGAGCAGGTAAGGCGCTTCTTCGTACGCGCGCGCCACGATCTCGGCGCCGATGCCAGCGTTGGCTTGCGATTCGTGCACGGCAAGCAGCCGCCCGGTTTTGGCGACCGACGTGAGTACGCTTTCCATGTCGAGCGGGGTGATGCTGCGCAGATCGACGACTTCGATGTCGATCCCCTGCTCTGCTTTCAGTTCCTCGGCGGCCTCCAGCGTCTGCAACAGGCTGTAGCTGAAAGTGGCGATCGTCAAGTCCTTGCCTTCCCGCTTGACGTCGGCCTTGCCGATCGGCACGGTGTATTGCTCTTCGGCGTCGGGCATGTCGCCGCGGGTGAAGTAGAGCATCTTGTGTTCGAGGAAAAGCACCGGGTTGTCGTCGCGGATCGCCGAGATGAGCAGCCCTTTGGCGTCATAGGGCGTGGCCGGCGCCACCACCTTGATGCCAGGGAACTGAGCAAAGGTGCTTTCGACGCTCGAACTATGTTGCGAGCCGTAGCGTTTGCCGCCGCCCTGCTGGCCGCGGATCACCAGCGGCACGTTGACAAGACCACCGGTCATGTAATGCATCTTGGCAGCCTGGTTGAAAATCTGGTCGGCGCAGACCAGAAAGAAGTCCATATACATCAGTTCGACGATCGGGCGCAGACCGACCATGGCCGAACCGACGGCCATGCCCATAAAGCCCTGCTCGCTGATCGGCGTGTCGATGACGCGGCGTTCGCCAAACTCCTCCATCATGTTGCGGGTCACGCGGAACAGGCCGCCGTAATGACCGATGTCTTCGCCGATCAGAAAAACACTTTCGTCGCGACGCATCTCATCCCGCATCGCCTCGTTAATTGCTTGAATATACGTAGTCTTGCGCATGGTTCTTCAGTTCCTTTACACCTGATAGACATCCGTGTATGCCTCGGCGAGATCCGGCCACGGCGCTTCCAACGCATATTCGACGGCAGCCTGGACTTCCTCCTCCACCTCGGCGCGCAGTTGGTCGATCTCTGCTTCAGACACGCCGCGGTCGATCAATTTCTGATGAAGCTGCGTCAGCGGCTCGTACGCGCGCTGCATCTCGATCTCCTCAGACGACCGGTAGGTTTCCAGGTCGCCCGCCATGTGGCCGGAAAGCCGGTACGTGATGCCCTCGATGAAAGTGGGGCCTTCGCCTGCACGCGCCCGTCCCGCCGCTTTGACAATGGCCTCATAGACCACCTCGACATCGTTGCCGTCGATCTGAATGCTCTCCATGCCGTAGGCGCGCACGAACTGGTAGATCTCGTCCACCGAAGAAGTGCGCGAGATGGGCGTCATCTCCGAATAACGGTTGTTTTCACAATAGAAGATGACGGGGAGCTTCCATTTTTGCGCCATGTTGAAAGTTTCGTGCATCAGCCCCTGATAGAGCGCGCCGTCCCCAAAAAAGGTGATGGCGATGCGATCTTCGCCGCGGATTTTGGAGGCCAGCGCCATGCCGGCCGCGTGCGGCACCTGGGCGCCGACGATGCCATTGGCGCCCATCAAGCCAAGTGAGGGGTCGAGGAAGTGCATCGAGCCGCCCTTGCCTTTGGCAAAGCCGGGCGCCCTGCCGAGCACCTCGCAGATCGCGCGCTGCGGATCCATGCCGCGCGCCAGGGAATGGTGATGGCCGCGATACGTGCACGTCAGATAATCGTCCTTGCGCAGCGCCGCAGCCATGCCGATAGCCGCGCCTTCGTGCCCGATCGCCGTGTGCATCGCGCCGCCGATTTTGCCGGATTCGGCCAGCTCGAGCAGCGACTCTTCCACGCGACGGATCAGAAACATCATGCGATACATAGGAAGAAGTTGTTCGGTGGCGAGGACGGCTGCCGATTCCGTTACAGCCGCATCCGCCGAAGGCACGCTGGCCTCTAGGGAAGGTTCTGCCATTTTCAATTTCCTCAATCGTCTTCAGGTTTGGAGGCTCCGGCTTCCTGACTGCTTTGTGCGTCAAGCGGAGCGCGTCAAATCCATCTAAAATTACCTTGACGCGAGATTATAGCACACTCTACATCTTGGCCGTGTAATGGTGCACAAGATCGGGGGAGCGTCGCATTGGGTGCGTTCCAAAATTTTGGCGAGAACGTCCCCGACGCTGATCAGGAGGACTTGGTTAAAGCGTCTGACCAGCGCCGGGGACGTAACAAAAACTCGACACACACCCCGTCGCATTTTTCCAGTTGACCGCGGCAAGACACGGTGATACGATTTCGACACGCTTATGGCACACACACAACTCGACATTGTCGTCACCGGAACACTGGAAGCTTGCACCATCTCGACAGTCTCCGCGCAGGGTATGACTGGCGGGCAGGTCAACCTGTCTGTGGCCGGCTATTTGCACCGAACTGAGCAGACCTCAGCGCCCGCGCGGAAGGCAATCGAGGCAATCGGACGCGCGCTCTTTCTTGCCTTGCCAGATGCCGTGCAACGCGCCCTCTCACAAGCCGCGTCCGTGGACGATCTTGACGTCCGCCTGGAGGTGCAGAGTCTAGCGTTGGCCGGCTTGCCCTGGGAATGGATGCATGACAGCCGCGCCTTTCTGGCACTGTCGCCCGCTATCAACTTGACGCGCCGGGTTGATGGCCTTCCTCTCGCACCGCGCACGGGCGATCTGCGCATTCTGGTGGCAATTCCTGAGGCTGACGGTGCGGAGCAACGTACTGTCCTGAAAGAGCGGCTTAGGAGACTCTTGGCGGGTCAAGCCAGCGTTCGGCTCGATTTTCTTGACGAGCGCGGCCAGGTGACGCTAGCTGCCATCCAACGGGAGTTGCGCCGCAGCCGCAGCGCCGGCGCCCCCTACCACGTGTTGCATCTCGCCTGCCCGCTCGCAGACGACGACGCCCACACGCCGCATCTGATCCTGGAGAATGAGTTGGGACAAAGCCAACGTGTAGGCATCGACCAGCTCAAATGGTGCGTCGCTGATCATACGCTGCAGCTTATGACCTTCGCCGGCGCGGCGCCGGCGGCAACCTTACCGGCGGCGGCGGAACTGGCGCAGGTATGCGCCGGTGCAGTGATCGTGCCACGCTTCCCGCTTGCGCTTGATCTCGCGACGATGTTTGCCGTCGAAGTCTACCTGGCGCTGGCAGACGGCTATGCGATAGAGGGGGCCGTTGCGGAAGGGCGCCGGGCGTTGGTGCGCGAGGCGGGCGAGCAAAGCGTAGAGTGGGCCGCGCCTGTGCTGTTTCTGCGCGCCCGGCCCCAAACCCCCACAGCCCCAGGCGCGGCCGACGCCTCTATTCTTGCCGCGGCGCCGGCTGATCAGCAGCAAACGCAGCCCGCCGCACTTGTCGAGGACAGCGCAAGGCAGGCGGAGGGCAAAAGCTGGTGGCGTTCGATGCCTTTGCAGTTGTGGATCGCCCTGCTTGGCGCCGCGACGACCCTGCTCGTGACACTGATTCCACTCGCCGTAGAGTGGATCAAGGCAGAAGGCGAGGCGACAAAATCCCCTGTCATCATGGTCGACAGCGTCACGACGACGCCAACTCCGTTTCCCTCTCTGGCAACGTATGACATCGGCGCCATCGTCGCCGGTTTTCAGTTGCCGGCTGACGACGCTGCTGACCCCATCGAAGTTGACCTGCTGATCGAACGGTTTCACCTGCAACTGCAAGACGATCTTGCGTCGTCGATGCAGCCTTTGCGGTTGCGCGCCGGGTTGTTTGGCCCCGACGTGGTCGGCCGGGTCACAGGCGCAACTGCCGCCGAGCGCGAGCAGGCCGCGGCGCAACTGGCGCGCCAATATGGCGCCGACCTGGTCGTATACGGGGTCACGGAATACGACGCATTGACGCATCAGCTTCGCCTCCAGCCGGAATACTACGTGGCGCCGGACAGTTTTGGCGATGCGCTGGAGATGACCGGGGCCTTTCGCTTTGGCAGCCCGATTGAAGTTGCATTGCCGTTGAATCGCGGCCTCGGCATAGAGCGCGAGTTGAGTGTGCGCGCCACCTCGCTGGCGCATGTCATGGTCGGGTTGTCGCTTTACCTGTTGCAGCACGACTACCTTGGCGCACTCGCGGCATTCGAGATGGCGGCGTCTCTGCCTGGGTGGGAAGCTGCTCCTGGCCGCGAAGTGATCGATCTGCTGATCGGCAACACGCACCTGGCGATGGCGGTGGAAGCAGCAACACAGTGCGATCGAGCGCAGGTGCTTGCCAATGTCCAGGAAGGGCTCGACCATTTTGACGCGGCGGCGCAACTGGCGCCCTCCTATGCACGCGCTTACGCCGGCAAAGCATCGGGACATTACTTGTCGGCGTGGTGGACGCCAGCCCAGGATGGTGCATGTGAGACGGATGTCATCGACAGCGCGATGCTCCACCTGGCGCTGGACGATCTCGAAACCGCTCATCACGCCAGCGAGCAGCCAAAGGATATCGGCGTGCGCAGCCGCATGTTGTTCACCGAGGCCCAGGTGCGCTTCATCGACTGGCTCACGACTACTGCGGGCGCCAGCGAAACGGCCGCCGGCCTGCCTTTCTGGCCGATGACGGAACAGATCATTGCCAACTACGAGAATGGCGATCACCCTTCCGTGGGATTGGTCGCCGCCGATACTCGTGTATTGCGCGGGCAGACGCTGTTCACACTCGGCGACTGTTGGAGCGCAGAGGATGAATTCGACGCAACGCTCTCCATCGCTGAGATCACGCCGGAACGCCGCATGGATGTATGGGGATTGAAGGGTGATTGCTTCGTTGAACTTGGGCAGACCTCCGCGGCCGGCGACGCTTACAACCAGGCGCTTCAGATTGCACGCCAGTTGAATCGCCCTGACGACGTCGCCTACTTTGAGGCGGCGCGCCGCCAGCAGAATCCTTCCGCCACACCGTAACAGCAGTAGGCGTCTGTAAACGGCCTGTTCCTCTGCTCCCAAACCGGAGTGCGGACGTTGCAGTGTCCGTCTCAAGCAATTTGACGACCCGTTCACAAAGGGGGAATATGCATCATCATCGCCAGTTTATTCGTTTTGTCCAGCTTGGATTGGTGGCCCTGTTGGCCGGCGTTGCCATCCTATGCGCTGCACCCGATGTGATGGCCGCACCGGGCGCACAACGCACGCCAGGCGGCGGATATGTTCCCCGACCGGTGACCATTCGCCGGCTGCCGGGTGGGCGCATCCTGCGTATCGTGTCGCGCGCACACGGCGGCATGATGAACCGCATTTGTATGCCAGCCCTCCTGGACGCCCAGGGAATCGGCGTGCGCGAACCAACGACGGGTAATGAAGCGCTTGCCGCGTCTGTCGTGTTCTTGCCAGGCAGCGGTCAACTTGCCGAGAACCTCAGTGTGCCTGTGGTGTGCGTGCTTGCCGACGACCAACCAGTCACGGCGTCTGCACTATCGCCCGACGGCCAGACCCGACTACCGGCCCTGGTCGTGTCTGAAGGGCGCCTGAGCATCGTGTCGTTGCCGATCGAAGCGTTTACGATGCCTGGCGTCTGGCAGCTCGATGTCAGCGCGCCGGTCAGCGGTGTGTACACGTTCACGATTCCCCCGGTTGTCCAGCCGACGTTGATCGTTTCGGGCGAAGGGCTTTTGCTGGAAGGGTTCAAGCCAGGAGAGGCTCTGCGCGGGGTGGTCATGGCCAATCGTTGCATCACCGAATTTGCACCACTCTCCGACTCCAAAGAAGTGCTGCCGCCGCTGGACAAAGCCGAACTCGCGCTTTGCGCCAAGAATGAGGTCAGCGCGCTCTTGGATGCCGTCCAGGTTTTCGAGGCTGTCGCTGACGAACGGGGCATCGCTTTCGTGCAACGCATCGATCCACTCCAAGATTTGACCTATGTGTTTCTAGGAGCAGAAACGCCGCAGTTGCTATCAACTATCACATTCAGCGAGGATCTGGACGCAGCGATTGCGGACAGCGGTTTCCCCGTCGATCGCGAGACGCTTTTTGCCGGCAGGGACTCTGTCACCGACCCGTTGATCGATAAGACTGCACCGACGCCTGCGGTCATGCCCTCCACCGGCGCGAGCTTCACCGGGTTCCGCGGCGGAGTCTATGGCGCGGGGACAGCGCTGCTCCTCGCCGGGATGCTGGCTGTGCTGGCAAGCGGCGGACTGTATCGCGTTGCGCAGAATGCAAAACGTAATCAGTGATAGCATACTTTCCTGAATTGTAGGGAGTCCATCCTGCAACAAACTCTGAGCCGGGCTGCATCTCCAGCGTTGAGCAGACGCAGCCCGGCAGCGATTCTGCCCCAGCGCGCCGTCATGTGCTCGGTGAGTTTCCTTCCTTACAAATAGAGCGTGCGGCGCGCGTGAGGTACAATGTCACTCCTATGAATCCAGGCGCGTTTATCCAAGAAGCGTGGAATGCCATCCAGACAGGTCAGTTGCCTGACTTGGGTTTCTGGAGCTACGTGATCTTGATGGTGCTGGTCTTTATCGAAGGTCCGGCCGCCACGCTGGTCGCGGCGACAATGGCGGCCAGCGGCATTTTGCGCGCCGACCTGGTCTTTTTGTTCTCGATGCTCGCCAATTTCATGTCGGATGTCTTCTGGTATTCGCTCGGCTATTTTGGGGGCGATCGACGCATCCTGTTGCGGATCGGGTGGGTGCGGCGCCGTTGGTTCACGATCCGGCGCTTGCAAAAGGGCTTGCATGGGCGCGCCGCCAGGATTTATCTGCTCACCAAGCTGTCGATGGGGCTGCTGACGATTCCGCTGTTGATTGCCTCCGGCATGGCGCGCGTGCCCTGGTATCGGCTGGCGCTGGTGAGTTTGATCGTCGAGCCGATTTGGAACGCTTTGCTCGTCCTTGCGGGCTTGCGCCTGGGCGAGTATGTGGCGCAGATGGAACGCGGTTTGCAGACCATCGCCGTGGTCGGCAGCGTAGTGCTGCTGCTCATCCTGCTTTTCCTCTACCGTCGCGTCTTTCCACGCCTGGCGCAGCGCATGGGCGTCTCGCTTGACGCCGACGCGAACGGCGTCCCCACGAGCAAACCGGGCGAACAATCTCGCTCCTCGGCCGCTCTCGATGATCAAGCCGAGTCACGCATTGAACGCTGATGAGGCGAATTCCCGCTGATTTTCCTGTTTTGATCCGCATAAATTCACCGAATCCGCGTGAGCCGCGTCTTATTTTTCGGGCGTCTGATCAGCATCACCGCTGTGCGGCGCGCGCCATCGTCGTGAACGACGCC
>JADJVW010000045.1 GCA_016710365.1 Candidatus Caldilinea saccharophila | reverse complement strand
GTCGAGATCCATCCACTGCTCCTTGACGGTGAATGTGTCACCCATCTGCGGCACGATCTCGCGCGGCGCACCCACGGCGTTGGCATCGGCCGAAGCTTCGCCGGTGAAGCCGAGCACCTGCTGCAGCTCGCCGTTGCGCAGATACATGCGCGCGTCGCGCTGCTCGCCGTCGTCGGCGTAGGTGTAGATGCCATCCACGCTGTAGACGCTCTCCTCCCAGGTGGCGCCGTAGCTTTCCGGCTGCAACGCCGCCGTGACGCGGTTGGCGCCGTCGTCGAGCGCAAACATCAGCGGCTCCCAGGCAAACTCCACCGTGAACGCACCTTCGCCCCAGTCAGGATAGTAGACGCCGTCCACCTCACGCGTCTGTGGCGCCTCCAGGTAATCCTGGTCCGCCACGAAAATTGAGTTGGTTCCGCGGTCGTAGAAGCCGGTAAAGAAGTAGATGTAGCCCACATTCGGCCCATCGACCACCGCACGCAGCGTGATCGGCTCGCCAGGACGCTCTTCACGTCGCCCGACTTCTCGATGCAGGGTGACGGTGACTGCGCCGGCGCCGGGCGCACGCACGGGGAGCTGCGCCGGCGCCACCGCCTGCGCGCTGCCGCGCGCAAAGCCCTGGCCGGTGTAGTGGAAGGCGAGGAAATCATCCCACAGCGAGTCCTGCGCAAAGCGCTGCGCCACCGCGGTGTAGGAAGGCGGCCCCGCGACCGGTGAACCGTAAAGCTGCGAATTGGGGAAATAGATCGAAACGCCGCTGGCGCCGGTCTTGTCCGCGCCGTTCTTGCCGGCCAGCACCGCACGCCCCACTGCATCGAGCACGGCGCTGCCCGCGTTGGCGAGCGCGCTGTCGTCCGACGTCTGCTGTACAAGCTGCACGAAGTTGCCCAGGTCAATGTACGAAGGCGGAACCTGGCTGCCAAAGATGCTGGTAAAGGACTGGGCGTAGCTGCGTGCTTTGGCGACGCCGCGTGCCTGCGCATCTTGCAGCGCATAGGCGTAGTCGTTGACGCTCTCCATCAGCGCGGGAGTCTGGCTCAGGTCGAGTGCAGCCAGCGTGACGCCGCGCGCCATCTGCGCCGCGGCGTCGCGCGCCGAAGGGACGCTGGACATGCCAAAGAGACCGCCGGCGCGACCGTAGAGGTCGAGTCGCTGCTGCTCGTCGGTGATGCGCACGTCATCGCTGATGTAGCTGTTGACGATCAACTGGCCAAGCTGGCCGCCGTCGATGCCTGGATTCTCCTGCAACGTGCGCAGGAAGCTGGCGTAGGCCCAGCCCAGCGCCGGCTCAGTCTCCTGCGAGAGCACGGCGTAGCGCGCATGTTCCGACAGCGCGCTCATCACTTCCAGATGCCCCATCAAACAGGCGTCCAGGCCGACCAGCTCAAACTTGTCGATGCCGGTGGCGGCGCGCGCCCGCGCCAGCGCATCGTCGATCTCGGAAAGGTACATCTGATTGCCCAACGCCTGGGCGATCGGTGCGCGGGTGTCTGCGCCGCCGCCATCGCGGCCGGCGTCAGGATCGCTCCAGCCGCCGGGCCAGCCCATGCCGTGGTCGGAGAGGATCAGCACGTACTTGTCCGCGGGATAGTTGCTCACCGCCCACTGCACGAAATCGACGAGCGTGTCGCCGCTCGCCATATTGACCTCGCCCAGATCCTCGACCAGTTGCGAGTTGATGCGGCTAAAATCGTTGTCCTGCGTGATGAAGTAGCGCCGCGCGCCGTCCCAGTTGCCGTCGCCGTCAAAGCCGCCGCGGTAGCGATCAAGCTGGCTGACGATCTGCACCTGCTCATTCGAGCCGGTGCGCTCGGCCTCGTTGAAGTCGATAAAAATGTCCTTTTCCAGAATCTTGTCGTCGGCATCCTGGTAGAGCATGACCAGCCACTTCTGATTGGGGTCGCCGGTTGTGGTCAGGTTGAGCGGCGGCGCGGCCTGGCTCAAGCCGGCGGCAGCCGACACGCCGGAAGGGGCGGATTCCACCGGCGGGCGCACCCCTTCATTCCCCTGAAATTGGTTGACTGAATCGACAACCGCGGGCAACCCGCCGCCATCGCCGCCGTCGCCAAAGCCGTTGAAGAGCAGAAACGGCCCAATGCAGAGCACCGCGATGACGAGTAGGCCGATGAGCAGCAGCGGGTTGCCTCCCGGCCTTCCACCGCCACCGCCGCCAAACATGGGCGGGCGCGGCGAACCCCAACCACCGCCGCTGCCACCACCGCTGCCACCACCTGACGACCACCCTCCCCCGCCGCTGGGCGGTCGGCTGCCGCCGCCGGAAGACGAGGGGCGATTGTCGCGCGTGGGTGCGCTTCGCGCTCGCGCGTCCGCTGGACGGCGCTTCGCTGCGACGACGGCGTTGCGTGGTCACCGTGCGTGGCTCGTTATCGGCAAAATAGAAATGATCGCCTGCTGCAACGCCGGCAACGACAGGTGCGGGCAGCATGGCGTCGCCGTATAGCAGCCGTTCGCCGAGCGAGCGCAGAAAAGGCAACGGTATTGGCATGATGATCTCCTGATGGGTGAGCGGGTAAACCGCAAATTTTTATGGTTTGGGCCAGCCACAACACGTCGTCGCTTGCGACCAAAGTGCGCTGTCTCCCCATTGTAGCGAGTGATCCAACACTTTGCCAATCGATGGAATCCGCCACTGCTCCCTGTGGATTTCATCTATGCTGCCAGCGATAGGGGCGAAGCGATACGCGTCCGATCGCGCGTCCGCATCACGTAGGCGCGGTTACGGTAAACAGACTGCCGGACAGGCTACGATAGCTATACTTGAAATCAAACGAAAAGATCGCTAAATGACCAAGCGCAAAGGAATAGAGCAGATGACAGGCGTGGATGAACGAATTCTAGAGGAATCAATGGCAGCACAGCTCCCCACGGTCGCACGCGCCTATCCGGTGGAAGTGACGCCGATGGATCGCTTCAATCGCGCCCTGCTCGACAATACACGCCCGATCGGCTGGCGCAACCCCAGTCCAGCCGGGCGCTACAACCTGATCGCCATCGGCAGCGGCACGGCCGGGCTGGTCTCGACCATCGGCGGCGCGGGGCTGGGCGCCAAGGTTGCGCTGATCGAGAAGCACCTGATGGGCGGCGACTGTCTCAACACGGGCTGCGTGCCCTCCAAGAGCATCATCCGCTCGGCCAAGGCCATCGGTGAGATTCGCCGCGCGCAACACTTTGGCATCGACGTTGCCGGCGACGTAACCGCGGACTTCGGCGCGGTGATGGCGCGTATGCGCGAGCTTCGCGCCGCCATCAGCCATGACGATTCGGTGCAGCGCGTGACCGGCGCCGGCGTCGATCTCTACTTTGGCGCGGCGCGCTTCACCGGCCCCGACGCCATCGAAGTCGATCATGACGGCGAACGCGTCACGCTACACTTTGCCAAGGCGGTGATCACCACCGGCTCCAAGCCGCGGCGTCTCGACGTGCCAGGCGCTGAGGAAGTCGGCTACCTGACCAATGAGACGCTCTTTGAACTGACCGAGCAGCCGCGGCGGCTGGCCGTGATCGGCGGCGGGCCGATCGGCGCGGAGATGGCGCAGACCTTCGCCCGCCTTGGCTCAACGGTGACGGTGATCGAGCACAACGCGCAATTGCTCAGCCGCGAGGACGCGGACGCCGCGCGCATCGTGCAGCAGGCGTTTGTGGATGACGGCATCGCGCTGATCTTTGAGGCGACGGTCAAGGCGCTGAAGCGCACCGCCACCGGCAGGGGGATCGAGTTCGAGCGCGCGGGCAAGCGGGAGCAGGTGGAGGTGGATGAGATTCTGGTCTCGATCGGCCGGGCGCCGACGGTGCAGGGGCTGGGGCTGGAAGCCGCGGGCGTGGCGTACAGCGACCACGGCGTGACGGTCGACGACACGTTGCGCACCAGCAACCCGAATATTTACGCGGCGGGCGATGTGGCGATCCGCTACCAGTTCACGCACATCGCCGACGCTACTGCGCGCATCGTGCTGCAAAATGCACTCTTCCCCGGCCCCAAGCGCAAGGCGAGCGACCTGATCGTGCCGTGGACGACCTTCACCGACCCCGAAGTGGCGCATGTCGGCCTCTACGCGCACGAGGCCGAGGCGCAGGGCATCAAAGTGCAGACCTTCACGCAGCCGTTGAGCCACGTCGACCGGGCGCGCGCCGACGGCGAGACCGCGGGCTTTGTCAAGCTTCACGTCAAGGCGGGCAGCGATAAGATTCTCGGCGCCACCATCGTCGCCGCGCACGCCGGCGAGATGATCAGCGAGATCACCACGGCGATGGCGGGCGGCATCGGGCTGGCAAAGCTGGCAAACGTGATCCATCCCTACCCCACGCAGGCGGAGGCGATCTGGAAGGCAGCCAACCAGTACAACCGCGCCCGGCTGAAACCCTGGCTCAAGCGTGTGCTGGAACTGTGGATGGGGTGGCGTCGCTAAAGAGAGCTGCGCCGGATCACGTGTGAACCGGCTTCACACTTGGGGCGAAGTTGTTTTGTAGGTCATCGCCTCCGGTATGACGAATCTCTGCAAACTCCGCAGCTTCAACAGGGCGCAATACAAATCAAACGAGTGGGGAGAGATGCGATGGATATCAGGCTAAAACGTGCTTATACCGCAGCGACGGATGCAGATGGAACCCGGGTGCTCGTCGACCGGCTGTGGCCGCGCGGCGTCTCCAAAGAGAAAGCCAGGCTTGATCTCTGGCTCAAGGCGATTGCGCCCAGCACTGAGCTGCGCAAGTGGTTCAACCATGACCCAGCGAAGTGGGAAGAGTTTTGCCAACGCTACACGCAGGAGCTTGAGGACAATCCGGAAGCCGTCAAACGCCTGCTTGAGCTGGCAGATACAGGGCGCATCACGTTGATCTACGGCGCCAGGGATGAGGCGCATAACGAGGCGGTGATGCTGAAGGAATATCTCGAAGCGGGCAGGCGCTAGACGTGCGCCACTGTGCGCGTTCCGCCATGAGCCGCTAAGGCGTAGGTGGGTGATCGGCGCCACGGCCCGCCGCAGTCGGATGGCCGAAGCGCAGGCCCGCCGCGCCGGTAATCAGGCGTGCGCCGCGGCTGCGCGTGAAGTAATTCCAGCCCCACTGAACCAACACCAGCACGCGGCTTTGAAACTGCACAATATAGATCAAGTGGACGAAGAGCCACATCATCCAGCCAAGCCAGCCATGAAAGTGGAGCCTGCCCAGTTCTGCCACCGCGGCCGCCCTGCCGATCGGCGCCATATTGCCATAGTCTCGATAGTGGAAGGGAGCGAGGCTGTTGCCCGCAAGCCGCGCCCGAATCAGGCGCGCAACGTAGCTGCCTTGCTGCATGGCCACCTGCGCGACGCCCGGCAGCGGCTTGCCCGACTGGTGCGAGAAGTGGGCCAGATCTCCAATCACAAACAGTTCGGGGTGGCGGGGCAACGTCAGATCAGCATCGACAATCAGCCGCCCGGCGCGGTCCAACGGTGCGCCAGCAGCTTCGGCCAGCTTGCGGCCTAGCGGCGATCCCTGCATTCCAGCCGCCCAGAGGACAGTCTGGGCGGTAATTTGCACATCTTGTGCGCCGCTGCGCACGGTGACACAACCCGGTTGAATATCGGTGACCAGTGCGCCGGTCAGGACGGTGACGCCAAGCTTTGCGAGCGAGCGCGTGGCGTGCGCCGAGAGATCGGGCGGATAGACGGGCAGAATACGATCCGCGCCCTCCAAAAGGATGATGCGAGCGAGCGACGGATCCACCTGGCGAAAGTTGTGCCTGAGTGTGTGGTGGGCGATCTCGCCTAATGCCCCGGCCAGTTCAACGCCGGTAGGCCCGCCGCCGATGATCACGAAAGTAAGCCATTTCTCTTGCTCGTCGCGGTTAGTCTCGCGTTCCGCGACTTCAAAAGCCTCCAGCACGCGCCGGCGGATCTCCGTGGCATCCTCAATTGTCTTGAGTCCGGGCGCACGCGCTTCCCAGTGTTCGTTGCCAAAATAATGGTGGCGCACGCCGACAGCCACGATCAACGTATCGTAGTCGAGTTCGCCATCACTCAGGAGCACCTTGTGGTTGGTTATGTCAAAATCGATCACTTCGCCAAGCAGCACACGGGTATTCTTCTGTTTTTTGAGAACGTCGCGCAGAGGGGCCGCGATATTGGCGGGCGAAAGTGCGCCGGTGGCAACCTGGTAGAGCAAAGGGGAGAAGAGGTGAAAGTTGCGGCGATCCACCAATGTCACCTGCACGGGCGCGTCACGCAGCGACGTCGCAGCATGAAGCCCGGCAAAGCCGCCGCCGACAATGACCACCTGGTGACGCCGAGTTGTTGTCATGTCTCCACTCCAACGTGTGTCTGCTTCTCGCTATCAATAGATCACACTGTAGATCGTAGCCGGAACAGAGGGTGGAATCAGTAGGATCGACCCATTCTCTTGGAGACGTGCTTCGGGTTATCAGGGCGCGTTGCAAGCGTTTCACTAACTCAGCATATCTGCTGGAGCGCGGTCTGCGGCTGATTGTTTTTGGGGCGTGCGAGCGATCTGGACGCTTGCCCCAGGCGTGGCAGCCGCGTGGGTGACTTGACATGCGCTGCGATCTCTTGTGTAATCTCCTCCTTACACCCGCACGCGCGCCAATGTGTGACGGGCCAAAATCCACGTGCCCAAAGGAGGCCCTTATGGAATCCGCTCCCTACTGAGTCATCTTGAGTTTCATGAAACCGATCCTATGCAAAGCCAGTGCTGGTCAATAAGGACATTCGCATTCTGCGTTGGATGTTAAACCCTGGCCAATCGATTGGAGAGCACGCGGTGCCGGATTCTCCTTTCTACATCGTCGTCCTGCAAGGGCGCGGCATGTTTTCTGGGGGCGATGGGCATGAAGTGGAGCATGGCCCCGCGTCGCTGCTTCTCTTCGAGCAGGGGGAAAGCCATGCCATACGTGCGCTGGACGAGGAGCTGATCTTTGTCAGTTTTATGCGTGGCGCCGAGGTCATGCGCCCCGATCAGACAGGCGGCGAAATCGGCCACGAAGCTGGGTAAGATTAAGCTGGCGGCCATCTGGACTGTGGCTGTCCAGATGGCCGCCTTTCAACTCGACGTGTAACTCACCCGTGACAATGCGCCGTTGCCATTCGGCCAGCAAGCCCTCCAACGCCTGGAGGATTTGGTCGTTGGTTTGGCGCGCCTTGCCCTGCAGGTAGGTGCGGATTCCTGGTTGGGCGCAGTTGACCAAGGGTCTGGAAAACTTCTACTACTTTCCGGCGCCCCCGCGGCGGCTCCGATGTCGACTACACCGAGACTTGGGTCGTGAGCAAGTTGGCGACGGCGTTGTGATGTATAATGACGGCGCACACCAGGATTCATGCAAAGGACGATCTTCATGACAACTGAAGCTTTTATCTATGATGCGATCCGCACGCCGCGCGGGCGCGGTAAAGCCGATGGCGCGCTGCACGACGTCACTCCCGCGGACCTGCTGGCTCCTTTATTTCATGCACTCGCAGCCCGCACGCACCTGGATACGTCGCAGGTCGACGATGTCGTACTCGGCTGTGTGACGCCGATCGGTGAGCAAGGCGGCAATATTGCGCGCACGGCCGCCCTCTATGCGGGTTGGCATGAAGATGTGCCCGGCATGCAGATCAATCGTTTTTGCGCGTCGGGGCTGGAAACGGTCAACATGGCGGCGATGAAGGTGCGCTCCGGCTGGGAGGAGCTGGTCGTCGCGGGCGGCGTCGAGTCGATGTCGCGCGTGGCGATGGGCGCGGACGGCGGCGCCATGTACGAAGACCCGCGCGTCAGCCGTGCGATCGGCTTCCGTACCGCAGGGCATCGGCGCCGACCTGATCGCCACCCCTTGAGGGCTTCAGCCGCGAGGATGTGGATCGCTATGCACTGGAGTCGCAGCGGCGCGCGGCCCAGGCTACGCAACAAGGCCGCTTCCGCTCGATCATCCCAGTGTGTGACGCACAGGGCGTCGTGCTCCTGGCCCACGACGAACACATCCGCGCCAACACCACGCTGGAAGGACTGGCCGCGCTCAAGCCTGCCTTTGCCCGCATCGGCGCGGCGCAGTTCGACGCCATCGCGCTCGCCAAATATCCACAGGCATCCAGGATCGAGCACGTCCACACAGCCGGCAACGCGTCGGGCATTGTCGACGGCGCGGCGCTGGTGCTGGTTGGTGCGCAGACGGCGGGCGCGCGGCTCGGTCTGAAGCCACGCGCCCGCGTGCGAGCCGCCGCGTTGGTCGGCACGGAACCGACGATCATGCTGACCGGGCCAGGGCCGGCCGCGCGCAAGGCGCTCAAGCTGGCGGGCATGAGCATCGCCGACATCGATCTGATCGAAGTCAACGAGGCGTTTGCGGCGGTCGTGCTGCGTTTTCTGCGCGATATGGATCTCGACAGCACGGAAAAAGTGAACGTCAACGGCGGCGCGATTGCGCTGGGCCATCCGCTGGGCGCGACCGGCGCCATGCTGCTGGGCACGGCGCTCGACGAATTGGAGCGCACGGACAAAAGCACCGCGCTGATCACGCTGTGCGTAGGCGGCGGCATGGGGATTGCGACGATTGTCGAGCGCGTATGACGTTTATACATCACGATTCACACGCATAATTTTGAATCGTGATGTGATCCGCCAGGAGGCATTTGCATGAAGCGCACTTTGTACACCAACGAGTATCTGATGTTCCGCGATGCGTTTCGTCGTTTTGTGGAAAAGGAGATCGCCCCCCACCATGCGCAATGGGAGCATGAGGGCATTGTGCCGCGCGCGATCTGGCGCATGGCGGGCGAGCTCGGCTTTCTCTGCTTTGAGGCGCCGGAGGCGTTGGGCGGCGGCGATGTCCACGATTATCGCTATCACGCCATCGTCGCCGAAGAAATTGCTGACGCGGGCGTCACCGGCATTGGCTTTGGCCTGCACAGCAGCATTGTCCTCCCCTACCTCCTGTGCTTTGGCAACGACGAGCAGCAGCAGCGCTGGATCCCGCGCATGGTCACGGGGGAGATGATCGGCGCCATCGCCATGACCGAACCGGCCGCGGGGAGCGATCTCGCCGGCATCCGCACCACGGCGGTGCGCCAGGGCGATCACTATCTCGTCAACGGGCAGAAAACCTTTATCACCAATGGCATCAACAGCGACCTCGTCGTCACCGTGGTCAAGACTGACTCGACTGCACGCCACAAAGGCATCAGC
Source organism: Candidatus Caldilinea saccharophila (assembly GCA_016710365.1). Classification (GTDB taxonomy): domain Bacteria; phylum Chloroflexota; class Anaerolineae; order Caldilineales; family Caldilineaceae; genus Caldilinea; species Caldilinea saccharophila. Next base: position 8,604 of record JADJVW010000045.1, on the reverse strand, counting down.
CTGTTGATGCTCGAACGCGGCATGGAAGGCTTTACACGCGGGCGCAACCTCGACAAGATCGGCATGAAGGCGCAGGATACGGCGGAGCTCTTTTTCGACAACGTGCGCGTGCCGGTCGCCAATCTGATTGGCGAGGAGGGAAAGGGTTTCTATTACCTGATGCAGCGCCTGCCCCAGGAGCGGCTCGACATCGCGGTGGTGGCCGTGGCAGCCGCGGCTGCCGCGCTCGAAATGACGCTGCGCTATTGCAAGGAGCGCACGGCCTTTGGCCAACCGATTGGCAGCTTTCAAAACTCGCGCTTCAAACTGGCCGAAATGCACACCGAAATCCAGGTGGCGCGCGTCTTCGTCGACCGCTGCATCGAAGCGCTCAATGCCAGCGAACTCACGGCCGAGGAGGCGGCGATGGCAAAGTGGTGGACGACCGACTTGCAGAAACGCGTGATGGATGAATGTCTCCAACTGCACGGCGGCTACGGCTATATGCTCGAATATCCTATCGCCAGGTTCTACCTCGACGCGCGCGTCCAGCCGATCTACGGCGGCACGAATGAGATCATGAAGGAAGTGATCGGGCGGGCGATGGGGGTGTAACATGCGACTTCTTATCATCGGCGGAACAGTTTTCCTCGGCCGGCATTTGGCTGAACAGGCGTTGCAACGCGGCCATGCCGTCACCCTTTTCAATCGCGGGCAGAGCAATCCGGCCTTGTTTCCGGCGGCCGAACATCTCACGGGCGATCGCGCCGGCGATGTGAGCGCGCTGGCCGGGCGCACCTGGGACGCGGTGATCGACACGGGTGGCTATCACCCGCGCGAGGTGCGGCGCACCGTGCAGGCGCTCAAGACGCAGGTTGGACACTACCAGTTCGTCTCGACGCTTTCGGTCTATGCCGACGACGCGCCGGCCGGCGCAACGGAGAACTCGCCCGTCGCCACGTTGGACGGCGAGGTGGAAGCTGCGGTCATCAGCAGCGAGACCTACGGGCCACTCAAGGCGTTGTGCGAGCAGGAAGTGTTGCAGGCCATGCCGGCGCACGGCCTGGTGGTGCGTCCCGGCCTGATCGTCGGCCCCTATGACCGCAGCGACCGTTTTACCTACTGGCCTGTGCGCATCCAAGCGGGCGGCGACGTGTTGGCGCCCGGCGACATCGACGCGCCCGTGCAATTCATCCATGCGGGCGATCTGGCCGCGTGGATGCTCGACTGCACAGAGCAGGGCGTCACCGGCGTTTTTAACGCCACCGGCCCTGACTATGCGCTGACGTTGGGCGAAGTTTTCGATGCGTGCCGGGTGGTCGCACCGAGCGCGGCGCGTCTGGTCTGGGTCAATGAAGATTTCTTGCTGGCGCATGCGGTGGCGCCTTACACGGAGATGCCGCTGTGGGTGCCGTCCGCCTATGTCGGGTTCAACCGCGTCGATTGCAGCAAAGCCATTGCGCAGGGGCTGTGCTTTCGGCCGCTGCTCGACGTCATCTCCGACACGCTGGAGTGGCACGCCACGCGACCGGCTGCGACCACCCTGCGCGCCGGCTTATCCGCGGCGCGCGAAGCCGAACTGCTGGCCGCCTGGCGCCACGAGGGGCATCGATAAACGATGTTTAACGATCTGCCGTTTGAGAAGGAGCTGCGTGAATTTCTCCACCAGAAAAATGCGCGTTTTATCGACCAGACGAAGGGGTTTTACGACGCCGACTTTGCGCTGATGCTCTCGGATGGGTCGCGTTTTGCGTTGGAGGTCAAGGAAAAGCGTCAGGCGTACACCGTGCAGGCGTGGCCGCAAAACACACCGGAGGCGCACATGTTTATCCTCGACGATCTCACCGTGCGCAAATGCCTGGGCTTTGCCCCGCGCGCTGGGGTCGCGGTCAAGGACGTCGTGGGCAAGCGCTTTGTTTTTTACTCGGTCATCGATCTGGCGCTGATGCCGCGCGTGCGCGTCAACCGGCGCATCGAACGCAACAAGCCCGACCTCAAGGGCAAATGGATCGTGGATCTGCGCAACGGCAAACGTGCAACCACACTGGACGATCTGCTCGTCCATCTCCAGGGTTATCTGGGCAATCTGCACAGTATTCTCTACGAACTTCACCCTTGTTACGGCGAGTATATCGGCGAGATCGTCGGCGAGGGCGGCATCACGCGGCGTCCCGAACATTGGGATCAGGATGTGCGCAACAGCCGGCGCTGAACCGCTGGAAAACAGCCTGTTTTGACGCTGAGGCGCAGAGAAGCAGAGCTACGCAGAGAAAATCGGAACAGAAACTGGGCAGCGCCGCTGATTACCACGTTTGGATTGGCGGCGCACTTTGCGTGTGGCGCGCGACGAAAGCGTCGATCAACTTGCGGGCGATGCTGATCTTGGGGGGGACGAGAGGCAGCGCATCAGGCGCAAACCACTGGGCGTCCGAGATCTCATCGTCGCCAAAGACAAAGTCGCCGCCGGCATACTCGGCCGTAAAGCCGATCATCAGCGAGTTGGGGAAGGGCCACGGCTGGCTGTCAAAGTAACGGATGGCGGTGACCCGGATACCGGTTTCTTCGACCACCTCGCGGCGCACGCATTCCTCCAGCGTTTCGCCGGCCTCGACAAAACCCGCCACCACGCTGTAGCGACCCGCCGGAAAGCGATGGTTGCGCGCCAGCAAGATGCGCGGGCCATCTTCGCAGTGGCGCGTGACCGCGACGATGATGGCGGGCGAGATGCGCGGATAGCTGGTCAGCCCACAGCGAGGGCAGCGCCGCGAACGTTCGCTGTCGAGCGGTTCCGTCGTGGCGCCACAGCGGCCGCAAAATTGATGGTCGCGATCCCAGTGGGCGATCTGTTTGGCGCGGCCCGCCAACCCGATCTCGAATTCGTCGAAGTGCTCGAAAAGCGCGCGCAGATCATGGGTGACAAAGCCGGGCGGCAGCATGGCGTCGTCGGGTGTGACGCCGGAGAAGCAGGGAGTGAGCGCTGCACCGGTCAGCGCACCGAGATAGTGCGTGCGCACCGCGGGCACGCCAAGTTCCTCCACCGCCAGGGCGGTTGGGATTGCCAGGGCGTCCCCCCGCTCGTCGACGAGCAGGCGGTCGCCCTGGAAGAGATACCAGCGCGCAGGGCCGTCAAGCGTCGGCGCGTTGACGCCGGCAACAAAACGTTCCAGCATGTTCCCTGTATTGTCCTGCATCGCTGCTCCTTCCAGATGGGATAATCAAAGCTCGTCTCACACGAAGGCACGGAGAACACAAAGAAGCCCCCCCCCCCCCCCCCCCCCCCCCCCCCCCCCCCCCCCCCTCACACCAAGGCACGGAGAACACAAAGAAAGGCGCAGAAGAGTCTTCCCTTTGTGTTTTTGGCGTCTCTGTGTGAGAAAATTAAAGCTCGCCTCACACCAAGGCACGGAGAACACAAAGAAAGGCGCAGAAAAGCATTCCCTTTGTGCTCTTAGCGTCTCTGTGTGAGAAAATTAAAGCTCGCCTCACACCAAGGCACGGAGAACACAAAGAAAGGTGCAGAAGGGTATTTTCTTTGTGCGCTTTGTGGCTTGGCGTGAGGCAACACTGCTTGCTATGTGAAGCGCCGTTCCAACTCGGCTTCGACATCTTCCCACGCCAGGCCGCGCAGGTTGAGAAAGACAAGCGTGTGATAGACAAGATCGGCCAACTCGTAGAGGACGCGGTCATCGGTCTCGCCTTTGGCGGCGATGATCACTTCGACGGCCTCTTCGCCCATCTTTTTGAGGACTTCATTCTCGCCCTTGGCAAAGAGCGTCGCTGTGTAGGAGTCGGGGAGCGGGTGCTCTTTGCGATCCTGAATGGTGGCAGCTAACGTTTGTAGTGTAGACATCGACCGATCCTTCTCTGTATCGGAGTTGTCACACAAAGCCAGAGCCACAAAGATTTTCCGCTTTTCGTGGCTTGGTGGCTTCGTGGGAGACAACAGGATGGACAAGAAACTCTAGAATTCGCCTAGCTTGCGGAAGAAACAGGAGACCGCTCCCGTGTGACACGCGGGGGCGGCCGGCTCGACCTCGATCAGCAGCGCGGCGCCATCACAATCCAGGTGCACGGCGACGACCTTCTGCACGTTGCCGCTGGTGGCGCCCTTGTGCCAGAATTCCTGGCGGCTGCGGCTCCAGAAGACAGTCTCGCCCAGTTCAAGCGTGCGTTGCAGGCTCTCGGCATTCATCCACGCCATCATCAACACCTGGCGCGTGCGCGTGTCCTGGACGATTGCCGGGATCAGCCCCGCCGCGTTATAGCGAACTTCCTGCGCCATCGGTGCACCTATAGTGAAGCGTCAAACGTGAAATTTTGGGTAAAGCTGCAGCAAGAGAACGCAGATAGGCGCCAGATGAGATTAAAGCAGCAAAGCATCTGCGTTCATCTGAGTCTATCAGCATTTATCTGTGCTCACTTTATACTAACCGTACCAAAGATTCCTACCTGGCGAACCTATAGTATACGATGGCATAAATATGCCAGCAGTCAGAAACCGAGTTTTTAGAAAAACTCGGTTTCTCCACACCGTATCAATCAGCGGCTGATTTTTACGCCCGACTGTACTAGGCGCCCTGTTCCGCTGGCAGCGGAAAACGCACCGGCACCCCGGCCGCACGCAGATCTTCCTTAATCGCCATGATGCTCAATTCGCGGAAGTGGAAAAGGCTGGCGGCCAACGCGGCAGACGCACCGCCGTCAGTCAGCGCCTGTCGAAAGTGCTCCGACCGGCCCGCGCCGCCGCTGGCGATCACCGGGATGGTCACGGCGTCGCTGATGGCGCGCGTCAAGTCGACGTCGTAGCCTTCTTTGGTGCCGTCGCCATCCATCGACGTCAGCAGAATCTCGCCGGCGCCGCGGCGCTCGACTTCGCGCGCCCAGGCTACCGCATCGAGGCCGGTGTTGATGCGCCCGCCGCTGACAAAAACATCCCAGCCTGGCCCACGCGCGGCCAGGTCATCCCTTTGCCGCAGCCGCGCGTCGATGGCGACGACAATGCACTGGCTGCCAAAGCGCGTCGCCGCCTCGGTGATCAGCGCCGGGTGCTTGACCGCCGCGCTGTTGATGCTGACCTTGTCCGCGCCCGCCAACAGGATGGCGCGCATATCGTCGACCGTGCGGATGCCGCCGCCGACGGTGAAGGGGATAAAGACGCTGTCGGCGACGCGGCGCACCATGTCGATCACGATGGCGCGCGCCTCGTGCGTCGCCGTTATGTCGAGAAAAACCAATTCGTCCGCGCCTTCGCTGTCGTAGACCTGCGCCTGCGCCACCGGATCGCCCGCATCGATAAGGTCGACAAAGTTTACACCTTTGACGACGCGGCCATCCTTAACATCCAAACAGGGAATGATTCGTTTTGCCAGCATGGGGTTATTATACGCGCGGATGGTTGAGGAATTCTAATGCGGCATCCAACGCGGGCAACTGTTCGGGCGAAGTTTCGGTGAGCAACTCCCATGCTTCCTGCGCCGAAACCCAGCGCGCCTCGCAGTGATTCTCATGCCCCAGATGGATCTCGCCCGGCCCAATTTCCGCGAGGTAGTAGACGATCGTGCGTTCGATATCATAGCCGCGGATCACGGCCGTGTAATGCAGTTCGGCGCGGCAAGCATCGTGGATTTTGCGGACGGGCAAGCCGGCTTCTTCGGAAAACTCGCGGCGCGCACAACTCAGATCTCCCTCGTTGTGATGCGTCCCTCCACGCGGGAACTGCCACTGCTCAAAGAAGAGATTATACAGCAGCAAAAATTCCGGGCGACCCTCCTCCCAGCGGAAGGGGATGAGCCCCGCGCTGCGGCGGGAAAGGGGCTGATGGCCGAGCCGGATCGCGGCGGCCAGATCGAGCGCCCCCGTGTAGATCGCCTGCCCCACGATCACGCCGTCGATGTTGTAATGCTCGTGCGCCTTCAATGCCTCGATGTCGGGCAGGCCGGCCACGCCGCCGCTGGCGATCACCTTGAGGCCGGTCACGTCGCCCAACCGCGCCGTCATTTCGAGGTCGACGCCCGATAACATGCCGTCACGGCTGATGTCGGTGTAGACGACGCGCGTCACACCAAGCGCCTGCATACGATGGCCCAGCTCGATGACATCGACGCCGCTGGTCTCCTGCCAGCCATGCGTGGCAACTTTGCCTTCGCGCGCATCGATGCCCACGACGATGCGATCCGCGCCCCAACGCAGCAACGCTTCCGCCACCAACCCCGGATTCTCGATGGCCACGGTGCCGAGCACGACGCGGTCGGCGCCCAGTTCCAGCGCCAGTTGCATGTCGTCGATGGTGCGCAGGCCGCCGCCAAACTGGATCGGTGTGCTGACCGCGCGGCGAATCTCGCGCAGCCGGCGCAGGTTGAGCGGCAGCGCCTGATCCAACTCTTGCGCCGGGGTCAGCGGCGCCTGGCTGCCGGGATGTTGGATGAGAATATTGTTGGGTCGATGCAGCGCGCTGAGCTGCGCCTGCGTAGCGCCGAGCGCGCCGTCCAGGTTAACGACGTGCAGCCACTCCGCGCCCTGGGCGACCCAGTGCTGCGCCATGGCGGCCGGGTCCTGGCCGAACACAGTTTCGGCCGCGGGGTCGCCTTGACGGAGACGCACGCATCGCCCCTGGCGCAGATCGATTGCCGGATAAATGATCATGAACAAAGCCTTCTGTGAGCGCTTGAATCAGTTGCTACCCTACGATGGACACAACTTTATCACAGAGACGGCCTGCTTGAACGTAACGCGCCATCCCCACGCTATGCACGGATTCTCGCCAGCAGCGCCTGCCACGCCGCATCCAGCCCCAGCCGGCTCTTGAGTTCGACCTCACCCTCATAGCTGAGCAGGAAAGGCACAAGGGGCACGGTCATCACCAGGCGGTGCTTGAACTCGGCGTCGGTGGGGCCCACGACCGCAGCGACCGCCTCATCGACCGCCAGCAGGTCGAGACGTGCGCTCAGGTCGGCCAACGCTGCACCGTGACCGCGCACCTCGGCGTGCACCGCGGCGACTGCGGCCAGCAGCGTTTGCAGATCGGCGGCCGCGAGGTGGTTGTCCTGCACGGCGAGCATGATCGCTTCCACATGGCGGCGACTCTGCGCATCGACGCCGGCGAGCACCGCAACGACGATGCGCTGTTCCGCGCCGCTCAGCGACGACAGCACGACAGCCTGAAATGCGTCCAATTCGGCGCCAAGCTCCGCCTGACCGGCCAACACCTGGTCGAGCCTGGCGTCCGTCGCCGGGGAGGGCGCGGCCGCGGGAAGGTGGATCGTGGCATGGCGCATGTCCACGTTCATCGCGCCTTCGCCCAGGAAATTCACTGCATTGACCGTTCCGATCGAGCTCGAGCGCGGCGGTGGGGTCTCAATAGGAGAAACCGAGTTTTTTGAAAGAACTCGGTTTCTGGCCCCGTCGCCATCTTCAGCTTCCCCTTGCCACAAGCGCACCGGCTGCCGTTGGAAGAGCACGGGCGACAGCCACGCGCCCGGCCGCCCCGTGACCGCGCCCAGCCGCGCCATGCTGAGCCGGCCAAAGGTCACGCCGCGCTCCACACTGCCGTCGACGGCCAGGCTGCGGTAGAAGCCCTCGGCGAACGCCTGGGCCAGGTCATCCTCCACCGCGGCGCGCTGCGCCACGACAACCGGCGCCCCGCGCCGCACTAACGCCTGCGCCAGCCCCGACCAACGTGCGGCGCCGCCCTGCGCGGTCGCGCAGGCGTTGAGCACCACCACCTGCGTGCGCGCCGCGGCCAGCAGCATCGCCAGCGTCGCACCGTCGAGCAATTCGGCGTGACCGTGCACACTTTCCAGCGCCAGCCCGCCCTCGGCGTCGTAGGCGCTCCAGAAGCCATGCCCGCTGAAGTGAAAGAGCGCGGGGCGCTGCGTGGTCAGCGCCGCCTCCAACCCATGCGCCGTGAGATGGTCGATGCGCTGCACTAGGAAGCGCGCCGGCTGCACCGCCGCCCCCACCGCATCCAGCTCGGTCCCCGCCAGCCCCGGCAGATCGACCGGCGTAGCGGCTGTCAGCAGGAGGGATGGGGAGATTGGGGGATTAGAGATTGAGAGATTGGAGATTGGAGATTGAGTAGACCCGGTCTCCCCCTCTCCCGACCGCCCTTCCAGATAGCGCACCACCGGCGTCAGCGGATCGTGCGCCAGGAAGGCGGCGCGTGCGGCGTCGTAAAGCAGCTCCCACGGCAACGCCGCGGCGCCGCCCTCTGCGCTGCGAATACGCAGCCGCACGCCCTGCACGCCCGCCGCGGCCACGCTTGCGCGCCAGGCCGTCCACAACGGCGCGGGCAGCACCGCGGCGGTAAACGCTGCCGCCAGGTCACGCAGATGCGTCGCGGACGCCGCCTGGCACGCCGCATCCAGCGCCACCGGCGGCGCGGCGACGGTCACCGCGTCCACCTCGCCGGCCGGCGAGCCGGTGACGGCCACTGTCAGGCGTCCGGCCACCGGATCGACGAGTTCAGCGCGCAGGTCGAAATTGAGCATTGGGTTTTCTCATTTCTAAACACAACAGCGGATGCAGGGAAACAATGAATTTCAGTAGTTCACGGTTCTGCCCCCCGCAGAGAGCACAGAGAGCGAATAGAGAATTCCTGCTTTTCTCTGAGTTCTTTGTGCTCTCTGT
>JADJVW010000044.1 GCA_016710365.1 Candidatus Caldilinea saccharophila | reverse complement strand
GTCATTACGCTGCACGCTGGCGAGGAGCGTTCGATCGCGGCCACCAAGACCTACACGGCGTCGCTGGCGGCGATTGCCGCGTTGAGCACCGAACTCAAGGACGATGAGCAGATGCGTCACGCTTTGCGCGCCGTGCCCGACAAATTGGACGAGTTGCTGGCGCTGTCGCCGCAGATCGGCGTGCTGGCCGAGCGCTATCGCTACATGCGCGACTGCGTCGTGCTGGGGCGCGGCTTCAGCTACGCCACCGCCTTTGAATTTGCGCTGAAGATGAAGGAACTCACCTACACCATCGCCGAGTCGTACAGCAGCGCCGACTTCATGCACGGTCCGCTGGCGCTGATCGAGCACGGTTTCCCGGCCTTCGTGATCGCGCCGTCGGGCGTGCTGCTGCCAGAAATGAAGCAATTTGTGCAGACGCTCCAGCAGCGCGAGGCGGAGATTGTCGCCATCAGCGACGACGCCGATACGCTGGCGTTGGGCCGCACCGGCATTCCGCTGCCTGCCGGCGTGCCCGAATGGCTGTCGCCGCTTACGGCCATCGTGCCGTGCCAGCTCTTTGCCATGCATCTGGCCGCGGTGCGCGACTTCGATCCGGATCATCCACGCGGGCTGCGCAAAGTGACGGAGACGCGATAGAAGGATGGCGCGCAGATGGCGCGAAATAGGAAAGGAGGAGACAATATATTGCATGTGTCATCAGGCCGATTCATGCAACCAAGGCAAGGGGGGACGTTATGCTACACTGTGACCCAATGAGTGTTTAACTGGGCAAAAGCTTTTGCTTCAACTTTTGTTCCGTCAGGAGTACGCCATGACTATCTATCCGATCACTGTCAACCTCTCCGAGCCGAGCTACCGTCGTATGCAACGTGCAGCCGCGCGCACCCAGCGTTCGGTGGAGGAATTGCTCGGCGATGCAGTGGCGGCGTTAACCCCGGAAAGCGGCGCGCTTCCTATCGACCTGCAAACGGCGCTGGCCAGATGGGCTTACCTGAACGATGCGGCTTTATGGCAGGCCGCGCGCACGACGCTGCAATTAGAGCAGCAGCAGCGTCTTGAAGCCCTTCACGATAAACAACAACGCACGAAGCTTACGCCGGCAGAACAGGTTGAAGAGCAATCACTGCTCAAACTCTATCGGGAAACCCAACTTGTGCGTGCGCAAGCCGTTGTTCTGCTGCAGCAGCGTGGCTATGACGCGTCGGCGTCGGAACAGTTCGCTCCGGTCATCTAAAACCAGCACACGATGAGCCGTCAACGTATCTCCCGTGCACAGCGTCGGCGCGTTGCAGCCACAGCAGGGAACCGCTGCGCCTACTGCCATACAACCGAACGTATCATCGGTCCTTTTCTGGAAATCGATCACATCATTCCAGAGGCAGCAGGCGGGACAACCATAGATCACAATCTTACGTTAGCCTGCCCTTTGTGCAACAGCCACAAATCGGCCCTTATTCATGCGCTTGACCCAGAGACTGGCAACCTGGCGCCCTTATTTCACCCAAATGAACAAATTTGGCGCGAACACTTCGGCTGGCTTGAGAGTGGGGCCATCATTACTGGAAAGACGCCGATTGGGCGCGCCACGGTTGCTGCCCTTGATATGAACCATCCCGACGCTGTAGCGACACGTCGATTATGGATAACAGTTGGGTGGCATCCACCAGCAGAAGATGAGATTGGAACCCTCTGAATCTGTGTCATCTGCGCTCCATCCCTACCACCCACTGCCGCAGAGTTGCCTCGATGCGCGGGCCGGCGGGCCACGCGCCCGGCGCAAAAGATTCTCCCGTCAGCATCTCGTAGGTGCGGATGTAACGCGCGGCCGCCTGCACGGCCAGGTCTGGCGGCAGCGGGAACGGCTCACCTTCCCCGCGATAACCGTGCGCGACATAGTAAAGGCGGATGAACTCCTTGTCGAAGTTGTCCGGCTCCTGCCCGGCGGCGATGCGGTCGGCGTAGGTGGCGGCGATCCAGAAGCGGCTGGAATCGGGCGTGTGCACCTCGTCGATCAGCACCACGGCGCCGTCGGGCGCGAGGCCAAACTCATATTTGGTATCGACCAGAATCAGGCCGCCGCGGCGCGCCAGCGTTTGCCCGCGCGTGAAGAGTGCAATTGCCGCCGCTGAAACCTGCTCCCAAATGGACACGGTCACCAAACCTTGCTCCACCACTTCGGCGCTGGTGATGCGCTCGTCATGGCCGCCGTCGCGGGCCTTGGTCGTCGGCGTGATGATGGGCGTGGACAGCGCGTCGTTTTTGCGCAGGCCGTCGGGAAACTCAATGCCGTAGATCGTGCGATTGCCCAGGCTGTATTGATGCCAGAGCGCGGTCGAGGTGACGCCGGTAATGTAGCCGCGCACCACGACTTCCACCGACAGCGGCGTGCAAAGGCGGGCGACCGTCACGTTGGGATCGGGCACGTCGAGCAGGTGATTGCCGATGATATCCTGCGTCTGCGCAAACCACCATGCCGCGAGTTGCGTCAACACCTGGCCCTTGTAGGGTACGACGCCCAGGATGCGATCGAAAGCTGAAAGGCGGTCGGTCGTGACCAGCAGCAGGCGGTCGTCATGGCGATAGATGTCACGCACCTTGCCTTGTGTACGTGCGCCCAGAAAAGGCAGATCGACGCCTGCCAGGGCGTCGGGCAAAGCGGCGTACAGGTTCGATTCGGACAACATGATGATGCTCCCTTTTTATCGAAACTGGGCACAAATGTGTAGGTCACGCTACCAGCGTGACGTGGATCGTTGACGCAATCCGTCGGGCTGATAGCCCGACCTACTTTCGCATGGCACAAATGTGTAGGTCACGCTACCAGCGTGACGTGGATCGTTCACGCAATCCGTCGGGCTGATAGCCCGACCTACTTTCGCATGGAAGGCTGCAACTCCACTAGCGTGCAGCGCCTACGACCCCGCGCGCCACAACGACGTGGATGCCACCGTTGACTAGCGCCAACTCGGTGTCCAGGCGCAGGCCGATCTGACCCAATGCCACCTGGTCGCTGCCCAGGATCGCAACTTGCCAGCCTGGGCAACGGCTGCGCAGAACCTTACCCAACTGGGCATAGAGATTGCGCAGATCCGACCCGTTGCGGATGCGCTGACCATAAGGCGGGTTGGCCACCAGATAGCCTGGCGTGGAGGGCGGCTCAATTGCGGAAACGGCGCGGCAGGTGAACTCGATGTCGCTCGCCACGCCGGCGCGCGCAGCGTTGGCCTGCGCAGACGCGATGGCGCCGGCATCCCGGTCTGACGCCTGGATGATAAGCCCATCCGCCAGTTGTGCGCTGCGTTGTTGCACGTGCTCGTCGGCCTCATCCAGCAAGCTTTGCCATAGCGTCGCGTCAAAATCGGGCCAATCCATGAAGGCAAAGCGTCGCCTTCGCCCCGGTGCGATCTGTCGCGCCATCAGCGCCGCTTCGATCGGGATCGCGCCGGAGCCACAAAAGGGGTCGAGCAAGGGCGGTGGCGCGTCAGCCTGCGCGTCCCAGCCGGAAGCAAGCAGCAAGCCCGCGGCCAGCGTCTCGCGCAGCGGCGCCTTGGCCGTCGCCAGCCGGTAGCCGCGGCGGTGCAGCAGCGCGCCGGAGGAGTCGATGCTGATGGTGCAGACATCATGCATCAGCCTCACGACGACCAGTTGCGCGCCCTGTTCGTCGCTTTCCTCATCGGCTTTCTGCACGTTGGGCGGTTGGCGGAGACGATCGCCGATGGCGTTGACGATGCGTTCGGCCACTGCCCCGGAATGATAAAGCCGCGACTTGTGGCAGGTGACGCGCAGATCGACGGCGCACCCGGGCGTCAAGAATTTCTCCCAAGCAAGAAGGCTGGCGCGCGACTGCAACTGCTCAAAGTTTTCTGCATGAAACTCGCCCAGGCGGACGAGGACGCGGCTTGCCGTACGCAGGTGAAGATTGGCGCGGTAGAGGGCGGCGTGGTTGCCGCTGAGATTCACACCGCCAGCCTCCACGGCGCTTGGCGCCGACTCAGCCAGCAATCCACACCGTAACGCCTCCGCGCCACAGAATGCGGCAAGCCCAGGGCTGGTGACAGCAAACAGATCATACAGACGGGATTTAACTCGACCGGCCACGTGCAGCTCCTCTCGATATTCGAGAACCGTATTGTACATATCATAGAATCACGATTGTGAACAACTTGTTGCATCTGTGCATCAGAGCTCTATGTCAGAGTTTATCTTCACATCAACCAGCAATTTTCCACAATGGCGGGGCAAGACCAAGCTTAGTGCAAGATCAGATAACGTCCCCGGCGCGCCGCACCGCCAATTTGCGCTGTGGGCAATTCCTACGGCGCGCCGGAGGCGTTATCTGTGACAGCAGTAGGCCCAGAAACTCCGTAAAAATGCTTGACACAGCTCCATTTTTTTGATACCATGCCATTTGCTTGATAATGCGCTTTATCAAGATTTTCCTACAGTGGCTTTCTCATGATGCAAATAAAACGCCCACGTCTTACCGATGTGGCGCAGTTGGCCGGCGTTTCATCGGCGACTGTCTCCCTGGTGATCAATCAGCGTGTAACCGGCAACGTGCGCATCCCTGCAGAAACGCAGCAACGCGTGCTGGATGCCGCCGCCCAACTCGGCTACGTGGCCGATCCCGTCGCACAGAGCCTGGCCAAAGGACGCAACGGCTTGATTGGCGTCTTCACCTTTGAGGCGATCTTTCCTGTGACGCAGCGCGATTTCTACTTTCCCTTTCTGCTCGGCATCGAACATGCCGCCGAGACGCTGGGCTACGATTTGCTGCTTTACACCAGCACCTCGGTTGGCGATGGCCGGCGGCGCATCTACCGTAACGGGCGCAACCGGCTGCGCCTGGCCGATGGAGCGATCTTGCTCGGTGCGGAAGATTCCAAAAACGAGATCCAGGCGCTGGTGGATGAAGGCTATCCCTTTGTCTTTATCGGCAGGCGTGAATTGCCCGGCAGCGAAATTTCCTACACAGCCGCCGATTATGCGAGCGCCACCGCCGAGTTGATCGACCGGCTGGCCGCGGCAGGTCACCGGCGTATCGCCTACATCGGCGCCGAGCACGTTACGGAATCGCTGCTCGATCGCCGGCGTGGGTACAAACAGGGGCTGGCGGCGAATGGACTGCCGCTGGACGCACGCCTGATCTGCCTGTGTGCTGGACAGCGGGTGGAGCGCACCACCTTACAGACGCTGCTCGTCCTCGACGCCACTGCTGTTGTGGTGGAAACCGGGCCAATTGCCTACGCATTGTTGCACACATGCCGTGAATGCGGAATCCAGATCCCCGCTGACTTGTCGCTGGGACTGCTGGGCGATCCTTTTGGGGATGTGGACGGGGCATTGAATTTCAGCGGCTTCAGCATTCCGCGCGAAGAGATGGGCGCGCAGGCGGTCTATCTGCTGGCCGAAGGGTTGGACGCAAAAGCGCCTGCCCGGCCGCGGCAGATCGCACTGCCGTGTACACCGGTGGCTGGCAGCACGATAGCGCCACCTCCCACCCACCCCTGACCGCAAGCGTTTTCTTTTTGTTTTTTGTGCTTTTCAGATTGGCAGAATTCAACAGGAGGATTTCATGTCAAACGATTCACGCACCCTCAATCGACGCACGCTGCTCAAGCTACTGGGTGGCGTCGCGGCCACCGGCATGGTTGCCGCCTGCGCACCGGCCGTCGCGCCGGCGACTGGCGGCGGCGCGGCGGCGCCCGCGCAAGCCGACATCACAATTCGCTTCTGGAATGTATGGGGCGCGGCGCGCGAGGAGTTGATGAACCAGATCATCGCCCGCTTTGAAGAGAAAAATCCGGGCATCAAGGTGCAAAACCTGGTGCAGCCCTTCGAGCGCCGCGAGGAGAATCTCTTCACCGCACTCGCCAGCGGCGATCCGCCCGAAGTGCTGATGTCGTCGCGCGCCGAAGTGCTGCGCTTCGCCAACGATGGGCTGATCCTGCCGATCGACGGCTACGTGACCGCCAACAACCTGGATTTGAGCCGCTTCTACCCATCGGAGATCGGCAACTTCTACTGGAAGGATCAACTCTACTCCATGCCGATGCCCACCGGCGGCGGTGTGACCAGCCTGACTCTGGTCAACTATGACGTGCTGCGCGCGGCGGGCAAAGCAGATCAGGTGCCGGCGACGTGGGCCGAACTGGAAGAGATGGCGAAGGAATTTACGGAAACCGACGACAAAGGCATCGTCAAGATTGGCGCCACCGTGGGTACGGGCGCGTCGGACTTCTTTGCGTGGCTCTACTGCAACGGCGGCAGCATCTACAGCGACGATCTGAGCAAAGTCACCTTTGACAATGAGCAGGGCGTACAGACGCTCGAATGGATGGTCAACTTCACCAACGAGATCAACGGCGGCGTGCAGAATGTGACGGATTTCTTCGCCGGCCCCGGCGAGGCGACCGAGGCGCAGCCGTGGTACAACGACGCCCAACTCGTCAACTTCCCCAACGTCTCGATCTTCTTCCACATGCAGACCTACAAACCGGACATGCAGTGGGACATGGGTTTGCGCCCCTACAATGCCAGCAACGCCGACGCCAAGTCGCAGGGTTTGTCAGGCGAGGCCTTTGCCTGGGGTTACGTCGTACCCAATGCAGTGCCCGAAGCGCGCCGCGAGGCTGCGTTCAAGTGGCTGCAGGAGATCACCTACGAAGAGGAGAGCGGCGGCTGGTTCGTGATGCAGCAAGGGCGCCCCTCTCCCATCAAAGCCGTCAACGAAGATCCATCCTTCTCCGAAGTCAACCCGCACTGGGATAAGGTGCTCCAGTCGCTGGAAAGCGACGTGTCGGTGCAGATTCTGCCCATACACGCCCAGGTGCGCGATGCTGTGACGCAGGGCGTGCAGGCGGCCTTCTTTGGCGATGCGTCGCCGGCCGATGCGCTGGCGCAGGCCGCACAGCAGGCGCAAGGAATTGTCGACGACTATTGGAGCCGGGAGGGATGACGGCGCAGACCGTCAGCGGGGAGCGGGTCACGGCGACCCGCCCTCCGCGGCGGCGCAAGCTGCCGCGCTGGCTCGTCGGCTATGTCTTTATCTCGCCGTGGTTGCTCGCATTCGTGGCGTTTGAGGCGTACCCTATCCTGTCCGGCTTCTACCACAGCTTCACCGACTGGACAGCGACCGGCAAGGCGGAGCGCTTCGTCGGCCTCGACAATTACGTGGAGGCCTTTACGCGCGACCCGCTCTTCTGGAAGGCGGTCAGCAACACGATCTACTTCATCGGCGTGAGTGTGCCGTTGGGGATTGTGACGGCCTTTGTGCTGGCGATGATGCTCAACAGCAAGATCGGCGGCACGACCGCCTACCGCACGATCTACTATCTGCCCTCGGTGGTGCCCGCGGTGGCCGCGGTGATCGTGTGGGTCTTCATCTTCGAGACGCGGCGTGGGATTCTCAACTTCGCGCTGGAACTGCTGGGGCTGCCGGTGATCCGCTGGCTCAGCGACCCAAACTGGGCGATGCCGGCGCTGATCATCATGAGCCTGTGGAGCATCGGCGCCAGCATGATCATCTTTCTCGCCGGGTTGCAAGGCATCCCGCAGGAGTTGTACGAGGCGGCCGAGGTGGACGGCGCCAATGGCTGGCACAGCCTGTGGCGCATCACGGCGCCGTTGATGACGCCCACGATCTTCTTCAACCTGATCATGAGCCTCGTGGCGGCCTTTCAAGCCTTCAACAACGCCTTCATCATGACCAACGGCGGGCCGAACAACGCCACGCTGCTCTACATGCTGCATCTCTACAACAACGCCTTTCGCTATTTCCGCATGGGGTATGCGTCGGCGCTGGCGGTCGTGCTCTTTATCATCGTGTTTGGGCTGACCTTGTTCGTCTACCGCTCCTCCAAGCGGTGGGTCTACTATAGCTGAGAGAATCGCTGCGAAAATAGCTAGGAAAACAGGCGGGCGACTATGGCTGTACGCAATCCCAAAGTAAAACTGGCCGGCCACGGCCTGCTGCATCTGGTGCTGATCGCCGGTTCGACGCTGATGCTGATTCCGCTGATCTGGACGGTCTCCACCTCACTCAAGACGCCGCAGCAGGTCGCTATCTGGCCGCCGGAGTGGATTCCCGACCCTGTAATGTGGAGCAACTATGTCGAAGTCTTCCGCATGGCGCCGGTCTTGCTCTGGCTGCGCAATTCGCTGGTGCTGGTGGCGGCGGATGTGATCGGCTCGGTGGTCACTTGTTCGTTTGTGGCCTACGGCTTTGCACGCATCAAGTTTCCGGGACGCGACGCGCTCTTTCTGCTGTTGCTCAGCACGCTGATGGTGCCCTATGTGGTGCGGCTGATCCCGCTCTACGTGATCTACAACCAGATCGGCTGGATCAACACCTTCTTGCCGGTGACGGTGCCGCACTTGCTGGGGCGCAATCCGTTCTTTATCTTCCTGCTGCGCCAGTTCTTCATGGGCATCCCCGACGAACTCTCCGACGCCGCGCGCATCGACGGCTGCAGCGAGTTCGGCATCTGGTGGCGCATCGTCATGCCGCTCTCCAAACCGGCGCTGGCCGCGGTGGCGATCTTTGCCTTCCGCGACAGTTGGGACAACTTCCTGGCGCCGCTCGTCTACATGGCCGGTCGCCCGGATCTGCGGCCGCTGGCCGTCGGCCTCTACACACTGCGCGGCGGCGCCGGCCAACTGCCCGACACGCACTACCTGATGGCGCTCTCGACGCTGATGATCCTGCCGATGCTGATCATCTTTGCCGCCGGGCAGCGTTACTTCATTCAGGGCGTCACGCTCTCCGGCATCAAAGGGTAAGCAACATATTTCGTACCTATTCAGGCGGGACAAGCATCGTTCAACCAATGGCACGCGGATGACGCGGATCAGCCGGATTTTCGCTGATCTGATCCGCAGACATCTGCCTGATCCGCGTCATCCGCGTTCTAATCTTATCCGGCTGAATAAATACCATATTTCGAAGAAACTGTTGAAGGAGCAACCACTAAGCTTCGAAGCACACAAAGCGGCACAAAGAACCTCCACAGGTATTTCTGCTGCGACTTTCTTCGTGCTTCTTTGTGTCCTTCGTGACTTTGTGGTTGGTCTTTTCAAGCAGTTTCTCAACAGAAAGAATCGACCATGAAAGAGCGAAACACCGATATTCTGATCGTTGGCGGCGGGTTGGGTGGCGTGGCCGCGGCGCTGGCCGCGCTGCGCCTTGGCCGCAAGGTAATCCTCACCGAAGAGACCGACTGGCTGGGCGGGCAGATGACGGCGCAGGCGGTGCCGCCCGACGAGCATCCCTGGATCGAGTCGACCGGCGGCACTGCCTCCTACCGTCTGCTGCGCGCCAGGATCCGCGACTTCTACCGGCGCAACTACCCGCTCACGCCGGAGGCGCGCAACGAGGCCGCGGCAATGTCAGCCCGCTCTGCCATGAACCGCGCGTCGCGCTGGCTGCTATCGATGAGCTGCTGGCGCCCTACCGTTCCAGCCGCCAGGTCGATGTGCTGTTGCGCCATCAACCGGTTGCTGTGGAGATGGACGGCGACCGCGTCGCCGCGGTGACGCTGCGCGATGCGGAGAGCGGTGAGGAAGTCGTCTGCCACGCCGCCTATGTCATCGACGCCACCGAGATGGGCGATCTGCTTGAACTGGGCGGGGTGGAGCACATCATCGGCGCCGAAAGCCAGGCGCAGACCGGCGAGCTGCACGCGCTGCCCGGCGCCCCCGACCCGCTCGACCAGCAGGCCGTGACTTGGTGCTTTGCCGTCGACTACCTGCCCGGCGAGGATCACACCATCGACCGCCCGGCCATGTATGACTTCTGGCGCGACTACCAGGCGGACTTCTGGCCCGGCAAACAGTTGGGCTGGCTCGACGTCCACCCGATCACGCTGGAGACGCGCCATCGCGCCATCTTTGACGGCGCGACCGACCGCCTCAACGGCGACGATTTCTGGCACTATCGCCGCATCTTCTATCGCAAGCACTACCCGGACGGCCTCTATCCCAGCGATATTACGCTGGTCAACTGGCCGCAGATCGACTACTGGCAAGCCGCTGCTGGGCGTCAGCGCAGAGGCGCGGGCAAAACACCTGGAGGAATGCCGCCAGTTGAGTCTCTCCTTCCTTTATTGGATGCAGACCGAGGCCCCGCGCCACGAAGGCGGCTACGGCTATCCTGGCGTGCGGCTGCGCCATGACATCGTCGGCACGCGCGACGGCCTCGCCAAGTATGTCTACATCCGCGAGGCGCGACGCATCCAGGCCGAGTTCACCGTCGTCGAGCAGCACGTCGGCGTCGAACAGCGGCGGCAGGCCGGCCTCGACCGCGCCGAGCCATTCGCCGACAGCGTGGGCGTGGGCAGCTATCGCATCGACCTGCATCCCAGCACCACCCCGCGCACCTACGTGGACATCAGCAGCTTCCCGTTCCAGATTCCGCTCGGCGCGCTGCTGCCAGTGCGCGTGGAGAATCTGCTGCCGGCGTGCAAGAATCTGGGCGTCACGCACATCACCAACGGCTGTTATCGGCTGCATCCGGTGGAATGGAACATCGGCGAGGCGGCCGGTGCGGTGGCCGCGCACGCGCTCAACCAGGGGCTGACCCCGCGCCAGATTCGCAATACGCCGCAACTTCTAGAGGATTTTCAGATGCCTTTGCAGGAAAATCTGGGATTTGTGCTGGCGTGGCCGGAGTATGCGGCGATCACGCCACGATAAGAAGAATCGACCGCGGATTAGACGGATCAGGCGGATTTTCACGGATTGCTTTTGATCCGCGCAAATCCGTTCAATCCGTCAAATCCGTGGTCTATGAAAGGGGTGTCCCGTCATCCTCAATCTGCCAAAGCCAGACGGGCAATGTAGCCCGAACGGGTTTCACCCACAGCAAGTGCGGCGGCGTCGAGGCGCGCCAGTACACGTCGTGGCAATGTGATATTGACCCGCTCGATGGTGTCGTCCAGGCGCGCCGGATCTACACTGACGATGGCCCACACCCACTCCGTTAGTTCGGAATGCTGTGTGCGCAGTGAATCGATGGCAGAAGGCTGCGGGATTGGCTCATTTCCATCAATTGCTGCGTCAATCCACGCCAGGATGGCTTCCTCCGCATTGTGCAACGCCTCGTCTAGCGTATCACCCGCCGAGAAACAACCCGGCAAATCGGGAATGATCACGCCAAAGGCGTGCTGCTCATCGCCCAGTTCGATTGCCACTGGATAGCGCATAGTTCACTCCAGTCTCGCTTGTTTCCGAATCGCCTTGACCAGCCCTTTACCGAGATCTTTCTTTGGATGCGGCACGACGATGATTCCAGGCAATTCAGGATGCTTAAAAATGTGATGCGAGCCATGGACCCGATCAAGCACCCATCCCGCTACTTTCAGTTCGCGTATCAGCTCGTTGCTGGTCATTATGTGTATTATACACACGCATTCTGCGAAAACAAAAAGTCGCTTCGGCGTAGTGATTCTATCTGTGCACAGTCGCGGTGAGAAGAGTAGACCACGGAATTAACGGATCAGGCGGATTTTCACGGATTGCTTTTGATCCGCGCAAATCCGTTCAATCCGTCAAATCCGTGGGCTATCTTTGCCGGTTCACCACAAAGTCTCGTCTCTGCGGAGATTTCTACTGCAAGGTCTCCAGCATCGGCACGAGTTTGTATTTGCGGGTGTGGGCGTCGAGCAGGCCGGTCAGGTAGGGCTGCCACTCGGCCAGGCGGTTGTGCTGCGCGTAGATGTCACGCGCCCGGCGCAGCCAGTCGATAGCACCCTGGTAGTACTTGGACTTGCCCTCGTTCATAATGCGCTCGGCGTGGCGTTTGCATTGCTGAATGCCCCAGTCGGGATAATCAGCGCGGGTTGCTTCGACCACGCGATCCAGGTCGGGACTATAGCCACTTCGGGCTTACTTCAGCCATTGCCTCGACCAGCATCTGCTCGTACAGATAAATATCGACCGCATGAAAGGAGCGCGCTTGCTTCAGGCTGTCCAGCAGTTCTTGTTTGACCGCAGGCCAGGCCGCGCCGGCGACACGCTCGGCGCTCTTGTAGTCGGCCAGCAGATGATCGCCTTGGCGGAAAGCAACCGTCGCCGCACGCAGCGCCAGCGCGTGATCGCCCTCTTTGCTTGCCAGCGGCGTGATCCAGCGCGCCAGTGCGGCCATCTCATAGGGATAGGTCAAATCAAGCCCGCTTGCTGCAACCGCCAATGCCTCGCGCCGATAGTTTTTTGCAGCCAGCGCCTGGGCGACAGCGAGCACTTCGGACGGCGCGCCGAGGTAAGCAATTGCTTCAGAGACAGCAAGCTCGATCTCTTCCATTTCTATTAGTTTCAGCAGGTAAAGTACGAGTTCGCCTTCGGCCTGCGCCAAATTCAGGTACTCTGACAGGCGTCCCTGGCGCTCCAGGATGCGCAGCCGTACGCACGCCAATTCGTCGGCGCAATCGGGTCTTTCCCCTTCCCAGGCGCCCTGCTCGGTGATATTCCCTTGCATGGCAGCGACCAGCGGCGCATACTCCCACCAGGTTTCGAGCGCGGTGTCGCTGATCGACAGCCGCATCGTCGCGTCCGCCCAGTCGTCGATGCGTGCGCGCCATGCCTGCCGTTCCGCGTCCGCCAGCGGCTGGCTGAGCAGGCTTTCGGCCAGCAACGCATCGATCTCAGTGGACGCTTCTGCCAGCACCTCCTCGTTCGCCTCGAAGATCTACTCCTCCAGATCGGTGAGACACTCGCTCCACTCCTCGATCACGTTGGTCAACAGGGTGGTCGCACCGGTGGCATCGCCGGCCGCCAGCAGCGCTTCCGCCATGGTCAGCGCCGAGTCCACAATCGCACCGGCGTCGATGGCAAGTTCATCATATTCATCGTAAAACCTCCCGCCGTATCCACCGCCCCGAGTCGACGCGGCCTTGCGGAAGTCGCGACGTAGATCGCGTCGGATGGCGACAAGGTCGACCGGCGCCGGAGCAGCGAGAACCGTGCCAGCCGCGGAAGCTGTTGGCAACACGCGACGCAGCACCTGCACCGCACGTTCGATCGCATCGGCGAAATCGGCTTGTTCGGCGCCCACGGTCACGAGGAGCTGGCGCAGTTGCGCCTCCGTCAGTCCGGCCAGCAGCGTCGCCAGGTCGGCGCGCACAGCGACCGCCGCCGGGGTTTTCAACACGCTGAGCAAGACGGCGACAATATGCTTGCAGTAGCCGCCGGCGCCAACGGGACAGGTGCAGCCGGCGCTGAGGATAGCATCATCTTCGTCGAGCGTAACCGTGACCGTATAGGGCTCAAACTCGCTTCCCTGCACCTCACCGGTGATCAGGTTGCCGCGACGGTTGATGGCAAGCACAGCGCCATCGCGAAAATAACGTTCGCCACGACTGTAGGATTGGCCGAAGGCGCCGGCCCGGATGTCGGCTTCAGTGAACGGTGACAGAAGTTCTCCTGGTTACGTATCATCTGGAGGCATTTACAACCTTATAGGACAACTCTTCAAGCAGCAGTATTCAACATCATTCGACCCCTACTCACGAAATTCGTCCTTCCGGCGTTCGACCAAAAGGCGCTCCACCAGCCGCTCGCCGCGGCCCGATCCTCCCAGAACAGCGATGGGATATGCAGGTACGACCCCTTACAGCAATTCAGCAAGGAATTTGTCCCCAGCCGCCTGCAGATCGCCGTCAAGATCGAAGGCCAGCGCGCGCACGGTGGTTGCCCCTACTTTGTAAAGATTGGCACGAGACAAGCCGCGCGGGTACACAAGAATCTCTTCGTCGGTCCCCATCGACTCGGCATAGGCCACGATCTGGGCGATGTCGTCCGTGGCAGCCTGCTCAGGCGCCTTGTACTTGGTGTCGAGCACCCACACCTGGTCGCCGTGGCGAATGACCAGATCGATGACAAACTTCGTCTCGCTGCCCGCTGCGTCGACAAAGGCGTCGAGCAGTGCAAACGAGTCGCGCCCGTCCAGCGTGCTGCCAGCGGACCACCGCCGCTGCGACAAGGCGTCGGCGCTCTGAGGCCCGACATGGCAAGTTCATGCGTTTGTATAGCGATTTCCGCTCCTGAACTGATAGACAAAATGCAGAAGATTCTGGCTCAACCGGAATTGATGGGGTCGGGTCTTGCGTGCCGGGGACGGGCTGAACGTTGTCTGCTCAACTGAAGCACCGCAAGCCCGTCCCCGGCACGTAACCACACGAGATCCGCTTGACCCAAGATTCTTTGTGCTCTTCCCAGTGGCCGCACCAAAGCTCCAAGATTGACAGAGTGCTAGCGCAGCAGCGGGCTGGCCTCGCCCCAGCCGGTGACGGTCAGCGTCTCGCGAGCGCGCGAGGCGGCGACATGCAGCAGGCAACGCTCGCGCAGCAGATCCGCCTCCGTCACCGCTGCGGCCGGCGGCATGACACCCGCCCGCATCCCCACGATAAAGAGATGCTCAAACTCCAGCCCCTTAACGCGATGCATCGTCGCCAGCCGCACGCCGGAGCCGATATAGTCCGGCGTCTCCGCTTCGAGCAGCAGGTACGGAATCCCCGCCGCGCGCAGCGCCGGCAGGAGCTCGTCGCGCAGTTGCGAGTGCGTGCGCGCCACGATGCAGATGCGGTCGAACTCGGTCGCCTCGCCCAAGACGCGAATCTCGTCGAGCACAAAGGCCAGCTCCGCCGCCAGCGTCGCAAAGCGGCGCACCGTAGGCGGCAGCCCACTCAGGATCGAGTGATAGCCGGTCAGGTCGTCGCGGCCGCCGTCGAGGTCGTCGATGGCCGCGCCATCCAGCACCCCGGTCGCCCAGCAGCGAATCTCCTCGGTCGTACGGTAGTTGATGCGCAGCATGGCCGCCCGGCCGCGAATCTCGATCCCGCACTGCGCCATGACCACCGGCTGCCCGTAGATACGCTGGTGCGCGTCGCCCACAAAGAAGAGATCGTTGGCGCCTGCGGGAACCATGACGCGCAGCAGACGCAACTCAGCCGGGTCGAGATCCTGGCTTTCGTCGACGAGGATCGCCCGGTAGGGCAGCTTCCTGGTCGCTCCGCCCAGCAGCCTGGTCGCGCGATGGATCACGTCCGGCCACTCCATGCGGCCCAGCCGATCCAGTTCGGCGCGGTAGGCGGCGAAGATCGCCCACAACTCGGCGCGCTGGCTGCGGTTGAGCGGCGCACCCTGTCCCTGGCGCGAGGCGCGCAAATAGTCCGCGCGCTGCTCGATGCCCTGCGCCTGCACGACCGCCGCCCACTCGTGCTGCACGAAGGCTTCGTCCCATGCGCTGCCTGTCTGCTCCATCACATTGCGCCAGCACTGACGCCGCGCCTCTTCCTCCACAATCGTCACCGGTTCCCCGTGCCGGCGCAGCAGCGCCACCGCCCATGCGTGCAGGTTGGTGACCTCGATGCGCGCCATCTCCGCACCGCAGAGATTCTCCAGATTCTGGCGGATATTGGCTGCCAGGTTGCGGGTGAAGGTTGCGAAGAGGATGCGGTCGTCGGGCGCGGTGAAGACGGTGCGGGCCAGGTGGCGCGCCCGGTGCATGGCGACCACCGTCTTGCCCGTGCCTGCGCCGCCCAACACACGCGCCGGCCCGTTGAAGTGGCGCTCGACCAGCCGCGCCTGGCTGGGATGCAGGAAGATGCGCCACTTGGCGAGCGGCGCATCGAGGATCTCGTCCAGTTCCTCGGTGCTTTCGATCAAGTGGAAGCGCCGCCGGCTGTCGGGGTGCGCAAGCGCGACGGCGACATCTACCGTCGCCGCCTCCGGCTCGACCAGTGCGCCAGCATGAAGCAGCGCTTCGTCGATCGAACAGCCCAGGCTGGCGATGTAGAAGAGCGCTTCGTACGCCTCCGCCGGCAAAAACGGGCGCAGCCGCTCCAGTTCGTCCTCATCATGCAGCGCACGCACCGACGGCAGCAGCATCTCCGGCACGCCGGCGCGCAGCAGATCGGCATCTTTGAAAGTCTCGAAGAGCGCGTAGGCCGCCAGCGCTTTGACGGGCGGCGCCTCCGCCGCGCGCCGATTGGCGGCTTCGACCCTCTGCAGATCGAGCATTTGCAGTGCGCCCGTTGCCGGATGCACCGGAAAGACCTTGTTTCTGGCCCAATCCATTGCTTCATCGTGATGGTCCACCCACACCAGCACATAGCCGGCGGCTTCCTCCGGGTGCAGCACGACCGCGCGATAGGTGAGGTCGATGCGCACCGTACGCACGCGCTCGTCACGCGTGTCGTGGATCGGTTCGTAGTGGATGCTGGCTGCGGTCGGGTCGTTGCGAAACTTGATCAGAAATTCGCGCACTTTCTTGCGCGGCGTGAGCGGCAGCTTGTCAAACGCTTCGAGAAAGCTGTCGGCCATGTACAACTGGGGGGAAAGCGTCATCGGGGCGTCTCCTGTGATGAATGCCAGAGCACAAGCAGCGATCTGGTGGCCTGCAGCGGTTCTTCGGCGAGCAGCGTGCGCCAGCCCTGCGCGCCCGCCTGCAGCAGATCGGACTCCTGGCCGGGCAGAAAGAGCGCGATCCGCCGATCCGGCCACGCCAACTCTGCCGTGGCAACGACGCGCCCGCCGCGGCCAACAAGGTCATAGCCGACCTCCGGCGTGGGCAGCCCATCGGCCAGCGCGCGTGAAGCAGCGCCGCGCAGGCGGATCGGCCAGATCGTGCGCAGCAGCCCAGGCGTCGTCATCGCCCACCGGCGTGACCGGCGCGGCTAGCCCCTGATCGACCTCGGCGCCGACCTCGACTACACTGCACGCGCCGCGATCATCAAGCAGGCAGAGTAGCCCGCGCGGCCGCACGCCCAGCAGCGCAGTGACCGCGGCCAGATAACGCTCGACCTGCGCGGGATAGTCGCTCTCTGCCAACAACTGTTGGCGGGCGCGTGCGTCGCGCAGGCGGTCGCTCTTGAAATCGACCAGCGTCCAGCGCCCGTCGCGGCAGAAGAGCAGGTCGATCTGGCCGAAAGCAGGCGCGCTGTCGTTATCTGCTGCGCCGAGTACATAGGGCAGCTCATGCCGGCGCACATCCGCGGCCTCGATTTCGGCGTAGAGCGGATGGCGGCGCAGGTTGTCGAGCAGTCGGCGCGTGCGGCGCACTGCGTCGTCGAGTCGCGCCGCATCGAGCAAGCCGTAGCCACCCGCCTGCGCCCGGCACCAGGCGGCAAAGTGCAGGTCGGTGGGAAAGCGCCACGCCGCAATCGCGTCATGCACGAGCTTGCCGACCACCCACCCTGGCGCCCAGCGCTGCGCCTGCCGCGGAACCACGCGCCAGACGCGCGGCGGCGTCTCATCGCCTGCGGCCGCTTTCACGACCGAGGGCAGCGGGTCGAGCAGTCGCGGCGTGGCGGCTGTGGCGGGTGCTTCGACCTCGGCCAGCGTTTCGGCGCTCACGCTGGCGCGGTATTGCGCGGCGTAGAGCGCCCCGCCGATCGTCGCGGCGCCGGATGGCGCGCCCGCTGGCGTCAAGTGCAGCGGCCACGCGCCGTCGCCCTCCATGTCGCAACCCTGCGGCAGCCCCACCAATCCGGCGCCGGTGCAGAGCTGGCCCAGCCAGCCGTCAATGCTCAGTTCGCCGCTCTTTTTGACCGCACGGATGTGGCCGGAAAGCAGCAGGCGATCCTGGGCGCGCGTGGCGGCGACATAGAGCAGGCGTTCGCTTTCGGCGGCTTCCTTGCGCTGGGCGCGGCGCTGCGCCAGCTTCCAGACCAGCGGCGCGCCCTCCTCGCCGGCATAGTTGACGACCACCCCCAGTTCAGGGTCAAGCAGTACGGCGGCAGCGCGACCACTCGCGCTGACCGCGGCGTCGCCGATCACGACAATCGGGAACTCCAGCCCTTTGGCCTGATGCACCGACATGATCTGCACGGCGCCGTGGCTGTCGGCGCGCGCCTCGCCCTCGCGCGTGCCGCTCTTGCGCAGACCGCGCACAAGCTCCAGGAACGCGCCGGTGCTGACCGACGCGCTGCGCTGGGCGTCGAGCAGGAGCTTGCTCACATTGCGCGCGCCGCGGCCATCGCCCGCCGCCAGCAGGATCGCCCGGTAGCCGGTGCGGTCGATAAAGTGCTTGAGCTGGTCGGCCACGGTGATGCGGCCGACCAGCCGGTTGAGATCCTCGATCAGCGCGGCCGCGGCGCGACAGGCTTCGTCCGGCGCGCTGCGGAGGGCGCGCCAGAGCGCACCAGGGGCAGTGTCATCAAGCGCAGCATCACCAGACGCCCCATCACCGGGCAGGCGCAGGTGGTGCAGCAGCGTGTCGGACAGGCCGATGGCGGGCGAACGCAGCAGCCCATAGAGCGCCAGGTCGTCGGTGGGATCGGCCAACGCTTGCAGCGCGTTGAGCAGATCGCGCACCTCCGGCCGGTCGAGAAAGCCGCGGCCGGCAACCGTTTCGTAGGGGATGCGGGCGCGCTCGAAGGCATCTTCGTAGGCGGCAAAGCCACGCGCGGTGCGGCAGAGCACGGCGACATTCTCCCACGCCGGCGACGCTCCGGAGACGCCGATCAACGCACGCAGCCGCATCGCCAGCCCATCCGCCGCTCGCTCGAGGCTGCCATCACCTTTGGCGCCGATGGCAAGATGAAATTCGATAAAGGGCGGCGGCAGCGCGGCTGGATCGGTAGGGCGGACGGCGTGCAGCGCGGCGAATGGCTCGCGCCAGGGTTCGCTGGCGTCGGCCGCGTCGCCCAGGACGCCGGCCAGCAGCGGGTTGAGCGCATCGAGCAGCGCGGCGTGGCTGCGGTAAGAGCGTTGCATGTCGCAGCGCAGGCCATGCTGCTCGATGGCGGCGCGCTCCTGGCGGAAGACCTCGACGTCGGCGCCGCGGAAGCGGTAGATCGACTGCTTGGCATCGCCGACGATGAAGAGCCGCCCGCGACCGGCGTTGAGCAGCCGCACCAGGTCGCGCTGGCGTCCATTGGTATCCTGAAACTCGTCGACGAGCAGCGCGTGCGCCTCCTCCTGCCAGCGCGCACAGACCTCGGCATTGGTGCGCAGCAGATCGAGCGTGCACGCCTCCAAATCGTCGAAGTCGAGCGCGTGACGCTCCTCCTTGCGTGCGTGATAGCGGGCGAGCGCGTTGTGGAAGAGGCGCTCGATCTGGGGCATAAGCTCGGCCAGCAGGGCATCCAGCGCCGGGTCGACGCCCTCCACCAGCGGCTTGATCTGGGCGTCGTAGGCGTCGCGCACGTCCCTGGTCAGCGTCTTGATATCGACGCCCGGCCAATTTGCAGCGCGGCCGCGATTGCCGGGCACGGCCGCACGCAGACGCGGCAACGTTGCGATCACCTGCGCCGCATCGCCGGCTGCCAGGCTGTACTGCACCGTACGCCATGCGTCCGCAAAGTCGGCCAGCGCCGGCGCCAGTGGATCACCGGCTGCCAGCGCTACAGCCAGAGCGCCGTCCGCCTCCAGGTGCAGAATCTCGGCGGCGTCGGCGGTCAGCGACTCATCGGCCAGCGCTTCGCTGAGGGCGGCGTTGGCGTGTGTCGACCACTGCTCCCAGCCACATTGCGCGCAGAGCGACTCGGCGTTCAGACGGTCGGCGAGCAGCGCGTCGAGCAGCGCCGCCAGCTCATCGGCCGTGAAGTGGGCAAAGAGCACGGTGGCGGCCGCGTCGGCGGCGGCCCAGGCGAGCGCTTCGGCCAGCGCCTCGGTGCGCAGTTGCAGCATCGCCGCCTCTTCCAGCACGGCAAAATCGGGGTCGATGGCCGCTTCGGCCGGATGCGCGCGCAGAATCTCGCTGCACAGGCCATGAATCGTGCCAATGCGCGCGGCGTCGAGGTCGGCGTAGATCGCCTGCCAGCGGGCGCGTTCTATCGTCTCCAGCCCGGGCTGCGCTAGATAATTGGCGATCTCCTGGCGCAGCCGGTTGCGCATCTCGCGCGCGGCCTTGACGGTGAAGGTGACGGCCAGGATGCCACGCGCCGGCGCGCCCTGCGCCAGCAGGTGCAGGATGCGCGCCACCAGCGTGCGCGTCTTACCCGCACCGGCGCCGGCCACCAGCACCACATCGCGATCGGTCGTGGCGACGGCCGGCATCTGGTCGTCGCTGGGCGGCGTTTGGAGAACGATCGGGTGTAAAGGACGCATGTGTGCTGATTCCGCTGGCAAATCAAGCGGCCTACTTGAGCGCAAAGACTTTTTTCAGCGCCTCATCAATACTTGCCAAACTCTTGGCGTCAAGCTGGCCGCGCACCTTGATCAAGCGCTGGTGATGGTCGACCGGACGCGTTTGCAGGCAGTCGGCAATCGACCGTTTTGTCAAACCATTTTGTGAGTCGGGAACAATCGGAACGTTCGTGATGATGGCTGCTTTCTTCTCGCTCCATGCCGTAAGCGGAACGACTTGAATCACCGGCAGTCTGGCGTTATAGGCGTCATTGGTCACAATCACGCAGGGACGTACCTTACCAGTTTCCGATCCCTGCACGGGATCAAGGTTGACATCGATCACCATGCCGCGCATAAGCGCACTCATTCCGGCCAGCCTTGAATTGCACTTTCGGTCAGTTCGCGCAGATCGGCCTCTTCTTCATAGACAGTGGCATAGAGTTCGGCCGATTCACGTAATTCCTTGCGTTCGATCTCCTCTTTGAGCTTCAGGAGCGCGGTCTGCACCATCGAACTCTTGTCCTTGAATCCATACGCGGCATAGCTGGCGACGAACTCGCTCAACCCCGGCGTCAAACTAAACTTTGCCTGTTGCATATCCCCTCCTTGCGACCCTGACTTAGCCCCAAATCTACGACCCTATTTTAGGCCATCATCTTCATCAGCGTCAACCACATCAATCTTTTGGTCTATACCGCCAGCAGAACGCGACCGCCGGGCAGTAATCCGGGCAGCCGCTGCCGGGCGGGCGCGGCGTGAAATGGCCTTGCCGTGCGCCGGCCACGGCAGCATCGGCATGTCGCGTGGCAAGGTCGATGGCTGCACCCGCACCCACGGCGCCAGTGTCCGGATGCTCAAAAGTTGCCAGCGACCACCGGCTGGGCTGCGCCTTGGGCACGAACCAGTAGAAGCCATCGCTGACAGTTCCCAGGGCCAGCGCCTGCTGCGCGGCCAGCGCGTAGAGCGCCAGTTGCAGCCGCTTGCCGTCGATCAACGCTTTGGCCGTGTCGAGATCGCCCACGCCGCTCTTGTAGTCGATGATGCGCAGCGTGCCATCCGGCCTCCGGTCGATGCGGTCGATGATGCCGCTGATCGTGTACGGCTCACCATCCAACGACAGCTCCAGCAGCGCGTCGCGGCCAAAGGTCGCCTCCAGCGCAATCGGCGCGCCGTCGTAGTCAGCCAGTGCAACCAGCGACCGCGCCACGTCGGACTCGATCTCGACGCGCGTCTGCTGCCACCAGGCTGTGACGCGGAAGCCATCACGCGCCGGTGCTTCCGCGAAGACGCGCTGGGCAACGGCGGGCAGCGCAGCCAATCGTGCTTCCGTGCTGGCCGTCGCGCCCGTCTCGCGATAAAGCTGCTCGAGAATCCGGTGATAGAGTGTGCCGCGCTGGGCAAGATTCAGCCCTTCTTCCGCTTCCTGGCGCGCCTCCAGGCCGAGCACATGGGCGACGTAGTACCAGTGCGGGCAGGCGCGGTAGTGTTCCAGCCGCGTGGGCGTCCAGCGGCGCAGGTGCGGGCGCAGCGCGGCCAGCGCGGCGGGATCGTTGCCCAGTAAGCCGTCGGGAAGGGCTGGCGCCGACAAAGGATGCACGCTGGCGAACGATCGCGGCGCCGTGCTGCACGCGCTGCCACAGGCCGGGCTGCTGTGCGGCCAGCCATGCCTGCGCAGCCGGATCACGCAGCGCACGCTCCAGCACTTCGGCCAGCGACGCCGCGCTCGCCAATCCTGGCCGGTATTCGCCCGGCACACTTTCGGGCGCGCAGTTACTCCGTTGCACCACTTCCTGCCAGTAGGGCGAAGGCTCCCAGGCTGCGCCGCCCTCCGCCAGACGTGGGCGGGTAAGCAGCAGCCATTCCCGCGCGCGGGCAACCGTCAGATAGAAGTACTCGCGTTCGAAGCTGCGCGTCGAAGATGCAACGGGCAGTCCCGCGGCTTGCAGATCCGCCCGGTCGCGGTCGCGCAGAAAGGCATCCTCGCGCCGGCGCTGTGGCATCTCACCCTCGGCCATGCCCAGCAGCGCCACCCCACGATAAGCGACGCCGCGCACATCAAGCATGTCCGCCGCCAGGATGGCGCGGCCACGGTCGAGCGGCGGCGCATAGGCGGCCGCATCGACCGCGGCCGTCAACTCGTTTACAAAGCGCGCATGGGTCAGCGGCGCGTCCGCAGCGCCAAGTGACGCCATTGCCTCCTCAGCCCATACCAGCCCACGCAGCACCTCCTTGAAGGCGCGCAGCGCGGCAATGTCGCGGCGGCGCAACGCCGCGAGCTGCCCGCCGGCGGCTTCACTCTGCGCGGCGCCGTGGATCGACGCGATCATTTCGAGGCTGAAGCCGCTGGCCGGTGCGCCGTCTTCGTGCGCGGGTAGCTCCTCATCGGCGCCGATCAGCGTTTCGAGCCAGGCCACAAAGTCGCGCAGGCTGGCCGCCGCCGGCGGGGTCAGGGCAGCGACAAAGCGCTCGAAGCGCGCGGCGAGATTGACAGCGGCATCATCGTCAGCCACCGATGGCGCGTCCGCGCGGTCGTCGGTGGCGGCGGCGTGCGGGCGCTGTACGGCAAGCAGGGCAAAGGCCTCGCGCCACTGCGCCAGCCCGCGCATCACCTGGAAACGGCGCGCCAGCGCATCGAGCCGGTCGGCGTCGCCGGGCAGCAGATCGGGCGCCGCGTCGCCGGCGCGCCAGGTGAAGTAGGGCGAGCGCCACGTTTCGACCAGCGCACGCCGCGGCAGGCGATAGCCTGCGCTCGGCGCGTCGGGCAGAAAGAGCGCCAGCAGATCGAGCAGCGCGGCGATGGCCGGGTTCTGGCGCAGCGGCAGCTTGGCGGCAAAGTGCACCGGCAGCCCGAACTCGGCGGCGGTCTGAGCGACGAGGTCGCGATAAGGCGTCAGACTGCGCGCCAGCAGTGCCAGCTCGTCGGGCCGGCAGCCGTCGACGACGATGCGCGCCTTGAGCCAGCGCAGCGCAGCGCGCACCTCGCCGGCGCGATCGGCCGCGGCCAACAGCGTGAGCAAGGACGCGGGCACAGCCTCGTCGCGGCCAGCAGAGAGGCCCTCGGTCACAGTTCCGTCGTGGCCGGCAAAGAGGCTCTCGGCCACAGCCTCGCCGCGGCCAGCAGAGAGGCCCTCGGTCACAGTTCCGTCGCGGCCGGCAAAGAGGCTCTCGGCCACAGCCTCGCCGTGGCCGGCAAAGAGGCTCTCGGCCACAGCCTCGCCGTGGCCGGCAAAGAGGCTCTCGGCCAGCGCGCGCAGCGGATGGGCGCTGGGGACGGCGGACGCAGGCAGCGGCAGCGGCAGCGGCGCCGTCCCCAGCGCGGCCGCCACTTGGGCAACGGTGTCGCCGAAGAGGCGGTAGGGCGAAGCTGTCTGGACGCCGCTGGGCTGGGTGAGCAGGACGGTCAGATCGTCGGTGCGCCGAGCCAGCGCGGCGAGCGTGGCGCACTGAACCACGGTAAAGCTGTCAAAGCCATCGACGATGAGCGGCGACCATGCAGGCAGCACCGCATCGATTGCCAGCGCATCGATTGCCAGCGTATCGGTCGCCAGCGCATCGAGCGCCAGCCAGCCGAGGCCGACGCGGTCGGTCCAGCCGCTGGCGGCGAGCAGCGTCGCGTAGTGCGTGTAGATGGCGGCCAGCTCGCGCAGGCGCGGGGGCGCGTCGAGCGCAGCCAGCGTGCCGGCAAAGGCGTCAGACCGGATGTTAGCGCCCTTCAGTTCGACGATCAGTCGCTCCAGCGCGGCGAGGAAGCCGGGCCGTGCGGCCAGCCCGCGGTAGAAGTCGATCGCGCCCGTCGCGACCAGGGCATCGACGGTCACGCGCAGCAGGCGGTGACGCACGGCGCCGTTCAACTCGGTGTAGACGCTGCCGGCGTGCTGGAGAATGGCAGCGAAGAACTCGTCAAAGGTGATTGTCGCCACACCCAACGCGCCGCCAGCCGCGGCCAGGCGGCCGCGCAACGACTGCGCCTGCAGCGGCGTGGCGACAATCACCAGCGGTGTATGGCGCAACTCGGCCGCGGCGGCGCGCACGCGTTCGACAACCCAGGCGCTCTTGCCGGCGGCAGCCGGCGCAGTATAGAGGTGTGTAGGCATGGGCGGGTTCCCCTGCACAGTGAATCACGTAAGTTTGAAAGCGTTATCAATAAGCCAGCAGCCAGAAACCGAGTTTTTTGGAAAAACTCGGTTTCTCTGCACCGTACCAACCAGCGGCTGATTTGCGCCCTTCTGTACTAACTTTCTCTGTGAACCTCTGCCTCTCCGCGTCTCTGCGTCAGCAGTCTCCGCTACTCGGCCGGCGCTTCCCCAGCGACGACCTCGCCAGCGATCTCCGCCCAGACGGCATTGGTGGTGGCGTCGTAGCGGAAGGTGACGGTGGCGGGGCTGTCGAGCACAAGCGGGATGTTGGGACCGTTCAACTCGCCGCCGAGGCCGTAGTTGACATCCCACGCGCCGTCGATGGCGGCTTTGAACTCGTACTCGCCCGTCTCCAGGTTGCCGATTAACGCCCAGATGCCGCCTTCCTCGCCCGTCGCCTGCACCGCGGCGTCGTCCGGCGCCCAGTCCGCGCCGCCCAGCGCCGCGCCGATCGTGCCGGGGAAGGAGACAGATTCGGGCGCCGCCGCGGGCAGGTCGCCGCCGTCGGTATCAGTCGTGGGCTCGTCGCTGCCGGCTGCCGGTTCGGCGCCAGCGACGACGACGCCATCGACGGTGGCCCAGACCGCGTTGCTGGCGCGGTCATAGTGGAAGGTCACCTCGGCGTCGGCGTCGAGCGTCAGCGAAAGATTGGCGCCGCCCTGCTCACCGTCGATGCCGTAGTTTTCGTCCCACGCGCCGTTGATTGCGGCCTTGAATTCGTAGCTGCCCGCGGGCAGGCTGCCGGTGAGCGTCCACACACCGTCGCCCTGGTCAGTCGCCTGCACCGCGGCGCCGTCCGGCGCCCAGTCCGCACCGCCCAGGGCCGCGCCGATCGTGCCGGGGAAGGAGACGGCTTCGGGCGCGGGGCGTTCGACCACGCCGCCCTCGGCCGGCGCGTTGATCACCTCCAGCGGCGGCTGTTCGGCGCGACGGCTTTGCAATGCTGCGTCCATGTCCGCAAAACGCTCGGCAAAGTCGGCGGCCACTTCTGCGGCCAGGAAGACTGCGGCGGAACGCGCCGGCACAGTGAACTCACCTGTCGCTGCGTCGTAGGCAGCGTCAGCGTAACGTTTGTTCTCGGCAAATTGCGGGTGCAGCGCCAGCCCCATCTCCGCCAGCGTCGCATCGGTGAAGATAACTGAGTCTGGCTGAGCGTTGAAGAGCACGACGGCCAGCTCATTGGCGGCGTCGACGTCATCCCCGCCTTCGCCGATGTCGGCGATGCTCATGACGATCAGACCGGGAATGGCATCGGGGCCAGTGTTGTGGAAATGGAGCATCCGCATGATCTGGTCGTCGGTGCG
>JADJVW010000043.1 GCA_016710365.1 Candidatus Caldilinea saccharophila | reverse complement strand
GCCATTTGTAGAAAAAAGCCAAAGTTTGAATTGATAAACAGCGGATTTGTAAAGCCAAGGATCATGCGCGGCCCCTGGAGGTCCAAAATAGCTCGCCGCAGCGCGCCAAAGAGATAGGCGCCCAACGCCGCACGCAGCGGATTCCACTGCGCAAAGATTACGATGCCTATCGCAATCCAGCCTTGCCCAGAGGTCGTCTGCGCGCTGTACCAGCCCGGCGACACCGACAGGCTGATCGTAGCGCCGGCCAGTCCGGCGAGACAGCCGCCGACAAAGACGTAGAAATAGCGCAACGCATAAACGTTGACGCCCATTGTATCCGCGGCTACGGGCTTCTCGCCTATCGCGCGGAGATGCATCCCAGGTCGCGTCTTTTCGATGTACAGCCAGACCAGCGGTGCAAAAACATAGCCGATGTAAACCAGCGGGCTGTGATCCTTGAAAAAGACCGGCCCCATGAAGGGGATCGCTGCCAGGCCAGCGATGTCAAAATTAGGAATCAGCGCGGCGTTCTGTCCGGTCAGTCCATTCCCCAGCACCAACGCCAGACCAGTGCCGAGAAATGTGAGCGACAAGCCGCTTACCACCTGGTCGGCCTGAAAGCTGATGGTGACGACCGCGTGCGCCAGGCTCAACAGCCCCGCGGCCAGCATGGCCATTGCCACCCCAAACCAGGGGTTGCCGGTCGCCAACGAGACGCTGAAACCAGTCATGGCGCCCAGCAGCATCATGCCTTCGACGCCCAGGTTGAGCACCCCCGCGCGTTCGGCCAGCACTTCGCCGATCGCGGCAAACAACAGGATCGTGCCGGTTGCCAGGCCAGCGTGCAGAATGATCTCCAGGTTCATGTGCTCTCTCCTACAGCAGCGGTGCGATCAGCGCCACGCACGATGTGAATTTTGTAACGCAGAAGCACGTCGCTGCTGATGACGGCGAAGAGCACAAAGCCTTGAATCAACTGAGCGATGCCCGATGGCTGCACCTCGCGCCCCGCCACAATCAGGGCGCCAAAGAGGATCGAGACCAGGATCACGCCGAAAGGGTTGAGCTTGGCCAGCCAGGCGACGATAATGCCCGTGAAGCCATAGCCCGGCGAGATGCGCTCTTGCAGCCGGTGCACGACGCCGCTGATCTCGGACATGCCCGCCAGCCCAGCCAGCGCGCCCGAAAACATCATGACCAGCACAATGTTGCGCGCAATGTTGATGCCGGCATAGCGCGCCGCCTGCGGGTTGTCGCCGATGAGCCGGATTTCGTAGCCCCACCGGCTCCGCTGCATGACCCACCACACCACAATCGCCGCCAATATTCCAAAGATCACGCCGAGATGCAACGTGATCCCCGAAAAAGCCGGGTAGGTGCGGGCGTAGTCGGACAGACGCGGCAGCCAGGAATTGCGCTCGAAGGTGGGCGTCATCTGAAAGCCGGCGTCGCTCCAGCGGTCGAAGATCCAAAATTGTTCCACAGGATGGCGACGTAATTGAGCATCAAGGTCGTGATGATCTCGTTGACGCCAAAGCGCGCCTTCAGCACGCCAGGGAAGAAGCCCCAAACCGCGCCGCCCACCATGCCCATGATCGCCATCGCGGGAATCAGCACCGCGGGCGGGCTGTTGGTTGGCAGCAGCGGCACCAGCACGACCAGGCTGGCAAAAAAGGCGCCCATGTAAAATTGGCCTTCGGCGCCGATGTTCCACAGCTTCATTTTGAAGGCAACTGTACACGCCAACCCCACGAGGATCAACGGTGTGGCTTTGACCATCGTGTCGGAAAAGGCCGCCCAACTGCCAAAGGTGGCGCGCAAGAAGAAGCCGTAGACCTGCACAGGGTTGACACCGATCAGCCAAAGCACGAGGGCGCTAAAGGCGAACGCCAACACAACGGAGCCGACTGACGTGAGCGCAGGCATCCAGCGCGGCACATCTTCGGTGCGTTTTTCGACGGCAACGGAAAAGGGTAAAGCCATAGGGTTCGCAACTTTAGGTGATGTGCCGACGTAGCCGCGCCTGCGAGCTTTGCAGGTTGGCGCGTGCCGTCATCATCAAGCCGATTTCGTTGATATCCGCCTGCTCCGCTGCGACGACGCCCATGATTTGCCCGTCGAAAATCACGGCGACGCGGTCGCTTAACGTGATGAGTTCTTCCAGTTCCTCAGAGATCAGCAAAATGGCGGCGCCCATCATGCGCTGCAGGAGCAGGTGCTGCTGAATCGCTTCGACCGCGCCCACATCCAGCCCGCGCGTTGGCTGCACCGCGACGATGAGCTTGGGGTTGGCCGTGATTTCGCGCGCCAGGATCACTTTTTGCAGGTTGCCGCCCGACAGCTTGCGCGCCAGCGTCTGCACGCTCGGCGCCAGGATATCGTACGTCTGCTTCAAGTTGCGCGCATAGGCGTCTGCATGGTGATCGTCGATGGTCATCCCATTGCCGACCGGGTCGCGGCGATAGCATTTCATAATCACGTTGTCGGTGATCGTTAAATTAGGGGATGAGCCGACGCGGTTTCGGTCTTCGGGAATATGGGAAACGCCGGCGAGGATGGCCGCCAACGGCGGATGGTTGGTCAATTCGACGCCGTCGACGCTGACCGTTCCGCCGTCGCAGACGCGTAGACCGGTGATACATTCGGCCAGTTCGCTCTGGCCGTTGCCGGCGACGCCCGCGATGCCGACAATTTCGCCGGCGTGCACATCCAGGGAAAAGCCCTGCAGCGCAGGCGCGCCTTTGTTGTTGGTCGCCTTAAGGTTGCTCACTTCCAGGACGACGTCACCAGGGGAGCGCGGCTCCTTTTTGATCGCAAAGATCACATCACGGCCGACCATCAGTTGCGCCAGTTCGCGCTTGGTGCGGCCGGCCATCGGCAGCCCCTCGGCGGTGACGCGCCCTTTGCGCAGCACGGTGATGCGGTCGGCGACGGCTTCAACCTCGTGCAACTTGTGGCTGATAAAGATGATGGACTTGCCCTGCGCCACCAACGCCCGCATCGTGGCAATCAGCTCGTAGATTTCCTGCGGCGCCAGGACGGCGGTCGGCTCGTCGAAGATCAGCACATTGGCGCCGCGGTAAAGCGTCTTGAGGATTTCGACGCGCTGCTGTTCGCCCACGGAAATCTGCCAGATTTTGGCTTTGGGGTCAACGCGCAGGCCGAATTGCTCCTGGATTTCCTGCACCTTGCGTTCGTAGCGCGGCAGGTTCATCAAGAAACGCGGTTCCTTCAACCCCAGCAGGATGTTTTCCGTCACAGTTTGCGTCGGGACGAGCATAAAGTGCTGATGCACCATGCCGATCCCCTGGGTGATAGCATCGCGCGGTGAGTTGAAATTGACAACTTGTCCAGCGACCTTGATCACACCGGCGTTTGGCTTGTAGAGACCGGAGAGCACATTCATCAATGTGCTTTTGCCCGCGCCATTTTCGCCAAGCAGTGCGTGAATCTCCCCTTTCCTGAGCGTGAAATTGACGCGATCGTTCGCCAACACGCCTGGAAATCGGATGACGATGTCGGACATCTCTACGGCATAGGGTGAGTCGCTCATGGGCAGTTTCGGTGTGAAGGGTTAGGTTTGGAGGCGTCAGGATGTTGCTGTCTGGGTGATCCCCAAAACACCAACATCCCAACGCCTCACTGGCCATCGTTACACAAACAGGAGATTTGGCTGACGGTCAAGCCGCATGTTAGTCGAGCGCGGGCAGTTCCGCCGTAATGTTCTCGTTCCACCAGTACATACAGGTTTTACACGAACTGCCAAACTGCGCAAAGCCGTCGAGGTCGACCTGCTCCAGGCTGACGCCATCGGCCAGCACGAGATTGCCCTGATTGTCAGTAATGGGGCCTTTGAAGACGTCAAAGCGCGTAAACTCGCCGGCAAGCATCTGGGCCAAGGTATCGCGGATCAACTGCAAGTCTTCTTCCGGCAAGTCGGCGACGCCAGGCTGCGGCGTTTCGCCTTCCATAAAGCCAAAGAGACCGAGTGCGCCGCTGTCGGCGTCAAAATACTCTGAACCGCCGACATATTCATTGTTGCGCGAGCGCTCTACGATGTCGGCATAGACTGGCCCCCAGTTCCAATACATGGAAGTGAGACAGGCGTCGATCTTGCAATTGCCTGCGTAATCGTAGGTGATGCCCCACTTGCCGGCCGGCGCGGCTTCGGCGGGCGCCGGGGTGTCGGCGCCGGTCATGACGACCTGCACGCCGGAGTCGAAGAGCGAGGATGCGGCTTCCTTCTCGACAATGGGATCGTGCCAGGTGTAGATCCAGCGCACGTCGATCGTGCATTCCGGGCAGGTTTCCTGTACGCCCAGGGCGAAGGCATTGCCCAGGCGCAGCTCTTCCGGGATCGGGAAGGTGGCGACATAGCCAATGTGCGGGTTGCCATCCACCTTGGCGCGGCTGCCGGCCAACATACCGGCCAGGTATTTGATGTTTTCCATCGCGCCCATCAAGTTGCCAAAGTTGGCGCCGTTGGATTGGAAGCCGCTGATGTGGATGATGTCGATGTCGGGGAATTCTTCAGCGACCATCGCGGAGGCGTCCATGAATCCAAAGGAAGTCGTGAAGATCGCATCGAAACCCTTGCGCGCCAGTGAGCGAATCACCTGTTCGGCGTCGGCGCCTTCGGCCACATTCTCGACATAGGCGGTGTGGACGTTTTCCATATTTGCCTCGACGTACTGGCGACCCACATCGTGCGACTGCGACCAGCCGCCGTCGTCGTGTGGGCCAACATAGACAAAGGCAACGTTATATTTACCTTCTTGAACGTCGGGAATCTGGACGCCGCCGCTGTCCGCCGGAGCAGCAGCTTCCTCGCCCCCCGCTTGTTCCGCAGGGGCTGTTGAGGGCGCCGCGGGTTGGCTGGCTACGCAGCCACCGAAGATCAGCGCAGCCACGACCAACACATTCAGCAATGCCCAAATGTGCTTTTTTGACATAATAGAATCTCCCTTCAATAGTTTTGGTAGTTGGACATCAAACGCAGAGCTTAAGATCGGATGCATCAGGCTCGACTACGTTGCAGACACGATTGACTAACGCGACGCACAATGTTGTCCAGAATGGCACGGCGCCGGAGCGTCATCCGGCGCCGTGCCTGAATTTGTGGCTGTGCGACGATTGCCTTGCGCTAGTCGTTGCGGCGGCGTGTAACAAAACCGCCAACCATCAGGGCAGCCAGCACGAACAACACGACGGGCATGGTAGTCGCGCCAGAACCGAGCGCAAGCCCAGTGCCGGGAAGATCGCCGGGTGTCTCGGTGGCGTTTGCCTCTGGCGTCATTGCGGTCGTTGCTTCCACAGCTTTCGTCGCTTCCTCAGTGACAGTTGTCTCGGCCATCTCCGCACCGACTGTCGCTTCTTCTGTCGCTGTCGCATCTTCTGTAGCGGTCGCTTCTTCAGCGCCTTCAGGCGTCGTAACTTCGGTTGCCGGTTCGGTTGGGAGTTCGGTCGCTATTTCCGTGGTGACTTCGACCGCGGCTTCGGTTGCAGTTGACGCCTCTGTAGCTTGCTCCACTGTCTGCGTAGGCGGCAGCGGCGTGGCGGTCGGCAACGGTGTGCTGGTCGGCGGAACTTGTGTATTCGTCGGTGTGCTGGTCGGTAGTGGCGTACTCGTCGGCGGAACCAGCGTCGGTGTGTTGGTTGGCGCCAGCGTGTTGGTTGCCGTCGGCGGAACCGGTGTAGCGGTCGGCGGCACAGGCGTATTTGTGGCCGTGTTGGTTGCCGTCGGCGGAACCGGCGTCGGCGTATGGGTCGGAACCGGTGTAGCGGTCGGCGGCACAGGCGTATTTGTGGCCGTGTTGGTTGCCGTCGGCGGAACCGGCGTCGGCGTATGGGTCGGAACCGGTGTAGCGGTCGGCGGCACAGGCGTATTTGTGGCCGTGTTGGTTGCCGTCGGCGGAACCGGCGTCGGCGTATGGGTCGGAACCGGCGTGGCGGTCGGCGGCACAGGCGTGTTTGTGGCCGTGTTGGTTGCCGTCGGCGGAACCGGCGTCGGCGTAGCGGTCGGCGGGACCGATGTATTCGTGGCTGTGTTTGTCGGCGCCGGCGTAGCGGTTGGCGTTGGCGGGACAGGGGTGTGCGTAGGAACTGCGGTGGCTGCCGCTGCTACGACCGCGGCTTCAGTGGCGACTGCGCCAGCATCCGTTCCCGAGGCTGCCTCTTCGCTGGGGCGCTGTGGCGGGAGCAGCACAGCGTCGATCACGTGGACAATGCCATTGCTGGCCTGACGTCGGCCTGGCTGATTGGGACGCTGTTGGCGCACCTGCCCATCCAACGTTGTAAAGACGAGCAGATTGCCCTGCGCCGCGGTTTCGATGCCGGCGGCCGCCAACTCGTCTGCTGTGTAGCGGTTGAGCAGAACGTGATAGAGCAGCACATTTTGCAGCGCTGCTTCGTCGGCCAGCAATGCGTCAAGCGCACCTGCCGGCAGCTTGGCGAAGGCGGCATCGGTGGGAGCAAAGATCGTGAGTGGCCCCATGGCGGCCAGATCGTCGGTCAGACCGGCCGCCTCGGCCGCCTTGAGCAGCGTTGAGAAGTCTCCCAATTGTCCGGCAAGCGCGGCGATGGTTTCGCCGGTAGGCGATGGGGCTGGAATAGCCGTGGCCGCGATGGCCGCGCTCTCGACCTTCTCATCGACGGCCGGCGGCAAAAGCACCTGATCGATGACGTGAATCACGCCGTTACGCGCAGGCACATCGCTGGTGAGAATGTGAGCGCCGTTGACTGTCACGCCGCCGTTGATGGCAAAGGTCAATGGTTTGCCTTCCAGCGTGGCTGCATTCATGCCGTTGACAATGTCCGCAGCCTTTAGCGCGCCGCCAACGACATGATATTTGAGGACATTGGCTAACATCGTTGGGTCAGCCAGGAGTGCGTCGAGTTCGCCGGCTGGCAGCGCCGCAAATGCCTCTTCGCTAGGCGCAAAAACGGTGAAGGGACCATCACCCGCCAACACGTCACTCAGACCCGCAGCTTGAATCGCGGCCACGAGCGTCGGGAATTGGCCGGAGGCAGCCGCTGTGTCGACAATGGTGAGCAGGTCAGCGTTCTCGGTTGTTGCCGCGGCGGCCTCGGTCGACGTCTGTTCGGGGGCGGATGTTTCCTCCACCACCGGCACGAGCACTTTGTCGATCACGTGGATGATGCCGTTGGCTACGACAAGGTCGGCGGTAGCGAT
Organism: Candidatus Caldilinea saccharophila; assembly: GCA_016710365.1. Classification (GTDB taxonomy): domain Bacteria; phylum Chloroflexota; class Anaerolineae; order Caldilineales; family Caldilineaceae; genus Caldilinea; species Caldilinea saccharophila. The sequence goes on along the minus strand of JADJVW010000043.1, from coordinate 10,085 downwards.
GGCGGCGTCGCCGACTGTCATCGCGTCGCCCAGCGCGTTGACGGCAAGCGGCGCGCCCTGCATCGTGGTGAGTTCTCCTTCAGCGATGTCGGCTGCGGTGAGCGCCTGCCCGTCAATGACATGGTAAAGCAACACCTGGGTCAATTGTTCTGGGTCCGCAAGCAGCGATTCCAGCGCGCCGGCTGGCAATGCCGCAAACGCGGCGTTAGTAGGCGCAAAGAGGGTGAAGGGGCCGGCGCCTGCGAGCGCATCGCTGAGACTGGCAGCGTCCAGCGCGGTCGCCAGGGTCGAGAACTCTGGATCGCCAAATACCAAGCCGCGCGCCGTGGTCTGGACGTCGGTCACGGCAAAGGGTTTCATGATGATGCGGTCGCGTACAGTCACAGGGTTGTCCGCGCCATCGGGGAATTCGTAGACCCCGATTTCACCACTGTCGGTGTGCAACATGGCAAAGAGGGCGTCGGTAAGACCCACGGGAGTGATCGCGACCTTGACGTTGGCGCTGATGCCGTCAGGCGCCGCGGCGTAACCGAGTACTGCACCCGGCTTTCCATTGTCGTCAGCGTGGATGACTACCCATCCTGGCCCGTTGCTGGTCAGTCGCGTGATATTCACCTGGTTATCGACGACAGGCTGATCGATGGCAAAGATATCGGGCGTAAACTGGGCAAGCACGGCCGGCGCGATGCCCAATAGCGCCAACAGAATCAGCACAAGGCTAAGCACATAAGTGCGTTTCGGCATAAAGCGGCTCCTGACTTGCGGTGCGGCTTGGTTATTGGGTTTTGCCGTCGCCGAAGATGGCGAACGTGCGCTATGTATCCATGCGTCGCGGTGAGGGAAGTTTCCGGCGCTGTTTGTATTCTAAATCACTTTTGCGGCATCTGCAATGCCGCATCTACGTGCGCGTCGCTGGCTTTTGGGTCGCTCTGCAAACATGCCTGCCAGTATCATGTCCCTCGGTCATCTCTCCTGTGCCGTACAGCCGATTTGGAAGCTGGCGACCAAACAAGGCTCCTTCATTTTGCTACACTGCCTGCTCGGAGCGGTCATTACAGCAAACATGTGGCCCGACTGTAGTTCGGATCAACGCCACCGTCATCGCAAAAGCAGGAGATGTATTCGTGAATGATGCACCTGAAATGGCGCCTTACGCGCGGCATGTTTTTATCTGTACTGGCATCTATTGCGATCCGCTTGGCAAGGCGGAACGGCTTTATCATCTGCTCGGCAAGTATCTTGGCGAACTTAGCGCATATGACAACCCAGTGCGCGTCAAGCGCGGTCTCACCCCCTGCCTGGGCGTTTGTTACAACGGGCCGTTGTTGGTCGTCTATCCAGAAGGCATCTGGTACCACAGCGTCGATGAATCTCTGTTGCGGCGCATCGTCGACGAACACCTCCGCCAAAATCGCCCCGTTGAAGAGTTTGTCTTTCATCGCCTCTTGCCCGCGCCGCACGCTATGGATGAAGCCCTGAACTCTCCGTGATGTTTCTCACTGGGATGCTTTTCACTGGCGTGGCCGACGCAGGGGTTGCGCTGCCGTCAACGCGGCGTCGATGGCCTGGTTGCTATCGTGCGCGACGGTAGACTCCGATGTACGCAGCAACCATGCCAGGAATTCGATGTTGCCGGCGGGGCCGGGCGCTGGGGATACGGTCAACCCGGCGACCGTCAGCCCCAACGAGGCAGCCAACGTGCAGAAATCAACAAGCACGCTGCGATGAGTTTCGGGATCGCGCACGACGCCGCCCTTGCCGACATGGTCGGCATCCGCTTCAAATTGCGGCTTGATGAGGGTGATGACCTGCCCCTCAGGCTTGATCAGCCTGAGCGCCGCTGGCAAAACCAGCGACAAACTGATGAAACTGGCGTCGATCACAGCGAGGTCGGCGTAAGCGTCATCAGGTAAAGCGTCTAGATGACGCACGTTTGTCCGGTCAAGCACGACGACGCGCGGGTCAGTTTGCAGCTTCCAGGCCAGTTGACCGTAGCCCACATCGATGGCGTAGACGCGCGCCGCACCGCGCTGGAGCAGGCAGTCGGTGAAACCGCCGGTGCTGGCGCCAATATCGACGGCGACGACTCCTGTCGCGTCTACCGCAAACGCGTCGAGCGCCGCGGCCAATTTCAACCCGCCACGGCTGACATAAGGCAGCGGCGCGCGCACGCTGATTGCCGCATTATGGAGGACGGTGCGCCCCGGTTTGTCATGGCGCACCCCGTTGACATCGACTTCGCCCGCCATGATCAGCCGTTGCGCCTGTTCGCAGCTTGCGGCAAGACCGCGCGCCACGAGCAGCAAGTCCAGTCGTTCCTTTTTCGGCGCCGCCGTTGTCATGATTGATTGTCGTGGCTCGCCTGCGATTTCGATATTAGCAAGCGTTCCGGTAACATGAGGCGTCGTCTAGCGTAATGTTTTTGGTGTTCGGCGCAGAAATCGGCGCCATTTCGACTGTTCAAGGATTCGTGCATGTCTTCTTCATCCGCGCCCGCGTCCCTGGCTGGTGAGCGCAAGAATTTCACTGGATTGTTGCGCACGATGCGACCGCGCCAGTGGGTCAAGAGCGTCATCGTCTTTGCCGCGCTGGTTTTCGACGGGAAGTTGTTTGTCCCCGAACTGTTTGCGAAAACGCTGGCGATGTTTATCGCGTTTTGTCTGATTTCCAGCAGCGTCTACATTATCAATGACTTGGTCGATATGGAAAAGGATCGCCAGCACCCGCGCAAACGGTCGCGGCCGCTGGCAAGTGGCCAGTTGGAGGCGCGCATTGCTGTGGCGGCGGCCGCGCTGCTGGCCGTGGTCGCGATGGGCGGCGCGTTCTGGCTCGATCTTTGGGCCGGCGTCGTCCTGCTCATCTATCTGGTGCAGAATATTGCCTACAGCTTCTGGCTCAAGAACATCGTGATCCTGGATGTCATAGTGCTGGCATTCGGGTTCTTACTGCGCGTGCTGGCCGGTGTGGTGGTGGTGCAGGTGGATAACTTCAGCCCGTGGCTCTATATCTGCGTGACGCTGCTGGCGCTATTCCTGGGTTTTGGCAAACGACGCCAGGAGATCGTGCTGCTCGAAGGGGAGGCCGCCAATCATCGCGCCATTCTGTCGGAATATAATCTGCCGCTGCTGGATCAGATTATCAGCATGGTAGTGACGGCCACGTTGGTCTCCTACACCTTTTACAGTTTCGACGCAACGACGGCGCTGGCGCACTCCAAGATGCTGCTCACGGTGCCCTTTGTCTTCTACATGCTGGCGCGCTATCTCTATCTCGTGCATGTCAAGCACCTGGGCGGCGCGCCCGACGAACTGCTGCTCGAAGATCGTCCGCTTTTAATGAACAGCATCCTGTGGGCGATGGCGGTGGTGGCGTTGATCTATGTGTGGAAATAAAGAGATGATGAGATTGAGAGATTAGAGATTTTGGCTTGTGGAAAAGCGATATCCGCCCTGTCCAATCTCTCAATCTCTCAATCTCTATTTTTTACTCTTCCTGCACGAACTGCGCCCACGCCCCGTCCATGCCGTCATCAGTTACGCCGTAGAAGATGCGAAGCTTTTCCCCTTCACGCAGGGCGAGGTCGTAGCGAGGCTTGCCTGCGCGCCGTTCCATGCGCACAAAGCCGGCGTTGTCGCGCCATTGAATCTTGCTCAGATCGATTTGATTGTCCTCGACCTGCTGGATGGCATAGCTCCACAACTTGCGCGCGCCTTTGCGCGTTACATTTTTGATCACGTGACCGTTGCGCAAGTCGCGAATCGTGTAGAAACGGTTGCCGTTGCGCTCGTCGCTGTCGACAATCTCGACACCCACTTGCGGTAGATAAAAGGTTGCATCGTGGGGCGGGAGCGTCGGCGTCGCGCCTTCGTCGGCTGCGGGGATAGGGACGCTCGCCTTGGCGGCGCCGTTCTTGGGCGCCGCGCCGTTGCGACGATTATTCGGCTGCCGGCGCTCATTTTTCGCGGCGGGTTTTGCCGACGCTTCAGTGACAGGGGGCGGCGCGGCTTCGTCATGATCGGATCGAACCCAAGCGCCTCGCGCACGAGCGCCACGATCTCATCGCGCACGGCCAGGCTGGTTTCGGCCTCATCGCGCACGTAGAATTTGTTGTCGTCCAGCGCGTAGGGAATATCTAACCCTTTTGACACCTGCACGCGCAGGATTTTGGCGCTCTGGCTTTGCATGACGTCGATTTTCGCTTCCAGTTGCGGCGTCATGCGCTCGCCGATTGCCTTGCGGATGTCTTGCTCGACTTGCGCCGGCGAAGTGATGCCACGCAACTTGTCTTTGCCTGGCTTGGCGCCCACGTAGACGACGCCGCCGGCCGTGTTGGCAAACGCGCAGATGTCGGCAAGGATGGCGTCGAACTTCCCGCCGCGCTGCGCCGTCGACTCTTGGAAGCTTTGCACGAGCGTTGGCCCTTCGTCGCGCACGACATCCAGCGGGTCGAAAGGCTTGTCGGCCGGTCGCGCCGGTCGCACGCGGTCGAATTGCTTGGAGCGCAACAGCGCGGCCAGCGCCTCGAAGGTTGGCTCGTCCAGCAGCAGTTCGGTGGCGCGGTCGCCGACGCCGAGCCGTTTTGGATTCTTGGGATCCATGGTGAGCCTGTGCGCGTCGCTGCCCTGTAGACAATGCATCCGCCGCGGATATTCCGATTTGCTGCCGTTGAAAAAGCGCGCGGTCGAGCGGCCAGGCCGGTCAAGATCGGTGACCTCCAGCGCGTCAAATTGGCATCTTGCGTGTACGCGATCTTGGTCTGGCCGCCAAAGGGGAAATTGCGCATAGCAACCCCGTGCGTGCTGTTGGCGTGCGCGGCAATCACGAGACCACCGGACTCGCGAATCATGTGATAAGCAGAAATGACTTCAGTGGTGGCGCCAGTTTCAGTACTCCCCTCGTCGAGTTTGGCGGTGGGGACCTTCATCGCCAGCAAAATGTGTTCCAACTGGCGAACAGACGTTTCGGGCGGGAAAATGGCAAGAATATGGAACCCAAAAGTGGCTGTAAACTCAAACCCGGGCAAAACCACCACCTGATTCCCCAATGTGCGCCATTCTTGCAGCCGCCCCTGTTCTTCGGGCGTCAGACGGCCCTGCGCCTCTAGCTGCGTCAACCAATCCAACTCTCGGCGAATCGCGCCGATGCCTGCCACTGTGTTGTGATCCGTAATGGCGATGATCTCCAACCCTTGCTCAACCACCTTGCGCAACCACGCTAAATAACTAACGCCTGGTTCTTCATAGTCGCCGGATGCGGGTGTGTGCAGGTGAAGATCAGCCTTGAACCACTTGCGTTGTGGCTTCACACTTTGTGGCGCCTGTTGCGTGCCACTATTCAATTTTTTCTTTCGAGTCACAAATACACCGACCTCCTCGGTTCATTTTTCATGTAAATACGATGCCATGCGAGCGCAAACAGTTCTATGCAGCAAAACATTGTTCGCGCTCGCATAACTTTTTAACATAAAACTGAGCTGATTGTCCAGTATTACAGCTTCCGTTTTCACAGCGTTTGCGTCGATCATTCCTGATGCGGGCGCATGGTGATGATCGGTCGCGTGTCCACTGGTTGCGCATCTGGCTGTTTGCGCCGACGCGGGCTGGACTTGGCAGGCGCCGCGCTGGCAGGAAGTTCGCCTTTGCCGCTCTTGTCTGCCTCTTCGTTGGAGAGCAGCGCCGCCACCAACACTTCATCGACTGTATTGACGAAGACAAATTTCATCTGTTTGCGCACCGCTTCCGGCAACTCGTCCAGATCCGATTCGTTGCGCCGCGGCAGGGAAGACCGTATCGAGCCCGTCGCGCGGCCAGCGCGCCTTCTCCTTGAGGCCGCCGATCGGCAGCACCTTGCCGCGCAGGGTGATCTCGCCCGTCATGCCCAGCTTCGGACGCACGGGGCGGTTTGTAAGTAGACTCGCCAGGGCCGTCGCCATCGTGATGCCGGCGCTCGGCCCGTCTTTGGGGATCGCCCCTTCCGGGATGTGCAGATGCAGGTCGGAACGGTTGAAAAACTCAGGGTCGATGCCCAGGCTCTCGGCGCGGTTGCGCACGTAACTCAACGCCGCCTGCGCGCTCTCCTTCATCACCTCGCCAAGTTGACCGGTGAGGGTATAGCCTTTGGCGCCAGGTACGCGCGTCGCCTCGAAAAAGGTGATGTCACCGCCGGCCTCCGTCCACACCAGACCGATGGCGACGCCCGGATTCTCCAGGCGCTCCTCGATTTCCTCGTCAAAGAAGCGTCGCTTGCCGAGATAGATCGCCACATCCTTGCGCTTCACCGTGCGCCCGCGTTTAATCTCGCCAGCCGCCACGCCCGCGGCAATCTTGCGGCAGACCTTGCCGATCTGCCGCTCCAGGTTGCGCACACCCGCCTCACGCGTATAGCCCTGGATGATTTCGCGCAATGCGTCATCAACCAATTTGACCTCGCTGGGCCGCAAACCGTTCTCTTTGATCTGGCGCGGCACCAGATAGCCTTTGGCGATATTGACCTTCTCGTCTTCGGTATAGCTGCTCAACTGGATGATCTCCATGCGGTCGCGCAGCGCCGGTGGGATCGTGTCGAGCACGTTGGCGGTGGTGACAAAAAGCACCTGGCTCAGGTCGAAGGGCACGTCCAGATAATGGTCGCGGAATTCGCGGTTCTGCTCCGGGTCGAGCACTTCCAACAGCGCACTGCTGGGATCGCCGCGGAAGTCGCGCCCCAGCTTGTCGACCTCGTCGAGCATGAAGACGGGGTTGCGGCTCTCAATGCGGCGCAGGCTCTGAATGATGCGGCCCGGCATGGCGCCGATGTAGGTGCGCCGGAAACCGCGGATGTCGGCCTCATCGCGGATGCCGCCGAGCGCCAGGCGGATAAAGCGCCGGTTCATGGCGCGCGCGATGCTCAGGCCAAGGCTTGTCTTGCCGACGCCGGGCGGGCCGACAAAGCAGAGCACCAGCCCTTCGCGCTCGCGGCGAATCTTATCGCCCACATCATCCGGCTCTTGCGCCCGCTTCTTGCGCCGCTCCGAGCGCAGCTTGCGCACCGCCAAAAACTCCAGAATGCGCTCTTTGATCTCCGCCAGCCCGTAGTGATCCTCGTCAAGCACCTGACGCGCATGTTTGATGTCCAGGTTGTCGGATGTCGCGGTGCGCCAGGGCAGACTTACCATCAGATCCAGATAAGTTTTGATGACGCTGTACTCGGCGGCCTGGATCGGCATCCGGCGCATACGCGACAACTCGCGCATTGCCTCGCGCTCGGCTTCTTCGCTCATGCCCGCCGCGGCGATGCGCTCTTCCAGCTCGCGGATGTCCGCGGCGTGTTCATCCTCTTCGCCCAGCTCCTTCTGGATCGCCCGCATCTGCTCGCGCAGAAAGAACTCGCGCTGCATCCGTTCCATCTCGCCCTGCGCTTCGGACTGGATTTTGCGCCCCAGTTCGAGCACTTCGAGTTCTTTTTTGAGCAATTGGATCAGCCGCAGCAACTTGTCGCGCACCCGATCCATCTCCAAAAGCGCCTGGGCGTCCGCGACCTTCAGGCGCATACTGCTCGCCACCAGGTAGGCGAGTTGACGTCCATCATCGACGTTGATCGACATGATCGTCAGCTCATCGGGCATCTGCGGTTCCAACTCGATCAGCTTGCGGAAGAGATCCTGGACGGCGCGCATCAGCGCCTCCATCTCCAGCCCATCCTCGAGCACTTCCGGCACGATCTCGATGCGGGCGCGCAGGAAAGGCTCCTCTTGCGTGTATTCGAGCAGGCGTATACGCTCCAACCCCTGCACCAGCAGCCGCATGGTGCCGTCGGGCGTCTTGAGACGGCGATGCACCTGCGCGGCAGTGCCAATATGATTAACCTCGCCCGGTGACGGCTCGTCGACGTCTTCGTTTCTTGCTCGTGACCAACGCAATGATGCGGTTATTGGGCAGCGTCTTTTCGACGAGCCGGATGCTGCGTTCCTGGCCGATCGGCAGCGGCAGCCACATCATCGGGTAGATCACCACCCCGCGCAGCGGCAGCACGGGCAGGTCGTCGGAGATGATCGGCTCCGGCAGGCGCTCTCACGGGCGAATTTCTGCTCGCGGAATTCGTCAGACTCATAAAGCACCTCATCTTCGCCGTCTTCGTCCCAGTCATCCATTTCAAAATCTATCGAATCGTAGTTCATGCCCTGTGGCCTGTGCTGATCGTTTCGTGCGTGTCGAAAATTTGCGATGGCGTGCACGGCAGCGCCAGCCGCGTCACATTGGCCGGCTATTTTGCAGTCCATGCGGCGCGCGCCATCAAAAAGCTACTCTTCTGTAAAAAATCTTCTGTCGAAAGTGTTCCCATTATTTCACAAGCATTCATTGTACCATATCCCTCAACAGACCCTAGTCATACCATTCCTTTGGGGAAATTTGCTGTAAGCAAGACAGCACGTAGTGAGATCACGAGTGGTGCTGACAATGGCGGTCGAGGCGTGATCGAGTAAACTATAGCTGTTTGCTCCCACCATCTTGCTGTGCGCGGGGGTGATCCACACAACCCGCAGCGCAGCCAGCCGAGAGGATATCCACATGAATGCAGCGCAATTGACGACAACGGAGTTTGTAGACGCTCTGGCCGCGGGACAGCCGACGCCAGGCGGCGGCGGTGCAGCCGCGCTGACAGGCAGCCAGGCTGCCGCACTCGTGAGCATGGTGATCAACTTCACCGTGGGCAAGAAAAAGTACGCCGCAGTCGAGGCGGAGATGCAGCGTTACCTGGCGCGCAGTGAAACCTTGCGCGCCGAGCTGCTGGCCGCGGTCGATGCGGATGCCGCGGCATTCGACGCAGTGGCCGCCACCTATTCCCTGCCCAAGGAGACGGACGCGGAAAAGGCCGCCCGCACCGACGCCATGCAGCAGGCGCTCAAACATGCGGCCGCGGTGCCTTTTGCCGTGGCCGAGCAATGTCTGGAGATCATCCGGCTCAGCGCCCCCGTCGGCGCTAAAGGCAACACCAACGTGGTGAGCGACGCCGCGACCGCCCTCTATCTTGCCTTTGCCGCACTCAAAAGCGCCATCGTCAACGTCAATATCAACCTTAAGTTCATCAAGGATGCTGACTTTGTCGAAGCCTGGGCAGCGAAGGTCGCGACATTTCTCACGGATGCCGACGCCGCCTATGCTGAGACAAAGGCCGCCATCGAAGGCGCGCTGGGGGTGACGTTATGACCGCGCACCTGCTCGACGGCCGCGCGCTCGCCAAAACGATCCGCGAGACGCTCAAGCGCGATTTTGCCGCCTTCCAACGCCGCACCGGCGCGACGCCGACGCTTGCCGTGCTGCGCATTGGCGAGGATGAAGCCAGCGCCGGCTATGCCCGCGCGCTTCAAAAAACGTGTGGTGGCGTGGGCGCCGACTTCCGCGCGGTCGACCTTCCCCTTTCCGCACAGCAGGTGGAAGTCGAAGAGGCGCTGGCCGAACTCAACACCTCGCCGCTGGTGCACGGCATCATGATCCTGGAGCCGACGCCCGATCACATCAGCCACCCTGCGCTGATCGATCTGCTCAACCCGGCAAAGGATGTGGACGGCGTACATGCCATCAACGCGGGGCGCCTTGCCGCGGACCGGCCGCCCTATTTTGTCCCCGCCACGCCCGCCGGCGGTATTCGCCTGCTCGAACAGGCGGACGTCGCCTTCAAGGGCAAGGAAGCGGTCATCGTCGGACGCAGCGATATCGTCGGCAAGCCGATGGCCTTGCTGCTGCTGCATCGCCATTGCACCGTCACCCTTGCGCACAGCCGCACCGTCGATCTGCCCGGCGTCTGCCGCCGCGCCGACATTCTCTGTCTGGCGGTGGGACGCCCGGAAATGGTCAAGGCCGATTGGGTCAAACCGGGCGCTGTCGTCGTCGATTTTGGCACGACCTACACTGACGATGGGCTTAAAGGCGACTGCGACCAGGCCGGCGTCGCCGAGGTCGCCGGCATGTTGACGCCGGTGCCAGGTGGGACTGGGCCGGTGACCAACGTGATCCTGATGGAGAATCTGCTGCGCGCGGCCGAACGTGCAGTCAGCGCCTGAAACGGATCGATGGCGAACGCTAACGCTGCATCACCGCAGGCCGCCG